>CAWCHF010000016.1:0-712354 GCA_963795265.1 uncultured Actinomycetota bacterium | reverse complement strand
CCAGGTCTCGGATCCCGACAGGGTGTCGACCAGAGCCCCCGAGTCGTCGGGCGAGGCCACCGCAGAGCGCCTGGGCCTCGGGCAGCGTCCGCCGGGCGAGGCCGGTCAGGACCCCCCCGGGGCCCACCTCCACCACCTGGGTGGCGCCCAGCTCGGCCAGCCGGCCCCAGGCTCTGGCGCCACCGGATGGGGCTGCAGAGCTGGGCCGAGAGCAGGCCCGGCCATTCGTCGGGCGCGGGGTGGACCCGCCCGTCGACGTTGGCCACCACCGGTATCTCGGGGGCGGTGAACGGGGTGTTGGCCAGGGCCTTGCGCAGCCGGCCCCGGGCCGGTGCCATGAGGGCGGTGTGGAAGGCCCCGGCCACGGCGAAGGCCATGACCCGCCGGGCCCCGAGCTCCTTGGCGATGGTCCCGGCCCGGGCCACGGCGTCGGGGGTCCCGGCGATCACCACCTGGCCCGGTGCGTTGTAGTTGGCCACCCAGACCTCGCCCTCGGCCCGCTGGCAGGCGGCCTCGACGGCGTCCTCGTCGGCACCCAGGACGGCCGCCATGGTCCCCGGTCGCTCCTCGGCGGCGTGGTGCATGGCCTCGCCCCGTTCGACCACCAGCCGGACGCCGTCCTCGAAGCCGAGGGCGCCCGCGGGCGGTGAGGGCCGTGTACTCGCCCAGGCTGTGGCCGGCGCAGGCCGTGGGCTCGATCCCGACCCGCTCGATGGCGTCGAGGACCACCAGGCTCACCACGTAGGTGGCCAGCTGGGCGTTGGCCGTCAGGGTGAGCTCGTCCTGACCCGCCTCGAGCAGGAGCCGTCCCAGGTCGCGCCCGGCCACGGCCGAGGCCTCGGTCACGACCTCCCAGGAGGGGTGGTCGACCCAGGCCCCGCCCATCCCTGCCCGCTGCGACCCCTGGCCCGGGAATGTGAACGCCAGCACCCATGCTCCTCTCCGCCCGCCCCCACCGGCGAGGCGGGCCCGGGACCCAGGCTGGCACGGCCCCGGGGGGCCCGTCACGTTACCGGCAGGTAAAAGATCTTCCCCCGGGTCCCACGGGAGACACTCATAGTGGTATCTGGATGTTTCTCTCTGTGCGGTCAATGGCCGCAGAGCCAGGGCCGGGAAAGGCACAAATAGCGACATTGTGTGGGGGTTTGGCGCATTTACTTCGCGTGGTGGAGTGATAGAAGCTGGCTCGACGACGGGCGGCCGCCGCGGCGGCGAGACGGGGTGCGGAGACATGCAGGCAGAGGCGCGAGCCGGGCCCACCGTGGCAACAGTCGACCGTGGTGGCGCGGCCTCGACCGACGGCGCCATGACCTCCCCGCCGGCCGGCGAGTCTCCCGGAAGGGTCGACGTCGGAGACCGTCCTGGTGGTGGACGACGACGTCTCCACCCGGGCGCAGCCTCCTGGCCGTCCTCGCCGCGGCCGGGATCGCCGCCATCGGGGCGGCGAAGCGCCGAGCAGGCCCTCGCCTTCCACACCGATCACGGCCCCGCCCTGGTCGTCATCGACTACCTCCTCCCGGACCGAAACGGTCTGGAGCTGGCCCAGGCCCTGAAGGAGCGCGAGCCCAACCCTGCCCGTGCTCCTGCTCACCGGCCATGCCTCGCTCGAGACCGCCATCGCCGCGGTGGGCCAGGTCGACGGCTACCTCTTGAAGCCCATGGCCACCGAGACGTTCGTCGAGGCCGTCCGGCGGGGACTGGCCCACGGGGGCCCTGGTGGCCGAGAACCGCAACCTCACCACCCGCCTGGAGCGGCTCAGCCAGAACCAGGCCCTCTACGACCCCCTCACGGGGCTTCCGCGACCTGGGGCCCTGCTCGACGACCGGATCAACCAGGCCCTGGCCACCTGCCGCCGCAACCACTCGGCTCTGGCCATCCTCTTCATCGACCTCGACGGCTTCAAGGCCGTGAACGACCTCTTCGGCCACCACGTCGGCGACCTGGCCCTGCGGGAGCTGGCCAACCGCCTGGCCGAGGCCCGCCGGCGCACCGACACCATCGCCCGCTTCGGGGCCGACGAGTTCGTGGTGCTCCGCCCTCGACGTCGACTTGTTCGACACGCGGCCTTCGGCATGGCCGAGGTCATCCTGGCCGAGCTGTCGCGGCCCGTCGTCATCGGGTCCACCGAGCACCGGCTCACGGCCTCCATCGGGATCGTCGTCACCGAGCCGGGGGATCCCACCGCCACCGCCGACGCCCTCCTGCGCGTGCACTGCTCGATCTGGCCATGTACGGGGCCAAGGACGAGGGGAAGGCCTCCTGGAAGCTCTTCGACGAGACCATGCGGGCCCGGGCCGCCTCGCGCCACGAGATCGAGCAGGGTCTCCGGGTGGCCATGGACCAGAACGAAGAGCTGGTCCTCGAATACCAGCCCATCATCGATCTCCAGTCCCGGTGGGATCGTGGGGGCGGAGGCTCTCGTGCGGTGGAACCGGCCCGGCCACGGGGTGGTCCCCCCCTCGGAGTTCCTGGGCGTGGCGAGAGTGCGGGCCTCACGGCCTCGATGGACGCTGATCCTCGACCGGGCCCTGGCCGACCTGGCCCGGCTCCAGATGGCGGGGACCCCGCCGGAGGGTTTCCACATGTGGGTCAACGTGTCACCCCTCCAGGTGGCCGATGTCCACTTCGCCGAGCTCGTGGTGGAGCTCACCGCCGCCCACGGCGTCCCCGCCGTCCTCCTCGGCATCGAGATCGCCGAACACGCCATGCGCGACATCGTCACCACCGACAAACAATCGACGCGCTGGGTGTGGTGCACCTGGAAGGCGTCATGTTCGGCGGCGGCGGCAACAACGATGCCTTCCGGCTGCCTAAGGGTTTCCGTCCGCAGGTCAATCACGCATTCATCGCCGCGGCCAGCACCGGCAGCTCCTTCGATGACGTCGATGTCTTCGCCACCGGGTACGTGTACATCAACGGCACCGGTGACCCGTGCTCGCTCGACGGGATCTCATTCCGGACCCGCTGATCGAGCTTAGAAGCGGCATGGCCGGCCGCGATCTGTCGCGACTGGCCATCCGCGACCGTAGCGACCGCGCGACCGAGGCGCGCTGTCGCAGCGGGGCGCCTGAAGATCAACCTGCCGGAGGTATGCGGCTGCGCTACAGCTGGTGCGACAGTCAGCGCGGATATGTCGGCTCAGGAGCCGGGCTGACCCGGATAAATTTGAGTGTCCGACCGATTCCGTCATGATCGCCCGCCGCGTTGCGGCCTGGACATCGGAGCCGAATCAATGCCGTCCTCCGTTCCCGTCATCGATCTCGGTCCGTGGTACCGCGGCGATCAGGCGGCTCGTGCTGCTGTCGCTGCCGAGGTTGACGCGGCGCTCCAGCGCGTGGGCTTCTTCCTGATCAGCGGTCATGGCGTGCCGGTCGGGCTGCGGGCGCGGGTGCGCGACCGGGCGCGCGAGTTCTTCGCACTGCCGCCCGAGATCAAGCAGCGCTACGCAGTGACTGTCAGCGGCCGCGGCTGGCTGCCGCCTGGCGTCGAGGCGAACGGCTACGCAGAAGGTACTGAGACGCCGCCGGATCTGAAGGAGTCCTTCGCGGTCGGCGCGGACGAGCCGACCGGCGATGCGGCGGTGGACGGGTACTGGTTCCAGCCCAACGTCTACCCGCACGAGGTGCCGGCGTTGCAGCCGGCCATTGTCGCCTACCTCGGGCGCATGCGCGCGCTGGCCGATGAACTGCTCGTGCTGTGCGCGGCCGCGCTGGCCCAGGACAGTGACTTCTTCACCCGCCACACCAGGCATGCCACCCACACGATGAACATCAACTGGTACCCGCCGATGACGGTCGCGGGCGAGCCTGAGCCGGGACAGTTCCGGATCGGCCCGCATACGGACTTTGGCACTGTCACCATCCTCGACCGTGAGCCTGGTCGCGGCGGCCTGCAGGTGTGGACCGAAGCGGACGGCTGGGAGGACGCCCCTTACCAGCCTGGCGCCTTCACGATCAACACCGGTGACCTGCTCGCCCGGTGGAGTGGCGGCCGATGGAAGTCCGACCGCCACCGCGTGCTGCCGCCGCAGGCCGAGGCACCCGACGAAGACCTTGTCTCGCTTGTCTACTTCTACGAGGCCGACCATGACGCGGTAATCGAGTCTCTGCAGCCGCCGATCGGCAAGCCGAACGACTACGCGCCGGTCGTAGCGGCGGAGTTCATCAAGCAGCGACTGGACGCGATCACACGCTAGGTCGGCCGTCAACGTGCGGCCGGTGCTGCCGAGCAGCCTGCTGTGGTCGGGTCGGCGTAGTCAGCGGTGTAGCTATCGCCCGCGAACACCGCGTGCAGCGCGCTGCCCAGGCAGTGAGGAAGCTGGGTAGTTAGCCGGCCGCATCGATGTCCCTGGAGTAGTACTCATGTAACGCTGCCACCTGCCCGACCCAGTAGTCGAGTTTCTGCTGCGCAGTAGCGTTCCTGGAAAGCAGGCCCAGGTTCTGCGCCAGAGCGTAAAAACCGCTGCCGGGATGATTGGCATCAAGGTAACAGACCAGCGCGGAGATCATGAGATTGGTCGTCGGCCGATTCAGCTCGACGATCCGGCTGAGCAAGTGACCCATCGCCACCCGCTCGTCAGCCCGGGTGAAATCGAAACCCGGCAGCCCTGTCCGCTGCATGAGAGTGATATTCAGCTCGGAATAGGACGTGAGCCGACCCAGCCTTGCGCGTTCAGCGAGGAACACCAGGCCTGCGCCCGCGAGCTGGTCCCAGACGAGCTCGTCGCGTCCGTACATGGCCACCGGCGACTCCCTCACCAGCTGCGTCCTCAACCGAGACGGCACATTCGTTTCGCGGTTATGGCTGCACGGCGCACTAATGGCCTTAGTGGTCCGCAGGAAAACCACCGTCAGTACACTTTCAGCTTCTTCTCAATGACGCGTTACTCTGCGCTTTAGTTGTCCTGAGCCCCACAGGGATCCGGACCCGGACGCGCCAGTCCGCCGAGCGGCATTGAGTGACATTGGCTCAGGAGAGGACGTGCCAGGATCGAAGTGCGTCGAGCAGGCCATCGGTGAGCTTGCCGCCGGTGTCCAGAACCTCAGCCTCGGCCGCGGTGACCCAGCGGACGTCTGCCGCGTCGTCGCCAGCGACGAGCAGGCCGCCGGTCACCACGGCCGCATAGTCCCTGATGTCGATTACGGCCCCGGCCAGGCCAGGCCGCTCGACGGCACCGAGCAGCGCGCCGCAGGCCACTTCGAGGCCGGTTTCCTCGCGAGCCTCCCTGACCACCGCCTGCTGGTCAGTCTCGCCAGGCTCGATTCGCCCGCCGGGCACTGACCACAAGCCCTTGCCGGGCTCGTGCCCGCGGAGGACGAGCAGCAGCCGACCGTCCGCGTCCTTGATAATCGCTCCGACGCACGGCACCCGGATTACCGCGGGAACGGGGCCAGGTTCGGCTGTTCGCTCTGCCATCCGCGCAGCTTAGCCAGGATCGGGCTCGCACAGCTTGCGCACATCAGATCGTGGCCGCAGCTGCCTGGAAATCGAGCCTGCCTGCCGATTCCTGCGGCCGGGCAGCGAGATACCCGCCAGTAGGTAGTTGACGCAGCGGATCTTGGGGATAACGCTCAGTGAGATGAGACCGGTACTCACATGCCCGCGCTGTGAGTCAACCCTGCGCGAGCCCAATATCTGGTCAAGTGCGTACCACTGCGGGCTGCACGGCGACGTGCACCCGCTTCGGACCGGGCTCAGCCCATCGCAGGAAGGCCTTGACGGCGTGTTGCGCGGCGCTGAGGTGCCGGTCTGGCTGCCGTGGCCGCTGCCGCCGGGTTGGCTGGTCAGCGGATTCGCGGCGGCCGGCGACGAGAGAACGGGCACCCGCGGCTGCTCGGTGGCGCTGTCCGGGCCGAACCCCATGGGCGGTGCCGCGGACATGATGCTGATCTCCGAGGAGCCTGGAGTCGGCCTGGGGGCCAGGTTCGCCGGGCTCGATGGCCCCGATCCGGGCGATAAGCTCACCGTCGGCCAGCCGGCCGGGGTGGTCGAGGTAGCCAATCATGAGTTCCCGCTGTGGCATGTCGACGCCAAGGGCTGCGCTGCCTTCGCCGGTGAGGTGTCCGGGACCTGGTTGTGGCTCCTCATGTGGCCGGACACGGCCGGGATGATGATGGTCGAGCCGCTCGAACTTCGGGACCTGCGCGATCCGGGCCAGGAAATGGACCTGCCGTTCGGCGCCCGCTCGCCGCAGTTGCCGGGCTAATGTCGCATAGTGCGCGCCGACCTGCATAGCCACAGCAATGTCTCAGACGGCACCGAGCCGCCCGCTGAGGTGATGCGCCGCGCCGCCGCCGCGGGCCTTGACGTGGTAGCGCTGACCGACCACGACACGGTGGCTGGTCACTGGGAGGCGGCCCAGGCCCTCCGTACCTGGCCTGACCCTGCTACCGGGCGCTGAGCTGTCCTGCCGCATCGAGGGTCACAGCGTGCATATCCTCGCTTACCTCTTCGACCCGCGCGACGAGGATCTGGCCGGCGAGATGGCGGAGATCAGGGAGAGCCGGCTCTACCGGGCCAGGGCGATGGTGGACAAGCTGGCGAAGCTTGGCGCGCCGGTCACCTGGGATCAGGTCAGCGAGATCGCGGGCGGGGGCGTCGTCGGCAGGCCGCACGTTGCCAGGGCCCTGGTAGCAGCCGGGCGTGGTCCCGGCCTTCGAGGACGCGTTCACCAGCGAGTGGATTGGGCCGGGCGGACGCGCGCATGTATCGCGGTACGCGCTGGACCCGGTGAAGGCGATCCGGCTGGTGCAGTCGGCAGGCGGGGTGACGGTGCTAGCCCACCCGCGTGGCCATACCCGCGGCTGGCAGATCCCGGACGAGGTCATCGAAGACATGGCCGGGTCGGCCTGACCGGGGTCGAGGTCAATCACCCGCAGCAAGATGACGGCGAACGGACCCGCCTGCTGGCTCTTTGTGCCCGGCTGGCTCTCGTAGCCTCCGGCGGCAGCGACGACCACGGCGCGCTGACCGGTTACCGGATCGGGACGGAGGTCGCCCCGGACGGCGGTTATGAGCAGCTTGTCGGGCGGGCCACCGGCGCGTCTGCTAGTGACCGCTTCGTGACCCTCCGGGCTACCGCCGACCCGGCCGTGCGGGTCAGGCTAGCCCGCGCGGCCGGGACAGGGTAGATCGCGTTCGCGTGCTCGGTCAGTTCACGAATACCTTCGGCTTGCCCTTGACGCTGGTGTCCGTCACCGGGCCGTAGGTAGCCGAGAAACTCGCGGTGTTCCCGAGGCTCGTGCAGAGCGAACCGCCGGTAGAAAACTTGAACTTCTGCCTCGAGAAGGCGATGGTATTGCCCTTGTTCGACGCCTTGCCGGCGATGCTCGCTGCTGTGTAGGTGCAGGTGATCGTGGTGGTGGCGAGCTTGACGGTCGCAGTCAAGCTGATCGGCTTGGACTTCTTCGTACCGCTCACCTTCACCGGATTGCCCTTGGCGGCACTGACTGTGGCAACGTACGGCAAATTCTTGGCGGTTACGGTGATCGACTTCGCGCCGGAAACACCACCGCACTTCGCAAGCTTGGACGACCGTGACCGACTCGGTCGCGACAGCCTTCCCAGAGGCGGCCGGGTTGCTCGTGACCTTCGCGGTGAACGTGGCCGACGTGCACTTCACCGTTATGGCCGACGTGCCCGTCCCGACCTTGAATGTAGCGACGGTCTTCTTCGCCAGGCCTGATGTCAGCACAGCGCCCTTGCTGACAGCGGTTCCGCCCGCCTTGCGTATGGTCAGCACGTGCGCCGCGGCGGCGTCAGCTGGGACCATGGGCGCTGCAATGAGCAAAGCGGAGGTGGCAGCCGCCACCATGTAAAGGTACTTGCGCATAAGCCTGGCTCCTTCCAGGTCGGACTACTGCTCGCGCCAGCGTGCCACCGATAAGTACACTCAGTGCGTTTTCCCAGCAGTTTCTCAGGAATCTCAGCAACCATGGAGGGAGCAGCGTCGATGGCAACGCATCGGTGCGCGGATAGATCGCGTCACCGGTAGGGCCAACTCGTGGATCATCGGAGACGATGACGAGGTCATCGTGATCGATCCGGGAGACGACGCGGCCGCGGTGCTGGACGCAGTCGGGCCGGACCGGGAGATCCTCGCGGTGATCTGCACGCATGGCCACGCTGGGCATACTGCCGCGGCGATCGACGTGGCCAAGCGGGACGAGTCGCCGGTGGCGCTGCATCCCGGCGACCGGATGGCCTGGCGCGAGGTGCACCGAGGAGTCGAGCCGGAGATCGAGATGGCCGACGGCGGCAGGTTCGAGGTCGCGGGCGTCACGCTGGAAGTGCTGCATGCGCCCGGCCACAGCCGCGGATCGTGCTGCCTGTACTGCGATGACCTCGAAGTCGTCTTCAGCGGGGATGTGGTCACCGAGACCGGGCCGGTCGCCCGCGAGGACGGCTACCCGAACTGGGGCCGCCAGCTGGACGCGATCGGCGCCCAGATCCTGACCCTGCCGCCGGATACGCGGATACTGCCGGGTCATGGCGGCGAGTTCACCGTGGCACTGGCCGAGAAGCGGTTCGACACCTGGGTCGCGGCCGGTCAGGACGCCGGTAGCCTGCCCGGCGGCCTCGGCGGGCCGACGCTCGACGCCGACGGCGAATAGCCGTTCGCGCCGCGGCTGGCCCGGGGCGGCGCGGCGCCGCTGTCAGTAGCCTGAGCCAAGATGGACGCAGTGGAGCAGCTCGGGTTCGAAGGCATGCCGCGGCGGCTGTATGCGTGCACGCCTACCAGGCTGAGCACCTGGCTCGACTGCCCGCGCCGGTATCGGATGACCTACCTGGACCGGCCTGCGCCGCCGAAAGGCCCGCCGTGGGCGCACAACAGTCTCGGAGCGAGCGTGCACAATGCGCTGGCTGCATGGTGGCGGCTGCCCCGCCGGGAACGGACCGTGACCGCGGCGGGCGACCTGCTGGAGAGCGGCTGGCTCACCGACGGCTTCGCCGACGACGCGCAGTCGACTCGAGCATCGGCGCCGGTGCCGGGCGATGGTTGAGGCGCTACGTGGCCGACCCTGGATCCGGCCTGCGAGCCGGTGGGCGTCGAGCGCACGGTGGCAACCCGGACCGACCTGATCGCTGTGTCCGGCCGGGTCGACCGGCTCGATGACCGCCGGCCAGGACGGCGGCGGACCGGGCGAGCTCGTGGTCGTTGACTACAAGACCGGGCGGCACGTGCTGACCGTCGACGACGCGCGGACCTCGCTGGCGCTGGCGCTGTACGCGCTCGCCGCCGAGCGGGTGATGCGCCGCCCGTGCCGCCGGGTCGAGCTGCATCACCTGCCCACCGGCAACGGTGCTGGCCTGGGAGCACACTGCGGAGTCGCTGGCCAGGCAGCTGGGCCGGGCAGAGGCCATCGCGGAGGAGTGCGCCCGCGCGGATGAGCAGTACAAGGCCGCCACGTCCGGCGACCGGCCGGCCGACGAGGTCTTCCCGCCAGGCCCGGGCGTCGGCTGCGGCTGGTGCGACTACCGCGCTCAGTGCGCCGAGGGCAGCGCGGCAGCAACGCCAGCGCCGGCCCTGGGATGGCCTCAGTGCCGAGGCCGCCGGACGCTGCGGCCGCGATGTCGCCGTGCGCCCGCTGCGAGTCGTCGGCAGCGGCTGACCGTCAGCCGACTCGGGCCCGGTACAGCGCCGGTCTGGGTTCGCCTGGGCGCGGCCGCAGGAGTGGACGGTGGGCTGGCGGCGCTCGGCCGCATTCCAGAACTTGGTGAGGATGCTGGCCGTGGTGACCGGCGCCTCGACGGCGGGAGAGTGCGCGGCGCCCGGGGATGCAGGTGCGCTCGGCACCGAGGCGCCTGGCCATGAGATCCTGCTCGGCGGGTGACCAGGCGTCGTCGTTCTCGCCGTAGACGACCATGGTCGGCAGGCAGGCGGTGCTGACGGCCTTGGCCAGTTCGTCGGTCCGGTCGGGGCAGTCGAGCAGGTACCTGCGCCATGGCGATGTAATGGATCGGGCAGGTCCGCAGGGTTCGCTCGCGCAGGAACGCGATGACGTGGTCGTCGGTACCGTCGGCCCGTGCTTGCGGTTCTAGTTCGTCGCTGCCAGAACTGCCTGACCAGGTCGGTCAGCTGCGCACGATCGTCGGGCAGTTCGCCGTTGCTCGGGTCAAGCACGCCCAGCACGTCGGTCAGCGTGTCGGCTCGATCGCCGCCAAGGCTGCCAGGTCCCGATCCCAGCAGGGTCAGCGACAAGAACGTAGCCGCCCGCTGCAGCACGGCCTCGCGCGCGACGAGCCCGCCCATCGAGTGGCCGACTAGGTGTACCCCGTCAGCATCAGAGGAGACAGCGTCGGCCATGGCCTGGACGTCGGCCGCCAGCTCGGCGGCGGCATAGCCAGAGCGGTCGTTCGCGTGCGGGCTCTGGTACTGCCCGCGCTGGTCGTAGGCGTACACGGTCCGACCGGCGGCTGCCAGCGGCTCAAGAATCGCAAGGAAGTCTTCCTTGCTGCCGGTGAAGCCGGGTACCAGCAAGCCAGGCCTGCGGAAGCTCACGCCCCTGGAGGGCTGGGCCTCCAGGATCGCGAAGGAACCACGAGCGGTCGGCAGCGTTGCCGATCGGACATGGTCGGGCATCTCCAGGGAGCGGGGAGTACTCACGACGTCGCAGCCTACCGAGTAACCGCTGAAATGTAACAGTCAAATAACGCACGATCCGCTGCCAGAGTTCCTCCCGGCACCGGACCGGGCCAGATCAATTGTGCCAGCGCCCGTGGTCCGGCGGGTTACGGCGCGGTTTCCTGTCGCGCCGAGCCGACCCATCGGGTTACACCACTGTTTCGCACTAATGGTCGCGACGCGTTACTGCGGCGTCGCTGGTCCGCTCGCCGTCCTGCGATCCTGCGCCGCAGTGTGGTGCGCTGAGTCAGGGCGCGGTTATGCCGGCGTCGCAGGTCCGGCCGGAGCCGATCCTGCTGGCGGCTGGCCGCCTCCGGACTGGCCGACCGCGGACTGACCGCCTCCGCGTCCCCGCGACGAACGCCGCCTGCGCGGCTTGCGGACTGGCTGGTCCGTAGCGCTGGCGCCGGAATCTCCGAGAGCGCTCTGCTGGGCCTGCGCCGCATCGTCGCCAGCCTGCGCAACGGATCCGCCGGGCGAGCTGTCAGGGGGCTGGCCGCCTCTGGTACGACGGCGGGACCGCGGGGTACGGGACCTGGCCTCGCGATCGCCGTCGGCCCCATGGCCGGCCCGATCGTGCCTGGCCGGGCCGCCCGACCCCGGTCGCCGGTCGTTGTCTCGGGGGCTGCTGCCGCTGCGCGAACGGGTCTTACCCGTTTCGCCGATATCCTCAAGCAGCTCGGCCTCAAGGCCCGCCCTCTCCCGCTGCGCCCGCGGTAGCACGCCCTTCGCGCCTGCCGGGATGGTCAGTGCGGTGTAGAGATGCTCGGAGGTGGAGTAGGTCTCCAGCGGCTCAGGATGGTCCAGGTGCAGCGTGTCGTTGATGGTCTTCCATCGGTGCAGATCTGCCCAGTCGACGAAGGTGACGGCTACGCCCTCGCGCCCGGCCCGGCCGGTGCGGCCGATGCGGTGCAGGTAGGCCTTCTCGTCCTCTGGGCACTCGTAGTTGACAACATGCGTCACGTCGTCGACATCCAGCCCACGGGCAGCGACGTCGGTAGCGACGAGAACGTCGACCTTGCCGGACCGGAACGCCCGCATGGCTCGCTCGCGCTGGCCCTGGCCGAGGTCACCGTGCACTGCGGCGACAGCGAAGCCCTTGGTGGTGAGCGTGGTAGCGACCTGGTCGACTGAGCGCTTGGTCCGGCAGAACACGATGGTCAGACCGCGGCCCTCGGCCTGCAAGACCCTGGCTAGCACCTCGATCTTGTCCATCTGGTGCGCGCGGAAAACGTGCTGCTCGGTGCTCGGCACATGCTGTGGCTCGTCGTGCTGCTCGGCTCGGATGTGCATGGGCCGGCTCAGGTGGCGGCGGGCCAGGGTGACGATCTCGCCTGGCATGGTGGCGGAGAACAGCATCGTCTGCCGGCCAGCCGGCGTCAGCTGCAGGATCCGCTCTACGTCCGGCAGGAAGCCGAGGTCCAGCATCTTGTCTGCCTCGTCCAGAACCAGCTGGCGCACCCGGCCGAGCTTGAGGTGCCCCTGCCTGGCCAGGTCGAGCAGCCGTCCTGGCGTCCCGACGACGATGTCGACGGTGGCCAGCGCGTCGATCTGCGGCTCATATGCCCGGCCCCCGTAGAGCGTGACCACACTGGCGCCCATCCGGGATCCGGCGGCTTGGATGTCGGCGGCTACCTGGATGGCCAGCTCACGGGTCGGCACCACGATGAGGGCGCGAGGTGAGGCCTTCTCGCGCTGCGTCTCGTCGAGCCGCTCCAGAATCGGGATACCGAAGGCAAAGGTCTTGCCGGTGCCCGTCCTGGCCTGGCCGATGAGGTCATGCCCGTCGAGAGCAACCGGGAGGGTGAGCGCCTGGATGGGGAACGCGGTAGTGATCCCCTCGGCCTCGAGTGCAGCGCAGATCGGCTCGGCGATACCGAAGTCGCGGAACGTCTTCTCAATGGGTAGTGCGGCCGCGACGGGCTCGGTTCCGGGAATCTCGGGAACCGCCGGGTCGAGAGCCGGGCTGCTGGTACCGTCCGGCTCGATCGAGTCCGCGGGATCAGTCGCTTGGTTATCATCCATGGTTGTCGTATACGTGGTCAGGGCTTCCGCCTCTAGTTGGGCTCGCGGCTCCCTGGCATTAGTTGCCAGGCCATAGTCTGCCGTAAGCAGGTCTGTGACCTCTCCAGCGGGGCAGCCTTGCCGTGTCGCGGCCGGGGCCGCGCTCTCGCGGAGGAGAAGTGGCGCGTCATCATCCGGCTGCCTGCAGGCTCCGATGATCGTGACGCCTAACACTAGGGACAACACGGCCGGGGGCTAGCACATTCCGCATGTGGATCATCTACCAGTCTAGCAACCTGCGCATCGTGCCCTTGTGCACCAGCCCGCGCGTCGCTCCCGGAGTTCCGGCAGCTGGTAACTCGCGTGCTCCGTGGCTAGGAGCTCTTGTTACAGTGCGCCGGTGAGCGACGATGGAGGCAATGCGCGGGCCGACGGCCTGCTCGACCTGCTGGGGCTGCTGGCCTATGCATCACTGACCGCGTTCTTCCGGATCTCCGATGACGCGGCCCTGGCGCTCTCACTGGCAGACAAGACCGCGCTGGCCGAGCTAGCGGTGGCCCAGTTCGGCCATTTCCAGCTGCTCAGCCAGCGGATCAAGGACCTCGGGGCGGAACCGGGGCAGGCCATGCAGCCGTTCGTCTCCCCGGTGGACGACTTCCATGCCCGGACGGCCCCATCGGACTGGCTGGAAGGGCTGGTCAAGGCCTACGTCGGAGACGGCATTGCGGCAGATTTCTACCGGTTGGCCGCCGAGGTGCTCGACGCGCCCGCCAGGGACCTGGTGCTGGAAGTGCTGTCCGACGCCGGTCACTCGGAGTTTGTCATCGCCAGGGTCCGCGAGGCGATCGACGCTGACCCCAGGGTGGCCGGCCGCCTAGCGCTGTGGGCGAGGCGGCTGGTAGGCGAGGCGCTTGGCCAGGCGCAGCGGGTCGCAGCCGAGCGGGAGCCGCTGGCCCGGCTGCTCGCGGGGGGCGCGGCCAGCCAGCTCGGCGATATCGGCAGGATGTTCGCTGAGCTTACCGACAAGCACGCACAGCGGATGGCCGCGCTGGGCCTCGCCGACTAGACGAACTGACCGGGCGCTAGCGCGCTCCGGGTGGGCTCGGTGCTGGCTAGATAGACGGGCCGGACGGGTTGCCGAACCCGACGCGCCGCTGCTCGTTGCCGCCAAATTCGACGTAGGCGATCTTGTCGGCCGGGACCAGGACCCTGCCGCCCTTGTGGTCCAGGAGAGTGAATACGCCGCTCTTTGCGACGGCATCCTCCAGCGCCGACGCGACTTCATCCGCGGAGGAATTAGTCTCCAGGACGAGCTCACGCGGTACGGACTGTATCCCGATCTTGACTTCCACAGCGCTCCTCTCGGCCATTCGAGGCTAGCGCGCCGGGATCTCTATCGGGTGGTTCCGGGCCGTTGGCCTGCTACGCCGCGAGCGAAAACGAATCCGCGAGCCGGCAGTAGGTCGCCGTTCCCGCCGTCGATCAGGTCAGCTTGTCAGCGGCCAGCCACTAATGCCGCGCCAGGCCAGCCTGGCTATCAGCTGCTCAGCGGCATCCTTCGGGATCGCGCCCTGGGTACTCAGCCAGTACCGGGCGGTGACCTGTGCCATTCCGACCAGCGCTACGCCGAGCAGGTGCGCTTCCTCGTCGGTTACGCCCGCGTCCTCGCGGATGAACTGGCTGACCATGTCGGCGCACTCGTAGATGGTCTTCTCGAGTCGCTCCCGCACGGCAGGCTCATTACTCAGATCCGACTCGAAAACCAGCCGGAAGGCCTCGCCAGTGCCGGCGACGAAGTCGTAGAACGCCTTAAACGTGGCCGGGACACGCTCTCGGTTGTCGTCGGTCGAGGACAGCGCGTCGCTGACAGTCTGGACCAGCTGCTCAGCACTCTCGTCGAGCAAGGCCAGGTACAGCTCAAGCTTGCCGGGGAAATGCTGGTACAGCACCGGCTTGCTGACGCCGGCGCGCTCGGCAATCTCATCCATTGCCGCTGCGTGATAGCCCTGGGCCACGAACACGTCACGGGCCGCTCCCAGCAGCTGCAGCCGGCGCGCAGGCCGCGGCAGCCGCGTGCTTCCGGGCTTGGCCTGTGGCGATACGGTCAACTATGTCTCCGAAATTGGTGATATGACGGCTGCGGCGCTGCAGCCTTTCTGAGAAGTCAATCCTACGGCCGGGTAGCTCGCGGCTCAGCGGTAGTCGTCGTCGTCCTGCCTGACTCGGCGCGCCTGCTCCGCCGCGTCCGCCTCGTCGGCCTCCAGCGGCAGCTCAGCTGGGAGGTCAGCCTCGTCAGGCTCGGCATCCTCAGGTATCGCAGTCAGTTCTTGCTCCGCCAGGTCGGCGTCCGGTGCTTCCAGTCCCTTGTCGCTCACGCTGCACCCTCTCGCCATTTTTCAGTACTCGAACATATTGCCGAACAGCGGAATGCGGACAACACTACTGGTATCAGTACCCGTCACGGACTGACATGCGCGCTCGATCAAGGCCAGAATTAGTAGTCGGTCCACAGCGGGGTAGGGAGACGCCATGCGAAGCATGTGGAAGGGGGCAGTCTCCTTCGGGCTTGTCATGATCCCGGTGAAGCTCTACACAGCAACCGAGCAGAAGGACATTGCCTTCCGGCAGGTGCACAGGGAGGACGGCGGCCGGATCCGGTTCCGCCGGTTCTGCTCGATCGACGAGCAGGAAGTGCCCTATGAGGACATCGCCAAGGGTTACGAGCTGCCGGACGGCCAGATGATCGTACTGACCGAGGACGACATGGCCGAGCTGCCGCTGCCCACGACCAAGAGCATCGAGGTCGTGCAGTTCTGCCCGAGCGACCAGCTCGACCCGATCTTGTTCAACCGGAGCTATTACGTGGAGCCCGAGACCGCGGGGGTGCGTGCTTACTGCCTGCTCCGCGATGCGCTGGAGGAGTCGGGCAAGATTGCCATCGCCCAGGTCGCGCTCCGGCAGCGCGAGTCACTGGCAATCCTGCGTGCGCGCGAAGGCGTACTGGTACTGGAGACGCTGTTGTGGCCGGACGAGATCAGGGAGACGGCGTTCCCGTTCCTGAACGACAGCGTCGATGTCCGGCCGCAGGAATTGCGGATGGCCAGCTCACTGATCGAGTCGATGACGGTCGACTTCGATCCCGACGAGTTCCACGACGGCTACCGCGAAGCGCTGCAGGAACTGGTAGCAGCGAAGACGGAGGGCCGCGAGATCATGCAGCCGGAGGTCGGCGAGCTCGACACCGGTGAGCCGTCGAGCCTGGCCGACGCGCTGCGAGCAAGCCTTGCCGCGGCCAAGGGCGGCAGACTCAGTATTGCCGCCGCCGACGACGACGATCAGGACTCCGGCGAAGCAGACCGTCCGGCCCGTGGCCGCACGCCGGCGAAGCAGCAGGGCGCGCCCCCCGCTGCCGCACGCACCGCGAGGGCAGGCACCGCGAAGGCTGGCACGGCGAAGGCGGGCACCGCGAAGGCTGGCACCGCGAAGGCTGGCACGGCGAAAGCCGACGCCGCGAAGGCGGCCACGAAACGGCCCGGCACCAAGGCCAGCGCGGCATCAACAGGGACGGCAAAGCCGCCTTCCGCTCGGTCGGGCGCCGCAAAGCCGGCCGCAGCTAACACTGCCGCCGCGAACCGCGCCGCGGCCGAACCCAGTGCTGCCGCGAGCAAGACGAAGGCCGCAAGCAGCAAGTCCGCAGCAAAGGAGCCCGACGCCGCACCGCGCCAGCGCCGGCGCGCCCGGCTGAGTGCGCATAGTAGATAAAAAAGGCGTAAATCGGTCGCCTGCTCGGTGACCCGTCTTACACCGTGCACGTTCCAGCAACACCGGCGGTCGATTTCATCTGGTTTGCGGCGGCGGAACTTACACGATGTTGAAAACTCTCCTGGTCCTACTGGGGAACTCCCCTGGTCCTACTGGGGAGTAGGATTAGTCGGCATGACTGACCAGTTCGATGCCGCTGGCCGATTTTCGCGGCCAAGGGGATGGCGGTTCCCGACTCGGCGCGCCGTGCACGTCAGCAGCGCAGCTCCTGGCGACGGCCCGGCCCGGCCACAGCCGATTGCCCGCTGGCCAGGAGAGCTGGTTCGGCTCGGTCATGGCCAGGTATTCGTCCGGAAGGTGCCGGCCACGGCTGGCGCTGAGCCTGCCGTCTTCGTGCATGGACTTGGCGGGTCAGCGACCAACTGGACAGACCTGATGGGACTGCTGAGCGAGCCGTCCGGGGCCGGCCCGGTGCTGGCCGGCGAGGCGCTAGACCTGCCCGGCTTCGGGCACTCACCGCCACCGGATAATGGTGACTACTCGCTCGACGCCCGGGTCGCCGCGGTCGTCGGCCTGATCGAGGAGCGTCACGCCGGGCCAGTCCACCTGATCGGCAATTCGCTGGGCGGAGCCATCAGCACGAGGATTGCAGCTCGGTACCCCGGCCTGGTGCGTTCTCTGACGCTGGTATCGCCCGCCCTGCCCGACCTGCGGCCGCGGCTGCTGCCGATGCGCCTTGCGGTGGTCAGCACGCCGGGCCTGGGTCGGTGGATCCTGAAGCGACTGGTCCAGATTCCGCCAGAGCAGCGCACCGAGATGACCATCAACGACCTGTTCGCCGATCCCGGCCTGCTGCACGAAGCCCGCCGGGCCGAGGCCGTCGCCGAGGTGATTCGCCGCGACGGCCTGGTCTACGCAGGTGACGCACTGCTGCGATCCGGCCGTGCCCTGGTGGCGGAATACACCCGGCCGGGCCCTGGCTCGCTATGGCGCGAGGCCGCTAAGGTGACGGCGCCGACGCTGGTCATCCACGGCAGCCATGACCGGCTGGTCAATCCGGCGAACGCTGGCAGGGCCGCCAGGACGTTCGGGAACTGCCGGGTCGTCGTGCTGCCGAAGATCGGCCACGTGGCCATGATGGAGCGGCCTGACCTGGTCGCTGCCGAGATGCGAGACTTCCTGTCCGGTCCGGCGGCGCTGCCCGTCGGCGGCGCTGGCGAGCTGAGCCGGGCTGGCCGTTAGCCTTCGTCCTGTGCTGATTGCCGCCGAGAGCATCATCACGGCCGAGAAATCGGCCGGCCCGGTTCCGTTCAGCGGGTTTGTCGAGCTAACCGCCGGTGTCATCAGCCGCGTCGGCGCCGGCGCGTTGCCGCCCGGTGCAAGCGCAATGGATCGGCTCACGCTGCCTACTGGATACCTGCTGCCGGGTTTTGTGGACCTGCAGGTGAACGGGTACTTCGGCGAGGATTTCCAGACGGCCGAGGCGGACCGGTGGGCAGCCGTGGCCGGCCGGCTGCCGTCGACCGGCACGACCGCTTTCCTGCCGACGCTGATAACCGCGCCGGTCGACAGCCTCGCCAGGGCGCTGCGGGCAATTGCAGGGTTCGCACCTGGCCTGCCAGCCGACGGTGCACGGGTGCTCGGCGTGCACCTGGAAGGCCCGTTCATCGCTGCGACCCGGCGCGGCGCGCACAACCCGGCCTGGATTACCGACCCCACGCCGGCTGCCATCAGCGAGTTGCTCGACGCCGCACAAGGAATACTCCGGCTTGTCACGCTGGCGCCGGAACGGCCCGGCGCGCTGGCTGCGATCGGCCAGCTCACCGCTGCTGGTGTGGTCGTCAGCGTCGGTCACACCGACGCCCTTGCCGAGCAGGTCGCCATGGCAGCCGGGCTCGGAGCGCGAATGGTGACGCACCTGTTCAACGCGCAACGACCGCTGGGCCACCGGGAGCCGGGCGTGCCCGGCCAGGCGCTAGCCGATGACCGGCTCACCAGCGGGCTGATCGTCGACCTCCACCACGTTGCCGGGCCGGTATGCGCGGTGGCGTTCCGGGCAGCGCCAGGCAGGATCGTGCTGGTCACCGATGCGGCTGCGCCGGCCGGAATGCCGCCGGGCGAGTACCTGCTCGGTGGCGAGCCGATCACGCTGCCGCCCGCTGACGGCGCTCCGCCGGTCCGCCACGACGGCACCCTGGCCGGCTCGGCGCTGCGCATGGACACGGCCGTGGCCAACGCTGTGGCCTGCGGTGTCCCGCTCGCGGACGCGGCCCGCGCGGCCACTAGTATTCCCGCGGACCTGATCGGCCGGCCCGACCTTGGCCGGATCAGGCCGTCGGCCGCAGCCGATCTGGTGTGGCTTGGCCCGGACCTGAAGACGCGCGCGACCTGGGTAGCCGGGCAGCTCGTATATACAGATGGCGCCGCGGCCACCCTGGCCACGGTCTGCCCGCAGGGCCAAGGCCTGCCGGGCTGGCAGCACGCCTGACCACCGTTACCGGAGGGACCACCACGTGAATCAGGACGGGAACGGGGCCGGCCTGTCGCTGATGCGGCAGGAGATCGCACAGCAACCCGAGGCGCTCAGGGCCACGATCAGCGCGCTGCTGCCGCGCCGCGACGAAGTGCGCCAGCTGGCGGCCGACACCAGGACGGTGCTGTTCATCGCCCGAGGTACCTCGGACAATGCCGCCGTCTACGGCAGCTACCTGATTCAGGCGCACGCGGGCCGGCTGGCCGCGCTCGCCGCGCCGTCCATCGCCACCACCTACCGGGCTCGCATCGACCTGACCGGCGTGCTCGCCGTCGCGCTCTCCCAGTCGGGCCGGACCGAGGAGATCGTCGAGACGCTGCAGTGGGCTGCCTCCTGCGGTGCCCGGACCCTGGCGATCACCAACGGCGGCGCCGCGTCGCCGCTTGCGGCGGCGGCAGAAGTGGCGTTCGTCACCGAAGCCGGCATCGAGCAGGCGGTGCCGGCCACCAAGACATTTACCACCCAGCTGGCCGCGCTGGCGGTACTAGGCCTGGGCCTGGGCGCGGATCTGGATCCGGGGGAGCTGATGGCGGCCCCGGACGCTATCGAGGAACTGCTCGCGGCCGCCACGCCGAGCGAGCTGGAGCCAGTCGTCAGCGAACTGTCGAAGGTCGCCGGCGTCGTGGTTTCCGGCCGCGGTATGGCTTATGCCGCCGCCCTGGAGCTGGCGATCAAGCTGAAGGAGGCGTGCTACCTGCACGCCATGGGCCTGTCCTATGCGGACCTGCTGCACGGGCCGATCGCGGTCGTGGACGCGGGTACCCCCGCTATCGTGCTGGCGGCCGACTCCGGACCGACCCTGGCCGGCACTGTTGACCTCGCCAACCGGGTGCGCGGAGCGGGCGCGAGTGCGTTCGGCATCGGCGGCGGAGCGGCGCTGGCCTCGGCCTGCACGGCGGCGCTCGCCGGCCCGCGGCTGCCAGAGTGGCTCGCGCCTATCGGCCTGATCGTGCCAGGTCAGCTTGTGACGGAGGCCCTGGCCCGGCGGCTTGGCATTAACCCGGACCGGCCGCGGGGACTCAGCAAGGTAACCCAGACCGACTGAAAGCGAACCATGATTTCGGGCGAGATACTGTGGGACCGCAGCTAGATCAGGGCGAATCACTCAACGGCTCTGCTTAGGTCGTTCCGGGTGCCACATCCTGCATCATAGGGAGCAGTCCGGAACCGCCAGCGCGGCCGGGCTACGGGGATCTTTACTGGCGTTGCGCCGCGACGAGGGACGAGTGTGGGCAGGATGCTGTATCGGATGCGTCGGCTGCTGACGGCGGTGACAGCGGCGGTCGCCATCAGTGCCGCTGGCGGCAGCCTGGTACTGGCCGCCACCGCGGCATCGCCGGGCTGGCGTCAGGTGTACCTGGCACACGCCAGGCAGGGCAATCTGCTGCTCGGCGTGGCCGCGCCGGCCCGCAATGACGCCTGGGCGGTCGGGGAGTACGTCCAGCGGCCCGGCCCGCTCATCGTGCACTGGAACGGCAAGCACTGGCTGCCGGTGGACGTGCCGGGAGCTGGCAAGGCGTTCGAGCCGGCCAGCGTCTACGCCACCGGTCCGGATGACGTGTGGATTTTCGGGTCAATCTGGCGCAGCGGCATCGACGAGGTGCTGCAGTACAACGGCACACAGTGGCGCACCCTTCAGATACCGATCAATAGTCTCGGCACGAACGAGAATGCGGTACTCAGCCGGACTAGTGCCTGGGCGATCAGCCCCGGGACCTGCCTGTTCAGCTGCTCCACGCCGGCCACCTACTGGAACGGCAGCACCTGGCTGGCCGCCAAGGTGCACCTTGACTTGTGGGGCATCACGGCTGGCGGCAAGCATGTGTTCGGGCTGGCCATCAGCGGGTTCCGCCCGGCGGATCAGACCTTCGTGCCGGTGCTCTACGAGCGAGCGCACGGCAGATGGCTACGCTGCGCCGGAGTGAACCGGCGGCTCGGCAATCCAGTGCTGGCTGCGAGTTCAGCAACCGACGTGTGGATCTGGGGACACTTGCCTGGCCCGCGCAATCTGGGCGTGCTCTACCACTGGAATGGGACCCGGCTCCGGTCCGTGCCCGTGCCCGCGGGCCTGCTGACGACCGACGTCCTGACCGCCGATGACCACGGCGGGGTCTGGGCCGGGCCGTTCGCCCATTGGACCGGCAAGAAGTGGATCAGCTACCGTGCCGAGGCCAGGCGCCTGGACGGGGTGCTGACGGCGCTGGCTCCGGTAGCGCGGGCCAGCAGCACCTGGCTGGCCGGCGGCCTAGCCTGGCACGGTCACGACCAGAGCTTCGTCGCGGTGAACGGCCGGACGCCGTAGCCCTGGCGCCGCACCCCCGCGGTGGCCTCAGGTTTCCCGGTACACCTTGTGCTGGGCAGCCTGCGCACGGGGCCGAAGCACCATGAGATCAACGTTGACGTGCGCGGGGCGGGTGACTGCCCAGGCCACCGCGTCAGCGACGTCAGCGTCGGTGAGCGGCTCGGCCACCCCGGCATAGACGGCGGCGGCCTTGATCGGCATCGCCGCGGAACCTGTTCACGGCGAACTCGGCTGTCTTGACCATGCCGGGCGCGATCTCGATGATCCGGACAGGCTGGTCGTACAGCTCGAGCCGGAGCGTCTCAGCGATGGCGTGCGTGCCGTGCTTGGCGACGACGTACCCGCCACCGCCTTCGTAGCTGATCAGCCCCGCGGTGGAACCCATCAGCACGATCGTGCCGGCGCCGCTGACGCGATCAGCTTGGGCAGCAGGGCCTGGACGATGTGCAGGGTGCCGAGCACGTTCACGTCGTACATTGCCTGCCAGTCACCGGCGGAGGCCGCGGCGATGGTGTCGGCGCCGACCGCGCCGCCCGCGTTCGCGACCAGGACGTCGCAGCTCGTCGAGTGAGCTGGCCAGCGTCATAACGGCCGCGCGATCGGTGACGTCCAGTTGGCTCACCAGGGCGCTCGCCGCCCTTGCTGGCGATGAGTTCGGCGACTTCGGCGAGCCTGTCCGCGCGCCGCGCGGCCAGGACTACCCGGATAGCCGGCCTCGGCCAGCCTGACCGCCGATGCCGCGCCGATGCCGCTGCTTGCCCCGGTGACGACCGCCAGCCGGCGTGTTGCTCCATGGTCCATGCCGCGATTCTGCCAGCACCCGCCGCGGTGCCAGCAGCCGCCGCGACGGCCAGAGCGAGCCGTTCCCTCCTTTACGATCGTGCTGTGTCGCAGCTGCGCGGGGTGATCACGGACTGGGGTGGCGTCATGACCAACCCCATCTCGGAGACGGTCAGTGCCTGGCTGGAGGCCGACCGGATCGACCGGGCCAGCTACGTCACGGTGATGCGGGAGTGGGTCAAGCAGGCCTACGCCGATGGCCAGGACCGCAATCCGATCCACGCACTGGAGCGCGGCGAGTGCACCAACGCCGAGTTCGAGCTGGCGCTGGCCAGCAGGCTCGTGCTGGCGGACGGCGGACCGGTGGCCGGTCCGGGGCTGCTGGCCCGGATGTTCGCCGGCTCGGCGCTCGATCGCCGCGATGCTGGACCTGTTCCGCACGCTGCATGGCGACGGCGTGCCGACCTGCGCTGCTGTCCAACTCCTGGGGCGGCGAGTATCCGCGGCATATGTTCCCGGACATGTTCGATGCCGTGGTGATCTCGTCCGAGGTCGGCATGCGCAAGCCCGAGCCGCAGATCTTCTTGCACGCGGCCGAATTGCTCGGGCTCTCGCCGCACGAGTGCATCTTCATCGATGACATCGAGGCCAACATCACCGCGGCCGAGCAGGTCGGCTTCACTGGTGTGCTGCATCAGCGGGCGGACGCCACCCGCGAGCTGCTGGCCGGGCTGCTCGGGATCAGCCTGTAACCACCGGTTCGGGTGCTGCGAGCCGCTAGCCTGGCGGCTGTGCCTGACTACCCGCACCCGGCTAGCCCAGGTCGCTCGGCCAATATGCGGGCCAACCGGCGCAGCGACACCAAACCGGAACTAGCCCTACGGCAGGCGCTGCACAGCCGCGGCTACCGTTACCGCAAGGATTATCGCCTGGACCTGACCGGTGCCCGGGTGCGGCCAGACATCGCCTTCACCGCGCGGCGGGTTGCCGTATTCGTCGACGGCTGCTTCTGGCACTGCTGCCCGGACCATGGCACCAAGCCCGCCGCGAACACCTGGTACTGGGAGCCGAAGCTGGCCCGCAACGTCGAGCGGGACCGAGCTGCCGACGCGGCGCTGATCGCGGCTGGCTGGCGGGTCGTACGGGTCTGGGAGCACGAGGCAGTGGAGTCCGCGGTCGCCGCAGTGATCGCGGCGCTCACGACGTAACCGCGGTCGGGCAGATCGGCCGGGCGTTGCTGCCCGAGCAGGTGCGGTCGAAGTAGCTGACCGAGCGGCGCCGGGCCTGGCACACTCAAGGTCTATTCGGCTGCATGGTCTTCGCTTGCGCCTCGGGGATCCAGATGCGCGTGTACGTGCCTTCCACACTTCCGGCCGTGGCCGGGCTGCTGCTTACTGGCGAGATCGGCGTCGCCAGTGCGCGGCTTCGCCGTCACGCCCGCGCTTCGCGAGTGGTACTCCAGCGGCGACATCGAGGAGCTGGAGTACGTCGCGATGATGCACGCGGCCAGGGAGTCGCTGCGGCTGCTCGCGGCCGATCCGGACGCACCGCGGCGCCGGGTTGTGCTCGCGGCCGACGTCGCAGACGACACTATCGCCGCGAACGCCGGCTTCGACGAGCCCGCCCTGGTGCGGATAGCCGGACCGGTGCCGCTGCGCGACGTGAGGGCAGGTCACGTCGATGATGTCAGCGCGGCGCCCGCGATCTCGGCCGCCGTTGCGGCGCTGCCCGCGGCGGAGGCCGGTGACGACGACGCCAGATTCACCGTCGACGGCGCCGAGGGTTATGAGCTGCTCTGGTACGCGACCCAGGAACTCGGCGAGCTTGCCGGGTAACCGTGGCCCCGGTGGGCGGTCCGCGGACATGGCGGTGACTGTTCCGGCGACCGTGGCGGCGCCGCAGGGTGGCTGGTGGCAGAACGCCAGGACCATGGCACGATGGGGATGCCGCCACTGACGTCGGGTAAAGCTGGAGTTGTCTGCGATGGATGCTGTCACAAATGTCCCGTTTCCAGGGAATGAGCCTGTCAAGGGCTACGCGCCGGGCAGCCCGGAGCGCGCGGCGCTCGAGCAGAAGATCAAGGAACTAGCAGGCGAGCGCGCCGAGCTGACGATGACGATCGGCGGGCAGCAGCGGCACGGTGGCGGCGATCCGATCCACGTGGTTCAGCCACATAACCACCGCCATGTGCTCGGCGAGCTACGCAATGCGACCGACGCCGACGTCGAGGCAGCGATCAGCGCGGCTAGGGATGCGGCGCCCGGCTGGCGAGCGCTGTCGTTCGACGACCGCGCGGCGATCTTCCTCAAGGCCGCCGACCTGCTGGCCGGCCCATGGCGGCAGGTGATCAACGGCTCGACGATCCTCGGCCAGTCCAAATCGGTCTTCCAGGCCGAGATAGACGCGGCCTGCGAGCTGATCGACTTCTGGAAGTACAACGTGCATTACGGCCGGCGGCTGCTGGCCGAGCAGCCCGCCAGCTCAGCCGGCATCTGGAACCAGCTGGAGTACCGGCCCCTGGAGGGCTTCGTGCTGGCGATCTCGCCGTTTAACTTCACCTCGATTGCGGCTAACCTGCCGACGGCCCCGGCCCTCATGGGCAACGTGGTGATCTGGAAGCCGTCACCGACGCAGCAGCTGTCGGCTCATTACCTGATGCGGTTGCTGGAAGCGGCGGGCTTGCCTGCCGGAGTCGTCAACATGGTGACCGGCGACGGCCAGGCCGTATCCAGGGTCGCCGTGCGTCATCCGGAGCTAGCCGGGATCCACTTCACCGGCTCGACCGGGACCTTTCAGCACTTGTGGCGTACGGTCGGCGAGAACATCGCCGCTTACCGTGGCTATCCGAGGCTGGTCGGGGAGACGGGCGGTAAGGACTTCGTCATCGCTCATCCATCGGCTGACCCTGACGTGCTGACGACGGCCCTGATCCGCGGCGCCTTTGAGTATCAGGGCCAGAAGTGCTCGGCGGCTTCGCGCAGTTACATTCCGCGCAGTGTCTGGGTCCGGATGAAGGACCAGCTCATCGATACGGCCGAGGCGCTGACTATGGGCGACGTATCGGCCGATCTGTCGGCCTTCATGGGCGCGGTTATCGATGACCGGGCGTTCGCCCGGCATGCGGACGCGCTGGCCAGAGCACGAAGCCGGGCGGCGATCTCGGTGCTGGCCGGGGGCGGCACCGACGACTCCGAGGGTTACTTCGTCCGGCCTACGGTGCTGGCCTCGACCGATCCGACAGATGAGGTCTTCACAACTGAGTATTTCGGTCCGATCCTCGCCGTGCACGTGTACGACGACGCCGAGTACGAAGCGGTGATCCGGCAGGCCGCAGACATCGCGCCATACGCCCTGACCGGTTCGATCATCGCCCAGGACCGCGCGGCGATCGCGCACGCTAGCGAGGTCTTGCGGTTCTCGGCCGGCAACTTCTACGTCAATGACAAGCCGACTGGGGCAGTGGTGGGGCAGCAGCCGTTCGGCGGAGCGCGCGCTAGCGGCACCAACGACAAGGCTGGCTCCATCTTCAACCTGATCCGCTGGGTGAATGCCCGGACGATCAAGGAGACGTTCGTGCCTCCGGTCGACTACCGCTACCCCCACATGGGATAACGCGCCGCCGTCCCGCCGCGCATGGTCGCCGCGAATCTGGGCAGTTGGCTGACCCATTTGCCGCGGCGGAGGACGCATGACGGGAATCGAGGCCGGCCACGTGCCGACGCCTGCTGGCGCAGGAGCCGGCCAGCTTGACACTGGCGACCATCCGGGCGCCGCAGGCAACGGGACGGACGCTCGGCGCGCGGAACTGATCGCCGCCGCGCAGGCCGGCTGGGTCGCCGCGCTGACCGACCTGGGCGGCCGGAACACCCTGCTCTATTACAAGGACCGCCGGGCCGGGACGCTCGATCTGGCCGGAGCGGACCCAGCTGCGCTCGACCGGTTCCTGCGCTCCGGATCGACTCGGCTGACCAAGCTGTTCCGGGACGTCGACCTGCGGGCAGACGCGATCCGGCGAGTTCAGGTGATCTACCGGAAAGCCCGGGAACTGCTGGAGGAGCGCGGCATCCGGGCCGGCTACCTCGCCGCCGGCCTGGCCCAATGGGATGAGCTTTTCCTGGAACCAGCCGCACCGGTGCTGCTGCGAGGCCTGACGATCATCCCGACCAGAGCACGCCACGACGACTTCGATCTCGCGCTTGACGATGACTGCGAGATCAATCCAGTACTGCTGCATAAGCTCGCCAGCGTCTTCGGTGCCGCTACCGAGGGACTCGCTGACGTGCCGGTCAGCGAGGTCTACGACCGGCTGGCCAACGCCGCGCATGAGGCCGAGGTACCCGGCTTCATGATCACCGACAGGCGGGTGATCGGCACCTTTACCTACGCGAAGCTGCCGATGGTGCGTGACTTGCAAGCCGCTGCTGAGTTGCTGGGCGACAGCGAGGTCGTCGCTGCGATCGCCGGAGATCCGGAGGCACAGGAGCAACTAGGCGCGGACGATGGCACCGACCCGATGCCGGACTCGCCCGAGCAGGACTACTCGGTGCTGGACGCCGACTCATCTCAGCGCAACGCGATCGACACGGTGCTGGCCGGGCGCAGCCTGGTCATCCACGGACCGCCTGGCACCGGCAAGAGCCAGACCATCGCCAACCTGATCGCTGCCCTGGTCGCGCGCGGCCGGAAGGTGCTGTTCGTAGCGGAGAAGCGGGCTGCCATCGACGCGGTGCTCTCCCGGCTCAAAGGGGCCAGTCTCGGGGAGGTGGTGCTCGACATTCACCAGGGAACCAGGGACCGGCTGCGCATTGCCCGGGACCTGGGTGACGCGCTGGACGAGGCGCAGCACACTGCCGAGCCGGATGTCGGTGACCTGCACCGGCGGCTGGCCGACCGACATCGGCGGCTGAGCCGGCATGTGTCGGCGCTGCACCAGCCACATCAGCCCTGGGGCGTGACGCCGTTCCAGGTGCAGTCCGCACTGCTTGGTCTGCCGGCCGGTGCGCGGACGCAGATCCGGCTCGACGCGCCAGAGCGGATCGACCGCGAGCAGTCCGACCGGATCCGGGACGAGCTCAGGGAGTTCAGCCACCTTGGCGGCTTCGCTCTCCGGCCGGGCAGCACGCCGTGGTTCGGTGCGGTGCTGCGCGGTCCGGATGAGGCACGGCGGGCATGCGAGCTGGCCGTCCGGCTCGGCAGTCGCGGCCTGCCGCTGTTTGCGCACCAGCTGGCCAGCGCGTGCGCGGATACCGGCCTCCGGCCGCCGCGCTCCTACTCGGAGAGCATCGCCAGGATGCGGCTATTCGTCGCGGTACGGACAACCCTGACGACATTCGATCCGGCGGTTTATGCCGCCGATCCGGCGCTGCTGGCAGTGGCAACCGGCGACGGCGCCGGGCTCGGTTTCCGCGACCGTCGCGCACTGCGCAAGCAGGCGCGCTCACTGGCGCTGGGTGACCAGCAGACCACCGCGCAAGGCTGACCGAGCAGCAGCTCGGTGCCGCGCTAAGCGATGCCGCGGCGCAGCTCGGGGAGTGGCAGCAGCTGCGCACCGACGAAGGCCAGCCGCGGCTACCGGCGCAGCTTGCCGAGCTTGAGAACCTCTGGGCCAGCTGTGCGGACCAGCTGACCCGGCTGCGAGCCATCGTGCCGATACCCGCGGACCCCGAGCAGGTTCTTGCGGCCCTCGCCGCTGATCAGGACACTGCCTGGAAGCTGCCGCGACTGTACGAGCTGGGCGGCCGGTTCGCCGACCTCGGCCTGGGTCAGCTACTGGACCATCTGGCGGAGCGCGCGGCCGACCCCGAGCTGGCCGCCGCCACGTTCGAGCACGCCTGGTATGCCTCGATCCTCGACGAGATCCGGGTCCGGGACCCGCGGTACGCCGCCGACCGCGGCGACGCCCTGGACCAGATCGCTGGCGACTTCCGGGTCCATGACGTGCGGCACCTGACCGCCAACCGGGCACGGGTGCGCGGGTCCTGGGCCGAGGGCGTCGCCGAGGCGTGCGACCGGCATCCGATGCAGGCCAGGGTGATCCGCAAGCAGGCTGCCCTCAGGCGCGGTCACCTGCCGCTGCGCAGGCTGCTCGACCAGGCCAGCGATGTGCTGTTCGCGATCAAGCCATGCTGGGCCATGTCGCCGCTGATGGTCAGCCAGGTGCTGCCCGCAGCCCGGCTGTTCGACGTGGTGATCTTCGATGAGGCCAGCCAGATCGTGCCCGCTGACGCGATCCCGTCGATCATGCGCGGCCACCAGATCGTCGTGGCCGGCGATGACCGGCAGCTTCCGCCGACCAACTTCTTCCGCCAGGTCGGTGATTCTGATGACGAAGGGAACGAGGACGACGAGAGCCTGGTCTCGTTCGGCGCGGGCTTCGAGTCCGTCCTGGACGCGCTTCGTCCGCTGCTGCCCACCGCCGCACTGGCCTGGCACTACCGCAGCCGGGACGAGCGGCTGGTCGCCTTCTCCAACAGCAGGATCTACGGCGGGGCGCTCACCACGTTCCCTGGCGTACTCAGGGACGACTGCCTGCGGCATGTGGTGGTAGCGCAGGGGCCAGGGCCTGGCCAGGAAGTGTCGGTCGATGCCGAGGTCGACAAGGTAGTCGAGCTGATCCTGGAACACGCGCGCCGCTATCCGGCCGAGTCACTTGGCGTGATCGCGCTGGGGATCCGGCACGCCGAGCGCATCGATGCCGCGCTCCGGGCGACGCTTGCGGGACTCGCCGATGGCGACTACCCCGGACTTGAAGCGTTCTTCGCCGAGGACGTCCCGGAGCAGTTCTTCGTCAAGAACCTGGAGCGAGTCCAGGGTGACGAGCGCGATGCCATCATCTTGTCGATCGGCTACGGCAAGCATCGCGACGGCCGGATGCGCTACCAGTGGGGACCGCTGCTGCGGGACGGTGGCGAACGCAGGCTGAACGTCGCCGCCACCCGGGCTAAGCATCGGCTGACGCTGGTCAGCTCGTTCTCCGCGCATGACGTAGATCCTGGCCGGGTCACCAAGGCCGGGGCCAGACTGCTGGCTGAGTACCTGGACTATGCAAGCTCAGGAGGATCGGCTCCGGCGGCTTCCGGCGCGGCCGACCTCGATCCGTTCGAGGCTGACGTGCGGGACAGGCTGGCAGCCGCCGGCATCACAGTGGTCCCGCAGTATGGGGTTGGCGGTTACCGGGTGGACTTCGCCGCGACGCATCCGCAGGACGCTGGCAGGATGGTGCTGGCCATCGAGTCCGACGGGGCGTCCTACCGTCAGTCGGGCAGCGTCCGGGACCGGGACCGGCTCCGGGGCGAGCACCTGCAGCGCCTTGGCTGGCGGTACCACCGGCTGTGGTCCACGAACTGGTTCCAGGACCCAGACGCTGAAGTGTCCAAGTTGCGGCAGGCCTACTTCCAGGCGGTGTCAGCGGCGGAGCAGAGCCCAGCCGACAATAAAGATCAAGAACGGCAAGACGCCCACGACACCACTGCGCCTGGGCATCCGGGCACGCTCGACCGGCGAAGCTAAGAACCGGAACAGGGGGAACGGGGTGGTCGCAAGGCTGCCCGCCGCCGATCCGGTGCTCCGCCCTGGCGGGCTGAGTGCTGCGCCGCACCAATCCTGGCGAATGTTGAACTAATTGCGTTACTTGTCCGATCCGACGGGTACGCTCGCAGCCATCAGAAGGGCGCAGCCTGGCTGCGATCCCGCGCGGCGCGGAGGGTTGCCATGGACCGCCTGGTCCTCTGGAACATCGATCTGACCCTGCTCGACGTCGGCCGGGTCTCGCGGGACGCCTACGCCGACGCATTCCGCCGCGTGACCGGCCGGCCGCTGGCAGCGCTGCCCCAGCTGGCGGGCCGTAGTGACACCGAGATTTTCTTTGAGTCGCTCTACCTCAACGATGTACCGACTGGCCAGGACGACGCGGCCGATGCTGACCTGCTGACCAGGTACTGCTGCGAGCTGGAGACGGCGTTTGGCAGCCGCCAGGAGGACTTGCCTGAGCAGGGCCGACTGCTGGCCGGGGCCGAGGCTGCGGTGGCGGCCGTCGCGGCGCTGCCGGGCGCGGTCCAGGCCGTGCTGACCGGCACTATCAAGCCGAATGCGATGGCGAAGTTGCGTGCCTTCGGCCTGGACCAGTTCTTCGACCTCGCTATCGGCGGCTACGGTTCAGACGCCTATCCGAAGGGCTCGCTGCTGCTGATGGTCAGAGGGCGAGCGGCGGAGAAATACGGCTCGGCCATCACCGAGGAGTCAACCGTGTACATCGCTGACACGGTGCGGGATGTCGAGGCAGCGGCTATCGGCGGGGCCCGGAGCATCGCGGTGGCCACCGGCCGGTGCGACCGTGGCTGAGCTGCGCGATGCGGGTGCCGACCTGGTGCTGGTCGACCTCTCCGATACCGGTGAGGTGACCGCTGCCATCGACCGGTTGACCAGAGTGCCCGCGGGCCGGTAGCTGCCGGCCCGGCGCCGGCGTGGCATAGTCAAACTCGCGGGCGGAAGAGCTCAACCAGGTCCTTGGTTCGCACCGAGCGCATACTGGTATATAACAGGTCCGTCAACGGTGACTGGGTCAGAGCAGTTGGGGGCGCGCAGCGTGAGCAGCGAATCAGCGGCTGGGCGCGACTACGGCGAGATTCTCTGGGCCCCGTCCGCCCAGGCGGCGAACCGAGCCGAAGTCGGACGCTTCGCCCGCTGGCTGGCCGACCGAGGCGGCCCGGTTACCCGCACCTACCAGGACCTGTGGCAGTGGTCGGTCACCGACCTGGCCGGGTTCTGGTCCTCGATCTGGGATTTCTTTGGTGTCCTCGGTGACCGCGGCCCCGGCCCGGTAGTGACAGGCCAGCTGCCCGCGGTGGAGTGGTTCGCGGGCAGCACGCTGAATTACGCGCGGAACGCGCTGCGGCGGGCGGCCGCTGAACCCGATGCGCTGGCCGTCCGCTATCAGCGCGGAGACCGGTCGCGACGGGACCCTCAGCTACGGCGAGCTGGCGGCCGAAGTGGCCAGGGTGCGGGCCGGCCTGCGGTCCCTCGGTATCGGCCTGGGCGACCGGGTAGCCGCCTACCTGCCCAATTCACCTGAGGCGCTGATCGCGATGCTAGCCACCGCAAGCCTTGGTGCGATCTGGACGTCCTGCTCCCCGGATTTCGGCGCGCACAGCGTGATCGACAGGTTCGCCCAGATCTCGCCGAAGGTGCTGATCGGCGTGGATGGCTACGCCTACGGCGGCAGGCGATTCGACCGCCGGGCGGAACTAGCGGCCATCGCCGCTGAGCTGCCTGGCCTCGAGGCGCTGATCATGGTGGATTACCTCGGCGCGAGCGGCGACGCTGCTGGTGGCGCGGCGAGCCGGCCGACAGCGGGCCCGGACTGGCCGGGCTGGCGATGCCGGTGCTGGCCTGGACTGAACTCGGCCCGGCCGACCGCGATGGGGCTGATCTGGAGTTCGTCGACGTCCCGTTCTCGCATCCGTTGTGGGTCTTGTACTCATCCGGGACGACCGGGCTCCCGAAGCCGATCGTGCACAGCCACGGCGGGATCGTGCTGGAGCACCTCAAGGCGCTGGCCCTGCATCAGGATCTGACCAGCGCGGACACTTTTTTCTGGTACACCACGACCGGCTGGATGATGTGGAACTACCTGATCGGCGGCCTGCTGGTCGGCGCGACCGTGGTGCTCTACGACGGCAGCGCGGTGCATCCGGATACGGGCGCGCTGTGGCGGCTGGTCGCCAGCACCGGCGTGACCTATGCCGGGACCGGCGCTCCGTACTTGCTGGCGTGCATGAAGGAAGGGCTCCGGCCGGCCGCCGAGCACGACCTTTCCGCTCTGCGCGGGGTTGGCTCTACCGGCTCGCCGCTGCCACCGGAAGGCTTCCGGTGGGTCTACCAGGAGCTGGTAACGGGGTCGCAGGAGCTGATACTCGGTTCGTTTTCCGGCGGCACCGACCTGTGTACCGGGTTCGTCGGGCCGTCGCCCCTGCTGCCAGTGCGCACCGGGGTCATATCCGGGCCGTGCCTGGGCGCCCGGGTCGAGGCGTTCGACCCGGCCGGCCAGCCGGTGATCGGCGAAGTCGGCGAGCTGGTGCTGACTCAGCCCATGCCGTCCATGCCAGTGGGCTTCTGGAACGACGAGACCGGCGAGCGCTACCGGGCCAGCTACTTCGCCGACTATCCGGGCGTCTGGCGGCACGGCGACTGGATCATGATCCTGCCCGATGGCGGTTGCATCATCTACGGGCGCTCCGATGCCACGCTGAACCGGGGCGGCGTCCGGATGGGGACCAGTGAGTTCTACCGAGTGGTCGAGCGGCTGCCCGAGATCGCCGACAGCCTGGTCGTGGACACCGGCAAGCTGGGACAGGAAGGCCGCCTGATCCTCTACGTCGTGCCCGCGGACGGGCAGGCACTGGACGATTCGCTGACCGCGAAGATCAGGTCGCTGCTGCGGGCCGAGCTGTCGCCCCGGCACGTTCCCGATGAGCTGCACCAGGTGCCCGGCATCCCGCGGACGCTGTCGGGCAAGAAGCTCGAGGTGCCGGTGCGCAAGATCCTGCAGGGCACGCCGGTTGCCGACGCGGCGGATCGCGACGCCCTGGCAAACCCGGAGGTGCTGAGCTACTTCGCCCCTGGCGGGCCCGCGTGACGCCGGAGGCTGCGGGCACGGGCCGCCGGTTCGGCGAGGAAGGCGGCCTGCTGACTTACGGCAGCTACCTGAAAGTGCCCGAACTGCTCGCTCAGCAGGTCCCGCAGGTCATCCCGCCGGTCCATGACGAGCTGCTCTTCATCACCGTGCACCAGGCCTATGAGCTCTGGTTCAAGCAGCTGCTGCATGAGCTGACCGCAGTCAGGGACGCGATGCTGGCCGGGTCGGGCCAGCCCGATCCGGACACCGGGCCGGGCGCAGGCATCCGGCAGACCTGGCGGGCCAGGCAGCTGCTGCACCGGGCGCACGTGATCGAGCGGTTGCTGGTCAGCCAGATCGACGTGCTGGAGACGATGACCCCGCAGGACTTCCTGGAGTTCAGGGCAGCGCTCGCGCCCGCCAGCGGCTTCCAGTCGGTTCAGTTCCGCGAGCTTGAATTCCTGTCCGGGGCCAAGGACCCTGAGTTCATTCACAGGTTCCGCGCGCTGACTGAGGACGAGGCGGCCCGGCTTGCCACCCGGCTGGCAGAGCCTTCGCTCTGGGACGCCTACATCGACCTGCTCGCTTCCCGCGGTCTGCCCGCCGCCGATGACATGCAGGTCATGACGCTCGCTGGTCAGTGTCGCCAGGGACCGGCCGCACCATGACGATCTGTGGCAGCTCGCCGAGGACCTGCTGACGCATGACGAACTCGCCGGCCTATGGCGAGCGCGCCATGTCCAGATGGTCGAGAGGCAGATCGGCACCAAGTCGGGCACCGGCGGCTCGACCGGTGCGCCTTACCTGCACCGCCGGGTGCCGATGCGTTATTACCCATTGCTGTGGGAACTTCGAGACATGCTCTAGCAGCGTGCGTGAGCGGCAATGACGCCGTACCAAGGGAGTGGAAATCTCATGCCGGACAGCGCAGCCGACATCCAGGGAACCGACGTCGATGGCGCCGCCGCGTCGTCTGAGCTGCTGGCCGACGCCGCGCGGCTGGCTGGTCAGCCCACTGGATCTGGCGACCTGGCCGGCTACCTGCAGGCCTATTACCGGCATGTGGCGCCCGATGACCTGGCCTCGGCCGGACCGGCCAGGCTGGCAGCAGTTGCTGTCCGGCATGCCGAGTTCGCCGCCCGGCGGCCGCAGGGGCGGGCGCTGGTGGAGGTGCGGCCCGCTGGCGACGCGGCCCTGGACGGCAATTCCGACGTGATCGACATCGTTACCGACGACATGCCGTTCCTCGTCGATTCGATCACCATGGAGCTTGCCAATCATGGCCTGTCCGCCCGGCTAGTCGTGCACCCGCAGTTGCTGGTCCGGCGGGACGTCACGGGCGATCTCCGCGAGATTGTCGGACCGGTAAGTCCCAGCCGGGATACCGCCCGCCATGACGACCTGGCCGAATCATGGACCCACATTGAGATTCCGGCGCTGGCGAGCGGCGAGGGTGCCGCGATCGCAGCGGATTTGCTGCGGGTGCTCGGCGATGTGCGAGTCGCGGTGGAGGACTACCCGCGGATGCGATCCAGAGCGCTGTCGCTGGCCGACGAGGTACTGGCTCCCGAGGGCGACGGACCTGGCGGGCCTGATGCCCCCGGTGAAATCGCCAAGCTGCTGCGCTGGCTGACCGAGGGCCATTTCACCTTCCTCGGCTACCGGGAATACGACCTTGAGCAGGGCGCGGACGGCATGCTGCAGCTGTCGGCCGTGCCCGGCAGCGGCCTTGGCATCCTGCGCCATGACCGGCAGGGCCCTGGCTCCTTTGCCACCCTGCCTCCGGAGGTGCGAGCCAGGGCGCTGGATCGGCAGCGGCTCATCGTCACCAAGGCCAACTCGCGGTCCACCGTGCACCGGCCCAGCTATCTGGACTACATAGCGGTCAAGCGGTTGTCACCGTCGGGCGAGGTCGTGGGGGAGTATCGCTTCCTCGGTCTGTATACGCACGCGGCCTTCTCCGGGAGCATCAAGGGCATCCCGGTGCTACGCCGCAAGCTTGCCGAAGTGCTGGACATCTCGGGCTTGTCCGCTGCCAGCCATGACGGCAAGGACGTGGCAGAAGTGCTCGACTTCTACCCTCGTGAAGAACTGTTCATGGCCCCGTCCGCCGACCTCGCCGCTGTCGCGGCCGGGGTTCACCTGCTGCGGGAACGCCGTCAGACCAGGTTGTTCCTGCGCCGCGATATCTACGGCAGGTACGTGTCCTGCCTCGTCTACCTGCCCAGGGACAGGTACACCACACAGGTCAGGCTCCGCGCTCAGGAGATCTTGCAGCGTGCCTTCGGCGGATCCCAAGTGGACTACAGCGTCCAGGTGGGCGAGTCGCCGGTGGCACGGCTGCACCTGGTGGTACGGGCCGAGCGGGGCCGCCAGCTGCCCGATGCCGATCCGGTCGAGCTGGAGCGGGCCGTGGCTGCGACGGTCCGGTCCTGGGATGACGATCTTGCCGACGAGGCCGCCGCCGCGTACGGCCCGCAGCGGGCCCGGCAGCTCCTCACCCAGATCGGTGAAGCCATCCCCGCGACGTACAAGACTGACGTGCCTGCTGCTGCGGCAGTGGACGACTTTGCCCGCATCATGGAGCTGCGAGAGTCCGATCGTGACGTTGCCTTCGAGCTCTGGGAGTCCGAGGGCTACGTCGGCGGTATTCCGATCGAGTTGCAGGCGGACGCCCCGGACCAGCTGGTCGCGCAGCCGTCAGCCGACCGGGTATGGCGGCTGACCATTTACCGGACCGGCGGTCCCATTACGCTGACCGATGTGCTGCCCAGGCTGCAGCACATGGGCGTGGACGTGGTGGATGAGCATCCCTACGAGTTCCCGGCGGCCGAGCCGTTCTGGATCTATGACTTCGGGCTGCGGCGTCGGCCGCTCGTCGAAGGCGGCGAGCACGGGCAGGGCAGCGGCGTGTCAGTCGGGCTGATCCGCGACCAGGTTGAAGGTGCGCTGGCCGCGTTGTGGAACGGCCGGATCGAGGACGACGGCTTCAACGCCCTGGTCCTGGACGCGCAGCTATCCTGGCGCGAGGTGGTGGTGCTGCGCGCCTACGCGAAGTACCTGCGCCAGGCCAACATCACGTTCAGCCAGGACTACATCGAGAGCGTGCTGCGCTCGAACGCGTCGATCACCAGGCTGCTTGTACGCCTGTTCGAGTCCAGGTTCGACCCGGCGAAGGAAGCCGGCGAGGCCGAGCGGAGCGAGGCGATAACCGAGGAGGTCACCGGCGCTCTCGACAACGTTGCCAGCCTGGACGAGGACCGGATCCTGCGGTCTTACCTGGGCCTGATTAACGCGACGCTGCGGACGAACTACTACAGCACGGGCGTCGGCGAAGTGCCGTACCTGGTATTTAAGCTCAATGCGCGCGAGGTGCCCGACCTGCCCGCGCCGCGGCCGCAGTTCGAACTGTTCGTCTACGCACCCAGGTTCGAGGGAGTGCACCTCCGATTCGCCAGCGTTGCCAGGGGCGGCCTGCGCTGGTCGGACCGGCGCGAGGATTTCCGCACCGAGATACTCGGGCTGGCCAAGGCACAGGAGGTCAAGAACTCGGTCATCGTGCCGTCCGGTGCCAAGGGCGGATTCGTCTGTAAGCAACTGCCTGACCCGGCCGACCGGGACGCGTACCAGGGCGAGGTGCTGGCCTGCTACCGCATGTTCATCGCCGCGATGCTGGACGTGACCGACAACCTGGAGTCTGGCCAGGTAGTGCCCCCAGCCCGGGTCATCAGGCACGACGGGGACGACCCGTACCTGGTAGTGGCCGCCGACAAGGGCACAGCCACGTTCTCTGATACGGCGAACGAGATCGCGACCAGCCGCGGCTTCTGGCTTGGCGACGCTTTCGCCTCTGGCGGCTCGGCGGGCTACGACCACAAGAAGATGGGCATCACCGCACGCGGCGCCTGGGAGTCGGTCAAATTCCACTTCCGGACCCGCGGCGTGGACACCGATACTGACGACTTCACTGTGGTCGGTATCGGCGACATGTCCGGCGACGTATTCGGCAATGGCATGCTGCTCTCCCGGCACATCAAGCTGGTGGCCGCGTTCGACCACCGGCACGTGTTCCTGGACCCGGAGCCGGACCCGGCGGTGAGCTTCGCCGAACGGCACCGGCTGTTTGACCTGCCGCGATCGACCTGGGCCGATTACAACCAGGCGCTGATCTCAGCCGGCGGTGGCCTATGGCCGCGATCGGCCAAATCGATCCCGCTGTCACCGCAGGTCAGGGACCTGCTCGGCTTGTCCGCCGGGGAGACCTCGATGGCGCCAGACGCGCTGATCTCCGCCATCCTCGCGGCGCCGGTGGACTTGCTCTGGAACGGCGGCATCGGCACGTACGTTAAGGCGTCCAGTCAGTCCAACGCGGACGTGGGCGACAGGTCCAATGACGCGGTCCGGGTGGACGCGGCGCAGTTGCGGGCAAAGGTCGTCGGTGAAGGCGGCAACCTGGGCCTGACCCAGGAGGCCAGGATCGAGTATGCGCTGGCCGGCGGCCTGGTGTGCACTGACTTCATCGACAATTCCGCCGGCGTGGACACCTCCGACCATGAGGTCAACATCAAGATCCTGCTGGACGCCGAGGTCCGGTCCGGCAACCTGACCGCCGACGGCCGTAATGACCTGCTGCAGCAGATGACCAGCGAAGTCGCCGATCAGGTGCTGGAGCACAACTATCAGCAGAACCGCGCGCTGGCTGCCGCGTGGGCGCAGTCCGCGCAGATGCTGCACGTTCATGCGAGGTATATCCGGAAGCTGGAGCGGGACGGCCGGATCCGGCGACGGCTGGAGGTGCTGCCGAACGACCGCGAGATCGCCGAGCGCCGGTCAGCCGGAACCGGCCTGGTCACCCCGGAATTCTCGGTGCTGCTTGCGCACACGAAGATAGCCGCGGCTCAGGAGGTGCTGGCGTCCAGCCTGCCGGACGACCCGTACCTGCGGCAGGTGCTGACTGCCTACTTCCCGAGCCCCCTCAGGAGGAAGTACGCGGACAGGATGGGCCAGCACCGGCTGCACCGGGAGATCATTACCACATCGGTAGTGAACGACATGGTGGACCGGTCGGGCATCACCTTCGCGTTCCGCCTCAACGAGGAGACGGGCGCGTCGGTACCGGAAATCACCGCTGCCTGGCTGGTGTCTCGTGACGTTTTCGACATGCCCGGATTCTGGGCCCAGGTGGAGGCGCTGGACGGCTTGGTGGATACCGGAGTGCAGATCCTGGCGATGCTGGAAGGCCGGAAGCTGACCGAACGAGCGGCCCGATGGCTGCTGAATTTCCGTCGGCCGCCCTTCGACGTTCAGGCCACTATCGATTTCTTCGCGGCGGGAGTGCTGACTGTCGCGGCCGGCCTGCCGAAGATGCTGGCCGGGCGAGATCTGGCCGGCTTCGGCGAGCGCAGGGATGTCTACGTGTCCCGTGGCGTGCCAGCAGATCTCGCTGAGCGGATCGCGGCGATGGTGCCGGCCTACTCAGCCTTTGACATCGTGGATATATCTCAGGGCACCAGACGTTCGGTGGAGGAGACTGCCGAGGTCTACTTCGATCTCGCCGATCGCCTCCAGATCGCCAGGCTGCGGGACATGATCACGGCACTGCCTCGGGATGACCGCTGGAACACCATGGCCAGGGGCGCGATCAGGGATGATCTTTACGACGCGCACGCTGCACTGGCCAGGGACGTGCTGACCGTGACCGAGCCCGGCAGTCCCGAGCAGCGGCTTGCCGCGTGGGTGCAGCACAATGATTCGGCCGTCCGGCGAGCCAATCAGACACTGACCGAGATCTGGGAGAGCAACGCGTTCACCGTGGCGACGCTGTCGGTGGCCGTGCGGGCGATCAGGACGCTGGCGACAACCGCCACGCTGCCTGCGTGACGCTGATTCGCGGCTAAATGGGCGAGCCAATCTCGCGCATTACTGACCAAGTATGCGGATATCTTGACGGTCCGATTGGCCATCACTAATGTCAGCGGTCGGGTTTTCATCCATCGGTGGCATTGACCGGAGGCGCGACCATTGTCCACGTCGGTCACCAGGCCAGCGGTTAACGTCGGCCCGGCGCGGTCCCGGCGGCTAGCTGGCCGCCGCCTCTGCGCGCTGGTGGTCTTGATGGCTCTATCGGGCGGCGCCAGCCTGGCCGGCTGCGGCCTGGCCACCGCCGTTAAGAAGGCCGTCTCCACGGTGCAGGCGAACAGAGCCGCCATCGACGTGCTTACTGCCCAGCTGAAATCCGGCCAGCCGCCGCAGTTTGCCGTCACCTATGTGACGACGGGGAGCGCCCCGTCCAAGGTTGTCTACGCCGTGCGCCCGCCAGCCAGCCTGTTGTTCTCGGCCGCGCAGGCCGGCGCTGGCTCGCCGCTCAGCGTCGCCCGGCTCATCGTCAATCCGGCGGGAGCTTATGCCTGCACGAGGGCGCCCGCCGCGGGCTGGCTCTGCGACAAGCTCCCCAAAGCCAAGGCGGCTGCGCGGAAGAAACTGCTCGACTTCTACACGCCCGAGCACTGGGTCGCTTTCCTCGACGGAGTTGCCATCACGGCAGGCTTCGCCGGAGACAAGATCTCCTCGTCGACCATGACGGTGCACGGTTTCGCTATGCACTGTGTTGACCTGCGGGCACCGGGAGTAGCCGGTACCAGCAAGATCTGCACGACGGCTCAGCACTTGCTCGGCTACGTGCAAGTCGCCAGCGACTCGACCGGCTTCGAGATCACGTCGTACTCGGCCTCGGCGGCCCCCTCGCTCTTTAACCTGCCTGCCGGGGCAAAGGTCCGCACGGCCAAGCCCGGCGGCAAGTAGCGATCACCGGCTGGCAGCCGGGGCTGCCTGGCGATTCAGTCAACCGGAAACGGTCATTGCCAGCTCCTCGCGTAGGCTGCATCCATGGCAACCGACCACGGCACCGAGATCTCCGAGCTGATCGCCACGCTCGCGAGCGTGGAGGCTGTCCTCGACCCCGACGCGATGCGCAAAGAGGCCGACAGCCTGCGCGAGAGGTCAGCCGAGCCCAGCCTCTGGGAGGACCCGGAGCAGGCCCAGGAGGTCACCAGGCGGCTGTCGTACCTGGATGGCGAGCTGGCCAGGCTGGAGGGCATGCACGCCAGGCTCGATGACACCGCTGCGGGCTTCGAGCTGGCCGAAAGCGAGCAGGACGAGCCGACTCGTGCCGAGGCAGAGCGGGAGCTGGCTGCCCTGCGCAGGGAGATTGACCAGCTGGAGATCAGGACCCTGCTGTCTGGTGAGTACGACTCACGCGAGGCGCTGCTCAGCATTAACGCGGGCGCGGGCGGGGCTGACGCAGCCGACTGGGCCGAGGGCCTGCAGCGGATCTACCTGCGCTGGGCTGAGCGGCACGGCTATCCGACCGAGGTCTACGACACGTCCTATGCCGAAGAGGCCGGGATCAAGTCGACCACCTTCGCCATCAAGGCGCCCTATGCCTACGGCACCCTGCGGGGCGAGCACGGCACCCACCGCATGGTGCGCATCTCCAAGTACGACAATCAGGGCCGCCGCCAGACGTCGTTCGCGATGGTCGATGTGCTGCCGGTGGTGAAGCAGGTCGACCACATCGATATCCCGGAAGATGAGATGAGGATCGACGTCTTCCGGTCGAGCGGGCCAGGCGGGCAGGGCGTGAATACGACGGACTCTGCTGTCCGGATCACTCACCTGCCGACCGGCATCGTGGTGTCCTGCCAGAACGAGCGCAGCCAGATCCAGAACAAGGCGACGGCGATGGCGGTCCTGCAATCCAAGCTGCTGGAGCGCAAGCGCGAGGAGCAGGCGGCGAAGATGAACGAGCTGCGTGGCGATGGAGGTCGGAGCTGGGGCACCCAGATCCGCAATTACGTGCTGCACCCGTACCAGAACATCAAGGACGTACGGACTGGCTACGAAACTGGCAACACCGCGGCCGTCATGGACGGCGAGATCGACGAGTTCATCGAAGCGGAGATCCGCTGGCTGCGGACTCAGGGTCTGTAACGGATGCAGCCGGGCTCATCAGCCCATAAATGCCGCGAATCCGCGCTAAACCAGGGCAATCCGCTGACTCAGTGCCCCATCTGCGGCTCAGTGCCCCAGGTGCGTCGCAGCCACGGTCAGCAGGGCCAGCACCAGCAAGACAGCCGCGATCAGCTGCACGCTCATGCCATGACTGTGTTGATGCACATGTGCGCGGGCGTCGCGGCAGGTCGGGCAGCGACCCTCCGCTACCGGCCCAGCGCACTGGGCGCAGATCAGGTGCTCGCAGCTCATCCGGCTCCTACCAGGCTCAGCGCTCGCCGGGCACTTCGACGATGTTGGACGTTCCAGACCAGTTTCCCCCCTAGACTGGCCCGAGGCCAAACCGGGGCTACGTGCGCGCACCTCGGCAACCTAGTCAGTATGTCGTCTACCAGTGCGATGGGCCAGTGATCCACTTCGATAACGTCACCAAGACGTACGCGAATCAGGGCCGTCCGGCTCTGGAGAATGTGAACCTGGACGTCGAGAAAGGCGAGTTTGTCTTCCTCGTCGGCCCCTCTGGCTCCGGCAAGTCGACTTTCCTGCGCCTGGTCCTGAAGGAGGAGCGGCCGACCTCCGGCCGGATCCATGTGGCCGGGAAGGACCTTGCCCGGCTGACCAACTGGAAGGTGCCGCATCTGCGTCGCCGGATCGGCTGCGTGTTCCAGGATTTCCGGCTGCTGCCGAATAAGAACGTCTACCAGAACATCGCTTTCGCGCTTGAGGTGATCGGCAAGCCGCGCAGGTTCATCAAGAAGGTCGTGCCGGAAGTCATCGACCTGGTCGGCCTCGAGGGCAAGCGTGACCGGATGCCGGATGAGCTATCCGGCGGCGAGCAGCAGCGGGTCGCGATGGCCAGGGCGTTCGTGAATCGCCCGATGATCTTGCTGGCGGACGAGCCGACCGGGAACATCGACCCGGCTACCTCGATCGGCATCATGAAGGTGCTGGACCGGATCAACCGGACCGGCACGACCGTCGTCATGGCGACGCATGACGCTGCGATCGTCGACTCGATGCGCAAGCGGGTCATCGAGCTTGAGTACGGCAAGGTAGTGCGCGACCAGTCGCGCGGGGTGTACGGCCAGGCCTACTGACCGGCTCCGATTACGGATTACAAGAGGATTCTGCGACGTGCGTGCCCAGTTTGTGTTCCACGAAGTCTGGATAGGCCTGCGCCGGAACCTGACCATGACGGTCGCGCTCATCGTGGTCGTCGCGATCAGCCTGTCGCTGCTCGGTACCGGGTTGCTGTTCGTCAAGCAGGTCGACAACACCAGGACCTACTGGCAGACCAAGGTCCAGCTGGCGGTCTGGCTCTGCACCAGCCAGGACCTCAGCCCGCACTGCGCCCAGAATGGCGTAGTGACGGCGGCTGAGATCAGCTCTATCAAGCAGAACCTGCTGAGCAATCCCGACGTGACCAGCGTGCAGTTCTATACGGCTGAGCAGAACTATCAGACGTTCAAGCAGGAGTTCAAGAGCAACGCGCCGATGATCACCTACACCCGGGCCAGCCAGATCCCCGCCTCGTTCGGGGTCCGGCTGAAGAACGCCGAGGCCGACGCGAGCGTCGTCTCGCCTGTCGTGGACGGGTACCCGGGCGTATCACAGGTGGTGGATGACGCCCAGATCCTGAACTCGTTCTACAAGCTGCTGGACGGCGCCCGCAACGCAGTGGTGATCATCGCAATATTCTTGCTGGTTGCGGCGATTCTGCTGGTCGCCAATACCATCCGGCTATCCGCCTTCAACCGTCGCCGGGAAACCTCGATCATGCGCCTGGTTGGTGCATCCAACTTCTACGTTCAGCTGCCGTTCCTGGTGGAGGGGCTGATCGCCGGGCTGTTCGGCTGGCTGGTCGCGACCGGTCTGCTGATCCTGGTCAAGTCCCTGCTGCTGGACAGCCTGCAGAAGTTCTTCCCGTACGGCGTCCAGCTCACTACGACCGACCTGGTAGAAGTGATCATCGTGGCGATGATCACCGGCCTGCTGATCTGCGGTAGCACCTCGTTCCTCACCCTCAGGCGCTACCTGCGCGTCTGACGCGCGGAACCGGCGATCTCGTGGCTGCGGAGCAGGGCAAGAAGATCATTGCCAGCAATCGGCGTGCTCGGCATGAGTACCACATCGAGGACGTGGTCGAAGCCGGCCTGGTGCTGACCGGGACCGAGGTGAAGTCGCTGCGGGCCGGCCGGGCGACGCTGTCCGACGGATTCGGGCTGATCACCGACAGCGAGGCCTGGCTGCACGGGGTGCACATCCCCCAGTACACACAGGGCACCTGGACCAACCATGAGCCACGGCGGGTACGTAAGCTGCTCTTGCATCGCAAGGAGATCGATCGGCTGGCGAACTCGACGAGGGAACGAGGACTGACACTCGTGCCGCTGTCCTTGTACTTCAAAGACGGCAAGGTCAAAATCGAGCTAGGGCTGGCGCGCGGAAAGCGTACCTACGATAAACGACACGATCTTGCCAAGCGGGACGCTGCCCGGGAAGTCGACCGCGAGCTGCGGCGGCGGAGATAAGAGTGACTGACCAACTCCGCCCCGGTGACCGCTCGCGTGCCGGGGTTCATCGGGCTCGGCGCGCCTCGCCGGTGCGAGGATCCAAGGCCACCAAGGCCAAGGACGGGGACAGCAAAGCCGGGGTAGCCGGGGTGGGGCTTCAGTCGCGAACGTGGCTTGCGCGTATGTCAGCCGTTGTCGTGCTGGCCGTGATCGTGGCGGCCGGCCTGGTCCGGACCGGGGTGCCGTCGGCCGAGCCAACGGTCTCAGCGTTCCTGCTGGACTGGGAGACCAAGAACTTCCTGCAGGCCGCGGACCTTACCACCGGGTCGCCCGGCAAGGTCGCGCACGCCCTGGCGGCGGTATTCCAGCAGCTGAATGCTGCCGACCAGGACCTTGAACTGCAGCACATCAGTCAGCAGGGAAGAATCGCGTACGCGCAGTTCAAAGCGGCCATCGACCTGGGCGGGATCGGTCTTGTCTGGTCCTACACCGGCAGCTTCACGCTCGCCTACGGCAGCCATGGCTGGCGAGTGATCTGGAGTCCGTCGGTGATCAATCCCAAGATGGCCGGAACGGATCAGCTAGCCGTTGTCAGCAGCTGGCAGCCCCGGTCCCAGTTGCTCGACTCGTCCGGGCGGCCGCTCGCCGAGCCTTCGCCCGTCTACGAGGTCGGCGTCATCCCGGACGAGCTCACTAATCCGCAACGAACGGCTGACAAGCTCGCCAGCGACACTCAGATCTCGGCGCAGCAGATCGAAGGCTGGATCTCGGACGCGGTGCCTGGCGAGTTCAAGGAACTGCTGACCTTGTCGCCAGTCGAATACGGCGCCATGCGAGCCAGCCTCAGCGGCATTGGCGTCATCGTCAGGAAGCGGTACGAGCGGCTGTTCGTGAGCATCGCACCGGATGTGGTCGGGTCCGTCGGCACGGAGACCGCCCATGTGCTGCGCGTTAACGGCGATCCGTACCAGCCGGGCACGACGGTGGGTTTGTCCGGGCTGCAGCAAACCTTCCAGCCGCAACTCACCGGCACGCCCTATACCGCGGTGGTGCTGACGCAGGGCGGCCAGGCAATCGGGCTGCTGAAGACCTGGAAGGAATCTCGCGGCAAGGCGATTCACACCACCCTGGATTCCGGCGTCCAGCTCGCCGCCGACCATGCACTAGCGCAACTACCCGACTCGGCGGCGATCGTGGCCGTCCAGGCAAGCACCGGCCGGATCCTGGCGGTGGCCAGCCACACCGGGGCTGGCCAGCCCGCCGTCAGCCCGCTGGCCGGCCAGTACCAGCCCGGCCAGGCGTTCACCGTGGTGTCGTCGGCAGCAATCCTGCAGTCGACCGGGGTGACATCGAACAACCCCGTTCCCTGCCCGTCCAGTAACGGGGCTGGCGGCCGCACCTTCGTCAACAGTCCGCCGGTGTCCAACCTGGGGGGCAATCCGCTGTTCGCGAAGGACTTCGCGTTCGCGTGCGCTACGGCGTTCGTCGGGCTGTCACTCCAGCTGAGTGCCGCTGACCTGAGCAAAGCTGCCAACGAGTTCGGCGTGGGCGGCTGGGAGCTGCCGGTCAGTAGCTACTTTGCCGGGCATATCGACCAGCCAAACGGAGCTGGCCAGCTCGCCGCCGACACTATCGGCGTCGGTCAGGTGCGAGTCAGCCCGCTGGGCATGGCGCTGGCCGCAGCGGTCGTGGATTCCGGCAAGTGGCATCCGCCGTCCCTGGTGCCTGGTTTGTCGGACCCCGCCTCGGTGGCTCGCGGAGTGGCGAGTCCGCAGGTACTGACGGCGCTGCGAGGCCTCCTGCGGTCGGCGGTCAGCAACGGCTCCGGCCAGGGCGCGAATGTCGGTCCGAACGTCTACGGTCAGGTCGGAAACGCGTCGTTCAGTGCGGCTAGGCACCTGAGAATCGGGTGGTTTGTCGGCTATCAAGGTGACGTCGCATTTGCCGTGATTGAGCTGGGCAATTCATCATCTGCGTCAGCCGCGCCGTTGGCAGGTAGCTTCCTGCAGAACATCCAGACTGGATCCTGACCAGTTCATTAATACTCTTTTGGTAACTCCGAGCAACCATCTCGTGGCGCATTGGCGTCTTTCCTAGTGACTGGGGTGCCGCTTGGGGGGTTGCGGCCCAGTCGTCGTGATGAGAACCGGGCCTCATCTCGGGGGAGGCCCGGCCTTTGGGACCGGCCCCGACCCTGCCGGTCGAAGCCCCCGTGAGCGCGTCTCGGCCACCGCCAGCGCTCACGGGGGCATCTCATCACTATCGATGGATGCCCGATGGGGGCCGCGCTCTGCGGACAGCCCGTCGGGCGTTCTGCGCTTTTGCCGGTTGTTCCCGCTGCCGCGGGGAATCTGGGCGCGGTGGACCGGGTTTGCTGCCGTCGGGTACGGTGACGGGTACAACTCAAGAGGGGGTGACTGGCTTCGACTTCGGTAGTTGATCCAGGGGAAGCGGGTCGAGGACGGCGGACATAACCTCGTTAACACTGTGACCGCACAACAAAAAGTGCCAACTCAACGCGCACTCGCCTCGCTCTCGCGGCCTAATAAACCGCAGAGCACATGAGGCTGTCAGCCCGGGAAAGCCTCCGGCCCGGGGTCTGGCATCAGCTAGGAGGATCCACCGCCTAGTCCGGTCGCGGGACTAGACGGGACATTTAACAGTGACTGAGCCCGTCGGCAGCTTGCCTGCGTGACTGCCGGGGCTGAGAAAAGCACAGCAGGCTGCACCCGGAGAAGCCCTGGTGATGTACTGAAGGACGCGGGTTCGATTCCCGCCACCTCCACGAGTGCTCAGTCCGCCAGCGTTCTGGGCAGCCCTAGCCGCGCCAGCGCGGAGTTGTCGAAACGGGTAATCGCGCTGATGCGATCGCCAGCCAGGGTGATAACGAACAGTCCGAATGCGTGCGCGACGCCGGTCACCGGATCTGTCCGGTAGACGCCGAAGGCGGGCTGGCAGTTAGCCCGGGACGGCACCAGCCGGTACCGCCGGCCCTGGCGGAAGGCGACGTCGGCAAAGAAACGCCCGGCCAGCGCTGCGCCCTGGTATTCCAGCGGGGCCGGCGGCATCCGCAGCCGGGCATCTGCGGCCAGGAGAGCCACGATCCCGGCCACGTCGCTGTCCTCGAAGGCCTGGACGAGGCGGCTCACGAGCCGCTGTTCCGCCGGCGAGTTCGGGGCTGGTGGTGCCTGCTCAGACGACGGCATTTCCTGGTCCACCGCGGCGCGCGCACGCTTGAGCGCGCTGCTTACTGACTGCTCGGTCGTGTCGAGCAGACCGGCGACCTCGCGGGCCGAGAAGCCGAGCACATCGCGCAGGATGAGGGCGGCGCGCTGACGTGGTGGCAGCAGCTGCAGGGCGGTAATGAAGGCGAGTGATATAGCCTCGCGTGCCTCGTAGCGTGCCTCAGGCCCGGCCGCGCTATCGGGCAGGCCGGTGAGCAGGACATCGGGATACGGCTCCAACCATGCGACCTCATTGAACCCGGTCGGCTCGGGCGGCTCGACCTCCAGCGGCCGCAAGTCCACCGGTCGGCGCCTCGCTGAGCGCAGCATGTTCAGACAGCGGCTGGTGGCTATTCGATACAGCCAGGTGCGGATGGCAGCCCGGCCCTCGAAGCCGGGCAGCCCTTGCCAGGCTGCGGTCAGCGTTTCCTGCAGCGCATCCTCGGCGTCGGCCACCGACCCGAGAATCCGATAGCAGTGCACCTGCATCTCCTGCCGGTACGGCCCGACGAGCTGCTCGAACGCAGTCTCGTCACCCGAGCGGGCCCGGTCGATCAGGTCAGTGCTCATGGTTCCATCCTCGGTGCACGCTGACGGGGCGAGGCGAGCCGCCGCCCTGACCTGCCAGTAGGTCCGGCAGCAGGTACTTCTGCCAGTACTGACACCAGCCGACCGTGAAACTGGGCGCTCGCCAGCGCCCAGTTCGGCAACTGGCCCGTGTCGGTACTGGTGAGCGCCGGCGCCGGGCCGGCGGCAGCGAAGGAGCAGATCGCGATGCCTCAGTACGCTCTCATCTATCGCAATCCGACCGGCTACGCCCCTTCGGGCGAGACAAGGGCCGCCTGGATGGCGTGGTTCGACGGCATGGGGGACCAGCTCGTCGACCAGGGAAAGCCGGCCATCGGCCGGGCTAGCCTCGGCAACTGCAGTCCCGACAGCACCGAACTCGGCGGCTACTCGGTGATCTCCGCCGATGATCTGGAGGCGGCGATGGTCGTCGCCAAGGGCTGCCCGCACCTTCAGCGCGGTGGCGGCGTGGAGGTGGGGCAGCTGGGCGAGGTACCCGGCCAGCGGCCGGCCGGCTAGCTGCCGGCGCCGGTAGTCCTGGCCGTTTCGCCGCCGCGAGGCGGTCAGGACAGCGACAGCGGGCCGGTGCTATGCAGCTCAGGCCCGCTATCGCTGGCGGCACGTGCGGCTACGCCGGTTCCGTGGCGGTACACCAGCGTGCCGCCGAGGTAGCCGCCGATACCGACGCCGATCGCGGCCGCGAGCGTCAGTACCAGCACTCCAGGGGGCGTCGTTGCCCGGTGGAAGTCGGTGATCCTGAAGGTAACGTCAACTACGCCGATCATGAACACGGCCGCCATCACGCAGACGTGCGCGGCAATCGCCCTGACCACCTCGGGCCTTCGCTCGCCGAACCTGACCAGATCAGCGAATCCGGTAATCATCGTCAGCAGGCAGATGGCCAGGCCGCCGACGAGCACGAACGTGCCCGCGTGCCATAACTGCCCGGCCCATCCGTGCGAGCTGCCGGCGACTACCGAGACCACGTCGAAGCTAGCGGCCAGGATGTAGGCCGCAATCGGGAAATGAGTGAACGGCGGATGCACCGGCCTGAGGTGCTGCCTGCGCGGCTGACTAGTCCTGCCCGCGGCACTGCGATGTCCGGTGCGACTGGGCCGATCTAAAGTGCCGCTCATAAGGGTCCCGTCTAGCTATCCGATGCAGGGGCTGGCTGGGGTCCTGGCTGCCGCTGCGTAGCAGCCAAGTCGGAATCTCCTGCAAAATAGCTGAACCCGACGGCGTCTGTCCGGTTTACCGGAAACCGGCCGTCAGACCGACCGCGCGCCGTCGGGCTGGACACCCGGTTAGCTGCAATCTAGGATTAACTGTATGGTCAGTCAGCCGCGCTTCCCGCTTGCCCCGCTCGACCCCGCCGGCCTGGCCGATGCGCTGAAGCCGTTCGGCGAGAGCCGGATGCTGCCGAGCGCAGCTTATGCCGACCCGGCGGTGTTCAGCTGGGAACAGAAGCACTTCTTCGGCGGCGGCTGGACCTGCGCCGGATTCGCTGCCGAGCTACCGAACCCCGGTGACCAGCGCGCCGTGCCGGTGGGCGACGGCAGCGTGCTGCTGACCCGTGACGATGACGGCGCGCTGCACGGGTTCGCCAACTTCTGCCGCCATCGCGGTCATGAGCTGCTGCCGTGCGGCGGCTCAGCGCAGCGCGCATCCATCGTGTGCCCGTATCACTCCTGGACCTATGGTCTCGATGGCGGGCTGCGAACTGCCAAGGGCTTCAAGGGAACGACAGGCTTCGACGACGCTCGCTGGGGCCTGGTCGAGCTCCCGGTCACTGACTGGCATGGCCTGATCTTCGCGGACGGCTCGGGCACCGCAGCGCCGATGGAGCCAGCGCTGGCAGAGCTCGACCAGCTGGTCGCGCCCTACGAGCCAGAGCGTCTGGTCATCGCCGGGCGGCATGCCTATGACGCGGCCTCGAACTGGAAGATCCTCACCGAGAACTACCACGAGTGCTATCACTGCCCGATGATCCACCCGGAGCTATGCAAGGTCAGCCCGCCCAAGAGCGGCGAGAACTACCTGCCCAGCGGCCCGTGGGTGGGCGGCTGGATGGACCTCCGGGACGGCATGGAAACCATGTCGCTGGACGGGGCCAGCCTGGGGGTGCCGCTGCGCGGTCTGGACGCCACCGGACTGCGCACCGTCATCTACCTCAACATCTTCCCGAACGTGCTGCTCAGCCTGCATCCCGATTACGTGATGACGCACCGGCTGACCCCGCTGGCGGCGGACCGCACCCAGATCGAATGCACCTGGGCGTTCGCCCCCGAGGCCCTCGACCGGCCCGGCTTCGACCCCGGCTACGCGGTGGAGTTCTGGGATATCACCAACCGGCAGGACTGGGGCGCGTGTGAGTCGGTGCAGCGCGGGCTGAGCTCACCGCACGCCGTGGCTGGTCCGCTGTCGCCGGACGAGGATGCCGTCTATCAGTTCGTCACCCAGGTGGCTCGCGGCTACGCCGGCGAGCGGGTCTGGAACTCGGTCGCGACGGCGACGCTGAGCGCCTAACCAGCGGCTAGCGCCCGGCGTGGCCGGGAACCTGCCGCGGCAGCGCGAGCACCAGGATCAGCGCCACGATCATGAAACCCAGATTGGCAAGCAAAGCCAGCTGAGCGCTGTGGCTGAAGGCGGTAGGCGCCGCGGCCGGCCCGGGCACGAACTGAAGGCTGCCGAACAGCACCGTGCCGATCACGGCGATGCCGACAGCCGTACCTACTCGCTGCGAGGTGCCCAGGATCCCGGCGGCGGTGCCTGCTTCTTGCCGCGGCACCGCGGCCAGCACGAAATCCTGGTTCGGCGCGATCGTCATGCCGGTGCCGAATCCGGCCAGCAGCAGCGGGCCGGCCATGGCCCAGCCGCTTACGTCCGGGGCAGTGAAGTGGATGACCAGGACAACCAAGGCCAGGCCGGCGATCAGCAGGGAACAGCCGGTAACCAGGACCATCCGGCCGAGCCGCGCCGAAAGCTTGTGGCTGTTGCTGGCGGTCACGAGCGTGCCAGCCGAGTAGGGCGCGATGACCAGGCCAGTGATGAGCGCCGAATGTCCCAGGCCCTCCTGCCACAGGATCGACAGCGTGAAGAAGACGCTGCTGAATCCGCCGAAGAAGACGACCGCGAAGATCGCGCCGGCCGAGAACGAACTCTGCCGTAGCAGGCCAGGCTTCAGCAGCGGGTCGCCGCCGCTCTTATCAGCCCGAACTTCCCAGCTCGCGAGGCCCGCGAAGACGACGGCGCAGCCGCCGAGACTTACCCAGGTCCAGGCCGGCCAGCCCTCGGACTGACCCTCAGTGAGCGGGATCAGCAGCAACAGCAGCCCGCCGGTGAGCAGGAGGAGCCCGACCGGGTCAAAGCCGCGCCGGACGCGGATCACAACGCGCGGCAGCCGCCAGGCTGCCATCGGGATGGCGACCGCACCGATGAACAGGTTCACCAGGAATACCCAGCGCCAGCCGGTGTCCGCGCCAGCGCCTGCGATGATCAGGCCGCCGAGCAGCGGCCCCATCGCGGTGGAGACTCCGATGACGGCGCCGAGTACGCCGAACGCCTTTGACCGGGCCGGTCCGGTGAAGGAGTACTGGATCGTCGCGCTGATGGCCGGGAAGAACAGGCCGGCGCCAAGCCCCTGGATAATGCGGGCGGCAACGATCTGGCCAGCAGTCTGGGAAATCCCGCAGCCCACACTGGCCAGCGTGAAAATGGTCAGCCCAATCAGGAACAGTCGCTTGTGCCCGAACCGGTCGCCGGCCCGGCCACCTGGGACCAGAGCCAGCCCGTAAGCCAGGGCATAGCCGGACACGATCCATTCCAGGCTGGCCGGGGACGCATGCAGGCCGGTCCGGATGCTGGGCAGCGCCACGTTCACGATCGTCGTGTCCAGCAGCGCCATGAAGGCGCCTACGAGCACGATCGACACTGCGCGCCAGCCGTGGCCTTGGGCAGCCGCATCCTGGCCGGGGGATGGTTGCGCAGTGGGCGACGCCGGTGCTGACGCGGTCATGACGTCATCTCCGTCGGGTCCGGGTTGCGCAGCTGCTGGGGTCCGCCGATGCCAGCGCTGAAGTCGGCCGCGATCTTGGGCAGCCGCGCGGCGAGTTCGGTGTGCCAGCGGAGTTCGGCGTCGGTGCGTGCGATTACGTGCCGCACCACCATGCGCTCGGCCTCGTTCAGGTACGGATCTGCGACCTCGACCTGGTGGCGCTGCGAGTCCAGCTGAACCCCGAGAGCAGCGATGCGGTGCTCGACGATCTTCTCGAGGTCTTCGCTGGCGATGTCGCGGGACTGGGTCAGCGCCAGGTCGAATACGTCGAAATGCCGGTCCAGGGCGCGCAGTGCGGCATCGCGGATCGCGGCCAGCGAGCGCTGTCCTTCCGGCGTGATCTCGTAAATGGTGCGCTCTGGCCGGTTGCCGACCTTCTCGGTCCGCACCTCGCGGACCAGATCTTCGCTGGCCAGCCGCTTGAGCGCACCGTAGACCGAGCCCGGCAGGATGTCCGCCCAGTACTCGGTGCGGTCGGTCTGTGCTTGCTGCCGGATCTGGTGACCATGTAGCGGTCCGCTCGCAGCGAGCGTGCCGAGTATGAACAGTCGTATCGAAGACACGTGATTAGTCATACACGAGTAATCGGCTACGAGCAAGCCGGAACTCGTCGGCTGAGTCAGCCGGGCAGGTCCCGGCCGCGGCATATCCGGGCGACCCGGCGCGTTGACTTGCAAGGCTGCAGGCGTCCGCCCGCACGCAACTGCCACCGTGAGGATCTACTACCGTGACCGTGCGCGACATCCCGGTTAACACGCTCGCTGGCCAGCCATCGTCGCTGAATGGCCTGGACGGCAAGACGCTCCTTGTCGTCAACGTCGCCTCCAAGTGCGGGCTGACCCCGCAGTACACCGGTCTTGAGGAACTGCACGAGCGGTTCGCCGGCCGGGGCTTCTCAGTAGTCGGCTTCCCGTGCAACCAGTTCGGCGAGCAGGAGCCAGGCAGCGCCGAGGAGATCGCGACGTTCTGCTCGACCACCTACGGGGTCACCTTCCCGATGTTCGAGAAGATCGAGGTCAACGGGCCTGGACGGCACCCGATCTACGATGAGCTCACCGCGGCGGCCGATGCCGGCGGCCAGGCTGGCGATATTCAGTGGAACTTCGAGAAGTTCCTGGTCGGCCCTGATGGCACCATACTTGCCAGGTTCCGCCCGATGACCGAGCCGGACGCGCCCGAGCTCGTCGCTGCCATCGAGGCGAGTCTGCCAGCCTGAGCACGGCACGCTGGCTCATGCCAGCCTCCGAGCTAGCGCTTATCGGCCAGCGTGACGACGACGCCCACATCGCCGTACGGAAACTTGCCCTTGCCGATGTGACCCAGCGTGTTGAAGAACCTCGACATGCCCACCTGGATCCCGTACTTGGCCCGCACCTTGCTCTGAATCGCGTCGAAATCCGCGCCTGAGGTAGCGAGCTGCACTGTTCCCTCGACCGGCGAGGTCCCTTGCTTGACGCGGCCGCGCGCGTCCGATGGCTGTATGGCGATCTTGGGGTTGTTCTGCAACCGCTTGTACTTCCCCGATCGCGATGATGTCCAGAAGCCGACGCGGCCACCGTCGAGCGCCACGATCCAGGTGGGGGTGGCCACTGCCGTGCCCGACTTCCGGTACGTCGTGGAGGATACGTACTTCTCATCACCGATGGACATGTGCTGATCGTAGGACGCGCGGGCAGACGGGGAAGCAACCCGCCGCGATCTGCATTTGGAAATGAGCGGTCCGTAACGAGTGCGCAGATTACTCCGCGGACCGGAAGCTGCTGGCAAGGGCAGCGGGCGGCAGCCCCGCCAGCCGGGTCGTCTCCCTGGTGAGATGCGCCTGGTCGGCGTAACCGAGCCGGAGTGCCAGGCTGGCCAGGTCACGGGCGGGCGCTGGCCGGGCCAGATGATCGACCACCCGGCGGAACCGCAGCACCCGCTGCATGGTCTTCGGCCCGTAGCCCGCTGCCTCGTCAAACCGGCGGCGAAGCTGGCGGTCGCTCACGGCCAGTGCCGGGCCGAGATCGGCGACGCTGGTGCGGCCGCCCGCCAGTAGCTGCGTCGCGCGCTGCACAAGCTGGTCCGGCGGCGCCGACGTGACGAACCCAGCGGACAGCTCCGTCACCTTCGTCAGCGCCTGCTCGGGGGTCAGGTCAGCAGGCAGCTGACGAGCGAGCCTAGGCAAGCAGGCGGCCAGGTCGACGCGCTGATCGCGGACTTCCGCGAGCGGCAGCCCGAGCGCGGGCCCGCCAGCGCCAGGCCAGAACCGGGCGCCCACCAGTATCGTGCCGGGCGGCAGCTGCGCTGGCGCCGGACCGGTGTCAGGGCCGGCTACGAACGCACCGTATCCGCGCTGCCAGATCAGGTCCGTACAGCCGTCGGGCAGCACGGAGGTCACCGACGGCCGGTCCACTGCGGTCACGCTGACCCAGAGGCACGCGATAGCCCCGCGGAGCGGGAGCGCCGGAAGCCACTCGCGGTATCCGGCAGCCCATAGCTGCCCAGCTGCCCAGCTCACGAGGGCAGTCTACGATCTGGTACGGACATTCCTGGCCGACCAGCGGCAGCTGGCGGTCACACTGCCAGGATGGCCGATATGTTCAATACCCGCCTGTCACCCGCCTGCTGAGATGGGGTCATGAACAACACACCTGATCTGAACGCAGCGGCAATCTTTCTGGCCGGCTCCGGCCGAGTACTCGAGCAGCGGCGGTTCGCCCGGCTGTTCGGCGACGGTCCGGCTGGGGCGGTGCGAGATGCGGTCGCCGCTTACCGGAACCTCGATGGCGGCTTCGGCCACGGGCTGGAGCCAGACTGCCGCTGCCCGGCGAGTCAGGCGGCCGCTGTCGAGCACGCGATCCGGATCCTGGACGAGGCGGACGCCTGGGACTCAGGGCTAGTCGGCGGAGCTTGCGACTGGCTACAGCAGCACGCGGCGGCGGGCGGCGGGGCCACTTTTGTCGAGCCCACGGTGCAGGGCTGGCCGCACGCGCCGTGGTGGATTCCGGTGGAGGGCCGGCGCCACGCCCATAGCGACCGGGCTGATCGCTGGCACGCTGCACGCCCGCGGAGCCGAGCATCCCTGGCTCGAGCAGGCGACCGAGGTGATGTGGTCGCTGATCGACACGCTGTCCGCGCCTGGTCCATACGACATGCTGGGCGTGTGCAGGTTCCTGGACCACGTGCCCGACCGTGAGCGTGCCCAGCGTGCTGTCGACCGCATTGGTTCGGTGCTGCTGGACGGCAAGCTGGTGGCACTCGACCCGGACGAGCCCGGAGAGGTGCACGGCCCGCTCGAATTCGCGCCCCGGCCGCAGTCCATCGCGCGCCAGTTGTTCGACGACAGCACGATCTCCGCGCACCTTGATCATCTGGCCGGTGCCCAGCGCGAGGATGGCGGCTGGATGTTCAACTGGCTCGACTGGTCTGCCCAGGCCACCCTGGACTGGCGCGGCGTGCTGACCGTGGAAGCGCTGTCGCTGCTACGGCACAACGGGCGGCTGCAGGCAGTCAATTCAGCGGGCGCGAAGTAGCCAGCCGAGCCGGGCGTGGCCAGGCGAACCACCGTCAGGCAAGCGCGCCACGATTAGCCAAGCGAGCGACGGTTAGGCAAGCGCACCACGATTAGGCAAGCGAGCGCGGTCCGCGCTTGGTCATCTGGTCGGCGATGATCGAGCGCTGGACCTCGCTCGTGCCTTCCCAGATCCGCTCCACCCGAAGCTCGCGGAAGAACCGCTCGGCGACGTTCTCCCGCATATAGCCGCGACCGCCGAACACCTGGACCGCGCGGTCGGCTACCCGGCCGGCCATCTCCGAGGCGTACAGCTTGGCCATCGAGCACTGCGCATGCTGCACCTTCACGTCCACGCTGCGGTCGATGCCGCGGGCGGTCTCGTAGACCAGCGCCCTCGCGGCGAACAACTCGGTCAGGCTGTCTGCCAGCATGGCCTGGATGGCACCGAGCCGGGCGATCGGCTGGCCCTGTACCTCTCGCTCGGTACTGAACGCGGTCATCTCCTCGACCAGCCGCTGCGCGCCGCCCAGGCAGCGGGCGGCCACCATCATGCGCTCGAACCGGAACCACTCGTAGGCGAAGCTCATCCCGTCGCCCTCGGCGCCGACCAGATGGCTGGCGGGCACGCGCACGTCGGTGAACCGGACGATCGGATGATGGTGGCTGATGGTGTGGCTGTAGGCCGGAGTGCGCACGACCTCGACGCCCGGGCTGGGCAGGTCGACCATGAACATGGCGTGTTCGCCGTCATGCTCACCGCCAGCAAGCTTGCCCTGGAAGAAGGCGTAGTCGGCGGAGTTGTAGGAGGTGACGTGCCATTTCTCGCCATTGAGCAGGTAATCGTCGCCATTCCGGCTGGCGGTGGCGACGATGCCGTCCACGTCGGAGCCGGCCCCCTCCTCGGTGATGGCGTAACACTCTTCGCGGTCGCCCTTCACCGTGGGCAGCACGAACTTCGCCAGCTGGTAGGGCGTAGCCACGCTCGGCAGCCAGGACGGCGGCGTGGCGGCGACCCACGCCAGCGCGTTGGTCACCCGCCCTACCTGCTCCTGCACCAGTACCTGCTGCAGCGAGGTGCAGCCGGCCCCGCCCAGCTCCCTCGGCATGTTGGTGGCGACCAGGCCCAGTTCCCTGGCTCGCGCCTTGTGCCCGGCGACGACTTCCTTATCGAGATCACCGCCGTTGAGTTCAGCCTCGACCTCCAGCGGGATGAGCTCATCAGCGAACGTCCGGGCACGGTCCTGAATCCGCAGGTCCTCGTCTGACAAGCCGTACATCGCGCCCCTTCGGCCGGGCCTCTAGTGGCCGCTGCTGTGCCTTGACTGACTGTTCAGTCTAAGCCCGGCGCGGCCGGTTGCCAATGGCCGCCCGTCACCAGCACCGCGCCGCAGGTGCGTGACGCATGTGCGCAGCCCGACCGGGTGAACTTGGCCGGTGCCGGCGTGTCTCAGTTTGTCGGGTCTGGCGATCGGGTACCTGCCAGCTTGATCTACAGCGCCGTCGCGCCGGCCGGGCTTGCCTCGGCTAGCCAGATTGCGCGAACGGAGTATGTAGGACATCGGGGAGGGACATCGCTCATGCGCATCATGAAGTCCGTCATGGCGATCGCGGCTGTAGCGACCATGCTCACGATGATGGGCGTCGCGAGCCGACGCAGGAAGGGCCAGCCGCGAGCCAAGCGGCGCGGCTTCCGGGGAGCTCGCCACAGCTAAGCATCCGCCGGCAAGCTCGCACACATGCGGGTAACGGGGTGGTGGTCGCGATGGTGCGGCCACCACCTCGCGCATATGGTGACGAGGTAACGCTGGCTCGCAAGCTGTCGCCGGTCCAGCGGCGGCGCGGCCGCCCAGCTGGCCGACGCTTGACTGAACATTCAGTCCATGCCAGGATCAGCCGTTGGCGGTTGAGAAGGACCGGTGCAGATGCACGAGAGCCAGACCGCAGACGCGGTGGTCGTCGGTGGCGGAACGATTGGCGCCTGGTGCGCCTACTTCCTGCGCCGCAGCGGCGTGGACCGGGTCGTCCTGCTGGAGAAGCGGACTATCGGCCAGGGCGCGAGCAGCCGGGCAGCGGGCGTGGTGCGCACCCAGGGCGGCACGCCGTGGGCAGTTCAGCTGGGCGAGTGGTCCCGCAAGTTCTACCTGAGCCAGCAGGACGAGCTGGGCATCGACTCAGGCTTCAGGCCGCAGGGCTACCTGCTGCCATGCTTTACCGAAAGCGACGTCGCGGCCGCCCGGCAGCGAATGGCGATGCAGGTCGGGCTGGGGCTCTCGGTGCGCTGGCTTGAGCCGGGCCAGGTCGACGCACTCAACCCCACACTGGCGCCTGGCCTGACTCTTGGCGGTACTTACTGCGCTGAGGACGGGTACCTGCACCCGCCGCGCAACGTGATCGCCTATGCGGTGGCGCTGAAGGCCAGCGGAGTTCAGCTGCGCGAGCGAGTCTCGTTCACCGGCCTCGATCTTGACGGCGATCGGGTCACTGGCGTCACCACCTCGGCGGGTCCGATCAGTGCGCCGCTGGTCGTGCTGACCGGAGGACCCGAGCTGGCCCAGGTCGCCGCCCTGGCCAACGTCCGGGTGCCAGTGGGCGGTGTCCGCCACCAGGTCGCGGTCACCGAACCGCACCATGCGCTGGCCAGCGAACGCGTGCCCATGGTCTTTGATCTGTCCGCCGGCCTGTACTGGCGGCCGGAAGAAGGCGGCTTGCTGTTCGGCATGAGCAACCCGGACGAGGCGCCCGGCGAGGCCGCGCACGTCGACGAGCCCTACCTGGAACTGATGCGGCAGCGGCTGGCTGAGCTAGTGCCGCTCACGGCCGGGCTTGGACTGCGCCGGACCTGGGCAGCCACCATCGACTACACCCCTGACCATCTGCCCATCATCGGCCCCGCACTTGCCGGGGACCAGGTACTCGCCGGCGTGACCGTCGTCAGCGCTGGCGGAGCAGGGATGATGTGGGGACCGGCGGTAGCACGCGCCGCGGCTGACGTTGCGCTGACCGGCCGGTCAGATGTGGTCGACGTGACCGAGCTGGGGCTCGGCCGGTTCGACGCGGCCGGCCACAGCAAGCTCGGCACCGATCCGATCGCGCTGCCGTTCCCGCAGCACGCGCCGCAGGCACCCGGCAAGCTCACCTTGTCCTGACCAGCACGATGCCCTGACCAGCAACAGCTCTCCCGATTCGAAAGGAACCACCGCCATCATGACGGACGTAACTCCCTATCTCGCCGCTGCCGTTACCGCCGAGCTCGAGGACTGGGGGCCGCTGGAAGAGGCAACCGGCGAGCCGATGCAGACCTCGGGCCTGACCCTCTGGCAGGACGGTGACCAGGAAGTCGGAGTCTGGGAATGCACACCCGGCCCGTCCTACTGGAAGCTTGAGACGCACGAGTTCGTGCACATCGTGGCTGGCAGCATGACGGTGACGCCGGACGGCGGTGAGCCAGTGGAGATCAGCACCGGCGGGACAGCGGTCTTCCCGCTTGGCTGGGCTGGCACCTGGCAGATCCACGAAACCATCCGCAAGGTCTACGTCATCTTCTAGCCCTGCACGGCGGCCGATGGCGAACGTCTGGGTCCTGGCTGTCGCGGCAGCGACACCTGAGGCGCTAACGTCCGGTACGACTGAAGCGCCCGGCCCCGTTTCCGGGGCCGGGCGCTCGCCCGTCGGGTGGCCGCGACCTCAGGTTGCGGCGGCCGGCTACCGCGTTAGGGTCGCGTCGATGCCGGTAACGACCTGCGCCGCAGCGACGCCGACCGGCGTAGCATGCTGTCGGCTGCTGGCCAGCTGCCACCACTGGGTGCGGTAGCCGACGGCTCCGCAGCCTGCGGAGAACTCGACCTTGTACCGGCCGGGAAGCATGTCGGTCAGGGTGAAGCCGCCGGCCTTACCGCTAACTGCCACGACGGGCACCAGGCCCGCCGCGAGCGGCATCGCGGTAACGCAGGCGCCGCTGAGTGGCGTATTCGACCGGCCGCGCACGGTACCGGTGATCGTGCCGTCGGCTTGCAGCGCCGCGTCGATGCCCGTGACGGTGTGCCCGACAGTGATCGTGACCATGTTCGCGGTCGCCTGCGTCGGCCGGTCGTTGTACCACTGCGGGGCCAGGCCGGGCGAGCTCAGACCGCACTGCGGATCGTTGAAGTACACCTGGTAACTACCTGGTGCCAGACCAGTCGCCAGGTACTTGCCGTTGGCATCGGTGAAGCCGAAGCCGCCTGCGTTGGCCGGGTTCGCGCTGCTGAACTGGACGCACCCGTTGGCCACCGGCACCGCCGATCCGGCCGCGGTGACCACGCCGCTGGCCGAGCCGCCGGGGACAAGCCGGGCGTTCACCCCGGTAATGGTGCGCGGCGCGGTGACCTTGATGTGCCGTCCGGCAGCGACCAGGTTCACCCCGTAACTGCACGGATTGAAGCCGATGGTGTAGCTGCCAGTAGCCAGGCCGCTCAGCTGGTAACGGCCGGTCTTCCCAGTGACACTGAACCCGGCCTGGCCGGTGCGGTCGTTATAGGCGAAAGCGCAGATGTTCCGCAGCGGCTTACCCGAGGAGTTGACGACCCGGCCGGTGACACCGGCCCCCAGCCGCATGGTCGCGCTGATACCGCCGGTCGTACCGCCCGCCTGGACGGTCACCGGCATCGCAGAACGTTGCGAGGCATGGCCCTTGTACCACTGACTTGCGTCGCGCGAGGCCCCTGCGCAGGGGAAGAACTGGACAAGATAGCGGCCTGCCGCCAGGCCGGAGAGCCGGTACACGCCGCGCGAGTTGGTCACCGGCCCTGGCCCAGTGCCAGTACTGCCGCCACTGCCGATGATGATCACCGTGCTCGCGGATGCGGCGCGATCCCTGGTGCTCACAGCGCTTACGCAGACGCCAGGGAGCGGCTTCCCGGACTGGCTTCTTGCCATGCCGGTGATGGCGCCGCCAGGACGCAGGACCGCGTTGATCCCGCTCGTCCGGCCGACCGGCACAGAGACCGCGTCGGCAGCCGCGGGATCCGGCGCGTTCGGGAACCACTGGTCCGCGTACCGGTTCGAGACCCCGCAGCCGAAGTCGACCTGGTACTTGCCGGGTGCCAGGCCGGTCAGCTCATAGCTTCCGTGCTCGGCGAAGGCGAGCTGCAGCGAACCGAAGCTGTCCGCAGTGGAAGCTTCGACGCATACTCCGCTGAGCTTGCGGCCGTGACTGTCGGTGATAGTCCCGCTGATGGCGGCGCCTGGGCGCAGCTGCGCATTGATGGTCAGCGATTCGCCCCGGGTCAGCTTGATCGGCTTAGCCTGGCTGATGTCCGTCTGATCGTCATACCAGTACGGAGCGTAGTTGCCGGAGTTGCCGCAGCCAGTCGAGAAGCCGAGCTGGTAGGTGCCCGCGGGCAGCTGGTCGACGTAATACGTCCCGTCGCTCAGCGTTCCGTACGGCGAATTGCCGCTGTCGCTGCCGACGACGTCGATGCAGAGGCCCGCGAGCGGGTGGCCGTGACTGTCGGTCACCGTTCCGGAAATCTCGGCGCCGGGCACCAGCACCGCGTTCACGCTCCCGGTCACCTTGCCGGCGGTGGCGTGTGCGTACTTAGTGGCCGAGGTGTAGTTGCCGTTGTTGTTGCAGCCTGGCGAGAAGTACACCTGGTAGGTACCGGTCGCGAGCCCGGTCAGCCGGTACCGGCCCGCCGCGTTAGTCGCGCCGCTGCCAGGGCCCTGGCCGCTGAAGGAAATGCCTGGCCCGGTGCCGTTCGACGCCTGCACGCAGATTCCTGCCAGCGGCTGTCCAGAACTGGTGCCGAGCCGGACAACCCCGGTGAGAACCGCCCCGGGTAGAAGGACGATCTTCCGGCCGGTCACGCGCTTGCCATAGGTGATCTTGATGGCGTTTAGCACGGCCGGCGCGTAGTTCGCGTTGTCGCCGCAGCCAGGGCCGAAATCGACGGTCCACTTACCGGGGTACAGAGCGTGCAGCTGGAAGCTGCCGTCTGACTGCGTCTGCAGGCCGAGTCCCACCTGGCCGCCGGGAACGGCGACCTGCGCGTTGACGCAGATGCCGCCGAGCTTGCGGCCCGACCTTGTCGTCACGATGCCGGTGATCTCGCCGCCGAGCCGCAGCCTGGCGTCGATGCCCGTGGTGGTCGTGCCAGATTTCACCGGCACGGGTGTGCCACCAAAGCCGAACGGGCTGTTGTCGCCGCGGTAGACCTGCTGCAGCCAGTTCTGGTTGGCGCAGAAGCCGCCAAACGACACGTCGTAACTGCCGGGCCGGATATGACGGACGAGGTAGGACCCGTTCTTGCGGGTCGTCGCGGCGTAGATGCTGCCGTTGCGACCGGCAGGCATGACGAGAATGCACACGCCGCGCAGCTTCCGGCCGTTGCCGGTCACGACGCCGGAGATCTGGCCGGTCCTGGCGGCGGCTGCTGCGGCTAGCCCGCTGCCGCTGGCATTCGCCAGGAAGCGGTGCCAGGTCGCGGCGGCCGACCGCACCGTCGCCGGGCTCGCTGGCAGCATCATGGCGGGAACGTGGCGTACCTGTCCGGCGCCGACCAGCACGCGCGTGGCCGTTCGCTGCCAGCTAGCCCCGCCGGACCAGATGGCGTCGTAACGTCCGTGCGCGCTGCAATCCCGGTACTCCAGGGTGTAACTGCCAGCGGCCAGGCCCCCGATGGTGAACGAGCCAGCTGGTCCGGCGAAGGCTGTCACGCTGGCGGCCCGGCCGACGGCCGTCACGCATGCGCCTGTCACGGGCAGGCCGTAGGCGCCGACCACGGTGCCGGTGATCACACCGGTGCGCTGAGCTTGCCCGCGCTGCCTGAAACCGGATCGGGCTAGCTGCGCCAGTGTCGCCGGCCCAGTCGACTGCGGCGCGGCGTGCTCGGCCGCCGCGCTCGTCACGCCAGCTGGCGACGATGGACTGGCCGTGGCGGCGCTCGCCGCCGCGGGGATACCCGCAAGGCCCGCAGCCATCGCTACTGCCGCCAGGCCAGCCAGCGCCCGGCGCCGGGCAGCGCGCGCCCGGCTATTCACCACTGACATCGAGGGACCCCGTTCCCCTTATGAGGAGTAATCGCGCGTAATTATGCGCCGGGGGTGAGCATAAACCTCGAAGCAGTAATAAAACAGGGCAGGCGGCCCGAATTACTCTCTGCGCTCAGCAGTTAGCTGGCCTGGCGGACGTCTTCTGCGTCGGCAGCGCTGAGGTCGGCTGCCGCGGCGCCGCCGCTCAGCACCCGGAGCGCGTCCGGGGCCAGGTATGCATGCACCGGAGTGCCGTGCGCCAGGTGCTCCTGGCTGCCGCCGTCGTTGTGCAGCAGAGCCTGAATGTCCGGGCCTGCGGCCAGGCGAAGGAAGACCTGGGTGGCGGCGCCGAGGTAGACCAGCCGTTCGACCATGGCAGGCACCCGATTCGGCCGGCTGATCCGAACTCCTCGATGACGACGCGCTCCGGCCGGATCACCGCGTGCGCGTGGTCCGGGGCGCTCTGGCCGCCGTGCTCCGCGGTCAGAACGGTCTCGCCAAGCCTTACCTGGGACTGCGAACCCGGGCCACGGGACACGACATCGACCGGCATCAGGTTGGACGCGCCCAGGAAGTCGGCTACGTAGGTGTCCGCGGGCTGCTCGTACACCTCGTCCGGCGGGCCGATCTGGACGATCTTGCCATCCCGCATCACGGCCAGCCGGTCCGACATCGTCAGGGCTTCTTCCTGGTCGTGCGTGACGTACAGGAAGGTGATGCCGACTTGCTCCTGGAGCGCCTTGAGCTCCAGCTTCAGCGACCGGCGGAGCTTGGCGTCCAGCGCGCCGAGCGGTTCGTCAAGCAGCAGTACCGACGGCTGCAGTACCAGCGCCCTGGCCAGTGCCACCCGCTGCTGCTGGCCGCCGGACAGCTGGCCCGGCTTGCGCTTCTCGAACGCCCGCAGTTTCACCAGCTCGAGAGCCGAGTAGACGCGCTGCTCAAGGTCAGCTTTCGGCAGCTTCTTGTTGCGCAGGCCGAAGGCGACGTTGTCGAAGACGGTCAGGAACGGGAACAGGGCGTAGCTCTGGAACACGGTATTCACGTTGCGACGGTGCGGCGGGACGGCCGATACGTCCTGGCCGTCCAGCAGGATCAGGCCGGCGGTGGGCTGCTCGAAGCCGGCGATGAGGCGCAGCGTGGTTGTCTTGCCACAGCCAGACGGGCCGAGCAAGGAGAAGAACTCGCCGCTGGAGATCTGCAGGTCGATGTTGTCGACGGCGATCTCGTGGAATCGCTTGGTCAGCGAAACGAGCTCGATCCGGCCTCCGGCCATCCCGGCACCTACCCTTCTGCCGCGTCTTGCTGGCTCACCGCGTCCCGGCCGCGGCCGGGAGTCCAGGAGAACCCGAGTTGATCAGCTATGAAGCGCATGCTTAGCTCATAAGCTGCCACTGAGTCAACAACGGGGTCGTTGAGGGCGATCTGGATAGTCAGCCCATCGAGCAAGGTGGACAGGTAGATGGCAAAGCTGACCGCGTCGACCTCGGTACGGAACTCGCCCGCCTGCTGGCCATCCTGAACCAGCGTGGCGATGATCTCGCGCCAGCGCTCGTCGGACTTCTGCCGGACGCTGCCGACCTCGTCGTTCCGGGCGGCCTGGGCCCAGAAATCGAGCCACAGCTGCCAGGAGGTGGCGGGCTCCGGCTCGGCATCGGCCAGGCAGCTCATCGCCACGAACTCCTCCAGCCGCGCACCGGCCGACGGCAGGCCCTGCATCCGGCGCTGGCCGACCGCATACCAGGTGTCCTCGTAATACCGGATCGCCTCGGTCAGCAGCTGGTCCTTGGTCTTGAAGTAGTAGATGACCAGAGCCGGGCTGACCCCGGCACGTTCGGCCACATCGGCGATCCGGGTATCGGCGTAGCCACGCGCGGAAATGACCTCCAGGGCGGCGTGGAGCATCTGCTCGCGCCGCTGATCGGCGGTCCCTGGCGCCTCAGCGCCGTCCGCCGCGCTGACTGTCATCGAGGCAGTTCCTCTCATGACGGCAATAATCCCTTGCTCTGACGCCGTCTGTCTGCATGTTGCGGTCGTTCTGAGATCACGCTCTCGGTTCCGTCCGGGCCGGGCCCGCTGGGAACTTCCTCTTGCCTCCACGCTAGCAGGTTTCTAAACTGAACATTCAGTCAAACTCATGCAGGCGCGTAACCGCAAACCTACGGAAGGCGGACCCATGGCCGCAACATACGACGCGATCGTAGTCGGCGGAGGCCACAACGGGCTGGTAGCCGCCGCCTACCTGGCCAGGTCCGGCGCCAGGACTGTAGTGCTCGAAGGCAGGCCCAAGACTGGGGGCGCCGCCACGACCGAGTCACCGTGGCCGGACGCGCCAGAGTTTCAGGTAACGAGGCTGTCGTACGTGATGAGCCTGCTCCCTCCGACAATCATCTCCGACCTCGAACTGAACCGGCATGGCTACAAGATCTACCCGATGGGGCCGTACTACCAGGCGTTTCCCGAAGGCAGATCGATCAAGCTCTATGCAGATGACGCTAAGCGGAACCACGAGTCGGTCTCTGTGTGGTCCAAGAAGGACGCGGACGCGATGCCGAAGTGGGACGCCTGGCTCGCCGGGCTGGCCGACGTGCTTGGCCCGCTGCTGCTCACGGTCCCGCCCGCGATCGGCTCACGCAAGCCCCGCGACCTGACCGGCACCCTCAAGCTGGCCTGGCGGCACCGCGGTCTCGATGTCCGCACAGTCGCGGACGTGACCCGGCTGATGACCATGAGCATCGCCGACCTGCTGGACGACTGGTTCGAGTCGCCGCAGGTCAAGGGTGCGCTGGCGGTCAACGGCGTCATCGGTACCTGGGCGGGCCCGTACGAGCCGGGCACCGCCTACGTGATGGCGCACCATTCGATCGGCGACGTGGGGGACGGCCACCTGGGTAACTGGGGCTTCCAGGAGGGCGGCATGGGCGCGGTGTCCGGCGCGATCGAGTCGGCCGCCCGCGAGCACGGCGCGGAGATCCGGCTGAACTCGCCGGTAGCCCGCGTGCTGGTCGAGGGTGGCCGCGCGGTCGGCGTGGTACTGGAGAACGGCGACGAGATCCGGGCGAAAGTGGTGGTGTCCACGCTGCATCCGCGGACCGCGTTCCTCGACCAGGTCGGGCGGGAAAACCTGCCTGCCGACTTCGCCACCGACATCGAGCGGTGGAAGACCCGCAGCGGCGTCGTGAAGATCAACCTGGCGCTTGCCGAGCTGCCAGACTTCATCGCCGACCCCGGCACCGAGTTGCAGGAGCACCACACCGGCTCGGTCGAGATGGCGCCCACCATGGACTACATCGAGCGCGCGTTCCAGGACGCCAGGGACGGCAAGCCCGCGGTCCGGCCATTCAGCGACGGCGTCATCCCGACCGCGTTCGACAAGACCCTCAGCCCGGCAGGCACCCACATCATGTCGCTGTTCACCCAGTGGGTCCCCAGTGACTGGGCGGCGGAGCCGCACACCGCCGAACTCGAGGCCTACGCCGACCGCATGATCGACTGCTACAACGAGCTGGCGCCGAACTTCAAGTCGTCGATCCTGCACCGGGACATCGTCGGCCCGTATGAGATGGAGCACGACTACGGACTGATCGGCGGCAACATCTTCCACGGCGAGCTGTCACTCGAGCAGCTGTTCCACATGCGGCCCGCGCCCGGATTCGCCGACTACCGGACGCCGGTGGACGGCCTGTACTACGGCAGCTCGGCCACCCACGCGGGCGGCGGGGTCTGCGGCATCCCCGGCATGCAGGCGGCCAAGGCAGCCATCGCCGACCGGAAGTCGGCGGCGCGGTCTGGTCAGCTGCGCAAGGTGTACCGGCGGTCATGACGTCGCTGCGCTCCTTGCGGGGCCCTCATGGGTGTGAAGTTGCCTGGCCCATAGGCCAGGCAACTCCGCCTCCATCGGACGGCGAGATCGCGTCGCCGGCCGACGCCGCCAGCGGCGCCGCCGTGCGGACGATGCTGGAGGCCCGCAGCGTCGCGCTGGTCGGCGCGTCGGCGCGGGCGGGCAGCTTCGGCCGCCGCATGCTCGACGAGGTGGGCAAGAGCCCGGCCGGCCCGCGGATCTACCCGGTCAACCCCAGGTACGCCGAGCTTGACGGCAGCCGGTGCTATCCGGCCCTGACCGACTTGCCGGAGGCACCCGAACTGACCCTGCTGGCCGTGCCGGACGCGGCGCTTGAGCGGCAACTCACGCTCGCGGCTGACATCGGCAGCAGTGCCGCAGTGATCTTCGGTAACGCCCACGAGGCTGCGACGGCAGCCAGCCCGGGCCCCGGCCTGCGGGAGCGGCTAACCGCGATTGCCGACGCGGCCGGGCTCGCCCTGTGTGGTGCTGGCTGCATGGGCTTCGTCAACGTCTGCCGCGGCCTGCGGGCCATCGGCTACACCGAGCCCGATCCGCTGCCGGCCGGGCCGGTAGCGCTGGTCACTCACTCCGGCTCCATCTTCTCAGCAATGCTCAGAGCCCGCCGCGGCTTCGGTTTCACGCTCGCGGTGTCCTCCGGCCAGGAACTTGTCACGGCCGCGCCCGCATACCTGGATTACGCGCTGAGCCTGCCGGAAACCCGGCTGCTCGCGCTGGTACTCGAAGCGGTCAGGGATGGTCGCGCGCTGCGTCAGGTTCTGGCCGCGGCGGCGGCGCGGGATGTGCCGGTGGTGCTGCTGACAGCCGGCAGTTCGGCGGCGGGCCGGGAGATGGTGACCGCGCACTCTGGCGCGCTAGCCGGTGCCGACGGCGGCTGGGAGGCCCTGGCCAGGGCGTACGGCGTGCACCGGGTCAGCGATCTGGCCGAGTTCACCGACACCGTGGAGCTGTTCGCGACCGGCCGCCGGGTGCGCGCGGACGGGCGGACTGGCCGGGACCGCAGCCTGACCGGGCTTGCGGCCGTGCATGACTCCGGGCTGGAACGTGCCCATGTCGTCGACCTGGCCGACTCGCTCGGCGTGCCGTTCGCCTCGGTCAGCGCGGGCACGCTCGGGCGACTGGCCGAGCTGCTCGATCCTGGCCTGATCCCGGCCAACCCGCTGGACGTGTGGGGTACCGGGGCCGCTACCCGCGACCTTTTCGCCGGGTCGCTGCTGGCACTGGCCGACGACCCGGCGGTCGAGGCCGTCGCGCTCGCCGTCGATCTCGTGCACGAGCTCGACGGCGATCAGTCCTACCCGCTGGCGATGCTGGACACGGCCGAGCGCACCAGCAAGCCGCTGGCGGTGCTCAGCAACCTGGCCAGCGCTGTCGACCCCGGGCTGGCCAGCCAGCTGCGCGCCCATGGCGTTGCGGTGCTCGAGGGCACCAGATCCGGACTGCTAGCCCTGCGGCATCTGCTCGACCACGCGAGTCGCCAGCCGGCTGCGGCAGGTCGGCCCGGCGCGAGCGTGCCGCCGGTGAACCACCAGCGCCGCCGCCGGGGAGCGGCGCTGCTGGCCTCCGGGCAGGCGAGCGGAGCGCCGCTGCTAGGCCTGCTGGCTGACTACGGGATCGCGGTGACGCAGTCACGACCGGCCGGCAACGTGGGCGAAGCGCTCGCCGCGGCCGCGCAGATCGGCTACCCAGTCGTGCTCAAGACCGATGAACCGCGAATCCAGCACAAGTCTGACGTGGGCGGCGTGCTGCTGGGCATGGGCGACCCCGCCCAGCTTGCGGCCGGGTACGCGGACCTGGCCGGCCGCCTCGGCCCGCGGGTGCTGGTCTCGCAGACCGCGCCGCCCGGCGTGGAACTGGCGCTTGGCATCGTGACCGATCCGGAGCTAGGCCCGCTGCTGGTGGTAGGCGCCGGGGGAGTGCTAGTCGAGCTGCTAGCGGACCGCGCAGTCGCGCTGCCGCCGGTGACTCCGGCGCTCGCCCGCGAGCTTGTTGACAGCCTGCGGGTGCGCGCGCTGCTGGCGGGCGCGCGTGGTGCCCGGCCGGCCGACCTGGACGCGGTAACGGCCGCTATCGCCGGGCTGTCAGCCCTGGCCCTGGAACTCGGCAGTGAGCTGGCCGCGCTTGACGTGAACCCGCTGATCTGCGGACCCGACGGTGCGGTAGCAGCGGACGCGCTCGCTATCGCCTGGTCGCCGCGGTCACCCGGGTAGCCGGCTAGCAGGGGTAGGCCGCTAGCTCGGGCAGGCGGCTAGCTCAGGTGGCCGAGCTAGCCCAGTTCGTCCTCCCAGGTGCCAGGGTCGGGCCCGCCAAGTTCGTCCTCGTCCTCGCGAGCGTCAGGCCCGCCCAGTTCGTCGGAGTACAACCCCGAATCGGGTCCGCCGAGCTCGTCAGTATCCGCGCCCGGATCAGATCCGCCGAGCTCGTCCGCATAGTCACGCGGGTCGGGTCCGCCCAGGGTGTCGCTGCCTCTGTCGGTCGGGTCCGGCCCGCTCATCTGACCTGCCATGATGCCCCCCTTGTGAACATTCCGGACGGGGTTGCGGCGGCATGGCGCCGCGTTCCCGGCCGGCTCCGCCGCTTTCCCTTCCCAGGCTGGCGCAAGCCCAACCAGAAGGAGCTGGCCGATCAGGAACAGCCAGCCGGGCAGTCGGGGTGCCCGGCTGGCGCGCCGACCGGTTAGCGCCGGCGCGTAGTCGGTGAGCTTCTTCCTGAGCTTCTGACGCCCGCGGTGCAGGCGGGACATCACAGTCCCGATCGGCACCTCGAGCCGGCCGGCGATCTCCTTGTACGGGTAACCCTCGACATCGGCCATGTAGACGACTGATCGGAAGGACTCCGGCAGCTCCCGGAGGGCCTGCAGGACCTCAGAGTCGGGCAGCCGGTCGAGCGCTTCTGCCTCTGCGGACTTGACCACCTGGGCCTGCGGGCCGGACTGCATCGGGACGTCTTCCAGGTCGCCGTAGAGGGACTGGGGCGGTTGCCGGCCCTGCTTGCGGTACGTGCTGTTGCTGGTATTCGCCATGATCCGGTAGAGCCACGCCCGCAGGTTGGTGCCCGGTGTGAACTGGTGGAAGGCCCGGTAGGCCTTGGCGATCGTCTCCTGGACAAGATCCTCGGCATCGCTGTGGTTGTGCGTCATGCGTAGCGCGGCCGGGTACAGCTGGCGCATGTAGGGAATCACGTCCCGCTCGAACTGCGCCTCCTGCTCCATGACCGGCTCGGCCATAGTGACTGACATTGTTCTCCTTGCTGGTTATCCCCCAATCGCCCGGTTTGCGCGCCGAGTTGAGCAGCGCGGCCAGACTGGGCGCAACCGGATGCAGGCGCATCCGGATGCGCGGACAGTGGCACGGGTGGCCGGGCCGGGCGGGCACGCCGCGAAGCGCACCCGCCGGTCAGGCCTACTGTCAGCTGGGACAAGCCGCCCAGTGGAATCTGCTGTTCCGGGCCTGCTCAGGCCCGGGCGGCTTGCCATCCCGGTGGCGATGGCCGGCTGCCGTTCGCGACGCGTCACGGTTCACGGCCGTACCACGGGAAGGTGTGTCTCAGTCATGGGGGTGGGGAGCCGGAGCAGGTCTCGTGCCGGTTCTGCCTGCGGCAGTCGCAGCTAGATCCGTCCGGCCGTGCGAGAGTTAACCATGTTAAGCAGGTGGCTATTCCGCCGTTGCGATAGCTGGCTTTAATCACTATTTCTTGATATGTACACTGCGGCTTTCTTGCCCGGCATTTCCGTTACCGATGACCACCCGGCCGGACAGCTGACTGCCAGCGCGCGAGGTGCGTTATCCCTCGGCCCCGGCGATGGTCGTCAGCGCCTGCTGGCCATTGATCCGCTGGCCGCGGGTCATCAGCCGGTAGCCGATGAAACCGAGCCCGGCCACGATGAACGACATGGCGAGCATGACGGTCGCCAGCGCGTTCAGGGCGGGCCCGCCGTTGCCGCCATGCTGGGTCGAGTAAATGATCACCGACATCGGCGTATTCGTCGCGTTCGAGGACAGCAGGTCGACGATGACGAAGTCGTCGATGACGCCGGAGAAAACCAGGATCGCGCTGGCGAAGATGGCCGGCATCAGCAGCGGCAGCATGACGCGCCGCATGGTCTGCCACTGCGTGCAGCCGAGATCCGCTGACGCCTCCTCGTACTGCCTGCCGATGCCGACCAGCCGGGCCTGCACGATGATCGCGGGCCAGCTGACATTCCAGGTAACCAGGCCGAGGACCTCGGCAAGGGTGCCGAGATTGACGGCCGTGAACAGCTGGGTGAACAGGAAGAACATCGCCACGCCGAAGATCAGCTCGGGCACGACGAAGGACAGGATCATGATGAAGTTGAAGCTCATCGAGATCTTGCTGCGCCATCTGTTGATGCCGAGCGCGAACGCGACGCCGATCGGCACGGCGATCAGCGTGGTGTAGGCCGACAGCTTGAGCGTGGTGAAGATGGCGCTGTGCAGCTGCGGGTTGTACCAGATCGAATTGACCTTGTCGCCGTAGTACCAGCGCCATGGACAGGCCCTGGAAGGTGGCCTGCGACTTCCCGTTGTTGAACGAGAACAGCACGGCGATGGCGATCGGCACGATCGACCAGATCAGGTACAGCCAGGTGAAGCCCTCCAGGAACCACGGTCCGCGCCATGGGTTGCGGAACACTCCTGGCCGGCGGGGCGCCTGGTTACCTTTGCGGTAGAGGCGGTTTCGCTGACGACCGTGCTGCTCATGACGCCGCCTGTGCGGACCGGTTAGTCGCGATCACGTAGTAGATCATCGGCACGATCAGCACCAGCAGCACGATCAGGGACAAGATCGCGCCCTGACCGGCCGACGGCTGGCTGAGCTGGCCCTGGATCAGGTTGCCGATCATCGAGGTACTGGGCGACGTGGACAGCAGCTGGTTGGTGAAGTAGTCGCCGATCATCGGCAGCACCGTGATCAGCATGCCGGTCAGGATCGGCTGGCGCGAAAGCGGCAGGGTCACTCGCACGAACGTGCTGGCGCCGGCTCAGGCCGAGGTCACGCCCAGCTTCGATCAGCGACGGGATCGATCCGGTCCAGGCCCGCGTAGAGCACCAGGATCAGGTACGGGATGTAGCCGTAGACCAGGCCGAGGATCACCGTGTACGAGTGGCCGCCTAGCCAGTTATGGCTGCCGCCGAGGCCCGAGGAACGACAGCGCCTTGTTGACGTAGCCGTCGGTCTGGAGCAGGTCGATCCAGGCCAGCATCCGCATCATGTAGCTGATCCAGAACGGCGCGACCAGCAGCACCAGGAACAGCCCTTGCGGCGGCCCGCGAACCTGGCCACGAAGTACGCCGCCGGGTAGGCGATCACCAGGCTCAGCAGCGACGCCACCGCGACGTACCAGATCGGTCCGCCAGGCGATGGCGCCGACGAAGCGCGCCGACCCGAACGAGGTCGTGCCAGACGTTCGACAGGTTCGCCGAGCTCCAGTGCCACGGGTTGGTAGACCGCGACCGGCGACTCGGTCTGGCGGTCGAGCTTGCCCTCGCCGATCGCCAGCATCGCGTAGAACGGGACGACGAACAGCACGACGAGCCAGATCATCCCGGGCGCGGCCAGCAGGATCCAGAACAGCTTGTTCGGCTGGAACGGCCTCGGACTCGCGCGCGGCCGCCGGCCGGCCGGCGCCTGGCGGCCGTTCGAGCGGCTCCGGCGGTAGCCTGTGTCGCCATGCTAGATCCCGTTGCTCACGACGAGCTAGGCCTGCTGCCACAAGCGCGTCGGCGTCGACTGGCAGCTGCAGCTCCGCCGACGCCGCGGCGGAAGTCCGACGGCACCACGGCGGTGGACATCAGGCTCGGCGGCAAGATCTGCTCCTTCACCAGCAGCTCGCGGCGTGATCGGCGGTGACCGGCTGCATGTAGCCGTTGAAGCTGATGTTCTCGAGCGACCACCGGCTCGTCGAGCATGTAGTTGAGGAACAGGTGCGCCAGCACCGGGTTCGACGCCGACCGCAGCACCGTGTTGGTGTCGTTGGCGATCGGGCCCTTGCCGTCCTTGGGGAACCAGTAGCCGACGACCTCCACCGGCACGCCCTTGGGCATGTAGCTCGGCCGCCGCCGCCATGTCACCCGACCAGGCGTGATGGATCCAGGTCTGGCCGTCCGGGACCTCGCTGTAGTCGTTGTTGTCGATCTGCATGTCGACCGCGGCGGCCAGCTTCTGCAGCGTCTGCCTGGCCAGGTCGATCTGGCTCTTGCTCGTGGTGTTGAGGTCGTAGATGCCGTTCATCATCAGCCCGAGGCTGATGTCTTCCCGGTAGTCGTCCAGGATCGCGATCTTGCCCTTGTACTTGGGCTGCAAGAACATCTCCCGCCACGGGTTGCGCATCGCGTACGGGTTCTCGCTTGACCAGGTCCTTACGCCAGGAGATGCCGGTCGTGTAGATCGTGTACGGCACCGTGTACTGCCAGCCGCGGTCGTAGAACGGGTTGAGGAAGTCCGGCCACGCCTGGCGGATGTTCGGGATGTAGCTGTGGTTCAGCGGCTGGATCAGCTTGGACTCGATCAGGACGCCGAGCACGTCCACCGTGACGCCCATGAAGACGTCGAACTTCAGCCCGCTGCGCAGCTTGGCGAGCGCCTCGTTCATGGTGTTGAACGTGGTCACCTGCGACCTTGCAGTTGTACTTCTTGGCGAAGTTGTTGACGCACGCCTGGTTGATGTAGGCGACCCAGTTGTAGACCTGGAGCGTGGCGCCGGTCTCCGGCTGCAGGCCGCTCGTGATCGCGGCGTTGCCGGTGACCGGCCAGGTCACGGGGTGGCTCGGCCGCGGCAGCGGGATGTTGTTGGCGCCCGACGAGGTAGGGCGCGCAGGCGTCAAGCACGCGATGCGCCGCCGCCGGCGAGCAGCGCGGCGGCGAGGCCGCGCTGCAGCGCCTGCCGCCGGGAGAGATCAGGCCGCCGGCGGGTGCCGTCCGGCTGCCAGCCCTCGCGTGGGTGCATCTACCGCCCCTTCTCGCCCAGTTCGCGCGGCACTAGGCTGACCGCTCGCCGCTTAGCCTGCCTGACTGAACGTTCCGCCAGACTCGTGTCTGTGTGTCTAGGATCACTCTGTTGGCCTGCCCAGCAATGTCCTCGGTGGATATCCGGATTCGCAAGGATCCTTCCGGACAACGGGACCAGTATCTTCTTCGCGGATTCAGTTGGGTTATCGGCCGCACCGCAGCCGCAAAGGTCGCGAAGTTGTCGATGAACCTGTCGATATCCGCCTCGTCATGCTGGACCGACATCAGCCACTGCTCGATCTTGCCCCACGGCGGCAGGAAGACGCCGCCGTTGTGCTGGAACAGCCAGTGCGCGTGGCTGAAGGAGTCCCGCATCGCCAGGAAGTCGCGGAAGTTGCGGACCGGCTCGGAGGAGAACACCACGCAGCCCTTCGCGCCGACCGACACGACCTGGGCGTTGAGCCCGTTGCGCGCGATCTCGCGCTCCAGGCCCTCGACGGCCCGCAGCCGCAGCTTGTCCAGCCGCTCGTAGGCGTCGGGCGTGGCGACCTCAGTCAGCATCGCCCTGCACGCGGCCATCGCCAGCGGGTTGCCGTTGAACGTGCCGACCATCTCGTAGTCGCCGTTGGCGACGTGGCCCATCACCTCGGCGGTGCCGCCGACGGCCGCCACGGCGATGCCGCCGCCGATGGCCTTGGCCAGGCAGACGATGTCCGGCGTCACGCCGGTCACGCCGGTCGCGCCGCCAGGGCCGGCCGTCAGGCCCGTCTTGACCTCGTCGAAGGTCAGCAGCGCGCCGTGGGCGTGCAGCAGTTCCTTGAGGCCTGCCAGGTAGCCGGGCTCTGGCTCGATGATGCCGGCGTTCATCATGATCGGCTCGAGGATCATGCCGGCGATCTTGCCGGGGTTCTCCGCGAGCCTGGCCTCGACCGCGTCCAGGTCGTTGAAGCCGACGATCAGGGTGAGGTCGGTGATCGCCTGCGGGATGCCTGCTGCTGGACGGGACGCCGTTGGGCCGGTCCGCCGGGCCCCTGTCGTCCTCGTCCTCGTCCGGGCAGACCGAGACCTGCACCGAGTCGTGGTGGCCGTGGTAGCAGCCCTCGACCTTGATGATCAGGTCGCGGCCGGTGATCGCGCGCATCAGGTGGACCGCGTCCATGGTCGCCTCGGTGCCGGAGTTGGCGAACCGCCACTGCGGCAGGCCGAACCTGGCGCGACAGTTCTGCGGCGGCCGCGATCGCGGTCTCGGTCGGCTGGGCGAAATGCGTGCCGCGCTCGACCTGGGACCTGACTGCCTCGACGATGGCCGGGTGGCCGTGACCGGCGAGCGAGACGCCGTAGCCGCCGTGCAGGTCGACGTACTCGTTGCCGTCGACGTCGTAGAGCTTGGAGCCCTTGCCGTGGCTGAGCCAGACCGGCTGCGGCCGGGAGATCTGCCAGCTGGACACGACGCCGCCGGCTAGCGAGCTGCTGGCCAGCGCGGCGAGCCGGGCGGACTCGGGCTGGCGGCGGATGAAGATCTCTTCCTGCGCCTGATGATGTGCCGCGAGCGACGGGCCGGCGATGCCTGGCTTGCCGGGGCTGTCGGCGGCGCGGACCGGCGGCTAGCTGCCTGGGCTGGACCGGAACCTGCGGGCCGGCGACGGGCCGTGGGCCCTGGCGCTGTCGTCGTGCGGATTGGATCGGCTGAGCTGGCCTGTGTCGTGGCCATGAGTATCGCGCTCCCAACGCGGTTGACTGAATGTTCAGTCTAACCGGCGAGGCAGCCGCGTGACAAGGATCTCTGACCGGCTGTTCAGTGGCTTGCGAAATCCGCTGCGGCTCGCCGCCTGGCCTGGCGGATAGCCCGCGGCGAGGAGGGAGAATCAGCTGTTCGATAGCCTGCGGTCCTCAAGCGAGGAGCAGTTCCTGATGCCCGACCACACCGCCGACCTGGCCGCGCTGACCGGCTGGGGCAGGCTCGCGCCGAGTACGGCCCGGGTGCGCCGGCCCGTCGACCCCGCAGCAGGTCATTGACCTGCTGCCGGACGCACCCGGCTCGGGGCGTGATCGCCAGGGGCCTTGGCCGCAGTTACAACAACGCCGCGCAGAACGATCGCGGCATGGTGATCATGACGCCCGGACTGAACCGGATCAGCGACCTGGACGCCGTCCGCGGCCTGGTGACCTGCGAAGCGGGCGTCAGCCTGGAGCAGCTTATGGTCGCGGGGCTGCCGCATGGCTGGTTCGTGCCGGTGTCGCCAGGTACTCGTCAGGTGACGATCGGCGGCGCCATCGCCGCGGACGTGCATGGCAAGAACCATCACCTGGCGGGCAGCTTCGCACGGCATGTCCCGTGGTTCGACCTGCTGCTGCCTGACGGCAGCGTGCGTCGCGTCACGCCGGCGGGCGAACCCCGGCTCTTCTGGGCGACCGCCGGCGGAATGGGCCTGACCGGGATCATCCTGCGTGCTGGCGTCCAGCTGACCAAGGTCGAGACATCGCGAGTGCGGGTCGACACGGTGCGGGCAGCCAACATCGACGACGCCATGACCTACCTGTCGGACACCGACGATAAGTACGGCTACACCGTGGCCTGGCTGGATTGCCTGGCCAGCGGCGCCAGCCTGGGCCGGTCGGTGATCACCAGCGGTGATTTCGCCAGGCTGGCGGACCTGGCCCCGAAGGACCGCAGCGAGCCGCTCGCGTTCCGGCCGTCGGCTCGCGCTCGGCGCGCCGGACATCTTCCCGCCTGCTCTGATCAACCGGTACTCGGTCGCGGCCTTCAACGAGGTGTGGTTCCGCAAGGCCCCGCGGCACCGGGACGGCGAGATCCAGACCATCGGCACCTTCTTCCATCCGCTGGACGGCATCCGAAACTGGAACCGGGTGTACGGGCCGGCCGGGTTCCGTCAGTACCAGTTCGTCGTGCCGTTCGGACAAGAGCAGACCGTGCGCAGGTCCGTCGAGCGAATCAGCAAGGCGCGCGCCCCGTCGTTCGTGACCGTACTCAAGCGCTTTGGTCCCGGCGACGAGGGATTGCTGTCATTCCCGCTGCCGGGCTGGACCCTGGCGCTGGACTTCCCGGCTCACACGCCCGGCCTCGAAGTCTTGCTGAACTGGCTCGATGAGCAGGTGGCAGCCGCCGGTGGCCGGGTATACCTGGCCAAGGACTCCCGGGTCAGCCCGCAGATGCTGGCGACGATGTATCCGCGCCTGGAGGAATTCCGCAAGGTCCGCGCCGAGGTCGACCCGGACGGGCTCATGGCGTCCGACCTCTCCCGCCGGCTCGACCTCTGACCGTCCAGGCGGCCGCCGGGACCGGCGTAATCCGGAAGCTTCGATGACAGCCCAGGCGGCGGGCGCCCCCTCCGGTCAGGTCATCGTGCTGACCGGGCCGCCAGGCGCGGGCAAGAGCACGGTCGCCGGGCTGCTGGCAGCGGAGCTTGCGCCGAGCGTGCACCTGCATGCCGACGATTTCTGGCGGTTCATCAAGCGCGGCTCGATCCCGCCCTACCTGCCCGCCGCGCACCGGCAGAACGAAGTCGTCATCAGTATCCTGGCGACCGCCGCCTTCGGTTATGCGGCCGGCGGCTACCAGGTCATCTGCGATGGCATCGTCGGTCCGTGGTTCCTGGCTCCGTTCCGCGACCGGGGCGTCGCAGCAGGGCTGCCGTTGCATTACGTTGTGCTGCGCCCTGATCGGGCCACCACGCTGAGCCGCGCGACCGGCCGCGGCGGGCAGGCACTCACCGATCCGGCGCCAGTACTGTCCCTGCACCGGCAGTTCGCCGAGATTGGCGGGCTAGCGGCACATGTGCTCGACTCGACAGGCCAGAGCGCTGCGAGCACTGCGCAAGCTGTCCGGCGCGGGCTGGCGGCGGGCAGCTATCTGCTGGCGGGCCCGCAGGCCGAAAGCTGAGGGAACGTGGTCCGCATCGCGCCTCGGTAGCTGGCAGGCACGGCTGACTTACGGCTGGATCTCTACCGCGATCGAGCCCCAGTCCTTGCCCGTGGCGCCCATGCTGAAGCTGGCGGATGACTGGACTACCAGGTTGGCGTAAGTGCCGTAGTTGCTGGCGCCACCACCGGCGACGCTGGCGAAGCCGGACGGCGTGGTGAACGTGCCGTTCGTCGAGCCGAGGAACGCGATCTCGGAATCAGCCGCGTGCTGAATTGTCAGCGCCGCTATCGCGTTCTGGTTTCCCGCCGTCGTGGTGCCGGCTCCAGTGCAGCTCGAGCACGCCAGCGGAGCCTCGCCGGAGCCAAGCTGCACGACGTCGACCCAGGCGGTCGGCAGCACCGACAAGCCGCCGAAGTGGACGGTCACGGTACCGGTGCTGCCGTTACCGGTTGCCTTGAAGACAGCGAGGAAGTTGCCACTGGTCCCGGTCGGGAATCCGACGCTGGCGACCTGAGCTGACGCGGTAAACGGCCCGGTGACACCGCTGATCGGCGAGCTGCTCAGCAGCGTGCCCTTGAGGTAGACGAAGATCAGCTCACTGGCGCCGCTGGTCGTGGTGACGCTCGGTCCGTCGCACAGCAGCGACAGCAGCAAGCACGACGCGATGCCGTTGCCCAGGTCGGACGAGCCGAACGAGGTCTCCGCCGCGGCCTGGGCCGACGGGCTCTGCCAGTTGTTATAGACCGCTTTCAGGGTCCAGGTATAGGTCGTGGCTGGCGACAGTCCGGTAGCCGTGCAGTTGGTGCTGCCCGACGCCGGAGTGGCCGAGCAGCCTGCCAGCGTGCCGGGTGACTGGGACAGGGTGTAGCCGGTCAGGGTGGCTGGCGCGGTCCAGGACAGGCTGGCTGAGGTGGTCCCGCTCGCGCTGGCGGAGAACCCGGTCGGCGGCGAGATGGTGGCAGCGGTGACGCTCGCGGTCTGGGCGGCCGGCTGGCTGGTGAACACGGCCAGCGCCATCCCAGGCGCGGTCAGGGCCAGTCCGACCGCGAATATCACGGTGGCCGCGACGATGAGCCGCCGCTGTCGCGGCGCTCGCCGTGCGTGCTGACCCGTTGTCATCTCAGCTCCAGCTGAAGGATCCCGCCGGTGTGCAGGGCGAGCCTGCTGCCGGTGTCGTCGTGCAGGACAAGGTGTTGTTCTTCGACTGCACGGCGTGCGCGGTCATGATGATCTGCGCGGTGCCGTTCTGGTAACTCGTCGTTGAACTGACCGGCAGCTTGACTGACGCGCTGAAGGCGACCGTCGCGCTCGTCAGTGCGGCAGTCTGAACAAGCTCGTTGTCTAGTTCGTAGCAGGTGGAACCGGGCGGCGGGCTGCCCGGGCAGGTGGTCGATACAGTCGGCACGCTATAGGTCGCCGACGGGCTGCTGGAGGTCACGGAAACCTGCAGGTCGTTGCTGGCGTCGGCGGGGTTGTAGAGCGTGCTGCCGCCGGTGCCGGCCTGGGTCTCGATGAGTACGTTCAGTGCCAGGTAGGCCGAGGCACCGCTGTAGCTGGCAGTGAAGCTGCAGGCGGTCGCGGAGTTGTCCGGCAGCAGGCCGGTGACCGGACAGCCGGAAATGGCGCTGGCGGTCAGCGTCACCGATCCGGCCGAGATGGTGCTGGCGCTGCTGCTCTCGGTGGCCGATAGCCGTGCCGCCGTGGTGCCCGAGACCAGCAGCGCCAGCGCAAGCGCCGGGGCCAGCGGGGCCGCCCGCCTGAGCGGCCACCGCTGTCCACTGCGTCTTGCGTGCCGGGCGTGCACTCAGGTCAGCTCCACGCGAAGCCGCCGCCGGCGTTGCACTGCGCACCGGCAGCACAGGTACCGGGGAGCGCGTTGTTGCTGGCCTGCACTGCATGGAACGTCAGGGTGACCGTCACGCTCGCGGCCGTCGGGGACGTGTTATAGGTATTGCCGGTGTCCAGCGGCAGCGCGTAGTCGAGCTTGAAATTGACGACCTGTCCGGTTGTCGCCGCGGACGTGCTCACCAGCAGGTTGCTGACCCCGGTCGCGGGCAGTGGTGCCGACGTGCCGCCTTGCTGGGTATAAGTAGTGCCGCCGCCGCCAGTATCGGTGGCCGTGCTGGTCACGTAGGTGCTTGTGCTGTCCTCCAGGTAGAACTGCAGCCCGGTCGCCGAGCCGCTGGTGAACAATGCCGGAGTGCCGTTCGCCACCGTCATGTCGACGGCCAGCCAGGCATTCGCCGTGCCGGTGTACTGGACGTTGTACGTGCACTCCTGAGCAGCCTTGCTGTCGATCGGCGCTCCGGTTGAGGAGTCGCCAGGCAGCACCGTGACCGTACAGGTAACGGACGCAGGAGTGGTCGTGCCGACGGTTACCGTGCCAGCGGTGAACGTGTTGGCCCCGCTGGACTCGGTGGCGCTGAACAGGCCGAAGGTGAACCCGGCCACCAGTGTGGTGACCGCTCCGACCGTCGTAGCGGTGGCTGCCGCGAGGGCGAGCCGCTTCTTGACTGACGCCATGGATATCTTGTCCCCCCTAGTTGGTAGTGCTGTCTTCCCGCTTGTCCATGTCCCTGGCTAGCCGGAACAGCGGCCCGGCCAGGAAGAACAGCACGGCCGAGACCACCAGCAGGACCGGCACAAGCGGCTGGTGCAGCGCGGCGAGCAGATAGCCGCCGCGCGGGATGACCGCCGCGAGCCGGCCGACGACGTCCGTGGCTGGCCTGAGTGCGGCGTCGGGGGCGTTGTTGGCATCGCCCTTGGTCTGGTACTCCACGACGCCATGGATGACCTGCCTGGCGACGATCCGGTGGGTGAGGATCTTGGTGCTGCCGGGAGCGGCCCGGAAGCTGATGATCTGTCCCGGCTTCAGCGCGACGGCCTGAGCGGAGCTGACCGGATCGTCGATGATCAGGTCTCCGGTCCTGATGACGGGCGTCATTGACCCGGACAGCACGCTGAGCAGCGGATGCCCGAACGCCGCGTACTGACCGCCGCGAGAGGGAAAATGTGTCGCGATCGCGATGACCAGGACCAGCGCGGCAGCGGACGAGATCGCGACGGTGCCGACGGCGGACATCACCCGCATGATCAGTGTCAGCCGGGCTGTGCCCGCACCGGCCCGGGCCTTGTGCCGGGCATGACTGCCTGGCCTGCTTCGGGTAACGGCGGTCATCTGTCAGCTCCAGGTGAAGGACCCGCCAGCCGGACACGGCTGGCCGATCGTGGCGGTGGTGCAACCTCCGGGCAGCGGGTTTGCCGGTGCCTGGACTGCCTGGACGGTGAGCGTCACGGCGGCGGTGCCGCCCTGATAGGAGGCCGCGGCCGTGACCGGGAAATGCGGAATGACGGTGAACGTGACAGCGTCTCCGCTGGAGAAGGTCAGGTCCGGTGACGGGCCGGCGTACCAGCCGGCCAGCTCGCTGGCCGCGGTCCAGCAGGTAGACCCGGCCGGGCACGCCCCCCCAGTCGTGCCCGGCCCGGTCGGCACGGTAAAGCTGCGGTGCCCGTCGCTGACTTGCAGCGTCAGGCCGTCGGAGTTGCTGCCGTCGTAGAGTGGCTGCCCGCCCGGCCCGGCCGCCGATGCGATCAGCACGGAAAGCGACAGGTAGGCGGTGATCGAGCCGTCGTACCTGACCGAGAACGCGCAGTCGGCTGAGCCAGTCAGATCGCCAGGGACCACGCTGCTGTAATCGCATCTGTGAGTGGCCGGGCCGTCGACGCTCAGGGCCACCGTGCCGGTCGTAGCCTGGCCCGCCCCGGAGCCGGTTAGGTCCGAGGTCGCGGCCGCCACGCCTAGTGCCAGCGCGAGCGCGGCCACGACCAGCGCGGAGAAATATACGGTCCGCCAGCGCCATGATGCGCCCGGCGTCATGACGCCACCGTGGCCGGGCACGGGCCGTGCCGGTGCCGGTGTCCGGGCCCGGTGACACACGGCCGAGGGACCTCGACGACCTGGTTAACAGTGTCGGAGTAGCTGGGCGACCCAGCCTGGCCGGCCGGGGTGAAGATAGCGAAGATCGGATGCCTGCCGGGCCGCAGGACCGCCGTGGTGAGCGAAGCCCGGCCGGTCCCGCTGACCGGCACCGGCCTGCCAAGCGCGGCCGGCCGCTGGCAGAGCCCCGACGCGGATCCCGCTGGCAGCGTGGCTGGCGCCAGGCACAGATAGAAGGTCACGCCGCCGGCCGGCGAACTGCCTTGCCACCAGTCGGTGCGCAGCTCTGCGGTGAAGGTGACCCGCTGGCCAGCCAGCGAAGGGTCGGGACGCGAGCTGACCACAGTGACCGGCGATCCGCCGATGCCGCCCGGCGGTTCGTGCGGATGCCTCGATGAGGGCACCGCGGTGCCGCTGTAGCTGAACGGCAGCGTGACGTCCTGGCAGGCGTTTGGTGCGGTCCTGGCGAGCAGGATGCCGACCGGGAAGCTCGCGGTGCCGCCCGCCGGGACTGGTTGCGACAGGCCCGCTATCGTCGTGGCTGGCGGGCTGCCAGTAAAGGCCTGCCCGTTGATGGTGAAGTACGACACGGCGCAGGCCGCCGGCACCGCGGTAACTGACACGGTTATCCCGGTGACCGTGATCGGCACGGTGAACGGATTGTCGGCTGTCATCAGCAGGCTGGCCGGGACGCCCGGCGCCAGGTTGCTGATGGTGCCGGATAATCCGAAGTTCGACCCGGACGTCAGGATCGCCGCCGGAAGGCTGGCCTTGCTGTGCGGGGTGGCCATCGCGAGTAGCGCGCTGCCGGCCAGCACGGCGCCGGTCAGCACGGCGGCGGCTAACAGCGCGGCTAACGCACTGCTGGCCAGTAACTCCCGGCCGGTCCTGATGCGTGCCACTGGACCGGTCTCCCCCCGCGCTATGAGCTCACTGTTAGCTCAGACCTGGAAAGTGATCTTCGAACCGTCGTGCTGCCCGCGGCGGCTCAGGTTGGGGTTGAGCCTAGGGGATGCATTGCCGCAGGTCATGGCACCTGCAGGCCGGATCAAGTCGGCGTGGCGGCCAGCAAAAGGGGCCACCCTGGTCAAGCCGCCCGCGGTTCCGCCGCCGGAAGTTCAGCGCCGCCCGGACCGAAATTGCAGCCCGGATCGTGCCGACTCGGCCGCACTGCGGCTGCCCTCGGAAGGCACAGCGCCGCCGGTGCCGGATGGGATTTACGGCTCGGCGGGCGGCTGTGCGCGGAGGTCGGCGGGGGGCTGAGCCCGGCGGTCGACGGACGGCAGCCGGCTGTTCAGCTCCGCTGCGGCAGCAGATGCCGCCGCGAGGACCGCCGGGGAGGGAACGGGGACCGGCAATGGCAGGCTCCGGTCACTGGCGTGCGCTGTCACCGCGCGCTGGTGGTACGCCTCCAGTTCGGCGGCGAACTCCGGCTGCCGGTACGGCCTGCCGTCGACGACCGGACCCTCGGCACCGGTGATGATCGCGGTCACGTCCTGGCCGCTGATCGTCTTGTGTTCTTCCAGTGCGTGCCCGACTGCGAGCACGCTGGCCCGGTTCTCGGCCAGCAGCGCACTGGTCCGGTCCGCCAGCGCAGTCAGGTGCGCCTCGGCTCGCTGGCCGAGTGCTGTCTCCAGGACGTTTCGATCGTTGCCGTCTACGACGGGATGCGCGTCGTGCGGAGCCCTCGTGGCACCGTAGGACCCGACCTGGCTGCCCATTCCCCACAGGCCCTCCATGGCCAGCGCGATGGTCGTAGCGCTCTGCAGGTCGCCGGATACGCCCGAGCTCGAGTCGCCGTTGAAGAACATCCGCTCGCCCACCAGCGAGGCGAGGCTGACCATGATGTCGGCCTCGTACTCGCTGCGCCATGAGGTGAACTGCTCCTCGATCGGGATGGGCTTCACGAAGCCGAGGTAGTCGGCACCCTTCTGGATGGTCGCCGTATCGATGACGTTCCGGGTCTGCACCAGGTAGCTCACAACCGCATGGCAAGCCTCGTGCAGGGCGACGGCGTGCCGTTCCCGTTCGATGTACTCCACGCCCTCGGAAGGTCCGACACTCTTGGCCAGCTTGGCCTTCAGCACATCCGGCCAGGTAATGGTGGTCCGCCCGTCGCGCAGCGCGGCGATGAGGGATTCGTTGACCAGGTCCTTGATGCTGGCACCGGTCGCGTACGGGGTGATCGTGGCCAGATGATCCATTTCCTCGGCAGTCACCTGGTGGCTGACCCTGGAGAAGTAGCCTTCGTAGGTGCGCTTCCGGCCCTCCTTGGACGGGTAGCCGACCCGGTACATGCGGTCGATCCGGCCCGGCCGCAGCAGCGCCTCGTCGAGCGCGCTGGGCATGTTCGTGGCCATGATCACCAGGATCCGGTACTTCGGCGGCGGTTTCGGGCGCATGCCGAGCGTCCGCCGGACGACCCGGTTGAAGAAGCCGCGCGGCTTCTTCAGCCCGGACAGCTCGGTCAGCAGCGCTTGCAGGGTGCCCATCCCGCCGCCGCCCATGCCCATGCCGGTCGGCACCATCTGCCGGAACCGGCCCGGCCGGCGGGGTCCGGGCGCTGAGCCGGGCTGCGGACGGGTCGCCGAGCGCGTGCGCGTACAGGGCCGACTGAGTCTGCGGGGCGAGATAGCTGAAACCGTTGCATGCGGTCAGCAGCCCGGCGGGCCCGATGCTGCCGCCGGGCAACCCGGCCTGCGCGGCTCTCGCGTTGCTGCCCTGGCCGCCGACGCTGCCGCCGCGGTTGCCCAGCGAGTCGGCCTCGTCGAAGAACACGATCACGCCGCCGTAGCGGACGGCGAGCTTGCGGAGCTTGCGGAATAGCGACTTCACCTTGAGCACGCCGACGCCGAAGAACATGTTGATGAATGCGCCAGGGTCAACGAAGACGTACGGCTTTCCTGTCTCGCCGGCCACGGCCTCGGCCATCAGGGTCTTACCGGTTCCCGGCGGTCCCCACAGCAGGATGCCGCCAGGCACGTAGCCGCCCTTTTCCTCGATCGACTCGGGATCTTCGAGGAAGAGGATGTTCTCCCGGACCTTGTCCAGCACGTGATCCTGTCCCCACACATCGGCGAACCGGGTGGTCACGTCGCCCGGGTAATAGACGTCGACGCCGCCTCTGGACAGGAACCAGAAGATCGCCGCGAACTGGCCTACGGCCAGCATCATCAGCACCATGAAGTACAAGATGATGGGCAGCGCATGCGCGATCGACGCAGGGACCCTGAACAGCCCGAGCACCGGCGTGGTGCCGTAGACGGCGCCGAGGATCACCGCGATGATCGCGATGACCAGCAGCCATTTGAGCGCGCGTGAGATCCGGAACCTGGAGTAGTCACTGAGCCTGTGCGCGACCCGGTCGGTCTCGTGGAAGACGGCGGTCGAGGCCCGGTAGTAACGCTGCGAGCGCTCGGCCGCGAGGAAGCTCAGCTGCCTGACGATCTCGATGACGAGCAGCAGCAGCAGCCAGCGCCCGATGCCGGAGTTGACCTGGAGTTGCTGGACGGCCGCGTCACGGAAGCCGAGTATCGCGTCGGTGGACATCTGGTACCAGACGACGATGAACCACAGCAGGACGAGCGCGATGATGAACTTGAGCCTGTCCCAGAGTGCCAGCGCCCGCCGGGTCCGCCTGCTGGCCGGATCTTGCATCAGGAACCTCGCACCGTGAATGAGTCGACGACAGCCTTGATCTGTGCCTGATGCGCGACGAAGCAGCTCTGGTAGCACTGCACGAGCAGCAAGTAGAGCTTGGTGGTCGAGCTGTTGGTCAGCACGGTCTGATCAAAGGCGTCAGGCAGGCCGTTGATCGTGTATTCGTACAGCTCGTTGATGCCGCGCACGCCGTCGTGCGTGGTGATGACGGTGCTGCTGATCAGCGTGAAGCCGGCCAGCCTGGCGCCGGCCGAGGCAGCTTGCTGCCGTGCGCCCGGCGTCACGGGGAAAAGCAGGTCGCGCATAAAGTTGAAGCTGAGCGCCTCCCGCAGCGGCGTGCCCAGCGCCTGGACGCTGGCATACACCACGGGCTCGGTCGATGCGGTCAGCAAGGCGCCGGCGGCGCCATTCCACTGTGCGGCGTAGGCACGGGACCAGGCCAGCGAGCCGCCCGCCGGGCCGGCCGCCGAGTTGGCCAGCTCCGACGCCTGGGTAGCGGCGAGCTGCTGCGGATTAATCGGCTGCCAGCCGGACGGGACCCTGAAGTACGCGTGGTCGGCCGAGTCGGCCGCGTAGTTATAGGCGGCGCGCGCAGCCGGCCACCGTCGCCAGCAGGCCGGCTATCAAGCCCGTAGCCGTCCGGCGGAACTGCCCCATGCTCCGGGCGCCTCTCCCGATCTGAGCTGGCCCGTCCCCGGCAGTTCGGGCCCTGTCATCGAGTATGCGGTGATGGAGTGCTGACCAGTCAACCCCGCTGTTAACAGCAGATACTGCCGGGGCAGGAGAGGTGCGTGAGCTAGGCGTGCATCGACCGCTGGCCGGCTCGCCGGGGTCGCGCCGCCGGGCTCAGACAGCCGCGCTCAGCGCGCTGCCTGCAGTCTCATCGTGACGATCCGCGCCAGCACTCGCCAGCCGAGGATGAACAGCCCGAGGAACGCGAGCGCGACGACGATGAACGCGAGCGCGGTTCCCTGACCAGCCAGCACTCTGAGCACCATTCCGGCGCCTGCCGCGCCGAGCCACGCGCCGAGGCCAGCCGGCCTGATCGACTGCGGTCGCCGCCACGCTCTGGCCGCCGCCAATCCGATCGCGAGCCCGCCCAGGAACGGCCACGCGGTGTGCCAGAGTCCGGCGATGCTCTCGCCGTCGTGATGGGTGTGGCGGCCGATGGCCACGAACCCCAGTACGCAGCAGACATCGATCGCCGCGCTGCCGATCGCCGCGCCTCCAGCGGCGGTACTGCCGGTGCGCGGGCTGCCGGTAGGTGGCCGGGTCATCCGGCCACCGTAGCCGAACGCCTCAGCGGCATGGACGAAGGCCGTAGTTGCGGCACGGTTGATTGTCTCGTATTTCGATGGGTGTGAAGGGGCCAGGCCGGCGCTGCCGCCGACGCCGGTGTAGGTCCGCTCGATCCATGTGATGATCGCCAGGCGGAGCTCCTCGCCCGTTGCCCAGCGTTGCCGGCGGACCGGAACTGGCTGCCCCGGTCCGAAGGCACCATTGCCGGCCATTGAGGTGAGCGGAGCGTGATGGCACTGCGCAGCGCGGAGCTGGCTATTTATGCACGTCAGCCCTACTCGGATCGCATTTGCAGCACCGCGCAGCGTCCCAGGGCGTTGGTATAGTTACACCAATGTGATTACCCGCATCCTTTGGTGAGTGCCCATGGCTGTTGCGCCCGCTCCTGAGGCGGTGCACGTCCCCCCGAGGTACCCGACCGCGCTGATCTTCGTTGATGAAAGCGCTGTCAAGGTCAGTGCTGGGCGCTTCTTCGTGATCGGGGCCGTCAAGGCCCGCAGGTCCGGGCAGCTCCTGCGTGCAGTGAAGGACATCCGCGATCGGCATGGCTACCAGGACGAGTTCTGCGGCGATGATCGATGAGGTCAGTACCCCGAGGGGTAGCGCGTTCGATGACACTGTTCGGGACATGGTCAATCGGAGGATGAAGTCCACGTCGCTCGTGGCGGCATCGTGCGTCGACTCAGCATGCAATGACGGCGTACAGCTCGCTGACTTGGTCGCCGGGGCGGTGGCCCACCAGTGCGGGCAGGCAGCTGGGACTGCCCGGACCAGCTATCACAAGGGTAAGATCGCGGGTCGGCTGGCCGCTGCCTACGGAATCCCAAATCTAGGCGATGTGCGTACAGACCGGGTCAATATTGCTACACTGGGCGTACCAGCCCCGACACGGCTACGAAGCGTCAGCCAGGCTCCGCTCAAGGCCGGTTGAACTGCCTTTCTACAAACAGATATTATAGAAGGCGCGGTCAGAGCTACGGGCTCACAACTGCGCACCTAGGTCAGAGCTTCGGGCTCACAACTTAGGGAACGACTCCAAACGCAGCGAAGCACCCCATTTGTTTTGCACATGGGGTGCTTTCGCTTCTTACAGGGTGGGTTTCACGCCGCGCACTCCGGTGTCTCACGGCGATGGCCTGACCTGCCGCAGCCGCAGGACTTGCCCTCGGTGATCCTTGGGACCACATGTCCGAGGTCGCTCGCCAGAATCGGACATTGGACGACGTCATTGCTGCCACGGTTAGCGCACGGATGCCAAGCGCATTCTGGGTGGGGCGAACAGTGCTCCGATGCCGTCTCAGAACAGGCCGCACACCCTACGGCGCCCAGCACCATGGCAGCGATCAGAGCCTGGGCTTCCGGATCTTCCTGCTGCCTCGGGGGTGGCATGACCCACATGACCAACGGCGGGACCACCCAGTCGCTAATGGCGGCAGCAATCAGCTCCTGTCCGTGTCAGGGACAGCACAGTACCTGGCTTTTCCGGGCGCACGCTCCGTGACAACTTTTGGAGATACGACCTCCAAGCGCCCAAAGTCGGCCGCGCACTCCGGTTCCGGGTCCGCGATATCGATGGCTATCGCGATAAGAACCTCGTCTATTCGAGCCTCTAACCCGACGTCCAGGACGTCACGACCGCGCCCAACACGGTCGCCCGGTTGGCGGTCTAGGCTCAGCGGTAATGCCCAGGCTGCTGATCGTTCATCACACGCCCTCGCCGCCCTCCAGGCTATGTTGGAGGCCGCTTCGGACGGCGCGCGGACCGATGAGATCGAGGGTGTGGAAGTACGTAATTCTGCCCGCGCTGACGGCTAGCGAGGTTGATGTGCTCGCAGCCGACGGCTACCTGCTAGGCACGCCCGCCAACCTCGGTTATATCTCGGGCGCGCTCAAGCACTTCTTCGACAGCATCTACTACCCGTGCCTTGAGGCGACCAAGCGACGCCCTTACGGGCTGTACGTGCACGGCGGCAGCGACACCGGCGGAGCGGTCCGCGCGGTGGAGTCGATCACGACCGGCCTCGGCTGGCGGCCGGTCAGGCCGCGGTGACCGTCACTGGCACGCCTGGCAAGGCGGAGCTTGAAGCGTGCTGGGAGCTGGGCGCGCTGCTGGCCGCAGAGGTCGCCGGGTGATCGTCACCGTCACCCTCAATCCGGCGCTGCTCGTGCATTACCAGGCGACGCGGGTGCAGCTGGGCGCGGCTAACACGGTGAGCGCAGGTCTGGTACCGGCGCCGGCGGCCGCGGGCTGGCCGTGGCGAGCTTCCTGCACACCTTCGGGCATGAGGTCGTGGCGGCCGGGCTCGCTGGCGGTTCTGCGGGCGAGCTGATCAGGAGCGAGCTGGCCAGGGCCGGCCGTACCGACCCAGTTCACCTGGATCGGCGCCGAGTCGCGGCGGGTCGTGCAGATCGCCGACGACCTGGACGGACAGGCTCACCAGCTTTGCCGAGCCCGCCCCCTACATCACCACCGAGGAACTCGGCCGACTGGCGGCGGACTATCGGGCGCTTGCTGGACGGCGCCACGGCCGTCGTGCTGTGCGGCAGCCTGCCCGACGGGCTGCCCGCCGAGACCTACGGCTCGCTGGTGAGCTATGCGGCCGGCGCCGGCGTCCCCGTCGTGCTCGACGCGGGCGGCAGCGCGCTGCGCCATGGCGCTGCCCGGCGGCCTGCGCTGATCATTCCGGACGCTGGACGCCGCCGGCAGCCAGGGACCTGACCGCGATGATCGGGCCGGCCACGCCGGAATCGCGGCGGCCGGGAACAGTTCGGTCGTGCTGCTCACCCGCGCGGGGAGTGCGGGCCGTCACAGCGGCCGGCGAATGGCGGGCCGAGCTTGGCCCGGCTGCAGGCCTGGCTCCCAGCTCGGCCGCGGATCCGGCGGCAGGCTCAGCGGCGGATCCGGCGGCAGGCTCGGCGGCGGATCCGACGCAGCCGCGAACCCACCGGCCGTCAGCCTTCCGCGACGCGCTGGTGGCCGGCCTGGTTCCGGGCGTTGCGCTGGCCTGGTCATGGCCGGACATGCTGCGGCACGCGCTCGCACTGGCCGTATCGTCGGAGCCCAGCGGCGCCGCTGACCTGACCGTGTACGAGGCCATGCTGCCCGAGGTGCAGGTATCCGGTCCGCATCGCTAAGGCCAGCCGGGCGTGCCGGGCGAACTACACTCTGGCCGCAATGACCGAGCAAACCAGCACCGATCTTCACCCGGCCGGCGGCCTGCTCCAGCCGGCAGATCAGGCCCGGCAGCGGGCTCGTCGGCGCGCTGGTCGGCTTGTGCCTCGGCCTGCTGGCGCTCGGCCCCGGCATCGGGCCTGGATACCTGCTCAGTTATGACATGGTCTTCGTGCCGGATCCACAGTTCAACGCGGCAATGTTCGGGTTGTCAGGAACGCTGCCGAGGGCAGTGCCCGAGCGATGCGGTGGTGGCCGTGCTGGCCAGGGCGCTGCCCGCCGATGTCATTCAGAAGCTCATCCTGGTGGGCATCTTCGTGCTGGCGTGCGGGGGCGCGGCCAGGCTGCTCTCCGCTGAACGCTGGCCCGCCAAGATCGCGGCCGGCATCGCCTATGCGTGGAACCCGTTCGTGGCTGAGCGGCTGCTGCTCGGGCAGTGGGCGACCTTGCTCGGGTATGCCGGCCTGCCGTGGGTCCTCGGCGTCGTTATCAGCCCGCCTGCCTGGCCTGCTGGCCGGCGGGCTGGCCTGGTCACGCGGTCGGCGCGGCTGGTTGTCGCGTTGCTGCCGGCCGCGGTCGGCGGCTTCGCCGCGATGTCGATCTCCGGGCTGGTCGCGCTGCCGGCCGCAGTCTGCCAGCACGGCACCGCCAGGTCCAGGGTGGCCAGATCGGCGGTCGTCCTCGTAGTGCTCGGCGTGCTGAGCCTGCCGTGGCTGGTCCCGTCGCTGGCTCGCCAGGTTCATACCAGCCCAGCCGCGGTGGCCGCTTTCGCCGCGCGTGCCGACACTCCGGCCGGTGCGGCGGGCAGCCTGCTCGCCCTTGGCGGCGGCTGGAATGCCCAGACCGTGCCAGCCGGCTACGGCGGCGCGACGTCGGTGGTCTGGCTGTGGCTGGTGCTGGGCTCGCTGGCGGGCTTCCTGGTACTCGGCCGGCGACGCTGGCCCGGACTTGGCGTCGGTGCTGCTGTCGGGTTGCTGATTGCGCTGCTCGGCATCGTCGGCGCCGGCCGGACCCTGCTGCGCGACATGATCACTTTCTGGCCCGGCTTCGCCGTACTTCGGGACGGCCAGCAATTCGTTGCCCCGCTGGCGCTCGCCGGAGCGCTCGGGCTAGGCCTGCTCGTCGCCGCCGTGCTGCGGGCGGGCCGGTCGTGCTGCGCGAGGGCAGCGGGGTTGTCGCCGCGGCCATGATCGTCGCTCCGGTGCTGCTGCTGCCCGGCCTGGCCTGGGGAGCGGCGGGCCGGCTGAGCCCGGTGGAATATCCGGCTGACTGGCTCGCAGCGCGGCGACTCATCAACTCCGACGCCACCAGCGGCAAGGCTCTGCTGTTGCCGTGGGGGGCATACCGGCGGTTCAGCTGGAACCACGGTACGGCCGTACTCGATCCCTGGCCGCGGCTGCTGGCGCGCACGGTCGTCTGGGATGACGGTGTACAGGTCGGCTCGACGCGGATCCCGCCAGAGGATCCCGCCAGTCTGGCCGTCAGCCGGCTGATCACAGCCGGCAGCCCGCTCACCCGCGCCCTGAGGGCGGACGGCTACCGCTACGTGATCGTGGACGTCCGGCCTGCTCATGGCGGCCTGCTAGGAACAAGGCCCGATTATCCGTTCGTGCGTCAGCTGCCCGGCTGCCAGATCGTACTGGCGGGTCCTGACCTGGTGATTTACCGGATTCCGGCGAGTATTTCGGCTGCCAGCGCACGCTGACCGCGGTGAGAACAGGACGGAACTGGTGGAGAACAGCCCGCCTTATTACTTTTTGATGATACTTTCGCCGACTCACGCTAAGTTGCCGATACGATGTGGCGGAACGCGCGAAGGAGAGGCAAATGAGAGCGTTGCTCGTTGCGGTCGCAGTCGGTGCCGTGCTGGCTGTGGGGCCGGCCTCGGAACTGGCGCCGTCTTGTCCGGAGTCTCGAACGGCAAGCCCGCAAACACTCAGCTCTACAACTACGGTCAGCGCTAACTAGCCTCTGGCTTTTGCAGATGTCGTGACAGATCAGGCCAACTCTCCAGGTCATGCGTGGCTTGAGATCATCATTCCCGCGCGCAATGAAGAAGCGCGACTAGCTGACGGGCTTGAATTGCTCTGCGCCAAGGCCGCCGAATTGCCGCCCGGCGTCGAGATCGTTGTCGTGGACAGCGCGAGCAGCGACCGGACCGCCGCCATCGCGCTCGGCTGGCCATCCGGACCGGTGCCGGTCCGCCTGATTCACTGCGCCAAGCCCGGCAAGGGCGCTGCGGTCCGGGCTGGACTGCTGGCCAGCCGTGCCAGGTTCGTCGGCTTCTGCGATGCGGACATGGCTACTGACCTGTCCGCGCTCGATGTGGCGATCCAGGAACTGCTCGCCGGGCACCACGTCGTGATCGGGTCGCGGGCGCATCCCGACTCGATCGTGGCGGACAGGCACAGCGTCGTGCGCAAGGCGGGCGCAGCGGTGTTCCGCGGCATGGCCCGGCTGGTCGCGCCGGGTGCCAGGGACACCCAGTGCGGTTTCAAGTTCTTCGCTGGCCCGGTTGCCAGGCGTGCGGCCATGGACCTCGGCACGGCTGGATTCGCCTTCGACATCGAGCTCATCGCCAGATGCAGGCAGCTCGGCGCGGGCATCGTCGAGATCCCCGTCCGCTGGCGCGATGTCCCCGGTTCCACCTTCTCCGTCTGGCGGCATTCGTTGACTGCGTTCGCCGAGGTAGCCGGGATCTGGCTGGCACTGCGATCGCCATCGACGTGGAGCGAGGGATCCGTGGCCGCGGCGGGACCCGGCGGTGAGCCGCTCGGCGCAGGACTGCCTGCAGGTCCCGCACTGCCCGCTGCCGCCGTAACACCAGCCGCCGTCGTGCACGCTAGTCCGCCATGACCGAGCCCGCCCGGACTGAATCAGGCGGCGCTGCGGCTGCCATGACCGAGTCAGCCAGCACCGGCCCGTCGTCGGTGGCCGGCCTGCGAATCGTGCTGGTGAACTGGCGCGACATCTGGCACCCGGAAGCTGGCGGGGCCGAGACCTACGCCTGGCAGATGGCCCAGGGCCTGGTGCGCCGCGGCGCCGTCGTCACGTTCCTGACCGCGCGGGGCGCAGGGCAGGCGGCCCGCGAGCACCAGGACGGAATAGAAGTCATCCGGATCGGGTCGCGGTTCACCGTCTACCCGCGGGTGCTGGGCTGGCTCCTGCTGCGGCGGCGACGGTTCGATGCCGTAATCGACTGTCAGAACGGCATACCGTTCTTCACGCCGTGGGTCATGCCGCGCCGCGTTCCCATTATCTGCGTAATGCATCATGTGCACGATGCCCAGTTCGGCGTGCACTTCCCGGCATTGCTGGCGGCTGCAGGCCGCCTGCTGGAAGGGCCGGTAGCACGCCGTTCCTATCGGCGGCACCTGTGCGTCGCCGTCTCGCAGTCCACCGCCCGGGCCATGGCCGAGCGGCTCGGCTGGACCGGGTCCGTGCAGATCATCCCCAACGGGCTGACCGCTGCGGCCTTTGTCACGCCGGCGGCCAGCCAGATCCCGCCGGCCACCATCACGTGGGTAGGGCGGATGGTCGCGCACAAGCGCGCCGAACTCGTGCTCGGCGTCGCCGACCGGCTGGGCCGTAGCGGCGTGAGCATCGACGTGATCGGCCGCGGTGCCAGTAGCGGGCCGCTAGCCAGCCAGATCGACCGCCGCGGGCTGGCCGGAACCGTACGCCTGCGCGGCTACCTGGACGAGGACGCCAAGCGCGCGGCGGTGGCCGGATCTGTGCTGCACCTGAACACCTCACAAGGCGAGGGCTGGGGGTTGTGCGTGCTGGAGGCGGCAGCGCTCGGGGTACCAACCGTCGCCTTCGACGTGGACGGCCTGCGGGACGCGGTCCGTCACGGCGAGACAGGGTGGCTCGTCCGGCCGGGCGAGACGCTCGAGGATGTCACCGAGCTGGCGCTCAAGGAACTGTCGGCGCCCGCCCGCCGGGCCGAGATCGCGGCGGCATGCCGCGCCTGGGCGGCGCAGTTCGACTGGGACCGCAGCGCTGGCCAGCTGGCCAGCCTGATCGCCGCCGCTGCCGGCCGGCCAGGGGACCGGAGGCGCACGGCGATGACTGACGCCGCCAGCACTGGCGGCGGCGCCGTCGCACTCCGGGTGGGGAAGACCGCCTGGCTCACCGCTGTCGTCCGGACCAGCCGGCCGCGTCAGTGGCCCAAGAACCTGCTCGTTTTCGCTGCGCCGCTGGCCGGGGCATCGACGGGCAGGAACGACGGACTCGCCTATGCGGCCGCCGCGTTCGCCGCGTTCGTCGCGGCATCGAGCGCCGTTTACCTCGTGAACGACGTCGTTGACGCCGACAATGACAGGCTGCATCCGCGCAAGCGGTACCGCCCGGTGGCAGCCGGGCAACTGCCGCGGCGGCAGGCCCTGGTGGTAGCGGCAGTACTCGCGACCGCCGCCGAGTCGGTCGGCCTGCTCATCTCCGAACCCGGGCTCAGCCTGGTGGTCGCGGTCTACCTGGCGCTGTCGTTCCTCTACTCGGCGGTGCTCAAGCACGTGCCTGTCATCGAGCTTGCGTTCGTAGCCTCGGGATTCGTGCTCCGCGCCGTTGGCGGCGCCATCGCCACCCACGTCCGTCCGTCTGGCTGGTTCTTGCTGGTCTGCAGCCTCGGCGCGCTACTGGTGGCCACCGCCAAGCGCTATTGCGAGCTCCGGGTCCTTGGCTCCCGGGTAGCCGGACATCGTCCGGTCATGAGCTGGTATTCCGCGGGCGGGCTCCAGATCGGTCAGCATGCCATAGCAGTCGCGATGGTGTCGGCGTACGTGTTCTGGGCGCTGAGCAGTGACGGTGCCTGGACCCAGGGCTGGCATATCGCCAGCGCCCTGCCGCTGGCGGCTGCGCTGGCCAGGTTCGAGCGGCTGACGTCCCGCGGCACCGACAAGCCGGTCGAGGACCTCATCATGCGCGACGTGCCGATGCTGTGCTGCGAAGTCCTGTGGCTGGCGCTGTTTGTCGCTGGCCTGTGACCCAGCTCCGACCGGCAATCTGCCACTTCCGGCAGTCCCCGGTACAGATGACCGCAAGCTCACAGGTGAATTTTAGGTAGTCTATCGGCATGAAGGCACCCATAAGATGGCTTCAATCCGAAGGGCGCCGGCCGTGACTCAGGTCGATGACATCCGCACCCCGGCCTCCCATGCGGAGCACAGCGAAGCCACCCGATGGATCCGCGCCAATTGGGTGACCCTGGCTGCGGCATGGTTGATCCTGGCCCAGCTGGCGGTGGCCAGCCTTGCGCTCGCGCACGCGTACTTCCGCCAGGACGACTTCCTGCTGTTCGACTGGGCGCTGCGGAGCCAGTTCAGCTGGCAGTTCATCGGGACCACCTATGGCGGGCATTTCATGCCTGGCGGCCTGGCCCTCACCTGGGCGCTGAGCAGGATCTCGGTCTACGACTGGACGCTGGCGTCGATGGTCAACCTGGTGCTGCTGGCAGGTTCGGGACTGGCCCTGCTGCGCCTGCTCCGCACCTTGTTCGGTGCCCGGCCAGCGATCCTCATCCCGCTGACCGCGTACCTGTTCTCGCCGATACTGCTGCCGGGCCTGGCGTTCTGGGCCACTACCCTGCAGTGGCTGCCGTTGCAGCTTGCCGTTTTCATGGCGCTGAACGCGCATGTCGTCTACGTCCGGACCGGCCGGCTGAGGCACGCCATCGCGGCCGCTGCCTGGATCGTTTTCGGGCTGCTGTTCGACGAGGTAAGTGTCTTCATCCCGGTGCTGCTGCTGGCGCTGACCTCCGGTTACCTGGTGTCCGGCGGATGGGCCAGAGCCGCTGCATACGCGCTGCGCAAGTTCTGGCGTGCCTGGGTAATGTACGCCGTGCTGGCTGCCGGGTACCTGCTGCTGTTCGTCCACCAGCTGTCCACGTCAAGCCAGCAGCCGACTCGGCCTGGCCTGTTCTCGAACGTGCTGACCTTCACCTCCACGCTGCTGCGGGTTAGCTTCATCCCGGCCGCGCTCGGCGGTCCGTGGCACTGGCTCGCCGTCGGCACCCTCGGCAGTAAGCCGGATTACGCCTTCGCAGCGGAGCTCCCCCCGCTGACCCAGATCTCCTGGTCCATCGCGGCGCTGATCATCTTGGCCAGCCTCTGGTACCGGCGGCATGCCTGGCGGGCCTGGATAATCCTGGCCTGCTGGATCCTTGCCAGTGCCGTGGTGCCCCTGGTCGTGGGCAGGATCGGCATGGGCGTCAGCGCCAAGCTTCTCGGCGAGGACCTGCACTCGCTCGCCGACAGCGCGCCCGTCATCGCCATCTGCCTCGGCCTGGCATTCTGGCCGGTGACGGGTGAAGGTGACGTCTACCGGGCCAGGCCGCGCCCGCTGCTGCGACGAGCCGGAACAGCCATCGTGCTCGGCGGCTTCCTGGTCGGCTCCGGCTGGTCTTATTACCGCTACGAGACTGGCACGAGCAGCGCGGTTACCAAGTCCTATATCGCTACGGCGCGAGTTGCCGTCGCGGCCATCCCGAAGGGCGCGGTGCTCGCTGACACGCCAGTCCCGACCGCGGTGGAGACCTACAGCTGGTTCGGCCCGTATGCGTACACCGAGCGGGTCCTCGGCGCCCTGGCCGCGCCGTCGCAGCAGCTGGCCTGGACTCGGACCCCGAACGGGATCGTTGACAATCTCAAGATCTTTGACAGCAGCGGCCGGCTGTGGGGGGCCGCCATCCTCGGCCGGTCCGCCCATCCGTCGGCGGCCCGGCACGGCTGCTGGCTGGTCGGGTACCGACCGGTCCGGCTGCCGATTCCGGGCGCACGGCTCTACAACTGGACCTGGACCATGGGCCTGTCGTACTACGGGCCGGCGGCCACCATGGCCGTGCAGTTCGCCGCAAAGACCTACCAGTACCAGCTACCTGCCGGCCTGCACATGCTGTACGTCCCTGCGACCGGCGGTGGCAGCTCGGTCCATGTGCAGATAATCGGCGGTGGTCCCAAGGTATGCGTGACGTCCATGACCATCGGCGGACTCGTCCCGTCCATCCTGAGCCATCCCACCCCGGCGAAGCCTGTGCGGGGCTGAGGAGCTTGCCTGGCTGCCCGACGCTGGCCGCACTGGCTCGGAATGCCGGGTAGCCGGCGATGATCGACACCTCGCGGCCTGGCACCCTGCAGCGCGGCGCCGGCTGGCGGGTGAGCTGGTGGACCGGGCCGGCTGACGGCGGTGGTCGGCCGGGCAGCGGTGCAGCCATCGACGAGCGACTGAGAAACGCGCTCTGGCTCGTGGTTTGCTGCCTGCTGCTAGCCGCCATCGCGTTCGTCACCCGGCCGGGCCACATCATCGCCGACACCAAGATCGACATGGCTGTCGATCCGCTCGGATTCCTGCGGCGAGCAGTTCATCTCTGGGATCCAGCGCAGTTCGGCCAGCTGCAGAACCAGGCGGTCGGCTACTTCTTCCCGATGGGCCCGTTCTTTCTGGCCGGCAAGCTGCTAGCCCTGCCTGCCTGGGTCGTGCAGCGCTTCTGGCTCACGGCGGTGCTCATCGCTTCTTTCCTCGGCACGGTCCGGCTGGCGTCACGCCTGGGCATCGGCACACCAGCGACCCGGATCGCTGCGGGCCTCGGCTACGCGCTGGCGCCACGCGGGCTGAGCCTCATGGGCATCAATTCCGGCGAGTTCCTGCCCGCCGCGATGCTGCCGTGGGTACTGATACCACTGGTCAGGCTGCTGCGCGAGGGCTCGCAGCTGAGCCGCAGCCAGCGGCTGCGCGCCGCCGCCCAGTCGGCTGTCGCGGTAGCGCTGTGCAGCGGCATGAATGCCGCGTCCGTCGTTGCGGTGCTTACGCTGGCCGTCGTCTATATCTTCACCGGGCAGCGATCCTGGCCCCGCTGGCGGGTGCTGGTCTGGTGGGCCCCGGCCGTCGGGCTCGCTACGTCGTGGTGGCTCATTCCGTTGCTGCTGCTAGGCAAATATGGCGTGTCGATCCTGCCGTACTCGGAGAGCGCAGCGGTGACGACGTCTGTCACCAGCCTGGCCAATACGCTGCGCGGCACCGAGGACTGGACTACGTACCTGGCGGTCAATGGAATGCCATGGTGGCCGGTCGGATTTCACTTGTCCACGGCCACACTGCCGACCTTGCTGACCGGGCTGATCGCAGCGTTCGGCCTTGGCGGACTGGCGGCCAGGCGGATGCCCGAGCGCCGCTTCCTGCTGTGCGTCCTGCTCATCGGCATCTTCATTATCTTGACCGGGTACGTCAGCGGGCTGGGCAACCCGCTCGCGGGCTGGCTCGATCACCTGATCAACGGACCGCTGGCACCGCTGCGCAACCTGCGGAAATTCGATCCGCTGATCCGGCTGCCGATTGTGCTCGGGCTGGCGCACCTGCTTGCTTCGGTGCGGTTCCGCCGAGTCCGGGTGGCGGCCGGGGTGCTGGCCGCGGTCGCGCTCGCGGGCCTGGCAATGCCCGCCGCAGCTAGCGGGCTTTCGGCGGCAGGCGATTTCCAGGCCGTACCGTCCTACTGGGTCGCCGCCACCACCTGGCTGAACAAGCACGCGGGCAATCAGGCCGTGCTGGCGGTGCCAGGCGCTAGGTTCGGCGAGTACGTCTGGGGACGGCCGATGGACGACGTCCTGGAAGCGATGTTCTCGGGCAACTGGGCTAGCACCCAGCTGGCCGCTATCGGCTCGGTCGGCAACACCCGGCTGATCGGCGCCATCGAACAGCGGATTGAGGCCGGTCAGGGATCGGCCGGGCTGACCCAGGTGCTGGCCAGGATGGGGGTGAAGTACATCGTCGTCAGGGACGACCTCATCCGCAGTGACTTGTACGGCGCCTGGCCAGCGCGGGTAAACGACGCGTTGTACGCGTCGCCCGGCATAGTGAAGGTCGCCCAGTTCGGCACTTTCCCCGTCGGCAGCTCCGAGCCGGATAACGCCGTCAGCAATTTTGACTCTCCGTACCCGCCGGTCGAGGTCTTCCGCGTCCTCGGCGCCCAGCCAACCGCATCCGTCGTTCCGGCCGCAGGCACGATGCGCGTCTACGGCGGCCCCGGGGCACTCCTGACACTCGCCGACCAGGGGCTGCTGCGAGGCCAGCCGGTGGTCCTGAACGCCGCCGCCGCGCGGCTGCGGGTCAGCAAGTACGTCATCACCGACTCGCTGCGGCGCATCGTCCGCAATTTCGGCGAGATACGAGTCGACTACTCGCCCACCCTGACAGCTTCCGACCCGGCCAGCACTCTCGAAGCCGTGACGGACTACCTTGATCCGTCCTGGCTGCCCTATGCTGCCGTCGCACAGTACCAGGGCATCGCCAACGTGACTGCCTCGTCATCGGCGGCTGATATATCTGCGCTGCCCAGCCAGAGCGCGACCGGCTTGCTGCCGTTCGCTGCGGTTGACGGCAACCCCAAGACGATGTGGGAGTCGGGCGGCGTCACCGGGCCGGTGCATCAATGGCTGCGAGTAGAGTTCGCCCGGCCAGTCGACCCCGGCACGATCCAGGTGGCGTTCGCGGACAGGGTGGCCGTCGGGCCGCCCGTCACGAAGGTCGACGTCCAGACCGCTGCTGGCACGACCACGGAGAATGTCCGGCAGGCAGCCGGCGCCCAGCCGCTCGCGACACCCCACGGCCTGACCAGATGGCTGAGGATCACCATCGAGGCGGTGGCACCGACGCCGTTCCCGCCGGCCGGAACGCAAGCCGGCATTGCCGAGTTGACCGTACCGGGAGTGACCGCGAGCCGCGTCATCGTCGCACCGACTGTGCCGGTACCCGCGGGAACTGAGCCACCGGTGTTGCTGGCCAAGGCCGAGCCCGCGCCGTCCGGATGCATGCTCACGTCGCTGCGCTGGGTCTGCTCGCAGTCGCTGATCAGGCCGACCGAGGAGCAGTACGGTTTCGACCAGGCCTTCACCGCGGCGACGGGACACGGGGCGGTCTTGTCCGGGCTCGCCGTCCTCACCAGCCAGCGGGTCATAGCGCGTTACGCGTGGCCCGGCGCAGCCCAGCCGCGGGTGACGGCATCGTCTGCCTACACGACGGATCCGGCGGACATGCCGGGATCGGCCTTCGATGACAACCTCTCGACGGCATGGATCTCGGGTCCCGGTGACGCCCATCCGGTGCTGACAATCCGGTGGCGGGGGACTAGAAAGATCCGCCAGGTCAAGGTGGTCAGGCCTACCGCGGCGGACGGTCCGCTGCGCGTGCTGGTCACCGGCTCCTCGGGCCAGTTGCGAGGCGGCGTCATCGGCCGGTCCGGCCTGCTGACGTTCCAGCCGCCGCTGCGCACCAGCATGCTCTCCTTTGCCTTCACCCCTGATCAGCTGCCAGTCCAGATCTCCGAGGTTCGCATTCCCGGCGTGACGCCACTGACGCCGCCAGCATCCGGGCCGATCATGCTGGGCTGCGGCCAGGGCCCCACCATCGTGTTGAACGGAGTGCCCGTGCCGACCCGGGCCGCCGGATCGGAGGCTGACCTGCTTCAGGGCAGGCCGATGCACTTCTCGGCCTGCGCGCCGGCGACCGTCCGCGGCGGCCGGAACTCGGTGGCAGAGCCAGCCGCGGACCCCACCGGCTTCGATGTGCAGAGCGTTCTTGTCGATCCGGCTGGCGCGGCAGGACTCACAGCTGGTCCGGCAGTGCGCAGCGCCCCGGCATCCCCGATCACCTGGGGACCTGCCAGCAGAACCGTCCGGGTGGCGGTCAGTCAGCGCTCCTTCCTGGTCGTGGACGAGAACTTCAACGCGGGCTGGCGGGCCATCATCGGCGGCCGGATCCTGGCGCCGGTCCAGCTTGACGGCTGGAAACAGGGCTGGCTGCTGCCGGCTGGCACCAGTGGCGTCGTGACGCTCACCTACCTGCCGGACGCGACGTACCGGGTGGCCCTGTTCGGTGGCCTGGTCCTGCTGGCGCTGACGATCGTCGTTGCGCTGCCACTACGGCGCAGGCGGACAGCGCGCAGCGCGCGGGCGGCCGGGCCAGTCGACCCCCGTCCCGTCGATGCTCCGGCTGCCGCAGCCTGGGTAGGGAGCCGACGTGCAGCGCTGGCACGCGTCCCGGCCGGCCTGGCTGTCGTTGCCCTTGGGCTCTGGACGGGCGGCTACCCCGGCGCCGTGATCCTGCCGGCCGCGACGCTGCTGTTCATGATCGCCCGGCGGCGCCGGGCTGCCGGACGCGCCTGGCACCTCGCGGCGAGCGGGTGGCTTGTCTGCTGGCTCATGCTGGCTGCCGCGATCGGGCAAGCGGTCGGGTACCAGCTCGAGCAGTGGGGGCAGGCCGGCGGCTTGGTGACGGTGCTGTGGGACACCGGACCGCAGCTAATCTGCCTGCTGATCCTGGCGCGGCTCATTGCCGGGCTGGCGGCCGTCAGGCCAGCCGCCGAAGGGCGGCCTGCGGCGAGCGAGCGGGTTGCCTCCTGTCCGGGCCTGGCCGATGCCAGTGGTGCCGCCGGTGACGCTCCGGGCTAAGACGCCCACTTCGCGGCTGACGGTCGGCCGGGCCGGGCGGTCCGCCACCGCGTGCCGGCCGCCAGATCGCCCTCGCCTGCTGCGGTAGAGGCTCTGCGCCGGGCAGCTCGATCAGGTAGTAGCTGACAACGGCCGCACCGACGGTGAGTGCCACGACGATGATGAGGATCGCCACCACGGCTGGCCAGCTGTAGGCGCCGCCGTGAAATGCGTCCTTGGCATCGGCGATCGCGAAGAACGCATAGATGACGACGAACTGCCACAGGAATATGCCATAGGAGATCCGGCCCAGGAAGCTCATGACCGGATTGCCGAGTGCTCGCGAAACCCAGGTCGGCCGGGCTGGCTGGAAGGCAACCGGCGCGACCAGGGCGGCCGCGATCACGGTGTAGAGGGCCGTCTTGACTTCGAAATCCCACAGGCTCGGCACCGCCAGCGTTTCCGGTCCGGCCACCTGGGTGCAGGCGATCGCGAAAGCGAGGATTGCCAGCAGCCAGCATGCTTCGGCCGACCCGGCGATGGTCCGGCAGAACCTCGCCACCTTGCCATCGGCGGGCTGCCCGGCGACGCCGGCTTCGCCAGCACCCTCAGCGTGCGCCCATTCGGAGACGACCGCGATCGCCATCCCGGCCGCGAACCAGGTCAGCAGGCGCGGCAGCGTCGCGCCGAGCCAGAGTTCGAGCCGGGGGTAGAAAGCCAGGATCGTGAAAGCGTAGGAGGACAGCCCGAGTGCCGCGATGCCGGCCAGCAGCCGCCTCGCCCGGTGGCCGACGCTGCCGGTGCCAGGCCGCGACCACCACGTGAGCAGCGCCGCCAGCAACGGCAGCACCAGATAGAAGGACACCTCGACGACCAGGCTCCACATCTGCGCCAGCCCGGTGGCGCCAGTGCCAGCCCACCACGGGTGCAGGTTGTAGTTCTGCACCAGGAGCAGGTACTGGACCCAGGTCGACAACGACCCGATGTGCTGATGGTTCAGGGTGACGATGGCGATGACCACAACCAGCCAGTAGGCGGGCAGGATCCGAAGCGCCCGCCGCCATAGGTACGACAAGGTTGCCGGGGCGCGCTGGCCGCGCAGCGCCGCCCGTGCCCACGGCCGGTACAGCAGCAGCCCGGACAACGCAAAGAAGATGGGAACGCCGACGTCACCACGACTGACAACCCAGGAGGCGGGGCTTCCGGTGAACTCGAAGCCGGTCTCACCGCCAACGTGAGTGACCAGGACGGCGAGTGCGGCGATGACACGCAGGCCATCCAGCGCCGGATTGCGGCCTGCCGACGTCGGCAGGTCGGATGGCGGCTGCCGCCCCGTGGCGCGCGTGACCCCGTCCGCGGCCGCCCGATCCGAAGTGATCATCTGTCCCGATTGCCGGTTATCATGCCTGATGACGGATAATACGCTACCGCGAGGTAACGGAGCTAGCTCCAGCTGACCGGAAGCGCGGTGCGGCGGGCTGGCACCGCTGCCTACTGTCGGGTAGCTGGGGCTAGCGCGCAGCGGTGAACCTGTTATATCTATGTGTCCTGAATGCCGATAACACCCACAGGGATCAGACTATGATCCTCCGGAACACAACCATCATATTTATCACATGACCTGCTAAAGGTGTTCGCCCCAGGAGGATGGATGCGCAGGGTTACCGGGCTCGTGGCAGCTGCCCTCGGGACCTTCCTGATCGTGCTGGCCCTGCTTATCCGTTTCTTCGTTGTGGGCCAGGCAGTGAAGTTCCCGTTGAACGAAAACTCGATCTCGACTTTGGCTGCCAGCAATGCAAGCTACTTCAGCCCGGCCAAGCTGAGCGAGCTGACCGGCGTCACGATGCAGACCACGATCACCGTTCAGGGCGACAACGCCGCTGGCACCTCCAGCCGCGCCGTCTGGAACGAGTTCAGCTACGTGTACGACCGGACCAACCTGCAGGCAGTGAGCTACTCGACGCAGCGGCTGGCCTTCGACCGCCGCACCGCCGAGCTGATCAACTGCTGCGATACGGCGATCGGGACCAACAACAAGGTTCACGTCTCTGGTCTTGGCTATGTCTGGCCGCTCGGCGCGCAGAAGAAGACCTATCAGTACTTCGATACCACGCTGCTCAAGCCCGAGCCGATGGTCTACACCGGCACAGCGGTGGTGAACGGGCTCTCGACGTACAAGTACGTCGAGACGGTTCCGGCCACCCAGAACGGTACCCAGACCCTGCCGGGCTCACTGGTCGGTGCCAAGGGCTCCCAGACGGTCACGCTCAACGAGTACTACCAGGGCACCACCACTGAGTACGTGGACCCGATCACCGGCGCCCCGGTGAAGGCGATATCCAGTCAGCACCTTTACCTGGTGAACAGCAGCGGCGCGCAGGCGCTGAACCTGCTCAACGCCACCTTCGCCACCGCGCCAAGTTCCATTGCGAGCGCGGTCAGTTCAGCGCAGTCCAAGGACAGCGAAATCCAGCTGGTGTCGGTCATCATCCCGGTGGTGGCAGGCTTGGTCGGCCTGATCCTGCTGGTAATGGGCGTGCTGCTATTCGGGGCGTCCAGGCGGGACGAGGCTGACTACGACGATTACGAGGGCGAGTACGAGACCGGCGAGGTGTCGGCTTGACCCGAGTACGCTGAACCGTGCCAGTGACCTCCCGCGCTACTCGGCTGGCCCGGCTCAGCCGCGACTGGACCACGCTTGGCGAACAGGATCCATTGTGGGCCGTCTGCGTAGACCGGGCTCGGCGAGGCGGCCGCTGGGACGTTGACGAGTTCATGGCCAGCGGCCGTGCGGAAGTGGACGCTGTTATGGACCGACTCGGTGGCCTTGGCGTGTGCGCTGACCGCACTGCTGCGCTGGACTTCGGCTGCGGTGTCGGGCGGCTGACAGCGGCGCTGAGCAAGCACTTCACCACGGTCACCGGAGTGGACATCTCGCAGCCGATGCTGGACCGCGCCCGCACGCTGCTGGCAGATCAGCCAGCATGCACCTTCATCCGCAACGACCGCGCCGATCTCAGCGCCTTCGCGGATGGCTCGTTCGACCTTGTCTACTCCAGCCTCGTCCTGCAGCACATGCCACCGGACCTGGCCGCTGGTTACCTGCTTGAGTTCGTCCGCGTAGTCCGCCCTGGCGGCTCGGTCGTGGTGGTCGTCCCCGAGGCACACCGGAAGACGCCAGGCGGCGCTGTATACGCCATGGCCCCACGGGCCCTGATCGGGCTTATTCAGCGCAGGGCCTTCGGATATCCGGCCGCGATGCAGATGCACACGCTGTCCGCGCGCCGGGTGCGGACGCTGATAGAGCCGACCCGAGCGCGGCTGGTGACCTCTGATCCGCGCCACGGGGCGGGCGAGCACTGGCGCATGACGTGTCACTTCCTGGCTAAGGATGCCGGTTAGCCGGTTGCGTGCCGGGCAGCGCGGCGGCGATCGGAGGCCTGACTAAGCGGGCTGCGTTCCCTCAGGAAGCAGCAGACTCCACTCGCTGAGCTTGCTGCGCTGACAGGTGGTGGGCAGGCGCCAGGTGCGCCGGGGGCAGGTGCGCAAGAGGCAATTGCGCGGCACGCTCCCACCGGCCGGGCTTGCGGTGCCGTCCGTAGCGGCCGGGCACGGCGCCCTTCGCGCCACGGCCCATGGCCAGCCCGATCCCGCCTAGGGCAAGGTCGGAGACGGTCGTGACTCCCCTGGTGACGAGGGCCACGGCCACCGCTGTGCCGTGCGGCAGGACCGTGGTGAGCGCGGCAATGAGAATGACCTCGCGCGCGCCTATCCCGCTGGGGAACACGACCAGCAGCAGGCCGGCAGAGAAAGCGAGCGCGTACCCGCCGATAGCCAGCAGCAGCAGCAGCTTGCCCTCGCTTGCCATGTCAGCCTGGACCAGCCAGACCTGGACGCCCAGCAGCACCCAGCCGAGCAAGGTCCAGATCAGCGCGTGGGCGAGGCCGCGCCAGCTGAGCCGGCGTTCCAGCGGCTGGCGTCGGACCAGGGCTAGCCCGCGGTCTATGACCGGCCCGAGCACCGGCGGGCACAGGCCGATCATGACGACCGGCACTGCCGCGAGAACCCACCAGTAGTGCCTGGCCATACCCGGCGAAGCCAGCGGCAGCGCGAGCGCCGCCACACCGAGCCCGGCACCGATCGCCACCGCCAGTGAAACCGCGAACGAAGCGACGCTGCGGCGGCGCGGCACGCCCAGGTCATGCCCCAGTTCCACCTGCGCGGCGAACGCCCAGACCGCGCCCGGAACGTATTTGCCAAGCTGAGAGACGAAGCTGATCTTGGCGGCAGCCTTGACGGGCAGTGGCGAGCCGAAGTCGGCGAGCACCGCGCGCCAGGCGAGCATCATGCAGGCTGAGCCCGGCCATGGCGGCCGCCAGCGACAGGGCGATCGAGTACCAGTGCAGCCGGGCGAGTCCGCTGGCTACCTGCGGCCACTCTGCGTACAGCCCATAGCCGCAGAACGTAAGGACCAGCGCGAGCAGCGCGACCCTCATCCGTGGGTCGCGCGCAAGCCGAGCGAACCGAGGCAGCACCCCCAGATGGTACCTGTCTGTCACGCTATTTGACTACTTGTAAGTAGCTTGCGGGGTCTAGCCTCCCGGACTACTCATGTGGTGTCCTATCGCTACGCAGATGATCGCGCGCAGCTAGCCGGTCACGACTCGGAGGTGTGCAGTGGGATCGAAGGGGTTCTGGCGCCGGGCGCAGGAGGATCCGGGCTGGATCGCAGTAGTAGATCCTGACGGCACCGAGCACACTCGCGGGCGACCTGCTCGGCCGGGCCAACCAGCTCACGCATGCCCTTCGGGCGCGCGGGCTGAAGCCCGGCGACGGCATCGCGTCGATACTGCCCAACGGCGCCGCGCCGGTCGAGGTTTACCTGGCCGCCCTGCAGGCAGGCTGGTACCTGACGCCGATCAACTGGCACTTCACCGCGCCCGAAGCCGCTTACATCGTCAAGGACTGCGGCGCGAAGGCGCTTCTTCGTGCATGAGCGCTTCGCCGAGCTGGGCACCGACAGCGCCGACCAGGCTGGCATTCCCGCCGATGCCAGGTTCAGCTTCGGCGACGTGCCGGGCTTCACCAAGGTGAGCGACCTGCGGGCCGGGCAGCCCGACAGCCTGCCGGAGGAGCGGACCGCAGGCACCACCATGCACTACACCTCCGGCACTACCGGCCGCCCGAAGGGCGTGCGCAGGGCGCTGACCGGCCTGGACCCCGACGACGCCATGGCGCTGGTGGCCGCCGGGCTGCTGGCCTTCTTCGGCGTCACCGAGGGCCAGCCCAATGCGCACCTGCTGACGCTCGCCGAACTACCACACGGCCGTCACCGTCTTCGGCGGCGGCGCGCTGCACATGGGTCACACGCTGGTCTGCATGGACGGGTTCGACGCCGAGACCGCGCTGGCTCTCACCGAGCGGTACAAGTGCACGAACTCGCACATGGTGCCGACGCAGTTCAAGCGGATGCTGTCGCTGCCGGATGAGATCAAGGCCAAGTACGACCTGTCATCGATGCGCTGGCTGATCCACGCGGCCGCGCCCTGCCCGATCGGGATCAAGCAGGAGATGCTCGACTGGTGGGGCCCGTGCGTCTGGGAGTACTACGCCGCCACCGAGGGCGGCGGCACCATCGCCTCGCCGCAGGACTGGCTGGCGCATCCCGGCACGGTCGGCAACGCGTGGCCGATCAGCGAGACTGCTGATCGCCGACGAGAACGGCGAGTCGCGCCCGACCGGCACGCCCGGCACCGTCTACATGAAGATGGGCCTGGCGGACTTCGAGTACTACGGCGACAAGGCCAAGACCGAGGCGAACCGGCTGCAAGGCTACTTCACCGTCGGCGACATCGGCTACCTGGCCGAGGACGGCTTCCTGTTCCTCTGCGACCGGAAGTCCGACATGATCATCTCGGGCGGCGCGAACATCTACCCGGCTGAGATCGAGGCCGAGATCATCATGAACCCCAAGGTCGCCGACGTGGCCGTGTTCGGCATCCCGGACGAGGAGTGGGGCGAGCAGATCAAGGCCGTCGTGCAGCCAGCTGACGGCGTCGTAGCCGGGCGACGAGCTGGCCGCGGAGATCCTGGCCGGGCTCGAGGGCAGGCTGGCGAAGATGAAGTGGCCGAAGTCCATCGATTTCGCCGACGAGCTGCCGCGCGACCCCAGCGGCAAGCTGCTCAAGCGCCGTCTCCGCGACCCCTACTGGGCGGCCGGGCCGCGCGATCTATGCCCGGCACATCATCTGATAGCCCGTGCAGCGGTTCAGAACGCCGTACTCGGCGGCGCCGTGAGCAGGTCGCCGCGGCCACCTCGGCCAGCATGTCGATCAGCCGGGTGGTCGACTTGGAGTCCGGCGGCTCGCCGTAGGTCATGGCGAAGACGTGCCGCCGGGCGCCGGGCAACGCCGCGGTGGCGATGCCGGGATGCCGGGCGGCGCGCAGGCAGAGCTCGGGCAGCGTCGTGACGCCAAGGCCGGCCGCGACCAGTGCCTGGACCGCCAGGTAGTCGTCGGTGGTGAAGGAGATCCTCGGCGTGAACCCGGCGGCCTCGCACTGCCGCACGAGATAGCGCGGCAGCGCTCGCAGCCGGCGATCCACCGGCTGTCGGCGTAGCGACGGCCAGGTCGGCGGCTCGGCCCTGGCCCGCTGCCGCCGCCGGCTGCCGTCGACCAGATGCACGGGCTCGTCGAGCAGCAGCACGCCCCGGGTGCCCTCGTCGGCCGGCTCGGGCGGCGCGGGGTCCAGATCCTGCTGATAGTGCTGGAAGACCATGGCGACGTCGACGTAACCGGCCCGGAGCATCCGCAGGGCCTCCGGCGGCTCAGCCTCAGTCAGCATGAACTCCATGCCGGGCGTCTCCGCCTCCAGCCGCGCCGCCGCCGCCGGGACGAGCGTGCCGAGTGCGGACGGGAACGCGGCCAGCCGTACCCGGCCCTCGCGCAGCCCGACGTGCGCCGCCAGCTCGGCCTCGGCCGAGTCGAGTCTGCCGATGATCTCCTCGGCGCGCTCGGCGAGCAGCCGGCCGGCCTCGGTCAGCCGGATCCCGCGGCCGACGCGCTCCAGCAGCTGCGTCCCGGTCTCGGCCTCGAGCCTGGCGATGTGATGGCTGACCGACGGCTGGGCGTAGTTCAGCGCGCGGGCCGCGGCGGTGACCGAGCCGTGCCTGGCGACCGCGACCAGCACCCTCAGCCTGGTCACGTCCAGCATTTCCTCAACTATAGATCGGCTCGGTGTTGACCATGCCGTCCTATCGACCTGCGGCTGCCCTTCCGGCCGCTCGGCACGCTCATGCGGGGCGCTCGGGCGTTCCGCCTAGGCGCCGAGTTGTTTGACCCTCTTCGTCGGCGGGCAGATCAGGCAGATCTGATCGGAAACCGCTGGCCCACCGCCACGTACCTGGGATCTACTGCAGTATGAGCAAATGCGCAAAATCAGGATGATCTGGCGGCCCGCGCCGGGCTGGCCGGAGGCGCCCGCGGGCTGGCATCCGCCGCCGGGCTGGAGCCCGCCACCGGACTGGCCGCCGGCCTCCGGCGGACCGGGACTTTGGGAATCATCGGACGACCGCGTGCGTCCTCAGGTGGGTCGCCGGACGACCCGGCCCAGGCCAGTGCAGCCGCGATGCCCGTCGCAGCGGCTGGAATGACCAGAGCCTCCCTGGTGCTGGAGACCAGGCTCGTCATGATCGCCGGGCTCTTCCCTTGGATTGCCGCCGCAGTGGTCATCCTGGCCCAGGCACCTCGACACCGGTCAGGTCCTCACCCAGTTGCCGTCGGTAACGCCGCATCAGCCAGTCCTGAACGTCATCCTGAGCGTGCTCAGTTACGTGCCGTCGGCGGCAGTGGTGCCGCTGGTCCTGCTGCTGCTGGTGCGCACCGGGCAGCGCCCCGCTGACCTTGGACTGACCCGGCTGCCCTGGCGTGATCTGGGTGTGGCGGTGGGGCTGGCAGCTGCGGCCATCGGCCTTGAGCTGAGCTTGGCGATCGTGATCAGCCCGCTGGGGCACTCAAGGTTCATGAACAGGGCGGCCACGCTGAACGTGCCGGCGTACTACTTGCTCATCGCCCTGTCCGTAGCCCTCACCACGGCAGTGGCCGAGGAGGTGATAGTCAACGGCTACCTCCTCACCCGGCTCGATCAGCTCGGCTGGTCGCCCGCCAAGGCGTTCTGGCTCAGCATGGCACTGCGCGCCAGCTATCACCTCTACTACGGGATCGGCGTGGTGCTCACCTTGCCGTTCGGCTGGCTGGTGACCCGGTCCTTCCAGAAGCACCGCAAGCTCAACAGGCCGATCGTCGCGCACTTCCTCTACGACGGCACCGTTGCGACCATCGCCATCTGGTGGCCGGCCGCCGTTAACCGATCTGCCGGGCCGCGGCCCTCCAGCAGCGGGCCGGCCGGATCCCTGGCTGGCCTGGCCGGATCGGCGGCCAGCTGGCGTCGCCGCCAGGCGATGCCAGACAGCGCCTCGAGCACGACCCGGTTCGCGAGGAAAGCGGTGACCTCAGCATGATCGAACGGCGGGGCCACCTCGACCACGTCGATGCCGGCCAGCGGCAGCTCCATGGCGATCCGGCGAACAGCGTCGAGCAGCTGCCGGCCCGGTCAGCCCGCCGGGCTCCGGCGTCCCGGTGCCGGGCGCCATGCCCGGATCGACGACATCCACGTCGACGGACAGGAACACGCCCTCGCACTCGTCGGTGGCGATGCCGAACGCTTCGGTCAGGCAGTCGTCCAGGCCCCGGCTCACCAGCTCGGTCATCTCGTAACTGCGCATCCGCTGGCCGGCCATCCAGTCCAGGGTCTCCGGCTCGGGCCAGTAGCCGCGCAGTCCGATCTGCAGGAACCGGTCGCCGCGGACCGCGCCGGACTCGATCAGGCGCCGCATCGGCGTGCCGTGGCCGTACAGCGAGCCGAACTGCGTGTTGCCGGTGTCGGCGTGGGCGTCGAAGTGGATCAGCGACAGCCGGCCCCAGCCGACGTGCCGGGCCACGCCAGTCGCGTCCGGCAGCGCGATCGTGTGGTCGCCGCCCAGGATCACCGGAATAGCGCCGCCCTGACTGGCCCGGTGCACCGCCTCCTCGAGGCGCCGCAGCGACAGCTCCGTATCCCCGGACGGCATCTCGACGTCCCCGGCGTCGGCCACCCTGAGCTCGACCAGCGGGTCGACGCCGAGCGCCAGGTGCGGCCTGGAACCGTCATGCGGCAGGTAGTCGGTGAACCGGATGGCCTGCGGCCCGAACCGCGCCCCCGGCCGGTGCGACGTCCCGCCGTCGAACGGGGCGCCGATGATCATGATGTCCGTCCCGGCCCAGGACGCCGGGTCCGCCAGGTCGGCGCGGCGAACGCCGAGGAAGGTGGCATCCGGCCCGTACATGCCGCCAAGTCGGGTCATCGCGCATTCCTCCAAGGGAACGGGGTCTCCTGGCCGCCGCAGCCGCCGGCGGCGCGGCCCGCTGGCCCACCGTATCGCCAGGCGGGTTCGGCCGCCGCCGGACATCGCCGCTTCCGTGCCAGCGCGGTTAACCACCCGGCCGGTGGCGCGAAGCCGGGACGAAACATGAGTATGAGACGGTGAACCCAGTAACGGCGCGGCGAGACGGAGCAGGCGGTTGACTCAGGCAACAGACGTTGCGGACCTGGTGCTGGCGGACGGCCGCCACCTACCGCTCAACGGGCTCTACAACCTGCGCGATGTGGGCGGCTACCCGACCGCCGACGGCGGCGCCGTGCGCTGGCGAACCCTGTTCCGGTCCGATGCGCTGCACCGGCTCGATGACGGCGGAACCGCCGCCATCGCTAGCTCTCGGCCTGCGAACCATCGTTGACCTGCGGACGCAGCTGGAGGTCGACATCGCGCCGAGCGCTCTGGACGGCCTGCACCGGCCGCGACCTCGCCACATCTCGCTCCTCATCGGTGACCTGCAGGCGCTGCCGCTCGAACTGGACGCGGTCTACCGGTACATCATTGAGGCGTGCGGCAAGACGGTAGGCGAGGCGATCAAGGTGCTGTGCGCGCCTGGCGCGTTCCCGGCGCTGGTGCACTGCAGCGCGGGCAAGGACCGGACCGGCATCGTGATTGCGCTGATCCTGGCGGTGCTCGGCGTCCCGGACGAGGTGATCGCCGCCGACTACGGCCTGAGCGGCGGCTACCTCGATGCCGGCAGAACACCCTGGCGATCGGGCAGCTCAGGCGAGCAGCGGGCTCGGCGACAGACCTGACCAGCGAGCTGCTGGCCAGCCCGCCGCCGCTGCATCGCGGCTGTACTGGCTCAGGTCAGGACGTCCTGGGGGTCGGTCGATGACTACCTGCTCAGCCACGGCCTCAGCGCGGCCGACCTGGATAACCTGCGCGCAGCCCTGGTTGACTAGCGCGCTGCCAGCTCCGGCGGCGCGCGATGACCTCTCGACGACCTCGACAAGCAGATCGTCGCGGCGCTCATGAAAGACGCGCGCGCCACCTATGCCGAGGTCGGGGCGGCCGTCGGCCTGTCGGCACCGGCGGTCAAGCGCCGTGTCGACCGGCTGCGGCATCCGGCGCGATCACCGGGTTCAGCGCTCAGGTCGATCCGTCCGCACTCGGCTGGACGACCGAGGCCTACGTGGAGCTTTTCTGCCGCGGGCGCACCTCCCCTGCCGATATCGCTGTGGCGCTCGCGAAGTACCCCGAGGTGATCGATGCCTGCACCATTACCGGCGAGGCCGACGCCCTGCTGCACGTCCGGGCTTCCGACGTCCGCCACTTTGAGCAGGTGGTCGAGCGCATCGGCGCGGAGTCCTTCGTGGTCCGGACACGCAGCGTGATCGTACTTGTCCAGGCTGGTTAACCGGCCCGACCTGCTACCGCCTGGCGGTGGCGGCTAACGCGGGGGTCATTCGGCACTGCTTAGCCCAGATATCTACCGACTGGCGGTTCTGCTCTGCTACATCGGCTACAGTCTTGGCCATGACCGAGCGTCATGAGAATTCCGCGGCCACCGGCAGGCCCATCACCACCGGCGAGTTCCGGGCTGCCCCGGATGTCTCCGCGAGCACGGCCCAGTTCCGGGCCTTCGCCGAGGACGGTTCCGAGCCCGGACGGCCCTGGGAGATGGCTGCGCCAGGGCGCAGCGTGGCCCGGATGGCGCTGCTCGTCGTGGGCGTCGCCATCGTACTCGGGCTCGTCGCGCTTCTCATCGTCGTAGCCACCGCGGTCCACCAGCAACAGCCTGACCAGCAACAGCCTGACCAGTAACGGCGCGTCCGGCGGCGTGCGCAGCCGTTAGCTGCCCGCCGTCGCGCTGTGCCGCTGGCGGCATGTTTGTATTGGCAGTCATGACCGCCGGGCCAGATGACCGCGGAGGCTGGCGAGCCTCCCGATGGCGGATCGACCGACGAGGAAGCACAAGCTGACCGCCCTTGAGGGCCTGGCGGCGCTCTCGCTGGACGCCCTGTCCTCGGTCGCCTACGGCCCGCAGGCCATCGCTCATCGTGCTGGCCGCGGCCGGGGTCGCCGGCGCTGCCTACACGCTGCCGGTTACCTGCGCGATCGTATTGCTGCTGGCCGTGCTGGTGATCTCCTACCGCCAGGTCATCGCGGCCTTCCCGAACGGCGGCGGCGCTTATGCGGTGGCCAAGGCGCACCTTGGCGTCGGCCGAGCCTGCTGGCTGCCGCGTCACTGGTGGTCGACTACGTGCTGAACGCGGCCGTCGGAGTATCCGCCGGCGTCGAGCGCTGACCTCCGCCTTCCCCGGCCTTTACCCGGACCGGGTATGGATCTGCCTGGCGGTTCTTGCCCTGATCACGGCGGCGAACTACTGGGGCGTCGCGGAGTCGGCCCGGCTGTTCATCGCTCCGACGGTCATCTTCATCGCCGCAATCTTCGCCGTCATCCTTGGCGGGCTGCTTCGGACCAATCCGTCCTGGCGCCGGTCGGCACCGTGTCGTCGACTCCGGTGACAGTCGGCCTGCTGCTCCTGCTGCGCGCCTTCGCGTCCGGCTGCTCCGCGCTGACCGGGGTGGAGGCAATCGCGAACGCGGTTCCCCAGTTCCGCACGCCGCGAGTGCGGCGCGCCCAGCACACCGAGATGTGGCTTGGCATCATTCTCGGCCTGATGCTGATCGGCATCTCCGTGCTCATCCGCAAGTTCCACATCGGCGTCTCGCCCACCCAGACAACACTGGCCCAGCTAACCGCGGTGACTTTCGGCCACAACTTCGTCTTCTACCTCGTGCAGATGATCACCACGGTGCTGCTGGCGCTGGCGGCCAATACGTCCTTCGGCGGGCTGCCGGTGCTGGCTTCGCTGCTGGCCACGGACAACTTCCTGCCGCACTTGTTCTTCCTGCGGGCCGACCGCCAGGTGCATCGCTACGGGATCGGGGTACTTGCGGTCGCGGCCGCGGCCCTGCTCGTGTTCTCGCACGGCAACACCCAGGCGCTGGTCCCGTTGTTCGCCATCGGTGTCTTCGTCGGATTCACCTTGTCGCAGGTCGGAATGGTCCGGCACTGGCGGGAGAAACGCGACGACGGCTGGGTTAACCGGGCGATGATCAACGGGGTCGGCGCCGTCTTCACGGCTGGCAGCCCTGGCCATCGAGCTTGTCAGTAAATTCACCCAGGGCGCCTGGCTGGTAGTGATCATCGTGCCGCTACTGGTGCTGCTGTTCAGCCGCATCCATGCCGTCTACGCACGGATCGGCGCCGCCCTTCGGCTCGGCCAGACTCCGCCGCAGCCGCGGCGGCGAAGTTCGCTGGTCATCGTCCCGGTCGGCAGCATGTCGCTGCTGACCGAAGAGGGGATCTCGGCCGCGCTGTCGCTCGGAGACGACGTTGTCGCGGTGACCGTGTGCTATGCGGACAGAGACGACGCTCAGGTCGACGCGAATTTCCGCGATCAGTGGGAGGAATGGCACCCGGACGTGCCGTTGCGGACGCTGCGCAGCCAGCACCGCAGCCTGGGGCCGCCGATCGTGGAATTCCTGCGCGACCTGGAGCGTCCGACCACTATCACCAGCTGGTCGTGCTCATTCCGGAGGTCCAGCCGGCCAGGCCATGGCAGGCGGTACTACATAACCAGCGCGGCTTCGTGCTGGAACGGGCTATCCAGCGCGGCACGGCGAACGTGGTCATCTGCCGGCTCCGATACCGGCTGGCGGCCATGACTCAGGGCGGCCAGCCGGCCGGGGACGAGGGGAGCCGCACCGGCCTGCCGGGCTAGTGCGCCCGTGCCACCCGGCGCCAGCGGTGCTAGAAGCCATTCGCCAGGCTGGTCCAGCCGGTCCAGCCAAGGCCAGTGAAGCCAGCCACGGCCAGCTTGCGCTGAGCCGTCAGGATGGCGGCCTCCACCTCGCCCGACGAGTCGATCCACGCCGCCGGGGTGCCCACGATCGTGCTATGCAGATCTGTCCAGCCAGACCACAGTGACCCGTAGTCCACGGCGTAGCCGATATGGCCGTTGGCCAGCTGGCTGAGCACGGCCACGCCGCCGCCCGGCCAGGCAATGGCCGACGCGGAACCTAGCACCTTCGGGCTCCGCGGCGCGGGGGCTGGCCTTCCAGGTGGTACGCGGCTGGCCGGTAGGCCGCATCGATGTTGCCAGCGGCGGTGGTTGCGAAGATGTCCGTCTGCCTCGCGGGCCCCGGCAGCACGGCCGGCGTGCCGGTTAGCCCGGTCAGCTGACCGACCTGCCGCCACCCGGTCCACCGTCCGGCGGACCTGGAGGCCACGACCAGGGAGCCGGTCGTGCTGACACAGGCCACCGACAGTGCCCCGGCCGCGGGCGAGAACGGAACTGGCGCGCTGGCGCAGGACCCGCGCAGCGTGGTCCAGCGGGTCCAGCTGGTATTGGCGTTCGCGGCGGTCTGCCGGGTGGTGACAACGGCGCCGGACTTGCTGGTAACGAAGACGCCGACCGCGCCGCCGGGTTCGCGGATCGCGGCCGGATCGCCGGCCACGGCACCGGGCGAGCCCGATCCGACGGGTCCGCCCCACATCCAGTTGTCTGGTGCGCCGAGCTGCTGCCAGGCATGCACGACGACACCGCTCGCGCTGACAGCGAATAGCGTGAGGCTGCCGTTCTGGTCGGAGCTGACGGCCGGGTCGCTGGCCAGGTTGCGTGGTGAGTCGCCGACGGTCCGGGTGGCCGCCCAGGTGCTGCTGCCGACTGGATGCTGATACGCATGCAGCACGGTGCCGTTCGCGGCTCTGGCAAACCACTCAGCGGTTCCGTTGGCGTTCATGCCGACGGCTATGCGGAAGTTCAGCGGGAAGGGCGCGTGGTAATCGCGCCGCCGAGATTGACGTCCAGCTGATCGTTGTCGATATTCAGCGTCGCGCCACCCCAGGTCTCGTTGTGGCCGCCCTGGTACTGATGCAGTCGCTGGTGGTTAGTCCACAGGTTGGCCGGCATGTAAGAGCTGCTCGTGGTGGCCTGCCCATCCCAGTCCGCGTAGTGGATGACGTCCGGTTCGGTCATCCTTCCTTCGGCGCTGATCAGGTCACCGACATTGGAGAAGGACTCGTAGACGCCCGCCTTGTAGCCGTCGGCATGCACTTCAGCGTCCCAGGCCGACAGGAACTTGATGACCTGCGAGCCGCAGCCAGCGTAGGCCTCCATGTCATAGATGATCGGCGTGCCCGGCGGAATGCCGAGCAGCTTGGCCTGCTGTGCAGCGTCGTCAGCGGCGGCCTTGCCCTCCGCGGCGGCCCTGGCGGTCACGATTGTCGCGTCTCCGAACGCCTGCACGCAGCTTGCCTGCAGCCCGACGTAGAAAGGGAAGTAGTGCCAGCCGCTCGCCTGGATCGCGGTGATCCAGGCAGCGGACAGATTCGCCTGGGCACATCCGCGGTTGATCCCGCCGATGTAGATGCCGACAGCTCGGTACGGCGAGGCTAGCCACCGGGCCATGGTCGCGGTCGATGGCGCGGCGCAGGCATCAAACCCCGCGCCCTGGAAGACGCCCTGCGCCGCCGCGGTACGGCTGGCCGGCCCGGTGCGGGCAGCGGGCCGGGCCCGTCCGGCTGGCGCGGTGCGGTTTCCGGCCTGGCGCGGGCTGGCGCGGACGCTGGCCGGTGGCCGCCGGACTGGTGCGCTGCGGGCACGACCGTGATCGAGTGCTGAATGGCGCGGATCGTGGCCAGGTCCGTGCCGTACGACAGGCTTACCTCGACCCCGGCGGCCGGGACGATCACGATGATCGTGTGGGTGATCTGGCTATCGGAGCTGATACGCGCGTCGCTGCCGTCGATGACAGCCGGGCGGGTCGAGGCGCCGAGGTCCGGGCTGCCGGCCCGGCATCGGCAGCAACTGCACGGTGCCGGTCTTGCCCGTCACCATGGCCGGGCAGGCGGGGGCGGGGCCAGGCCTGCCCAGGTACACCGCATGCCGGTCGAGCCGCGGACAGGTACGCGGGTTCGCGGCCAGGCTGAGCACTGGCCAGGAGGCCGGGGCCCGCATGCTTACCCCGTGAAAGCTCACCGTATGCCATGCCGTCGCCAGCCGGCTGGGGCCGATTGCGCCGCGGCTGTGGGCTTCGCCGACCCGGCCAGGGCCGCCGGAACGGCGGCTCCTGGTACTAGGCAGCTTAGGAGAACGGCCAGTACAACCGACAGTCTTCGAAATCCCATGCAGCAATGTTGGCTGCTGCGCAATGCGCGTGAGACGGTTTTCTAATAACCGAACGCAACTAGTACTTCGCTTTCAGTTACATGCGCCGATGTACCGGATATGCTCGGTCAACCGTCCTCCGGCGTCGGCTCCGGCTGAAAGCGATATCCCATCCCTGGCTCGGTCAGCAGCCAGCGGGGCCGAGCCGGATCCGGCTCGAGCTTCCGCCTTAGCTGCGCCATATACAGCCGCAGGTTCCCGGTCGCGTCCGCGTATCCGGGACCCCAGACATCGGTGAGCAGTTGCTGCTGACTGAGCAGCTTGCCGGGATTGCGCAGCAGCACCTCCAGCAGGTGCCACTCGGTCGGCGTCAGCCGGACGTCGGTGCTGCCGGAACCGTTTTCCCGGCTGACCCGTTTGGCCGCGAGGTCGACCAGCACATCGCCGAGCCGGAATTGCGGGGTATCACCCTCGGATCCAGTCCGCCTGCTGACTGCCCGCATCCGCGCTAGCAGCTCATCCATGCCGAACGGCTTGGTGACGTAGTCGTCCGCGCCCGCGTCGAGCGCCTCGACCTTGTCTGTGCTGTCGGCCCGTCCGGACAGCACGATGATCGGCGCTGAGGTCCATCCCCGCAGTCCGTGGATCACCTCGACGCCGTCCAGGTCAGGCAGGCCCAGGTCGAGTATCACCAGGTCCGGCGGGTGCTTGGCGGCTAGCTCCAGCGCCTCGCTGCCGCTGCCCGCGGTATGCACCTCGTACTGGCGCACCCGCAGGTTAATCCGCAGGGCCCGGAGGATCTGCGGCTCGTCGTCGATGACCAGGACGGTTGTCACGGCTCCACCCTTGCATGCGGGAGCCCGGTGATCGCACGGGGTGGCTCGGGCACGTTCGCTTGGTCTTAGCTCAGTGTCGTCACGACGGAGCGGCTGCGTCGTGGTCAAAGCTGGCAGGCATCTCGTCGGCTGGCCTTGGTACCGCCGGCAGCGACAAGGTCATGGTGAGCCCGCCGCCGGGTGTGTCGTCGGGCTCCAGCGTGCCGCCCATGGCTTCGGTGAGCCCACGGGACAAGGCCAGGCCGAGGCCGACACCGGTGGTGTTGTCGGTATCGCCCAGCCGCTGGAACGGAACGAACATCTGGTCCCTGCTGGCTTCGGGGATGCCCGGCCCGCGGTCGATGATCCTGAGCTCGACCCGGTCCCGGAGCGCGCTGCCGGTGAGCGCCGGCGGCAGGCCCGCCGGGGAGTACCGCAGCGCGTTCGCGATGAGATTGGCGATCACGCGCTCCAGGATGCCGGGATCGACGGCCACTTCCGGCAGCTCGTCAGGGATGTTCACGGTCACTGCGCGGGCGGCCGGCCCGAGGTCGTCCAGGGACCTGGCTACGATCTCCGACAAGTCAGCCGGCCGCGGGAACACCGCCAGCGCCCCCGCCTGCAGTCTGCTCATGTCCAGCAGGTTGTCCACCAGGTGCGTGAGCCGGTCGAGCGACTCGTCCGCGGTAGCCAGCAACTCGTCATGATCTTCAGCGTCCCATTCGATGTCCCGCGACCGCAGGCTGGTAACGGCGGCCTTGGCCGAAGCCAGCGGGGTTCGCAGGTCATGGCTGACAGCGGCGAGCAGCGCGGTGCGGACCCGGTCGGCCTCGGCTATCGGTCGCGCGGCCTCGGCGGCGGCGGCGAGGCGACCCTGCTCCAGCGCGGCCGCGGCGTAGGCGGCGAAGGCGCCCAGCACCCGTCGGTCGGTGGCCGGCAGCGCCCGGCCGCGCAGCGCCAGCACCAGACCATCACCGATCGGCACTTCCACGTCCGCTTCTTCCGGTCGGCACGCCGCCGGATCGCCAGAGCATCCGGCGATAGTCCACTGGCCGGCCTGCCGGGCCGATGTGGTAGGCGACGGATTCGCCGATCCGTCCGCCGCCGCCCGCAGCCTGGCCTGCTGGGCATTGGCTCCCTGGTCGGACAGCTCGAGCAGGGTGACCGAGTCCATCCCGAAGGCCTCGCGTACCCGGTCGAGCACGGCGGGCAGCGCATGCTGACCGCGAAGCACGCTGCCCGCCGTCGTAGCCAGCAGCTCCGATTCCGCGCCTGACCGGGCCGCCTGCTTGGTGCGCCTGGCAGCAGTGTCTACCACCGTGCTGACGACCAGGCCGGCCGCGACGAAGATGATGAGGGCCACGACATTGTTGGCCTGAGCGATGGTCCATTGGTGGAGCGGCGGCGTGAAGTAGTAGTTCAGCAGCAGCGAGCCGGCCACGGCGGCCAGCAGCGCCGGGATGAAGCCGCCCACCAGTGCCACCCCGATGACGGCGGCCAGGAAGATCAGCACGTCGCTGGTCAGGTTGATGCTGCCGCGCAGGTGGGCCAGGGCCAGCGTGATCAGCGGCAGCAGCGCGACAGCCAGCGCATAGCCGGCCAGCTGGCGCTGGCGGTTCAGCCCGCCCCGGACTCGCCGGGGGAGCGCCCGGCCGCGGCCGACGTAGGAGTGGGTGACCATGTGGACGTCGATGTCGCCGGACTCGCGCATGGTCCGCATGCTCACGCCGGGGCCGGTCAGCAGCGAGGCCAGCCAGCCGCGGCGGCTGACGCCGAGCACCAGCTGGGTGGCGTTCTCCGCCCGCGCGAACGTCAGCAGGGCGTCCGGCACGTTGTCGCCGACAACCTGGTGATAGGTGCCACCGAGCGACTCGACGAGCCGCCGCTGCGCGGCCAGGCCGGCCGGGTCGGCGCCGCGAAGGCCGTCGGACGTCGTCACGTGCACGGCGAGCAGATCGCCGCCCGCGGACCTGGCGGCGATCCTGGCGGCTCGCCTGATCAGGGTCTCGCCTTCCGGGCCGCCGGTCAGGGCGACGACAACCCGTTCCCTTGCTTCCCAGGTGGCGTGGATGTCGTGCGCCTCGCGGTACCGCTGCAGGCCCTCGTCGACCTTGTCGGCGAGCCATAGCAGGGCCAGCTCGCGCAGCGCCGACAGGTTGCCGATCCGGAAGTAGTTGGTCAGGGCCGCGTCGATCTTCTCGGCCTTGTAGATGTTCCCGTGCGCCATCCGGCGGCGCAGCGCCTCCGGGGTCATGTCCACGAGCTCGACCTGGTCGGCAGCCCTGACCACCGCGTCGGGCACCGTCTCCCGCTGCGGCACGCCGGTGATCTTCTCAACGACGTCGTTCAGGGACTCGAGGTGCTGGATGTTCATGGCCGAGATCACGTCGATGCCGGCGTCGAGCAGCTCGGCTGACGTCCTGCCACCGCTTCTCGTTCCGCGAGCCCGGCACGTTGGTGTGCGCGAACTCGTCGACGAGGGCGACGTCCGGATGCCGCGCAAGCACGGCGTCCAGGTCCATCTCCTCGAAGAACGTGCCGCGGTACGGCAGCTTGGCCCGCGGGACGACCTCCAGGTCGCCGACCTGCTCCTGGGTGTGCGGCCTGCCATGCGCCTCGACGTAGCCGACGACGACGTCGGTGCCGCGCTCCCGGCGCCGGTGGCCCTCGTTGAGCATGGCGAATGTCTTGCCGACGCCGGCTGCGGAGCCGAGGTAGATCCGCAGCTGGCCCCGGCCGCCGGGCGACCTGGGCGCCCGGACATCCGCAAGACCCTCATTACTCATGCAAATCCCCTCGTGGAGAGCGTCTCACGGCTGGAAGCGGTAGCCCATTCCGGGTTCGGTCAGCAGATGACGGGGCCTTGGCGGGTCGTCCTCCAGCTTGCGGCGCAGCCCGGCCATGTGGAAGCGCAGGTAATGCGTGCTGTTCTCGGCGCCAGGGCCCCAGAGCTCGGCGAGCAGCCGGCTGGCCGGGACCAGCTGGCCGGCTGACCGCAGCAGCACATCGAGCATCCGCCACTCGGTCTTAGTCAGGTGCACAGGCTCAGGCTCGCTGCCGCCGCGCCGGATCACCGTCCGGGCGGTCAGGTCGACCACGCAGCTGCCGATCGCGTACTCGGGCCCGCCGCCAGTTCGGGAGTCGCGACGCAGCGCGGCACGAAGCCGGGCGACCAGTTCCTCCATCGAGAACGGCTTGGTCACGTAGTCGTCAGCGCCCGCGTCCAGCGCACCGATCTTGTCGCCCGACCCGGCCCGGCCGGACAGCACGATCACCGGTACGGCCGACCATTCGCGCAGCCCGTGTATCACCTCGGTGCCGTCCAGATCCGGCAGGCCCAGGTCGAGCAGCACGGCGTCTGGCGGACGCCGCGCCGCCTCGACCAGGGCCTCCTGGCCGGCCGAGGCGGTCGTCACCTCGTAGCCGCGGGCGCGGAGGGTTATCTGCAGTGCCCGCAGCAGGGCCGGCTCATCCTCGACGATGAGGACACGCCCGCCGTCAGACCGGGTACTTCTCATCGAGCGCGCGGTTCAGCAGCAGCACGTTGACGACCGGCTCGCCGAGGAAACCGAGCGTCCGGCCGGTCGTGTACTTCCTGACCAGAGCCTCGACCTGCGCCGGGCTGATGTGCCTGGCGGCTGCCACCCGGTCCACCTGGATGGCGGCGTTGGCCGGCGATATGTCGGGATCCAGGCCGGAGCCCGAGGCCGTGACCGCGTCCGGCGGGATCTTCGAGATCGCGCACGTGGTCGAACGCGGCTATCTGCTTCTGCCGCTGACTTGACCAGGGCGATGCAGGTCGGGTTGTTCGGGCCGTAGGTTGGACGCCGCCGAGTACAGTCGGGTCGCAGCCGTAGTCGTTGCTCGGCGCCGCTGTCGCCGCCGACGGCCGCGGCTGGAAGTACTGCGGCAGCGGGTTGCCCTTGGCGTCCACGAACTCCTGGCAGAGCAGGCTGGAGCCGATGACCCGGCCGTGGTAGCTGACCAGCGAGCCGTTGGCCTGGTGGTTGAACGCCACCTGGGCGATCCCCGAGCATCACCACCGGGTAGATGATCCCGGTGATGACGGTGAAGACCAGCAGGCCGCGCAGCGCCGCGAGGTGCTGCCTGACAACGACGGTAGACGGTTCATGTGCAGGTCACCTGAATCCTGGGATGAACTGGATGATGAGGTCGATGAGCTTGATCCCGATGAACGGGATGATCAGCCCGCCGAAGCCGTAGATCCACAGGTTCCTGCGGAGCATGGCCGACGCTGAGGATGGCCGGTACCGGACGCCGCGCAGCGCCAGCGGGATCAGCGCGACGATGATCAGCGCGTTGAAGATGATCGCCGAGGTGATCGCCGACTGCGGGCTGTGCAGGCCCAGGATGTTCAGCTAGCTGCAGGCCGGGGATCACGCTCGACGAACATCGCCGGGATGATCGCGAAGTACTTCGCCACGTCGTTGGTGATGGAGAAGGTGGTCAGCGCACCGCGGGTGATGAGCAGCTGCTTGCCGATCTCCACGATCTCGATGAGCTTCGTCGGGTTGGAGTCCAGGTCCACCATGTTCCCGGCCTCCTTGGCGGCCGAGGTTCCGGTGTTCATGGCCACCCCGACGTCGGCCTGGGCCAGGGCCGGGGCGTCGTTGGTGCCGTCCCCGGTCATCGCGACCAGCTTGCCGCCCTCCTGCTCCTTCCTGATCAGCGCCATCTTGTCTTCGGGAGTCGCCTCGGCGAGGAAGTCATCCACGCCGGACTCGTCCGCGATGGCCTTAGCGGTGAGCGGGTTGTCACCGGTGATCATGACGGTGCGGATGCCCATCTTGCGCATCTCGTCGAACCGCTCGGCGATGCCCTCCTTGACGATGTCCTTCAGGTAGATGACGCCGAGCGCCTTGGCAGCGCCGTTGGCCTCCTCGGCCACCACCAGCGGCGTGCCGCCGACGCCGGAGATCCCGTCCACCATGGCCGCCAGCTCCTCCGGCGGGGTGCCGCCGTTGTCCCGGACCCACTGGGCCACCGAGGCGGCCGCGCCCTTGCGGACCTGCCTGCCGTCGGCCAGGTCGATGCCGCTCATCCTGGTCTGCGCGGTGAACTCGACGAACTCCGCGCCCTGCAGCTCGCCTTCGGCCCGCTCGCGCAGGCCGTACTTCTCCTTGGCGAGCACCGCGATGGAGCGGCCCTCGGGGTGTAGTCGGCCATGCTGGACAGCTGGGCGGCGTCTGGCCAGCTCGTCGGCGGTCACGCCCGTCACCGGCAGGAACTCGGTGGCCTGCCGGTTGCCGATGGTGATCGTGCCGGTCTTGTCCAGCAGCAGCGTGTTGACGTCGCCCGCTGCCTCGACAGCGCGGCCGGACATAGCCAGCACATTGCGCTGGACCAGCCGGTCCATGCCTGCGATGCCGATAGCCGACAGCAGCGCGCCGATCGTGGTCGGGATCAGCGCGACCAGCAGCGCGACCAGGATGACCAGGCTCTGCGGCGCGCCGGAGTAGAACGCCATCGGCTGCAGGGTGATGACGGCCAGCATGAAGATGATCGTCAGCGACGCGAGCAGGATGTTCAGCGCGATCTCGTTCGGCGTCTTCTGCCGCTTGGCACCCTCGACCAGGGCGATCATCCGGTCGATGAAGGTCTCGCCCGGCTTCGACGTGATCTTCACGACGATCCGGTCGGACAGCACCCTGGTGCCCCCGGTGACCGCGGACCGGTCACCGCCGGACTCGCGGATGACCGGGGCCGACTCGCCGGTGATAGCCGACTCGTCCACCGAGGCCACGCCCTCGACGACGTCGCCGTCGCCGGGGATGATCTCGCCCGCCTCGACCACCACGTAGTCGCCGAGGGTGAGCTGGGTGCCCGGCACCGCCTCTTCGCGGACATCCTGCTGGCCTGGCTGCCAGCCGACGAGCCGGCGCGCCACGGTCTCCCGCTTGGTCTTGCGCAGTGTCTCGGCCTGGGCCTTGCCGCGGCCCTCGGCCACGGCCTCGGCCAGGTTGGCGAACACGACGGTCAGCCACAGCCAGACCACGATCGTCCAGTTGAAGACCGCCGGGCTGGTGATGGCCGTGTACAGGGTCAGCAGCGCGCCGACCTCGACCACGAACATGACCGGGTTCTTGATCTGGACCCGCGGGTCCAGCTTCCTGACAGCGTCTGGCAGCGAGTTCCAGAGCATCTTGGGGTCGAGCAGGCCCCCGCCGATGCCGCCGCCCTTCGCGGTGCCGGCCGACTTGCGGCCGCTCGCCGGGGCCTCAGGCCTGGTTGTCATAGCCATCTCAGTGCAGTCCTTCTGCGATCGGGCCCAGCGCGAGCGCGGGGAAGTAGGTCAGGCCGACGAGCACCAGGACCACGGCGACGACCATGCCGACGAACAGCGGCGTCCTGGTATCGAGCGTGCCCACGCTCTGCGGCACCGGTTGCTGCCGGCCAGCGACGCCGGCCAGGCCGAGTGCGAAATCTCCGGCGCGAACCTGCCGAGCAGCATCACGATGCCGCCGAGCGTCTGGTACCACATGGTATCGGTGCTCAGGCCGGCGAAGGCCGAGCCGTTGTTGTTGGCCTCGAGGCGAACGCGTAGATGATCTCGGTCAGGCCATGCGGACCGGATTGAAGATCGACCCGACTGTCTCTTCTGCCCGATGGATAGCCCGGCCGCGGTCAGGATGACCACCGGCAGGGTCAGGAAGTACAACGCCGCGTACTTCATCTCCACCGGCCGGATCTTCTTGCCGATGTACTCCGGGGTCCGGCCGACCATCAGGCCGGCCACGAACACCGTCACGATGGCCAGGACCAGGATGCCGTACATGCCGGCCCCGATGCCGCCGGGCGCGATCTCGCCGAGCGCGATATCGAACAGCGCGATCCCGCCGCCGAACGGCGTCAGCGAATCATGGAAGCAGTTCACCGACCCCGTGGATGTCACCGTTGTCGAGGCCGCGAACAACGAGCAGCCGGACGTGCCGAACCTCGTTTCCGTGCCTTCGGTGGCACCATGAGCGAGGTGCGCCGCGGTGGCACCGCCGAGGCCGTAGTGCGCCTCGAAGAAGCTGATGCCGCCGACCGCGGCCAGCCAGATGACGGCCATGACGCGACGAGCAGGGCGTAGCCCTGCCGGTTGTCCTTGACCATCTTGCCGAACGCGCGCGGGGAGGCGAACGGGATCAGCAGCAGCAAGAAGATGATGAACCAGTTCGTCAAAGGGTTCGGGTTCTCGAACGGGTGCGCGGAGTTGGCGTTGAAGAAGCCGCCGCCGTTGTTGCCCAGCGTCCTTGATGGCCTCCTGCGAGCCCACCGGGCCGCCGGGGATGGTCTGGTGCGCGCCGGACAGGGTGGTCACCGTCGTATAGATGGAAGTTCTCGATCGCGCCGCCGGCAATGAGGATCAGGCCGCCGACGATCGCGAGCGGGATCAGCTAGCCGGAACGTGACGCGGGTGACGTCGACCCAGAAGTTGCCGAGCTTGTCGGTGCGCGACCGGGTGAAGCCGCGGATCATCGCGATGGCCACCACCAGGCCGACCGCAGCCGACATGAACTGCTGCACGGTGAGGCCGGTCATCTGGGTCAGGTAGCCCATGGTGGACTCGCCGGCGTAGTTCTGCCAGTTGGTGTTGGTCACGAACGACGCCGCGGTGTTCCAGGCGGTGTCCGGCGGCACGTTGGCCATGTGCTCGCTGTAGGGCAGGTAATGCTGCAGCCGCTGGAAGCCGTACAGGAACAGCACGCTGACCGCGGAGAAGGCCAGGATGCTGCGGACGTAGACGCTCCACCGCTGATCGTGCCTTGGATTCGATGCCCATCAGCCGGTAAAGGAAGCGCTCTACCTTCCAGTCCTTATCGGTGGTGAAGATATGAGCCATGTAGTTGCCGATGGCACGTAGCACACGGCAAGGGCGGCGACGAGCAGGCCGGCCTGCAGCCAGCCTGCGGCAGCGCTACTCATCAGAACCTCTCAGGGAGCACGAGTGCCACGAACAGGTACACGGTAAGAAGGAAGCCGCCGATCAGGCCGATCCAGTTCTCAGCGCTCAAAGTGCTCAACTCCCTTGACGATGAGCCAGAGCACGCCGAAGACGACGATCGTCAGGCCGATGTACAGCAGGTCTTGCATGGTGTCCTCCAGCGGACGCCTAGGCAGTGCACGGATTCAGGGCAGTGCACCGATAACGGATTCAGTGAACAGCCGCGGAAGAGCCCGAAGGCTGCTCCAAGCAGTTCCCATGCGGGCCCTGAGCGATTCCTAACAAGACCCATGCGGGCGCGGGGAACCCCCGGCGAACCCCAGCAGAAGCACAGAAAGCGGGGCCGCCGAAGCGGCCCCGCTTGGTAATCAGGCTGTCCGGTCAGGCGGACCCTGTTGCTGTCAGGCGACCTGCAGGCCGTTGCGCCGCCGGACGTAGAAGGCGCCAAGGCCTGCTCCGAACAGGCCCAGCACGCCAAGGCCGATCCCCAGGCCCGTACCGGACGCCAGCGGCGATGCCACCGACCCGTTGAACGGACCGCAGGTCGAGGACGCCAGGTAGATGTTCTCCGTGCCGTTGCCGATCAGCGAGTCGCCGAGCGAAACGGCGATCGCGTTCACCGTCTGGCTGCCGCCCGGTCCTGGCACCTGCTGATTCAGCGTCACGGACAAGGTGAGCCCGAGCACGCTGGGCAGGCCAAGCAGCACATCGTTGGCCGGGATCGTGGCCGGAATGGTGATGCTCTGACCGAGGATGGTGAGGCTCTCGATCGTGGACCCTTCGGTGTAGGTGCCGTTGTTGTAGCTGCAACTGGACGCGACCGTCGTGCCGTCGAGCAGCCCGCCCACCAGCGGCAGCGTCAGGATCGAGCTGATCCTGTCAATGGCGGACGTGGCCGTGTTCTGGGTTGCCGACGGCTCGGTGACAGTGGACGTCAGGGCGCTGGTCCCGGTGGTGCCCACAACCAGCAGGCCCGGCAGCGTCACGCCGGCGACGCTGACCGTGTTCGGGAATGTCGGCCCCTTGGCGTCGGCGATCGGCCCGAGGGCAACCGGCCCGGTGGCATCGAGCGCGATCGCTTCCGGGCTGGTAGTCGCTTGTGCCAGGGCGAGGGGGGCTGCGGCCATAACGCACGTACCTGCCAGTGCGCTAAGGACCAGGCCTCGTCTGATTGAACTCCGCATGAGTGTCCCTTCGCGAATGCCGGGGCCGGAAGTCCTGGCGACCCGGTTACTGAGCGTTACATCAGGTGCCGACGATATGGTCTGGTTATTGCGGCGGCTGCGCTCATTTCTCCGGCGTTCACGCGCTGGGGTGAGCCAAAGGCCAAAGTTCACTCCCCGGGGTGACGTGTCGGGTTACTGACTGTGATCGGCGGACCGATACGTTGTGGGCATCACCAGCTCAACGGGGGGCGGCTGTGGTGGATCACGCACGTGGCGGGACGGCCTTACTGGTACCGCCGGGAGTACGTCCGGGCCGGTCAGAGGTCCGGATCGTGCGCGTCGTCGTTGCTGACGAATCACCCCTCATGCACCTCGCAGTGCGGTCGATGCTGTCGGCTGCCCCTGGTTACGCACTGGCTGCAGCGGCAAGCAGCGTGGCCGAGGCCGAGCAGCTGATCATGCGGACGCAGCCAGAGCTGCTGATCAGCGACGTCGATCTAGCCGGAGAGAGCGGCATCGGACTGTGCCGCTGGACGCGTCAGAGCAGTCCGGCTACCGCCGCTGTGATCCTCACCAGCCGCGACGAGCCACTGCTTGTGCAGTCTGCAATTGCAGCAGGGGTGTCTGGTTATCTGCTGAAGGCATCCCCGCCAGAGTCCGTGATGGCCAACTTGCGCTGGGTGGCCGAGGGCAAGCAGGTACTGGATCAGCGACTTGGGCGCATCCGGCACGAGCAGCGTGAGACCGCGGTCGCTCGCTGAGGTCGGACTTAGCAAGCGAGAGCAAGAGGTACTGACCGAGATGCTTGCGGGCCTGGGCAACCTGGCCATCGCGAGGCGGCTGAGTATCTCCGAGGACACGGTCAAGAGCCACGTCAAGGCCATCTTCCGCAAGCTTGGCGCGAGGGACAGGGCACACGCGCTGGCATTGGCGATGGGCACCGCGGCTACCCCGCTGCCACCGGCCATGATGGCGCCTGCCGGCATCACTGCGCCGGTCCGCTGTCCGGCTCCCGAGGCCAGCGGGCCGCTGCTCGCCGAGGCCCAGGGCGGCCAGGTCGTGACCGCCGGAGCGCTGCCTCAAGGCCGCGGCGGCGCGCATCGGGCTCCGGGTCGCGGCCGGCCGTCCAGCCGCGTTCCGCATCGCGAGCGCGTACCCCCGCCGGAGCCCGTTCCCTCGCCGGGGCGCGTTCCCCCGCCGGGGCGCGTGCGGAGCCGCGCCGCATTCCTCAGCCGGACCACGTCGTCCAGCCGGACCATGTCGTCCAGCCGGACCATGTCGTCCAGCCGGGGCCTCGCGTCCAGCCCCGGTCCGTTGCCCGGCCACTGGTCCAGCCGGGGCCTGCTTCGCGGCCGGAGCGCGCCACCAGGCCCGCCGTCAGCAGGGCTCCGCTGGCAGCGGCCGGCCGCCTCGCCGTCTGCTGCGGGTTGCTCGGCCTGGCCGCAGGCGTGTACCGGGAGAGCGCGAACGTTCGCGCCTTCGAATCCTGGCTGGCCAGCCGGGTATTCGCGACCGGCGCTCAGGTCCCTACTAGTCACGTGGCCAGCCTGGCCACCGTCTGGTTCGCGATGAAGACAACGCACATCGGCCTGGTCATCACGCCGGAGTGCACCGTAGCACTGCTGATGATCCCTTTCCTGTTCGCGACTGCGCTGCTGATCTGGTACCGCGCGCAGACCGGCTGGCCGCTGCTCGCACTCGCAGTGGCGATGTGCCTGCTCGTCGCCGTCAACCAGCTGCGGCTGCTGAGCATCGTCTGGTTCGTCCAGGGGATGGGATTTCAAAGCGGCTTCTGGGGTCACACCCTGGTCGGCTCGATGATGACGATCGCCGGCCTGGGCGGCACGCTCGCCATCTTTGTCTATCTGGCGGTCTGCCGGGGCCGGGTGGCCCGGCGTGAGAGATAACTCGAGGAAGAAGTCCGGGGGGGCAGCGCACCCGCCGCTTTCGCTGCAAACGAGGGGATAGGGAAATGTATCCACCGCCAGTCGGGGTAATTCCTATTACCGGTTTCAACATGGTGGCCCTGGGACTGGTCACCGGCGGCCTTATCGTCGCCGGGCTGATCCTGATCAGGGCTGCGTACTTCTCCCGGTCCCGGCGGTAGGCCAGCCTTTCAGGCCGGTCCCGCACACGCTTGGGTATAGCCACAAGGTAGAGGAGATTAACTGTGCTCGCGGGCTCGCTTGAGTTGTTTCTTGTCGCTCTCGGCCTTATCTATTTTGTCGGCACGACGGCGGCGGGCCTGCGGGTGCTGCGACTGGCGCGCAGGGCGTCCCACTCCCGGCGCAAACCGTCGGCGAAGCGAGCCAGCACACGCAGCGCCGGCGGCGCATCGCTCGCGGGAGCAGCATCCGGCGGCTTAGCGGGCTCGGCGCCCGCGCCGCGATCCGGACGCCTCGGGACACGGCTGCGCGCCAGGCGGCAGCAGGCGCCCGGCAGACGCTGAACCAATGGCTGCGGTTGCTTGGCAAAGGCAACCGCCGCTGACTCGCCACCGCCACGGGCCAGCGTGCTCGTCGACCCGGCAGATCGCATCGTCTACTTCATCGTGCCGTGCCTGAACGAGGAGCGGGTCATCGAGGATTCGGTCCGCAACCTGCTGGCTGATCCGCGCGGGATCGTTGTAGTCGTCGATGACGCGTCTGATGACAGGACGGGCGGATCGCCGCCGGTGGACAGCGCCGGGTGATCGTGGTCCGCCGGAGCTGCCGGACGCGAGGATGGCAAGGGCCCGGCGCTTAACGCCGGGTTCATCCGGGTGCTTCAGGATGCCGCCAGTCGTGGCTTCGCGCCATCACGGGTGACGGTCTGCGTCATGGACGCCGACGGTCGGCTCTCAGCCGGTGCGCTCGACGCGGTCCTGCCGCTGTTCGCCGATGAATGCGTCGGTGGCGTGCAGCTGCCAGTCAGGATCCGCAGAGTCCGCGGCTCTATCCTGACCCTGCTCCAGGACCTGGAGTTCTGGGGAGTCTGCGCGATCGCGCAGCTTGGCCGGATCGGCTCGGGCACGGTCAGCCTTGGCGGCAACGGCCAGTTCACCCGGCTGACCGCCCTGCTGGAGCTTGGCCAGCAGCCGTGGCGCGCGCGCTAACCGAAGATCTCGACCTCGCGCTTGCGATGGCGACGGCTGGCTGGCGGCTGACGTCGACCCCTGAGGCCTACGTTACCCAGCAAGGGCTCACCGGGCTCCGGGCCCTAGTCAACCAGCGCACGCGCTGGTACCAGGGGCATATGCAGGCGGGCCGCTGGCTGCCCGGGCTCTGGACCTCGCGGCGGCTATCGCATCTCAGCATGCTCGAGCTGACCCTGTACCTGCTCGTGCCCTGGGCGCTGGTGCTGCCCTGGTCAGTGATTTTCAACTACAACCTGGTCCTGATGGCGCTGTGGGTGGCGGGCTGGGTCGCCGAGCCTGGTCTGGGTCATGACATGGCGGAGCGCATCATTACCGTCGCCATCTGGTACGCGGTCTCCTGCATCCCGATCTGGATGGCCGGCTACCTGTACAGCCGTCAGCGGCGCAAGGCCGGTCCGATCCGCGCCTTGCTGCTCGGGCATCTGCTGCTCTTCGGCAACTACATCACCTACATAGCCTGCTGGCGCGCGTTCGCCCGGCTGCTCGTCGGCGCCAACGGCTGGCAGAAGACCCAGCGGCATCGCGAGCGCTCGCACCGCGCGCACCGGCGCGCGCCGCGATCCGCGCCGCAGACAGCTAGTCGCTGGGTGACGGCGGCCGGCCCAGCGGCAGCGGCCCGCACGGCGCCGGTGGCCGGCACGGCGCCGGTGGCCGGCACAGCGCCGGTGGCGGTCGGCACAGTTCCGGCTGCGAGCGCGCGAGTGACGGTACCGGCGAGGCCAGCGGCCGCCGCGGCCGCGGGCGCGCACCGTCGTGCCATTGGCCCGCACGCGATTCGAGCCGCCATCCCCGCCGTAGTACCCGCGCCGCGGCCGGCGGCAGCCTCCGAGACGCTTGCGCTGGACTCCTGGATAGCGCAGCCGGGCGGGGCGCCGACGGCTGCCGAGGGCCGGACCGGATCACGATCCAGGCATCTCACCGGCCGGACACCCGGCAGCCATCGGGCCGCGAAGCGGTAGTTAGTACCCGATTTGGCTCATTTAGTGGGCACAAGCGGAGTACCGGCTGGAATGCAGTTGGCCGCCGCTGTCTGGCCCTTGTAGCTTGCTCGGGTGCTTACCCAGCCTGCGGACCTGCCAGAGGTTGTGCTCAGCGATGCGCTGTCGGACGGCTGGGGATTCAGGCCGACTTCGCTCAGCTATCAGGCGGTGGGCTTCGGTAGCCATCACTGGCTGGCCGTCGACTCGGGCGGGCAGAAATTGTTCGCCACTGTTGATGACCTGAGCGAGAAGCTCCGCGGTGACGCGGACTCCACCGGCGCGGTGTTCGGCCGGCTGGATCAGGCGTTCAAGTCGGCATTGTCGCTGCACTGTGACGCTGGCCTGGACTTCGTCGTTGCGCCGGTGCCGGCCACCGGCGGAGGGGTGCTGCGCAGGCTGACCGATCGTTACTCACTGGTGGTCCATCCGTACATCGCTGACTGCCAGAGCGGCCACGATGGCGAGTTCGAGACCGGCGCCGACCGGCGAGCCGTGCTTGCAATGCTGATCCGGCTGCACAGGGCGAAGGCGACCCGGCCGCCGGCCGATACCTTCGAAATTCCTGGTCGTGGCGCGCTGCTGGCGGCCATGCGCAGTATCGGCGAGCCGTGGCAGACCGGGCCGTACGGCGGCCGAAGCCGGGACCTGCTCGCGTGTCACGCTGGGGACCTCGGCGCGCTGATGGCTGCTTTCGACGAGCTAGCCGGCCGAGTCCGCGCCAGGGATGACCGGATGGTCATCACCCACGGCGAGCCACATGCGGGCAACGTGCTGAAGACACCGGCCGGCTTCGTCTTCGTGGACTGGGAGTCCGCCCTGCTAGCACCGCCCGAACGTGATCTGTGGGCGCTGGCGCAATCCGATCCCGGCCTGCTGGATGCCTACTGCGCCACGACCGGCACCGCCATCGACACCGACGCCCTGGCGCTGTACCGCATGTGGTACGACCTGGCCGAGATCTCTGGTTACATCGGCTGGTTCCGCAGCGGCCACGACGACACCGCCGATGCCGCCGAGGGCTGGCAGAACCTGCAGTATTTCCTACGGCCCGCAGAGCGCTGGCCGGACCTGCTGGCCGGTAACTCGGAAGGCAGCACCTAGCCTGGCCCGGCTCGGGCTCCGCAGGTGCCGGCACGACAGCCTCAGCCCGCCGTCTTCCATCGGGCCGCGAAGCGGTAGTTAGTAGCCCGGACGCTGGGCGGCCATCGGCCGCGAAGTGCTAGCCAGCTGTCAGATACCGGCGCAGGCATGCGGTGATGCGCTCGCTCGCGTAACCATCACCGAACGGGCAGCCGATGGCGGCGAGCCGCTCGCCAAGTCCGGCGTCCGCGATCAGCCGCCGGCCAAGCTCGCCTAGCTGCGGTCCCGGCTGGACCAGGTGCGCGAATCCGGCATCAATGGACTCCTGGCGCTCGGTGGAGTTCCTGACCACTACCAGCGGCTTCTTCAGCACCGTACATTCTTCCTGCACGCCGCCGGAGTCGCTGACGATGAGCCTGGCCAGGCTGCTAAGGCCGAGGAACGTGCGGTGACTCACGGGCGGCGCGAGCTGCAACCGGTCGAGCGCTTCGGTCAGAGCGTGCCGGGTCACCGCGAACCTAGTACGCGGGTGGAGCGGCATCAGGACCGGCAGGCCCAGCTTGCTCAGCTCGGACAAGATGGCTTCGAGCCGGGCCGGGTCGTCGGTGTTCTCCGGGCGGTGGATGGTCGCCAGGACATACTGGCCCGGCTCGACGCCGTGGTCGGCCGCGATGGTCCGGGCCGCTAACCGGTCCGGCAGCATCTGCCTGGTGACCTCGACGATGGTGTTGCCGGTGACCCTGATCCGGCCCGCAGGTACGCTTTCCGCTCGCAGGTTGTCAGCCGCCCGCTGCGTGGGCGCACAGTGCAGGTCGGCGAGCACGCCGACCACGCAGCGGTTGATCTCTTCCGGCATGGCCCGGTCGAAGGAGCGCAGGCCCGCCTCGACGTGGACGACTGGCAGGCCGACATAGCTAGCGGCCTGGGCGCCAGCCGAGGCGGTATTCGTGTCACCCTGGACGACGACCGCGGCGGGACGCTCGGCCGCGAAGATCGCGCCAAGCTCGCTTGTCATCCTGCCTACCTGGAAATGCCGCTCGGTGCCGCACACACCGGATAGCGTGCGCGGCGCCGGCAGACCAGATTCGGCCAGGAATATGCCAGATAATTCCTCGTCCTGATGCTGGCGCGTGTGAATAAGGAATGCCGCGCTGCCAAGCAGCCGAACGATAGGTGCCAGTTTGACAATTTCCGGCCTGGTGCCTACGACCACTGCAATTCGCGCATTACTCGCGTGCGTCGCCATGCCAGCCCCCCGAAAGCCAGCTCCCATTATTCATGAGTCACACCCGCAACGCTCGAAGCGCGCCGCTACCTTTGCCGCCACGATTGCTGCCGGGCGGGGTCCCAGGCCCAATCCCACCGCACCCAGGACTAGCCCGCTTGACCGATGATCTTATGAAAGCGGAGTTACCTGGCCCATAACCCAGGTAACTCCGCACCCTAAGCGGCTGACGGGACTACGGCTGGAGATCATCCAGGATTTCGGCGAACCGGTCCAGGGCTGCCCGTATCCAGGGCAGCCCGAGCGGGTCGCGGGCCGCCAGCGCTGTCTCGCGCTGCTCGTCGCTGTCGCCGTAGAGCAGGCCGGTCGCCAGCCTGAGTCGAAGCGCGCTGGGCTCCTCGCCGAACGCGCTCGCCGGCAGTGTCGCCGGCGCCGTACTGATTGAGCAGCAGCGCGGACAGGTCGGCGCCGGTCTGTACGCCGAACCGGGCTGCCAGGTGCTCGCGCCACGGCGCGAAGTCCGGGTAGAGGTAGAACGCGGCCTGCGGCATAGCGAGGTCGAGTCCGGCCGACGTGCAGATGCGTGCCGCCTGCTGGCAGACGACTGCGTGCAGCGACCGGCTGCCCGCCACCCAGTTCGCCAGCTCTGCCGGCTCATTGAACGCGACCGCGGCGGCGTGCTGCATTGGCGTGCAGGGAGCCGACCAGATCTCGCTGGCGATGCCGAGCAGACGCTCGCGCAGTGCGGCTCCGGTCTTCCCACTCGGCATCCTGGCGACGCCGATCCGCCATCCGCCCACCGACCAGGTTCTTGCTCAGCGCCGTCGTCACGACGGTCCGGGCCGGTGCGATCAAGGCGGGGCTGAGGAACGGGGTGGCAGCGTCGTGGACGAGATCCCGGTAGATCTCGTCGCTGATGATGATCATGTCCTGTCGTTCGGCTACCGCGCACAGGTCGCGGATCGCCGCCGGACTGGCCAGGCGGCCCGTGGGGTTGTCTGGCAGGGTCACCAGGACGGCGCCGATGGGCCGGCCCGCTTTCCGGCGGCGCGGTCGCCGCGATGTCTAGTGCGGCGGGATCGCAGCAGCCGCCTTCGCCGGGCGCTACCGGCACGAAGAGGGGCGTGACGCTCAGGAGCCTGGCCTGCGCAGCGTAGCTCACCCAGCTCGGCCGTGGCACAGCGACGTCAGTGCCGAGCGCGAGCAGCACCGCGAATAGCAGCGCTTTACTGCCCGGCCCGGCAAACACCGCAAGCGGCTGGTCGGTAGCGCGCGGCGAGACCAGTAACCGCGCGGCGGCCCGCAGTTCCTCGGTCCCGGCCACCGGTCCGTAGCCGCCTGGGTCGGCTGTGCTGGCGAGCTCCGCGATCAGCCGCGGGTGCACTGGCAAGCCCGACTCACCGAACGCGAGCGGCAGGACCGGTTCACCGCGCTCGCGTCGGCGCGCCATCACCTCGTTGGCGGCAAGCGTGGCCGAGACACGGAACGTCGACGGTTGCCGACCGGAGTGCGGGGGGTAGGAGGCTGCCCTGCCAGAGCCTGGCAAGCCAGTCCCAGACGAGACGGAGGTGGGTTCGGTGATGGTTGCTGGGCCAGCCCAAGGCATGGCGGAGGCTCCTTGCTGCGGGGCAAGATGTCGAGGTCCTAAGCCAGCGAGGCTACCTGTCCATCGCTTGTGACCTGCTCGCTACGGTAAAGCATTAGTATTGGCGACTATCTCTGTCGCAGAGCATTAGTCTTGCTTATGCTGAATTATGCTGGACGTGCACCGTCTGCGACTACTGCTCGAGTTCGCCGAGCGCGGCACCATCGCCGCCACCGCAGCGGCGCTCGGCTATACACCGTCCGCGGTTTCGCAGCAGCTAGCCGCCTTGGAGCGGGAGGTCGGCAGTGCAGCTGCTGGACCGCACCGCACGCACCGCGAGGCTCACCGCCGCGGGCCGCAAGCTGGCCGGGCACGCGGCGGAGATCCTGGCCAGGATCGAGGCCGCGGAAGCGGATCTGGCCGCCCCCGAGCCCGTTGGGCGAGTCGCCATCTCGGCGTTCCCCACCGCCGCAGTCGCCTTCGCGCCCGCCTTGACGCGGACAGCACGTGCACATCCGGGACTGAGTCTGCTGCTGCGGCAGACGGCGGGCGGCGAAGTACTCCGGCTGGTGCGGGCAGGACAGGTTGACGTGGCCATCGTGGACGACTGGAACGGCAGGCTCGCCAGCTCGCCGCAGTCTGCGCTGCAGTTCTACCCGCTGCTGACAGATTCGCTGGTGCTCGTGGTGCCGCGTGGTCACTGGGCCGGGGACGTGCGCGTGCCGGTGTCGCTGGTCAAGCTGAGAGAGGAACCGTGGCTGGCTCCGCCGGCTGGCGAGGCATCGCGCCGCGCGGTCGACCAGGTGCTGGCCGCGGCCGGCGGCGTCGCTGATGCGCCGTCGGAGTTCGAGGGCCTGGCTACCATCCTGAGCCTGGTGGCGCGCGGAATCGGGATCGCGATCTTGCCGCGGCTGGCCCTGGCCGCGGGCGAGGGCCGGGTTGCGGTCCGGGAACTGCCTGGCATCAGCCCGGCCAGGGATCTGTACGCGGTGGCGCGGGCGTCGTCGGTGCGGCGGCCCGCGGTGGAGGTCATCATCAGGGCGCTGACGGCGGCGGCACGCGCCCTGGCCGGTACCGCTAAAGCTGGTCCAGATGCCGGACCGGCCTGACATCCGTCCGCGTCCCGATCGCGAGGATTCAGCTGCGCCGTGCGGAGCGCAATAGTCGTGATCATGGGCTCAGGGCTGATCGTCCGAGCGCATTCGCTCACCGCTGCGTTACTCGGCCGCACCGATGGTCCCGCTATGCTCTCGCCGTGGAACTGGACCTTTCGCTGCCTGCCGCCAGGCTGACCGCGCAGCTTGTAGACATCGAATCGGTGAGCGGTAACGAGAGACCGCTCGCCGACGCCATCGAAGGCGCTCTGGCGACGCTGCCGCATCTGTCCGTGCACCGCGATGGCAATGTGATCGTGGCACGGACCAGCTTTGGCCACGCCGAGCGGGTTGCGCTGGCCGGGCACATTGACACCGTGCCGGTGGCGGGAAACGTGCCCTCGCACCTGGATGGCGGACTGTTGTACGGCTGCGGCAGCTGTGACATGAAGTCGGGCGTCGCTGTGCAGCTCCGGCTGGCCGCGCAACTGACCAGCGCGGTGCGCGAGGTGACCTACGTGTTCTACGACTGCGAGGAGGTCGAGGCCGAGCGCAACGGGCTGCTCAGGCTCAGCCGGTCGCGGCCCGAGCTGCTGGCGGCTGATTTTGCCGTGCTGCTCGAGCCGACCGGTGCCGTTGTCGAAGGCGGCTGCCAGGGCACGCTGCGTGCAGAGATCATCTCGCGCGGCGAGCGGGCACATAGCGCCAGGTCCTGGCTAGGCCGCAATGCGATCCATGCGGCCGGCGGGATCCTGGACGTGCTGCGCGATTACCAGCCGCGCCAGCCGGTGGTGGACGGACTCAGCTATCACGAAGGTCTGAACGCGGTCTGGATCACCGGCGGCGTGGCCGGCAACGTGATCCCCGATGAATGCCGGGTCAGCGTGAACTTCAGGTTCGCGCCAGACCGGTCTGAAGACCAGGCCGCCGAGCACGTGCGTGCGGTCTTTTCCGGCTGGGAGGTGGAAGTGACCGACTCGGCCGGCGGCGCCCGTCCGGGCCTCGGCCAGCCAGCCGCCGCCGCGTTCGTTGCGGCCATCGGCGGCCAGCCGCGTGCGAAGCTCGGCTGGACCGACGTGGCCAGATTCGACGCGCTCGGGATCCCGGCGGTGAACTACGGGCCCGGTGATCCGCAACTGGCGCACACCAGGAACGAGAACGTGCCGGTGGACCAGGTTGCGGAATGCGAGGAGCGGATGCTCGGCTGGCTGCGTGGCGCCGCCTGACCGGTGACCGAGCGTCGCACGACGACCCCGTTCCGATCACGAATCGCGCGCAGCGGCGCCTAAGGGGCGCCGATCGCCCCTCTTCGCAATCGGGCGAAGAATGGCCTACTGCGGCGGTGCCGCAGCCAGGGTCAGCGGCCTGGTCTCCGTCTGACCTGAGGTCGTCACCCAGGTCAGCCTGACGGTCGAGCCGCTCTTCACCGACTGCAGGATGTTCATGAGCGAGGCTGGCGACGACACCGGCTGGCTGTTGACCCTGATGATGACGTCACCCGGCACCAGCCCGACCTGAGCCGCCGGGGTCCGGCAGAGCGACCCGAGCACGAGCGTGCCGGTGCTCACCGGTGCCACCTTGGTCGGAACGCCGGCCTGCTGGTTGCTAGCCAGGCAGTTGTTGGTGGCCGGCTGGAGCGGGCCGTTGGCCGCCTGTGCCTGCTCCTGCTGCCGGAGCTGAGCCCGCGGGCTGGAGACCGTGCTCTGGGTGCCGTTCTTGCCGCCGGGCACCAGCACTCCGACGAAACCGGACGAGCCTACGTGCACCGACGAGCTTGACTGCCCGGAAATGATCTGCCTGGCGATCCCCATCGCCTTGTTGATCGGGATGGCGAATCCGACATCCTGCTGGCTCTGCTGGCCACTGAAGGTACTGGTCGTGCTCGCGGCCGTATCCATGCCGATAACCACGCCGCTCAGGTTGGCCAGCGGCCCGCCGGAGTCGCCGGGAATGATCTGCGCATCGGTCTGGAGCATGCCGGTGAGACGCTCCGCAGACGCGCCGCTGCCCTGATCGCTGGCGGTGATCGACTGGTTGAGAGCGGTGACAGTGCCGACTACGGCCTGGATGCGGCCGGTGCCGCCGGCGTTACCCATGCCGACCACATTGTCGCCCACCTTCACCGAGTTGGAGTTGCCAAGCGGCACGGTCTTGAGACCGGACGCGTTCTGCAGCTGGATGACGGCGACATCGGAGCTCTTGTCGTAACCGAGCCACTTCGCGTTATACCGCCGGTTGGTCCCGACGACCGTCGCGGTCAGGCCGGTGGTGCCGTTGATGACGTGATTATTTGTCAGCACCAGGCCGTTACTGCTAATGACCATGCCGGTGGCAGCCGCCGAGGCGCCGGGTCCCTGGTACTTCAGGTTGCTGCTGATGATGACCAGGCCCGGCTCGACCGACTGCTCCACCTTGCTGAGGGTGCCCTTACTGACGTTGGCGCCGGATCCAGCAGGGCCGCCGCCATTGTTCTGCGAGCCGGAGCCGAAGTTCGGATTGCCGAACGTGCCGGAGCTGGCGGACGGCGGCTGGCTGCCCGGCTCGTTCAGTCCGACGGCTAGGCCGCCGATGGCGGCGGCCACGGCCGCGACGGCGATGTAGGCGACCGCTGTCGTCAGGCCGCTTCGCCGCCTCGGCGGCGGTCCGTATCCAGGTGGCGGGCCCTGACCGCCAGGCGGCTGGCCGAACCCGCCGCCGATCTGATAACCCGGTGGCTGGCCGTACCCGGGCTGGCCGTACCCAGGCTGGCCGTATCCGGGCTGGCCGGGGCCGTATCCGGGGGTGCCGTATCCGGGCTGCCCAGCTAGAGGCGTGCCGTAGCCCGGCTCGCCGTATCCGGGGGTGCTGTAGCCCGGCTCGCCGTAACGAGGGGAACCTGCGGTGGGATCGCCCCGGCGGCCGGCTGCGATGATCCGGCCGGCTCATCAGACTGGTGAGCTGGTACCGGCCGACCAGGTTCGCTGCCCTGGCCGGACGGTTCAGGCTGGCCAGCTGCTGCATCGCTGGCGGCGGCAACCTGGCTGGTCTCGTCAGCTTGCGCGGGGTTCACCCGAGGATCTGGCGCGGACGGGCTTGCTGCGCTCAAGCCCGGCAGAAACGGCTGGTCAGCCTGCGGAGCCCAAGCTTCCCAGGCGCCAGGCTGCTGGCCATCGCTGTTCTGCTCTTCGTGCATCTCCATCATCCTCTGCCCAGTCTCTGCCAGCCTATGTGTCGCTGCGGCGCTTATGTCCGGCAGCAGGGTCATCGCCGACAACCGTCCAACCCAGTAAGCCCTACCGACCTGGACGTTAGCTGAATGAGCCCTGAGGAACACCTATCGCGTGCCGCTGACGAAGTCTGGCGGGTCGGTAGCGGAGCTGATCCAAGAACGGGCCGCTGGTCCAGCAAGTCGGGGGCACTGGTACAGCAAAGAAGATATATCTTGTCACCAGCTCCCTAGAGATATATCTTGATGTCGTCAGCCTAGCTTGCACGCAGGAGTCAACAATGTCGGCACCGCCAAGCACGTACGAAGCTAACCTGAGCACTCGCGAGGAACTCGCAGTTTCCGGCGCGGCCCTGTCCGAGGCGCCGTGGAAACTTGCCGGCGCCGCCGGCGTCGCCGCCGCGGGCGCGGACTTCCTGATCCACCTCCCCTTCCACCTGTTGCACCCGGAAGTATTCACCCCGCTGTCCATGGGCGCAGTGGCGTTCTTCGCGGTCGCTGGCGCGGGTGCGCTGGTGCGCACGCGGCACAGCCGGGCATTGCGGTGGGCCCGCCGCAGGCCATGGCGGTACGCCGTGATGCCGGGTGCCGCGTGTGCCATCGTCGTGTTCGCGCTCACGATCGTGCATGGCAGCGGCATCGGCGGCAGCCTGTTCACTGCGCTCTGGCACGGGGCACTGGCCTATGGCGCGACCGGGGTAGTCGGCTCGATGGTCCGGCCGAGGCGCAGCCAGCAAACCTAACCGGGCTGTGCCTGGCGTACTGCGTCTGCAGCGCCGTCACCCCGGCAGGCCCGGGATGCCGTGCTCGGCTACCGGGCCGACCCGCAGGCGCTGCTGCTCGCAGGCATCTAGCAGCAGCGGGAGCGCACCCAGGCCGGCCTGCCAGGCGCCGGGCGGCGAGGTGCAGCCGGAGTCGTGCAGCAGCACGGTTACGCCGCCGGCGAGGTGGCCGTTAAGGGTCTGGAATACCGACTCAGGTGTCGCGCCCGCGGACCACTCCCGGCCCCACGCGCCCCACAGCAACGGGGTGAGCCCGAGTTCGAGAGACGCAACCAGCGCCGGGCCGCTCAGCACGCCGTACGGCGGGCGGAACAATCTCGGCCGCGTTCCCGTCACCTCAGTGATGAGATCGGTAGTCCGATGCAGATCCGTCCTGGTGTCTCGCAGCCCGCGCACGGTCAGGTAACGGTGGTCCCAGCCGTGCACGCCGATCTCGTGGCCGCTGGCGGCGAGGTCACGCGCCAGCGCGGGCGCCTTGACGATCATGCTTCCCAGCATGAAGAAGGTGGCGCGGATGCCGCGGTCGGCGAGCACGGCGGCGAACTGTGGAGTGGACTGCGGATCAGGGCCGTCATCGAAAGTGAGGGCCACATGGCTGGGATCGCCACGGCCAGCCAGCCGGGGGAACAGCAGCCGCCGGACAGGCCCGAAGCCGGTAACCCCAGGCCCCGCCTGAGCGACGGCGAGGCTTGCGGCGCAGGCGGCCGCGACAGGAACGGCGAGCCGCAGCGCGGGCCCGGCCCGGTAAGCGGACGCGGATCTGGCCGCTGCGGCGGCACCGGGATCGGGACGAGCCACGGCAGTTCGGCCCCTGTTCTTGTGATGTTCGGCTTCGCCAAGGTTAGCGGCCGTCGCCTGTCCAGCCGCCGCGAGTCATGCCGGTGATTTCTCGGCCGAATGGTGACACGCACCATGCGGGGCCGGCGGCAAACGTGATTACCTGGGATCATGACGACTTGGCGAATCTCCTGCCGGTGTCTCGCCCAGGATTGAGCCGAGTTGGCCATCTTTAATGGTAAATTTGCCATTAGTTGGCGAGCCAACACCGAGCAAGGGGACCCCGGTTGGCAGTCCAGGCAGCACGCGTCGTCTTTCCGGCCGCGGATCGCGAGGAGATCGCGGCGGCAGTCGCCGATATTCTTGCTACCGGATATCTCACCCTCGGGCCTTTCACCAGGCAATTCGAGGCTGCTTTTGCCGCCGCGCACAGCATTAACGGCGAATCTGGCATTGCCTCCGGGCACGGCATTGGCGGTCCGCACGGCATTGACGGTTCGCAAGGCATAGGCGGGCAGCCAGGCACGGGCGGGCAGCCAGGCACGGGCGGGCAGTCCGTGCTGCAGATACCACATGCGGTCGCGGTGGCCAGCGGGACCGCCGCGCTGGAGATCATCCTGCGCAGCATCGGGGTGGCTGGGCGCGAGGTCGTGGTCCCGGCCAACACCTTCTTTGCCACCGCAGAGGCAGCCCTGCGGGCCGGCGGCAGGCCGGTGTTCGCCGATATCGACCCGCTGACGTTCGCGCTCAGCCCGGAGACTGTACGGGCGGCGCTGACCCCGGATACGGCCGCGGTGATGGTCGTGCACATCGGCGGTCTGATCTCACCGCATGTCGACGAGTTGCGCGCTCTCTGTGCTGAGCGGGAGATCGCGCTGGTCGAGGACGCCGCGCACGCGCACGGAGCCAGTTACGATGGGCGGCCGGCTGGCTCATTCGGAACGGCGGCCGGGTTCTCGTTCTTTCCCACCAAGGTCGTCACGTCCGGCGAAGGCGGGATGATCCTGACCTCCGCCGATGCCATCGAGCACGCGGCTCGCATCTACCGCGATCAGGGCAAGGGCAGCGTTAGTGCCAACCACCATGTACTGCACGGTTACGCCTGGCGGATGTCCGAGCTCGCGGCCGTAACCGGGCTTGTTCACTTGCGCCGGATGACCAGCTCCATCGCGCACAGGCGGACGGTGGCCGCTCGCTACGATGCTGCTCTTGCCGGACTTGACGGCCTTGATCCGCTGCCCGAGCCGGAGGGCTGCCGCACTAACTTCTATAAGTACATCGCCGTGCTGCCGCCGGGCGCTGATCGCGCCAGGTTCCGCCAGCTGCTCGCCGACCAGCATCAGGTGCGGCTGGCAGGCGAGGTCTACGACCTGCCGCTGCACCATCAGCCGGTGTTCGCCGAGTTCGCCGGCCCGCCGCTACCCGTGGCCGAGGACTTGTGCGGCCGCCATATCTGCCTGCCTGTTCATTCCGACATGACCGACGACGAAGTGAACCAGGTGATAACGGCCGTGGCCGCCGTCTACGGCGCCATGGCCAGGGTCTGAGATGCCCGGCATGGCGCGGTCGGAGGGCCAGTCTCCGGTGTGTCCGAGGCCAGGATGCGGGTAAGGGAGCACGCATGCGTATCGCGGTAACCGGGGGCTGCGGGTTCATCGGCTCGCATGTCGTTGATCATCTGGTCATGGCCGGTCATCACGTCTCGGTCCTGGACCTGCGCGGCCGCTGGCAGAACCCGGCAGCCGAGTACCGGCACGCGGACATATTCGACGAGGCTGCGCTGGCGGCGACGGTGGCCGGAGCCGATGCTGTCTTCCACCTTGCCGGGGCGGCTGACGTGAACGAAGTGGCGGCCGACCCGGTGGCCGCCACCCGGCTGAACGTTGAGGGCACGGCCAGGGTCATCGAGGCGGCCAGGCAGGCTTCGGCTGGCCGCTTCGTGCTCGCGAGCACGGTCTGGGTGTACGGAGCGGCAGTCGGTCGCGGCGAGCTGACCGAGGACGTGCCAGTCGACCTGCGCAGTCCGGGTCACGTCTACGTGGCCACCAAGCTGGCCGCTGAACTGCTCGTGCACAGCTACCGGGAGATGTACGGGCAGCGGTTCACCATCCTGCGATACGGGATCCCGTACGGGCCGAGGATGCGCGGCGCCCTGGTGGTTGCGCGGTTCGTCCAGGCCGCGCTGGACGGCCTGCCGATCACGATCGCCGGCACCGGCGAACAGCAGCGGAACTATGTCTACGTCGAGGACCTGGCTGACGCGCACGTCCGGGCGCTGGCGCCCGCTGCCGCTGATCAGACTCTGGCGCTGGAGGGCGGCACACCGGTGTCAGTCCGCGAGATAGCGGACACCGTGTGCAGTCTGGTCCGGCCGGTACCAGTCAGGCACGAGCCGGCCCGGCCCGCTGACTACGAGGGTGTCAGCATTTCCTCGCGGCTGGCGAAAGAGCTGCTCGACTGGGCGCCGGTGACATCCTTCGCCACCGGCATCCGGCTCTACCTGGACTGGCTACAGGAGCAGCCGGCGCAAGGGCCGCCAGGGCGAGAGCAGGAGCAGCCGGAGTCGGCCGGGGGGACGGTATGACCACGCCACGGTCCGCCCTGCTGCTCTCCGGCTCCATCGGGATGGGCCACGATGCGCTGGCTGCTGCCTGCTCGGCCTCGCTCGAGTCACAAGGCTGGTCGACGCACACGCTGGACGCCATCCGGATGATGGGCCGCGGTCGCGGCTCAGCCGGCGAGGCGGTGTTCCGTGCGATGCTCGGTGTGCCGGGCGTGTACGACGCATTCCATTTTTCGTCACTGCGCACTGGCGGCCGGCTGGCGAGGCTTGCCGACTCCGCGGCGACCCGCCAGCTCCTCCCCAGGCTGCGTGACTACCTGGAAGATCATCCGACCGACCTGCTCATTTCCGTGTTCGCAACGGGTGCGGCGGCGGCGAGCATGCTGGTCCGGCAGTACCCGGCGATGCGACACATTGTGTTCTGCACTGACGTGACGCCGCACTGGCTGTGGGTGCATCCCCATGTGGATACGTACCTGGTGACCGCCGAGGTCGCCGAGCTGGCGGTGCTCAGGTTCCAGCCGGAAGCGCGCGTCCAGGTGGTGCCGCCGCCGGTCCGCCAGGAGTTCTATGAGGCTAAGAGCCAGCTGCAGGCAAGAGCGGAGCTCGGTGTCCCGCAGGCAGAGCGCTGCGTGCTGCTGATGTCCGGCGCATGGGGCCTCGGACCGGTGGCCGCGGCGGCGGAGGCGCTGGCCGCTGCGGGCGTACACGTGCTGGCCGTCGCCGGGCGCAACGTCAGGCTGGCCAGTCGGCTGTCGGCGGCCGCAGCTCGGCAGCCACGGCTGCGAGCCTTCGGTTTCACCGACCGGATTCCCGATCTCATGTCGGCGGCCGACCTGGTGATCACCAGCTCAGGTGATACCTGCTCGGAGGCCCGAACCATCGGCAGACCGCTGCTGCTGCTCGACGTCGTTCCTGGCCACGGCCGGGATAACCTCCAGCATGAGCTGGAGCTCGGCGACGCGATGGTTACCTCCGCGCGAGCGGCGGATGTCACCCGTTCGGCGCTTGCCGCGCTGGACCGAGCCAAGCCGGCCCGGCCGGGCCCGGCCCGGTTCCGGTCGGGCTGGGAGTCCGCTTTCGGCGCGGCCCTCAGCAGCTGCGGCTTCTGAATCCTGACGGGAACGGGGTCGCGCCAGGGCAGCGCGACTAGCCCCTTGCGCAGTGATGTTGGCGTGAGGCAGGCCAGGCCGGGCCGTCCAGTGGACAGCGCGGGAAGTCGGTGGTCTGCGCTGGGCTCAGTGGTCTGCGCAGGGATGCGGTCGCTCAGCGCAGGCGCTCAGCTGCGGCCAGTGCCATCGGGCCGGCTCCGAGCAGGACCAGGGCGACGGCCCAGAGCACAAGAACGGCACTGGTACTGGCGGTACCAAGTGCGAAGCCGAGGTCGGCCACTCGCGATCTGCTGCGTGCCACTGCCGGGCCAGCCGCGGCAACTGCCGGGGTTACTGGCGCGCCCGCTACCTTGGGGGTCGAGTTGCCGTTGAGCGCAGCGTGCCCGTTCAGCGCAGCGTGCCCGTTGAGCGCAGCGTGCCCGTTGAGCGCAGCGTGCCCAGTCACGGCTGCGTGCGCGTTCGTGGCCGGGCCGCCCGTCAGCGGCGCTATCGCGGCCGGTGCGCGAGTACCTGCCGGTGCCCGGGCGGCTGTCGGCAGCCGGGTCATCGCCAGCAACCCTGCGGTCAGCAAGATCGCTTGCGGAATCATGCTGTTCGGGTCGGTGCCGAGGCCGCCGAGGAAGCCAAGATCCTGCACCACGATCCAGTCGGCCAGGCAGACAACGATCATGACAACGACGGCCGGGCGCGCGAGCGCGAGCCTTCCGGTGAGCAAGCACGCGCAGGCCGCGGCCAGGACCACGGCTGCGGCCAGGTTCACGGCGGAGCCGTGTGCGGCGGCGAATCGGGCGAACCCGCTGACCAGACCGACCAGGGCGGCCGGCTGCCGGGCGGTCGCCATGGATCGCACGGCGACGGCCAGCGTGCCAGCCGGGCCGCCGCCCGGCGAGGCGCCGTGCCCTGGCCACGCCTGAATGACAGCGAACCCGACCAGCATCAGGCCCGCTCCCTGCAGCAGTCGGCGGCCGAGCCGAATGTCCCGCCAGCTGCGGCCGGGCAGAGCGAGCAGCGCGCCTGCCGCGCAGTAGAACACAGCTGCGCCCGGCGCGCCTAGTAGCCAGGTCACCCCGGGGGCGAGCAGGCCGCCGAAGGCTTCGCCGAACACCCAGATGACCATGGCCCAGCCGGCACTGGCCAGCCCCGCGAGCCGGGACCAGCGGCCGCGAGCAGCCGAGACCAGCCAGATGCCGAGGCCGAGCTGGATCCAGACTGCAGCCGCCGCGGCCTGGACTGGGTGATGCGACCAGGCGGACCCGGCCCACCCGGCTGCCTGCTGTGCCCAGCCCGGTGCTCCGGCTGCCGCCGGGCCGATGACGCGCGAGGGCAGGCCGGCCGGCATGCCCGGCTGCGTCTGCAAGACCCCGTCGAAGATCCACAGCAGTCCGAAGCAGATGCGCAGCAGCCGCCGGGCCACGGGTTCGGCAGTGCTGGCAGCCCGGCTCGCGAGCAGGCGGCTACGGTCATGGACCAGCACCGTCTCGCGGCTCGCCACCCAGGCGATGGCCAGCAATACGAAGATCAGGAATGCAACTGTGCCCTGCCTGAGCAGGGCCGAGCGGAACGCCGCGGCGAGCGCGGCATTCGCTCCGCTGAATCCCATACCCGGCACGGCCGGCCCGTCTTATCGGTTGGCGCCGGCCAGGCTACGCGCCCAGGAGCTCAGCTCGGCGGGCGTCACCTCGCCGACGATGTGGCGGACAATCTGGTGCCTGGCGTTCAGCATGAAAGTCTGCGGCAGCGCGATGATGCCGTATGAGCTCGCCACCGTGCCGGCCGGGTCAACGCCGACCGGATAGCCGACTGCGGCGGACCGGGTGAACCGGACCGCTGCCGGTGCCTCGTCGTTGGAGTCAATGCCGATGACCAGCACACGGCCGTGCTGCTCCCGGTAGAACCTCGCCAGCAACGGAGTCTCACGCCGGCAGGGCACGCACCAGGACGCGAAGAAGTTGATGAGCACGGGTCTCCCGGCATACCCGGCCAGCGAGACCCGCTGGCCCGGATGGCCGAGTGCGGCCAGCGAGAAGCTGCTGGCGGCGACCGGCGGCTGGGACGGCCCCGACGTGCCGCCGATGCCGCCACCCAGCGTGAGCGCGACTACGACCAGCGCTGCCAGCGCCAGGCCACTGGCGACCCCGAGCACGGTCCGGCGGCGCGGCAGCAGCGGAGGGCCAGCGGGGTCGGCCAGGTCGGCATTATCAGCCGGGACGCCCTGCGCGCGTGCGACGGATCCGTGCTCGGCTGCCATGCAATGAAATCTAGCGCGCCGGCCAGACCGGCGGACCCGGACTGCGGCGAGCGCTGTGCGGTGCCCGCGGTCCGGCGGGCCTCAGGCGTAATCTGGCGGCGTCATCTGGCGGGGCACGGACCGGCCAGGGGTGCGGAACAGGTAATTGCGGGTGGCGTCGGCGACCTGCCCGGTTCGCTGCCAGCCGCGCTGCCAGGTGTACATCAGGTAGCCCCGCTGGGAGAGCCAGTCGACCACGTCTTCCGGGCTGCATGCGTAGCGCTCGGTGTGCCGGGCCTCGATCTCGAGCAGCAGCGACGGCCGGAACGACTCGATGACGTCCTTGCCGCCATACAGGACCTGGAGTTCTGCCCCCTCCACGTCCACCTTGATGAAGTCCAGTCTGGTCAGGCCGACCCTGGTCGCTAGCCCGTCCAGAGTGTCAACCGTCACCGGGAACTCGACGTGCTCCGCGAACTCGGCATTGGAGCCGAGGCCATGGCTCTTCTGGCTGACGAACGAGCGCCCGGTGACAAGGCCGTACTTGCCCATCGGAACGCTCATGCTGGCCTTGCCAGGCTCGGATCCGAGCGCCATGCAGTGATGCGTGACGTTGGGGTTGCCGCGGGCGCCCAGGACCCGGTTCCACACCGGCCAGGCGAACGGCAGCGGCTCCACGCTGTGGACGACCCCGGTCGGCCCGACCAGGCGGGACAGCGGCACGGTGTACAGCCCGGCCGCGGCGCCGACGTCGATGCAGACGCCGCCAGGACCGACAACGTCGGCCAGGCCCAGCATCTCCGGCTCCAGCCACTTAGACCAGCGCGCGACCGCCAGGACGGCAGAAGCAGTCACTGCCCCGCGGATCGCCGAGGTGCGCGCAGTAGTGCCCGTGTTCACGATCTTTCCTCCCGGTACCTAACGGCCATGCCAGTCACCGTAGGTGACAGGAGGACGTTTCGACATGAGCTTAGGCGGCCTTGGCGGGTGTGTTGGCTGTCCAGTTCCGGCGTCATCGCGGCAACCAGGCCCGACGATCATGACAAACGCCAGGTCGCAGGCGACTGCGGCGGCCGTCTGGCGACCGGGTACCGTGTCTGGGGCGCGGCGGGCGACCAGGGAGCCAGCCTTGGTGACGGTAATGCTCGCGAGCACGGGACGGCCGGCTTCCCGGGCGACAGCGCTGACGAGTTCGACAATGGCGGAGGCAGCACAGTGACACAGGTGACAGGCGCACTCGGGCCTGGCACGGACGATCCGGCACGGATCGCCACGGCACTGCCGCCCTCGGCTATCCCGGCGGGCACCGCCGGGCGGCGGCCGGCCCGGCTGATCGCGCGGTCGCTGTTCTTGCTCACCAAGCCCAGGATCATCGAACTGCTCCTGGTCACCACGCTACCGACGATGATCCTCGCCGATCAGGGAATGCCGTCCATCCGGCTGATTCTCGTCACGCTGGCCGGCGGCGCACTCGCCGCGGCCAGCGCGAATACCCTGAACTGCTACCTGGACCGGGACATTGACGCGGTCATGCGGCGCACTTCGGGGCGCCCGCTGGTGGCCAAGGTCAGCGCCCATGGCGGGGCCGGCCAGGCCAGCGGTACGCCGATCCGGCCAGCCGAGGCCCTGGCGTGGGGAGTCCTGCTCGGCGCGGCCTCGACCCTGCTCCTCGGACTGGCGGCAAACTGGCTGGCTGCGGCACTCGCAGATGCCGCGATCTTGTTCTACGTATTCGTGTACACCATCGGGCTGAAGCGCCGGACGGCATCCAACATCGTGATCGGCGGGGCGGCTGGCTGTTTCCCGGTCCTGGTCGGCTGGGCCGCCGTAACCGGGCGGGTGAGCTGGTGGGCCGGGGTGCTATTCGCGGTGATCTTCTTCTGGACGCCGCCGCACTTCTGGGCGCTGGCCATCAAGTTCCGCGATGACTATGCCGCCGCCAACGTACCGATGCTTCCTGTCGTAGCGACGCCAGCGACGGTAGCTCGGAAGATCGTTATCTACTCGCAGGTCATGGTCGCGACGACGCTGCTGCTTACCCCGTATGCCGGCTGGATCTATGGCTGTTGCGCGGCCGGGCTGGGAGCCTGGTTCCTCGCCGAGGCGCACCGGCTCCGTGGCCGGATCGCGGCCGGCAGCTCGCCCGCCCCGATGCGGCTATTCCACTTGTCAATCGTCTACCTGACCTTGCTCTTCGCGGCCGTGGCGGTCACCGCCCTGCTGCCCTGGCACCGCTGGTAGCAGCCCGGCGGGCACGGTGGCTGGCCGGCGGCAGGCAGGCCGAGGCGGCCCGTCTCATACTTCCGGCTGACGTCGGCTGTCCGGCTGGCCGCTATTGTGCTAGTAGACGGGGTGCTTGCTGGAAACGGGTGATCATGGTGCGGAAGCTTGGCGTCCGGGCGCGGTGGGCCGTGCCGGTCGGTGTGGTGGCAACGGCAGGCATCGTGATCGCGGCCTCCGCAGTCGCCAGCGCGCAGTCCGGGTCGTCGCTGCCAGCCCGCAGCGCTGCCCAGCTACTGGCCGGCCTGGCCGGGGGAAGTGCCCGGCCGACTGGCCCGTTCACCGCGACGATCCAGCAGACCTCGAACTTCGGGCTGCCCGCGCTGCCGACTCAGGCGACCCAGGGCAATGCCGCTTCGGCCGCGCTGGCCAGCGGCCAGAGCGTCAGCATCTGGTACCTGGACCCGCAGCACATCCGGCTGGCTGTGCCGGTCCAGGCGGGCGAGAGCGACCTAAGGCTCGACGGCCGGACCCTGTGGTTGTGGAACAGCAAGACCCAGACCGCGACGCACGTGGTGTTTCCGCCGCACTTCGCGGGCCCCATCTTTCCGGCGAACGGGGCCTTCTTCGGCGCGCCCCAGAGCCAGAGCTCCAAGTCGGCACCAGCAAGCCTGCCTGACTCGCCGATCGCAGCAGCCCGCCAGGCACTCGCTGCGATCGGCCCGAGCACAACCGTGACCGTGCAGAGCAACGTGTCGGTGGCGGGCCGGGCGGCCTACCAGCTGTCGTTCGCGCCCAAGTCCACCGGATCGCTGGTCGGCCAGATCCTCATCGCGATCGACGCCAGCACGCACATCCCGCTGCGCGTCGAGGTGATTGCCCGCGGCGCGTCCAGCCCGGCTTTCAGTGTCGGCTTCACCGCGCTGACCTTCGGCCGTCCGGGGATGTCGAACTTCAGCTTTGTCCCGCCGCCGGGTGCGACAGTGCGGGTACAGAAGGTTCCCGCCGGGCTGCCCCCGAGCCTCGGAAAGCTGGGCCTCGGGAAGCTCGCCCTCAACAAGCTGGCGACCGGGCGGCTGCGCATTGGCAAGATCAGCCTGGCCAAGCTCCGTGCGGCCAAGCTGCGTCAGCTCAAGCTCTGCGGTGCCAAGTCGGGCGCGCCGGCCAGGGTGTGCGCACCGATGCGGATGATGAGCCCGGCAGGGGCCAAGGGCGGTCTGCGTGCCGTCAAGGGCAAGCCGATGCCGAAGCAGCTCGTCAGGCAGCTTGAGCAGCACTTCGCCGCTAGCCTGCCGAAGACCATGCCAAAGGCCGAGCGCGCCAAGATCATAAAGAGCTTTGACCAGCAGTTCAGCAGAGGCCCTGCGGGCGCCTCGGCGGTCCTCAAGGCAACCGGCACCGCGAACAACGGCGGCGGGTTCTGGAGCGGGCTACCGCCGGGTGCCATCGGGCTGCCGTTCGCAGGCGCATTCCCAGCCGTCTTCGCCGGCGGCGCCAAGCCGACGATCATCGGCAAGGACTGGCTGTCGGTCGTCGCGACCCCACCGAGCCCGGCGCGTGCGGCCGCGGTGAAACAACTTCTCGGCAAGCCCGGAGGCCACGCGCCGGCCGTATTCCAGCAGCCGTCGTCGTCCGGATCTAGCGCCTACAGCTCGACGCTGAAGGTCTCGGCGCCGACCGGGCCGGCCCCGGCCGTGCTCCGCGCGCTGCTGCTGGCTTCCAGGCCAGTGCGTGGCACGTGGGGTAGCGGCAGGCTGCTCACGACGAGCCTGGTCTCGGTGCTTATCACCAGCGACGGCCGGGTGCTTGCCGGCGCGGTCACCCCGGCCGTGCTCTACCGCGACGCCGCCGCGCACTCCGGGTAAGCTCGCCGCTCGTGATGTCCGACTACGCGCTGGCCAGCAGCGGGCTGACCAAGCGGTTCCGCGGCGGGCAGGTTGCCGTGGACGGGATCGACCTTGCGGTGCCAGTCGGCTCGGTCTTCGGGTTCCTCGGTCCCAACGGCTCCGGCAAGACGACGACGATCCGCATGCTGCTCGGGCTGATCCAGCCGACCGCCGGGCAGCATGAGGTACTCGGCGAGCCGATGCCGGACCAGCAGGCGATCGCGCTTCCGCGGGTCGGCTCGCTGGTGGAAGGCCCGGCGTTTCACCCCCACCTGTCCGGCCGGGCCAACCTGGCCAGGCTGGACGCGGCCGACCGGACCGCTAGCCGGGCAACCGCGACGGCGCGGATCGACCGGGCGCTCGACCGGGTCGGCCTGCTCGCGGCCGCCGACAAGCGGTACCGCGCGTACTCGCTCGGCATGAAGCAGCGGCTGGGCATCGCGACCAGCTTGCTCCGGCCCAGGGATCTGGTCATCCTGGACGAGCCGACCAACGGCCTGGACCCGCAAGGCACTCGCGAGGTGCGGAGCCTTATCCGGCAGATCGCCGCCGACGGCACGACCGTGTTCGTTTCCTCGCATCTGCTTGCCGAGGTGGAGCAGGTATGCACCCATCTCGGCGTGATGCGGCACGGCAAGCTCGTCTTCCAGGGCCCGCTGGCGCAGCTGCGCGGCGGCGAGCCCGGCCCGGCTGCTCGTGCGCACGCCGCAGCCGGCCCAGGCGGTCAAGGTTCTGACCGAACTGGCGCTGGCTGGCGTCGCGGAGTCCGGTAACGAGGTCACTGCTGACCTTGGCGCCATGCTGCCCGAGGAAGTCTGCGAACGGCTCGTGCTGGCAGGCGTCCCGGTGGCTGGCCTGGAGACGCCCAGACGCAGCCTGGAAGACGAGTTCGTGGAGCTGACCGGCGAGGGTTTCGATGTCGACTGAGGGCGCGCCGGCCAGTCACCAGCCGGAAGGCAGCCGGGTTGCGGCCGAGACAGCCCCTGCGGCGGGGGACGGGCCGGTTAGCAAGACCGGGCTGCTGGTCGGCTCGGCCCCGCGGGACCGCCTGGCCGCCGGACGTGCCGGGGGTCCGCGGCAACCCCGTTACCTCCTGGTTCCGCTTTTACTTCGCCGAGCTGCGGCTGGTGTTCGGCCGTCCGCGCAACCTTGCGTTGCTCGGGGTGCTGGCAATCATCCCGATCTGCTTCGGCGTGCTGTTCCGCCTGACGCTGAACTCCGGAGACCAGGGTGGCGGCGGACCCGCCTTCCTGAACCAGATCGCCGGGAACGGGGTCTTCCTGGCGCTGACCGTGCTGACGCTGATGCTGACGTTGCTAATGCTGCCGCTGTCGATGGCGGTGGTGGCCGGCGAGTCGGTGGCCAGCGAGGCCAGTATCGGCACCCTGCGGGGGCTGCTCACGGTGCCCGCTGGCCGGACCCGGCTGCTCGCGGTGAAGTACGTGGCGATCGTGACGTTCGCGCTGGCCGCGTGCCTGCTGGTCACGGTCGTGTCGCTGATCATGGGAATGATCTTGTTCCACGTCGGGCCGGTCACGCTGCTGTCCGGGACGACGATCTCGCTCGGGGCGGGCGTGCTGCGGGTGCTGCTGGTCGCGCTGTATGCCGCCGCCGCCATGGCCGAGCTCGGCGCGATCGGGCTGGCGGCGTCGACCTTCACCCAGCATCCGGTCGGGGCGATCGCCGGGGTTCTGGTGCTGGTGGTCGGCAGCGAGATCTCAGACCAGATCCCGCAGCTGTCGGCCATCCACGCCTATCTGCCGACGCACTGGTGGCTGACCTGGGACGGCATGTTCCGCTCGCCGGTCGACTGGTCGGGCATGCAGCACGGGCTCGCCTCGTTCGGCGTCTACATCGTGATCTTCGCTGCGATCGCGTGGGCCAAGCTCAGCTCGGCCGACGTCGCCAGCTGACATCTGGCAAGGTAACGGGGCCGCGCCCGGCTGGCACGGCCCCGTCATCCGGCAATAGCAATCAGATCAGCCGACGACCCAGTTCACTTCGAAAGCGGAGTTGTGGGCCAGGCCGAACTCGTTGTCGCAGAACACGCTGGCGTCCGGGTTTGTCCCTTGCCCCCAGGAACCGACGTAGCACTGCACGTCAGCGTTGCCGACCGAGTTAACCTGGACATCGCCGCCATTGGTCGGCGTGCCCTCCGAGCCCTTGAACGTCACCAGGTAGTAGCCGGTGCCGAGGTGCCGCACTCTGACAACGGCGTGGCGCTCGCTGTTGTACTGCACCGACGGCGTATAGCTAGCCGTGCCCGGCCGGCTGGCCAGCGCGTTCGCTCCGGCGATGCCGCTCTGCCCAAGCAGGTTGTTGGCGCTGGCGTAGGTGACCATGAACCGCCGGTTCTGCAGCGCACCGGCTGGCGCGTAGCAGTTGACCAGCACCACCTCGCCGTGCCTGGTGCCGTGCCAGCTAACCGGCCCGCAATCGCCGGCGCCGGTGCCGTACGGGCTCACCTTCACGGTGCCGCGCATGCCGGATGACCTCGGGCCGCCGAAGGTGATCTGGTACCTGCCGGTGCCCAGATGCTGCACCTTGTTGGCACCACGCGACGAGTTGTACTGGTAGCCGTGCAGCGTGCCCGAGCCGGTGGCCAGGTAGTTATAGGCGTAATCGAAGACTCCGCGCGGAGTCGTGTACGGGTGGGTGACGATGAGGTCGAATTCACTGCTGGCCGCCACGCCGGTCACCGCGTTGTAGCAGCTAACGCTGGCGATCAGGTAATGACCTAGCTGCCCCCAGCCGTCCACCGTGCAGGTGCTGCCGCTGCCGTACGGCGTCACCTCGACGATGGCCCGGCCGGCCACCGGGCCAAGGCCGTCGATGGCAACGCGGTACACACCGGTGCTTGATGAGCTGACACTGATGCCCGTACCGGTGGAGTTGTAGACGTAGTAGCCCCCGTTAGACCACAGGTAGGCAGTCGTCGGGTAAGAGTCAGCTGGCCGGGCAGTGCTGGCCGCGGCTGCTGTCAGCGGCGCGAGCGCCAGTATCGGCGCGACAGCGAGCGGAATAAGCCTGATACATCGTCGTATGCGCATGCGAGAAAGCTCCCCTTCTGAATGCTGCGGCGAGGCGCGGCACGGCCGCGCCTGCTGGTCAGGATGTCAGGACTTAAAGGCCCGTAAGACTCGTTCGCCAAGAACTCGCCGATCACAATGTCGTGCCTGGTCAGAGCCTTTTGGCGGGCCGCAGGCAGCACGCTGCTGGCGGTCGGCAGGACGATCGGGCGGCCATCAGGCGATAGCGTTCTGTCGTGCCTGCTGACCTGCCCGCGATTGACGTGTTGCTGGTGGCCGCGGTAGCCGGGATCGGCGGAACCCAGCGGCCCGGCCAGGTGGCCATGGCCGACGCCGTTCAGCACGCGATGGAGTCGAAGCAGCACCTCGCGGTCCAGGCTGGTACCGGTACCGGCAAGTCGCTGGCCTACCTGGTGCCAGCCGTCCGGCATGCGCTGGCGGGCGGCGGGACCGTGGTCATCTCGACCGCGACTATCGCGCTGCAGCGGCAGCTCATCGAGCGGGACCTGCCCCGGCTGTCGGCCGCGCTGGCGGAGTTGCTCGGCCGGGAACCGGTCTTCGCGATCCTCAAGGGCAGGCGGAATTACCTCTGCCTGAACAAGGTGCATGGCGGTGCGGCGGACGAGCCGGAGGACTCGCTGTTCGACCCGCGTTCGGTGTCAGCCATCGGGCGGCAGGTGACCAGGCTGCACGAATGGGCGGCGGAGACTGACACCGGTGACCGCGACGAGCTGGTGCCTGGCGTCGACGACCGCGCCTGGCGCCAGGTCTCGGTCAACGCGAGGGAATGCATCGGCGCGCAGAAGTGCCCGCACGGGACGCACTGCTTCGCCGAGCAGGCGCGCGAGGCGGCAGGCGAGGCCGACGTCGTCGTTACCAATCACGCGCTGCTCGCGATCGACGCGATGGAGAACTACATCGTGCTGCCCGAGCACGATGTCGTGGTGATCGACGAAGCGCACGACCTGGTCGACCGGGTCACCAGCGTGGCGGCGGGGGAGCTGTCGGCGGCGGCCGTCGAGGCTGCTGTCCGCCGCTGCGGCCGGCTGGCCGACGAGGAGCTTGTCGAGCACCTGCGGGACGCGGCCGAGGGCCTGCGGCTCACGCTCGCCGACATTCCGGCCGGGCGGCTCGACGTGCTGGCCGAGCAGCTGGCGGTGGCGCTCGCCACGGTGCGGGATGCCGCCGCGGCCTGCGCGGCCGATCTGCGCACGCACGCGGGCGGAGACGATGACGTGCAGCGCGCAGCCACGACCCGCGCGGCCACCGTCGCGCTGGACGAGATAGCCGAGGACGCGGGCCGGATGCTCGGCTCGTTCGCTGCTGACATCGCGGCCCGCCCCGAAGTCGTCTGGCTGGACCGGCCAGGCGGCGAAGAATCGTCCCGGCCGGACACCCTGCGAGTCGCGCCACTTCAGGTGGGCGGCTTGCTGGCGGAGCGGTTGTTCAAGCCCCGGACGGTGGTGCTGACGTCGGCGACGCTGACACTCGGTGGCTCGTTTGAGCCGCTGGCCAGTCAGTGGGGCCTGCCGCAGCAAGCGGGCACTGCCAGCGACGCCGGCTCAGCAGACGGTACGGCTCCGGCCGACGCGGCCGGCTCCGGAGCGGCTGGCGCAGGCCTCAGCTGGACTGGACTCGATGTGGGCTCGCCGTTTGATCACCGGCGCAGCGCCATCTTGTATGTGGCCAGGCATCTGCCGCCGCCAGGCCGGGATGGCCTGGCGGCGGCGTACCTGACCGAATTGCGCGAGCTGATCGAAGCTGCGGGCGGGCGGACGCTCGGGTTGTTCTCGTCGATGCGGGCGGCCCGGCAGGCAGCAGATGCGCTGCGCGACGAAGTCGGCGTCCCGCTGCTGTGCCAGGGTGAGGATTCGACCGGGCTGCTGGTCAGCAAGTTCGCCGAGGACGAGACGAGCTGCCTGTTCGGCACGCTGTCGCTCTGGCAGGGTGTCGACGTCCCTGGCCGGTCGCTTCAGCTCGTGGTCATCGACCGGATCCCGTTCCCGCGCCCGGATGACCCGCTCGCGTCAGCCCGGCAGCGCGCCGTAGCGGCGCGTGGCGGGAACGGATTCATGACGGTGGCAGCCGCACAGGCGGCGCTGCTGCTGGCGCAGGGGACCGGACGGCTGCTCCGCACGATTGATGACCGGGGCGTCATCGCGATCCTGGACCCGCGGCTTGCTACCGCCCGGTACGGCAGCTTCCTCCGCGCGTCGCTGCCGCCGTACTGGAGCACCTACGATCCGCAGATCGTCCGCAGCGCCTTGCGCCGCCTTGCCGCGACGCCGGTTCCGTCCGCCTAGGGCCGTTGCGTAGGGCGAGCCTGGGCGAAGGTCCACCGGTTGCCCTCTAGGTCGGCGGCCTGGTAGGCGCGGTAGCCGTGCTGATGAATATCCGAAACGATGGTGGCACCCGACGCCCGGGCCCGCGCCAGGTGACCGTCCAGATCGTCGACGAAGACCCAGGGCTCGTGGGTGACCGGCACGTCTTCTGGGTGGTCGCCATCCAGCGGGAACAGCATGACGCTGCAGTTGCCGATGCGAAACTCGATCCAGGTCCGGCGTGGATCGGCGTCATCGCCGGGTAGCTGGTCCGTGGGGAGGAAGCCGAACGCCTCAGCCAGCCAGCGGGCCGCCGTGGGCGGCTTGGCATAGTAGACAGCCAGCCCCAGCCTGCCAGTCTCGGCCGGCTGTCGCGGTGCGGCGTCGCGCCGCGTACACCAGGCGCCGAGCCAGGCCGGCACCACACGCACCCAGGAGATGCCGCCGCGGTCGGCCCCGCCAGCTGGAATGGTAGCGGTGACCGTGACAGTCGTGCCGTCGGCCACGGGCTTGAACCGCACTTCGGTCTGCACGTCGTCAACCGAGCTGCTCCAGCCCACGAGTTCGCCGGGCACCCAGGTGGTGATGCGGCCGAGTTCGAGTGCCTCGCCGGTGGTGTCGTCGTAGACCTCGAGCAGTCGTCCGCCGACGCCTGGCTCGCAGCGGCGCGCGATGGCCCTCGATGCGTCGTAGAAGTTGATCGGCCCGCGGACCCACCACAAGTCCATCTCATCGGTGAAGATGGCGAACGCCGTCTTCGGATCGACGTCTACGGTTACTTCGGACGATACCGTCCGCGCCTGCAGGTTGTCTGGAGCGCTCATTCCGCTCTCCCGTCCACGTATTGCTTAAACGAAGCCAGTTGCTCGTCCCAGTGCGCCTGCAGCTGATCGAGCCAGGCCTGGAGCGCGGTAATCGACTGCGGCCGCAGCCTGAAGTACCGGAGCCGGGCATCCGCCAGTGTGCGCTCGTCGGTAACGATGCCAGCCTGCAGCAGCACCCTCAGATGCCGGCTCATCGCCGGAGCCGACATGCCGACGGCCGCAGCCAACTCGCCGGCCCGTCGTGGCGCTGCGCCGAGCAGCTGCACCACTTGCCGCCGGGCGGGATCCGCGAGCGCGCTGAAGACGGCAGCCACCTCGGCATCTCCGCTACGTTCTTTGCTCATAGCATCAATGATTAACTGAATCGTTAATATTATCAAGTGGGCGACCGAAGCTCAGCGACCCAGCCTCACGTCTTTTTCCCGCCAGAATTCGGCTGCGGCACTGCGCATCATGGATGCGTGACGACAATTACTCAGGCGGGAGCGGGCTTCGAGGTCCGGGCCATTGCCCCGGATGTGGTGCGCCAGCTGCTTGCTATCGATGATGCGGGCCAGCCGGCGCGCTTGCTGACCGACGACGGCGGCTCACCGCTGCGCTGCTGCCTGCGGCCGGCCGAGCCTGGCGAGCGGATCGCGCTGGTCTCCTACGCGCCGCTGCGCAGGTGGGCGCGGGAGACCGGCGCTCGACCGGGGCCGTATGACGAGGTCGGGCCAGTTTTCGTGCACGCGGGACGGTGTCCAGGTCCGGACGGCACCGGCTATCCGGGCTGGCTGGCTGCTGGCCGCCGCGTGCTGCGCGCCTATGGTGCGGACGGGCGGATACTGGCCGGCCGCCTGATAGACGCCGATCCGCAGTGCAGCCCGGTGGCCGCCGAGTCGGCGCTTGCCCAGATGTTTGCCGATCCGCAGGTCGCGATCGTGCACGCACGGGCACTTGAGTTCGGGTGCTTCACCTTCGAAGTGCGCCGAGCCGACTGCGACTGACAGGCCGGACCAGGCGAAAGGTGCCGCGCTACGCGTCCGGCAGGGCTGCGCAGCGCGGCACCAGCTTCGGTATACCCGATGAAGGTTTACCGGACGTCAGTGTCGCATGACGCCGGTGTTACAGCACGTCGTGGCCTGGGTGCGGCTCCGCCGGGAGTGGGGTCCGCACTGCCGGAATTGAGCCGAGGCGGCCCGCCTGGTAGTCCTCAAACGCCTGCACCAGCTCTGCCCGGGTGTTCATGACGAAGGGGCCGTAGGCAGCCACCGGCTCCCTGATGGGCTGGCCGCCGAGCACGAGCACGTCGAGCTTCTCACTCGGGCCGTCCATGGTGCGCTGCGCGCCGAAGGTCAGGACATCGCCGGGACCGAAAACTGCGAGCTGTCCGGTCTTCACCGGACGCTGGTCGGCGCCGACCGTGCCCGCGCCGGCCAGTACGTAGGCGAGTGCGTTGAAGTCGGCTCGCCACGGCAGCCTGAGCTGTGCGCCAGGCTCGACAGTGGCGTGCAGCAGCGTGATCGGGGTGTGCGTCACGCCAGGCCCCGCGTGCCCGGCTAGCTCGCCGGCGATGACCCGGACTAGCGCGCCTCCATCGGACGAGCTCAGCAAGGACACCTGGCCGGCCCGGATGTCCTGGTAGCGGGGCGGGGCCATCTTCAGGCTGGCGGGCAGGTTCACCCACAGCTGGAAGCCGTGGAACAGGCCGCCACTCACGACAAGCTCCTCGGGCGGCTCCTCTATGTGCAGGATGCCGCCACCGGCCGTCATCCACTGGGTGTCGCCATTGGTGATCAGGCCGCCGCCGCCGTTGGAGTCCTGGTGGCGGAACGTGCCGTCGATGATGTACGTCACCGTCTCGAAGCCGCGGTGCGGGTGCCACGCGGTGCCCTTCGGCTCACCCGGCGCGTAGTCGACCTCGCCCATCTGGTCCATGTGAATGAAGGGGTCGAGCGCTCGCAGCTCGACACCGGCGAACGCGCGGCGGACGGGGAAGCCCTCACCCTCGAAAGCAGACGGCGCGGTCGTGACGGCGAGGACCTGCCTGTCCTTCGCTACCGCCTGGTCAGGCTCGATGATGCGGGGCAGAAGCAGGATGTCCTCGACGGTCACTGCTGGCATGACTACCTCCTTGGCTATTCAAGTCTGCCTGACACAACATTGATTGAACGCGCAACATTCCGGCCCGATGCCTGGCCCTGTTGCGGTGCCACGCGCGTAGCCTTCTGTGCAGCTATAGAGATATATAAGCGGATAGTGCCGGGCATGTTACCGGTCAGTAGTGACCTCGGTCTCATCGCGAAACCACCTCGGCTAGCGCTGCGTCAGACTCCCGTAACGCATCGTGATCCTCGCCGGGATCATGCTCCAGCATCCTCCTGGGGCCGCGCTCCGGCGCTACCGGCCCTGGGCCGGAGCCGCCGGACCGACACGAATCCCGCGCTCGATTCACCAGCCGGCTGACCGACAGCCCTGGCAGCGGGGACAGACAGGAAAGGAACCCAATGCGAAGCACTGCCCGAGTTACTGACGCACTCCGCGGCCGGAAGAAGGTCGTTGCCTACGTGGGTACTGCGGCGGCGCTACTAGGCGCTGGCACTGCCAGTGCTGCCACTGTCACCTCGACCGCACACACGCCGGCCGCAGCGCATGCGAAAGCAGTAGCGCGCACGACGAGTGTGGTCACGACGGCCGCGCACCGGACGGCTGACCGCACCGGCCGGGCCGGCCGGGCCAAGACAGCGGCCCGCGGGACAGCGGCAACGGCCCCGGCAAAGGCCCCGGCCAAGGATGCATCCTGGAGCCAGATTGTGAAGACAGTGGCCAAGGTCAGCCCCGGCACCCCGGCGGCTGCCAACGAGCTGCAGCCTGTCGCCCCGGCCGGAACCCAGTCCTGGATGCCGATCTCCGGTGCGCAGCTTGCCAATGCCACCACCATCGTGAAGCAGGCCTACGCCAAGAAGATGGGTGTTCGCTCCGCGGTAATCGCTGTCGCCACCGCCATGCAGGAGTCCACCCTGAACAACATCAGCTACGGCACCTCGGACTCGGTCGGACTGTTCCAGCAGCGCCCGTCCTGCGGCTGGGGCACCGTGCAGCAGATCATGGACCCCGCGTATGCGGCTGACGCGTTCCTGACGGCGCTGCACCAGCACCAGGCCGGCGACCCGGGCTGGGCCAGCCAGCCGCTGTGGGCCAACGCCCAGGCGGTACAGGCCTCGGGCTACCCGTTCGCTTATGCCAAATGGGACACGCAGGCGGCCCACCTGGTGAAGCAGATCACGACCCAGCTGCGGTGAGCCCGGCCCCGCTGGCCAGGTAGCGTGCGCCAGCCCCGGCCGCCGCCCATTGACGTGCCCCGCCCTCTCCGGAGGGCGGGGCACTGCCATGTCCGGACCGCAGGGTACATGCCATGTCCGGACCGCGGGGCACATGCCATCGCCGGAGCCCGCAGCGGCTCCGTCATAGCGGGAAGCCAGCCTCCAGGTGAGCCAGGCCCGCATCGATCTGCTCGAACATCACGCCGATATCGCCGTTGCTATCCGCGTGCCACGGCATAGTCGCGGTCATGATGACTCCGATGATGGCGCCAGCCAGGTTCCGCACGGCGAAGTCGTCCGGCTGCCGGCCAGTCCGCGCAGCGATAGCGGCCGCGATCTCACCCGTCGTCCGCATCAGCTCGTCGAGGGCCCTCGAGCGGATCTCCGGCACCGCCAATGTCAGCTGCGAGGTCTCGGCTGAACCGGCTGGCGTCCTCGGGGCTCAGCTGCCGCCAGGCAGCCGCCGCGGCAGCGCGGAATGCAGCGACCGGACTGAGCTCCGCTGGCTGGGCCGCGAGCGCCGCCAGCGTGATGATGTCGAAGTCGTCCTGCAGGACGACGTCCTCCTTCGTCGGGAAGTAGCGGAAGAACGTAGCTGGGGACACCTCGGCCGCATCCGCGATCTGCTCGACCGTGGTCCCCGAGTAGCCCTGCTCACGGAACAGCCGAAGGGCGTGCTCCCTGATGGCCGCACGTGTCCTGGCCTTCTTGCGCTCGCGGAGGCCTTCCGGCCTGGCGGGACCTTCGCTCATGAAGGTCATTCTGCTCCTGCGGCATCGGCGGTGCTCCCGGCTGCGCCAGCCACGCCGGCCACCCCGGCGGCGCCGGCCACCCCGGCCGTATCCGCGTTCCCGGCGACCCGGTCAGGACCGCCAGCGCCGCCTGCAGTGTCACCAGCACCGCCATTCGCAGCGCTGGCCCGCCGTGGCAGGAACAGAACGGCCAGCACCGCAGCCGTGAGCGCGATCACTGCGCAGACCCAGAGCATGACGTCCACGCCACCGGCGTAGGCGCTGTGCACGGCCGCGAGCAGGTCCGCCGATCGCGTCCTGGCCGCAACTGCGACGCCCGCGCCGACGCTGCTCTTGGCGGCGGCCACCGCCGGCGCGGGCAATCCGGACTGGCTGAGCTTGCTGGCGTAGACCGAGACCAGCACCGTGCCCAGCACGGCGACGCCGATCGTCGCACCCACCTGACGCATCGCGGTGATGAGGGCCGAGCCCGATCCGCTCCGCTCGGCGCTCAGCGCGCTGAGCGCCACGTTGAGCATCGTCGGCATGGCCAGTCCGAGTCCGAGCCCGGTGACGGCAAACCAGGCTGCCGTGAACCCGGAGCTGCTGGCTGGCGACGTCGCCGTTCCGATAGCCAGGCCCATCGCCATGATGGCGAAGCCGGCCGTCGCGATCGGCTTAACGCCCATTGCCGGTGGCCTGGCCGGCTCCGCCGACTTTGACTTACGCGGGCTCTGCAGGCGCTGGCCGAGGCCCAGGCCGACGGCCAGCCCGCCGATGAGCGGCAGCATTCTGACGCCGCTGGCCAGTGAGTCGTATCCGCGCACGTCAAGGAAGAACTGCGGCATCGCGAATGTCAGCCCGAACAGCGCGAACGAGATCATTGTGGCCAGCGCGGATCCCCAGGTAAAGGCCGCCGACCGGAACAGGCTCAGGTCTACCAGTGGCAGTCCGCCCGATCGGGTGACGACTCGCTCCCAGCCAACGAAGGCGGCCAGCATCAGCGCGCCCGCCGTCATGGTCGCAACCGCAGGGGTGTCCGACCAGCCGTCCTGACCGGCCTTGATCACTCCGTAGGTCAGCGCGACCAGGCCAGCACTGGAGATCAGCACGCCTGGGACATCGATCCGCAGCCTGCCCTGACCGCGCGATTCCGGCATCAGGAACGCGACCGCCACCAGCGCGATGAGCACGATCGGGACGTTGATCAGGAATACCGAGCCCCACCAGAAGCGGTCGAGCAGCCAGCCACCCAGGATCGGGCCCAGCGGGTAACCGATGAAGGTGGCGCCGCCGATGATAGCGATCGCCCGCGGCCGCTCGTCAGGGGTGAACATCACCGGCACGACAGCCAGGGCGAGTGGCAATATCACTGCCGCGGCCAGGCCGAGAACCGCGCGCGCGGCGATCAGCTCGCCGGTGCTGACCGAATAGGCGCAGGCCACCGATGCGACTCCGAAGACAGCGAGCGCGCCGGCGAGCAGCTTCTTGCGGCCGAGCCAGTCGCCGACCAGGCCAGCCGGCAGCAGTGCGGCGGCCAGCACCAGGCTGTAAGAATCGATGAACCACTGCAGATCGCCGGACGAGGCGTGCAAGTCGACGCTGAGGGTGGGCAGCGCGAGCGTGAGCACGAAGATGTCGAGGCCGACGACTAGGACGCTCAGGCTGAGGGCACTCAGCGCCCACCAGCGGCGCCGGTCCGTTGCGGTGGGGAGCTGGAGGTATGTCATGGGTCACCGTCTCTCGTAGCGAACGCAAGGCGAATCATGATGGAGACTCTAATACGAGAGAGACTATCAAAAGATACTAGCTACCGCCATCTGGATTTCGTCACGGGAACACCGCCAGCCGTGGGCGGCTGCGGGCGGCTTGCCCGCGGCCCGTGCCCGCCGCTGACACCGGCTGCTCCTGGTCCGTCCCATCGCGGCCAACTGGCCGCTCGCGCGCATGGATGCCGCTTGCCAGGGCAACTGCGGCGCATGAGGTCTGTTAGCTGGGCGTGCGGTGTCGTCAGCCCGCGGTTAGCTGGAAGCCTCACCGCAAGAAGGGAACTGTGAGGTGTACGTCCAGAGGGTCATCACCGGCCTGAGCGGATCGGCCGGCAGTTTGCAGGCACTCCGGTTCGCAGCCGAGCTGGCCGAATGTCACGATGCGGCGCTAGCACCAGTCCTCGCCTGGGTACCGCCAGGCGGCGAGCTGGCTGATCGCCGCTATCCGTCGCCTCAGCTGCGCGAAGCGTGGACCCAGGCCGCATGGCAGCGGCTCTGGCGTGCGGTCGACCTGGGCATTGGCGGCCCGCCGGATCGCCCGGGTTTCAGGCCGCAGGTCGTCAGGGGCCAGCCGGGGCAGGCGCTCACGCAAACCGCCGTGCTGCCCGGCGATGTGCTGGTCATCGGGGCAGGCCGGCACGGGCCGGTCCGCCGGATGCTGGCCTGCAAGGTCAGCAGGTACTGCGTCAGCCACGCCGCGTGCCCGGTCATCTCCGTGCCACCGCCGGCGCTGGCAGCCGAGGCCCACAGGCTGCGCGGCTGGATGGCGCGGCACCGGATCGATCCGCAGGACGCCGTCCTGCACGGGGCTGGCGCCTGACCCGCAGGATCACGTCCGGCCGGCTGCCACTGGCCCCGGCCGCTGGCAGGCTGGGACACTGGAGCCTGGCTGACAATGCGCAGGCGAGTGAAGGAGGCAGCGATGCCAGAGCCACAGGGCGAGGAACTTGCCAGGGTGCGGGCGCGCCGGGAGGAGCTCCGCAGGCGTTATCTGCGCCCGCTCGCCGACCGGCCGCACAGCACCGTCAGCGGTGTCCATCACCTCGCGCTGATCTGCGCGGACACCGAGGAGACGATCAGGTTCTACCAGGAGTTCCTCGGTTTCCCGCTGGTCGAGCTGGTGGAGAACAGGGACTACGCCGGCTCGAACCACTTCTTCTTCGACATCGGCAATCACAACCTGCTGGGCTTCTTCGATTTCCCCGGCCACGAGCATCCGGCCTGGCAAGAGACCATCGGAGGCGTCCAGCATCTGGCCATCTCCGTCACTGCCGACCAGTTCGACGCGGCGAAGAAGAAGCTCGACGAGGCGGGCGTCGACTACCTGGGTCCGGATCGCGGCGCGGACAACAGCATGTACTTCCGCGACCCGAATGGCGTTGGGCTGGAACTCTACCGGGAGGATCTCGGCAGGTTCGAGGGCGAACTGCTCGTCGACTAACTGGCTTGGCGGCCGCGAGTCGCCGTCGCCGTGACGGTGCCGGGCCCCAGCCCGGCACCGTCGCTGGTCAGTGACCGGGCCTTGTCAGCGCTGACGGGACCGCAGGAACCGGGCGGCAATAGAACTGTCGCAGCCCTCTTCCGGGATGAGCAGCCAGCAGGCCAGGTACAGCGGTATGCCGCCCAGGTACAGCGGCACGGCGCCGAGGAACGGCACGCCAGTGAAGCCGGCGATCGTCAGCACGGCAAAGATCACCCTGACGATCGTCACGTCCAGATTGAAGTGCCGGGCGATCGCCGCCGCAACGCCCGCAACCATCCGGCCGCGGACCGGGCGGCGCAACGGCGTCCGGCTTCGGGCCGCTGGGTCCTCAGCGCCGGGCTGGCCGCCGGGGCTCGTGTCGTCGGGGGAGTACATGTCTTCGGTCTTGGTGCTCATACCGTCAACTGTGCCGGAGCCGCACCGGTCCGGGTATCGGGAAGGACCCCGATATGACCCTGATACGGATTCGGCTGTGCCGGGGTTATCGATGCTCGCGGCGGATCACCAGGCGCAGGCCGGTCCACGTGTCGTCGATCGCGCACACCTTGTTGTCCACCAGGCCGGTCGGCAGCGCAACCTCGCGGACCACGTTGTCGGTCAGGTCGGTCGGGACGTTGGCGGATCGCTTGGGCCAGGCAATCCAGAGGCCGCAGGCCGGTGCCATCCGCGCGCGGAGCCGGGGCAGATCGGCCTCGAGCTCGTCGCGCCTGGTCATGAACGCGACAATTACGTCATACCGTGCGTCATCGGCAAGGTCGGTGTGCATGCTGGCGACGTCGGGCAGATCGCCGAGCGTGTCCTCAAAGCGCTCTGGCGCGCCGAGCACCGCGACTTCGTCTCCCTCGCCGATGCCTAGCTTGACGGCAGCGGTGTCCCTGAGTAACCGGCTGGCATGGCGGCTCCCGTCTGTCGGCTGTGCGTGGCTAGCGACCGCAGCTGAAGGGGATTACCGCGGCGAGGCTCCGGTCGGTGCTGCCCAGCCTGGTGCGGGTAACGGCTGGTCAGAACTCGAAGCCGGCTGGCTTGCCGTTACGGTCGGCGATGAGCCCGGCCAGCGTGGCGATGGCGATCTCCGGCGGTGTCCTGGAACCGATATTGACACCGATAGGCCGGTGCACCTTGGCGACCTCGCTCGCCGGGACGCCCAGCTCCGCCAGCGCGGTCAGGTGCGGGCCCTGGATGCCGCGGATTGCCCATGATGCCAACCCAGCGCGCGCCGCCCGCCAGCGCGTCACGCAGCTGCACGCCAAGCTCGGGCCGGTGATGGTCGGTGACGACGACGTCAGTGCTGTCGCCGGCGATCCCGTCGAGGCTTCGGCCAGCTCGATGCCGTCGGTATCGGCGGCCTTTGGCCCGCTCCGGGTCCGGCTCCACCAGAACTACCCGGTACCCCGCGTCGGCGCCGTAACGGAGCAGGTAGCTGGCGACGGGCGAGGCGAACACCGCGGCGAGCACCTTGGCTGCCGCTGGCGGCGGAACAGCCCCGTGCGCAACCGCGCAGCTCTCGTCGTGCACGTGCCCGCCGTGGTCGCCGTTCCCGTCATCGTGGCCGTGCGGGTGATCGTGCTGATCGTGCTCCGAGCTCGCCATGCGTACGAGCTTGCCACCAGGGCGGCAGCCGGGCAAATGCCGAGCCGCGGAGATTCCGGGTCCGATTCTGGGCAGGATGGCAACGCGGGCAGCTGGCCGGACCACGGCAGCCGGACTACGACAGCGGACGAGCAGGCTGGAGCAGCACATGCGACTCAGTGCGCGGAACAAGATTGACGCAACGGTTACCGGCATCACCAAGGGCGAGGCGATCGCGAACGTCGCCCTGGATGCGGGCGGCGTTCGGCTGGTGGCGTCCATCACCGTGGAGGCCGCCGCCGAGCTGGGCCTCGAAGCAGGCAGTCAGGTGATCGCCATCGTCAAGGCGTCGGATGTGATTCTCGCGGTGGCCGACTAGGGAACTCCGCCGGATTTCACTTCGTCAGCAGCGCCCGGACTGCTTCGGTAAGTTCAGCCATCCGGTCGGCGGCGATGTCGCGGGCATGCTCAGCGTCCGGCCGATCAGGACGGGTTCCACGACTTCCAGGTAGGCCCTGATCGCTTGGCCCGGTGCCGCTCGGCCGGATCACTACCCGCGCGCCGGGAACCTGGTAGCTCAGCATGTCGGCCGAGGGCACGTCCCAGCTGCCGCCGGAGTAGTCGGTCACCGAGGTAACTGGCTGCCGCCCAGATCCGCCGGCCCGGCGGCGCGCAGCCGCGACATCAGGTCCACCGTCGCGGTTGACGGGAGCGTCAGCTGCGCGGTGAGGTGCACGCCATGCTCCACTTCGAGTGCGTCGTAGGCATCCTGCAGGGACTCGCCAGCTGACCAGGCCACGCTGGCGATATGCAGCAGAGCCAGCGCGGCGCCGATGCCGTCGGAGTCGCGGACCGCGCCGGTGACCGCGTAGCCAAGCGCCTCGGAGTAGCCGAACGCGAATCGGGCGTCGTCCCGCAAGTCGGCGGCCCGGACGATCCACTTGAACCCGGTCAGGGTCTGCGCGTGCTGGGCTCCCGCCGCAGCCGCGATCTTCTGCAGCGAGTGAGCTCGACACGACCGTGCTCACCAGTAGCTGCTCGGACATCACGACTCCCGGTTGCGCGGCCAGCCGGCCGAGCAGGAACTGACCGAGCAGCGCCCCGACCTGATCACCGGTGAGCTGCCGGTAACCGCTCGGCGCGCCGGCATCCGGGACGGCAACGGCCAGCCGGCCACCGTCGCCGTCGTTGGCGATGACGAGGTCGGCGGCCGATCGCCGGGCCAGCGCGATCGCCAGGTCGAGCGCGCCCGGTTCCAGGGGATTCGGGAACCGGGCGACGGTCGGAAAATCGGGATCGGGCGCGAGCTGAGCCTCTACCACGTCCGGTGCCGCGTAGCCGGCCTGCTCGAACGCGCGCAGCGCTAGTCTGCCCGGCAACGCCATGCAGCGGCGTGTAGACGAAACGCAGCCAGGCCGCGCTCGGCCGGAGCCGGCCCGAGTCGCGGCGCAGATGGCGTCCAGGTAGGCCTGCGTTAGCTCGTCGTCGTGCCAGCTGATCAGCGGGTTGTCCAGCGGCGCGACTGGCACTGCCGGCAGCGGGCCGAGTCCGGCGATCGCGGCCTCGATGTCGGTGTCGGCAGGCGGGACGAGCTGCGCGCCGTCGCTGAGATAGAGCCTGTAACCGTTCTCGCCGGGCGGGCTGTCGCCGGCAGTGATCATGACGCCTGCCGCCGCCCGCAGTGACCCGACCGAAAAGGCCAGCAACGCGGTCGGCTCCCGGCTCGGGAGCATGTGCACCCGGATGCCCTGCCGCTGCCAGCACCCGGCCGGTCAGCGCAGCGAACTGCTCGCTTCGATGCCGCGCGTCGCAGCCAATGACGACGCCGGCCTCGGCTGCCCCTGGCTGGTGGTCAGCTAGCCAGCCGGCCAGGGCGGCGGTGGCGGCAACGACGATCGGCGCTGTTCATCCGGTTGGGCCCGGCGGCCACCGCGCCGCGCAGCCCGGTGCCGCGCAGCCCGATGCCGCGGAGACTGAGCCGATCGCCGAACCGGTCGGCCAGTTCGATGGCAGCTTCTGGTGTGTCCTCGGCGAGCAGCGCGGTCAGCTCGGCTCTGTCCTGGTCGTCGGGGTCGTCGGCGAGCCAGGCCGACGCCTGCTCGGGCAGGTTCTCGCTGAGCATCTCAGCTTGCCCCGGCGGCGATCGATGCCAGCGTGGCAGCAAGCAGTGCGCCGAGCCCGGCTGCTGCCAGCTCTCCGGCGGCGACCACGTCGGCATGCTCGAGCTGGCTGCGCGGACAGGCCGGCCGCGGCGTTGGTGACCAGTGAGATGCCGAGCACCTCGGCGCCGAGGTGGCGCGCTGCGATCGCCTCCAGCACCGTGGACATGCCGACGAGCCCGGCGCCTAGGCCGCGCAGCATCCGGACCTCGGCCGGGGTCTCGTACTGAGGTCCGGCGAGGCCCGCGTAGACGGCCTCGGCAATGGCAGGCTCCGGGGCAACCGCGGTCGCGGCTCGCACCGCCTGCCGCAGCCTGCCCGAGTACACATCGGTCAGGTCGGTGAACCTGGACGGATAGCCGTCCGGGGGAGGCGGGCCAGCTCAGCGGGGACTGGCCGGTCAGGTTGAGATGATCGCTGATGAGGACCGGCTGTCCCGGCTCCAGGCTGTCCTGGATGCCACCCGCCGCGTTGGTCGAGCACGACGATCCGGCAGCCTGCGGCAACCGCGGTCCGGACTCCGTGCACGACGCTCGTCGCGCTGTGGCCTTCATACAGGTGCGCACGACCAAGGAACATCAGCGCGTGCCCTGCTCCGACTTCGACGGAGCGGACCACCGGCCGATGACCGGGCACTGCGGGTTCCGGGAATCCGCCGAGGTCGGCGAGCACCGAATTCGGCGTCGGCGGCGCCGAGCGCGTCGGCCGCTCGCGCCCATCCGGACCCGAGGATCACGGCGATGTCGTGCCGTGGCTTACCAGTGAGCGTCGCCAGCCTGGCAGCACTCGCAGCGGCGGCCGCGTACGGATCTGCTGTCATGCCCGGCGTATCCGGCTTCCTGTCTGGTTGGGGTCGTCACCTGGCCGTACTCGCCGACCGTCCGATGATCGTAGCGATCCGCTGAATGGCGCTGCCAGTGCGCAGCTGCCCCGCCTGCCGCGGCAGAAACAGACGCTTCAGCGGACAAGCGCGACGACGAGCACGACACCGGTCGGCCGGACCCCACCAGCCCGTATCCGCGGTACCGCGCGTCGCAGTTGGAGCACACCGGCTAGCATCGGTCGTCGTGCGCTTTGGCATCGTAATCCTGGCCGATCAGCGCTGGCAGCACGCAGCGCGGCGGTGGCAGCAGGCGGAAGCATATGGCTTTGACCATGCCTGGACCTACGATCACCTGGGCTGGCGCACCCTGGTCGATGGTCCGTGGTTCGATGCGGTACCGACGCTGACCGCCGCGGCGATGGTGACGTCGCGGATCGCGCTCGGGACGCTGGTCGCCTCGCCGAACTTCCGGCACCCGGTGAGCTTCGCCCGGCAGCTCACGGCGCTGGACGACATCAGCGGCGGCCGCTTGCTGCTGGGCCTCGGGGCCGGCGCTGGCGGCACCAGTTTCGACGCCCGGGTGCTCGGCGGCCACGCGCTCAGTCCGCGGGAACGAGCTGACAGGTTCCATGAATTCGCCGAGCTACTCGATCTGCTGCTGCGCACCGATCGGGTCAGCTGGGCCGGACAGTACTACCAGGCAATCGACGCGCGGAATCTGCCGGGCTGCGTGCAGCAGCCGCGGATCCCGTTCATCGTGGCCGCTAACGGCAAGCGAACCCTCGCGCTCGCCGCGCGGCTGGGCGACGGCTGGGTGACGACCGGCATCCCGTCCGACAACCTGGCCGCCTGGTGGGCTTCGGTCGGCGAGCTTGGCCGCCAGTACGAGGACGCCCTAACGCGAGCAGGCCGCGATGTGCGGCAGCCGCGCCGTTACCTGTCACTGGATGCCGCTGGCGTCTACGCCCTGTCTAGCGCCGACTGTTTCGCCGACGCGGTCGGCCGGGCCGCACAGCTAGGGTTCACCGACGTCGTCACGCACTGGCCGCGGGCCGATGGGCCGTATGCAGGCCGCGAGACAGTGCTGGACGCGGTTGCCTCGGCCTACCTGCCGGGTGCGGTCAGCCCGTCGCGTCCGGCCACCCTGTCGCGTCCGGCCGGCCTGCCGGACGCGGGTGGCTAAGGTGCGTTAGATAGCTCGGTCAGCCCACGAACAGCGACAGCGTGTCGGCCACGCAGGCTGCCTTCTCCTGGCCCTCGATCTCTATCCGCATCCGGATATGCCCGAGCGACCCGAGGTGGGTCTGCCTGACATCGGTCAGCGTCGCTTCCGCGCGTACGCGCGAGCCGGTCAGCACCGGGGAGGGGAAACGGACCCGGTCCAGGCCATAGTTGATGCCCATGGTGAGGTTGTCGACCCGGAAGATCTCGGTCATCAGTACCGGCAGCAACGACACCGTCAGGTAACCATGCGCGATCGTGCCACCGAACGGGCCGCTGGCCGCTCGCTCGATGTCGACGTGAATCCACTGATGGTCACCGGTCGCGTCGGCAAACGCGTTGACCTGCTCCTGGGTGATCGTGTGCCACTCACTCAGGCCGAGAGTCTCGCCTTTGGCCGCGACAAACTCATCCAGGCTGGCGAATACGCGCATGCCGTTACCTCCGTCGTCAGTCCCGATCGGCTCGGTACCTGGACAATAGCGTCGTTTGGTCTGCCCGGACAGCGGCTGAACCGGGGAAACGCCGTGACCGTGGCGCCCGTCCGCGGTCACGGCGGATGCCCCGGTCAGCCCTTGGTGAACGAGATCAGCTGATCCTCGGCCGAGACTCTGCTCACCCCGGCCGCGTGCACGATGACTTCCGACTTCACCGGTCCGACACCGCTGGCGAGCCAGGTCCTGATCTCGGTGCTGACCCGGAATCCTTCGACTGTCTCGGCCATCGTCATGTTCACGATGGTGGCGTTATAGCTCCCGGCCGGCACCGTGACGGATGCGGTTCCGCCGCCCTGCACGGTCACGTGCGCGACCAGCGTCTTACTCACGCCCGCAATGGTTGTCGAGATCTTGAGCGTCGAGTGGAACGGCTGGCCAGACGCGATCGCCGAAGCCGACGGCCAGAACAGGCCACCGGAGACAAGTTTCACCTTGTCAGTGGAACCGGTGTTGAACTGATTGAACGGGTAGGAGATCGAGCCATCCGAGTGGAATATGAAGTCCGACTGCGACGTGTTCTTGGTCCCGAGCACAACGCTGGTGCTGGACAAGGTCACCTCGTTGCCGCCGGAGACGGGCTTGATGGCGACGATCTTGTCGGTCCTCCTGCTGACGGTGGCGCCGGTCACCTCCGTGGTCTTGTACACCCAGGTGTTGCCGACGGCGACCGGGAACGGAACCGAGTTCGCCGCGACGACAGCGGTGGAGCCGCCCGAGCCGGACCCGGAGCCAGAACCCGAGCCTGACCCGGATCCCGAGCGGAGCCGGAGCCAGATCCGGACCCCGTTCCGTTCCCGGCTGAGTTACCGGACGATCCGGGGCTGTTGGTTGAGCAGGCGGCCAGAATCAGGCCGGCGGCGGCTATCAGCGCGGCGATCGAGCCGGCCCGCACCCGGCGGCCGCGTGTCATGCGGTTCATGTGCTGTACCTCGATCTTGGATTGATTGCGTGCTGGGTGCAGCGATGCAACGCGGCCGGCCCGGCGACCCCCTCCGCCGCCGGGCCGGTGCCTGCTGTGCTCGCGGTTAACCGTGCTGGCGGCGAGGCCAGCAGCTGCATGGATTGCAGCCATACCGACCCTGGGCCAGACAGCACGGCGAATTGACAGGCGTCGTTGCCGAAGTGCGTGCTGGCCGCGCCCTGAAACTCGGCCATCTGAATCGCGATTGAGGCATCGGACATGCCTATGTGCCAGGGATGAGTGCGCAACGACGCGCCAGCTTCCAGGTCGCGTCTGACCACGTCGCCAGACAGTTCGACCCAGGCTCGGCCGCTACCGCTGATGCGCCGTAGCAGGAACTCGCCGGCTTCGACGGCGCTAGCCCGCGGCGGCTGCCGGAAGCCGGTGGTCACCTCGATGCCGGGTGTTCCGGCCAGGAATGCACGGCGGTGGATGAGGTAGGCGCGTCCGGGGTCGACCTCGATGCTCAGGATGGTTCCCGGCAGTCTGGACGCGAAGGCGACGGTCCCGGCGGCGCCCTTGGCGGTGTAGGCGCTCAGCGGCAGCGACGATTCGCCGAACGTCCGCTCTAGCGCCGCCTCGTGGCAGCCGCCGGCCAGGCCGGGGCCGGGGCCGGCCGTCATCTGAATGGAGTCGGTCATCCAGGCGAACTCGCCCGTCGCGCCGACGATGCTCTCACCGGGCTCCAGCGAGATCGACAGGACCGGCTGCGTGGTGCCCAGCAGCTGATCCTGCACCGTTGTCTCCCGTCAGATCCGGTGAAAGCCTCCGGTGCTCTGTCTATCGGGCCGCCGCCGCCCGCGAATCACGGCAACCATGCATCCGGTGGAGGAGACAGAAGCCCCAAAAATCATTTATCAGGGTAAAACGGCACGGCGCTCATCACCCGCCGCTATGCAGGTTCAGGCCTGCTATAACATCCCGTCCGCGCCGCGGCTGGCACAGCCCGGTTCAGCGGCCGGCCGCCTCATGATCGGCGATGCCGTGCTCGATAGCGAACCTCGCCGCCTCGACCCTGCCGCTCAGCCCCAGATTCCGGTAGATGGTCGCCAGGTGCCGCTCCACAGTGGCCGCGCTGAGGTACAGGCGCGCCGCGATCTGCTTGTTGCTCAGCCCGGCAGCGAGCAGCCTGAGCACCTCGGCCTGCCGGCTGGTCAGGTTGCCCGGCCGCGGGGTAACGGGACTGCGGCCGGCTACCTCGGCCAGCGCGGCCTGCGCTTCCGCTATCCGCTTCGGGTTGCCGATCTCGATCGCCAGGGCCTCGGCCTCGCGCATCTGCCGGATTGCCGCGTCCTGCTGGCCGGTCCGGTGCCATACCCGGCCCAGCCCGATCATCGCCTCGACCACGTCATGCGGGTGACCACCTGCCTGTGACGCCGTGATGGCGGCGCGGTAGTGGTCAGCTGCCTGCACCCAGTCCTGCCGGTGCGCAGCCAGCGCGCCCTGGTTGCAGCGGATGGTGCCGATCAGCTGAGGGTTGCCAGCCGTCAGTGCGGCGCCCTCGGCCAGCACCTGCTCGGCCTGGTCCCACTGCGCGAGCCTGATCAGGACGTCAGCCAGGTTGGCCAGCCCGACCGCGATGGACCGCTGCTCGCCAAGCTGGCGCTTGATGGCCAGCGCCTGCTCGAACCGCTCGCGTGCGCGGCCTAGCTCGCCGTCATCGAGTTCCAGCAATGCCATGTTATTGATCGCCACGGACACTCCCCGCCGGTCGCCAAGCTCGGCGCGCAAGTCCATCGCAGTCTGGAAGCTGTGCCGGGCGCTGGCGTGGTCGCCGAGGTAACGGTGGGCCGAGCCGAGCACCGTGGCGGCGAACGCCTGCCGTTCGGTCAGGCCCAGTGACACGAAGATGCTCATGGCAAGGCCGGCATCCTGGACCGCAGCGGTGTAGTCGCCGTTCTCAGCGGCCAGCACCGCCGCCGCGCAGTGCGCGCGCCCGGCCCGCTCATCGCGGCGGTCACCAGCCATTGCCAGGAACCTGGCGAGCCAGTTGCGGCCCACCGCGAGGCGGCCGCTGACCAGCCACCAGCGCCACAGCGCCGCACTGAGGTCCAGCCCGAGATCGAGTTCGTGCGTGTCGGCGGCCCAGTGGAGCGCGACGTGCAGATCGGCGACCGCGCCGTCGAGACGAGCCGTCCAGTAGGCCGCGTCCGGACCCGCCAGGCCCTGTTCGCTGCCGACCGCAAGGCTGGCGAGATGCAATGCGTGCCGGCGGCGGGCGGCATGTCCGTCTCCGGTCTTCTCCAGCTGCAGCGCGGCGAATGTCCTGATGGTCTCCAGCATGCTGAACGAGTTCTGCTCGCTGCCCCTGGTCACCACCAGCCAGGACGAGTCCACGAGCAGCCGGGTCGTCGCGGCGGCCGCCGGAGCGTCGGTACCGAGTACTGCCTGGGCGTCAGCGAGCCCGAACGGGCCGGCGAACACGGTCAGCATGGCCAGCCTGTGCTGCTGACCGGGATCGAGCAAGTCGTAGCTGACGTGCAGCACGTCCGCGAGACGACGGCCCAGTCCGCTGGGGCTGATCGGCGCGGAGTCGAGCAAGACGGTGCGCTGCTGGAGGATCTCCCGGATGGACAGCGTCCCGACCCAGCCGGCGATGAGCTCGATGGCCAGCGGCAGCCCGTCGAGCCGGCGGCATAGCTCGGCGATGGCATGCGGCGCGACATCGGCCGCGCTGAAGTCGGGCTGCCGCTCGGTGGCCCTGGCGATGAACAACTGCACCGCGTCAGAGGCGGCGATATCCGCCGCGCCGGCCGCGACCGACGGGCAGTCCAGCGGCGGAACGGTCCAGCACACCTCGCCCGGCACGCCGAGCACGAGCCGGCTGGTGACGATGATGCGCAGATCTGGCACCGCGGCGAGGAGCTGGCTAGTGAGGTCTGCGACCTCCTCGGCCAGTTGCTCAGCGCCGTCGAGCAGCAGCAGCCTGGGCGACGCGCCGAGCGCATCCTGGATCGCCTGGCCGAGTGGCAAGCCCGGCTGGTCACGGACCTGGAGGCGGGAGGCCAGCGCCGACGTCAGCCCGCGCGGGAACCGGATGGACTCCAGCGGCACGAAGACGGCGTCGCGGCCGGCCAGGCCGCGGCTTATCAGCTCGGCGGCCAGCCTCGTCTTGCCCGCGCCGCCCGGCCCGATCAGCGTCACCAGGCGTGCCTGTCGTACCAGCCTGGCAAGCTCGGCCAGCTCGCGGGCGCGGCCGACGAAGGTTGTCTGCGCTACCGGCAGCACGGCAGGCCGGGCGTCGGCAGAACTGGGCGCCGCGACCTCAGCCTCAAGCTCGGCCAGTGCGGTCCGCGCGCGGGCGGACAGTTGGGTACGGCCCGTCTCCCAGCGGTTCACGGTGGCGAAAGACACGCCAAGGCGCCGGGCCAGCTGCTCCTGGCTGATCCCGAGGGTGCTGCGCAGCGTTCGCAGCCGCGCCGCAACCGAATCCGCGTCGCGCGGCTCGCTCACTCACGCAGCCTACGGCGAACTGCGCGTCAGCACATACAGCACGCGTGAGGTCTCAGATAGTGCCAAACAGCCGGTCGCCCGCATCGCCGAGGCCGGGCACGATGTAGCCCTTCTCGTTGAGCCTGGCGTCCACGGCCGCGGTCACCACCCGGACGGGAACGGCGTCGTCGTCGGGGAATGCAGCCACCATCCTGGCGATGCCTTCGGGTGACGCGAGCAGGCAGATGGCGGTCACGCCGGCTGCGCCGCGGCCGACCAGCATCCTGACCACCGCCTCCAGCGTGCCTCCGGTCGCGAGCATGGGATCAAGGACGAAAACCTCACGGCCGGTCAGGTCGGCAGGCAGGCGCTCGGCATAGGTAGTCGCGACGAGTGTCTCCTCATCCCTGGCCAGCCCCACGAAACCGACGTCGGCGCTGGGCAGCAAGCGGGCCATGCCATCGAGCATGCCGATGCCGGCCCGGAGCACCGGTACCACCAGCGGGACAGGCCTGGCGATCCTGACGCCGTTCGCGGTGGCGACCGGAGTTTGCACGGTCGCCGGTTCCACCGGCACATGCCGGGTCGCCTCGTAGGCGAGCAGCGTCACGAGTTCGTCAGCGAGTGCTCGGAATGTCGGCGAGTCGGTCTGGATGTCGCGCAGTTTGGTGAGCTTGTGCGCGACGAGCGGGTGATCGGCTACCAGCGTCTGCATTCTCGGTAGTGTGCCAGTCCGCGCTGGCGGGCAAACCCGCAAACCGCCGCCCCTGGCGGCCGTATTCGGGCGACGCCGTGCGGACGCGCCGGGTGGCGAGGCCTTGGCGATCGAATGTGTGTTCTACTAGAGCGATGACGGCAGTTGTCCGCCCGGACTGGTGGTGTTATCCGCTCGAGTGCCCCTCCGGGCATCCCTGGGCACCCGGCCGGGTGACAGTGGGCTGGATGCCCTGTGATTGCCCGCAGGCGCTGGCGAATTCGGCCATGGGGCATCTGTGGGTGCGCTGCCGGGCGGAGGGCTGCCCGTCGATCTGGTACCGCCCCCGCCACGAGGCGGGGAGTCAAGGACAACAGTTAGCGCGGACGCCTGGAGTCTGACGCGGCGGGGTCCGTTAGCCGGGATATCCGGCTGGCTCGAGGCCGCCAGCGGCGATGCCGGTGACATCCAGAAGCTGATCGTCTTCGGGTTCCGGCAGCGATACGGCGCTTGCGCTCGGAGCCGGGCGCGGCCGGCGCGGCTTCCCGGAGCCTGATGAACCACCGCGTCCGCGATAGATGATCAGGCCGTTGACCGGATCCGGTACGCCGTCGAGCGCCGCCCGGACGGCGGGAAGGCTGCGGAATGTCTCCCACTGCTCCGCGGTGTCGAAGAGCACCTCGAACGCCACACCCCAGCTGTCGGCGTGCCACTTTCCGTCGAGTGCGCCGTTAGTAAGGGCGGCCTCGATCAGAGTGGAGTCGTGCTGCTGCTGCCATGGAAAGGCCGACGTCTCGCCATGCAGCACCTCAATGGACCACCACTCAGCCATATCTTGCGATAGTACGTCTTTCGATGGCCGGTGAGAAGTGGTCAGCGGAGGAATGAGCGGACGCAACCGACGATGCGCTCGCTGGCCAGGCCGTCCCCGTACGGGCACGGGATGCCGGCCAGTCGCTCGGCCAGCAGCGGATCGGAGATCAGTAGCCTGCCGAGCTCCCCGATGACCGGTCCGGGCTGGACGAGGTGCGCGAAGCCCGCGTCTATCGACTCGGGTCGCTCGGTGGAGTTACGGACCACGATGAGCGGCCGTTTCAGTACCGTGCATTCTTCCTGGACACCGCCAGAGTCGGACACTATGAGCCTGGCCAGCCGCGATAGTCCGAGGAAGGTACGGTGGTCGACCGGCGGGATCGGCTGCAGCCTGTCCAGCGCGGGCATCAGCTTGTGCCTGTCGGCGGCGAGCCGGGTACGCGGGTGCAGGGGCAGCAGCACCGGCAAGCCGAGCTTGCCGAGTTCGGCAAAGATCGTCTCCAGCCGCCCGGCGTCGTCGGTGTTCTCCGGACGATGGATGGTGGCGAGCACGTAGCCGTGCGGCTCGGCACCGAACTCCGCAGCGATCTGCCTCGCTTCCGCCTCGCCCGGCAGCATCGCCTGGGTGGCCTCGACGATGGTATTGCCGGTGAGCGTGATCTTTTCGGTCGGGACGCCCTCGGCGATCAGGTTCGCTACCGCGCGCGTCGTGGGGGCGCAGTGCACGTCCGCGAGCACGCCGGTGACACACCGGTTGATCTCCTCAGGCATGGCCCGGTCGAACGACCGCAGGCCCGCCTCGACGTGGACGACGGGCACGCCGAGGTAGCTCGCTGCCTGAGCGCCCGCTGATGCGGTGTTGGTGTCACCCTGGACGACGACCGCGGCCGGCCGTGTCTCGGTGAACAAGGCGCCGAGCTGGTCGATCATCCGGCCCATCTGCCGGTGCCGCGGCTGGCCGCAGATGCCAGACAGAGACTGTGCCTGCCGGATCCCAGCCGCAGCCAGGAAGACGCCAGATAACTCCTCGTCCTCATGCTGGCGTGTGTGTACAAGCCGGCCGGAATCGCGCAGCAAATTCATAACCGGTGCGAGCTTCACTATCTCGGGCCGCGTCCCGGCAACTATCGCAATGTGAGGCAATAATTCTTTGGAAGGCAATAGCCAGATCTTTCGTCGTGAATCCTTAGAATGCTGCGGTCAGGGTATATGCTGGCGAACCAGTCGGCAGGCTGGCGTTCGACTTGCCCATTGACCCCCGCGCGTTCGTATTTGGCATTGCCAGCTCCGATCAAGGCACCGTTGGCCGATTCTAATGCAGCAAGCTCCTCTGGGCCGGCGAAAACGCCGCATCCCTGGGTGCGACCTCGTATGCTCTGAGCAGCCGTGGTCCGCCGCTTCCCGCTTTGCGGCGTTAAAGAGACAATCCCTGATATGACGTTATGTAGCCAGCGCCAGCTCTGCGCCGCCAAGGAGCCATCCAGACCCCAACGTCTTACGTCTGACAGTGAGCGGAAGTGCCTTCGTTAGCGGAAAGCAGACCAGATATGAACCTGAGAGACGAAGTGAAAGTTAAGGATCTCGTTCGCCCATTCCGGGGATCCGCCAGCTCTCCCTGCTCAAGCAACGGAGGCAGTTCCATGGCTCCGCTAACTTCTGGGAGCAACGGTATGCTAATGGTGGCTGGAGCGGACCAGGATCATATGGATCACTCGCGCGGGGGAAGGCAGACTTCCTCAATGCTTTCGTGCAGGCCAACGACATACGATCAGTCATCGAGTTCGGGTGCGGCGATGGGAATCAGCTGTCCCTCGCCGACTATCCCGCCTACATCGGACTTGACGTCTCTCAGTCAGCAATCAAGATATGCAAGTCCAGGTACTCCGGAGACGCTACCAAGAGCTTCTTTATTTATGACGGCGCCTGCTACGTCGATAATGGCAAGTATCTAAGTGCCGAACTCGCGATTTCTCTCGACGTCTTGTATCACCTCATAGAAGACGATGTCTACCATAGCTACATGGATCATCTCTTCTCCGCCGGACAGCGGTTCATCGTCGTCTACTCAACGAATGATGAGATTGATGATGGGGCAGCTCATGTACGACATCGGAGATTCTCAGACTGGGTTGAGAGCAACCGTGCCGATTGGCAGCTAGCCCGCAAGGTAGATGGCCCAGGAATGGGCTCTCGCAGGGCGGACTTCTTCGTCTATGGGCGAGGCGACAATAATGCCGTCTGATCAGATGTCCATGGTTGTTCGGTTCTGACGGGTGATCTGCTGAAGAGCAACGCGGCTCCGGCGGCGAGGCGTTAGCAGGTAGGTGGCACGATTGCCGAGCTTGGCGCCGCGCGCACCGATCGGAGCGAAGCTAGCCGCGGAGGGCCGCTATGCGAGCGCAGCCGGATATGCGAGCCCTCGAACGGGGGTGTGGTGGACGCGCAGTTGGGAGAACTCAGCCTGTCACGTGCCGCAGTCTCTTATGCTCATAGCGTGACTGCAGCTAGCCGCGCGCCGCTTCGTGATCGGCTCTATGAAAGCTACGCGTCTCAACATGCCGGTTGCGGAAACGGCGCGGGTACTGCCTTGAGCTACCGCCGCGATATTCGCCGCGCACTGCCGCCGAGACAGGCCGGACCAGTCATGGATATCGGGTGTGGTCAGGGAGAACTTGTCCGACTGATGCTGGCCGACGGGTACGACGCATTCGGCATTGACCTCGAGCCCGGAGCAAGTGGAGTTGGCCCGGGCGGCCGGCAGTCGCCGTACATGATGGCGATTACCGGGCGGTCTTACAAGAGCGCGCAGATGAGATCGCTGCAGTTACCGCTACGGACGTGCTGGAACACTTAGCCAAGGACGAGGTGCTCGAGACTTTCGATCTGGTGCTGCACGCTCTTGTTCCTGGCGGCGCCTTTATAGCACGAGTGCCAAACGCAGGCAGCCCTTTCGGTGGGCGAATCCAGTACGGAGACTTTACGCACGAGTCGTTCTTTACCGCTCGCAGCCTTCAGCAACTGGCGGCCGCAGCCGGCTTTGCTCCATAATCTCTACGCCCTGCTCGCCCATGGTTCATGGGCTGGCGAGTGCCGTGCGTGCGGCTCTGTGGCGGCCGCTAAGTGGGATGTACAAGATAGCGCTCGCCGTCGAAACGGGTGCGCTCAGAAACCACCTGGTGACGCAGAATCTAGTGTTTGTTGCGCATAAATCCAGATGAGCACTCCGAATGCCCTGAACAGGATGGCGGCCGAAGTATGGCCACTCATTGCTGGGCCGCCGCGCCGAAAGTATGCCATGCGGGCAATCATGTTAACGAGTTAAGCTGTTAGCCGGTCGAACATGTTTGTCGCGGAAAGATAGGAGCGCTTGAAATGAGATCTGGTGGAGCTGGCAAACCGAGCCTGACATTTCGGCCGCGAGGCGCGTTCGCTAGCCGGCTTGTGGAGGGAGAAAGGCCAAACATCGCGAAGAGTGTGCTGCTTCTAAGCCCTTCGCGTGGCGTGGGCGGCGGAATAGAACGTTACATATCCGCGCTTCAGTGGGCGTTTACGGCCGACGAAGTTGACTGCCACCGCATTGACCTATCGCGGCCAGGAGGCCGCGCTCACCTGGCACTGCTCGCGGAAGGCAAAATGCTGCTGCGCAACACCATGGCACCTATGCGCATAATTGTCGGTCACAGGTCGCTGCTCACAGTCGGTACATTGCTTGCCCGTGAGCGCGCTGCCTGCGGCCTATCGATCGTTTGTCATGGCGCTGAAATATGGCGGAATGGGTACGGCCCCCGCGCATGGGTGGAGAAGGCGTTGATGCGGCGGCCGGAAGTGCGAGTGGTTGCCGTCAGCAGCTTCACCGCAGGCGCATTATCGGCCAACTGCCAAGCCACGATCCTGCCGCCCGGCTTTCCCCGGGAATGGTTTGAGATGCTGGCTAGAGCTGCAGCCACTGCAGGAAGATCGAGCGCTGGAATTCAGCTTCTAACCGCGTTCCGTCTCACCAGTTGGCGCGAAAAGGGTCTTCCTGAACTAGCTGCAGCGATAGCAGCATTGGGCCGAGCGGATGTTCGCTTAACGGTCTGCGGCACGGGCAGCGCGCCCATGGATCTGCTGAGGTTTGTTTCTAACCGCAGTTGGTGCTCGCTGCAGCAGGGACTCAAAGACAGTGAGTTGGCTCGTTGCCTGGCGACGGCTGACCTCTTCGTATTGGCAACGCGGACGAGGATCGGGAAAGCCGCTTGCGGAGAGGGATTCGGCATGATCTTGCTGGAGGCACAGGTAGCGGGCACTCCCGTCATCGCCCCCGCACATGGCGGATCGGCGGATGCATACGTCGAGAGCGTCACCGGCGCCGCGCCTGCAGACGAGACGTCTGAGTCTCTTGCCGTACTGCTTCAACAGATGCTTGATGATCCTGCGCGGCTAGCGTCGATGGGTGGAAGGGCCGCCGAATGGGCGCGGCAAACTTTCGCTCCTGAGCGATATCCGCAGCTTGCTGTTCGGCGGCTTCTGTAGCTGGCCTGCTACAGGACGTGTGAATAACGGTCAACTGCGCGTCAAGTAATGGGGAAGGCTCCCGTGGTTATTCGAGATACATCTAGTCATCGCATCGGCCGATTTACTCAATGGGGAAGACGGCGTATTACTGGGCCAATCGTTAGCGGACCAGCTTCGCGCGCTCGGATCAGCCGAACTGCTGGCTTAGCTAATGTGTTGATAAATACTGCGGGTGGAACAGTCGATATCGGCGACTATGCGTTCTTCGGGCACGATGTGCTGCTGCTTACTGGCACACATGATTTTCGAGTAAGAGGGCCAGCGCGGCAACGCGTCCTCGATGCAGTGGACCGTAGCATAGTAATAGAAGAAGGCGTTTGGGTCGCAAGCCGAGCCGTAATCATCGGTCCGTGTAAAATTGGTATGAACGCAGTCATCGGATCTGGCTGCGTAGTGGACTTTGATGTCCCGCCGGACACAATAGTCCGAGTGAAGCAAGAAATAGTTGAGGACCGGATCAGAGTATCGTGACCCCAGGTGACACGCCGACTAGCGACGCTATGAGCCTGACCCGCTTTGACGGACATCCACCATCAGGGGTTCTGCCCCGGAAGGATGTCCGATCATGGAGAGCATGGGGAAAAAGCCCCGGCGGCGCCGTTCGTTCACTCCGGAGTTCAAGGCGGAGATCGTTGAGCTGTGCCAGCGCGGGGACCGGTCGGTCGGCCAGGTCGCGCAGGACTTCGACCTGACCGAGACCGCGGTGCGGGAATGGGTCAAGCAGGCCGAGCGGGACGCCGGGACCGCAGCGACGGCGGCCTGACCAGCGGCGAGCGCCGGGAGCTGGCCGAGCTGCGGCGGGAGAACCGGCGGCTGCGCGAGGACGTGGACATCCTCAAGCGGGCGACGGCTTTCTTCGCGAAGGAGACCCGGTGAACTGCTACCCGTTCATCGAGGCGGAGAAGGCGCAGCGGCGCAACGTCAAAAGGGCGTGCGAGCTGCTGAAGGTCTCCAGGTCCGCCTACTACGCAGCGCGCGGGGCCGAGCCTCGGCCCGCGAGCGCGCAGGACGCCGAGCTGGCCGCCCAGGTCAAGGCGGTGCACGAGGAATCGAAGGGCCGCTACGGCGCCCCGCGGGTCCACGCGCAGCTGCGCGCCGCAGGGCCGGCGGCACTCCCGCAAGCGGGTCGCCCGGCTGATGCGCGCCAGCGGCCTGCAGGGCCGGGCGGCGAAGCGGTGGAAGAAGACCACGATCCCCGACCCGGCCGCCGCGGCGCGGGCCGACCGGATCCGCCGGGACTTCACCGCCGACGCCTCCAAGCTCAACACCCGCTGGTGCGGCGACATCACTTACATCGCCACCTGGGAAGGCTGGCTCTACCTGGCCACGGTCATCGACATCGCCTCCCGCCGGGTCGTCGGCTACGCCCTCGCGGACCACCTGCGCACCGAGCTGATCGCCGGCGCCCTGTCCAACGCGGTCGCGGCCCGGGACCCCGGAGCCGGGCGTGATCTTCCACTCCGACAGGGGCTGCCAGTACACCTCGGCCGCCTACGCCGCCCTCGCCGAGCGACTACGAGGTCACGCTGTCGGTCGGCCGGACAGGCCAGTGCTGGGACAACGCGCTCGCCGAGAGCTTCTTCTCCTCGCTCAAGGGCGAGCTCATCGACACCAGGGCCTGGCCGACCCGGGCCGGCGCCAGGCGGGCGGTCGTGGAGTACATCGGCTGGTACAACGGCACCCGGCTGCACTCACCCTCGGCTACCAAAGCCCGCCGACTACGAAAACAACCACCACGAAAGACCCAGGCAAGTAGCCTGACCTAGCCATCAACCCTGTCCGTCAAAGCGGGGCAACCTCACTATCCGACGGGCCAACGCTCAGATCTGAGCCTGGCACCTGGTCATGTCGCTCTGACCACTGACACCGCATCATGGGCGCAAGACGTGTGGCGGCCTCAACCTTGCGGCGCGACGCAAAGCCTGATGCTTGCCGCGATGCCGCAGCTTTTGCGTAGCCACGCTGAGCCACGCAATGGCGAGTGTGAAGGAGGCAAGGAATCCTAATGAACTGACAAGGGCCACGGCGGTCAGCGGTCGGCCATCTAGCACGACCGTGCCGATGAGAGTAACCGCGCCGCCGACGCCTTGTGTGAGGCTTACGAATCCCGGGCGTCCGTGCGCGCGCAGCAAGTCGTCAACTACTGCACCGAGCGCGGAGAAAACAGCTCCCAGCAGCAGAAATTCGGCGGGAACCACCGCATTAGAGTAACGCCGTCCGTACACAAGCTGGATTGCCCACGGCAACGCTATCGCGAGAACCGGCGCGACTAGCGCGACTAAGAAGGTGGCGTGCCGCAACGTCCGCCAAGTCGCCCTACTTTTCGCGCGCCCGGCGATTGCGGCGACAGTGGGCAGTCCTACCATGCCAAACGACGCGACGAGCGACGACAGAGGGCTCGATGCAGCGACGGCCACTGTGTAGATGCCTAGGGAAGAGGCCGGAACAAGAAGAGCTAGGGCGAGCTGGTCGGCGCTGCGGTTGAGTGTCAATCCTGAGAAGCTTGCCAAGCTCCGCAAGCCGTAGGACCACACTGCGCGGCGCTCGGACGGCGACAGTCTTGGAGCAGCGATTCCCTCGTGTGCTCTACGCAGCCAGACGTATCCGACGATAGCGCTAGACCAGGTTGGAATGAGATACGCAGCGCCTGCCTCAGATGGGGTCAGCCGTACCATCGGAGCGGCAAGGACGATGAGAAATCCCGGCATTACAGCCGGAAGGGCGCGGATTACGTTGAAGCGCACAAAGTCACGAAGGCCTTGAAGATAGCAGGCGGTGAAGAGGGTCATTGTCGCCGCAGCCGCCCACGTTGTGTACTCAACTGTCAACAGAGGTGCAAGCTCCAAGCGCCGGCCGAGCCACAGAAAGACCGCGCCGCTCACAACGGTCATCGCTAGCGACTGCCATGCGGCAACGCGCCGGCACCATGAGACCGTGGCGGCGCGCCGATCTGGCCAGCTTGCGACGTAATAGGAAAGCGATGACGGCATGCCGAGGCAGCCAAGCATGCCAATCACGGCTGACCACAGCACAACAACAGCCAGCTGGCCCCTACCCGTCGGGCCAAGCAAGCGAGCTGATATGACTCCAGCCAGCGCATTGCTGCCCAAGATGACCAAATTGGTGCCAGTTGTTAAAGCCGTCGGCCCACGTAATGACACTCGAACTCTCCTAGCGGGTATGCCGAGCCCAGGCACTCTTGTCAGCCAAGGTGAGAGTGATCGACTGAGAGCTTGTAGCGTTCGAAATGTGCGGCTTCCCTGTCGACCGCGTCCAGTTGGCTTCGACTACATGCCCGGATCCGCCCCCAGGCACCGCCCACAACCAGCCAGAACAGTGGTTGTATGAGGGGATCATCAAGCGACTGATGATTTTTGAGAAAAACTATTCCCAGCGCCAGAGCAAGTAGTACCAAGGCGCGCCCAATAGCGTCTAACCTGGCCAAGAAGCCGACAGCCGGGCCAAGCGCGCACCAGAAGACCACCCCATAAAGCGCCACGCCTAAGATGCCAAGCTCAAGCCACGTCTTAGATAGTCCACCTTCTGCAGACGCAAAGACGCGGTTTGCGTAGACATACCCAGAATAGAGGCCCGCCCCGTGGGCGGACTCAAACGTCGCCCCGACGGAGTTCGCACCTTGAGTTGACGTGCCGGTTCCCTGACCAATCAGAGAGGACGAAACGCCCGGAGAGAACATCAAATCCAATCGCGCTTGCGGTGACCCCGACGTGAGAAATGGAAGCAGATTACCGACGCCAATGACGGACACTACAAGAATCGACCCGACAAATGCCAACGCAAATACTGCACTAAAATTGCGGCGCGATGTTCTACGCGTGTGCAGCGCCGCGCGCCGAGCCCGCATGATTGGCAGTATACTATTAAGAATCGCAAAGACCACCATGCCCCCGATGGCAATGAATATGGCCGTGCGGCGCTGCGTAGCAATCAATCCGCCGATGATCAGCACACCTAACAGCGCGGAGATGGTTCGCCCGCGGTTTCGTGCAGGGATATAGGCAAGCGCGGCCCATGCGAAAAGAGCGATCAGCAGCTGCTCAGCAGCCTCCTCGCCGTCGGCGAAGATGGACGGCGACAGATATACATTTGTTGTTCCGAAGCTATGGAGACCAGCCGAAGTATGATTGGCTGCAGCACCGCAGGGGCTGACGGACCATCAGGACACTGGCGATCGCGCCAAGTCCGACCAGAGCGCCCGCCCAGACGACGACACGCAGCGCCCTGTAGCCGAGATCGCCGTCAGCCATTAGATTGGCGCCAACGTATAGCAGCGGAACGAAGAGAACGTAAGACGTCCAGCCGAGCAGCGCCATCCGAGACGGAATGTGTTGCATCGTAGCGTTGGCGATGCACCAGAAGGAAAGCAGCGCTAGCCATATAGGCAGGGCGTGCGGAACTCGCCGTTCGAGAGCCGAATCCGTGGCGCCATAAGGCAGTAGATCATCAGCACTAAGAGATATACCGAGACTATCAAGCTGCTAGGGAGAGATAGCGTCTTTCGGATTGCGTCCACAGAAAGGATCGCAAGATACAGGAGTAGCAGCAAGGCGATAGGTGCGCCGCGGTCGTGCCTGGCGGCAGATGCGATATACCGGGTCACGTGGCCTCGCCTTAGGCGCGAAAGTACTGGCGACGAGAGCGCTTGGACTCGCTTGAGGAGGATGAGCAGGGCAGATGTCCTGAGAAGGAACCTTGGATAGTCGGCCGTCGTCGAGATTCTCTTGGATAGCTGACGACGATGCGCCAGATGTCCTTGGCGGTGCGAAGATAGTGTAGCGTCGGCACACGATCTCGTGCGCGATAGGGTCGTTGAAGATGGGAAGATAGACAGAGAGTCGCGCACTAATGCTCCTAGTAGATCTTCAACGGCGGCGTCGGCCGCGTCTCGCGAACTGGAATGTTAACAGCTGAGTCCTCGATGGCTCATTGCCTGATGCTACCGCTTATTGAGCTGCAGACTTTCTTGTGTTTGTAATAACTGAAGGCGCGGCAAGACGTATAGCTGAGACGCTGGCGGCATATTCCGGTCCCCGTGACCGAATTTAGTCAAGCCGCCGTCCCATCGGTCAGTACTTGTGACTCATGACGTCATGTTGTTCATCGTGTTGATGTGATTTGCGACGCAGCCGTCGATCGTAAGCAGAGGACCCAGCGGCCGCGCGGGTGAGAGCCGGCCTTTCGCTTCGCCTGCATGAGAATGACGATGGCAAGAGATTGGAAGTTCTGGGTGATGGCGATCGAAATGAAGAACTGAGCCCAGCGCTGATCGGCTCACCCGCATGCTTCGGCTAGCGCAAGCGCGGCTTGTTCGTAGCCTTTGGCAGTGCACTCAAGGCCGTACGGTGCAGCGCGGCGCTTGACCACGCAGCGAATTTGCGGGTCGTTGACAGTCGCAAGGGCTTGACCGAGTGCGTTAGCGAGGCCCGCGACATTGCCGCACGGGTAGATCTGGCCGAGGCCGCGAACCAGGTCCGAGGCGCAGCCGACCTGGTGAGAGACAACCGGCAGGACGCCCGCGGCCATGGCTTCGTTGACGACCAGCCCCCACGGTTCATCTTCGCTCGGAAGCACGAGGATGTCGGCTGCGTGGTAGTAGGCGGGCAGCTCGGCCTGGTTCACAAAGCCGGTGACGACACTGCGACCTGGCTTCGCGGAACCTCGGATGCGTTCGGCCAACGAGCCGTCCCCGACAAAGAGAGCGTTTACTTCGCGTGGCAGGATCTCAAGAGCGGCAACGAGATCGAACGGCCGCTTCCGCGGTATCAACTTGCCACTGAAAATGATGACGGGGAGGCTGTCGTCTAGGCCATAAGCGTGGAGCAGCCGGGATCGTTGAAACTCGGGCGCTCGCGCGAACCGCTCGTCGTCGACTGAGTATGGGGCGAATATGATGCTCGGCGCACGGTACTTGCGGTAGAACGCCTCGTTAAGCTGACCGATGGCGAGACCGCCGGCACTGTGAGAGACCGCAATTCGAGCGATCGAGTGTCGAACGTACCGCGATACCCCGTGCGTTCGACCCTCTGGATGAGACTCGCCGCGCAAAAGGTATGGCACCTTGCGCGATCGGCATGCTGCTATGGCGGCTAGCATCCATGGATTGGAATATCCATGAATGATTACGGCATCGTGACCGGTAAGCCACCTGGTGAGAAATCTCGCCCGCTTGCTGGAGATGCGCGATCTGCCCGCGGTGTCGAGGAAGCTGTGAGGATAGCCGGACGTCAGGTCAATGTTCCACGCCACCGGTATCCCGAAGCCTGGATCTATGGAGGCCCGATAGCCACGGTCCGATAGGTAGAGAACATCGAGATCGATTCGGCCACGTTGCGCGAGACGACGATACAGTGGCACCCGGTACTGAATTGGGTTGAAGTCGAGCACGCCTATCTTGGGACTCATCGCGCGCATTGCTTTCTCGATTGCTCAGGTGATCGGTAGCCGAAGTAATGGGCAGTGCCAAGGGTTACGGCGAGGGCGCACCAAGCAACCAGCTGAAGTACGAGTCCGGCTCGAACGGGGCTGGATCGGCAGCCAGGTCCATGGTCATGGCACGCTGGGTCGCGCTGCGGAGCGAGTCTTCGTTTCCGACCGTGAACCCGCATAGCGCGGGTCCGGCGATCTCCCGGTTCTGCTCGGTGTCGCGGGCGATGACTGGCTGACCGTTCGCGCGGGCCTCGGCGAGCGGGAAGCCGAATGACTCCAGGCCCGGCGGAAAGAAGATCGCCCGGCTGCGCGCCCAGAGCTGTCGCAGTTCCGCATGGGTGAGCTGGCCTACGAGGTCGATGCGTGGATGGTGCGCTAGGTCGTCTGGCACCTCGCTGGCGCTGGCTGTGACGAGCATGCGAACGGACGCGTCGATGCAGTTGTCCGCTGCGGCAACCCACTCCCGGAGCCGGTCGACCATGTGCTTGTACGGCGAGAAGATGACAGGGCACAGGATCACCGGTTCGCGTGCCATCTTGGGGACTGAGTCAGCCGATACCGGATTGAGCCGCGGGATGATGCGTGGCCGGACCTTCGGCAGGATATGACCGACGCGCTCGGCCATTGCGGTGGACGGGGTCACGATCACATCGGACCGGCGAGCCGCCAGGCGGACGATGGGCGCTCTGACCCGGGTCTCGGACCGCAACGAGGGATGCAGGTGGTACCACTCCTCGTCGGTCAGAAAGTCGAGCGGATTACCCAAGCGTGTCCACCGTTCACCGCCCGGTGTGACGAAGCTCAGATTGTTGAGGGCCACCCGACGGCCGTGCGTTGGCCTGGCGATCTCGCGACGGATCAGCCAGCCGGGATCGATGCGCCTGAACGCACCGATGAGCCGCACGTCCTCGCGGCCGGTGCGGGCCAGGTACTGGTACAGCTCGACCCTGAAGCGGCCAGCTCCGCCGACTGTTCCGCCTGCGGCATCCACGAACACTGTTGTCGTCATGTATCTGCTCCTGATCTTGGAATTTGTCGGAACTCAAGCAAACGAAGGGTCGAGCGCTCGCGTGAGCTGCGGACGTCGGGGTCCAGGCCCGCACTGCAGCCCGTTGCATGCCACCAGCGAAGTGAGTGGCGCTGCCGGGAAATGCGCAGGTAGCTCACGTAGGCGGCGAGCCTGGGGGAGCGCTGTAAGGCAAGCCGACATAACGGCAGTCGCGCGAGGCCGGCGGACAGCAGTTCTAGCCAGCGGACTGGGTGACGCATGTCGGGGACCGTGCTGAGAACTGTGCCGCCCGGTGCCATGACGCGCCCGCATTCATGCATGACGGCCAGCGGATCTTCGACGTACTCAAGGACGCTCGATGCCACGACCGCGTCGAAGGTTCCGTCGGCGAACGGCAGTACTGTCCAGTCGGCCGCGAGCTTGACCCACTCGACAACCCCCTCGGGGTCGGTTTCCGAAGCCCGGACGAGCATCGCGTCGGAGATGTCGCAGCCGGTGACCCGGCGCCTGCCGTTGGCGAGATGACGGGCAAGCTCGCCGGTGCCGCAGCCGAGATCGAGGACGTGGCCGTCCGGCGCCACATGACGATCGACAGCACGGGCGAAGAGGCTGAGACGCCAGACCAGGCGCCCTTCCGGCGCGTACTTCGCTGGCCAGCTCGCAGCCTTGGCGTCGAACAGCCGCTGCACCTGATCTGGGCCGCCGGCCTTCAGTTCCGTCACCCTGGCTCACCGCCAGCGGCGCAGATCGTCGCCCGCATCGTGGCGAGCATGGCCTCAGTCGGCAGCGTCAATGTGCCAGCCACCGCCTGGCGGAATGCCGCGGCACACGCCCGATGGCCCTTGTCCTGCTTGCCCTTCCACAACACGCGCCCGTCCAGCCTGACCGACCGGAAATCGTCGATGACCAGCCGGCGTGATCCGGCGAGCACCTCGATCCACTCCTTGCTAGCGCCGCGGCCCGGCTCGGCGCTGCCGTAGGCGATGGCCGCCAGCGAGCCGTCGGCGAACCGCAGTGACACGATCGCCTCCTCGCTAGGCCGGCCGGGCGACCCGCCGCCGTGCACGCCAGAGACTTCCTCGATCGCGGCGCCGACGAGTGCCTGCGCGGTATCCACGAAATGGCAGACCTCGCCGAGCAGCCGTCCGCCCTGCCGCCGGTCGTGATACCAGTGGCCGTCAGGCACCTTGCCTGCAGCGACCCGGTAAGTGATCAGCTTCGGCGCGCCCGATGACGAGAGCGCCCGCTGAGCGGCAACGACTCCAGGGGACCACCGGCGGTTGAAGCCGATACCCAGCTGCCGGCCCGAAGCGCGCCAGGCTTGCTCGACCTCAGCCAGCTCTGCGATCGTCAGGGCCAGCGGCTTCTCGCAGTAGACGTGCCGGCCATGCGTCAGCGCCAGCATGGCAAGCTCTGCATGGCTGTCGTGCGGCGTCGCCACGACCACTACCTCCACGCCCGGGTGGTCAATCAGCACGAGGCTGCCCGACACCGCCCTGGCGAACCCGTAGCGTTCGGCCGCGCGCCGCGCCGACAGTCCGCTCGCCGAGCTGATCGCGGCCAGGTTGCTGAAGCCAGCCGCCTGGAACGCCGGCAACAGCGTGCCCGTCGAGAACGAGCCGGCGCCGAGCCAGCCGACGCCGGGCGCCGAGCTGGACGCATCCGGTGACCGCACCAGCACCGGCCCGTCGTCGGGAGCTTCGGGATAGGTGAGTCTTATCGCCAGGTACGGCTCGGACTTCTCCTCGATCAGTTTGTATGCGGCGGCGGCGTTACCTATCTCATAGGTATGGGTAACGAGGTCCGACACCTGCAGTCGGCCGGACGCGAGCAGATCAAGCACGGCCTCGAAATTCCTGCCCTCGGTCCAGCGCACTTGCTCGGCCGGGTAGTCGACTCCCCATGTTTCGTACGACGGGTCGTACCGGCCCGGACCGTAGGACCGGGCGAACCGCACGGAGAGCTCGCGCTCATAAAATGGAGTGCGGGTCAGCTCGAGACCGACGTCGCCGACCACGACCACCGCCGCCCGGTCCCGGCATAGCGCCGGCACCCGTGCGATCACGTCCGATGACCGGGTAGCCGCGCAGACCAGCACCGCGTCCGCACCGCGTCCGCGTGACCAGGCAAGCACCTGGTCGGTCGTGAGGGCACCGCATTCGTCCAGGGCGAATACTCCAGACCGCGCGGCGCACCGACGGGCGGCTTCGGCGGGATCGATGCCGGCCACCGCGCAGCCTGCGGCGACGGCCAGCCGGCTGGCGAGCTGCCCGATCAGGCCGAGACCGAGCACGACGACCTTGGACCCAGGGCCCACGTCCGCTGTCCGCAGCGCGTGCAATGCGATCGAGGCGATCGTCGTGAACGCGGCGTCGCCGGGTGGCACGCCCGCGGGCACCGGCGCGCACAGCAGCCCTGGCACTGCCTGGAACTCCGCGTGGCTGGCCTTGCCCGCCCCGCCGGTAACCACAATCTGGCCCTTGCTGATCCCGGTCACCGCGCTGCCGACTTCGAGAACGACGCCCGCGGCGGAGTAGCCGAGCGCGATGTCGTCGGCCATCCGGTTCCGGACCGCCCGCGTCGTCGCTGCCAGGCCGTCGGATCGTGCTTTCCGCGCCACCTGGCGCACCAGATCCGGTCGCGCCCTGGCCTTGGCCAGCATGCTCGACTGGGCTAGCGCGGTGACGGCCCGCTCGGTGCCAGCCGAGATCACCGAGGCGACGGTGCGGACCAGGACCTCGGTGGGATCGGGCACGGGGCGCGGCACATCGAGTATCTCGACCTGGCCGCCGGCGATCGGCTGGACGATCTGCTTCATCTGGCACCCTCCGCGAGGACCGGTCCGGCACACGACGCGAGCGCACCGATCGCACTGCCATCTGCACCGTGGGAGGTCACGGGTTCCGCCGTGCTGGCCCGGCACCATGAGGTGCTGATCAGGACCGGCAGGACGGCCTCGACCCGGCAGGTCAGGACCGCCGCGCGGACGGTCCGGCCGAATCCGGCGGCCACTTCGCCGAGCTCGCAGGTGACCGTGGCCGGGGCGGTCGCAGAGATGCCGACCGCTAGCGGGCCGGCCGGTGTCGTGATCTTCGCGCCGGTTTGCGTCATCTTGGCCACGGCGCCTGGCGCCAGGTGCCAGCGCACCACGATGACATGCCGGCCGCGGCCGGTCACCTCGTCTGCTACCCGCAGGCCGGCCTGGGTCACCGACCAGCGTCGGCGATGTAGCGGACTCCCTGGCAGGAAGCGGAAGCCGTCATGAAGCGCTGTCGCGACAACCTCGTCCGCTGTGACGCGGGCGCTGACCTCGCGTACCCGAGCGCGGCGGCCCGCCCGGAACGCGCCCCATACCTCGGTCGAATCGGCACCGTCTATCTCGACGGTGTTGTGCGCCGCCGTGGACCGCTCGTAGTTTCGCGCGGGTCCCGGTGCGTAGGTTGACGTTCCTACATCAACAAGTACGGGAACGCCATCCAGGTGCATGACGCAGCCGAGAGAGTCGGCGTGCGCGTGCGCCGGCAGCTCATCCGGGCATGGCGCTCCGACGTCAGCCAGCAGGTGCCAGCCGCCAGCTGCCGCCCGCACGAGCCCGGTTGCGGCCAGTACGCACAGCGGCTGAACCTGCTGCGGTGCGGGATCAAGCAGCCGGAGCAACTCCTGGTCGACTGGATAGCCATCGTTCAGCAGCGGCACCTGCTGATCCGGCAGCAGCACCACGGCCAGCCAGGCCCGCATCCGGCCGACCGCGAGATCCAGCTCGGCCGGGGGCACCCGGCCTGTCGCTCGCAGTAGGTCTGCCACGTCGATGAGATCGCCGAGCACCTGACAGTGGTAGGCGGGTGCCCGCTCGAAATGCCCGCCGTCCGGCAGTACCTGGATGACAAGCTGCGCGAGGAACCGTCGCAGCGTCCAGTGCAGCAGCCGCTCGTCGGCGAAGAACACGGCCAGCCCGGCCAGTGCCTTGAGGTTCTTCATCAGGTGATTGCCGCCCACGTCGAGTTCGAGGTGGCGGCGCAGGAAGCCGGCGTGGCGGGCAAGGTCAGCGACGAAACAATCGTCGATGTCGCCGCCTGATACCAGCACGTTGTACAGCCCGCACCACGACCAGGCTCGCAGCGCCACCGGATAAGGGCGCCACGCGTCACCGTGGCCAGGAGTGACGGCGTCGCGCCAGGACCACCAGAGCCGAGCGAACAGTTCCCTGGCCGCTTCCGGATCGGGAGCGGCGGCCAGGCCCCAGGCCCAGTCCCAGTAGCTCAGGTGGAACCGCCACAGCTGAGGCGCGCTGCGCTGCGCCCAGTCCGGTGGCTCGCCGAGCGTCGCGCGCCATCCCCAGCAGCCGGATCTGGCCGGATCGCAGTTCGGCCAGATTCGGCCAGCGCGACACCGCCCGGCCATCCAGCGGCACAAAGCCGGCCGGCCAGCCGGCCCGGGCTGCCGGGTCAGGGCCGGCCAGAAGCATCCGGCCGGCCTGCGGCCACCGGATCATCGCCGCCTGCTGAGCCCGCAGCCGGGCACGGTGTGCTAGCTGGCCGGCGTGCAGGTGCATGACCGTCCGGCCGAGCCGGGTCACCCGGTACGTCATCATGCCGCCAGTCCCAGCGCGCGTGCCTCGGCTGCGATGCCGTCCGCGAACGAGCGCGGGGCGTACCCGAGGTCACGCATCGCATCATCGATGGCGAACGCCTTGTCCTCGGCCAGCCGCAGCAACTGCTCGGCCCGGATCCGCGGGCTCCGGCTGAGCCGCTCGTACCCGCGGATCGCGGCGACCGCCGGGCCGAGCGGGACCGGCACGAACCGGGTACTGCTGGCGACCGCGCCGGCCGAGATCCGCAGCAGCTCGGCGAAGGTCAGCGGTTCCGGGCCCGCCACGTCGTAGGTACGGCAGGTGGCGGCCGGGCGCTCGGCCGCGCTCAGCACCGCCGCGGCCAGATCGGCCACATGCACGGGCTGCTGCAGCCGCGCCCCGCCGCCCGGCACGGGCAGCAACGGCGTCCGGCTGAGCAGGACGAGCAGCCTGGACAAGTTTCTGTCACCGGGAGCCCCGTAGATCATCGTGGGACGCACGATGGTCCAGCCCAGTGCCGAGCCGCGGATCTGCTGCTCGGCGGCTAGCCGCACCTGCCTGGACGGGGCAGGCAGGCGGGTGGCGACGGCGGTGGTGGACACGAAGACGGCACGCCCGAGTGCCGCTTGCTCAGCCGCGGCCACTATCGCCGGCGCATGCCCGGATCCCAGCGAGGCAAGGTTGACCAGCACGTCGCAGTCAGCCCTGGCGAAGGCGGCCACCAGGCATCGGGCATCGTCGAGATCACCGGTCAGCGGCTGCGCGCCGGCCAAGGCGACGGCGTCGGAAGCCAGCCGACTGCGGGCGAGGGCCACGCACTGATGCCCTCGGCTGCTCGCCTGGCGCAGCACGTAGCCGCCGAGGAAGCCGCTGCCGCCGGTCACCAGGATCCTCACGCGGCGCCACCGGATGGGTCGATGATCTTCCGGTACTGGCGGGCCAGCTCAGTGCGGTCGAAGAAACGTGCTACGTAGCTGCGGCCCCGGCGGCCCATGGCAGCACGCCGCGCCGGATCAGCGGCCAGGTCGCGGATCGCATCGGCGAGGGCTGCGGTGTCTCCGGGCGGCACGACAATCGCGCCCGCCTCGCGCAGGATCTGTGCCGACTCGCCGGCCACCGCGCCGACGACGGGCCTGCCCGCCGCGAGGCACTCGAACATCTTGGACGGGATGAAGGTGCTGAACAGCGGCACGTCGCGGAGCGGAACCAGGCAGATGTCAGCTGCCCCCAGCAGCGACGGCACCTGATCGTGTGGCACGCCGGGCAGCACGCTGACGTTACCGATGGCCAGCTCGGCTACTTTCAGCTGCAGCCGGGGCTTGTCGGCGCCCTCGCCGACGAACGCGAACCGGACTGCACTTTCCTGCAGTGCTCCAGCTGCTCCGACCAGGTCCGGCAGGCCCTGCGAAATCCCGTGCGTGCCCGCGTACAGCACCAGGCAGTCGCGCTGGCCCGCACCGAGCCGGGCCCGAAGCTCGGGGTCGGCGTCGCTGCTGACGTCGAAGTCGGCGAGCGCGACCCCGTTCCGGATCGTATGGACCTTGGCTGGCGGCACGCCGCGGGCGATGAGGTTGGCGCGGAACCCGTCGCTGACCACGACGATGGTGTCGGCCGCGGCGTACGCTGCCAGCTCCAGCCGCTCAAGCAGCCTGATGACGTGGCGGTTGGTCAGCACGCCAAGCTCTACGAAGATGGCCGGCCACAGGTCGCGCACTTCAACAACCAGGCGGGCGCGCTTGAGCCGGGCGAGGAGCCAGCCAGAACCGACGGAGAAGAACGTCGGCGAGGAAACGACGACCACGTCCGCGGGCCCGCTCGGCCGCCAGCCGAGCAGCACGCTGCTGATCATGAAGCTCAGGTGACTGAGGGATTTGCGGGTGATGCCCTCGTTCGGTGTCGCGTAGAGCCAGGTGCGCACGATCCGGTAGCCGTCGGCTCGCTCGCGTCGCCTGATCGCGCCCCGGTACTCCGGCGGCAGCACGCCAGTCGGATGGTTCGGCATTCCCGTCAGCACCGTGACCGTGTCGCCATCGGCCGACCAGACCCGGGCCAGCGCGGACAGCCGTGCCTGCGGCGCGCCAGTTTCCGGCGGGAAGTAGTGGCTGACGATAAGGATGCGCATGTCAGGCAGTTTCCGGGCGCCGGTAACTGCGGCCAAGCATGGCCGGGGAGCGCAAGTAGAGCACCAGCACCGCTAACCCGGCCGTGTCGGCGGCCAGCCGCAGGGCCGGGCTATCGGTCAGGCTCACCGCGCCGAGCAGGCATAGCAGCGTGGTGGCGGCCGCAGTCACCAGCGTGACCTGCTGGTGTGACCAGCCCACATCGCACAGCCGCTGGTAGGCGTGCGTGCGGTGCGCCTCGAGCCACCGCTCGCCAGCGCGGACCCGGCGCTGCAGCGTCCAGCCGGTGTCGGCGAGATAGAGGGCAATCGGCGCGGCCGCTGCCTCGACCGGGATGCCGCGCAGCACGGCGCTGACGGCGAGCACGGCCAGCGCCGCGCCGAGCGCGTAGCTGCCGACGTCGCCGAGGAAGACCCTGGCAGCCATGGCATTCCAGGGCAGGAAGGCCAGTGCGCAGGCCGCCACAACGCCGCCGATGCCGATCAGGAACGAGTCGTGATGCCAGGCGCCCAGGCACGCGTAGGCGGCACCGGCGACCAGTGCATGCGCCGCGGATATCCCGTTGATCCCGTCCATGAAATTGAAGGCATTCACGAAGCCCGCGATCCATGCGGCGATGAGAGCCACGGCCGTCGCGAGGACCAGCACGCGTGCGACCGGCGGCAGCCCGAGCAGGCCGAGCTGGCCGACTTGGGCGAGCGGGCCGTGGTGGCCGGCCCAGTCGGTGAGAACGGCTGCGGCTACCGCGCCGATCACGGCCTGCATGGCGAGGCGGCCGATGGCTGGCAGCCGGCGCAGGTCGTCGGCGAGCCCGAGCGCGCCGAAGCCGCCGACGCCGATGACAAAGGGCAGCGACAGCTGGCCGCCGAGGAGCAGGGCGGCCAGCACGAGCGCGACGGCGATCGGCGCACCGCCGCCCCGAGGGGTCGGCACTGTGTGCGACGACCGGGCATTCGGCACGTCAACCGCCGAGGCGCGGCGCAGTAGCCGGATCATGACGGGCTCGGCGCAGGTCACGAGGAAGACAGCCGATAAGAGCGTCAGTGTGATCGTGAGGCCGTGGTGCACGCCGATGATGTTACCGAGTGAAGTAGCCGTGCGTAGTCGGTTACTCACGATAGGTTGCTGATATGGGCGGCTCGAATGGAACAATCAACAGCCTGGGAGACACCGCTTCGGTCGTCGGCCTCGGCTACATCGGCCTGCCGACAGCAGCGGCTCTGGCGACCGGAGGGCTGACTGTTACCGGTGTCGACATCGATCCTGGCATCGTCGAGCAGGTCAACCGCGGCGTCGCGCCGTTCGACGAACCTGACCTGTCGGTGGCGCTCCGCGGAGCCGTCGCCATCGGACGCTTGTCCGCGGCCACCACTGTGGGCGCTGCCGACGCGTTCATCATCGCGGTGCCGACCCCGTTCACCGCAGATCGCCAGCCTGATCTCAGCTACGTATTCGCGGCGGCCAGTTCGATAGCCGGAGTACTGCGCGGCGGCGAGATCATCGTGCTGGAGTCCACCGTGCCACCTGGCACGACGCGGCGGGTCAGCGCACTGCTCGCGGCCCGCCGCCCGGACCTCCGATTCCCGGGCGCGGACGCGGACGGCGGACCGGACTTCCGACCTTCAGTACACGTGGCGCATTGCCCGGAGCGCGTACTGCCCGGCCGCATAATGATCGAGATCGCAACCAACGACCGGGTCATTGGCGGCCTGACCCCGGCCTGCTCGGAGCGCGCCGCGCAGTTATACCGCACGTTCTGCCGCGGCGAGCTGCTGATCACAGACGCAACCAGCGCGGAGATGGCCAAGCTGGCCGAGAACGCCTACCGCGACGTCAACATCGCGTTCGCCAACGAGCTTGCGGTCATCTGTGACCGGCTTGGCCTGGATATCTGGGAGATCAGGCGGATGGCGAACCGACATCCGCGGGTGGACATCCTGCAACCCGGCACTGGCGTCGGCGGACACTGCATCGCCGTCGATCCGTGGTTCATCATCGATGCGGCGCCCGACCTTGCCCGTCTCATCCGCACCGCGCGCCTGGTCAACGATGCCAGGCCTGCGCAGGTTGCCGATCAGATCGTGGCCGCTGCTGAGCCGTTCAGCGCACCGCGCGTCGCCTGCCTGGGTCTGTCGTTCAAACCCGACGTTGCCGACATGCGCAACAGCCCTGCGATCACCGTCGTCGAACGCCTCGCCGCAATTCTGGCCGACGCCGAGATCCTCGTCGTCGAGCCGCATGCTGCCAAACTGCCGACTCCGCTGGATGAGTTCGGCAACATCATCCTGACTACGGCCGAAGATGCACTGGCCCGCGCCGACGTGGTGGCGCGGCTGGTCGACCATCGCTGCTTCGCCACTATTGCGACGCCGGCCAGGGCAGGGCAGGTCAGCCTGCGTGCGAGCGCCGGAGTGACCGGCTAGCAGCCCGGCCTAGGCGCGCCGGTGCGGACGGCGGCCAGACTCCGCAGGTGCGCTGCCGTTCAGCAGCGGCTCGACAGCCTCCGCATGCGCACGGTAGGTGCCGTATTGGTAGTAGTAGCCGGTGCTGCCCAGCTTGGTCACCTCGTTAAGCACGATGCCGATGACCGGGGCGCTGACCTGCTCGAGTTTCTCGGCCGCCCGCTGTAGCTCGCCGCGCCGGGTCTGGCCAGCGGCAACGACCAGCAGCGTCGCGTCGACCTGCCGGGAGAGCAGGACCGCGTCGGTGACGGGCAGCAACGGCGGGCTGTCGACCAGCACGACATCGAAGTTCTCGCCGAGCGCCGTGAAGACCTCGCGCGCGCCCTGCCCGCTCAGCAACTCGGCGGGATTCGGCGGCAGCGGCCCGGACGGCAGCACGCAGAGCCGCCGGTCGCCCTGAACCGGCTGGACAACCTGGCTCAGCCGGTGCTCACCGAGCAGCACCGTGGTGAGCCCTGCTGACTCATCCACGCCGAGGAACTTGCCGAGCCTTGGCCGGCGCAGGTCGCAGGATACGAGCACAACCTGCTTGCCCGCCTGGGCAAAGACCGCGCCCAGGTTGGCCAGCGTCGTCGTCTTGCCTTCCTCCGACGCTGGGCTGGTGACCAGGATCGTGCGCAGCTCGCGCTCCTGGCCGGCGAACTGCAGCGAGGTGCGCAGTGAGCGGTACGCCTCAGCCGCGGGCGAGGTGGGATTGGCGATCGAGATCACCAGCGGCCGGTCCCGCCGTTTCCAGGACGGAACCAGGGGCACCGTCGCGAGCACGGGCGCACCCGCGGTCTCCTCGGTCGCCTCTTGCGACAGCAGCGCGTCGTCCAGGTTGTCCCGCAGGAACGCCCCGCCGAGGCCGAGCATCAGGCCGGCCACCAAGCCCAGCGCGGCGTCCTGCAGGGGCTTCGGCGAACTGGGCGCTGCCGGCGGCTGCGCGGGCGCGTCAAAGATCACCGGAGAGGTGTTGCCGGCCGCATTTACCTCAAGCTGGGCGAGTTGCTGGCTGAGCACGGCCTCCTGGGTGACTAGCGCGCTCAGCTGCGCCGCATCGCCGCGGATGGTGCGCTCTGCCGCGATCTGCTTATGCAGGGCCCGAATGTGAGCCTTGAGCTGAAGCTCAGCCGCCGTCATAGTGCCGATGGCCACGCTGACCTGGTCGCTGACAAATGCACGGGCGTAGGTGTTAGCAATGCGGGCCGCCATGGCAGGGCTGCGGCTGATCGCCGTGATGGAGATCGCGTCGGTCTGGGCAACTTCGGCGGCGGTAACCGCCGGGATGCTGCCGAGTTTGCGCTCCACGGCCCGCTGCACTGGCGCCGCCGTTACCAGCAGAAGCAGCGTCTGCACCTGGGTGGCTGTCACCGGCTGCTGCACCGCGCCGACTGCCGTGCTTCCGGTGCCGGCCTGCACGATGACCTGAGCCGTCGCCGAGTACTGGTCGGGTTCGGTGAGCGATAAGCCGAGGCTGATGGCTAACCCAGCGAGCGTGATCGAGATGACCCACCACTTCCGCCGCCGGACAATCTGGCCGTACCCGCGCAGGTTAGGGGCGGCGCCAGGCTCGCTGGTCATGCATTCCTCCGTCTAGGCAGTGCACGTCTCGGGCAGTGCACAGAGTGTGAGATCGCCAGCTCCAGTTCCGGACGACTGCCATCCTGAACAATGAGTGTATAGATGGCTACGCTGTGTGAGAGGAGGTTCCGGCCAGCTCGGTCCGCGGAGCTCGCTTCGACCGGGTCGGTGCAGGCTGCCGTCCCAGGGAAGGCTGAGACGGGATCACCGCGACGGAGCAGGCTGTCCGCGTCATGACCGAGTTGCTGCTGCTGTGCACGGCGAACGTGTGCAGGTCCCCGATGGCTGAGGCACTGCTTGTCCGCAGGCTGCGCGGCACGGCAGCTGCCGTGAGCGTGCGCTCGGCCGGGCTGCTGACAGCCGGGCAGCCGGCAGATCCTGCGGCCGTTCGCGCCATGGCAGCTCGGTGCCTGGACATCGCCTCGCACCGGAGCCGTCGCGTCGGTGCCGCGGACATCGCCAGGGCGGACCTGATCGTGGCGATGGACCGGAACTGCCTGCGGCACGCTGCCGTGCTCGTGCCCGCTGCCTGGCCGCGCGCATTCACGCTCCGGGAAGTGGTTCGCCGCGGCTTGGCCGCCGGCATACGACCTTCGGCCGAGCCGGTGCGCGACTGGCTGGACCGGGCGCAGCGCGGCAGGACCCGGGCAGAACTGCTCGGCGGCCGTGCCGATGACGACATCACCGATCCAGCGGGCGGACCGCAGCGCGGTTATGACCGCACCGCCGCGGTACTCAGCTCACTAGTAGACGAGCTGGTTGCCGTCTGCTGGCCCGACGTCGCCCGGTCGGGCTGAGGCCGCTGGGTCGGTACTGTTTCGTCTGCGCGCACTGTCTTGCCCGCGCAGCGTGCCAGGGCAGCCCGCAGCTCCGCCGGGCAGGCAGCCGCATCGAGCGCGGTTACCCGCGACGGCGCCAGCGGTGTGACCGGAGTGTGCCTGATGAGCGGGTGGTAGGGCCGCTCGTCGACTTCTTCGTCGCCCAGCAGTGTTTCGCAGAGCTTCTCGCCGGGCCGCAACCCGGTGAACACGATGTCGGTGCCGCGCGGCCCGGCGGCTATCAGCCGCCGCGCTATGTCGGCGATCCGTACCTGCTCACCCATGTCGAGCACGAGAACCTCGCCCGTGCGGCCGATCACCGCGGCTTGCAGGACCAGCTGAACAGACTCGTATGCGGTCATGAAGTACCGGCAGACGTCCGGATGGGTGACCGTCACAGGACCGCCTGCCGCGACCTGAGCGCTGAGTGTGTGGAGCACCGATCCCCGGCTGCCTAGCACGTTTCCGAATCTGACGCTGAGGTACTTGCCAGTAGCGCGGGCCGCCACGTACGCGGTCAGCCGCTCGGCCGCGCGCTTGGAGTAACCGAGCACGCTGACGGGGTCGGCTGCCTTATCTGTGGAGATGTTGACGAAGGACTCGGCGCCGCACGCCGCCGCCGCCGCGAGCACCGTGTGAGTACCCCAGACGTTGCTCTTCAGCGCCTCGGCGGGGTAGCTCTCCAGCAGGGGCAGGTGCTTCAGCGCCGCGGCGTGAAAGACAACCTGCGGGCGGACCAGCTTGAACACCTCCATGACCCGGTCCGGATCGCGAATGTCGGCCAGCACCGTCTCGTCGTTGTCGAGCAACGCGCGCCCGTGCAGCTCTAGCTGCACGGCATGGAGCGCCGATTCGTCGCGGTCCAGCATGATCAGCTGGGCGGGCCCGAACCGGTGCAGCTGGCGGCAGAGCTCGGAGCCGATCGAGCCGCCCGCGCCGGTGACCAGGATGCGCTTGCCGGCGAAGTGCTCGGTCATCGCGGCGACATCGGTCTGGAGTTCGCGGCGGCCCAGCAGGTCGGTGATCCGCGGATCGCGGACGCCCTCGATGCGTGCGAAGCCCCCGATGAGTTCCGCGACGGACGGGATGACCTTGGGGACCAGCCCGCATCGCTCGGCCTCCGCCGTGAGGTCGCGGATCGCGGAGCCGCTTGGCCGTGCGATCGCGATCACCAGGACCCTGGCCCCGGTTCGCTGCGCTACCTCGGCCATGGCGGTGCGGCCGCCGTGCACCGGCACCCCGAGTATTCGCAGCCGTCGCTTGTCGGGGTCATCATCCAGCAGTGCCACTGGCCGGTAGCTGGAGTCTGGCTGGCCAAGCAAGCTGTGGACTAGCTGCGTGCCAGCCTCGCCAGCCCCGAACACGATGACCTTCTCAGCGGTGGCAGAAGCCGGCGCGCGCGATCCCCGCCGGACCGCGAACAGCACATAGCGGGCCGTCAGCATTGCCAGCAGCGCCACACCGAGGCCACCAGCTACTGTCCGCAACGGCGCACGCTGGCCAGCCAGCAGCAGCGGCCCGAACACTGCCAGCAGGCAGCCGCCCGCGCAGGCAGCCAGGACAATCCCGATGACCTCGTCAAGGCTGCCCCGCTCGCGGCGGCTGCGGTATAACCCGGCCAGCAGGCCCGATAACGGCGCGACCAGCCAGATGAGCGCCAGCACGGCAGCCGCGCGCAGCCTGATCGGCACGCCGGCCAGGTCATGGGTCGCCCAGGCCGCCAGCAGCAGGCCGCACATCCAGGCCGCGATGTCATAGCCCATTTCTATGACTGTCCGGCTGATCCGCTGCCGGGCCCACTCGCGAGCTTCCCAGCGCCGAGTTATGACGCGGCACAGTGCAGCGCTATTCACGAACCCTCCAGAATCAGGTCGCGGAAATTTGGCGTTTCAGATAGCGCCTGGCCAAGCGCGTCGGCTACATTACCCTCTGTGACTGCAGTAGTGCGGCCGGTTATTGCAAATATCGCCGGCTGGCGAGATCTACGAACCTCATTAGGGTTCAGTGCAGAATATCTCCGAGCTACTGCTCGCAGTACCGCAGTATCTCGACAGAACTATGCCGCAACGCGGTTAATAATGGCGCGACCGGCCAGTCCGTTCCGTTCGCCGCCGTTGAGCCATTGCTGGCGTGTGTGGCGATATTGACTACCTGACATTACAAGGGAGTCGCAGAGAATGTCCGAAGAGCTAATAACCGACTACTTCCGCAAGCAGGCCGACGAGGCTTCCGAGCCGGTCCCTGGCCAGCCTTCGAGATCCCGCCGCCGGCGTCGCAAGCTGGTGCTACGGCTGGCGCTAGCCAGCGTCTTGTCCCTGGTGCTGGCCGCAGTAGTGGTTGTCGGTGGCGGTTACCTGGTCATGAATCACCTGGTCAGCAGCATTCACCGAATCCCCGGCATCGTCGCGTTAGACGCAAAGAACCAGCCGGCCGTTCCGGCGGGCGAGAGCCGTAGCATGACGGTGCTGCTGACCGGGTCGGCCGTCGAGCCGGCCGTACGCGGCGGGCGTGGCGTCGACGGCTCATCCACGCACGGCGAAATGCCCAGCGGGCTGATCGCGCTTCTGCATCTCAATGCTAATCAGCATGGCGGCGCAATCGTCTCGATCCCGGCCGACGCGGTAGTGACCGTTCCAGGCCACGGCCGAACGGAACTGTGGCGTTCGCTGACCATCGGTGGCCCTTCCCTGCTGATCAGAACTGTCGAGCTGCTTACCCATGTTCGCATCAGTCATTATTCGGTGCTCGACTTCTCAGGTGTTTCCCGGGTGGTTAGCGCCCTGAACGGCGTCAATGTCGATGTGCCTTACACCACCACGAGCATGGGATTCACCTTCCCGGCCGGTATCGACCACCTGAACAGCGCTAATGTGCTGCCCTACGTTAAGCAGCCAGCGGTGAGTGAGATAGGGCGCGAGCTCCTTCAGCAAAATCTCATTCGTGCGATTCTCGACAAACTGGCTAACCGGCACCTGCTCAGTCATTTCGGCACCGACTGGGCGGTCCTTCGCGCGCTGGCGAATGTGCTGAGTGTCGACAGCAACTTCAGCAATTCCCAGCTGGAGTCGCTCGGGCTGCACCTGGGCAACCTGAGAGGTCGTAACGGAGTCTTCGTGACCGTGCCGACCGTGAACGGCTCGCCTCGGTCCGGCGGAACGAAGCCGGTGCTGCTCAACCGGCGGCTCAGCAGCCTGCTGTGGGCTGCGATCAGGCACGATTCGGTGGCCGCCTTCGCGCAGCGTTACCCGTTCACGGTGACGCCGGTAGATCCGGGCTGACCGTCGTCGCTGATGCACGCCGGCCTGGCGCATCATCGCGACTCGCCAGGTCCGGCGGGCACGCCGGGTCCGCCGGGCACGCCAGGCCGGCGGCCAGAACCCCTCGGCGCTAGCCAGCCGCCTTGCGCACCGCGGCGGTCAGCTGGCCGACCGGCAGCCAGCCGTCATGTTTCCAGATGATCTTCCCGGTTGCCGAGGTGAGTACGAACCAGGGCTGATCCTGTACGCCGTAGCCGTCCGCTAGCCTGCCGCCGTCATCGAGCGCGACCGGGTAGCCAAGGCCGCTGCCGAGACCGGCGACATACGCGCGGACGGTCGCCGCGGACGGCTCGGCGGCCTCCTCATCGACGGCCGCCAGCGCTGGCAGGCCGGCACGTCGCGCAGCGGCCGCGTACTGCCGTAGCCCGAGCATCCGGGCCCGCAGATCGGACGTCTGATCGAGCCAGGTAGCGAAGAACATCACCAGGTGGGGGCGGCCGGGTCCCAGGACCAGCGAGCCAGTTGGCAGCACCGGCAGCGTGACCGAGGTCTGCGGGGTGAGTCCCTTGATATAGGCCAGCGAGCTCATGGTTGCCAGCGCCGGGTGGCCCGGCAGCAGACTCGACGCTTCCTGCGCCATCACCTGTGCTGCCTGGCCGATGCTGGCATAGGCCATCGAGGTCAGGTAGACCTTCTGCTCCCGACCGCGCGCGTCGATGATGAACAGCGCCGGGGTGTGGTCGACCTGTCCCTGCTGGATCTGGACTTCGATCTTGTAACTCTTCCAGACGGCGGTCAGCTGCGGCACCGACCCGGTCAGGAAGTCCCACTGGTTCACCAGGCCGTGTGACCGCGAGTAGCTCAGCACATCGGAGACGGCGGTCGCTCGCGGATTGGCGTCGATGCCCAGCAGCTGGACCTTGCTGCCGGCCCGGCCGAGCAGTTGCTTAGCGGCCAGCATGGCCTGCGTGGTGAGCGGGCACACGGTAGTGCACTGCGAGTCGGTGAACGCCAGGATGACGACCTTGCCGCGGAACGCGCTGAGCGAGATCTGCTGGCCGAACTGATTGGTCAGCCGGAAGTCGGGTGCCGTGAGGCCGCCGAGCGACGAGCCCGGATCGAGGTTCGGGTTCGCCGCCGCAGCCTGCTGCTGACCGGCCGCGACCGCTCCACCGTCGGTAGCAGCGCTGTTACCAGCTGCCGTGCTAGTGCCGCAGCCGGCCAGCACCGCGGCGGCGACGGTCACCAGCGCGACAGTCACCGGCGGGGCGGTCACCCGCGCGGCAGCCCGCCGGCGTGCGGATGGCCAGCTCAGTGACAGCTGGCGGCGGGTAGACCGGGGCTCGGTAGCGAAGGGAGGTCGCACCCACCCGATATTGCCACCGCTCTGCCACCGGTTTGGCCGCCGGGCCCGCTGACAGCCCGGCCGGTCCGGTCAGGCCGGGCCGGTCACCAGCAGACCTTCCATGCCGGGCGTCCGGGCCGGGTAGCTTCCCACAGCAACGCACGACGTCGTGGACGAGCAGGCGGCCGCGGCCAGATCAGGCGGCCCGACCGGGCTCTGCGACTGGCTGCTGACGGTCTTGCTATTGGGCGGCAGCGGCGCCCTGGCGGCCGTCCACGAGGTCGAGTGCCCGGTGAGCAGCAGCAAGCGCGCGTCACCGGCGGTATCGGTGTACTGGCCGACGGCGGCGCACCGGTATCGCGAGGCACAGGCGACCGAAGTGAGCTGCGCGCCGGGCAGACCTTGCCGCCGGGCGGCACCCGCGGGCAGCGCTGCGGTGGCCGCCGACCAGAGCGAGCCGTGCTTCACCAGCAGCAAGCCATGCCTGTCACCGCCCGCATCGGCGAAGCTGCCCACCGCTACGCAGTCGCTGGACGCCGAGCACACGATCTGCCGGACCGAAGCGGCCGGATTAGTAGCCGCGCCTGCCGGAAGAGGTGCCTGCTCGGCTTGCCACGACGTGCCGAAGCCGGTCACCAGCATGGCCCGCCGCTGCGCAGAGAAGGTACCGACGGCTACGCAGGAGCCTGCTGCCGGGCAGGAGACACCGGACAGCGCCGCTCCCGGCACGTTGGCGCTGGCTGGCAGCGGTGATCGGAGCGCGGTCCAGGACGCGCCGTAGCCGGTCAGCAGCATTCCTTGCTGATTGCCCCTGGCGTCGGTGTAGGCGCCGACAGCGACGCAGTCACCGGCGGCCGGGCAGCTGACTGAACTGATTGTCGCCTGCGGGCTGGCTGCTGCGTCCGCCGGGACGGGTGCCCGGTAGGCAGACCACGATGAGCCTTGTCCGGTCAGCAGCAGTCCGTAGGTAGAGCCGGACGAGGCCGTGAACTGGCCAGCGGCCACACATGACGATGCGGTCTGGCAGGCAACCGCCGGCAGCAGGACATCCGGGCTGCTCGCCGCCGAGGCTGGCAACGGTGCTGTGGTCGCGGTCCAGGTCGCCCGGTGGCCGAATTCCAGCAGCCCTTGCTGCTTGCCCGAACTGCTGTAGTGCCCGGCCGCCAGGCAGGCGGCATCCGACGGGCAGGTGACCGCGGTCAGCCGGGCCCAGCTGGCTGCGCTCGACGGTACCGGCACTCGTACCGGCCGCCAGCTACTGGCGGTCCGGTAAACGAGCAGCGCCGTGCCGCCACTGACGCCGACAGCAGCACAGCCAGATCTGGCGCTGCAGGCTACCGCCAGCAGTTGCGCTGTCTGCGCGCTCGGCCGCAGCGGTGCCTCGCTAGCGGACCAGGCTGCCGAGCCGGAACCGCCGCCGCCATTACCGCCAGACCCGCCGCCGTTACCGCCGCCGCTGCCCCGGTGTCCGCCGCCGCGCTTGGCAAGTTCCAGCCAGTCGAAGCTGGTGTAGAAGCTATGCTCCGTGCGCCAGTTCTTGCCGTCAGCGGCGACCGTGATCGTGTCCAGGCCGTGCCGCGCAGCGGTGTCTGACGGCCCGCCCTGGTTCAGGGTGGTGATGGTCCAGCCCGATGGCGTAGTGGTGACCTTGGTGACGATGGCGACCTCGGTGAGGCCGCCGTTCTGTGGCTGCCTGCTCCGGCCGCCCCACATCGAGATGATGTCGCCTGCTGCCGGAAGCTGGCCCGTGGTGCACGAATGCCCGGCCGCCAGCGAATAGGCCGCAGCGGCGAGCGCGACGAAATTCCCCCCTTCCTGATTGTCGAACAGAGCGTTGCCGGTCACGGTGTAGAGAAACCGGTTAGCCAGCTCAGTGCACTGGAAGCCGGGGTAGCTATCGAACGGTGTCCTGCCCCCGTTCTTGCGCGCTGGCATGCACGCATAGACGTCGACGTAGCTGCCGAGGTTGCTGCCGCCATAGCCAGGACACCAGGCCTTGCCGGTCCCCTCGCCGGGCGTGAACGCGCTGGCCGAACTCGTGCCGCTCAGCAGGGTGATCGGAGCACCCGCGAGGACGAGGATTGCGGCTGACGCCGCGGCCATCTTGCGTCCCGGTCGCCTAGCGAGGCCTGGTCGCCTGACCGTCCGGATCCCGCGAGATTGCATGCTGGCCTTCCCGTAAATCGCATATTCGCCTGCTCTGGCTTGGTGAACAAGCCGGAATACCAATTCTGCGGCGAGAATAAGTATGCCGGGATGGAAACCGGGAAACGTGGCCGAGTTAAAGCGAAAGTCATAACCGGTCCGTTATTGTGAATGACGATCCGGTAATTACTGACAATGAGAATTACGGCGAGTGTTGCGCCGCTTTGCCCCGCTCACGCCGGTCAGCTGCCGTCTGGATAGCCGCCGCGGTGCAGCACCATCGGGTACTGCGGCAGCGTGACCGGCTTGCGCACCGAGGCGCGCCAGCCACCGAGGTGTGGTTCGAGGCCGGCGAACAGAAGCGAGCCGGGCCGTGCTGTTCCGGTCGGCTCGGCGGCAGCCGCCGCGGCCATCGCGGCCGGCGCCGCCGTGGGGCCGTTCCTCGCTAGCCGCTCCAGCGCATGCCGGACCGCCGCGACACACTGAGGCGTACCGGTCATCGCCTGGACCGCGTCCGATGGTGTAGAGCCCGTGGCCGAGTATTGGCAGGCAATCGGGCAGGTCGCCGCCCAGTCCGGCGGCCATTGACGCGAGGCGGCTGCGCAGTTCGGTCAGCTCCGCAGTGCCGAACCGGTCCGCCCAGCGCTGCTCAATCACATCGGTGAGCGGGCGCCATACCTCTTGGGCCCGAAGACCTTTCGTCGTTGCCCGCACGAGCAGGTCGGTGTCCCGTGCCTTGCTCGTCAGTTGCCTCCCGGCCGATTCGGCCGTCAGATGACCCCAGCGCTGCAGGCCGGCCAGATTCGTGTTCGTGCGGGCTAGCCTGGCTATCTCGCCGGCAGCTACCGGGTCTGCGCCCACGTAACGCAAGCAGTTGAGCCACATCACCATCGAGACCAGCCAGACGCCGCCCGGCGTGCGTCCATGCCGGGTAGTCGAGTGCTGGATCTGCCGTTCTGCCTCGTTGTCGAACTCGATGGTGAACGCGACCAGCGCCTGAGACAGCAGTGCTGACAACGGCAGTCGCGCACCGACCTGGAGAGCGCGCGTCATGCGCGCAACGGTACCGAAACGGCCGGCTGGCATACTGCCCTCCGGTCCACGTGGCCCGGCACGGCAAGATGCCAGTTATGGAGCACTTCGCTACCGCCAGGCTGGTAGCACGAGACTGGCACGCTGCCGACGCCCAGGCCGCCTTCGGCATATACGGCCGGGACGAGGTCATGCGCTGGCTGGGTGCGCAGCCGCGGCGGCCGGTGCCGTCGGTCGACGTGATGAGCGAGCGGCTGGCCCTGATGATCGAGCAGGGCAAGGAGCGACCCGAGTACGGTCGCTGGGCTCTGGTCGTGCAGGCAACGGGCGTGCTGGTCGGAGCGGTGCTGCTGCAGCCCTTGCCCGGCGACGACGGCGAGGTTGAGGTCGGCTGGCACCTTAACCCGGAGCACTGGGGTCATGGCTATGCCACCGAAGCCGGCCAGGGCGCGCTGGCGCTGGCCTTCGCTCCGGAGCGATCGTGGCTCGGACCGCTGGATCGGGTCGTCGCCGTTGTGGATCCGGCCAACACCAGGTCTCAGGCGGTCTGCCGACGGCTTGGCATGACCCACCTCGGCCGGACCGATCGCTATTACGGCATGACCCTGGAGCTGTTCGAACTTCGTCGCGCCGAGTTCCGCCGCGCCGCGCTCGGCAACGCCTGCCGGCCACCGGCCAGCTAAGCCGGCCGCCAGTCGGCCACCCAAGCCTGCCGCCAGTCGGCCAGCCGCCGGCCGCTGTGCCGCTTCCGGGTTGATCCGCCGGGCCGGAAATCTACTTGACGGCCGGTCAGCCCCCTGCATAGCTTGCTAACTAGCAACTAGTTACTAGCCGGCCGGTAGGTAGCCGACTGGGCGGCGGGCAGGCTCGGAGGGTCGCAGTGGCGGGATCGTCTCAGGCGCGGAGTGGATTCGCTGCCGCCGGGACCCTGGTCGGCAATGGTCTCGACGCGCCCGGCGAGCAGAAATTCCGGCCCGCGCTGGCATGGGCGCTCGGAACCGCCGGGCTGATCGCCTACAGCTGGTGGGTCCTGGTGCCGCTGAAGCCTGGCCTGATGCGGTCGCCGGATGAGCTTTTCAGCAACCTTGAGGTGACCGGGCAGCCCTATGCGTCGGTGATGCAGCATGCCGACTTTGCCTCCGGGCTGCTGCTGGTCGCGGCTTTCTGCGCAGCGGGGTACAGCAGCCGGGCCGGCCGCCGGGAGTGGCTGGCGATGATCGGATTCGGCATCTGCGGTGCACTTGGCGGACTCTTCCCGGAGGTATGCGCCGATGGCGTGGACGCCGTCTGCCGCCGGCTGGAGGTGCATTTCCAGCTTCCGGCCAGTCAGTACATCCACATGGTCGCTGGCATCTTCGAGTTCGCATTCATCACAGTCGCGCTGGCCCTCGCCGTGATCAGGACGCGATCGCAATACAGCAGGACAGCGCTGCTCTACCGGGGCCTGGCCGGGGCCGCCGCCGTCGCCTATCCGCTGCTTGGCCTCGCCTACCTGGTGAACCGGCTAGGCGGGATCATGGAAGCGGTCTTCTTCATCGGCTTCACGGTGATGGTCCTCGCCCAGCTTGCCGAGCGCACCCATGCCCGCCGCAAGCAGGCGGCAGCGGTAAGGGAGCTCACCGGCACGGTCCGCTGCCGCGCCTGACTGCATCTCCCCGCCGGGATGACACGTCATCAGGCGCCAGCAGCCAGCCCAGGATCTGCTCGTTGACCAGGCCGGGGCACTCCAGATGCAGGAAGTGGCCGGCCTGCTCGACGAGTTCGCGCCGCGAGCCTGGCGGCAGGAACTGGGCTGCCTGGTCGGCCAGTTCGGCGCCGAGACAGCCATCGGCGGTCCCGTGCAGGTACAGCACCGGGCAGCCGGACCCGCTGCTGCCGTCAGCGGCCGCCTGCTCAGCCGCGTAACGGGGGAGGCGGAGGGACGGGTCGAGCATGGCGCGGTAGTAGCCGATCGCGGCGGCCGCGTTCGCCGGGTCACGCAGGCATTCCTTGGCCCGGGCCGCGTCCGCGCCCCCGCCATAGCCGGGTGACCAGTCACGCCACAACCCGTCTACGAATGCCAGGTCGCTGGCAGCGAACGCGATTTCGGCCAGCGGCGTCTGGAACAGGAAGATGTAGAACGACCGCCGCAACTGCGCATAGTCGAAGAATGCGCCGGCCACCGCGGCAAGTGGCGGCACGGCCATCGTTACCGCGCGCCGCCAGCGCTCGGGTGCGAACGCGATCGCACCGTAGACGGTCATCGCGCCCCAGTCGTGACCGATGATCACTGCGCGGTCGTCGGCACCGAATGCGTCATGCAGACCCACCGCGTCAGCGACGAGCGCGCCGAGCTGATAGGCGCCGTCGGCCGGTACTTCAGTCGGAGCGTAACCGCGCAGGAACGGTGCCACCGCGTGGTAGCCGCGGGCCGCCAGCTCCGGCAGCAGGTGCCGCCAGGTATAGGCCGAGTCCGGGAAGCCATGCAGGCACAGTGCCAGCGGCGCACCGGGCTCGCCTGCACTGAGGTAGCTGAACCGCACGCCATTCGCCGTCACGACCTTGACGCCATCGCCAGCGCTCACAGGCCGGACAGTAACATGACCACAGCGCGGGCACAGCAGGCACATTTGCCGCGGCAAGGGAAGGTTCTGCCATCAGCACTGCACCAGCGCCGGCTGGCGCCACCAGCAGCACGGGCGGCGTGCCTGCTGCTGTCATTCACACCGAGGAGCTCAGCAAGGTCTATCCCGGCACTGATTTCGCCGCCGTGGACCAGCTGAACCTGGATGTCCACGCTGGCGAGATCTTCGGGCTGCTCGGCCCTAATGGCGCTGGCAAGACCACGACCGCCGGGATGCTGACGACGCGGGTGGTGCCGACCTCCGGCCGGGCGCTGCTGGCGGGCATCGACGTGGCAGCGCATCCGGCGCTGGCCAAGCAGCTCAGCGGCATCGTGTCCCAGCAGAACACGCTGGACCGGCAGCTCACCGTGTGGGAGAACCTCTACTTCCACGGGCGGCTCTTCGGCATCGGCGCGCGGGATTCGAGACGCATCGCCAGTGAGCTGCTCGACCAGTTTCAGCTGTCGCGATGGGCCAATGCCTCGGTGTACGCGCTGTCCGGCGGGATGGCGCAGCGGCTCATGGTGGCGCGCGCGATCTTCCACCGGCCGTCGGTGCTCTTCCTGGACGAGCCCACAGCTGGCCTGGACCCGCAGAGCCGGCTGGCGTTGTGGGACCTGCTCGGGGAGCTGCATCAGGCCGGCCAGACGATCCTGCTGACGACGCACTACATGGAGGAGGCCGACCAGCTGTGCGACCGGGTGGCGATCATGGACCACGGCAGGATACTGGCGCTGGATACCCCGGCGGCGCTGAAGCAGAGCATCGGCGCTGACACGGTCGTTACCGTGCGGACGGCCGGCGACACCGGCCAGCTCGCCGGCGTGCTGACCGCCGGCGTCGAGGGCGTGACCAGGACCAGGCAGGTCGATGGCGGCCTCGAGCTGCACGTGCAAGGCAGCGACCGGCTCATCCCGCGGATCGTGCTGGCAGCCGAACGAGGCGGATTCGACCTGGTCGACCTGTCGGTGGCAGAGCCGAGCCTGGAGACAGTCTTCATCAACCTCACCGGCAAGGAGCTGAGGGACTAATGGCTGCTTCCGTGACACCGCAGGCCGCGCAGCCGGCGGCCCCAGCCCGCCGGCCGTCCCCGGCCATCGGCGGCGGTCCCACCAGGTCGGTCGCAGCCGCCAGCTGGACGGCGCTCGGCGCGCTCATGCTCCGCGACCTGGTCGTGCTCCGCAAGCACGGCTGGGAGTTCGTGCTGCGGACGATCATCCAGCCGTTCCTGCTGTGCTTCGTCTTCCTCTACGTCTTCCCGAAGATCGGGCAGGGCATCGGCGGCCACGGCACCGCGCAGGAGTCGGCATTCGCGACCATCCTGGTGCCCGGGGTGGTCGGCATCTCGGTGATGTTCCAGGGCGTGCAGTCCATCGCGCTGGCGATGGCCCAGGAGTTCGGATTCACCAGGGAGATCGAGGACCGGGTCCAGGCTCCGTGCCCGATCTGGCTGGTGGCGATGGCCAAGGTGCTCTCCGGTGCTGCGCAGGGCGTGCTGTCGGCCATCATCGTGCTGCCGATCGCCTCCGTCGTGCACGCGCCGGGAGTGCACGCGCACCTGACGCTGCACTGGCTGCTCATCCTGACATTCGTGCCGCTCGCTTCTGTCGCGATGGCGGGGCTCGGCCTGGTGCTCGGCACCGGCTTCGAACCGCGCAACATCGGCCTGATGTTCGGCTTCATCATCTTGCCGATCACCTTCCTCGGCGGTACCTACTACTCGTGGACCAGGCTGGCGCCCGTCACCGTCGGCGGCTGGCACTGGCTGCAGACCATCGTGCTGATCAACCCCCTGATTTACGTGAACGAGGGGATGCGCGCGGCCTTCACCACCGCGCCGCACATGCACCTGTACGTGATCTACCCGGTCGTGGCCGCGTTCGGCGTCGTGTTCATCGCGATCGGCCTGCGCAATTTCCGCCGCCGGGTGCTCTCGTAGTCCGGGTCGTCCCGTAGCTCCCGATCACGCTCGTATCCACCCTTGGCTTGTCATTCACCGGCCGGCTCAGTGCCGTTCGCCGCAGCGTCCGGCGCGCGGCGTAGAACGGTTGCGTCCTCGTTTCATGACAATCAGGAAAGAAGGCACCGTTGCCCTCGATAAGCTCGCGCACGGCGAAGATCGCCGCCGCGATAACCGCTGGCCTGGCAGGCCTGGCCCTGGCCGGGCCAGCCGTGGCATCACAAGCAGCGGCAAAGGACGCCGGCCCGGCGCAGCAGCAGGTGGCCCGAAATCATTGCAGGTGCGGCAGGTCCTGAACGGGATGAAGCTCAGCCACAGCTACCTGCCGGCTGGCTCATCGGTCCGCAAGACCGAGCCGCTCACCGGCCCGGACGACATCACGGCGCTTGGCCGTCACCTGTTCACCGCCTTCCAGAACGGAGTGGGCGCGCAGGGAGAAGCCAGCTCAGACGGCAACACCGACAGCACGGTGGTCGAGTTCACCCGGTCTGGCCAGGTCATCCGGCAGTGGAACATCAAGGGCAAGTGCGACGGCCTGACTGCCGATCCGCGGTTCAGGACGCTGATCGCCACCGTGAACGAGGACGCGAACTCCAGCGTCTACACCATCACGCCGGGCCTGCCCCGGGGTCACCAGGTGCGGCACTACCACTACAACAAGCCGCTCCCGCACCTCGGCGGTACCGACGCTATCTCGGTCTACCACGGCCTGGTGCTGATCACCGCGTCCGCGCCCGGCACCACCGGCACGGCCGCGCCGCAGCCGACCTACCCGGCTGTGTACGTGGTCACCTTCCACCCGTTCACGCACGTGGCCAAAATCTTCCCGGTGTTCGGCGACGAAGCTAGCGCGCGGGTCGCCAACGTCGGCGCGACCTTCGGCAAGGTCGTCACGCTGGGCCTGACCGACCCGGACTCCAGCGAAGTCGTGCCGCCCTCGGCTCGCAGGTTCGCCGGTGACTTCATGCTCACCAGCCAAGGCGACAATGAGCAGATCTTCCTGGAGCGGCACCGGCACCACGGCACCCGGCTCGCGGTGCTCAGCCTGTCGAACTCGGTGGACGACACGGGGTGGGCGCGGAGCCCGCACGCACGGCTCTACGCCACCGACTCAAGCGCCGACACCGTGGATGTCGTGACCGGGCGGTTCCCGGTCGGTGTCGCCATCACCGCGGTCACGCCGTGCAACGCGAACAGCGCTCCCGCCACCTGCCCAGCTCCCGGCTTCCCGGCGAACTACCTGGGCGTCATCAACCCGTGGACCGGCAACATCAGCGCCTTGCCGGTGACCGGACCCACCTTCCAGCCCAAGGGCCTTATCTTCGTAGGCCAGGACTGGCGAGGCAGCGCGGGCTGACCGTCCGCACCACGGCACCCGCGCGCTGCTGACCGCAGTGCGCGGGTGCTGTCGTCATTGCTGCCCATGAAGGGAACGAGGCCCCGCGCTGCTGCCGACTATCTCCTGACTCGGTCGTGTCGTTGCAGAGACTGGCCCGCCGCGGTCACGTCGTCGTCGACACGCACGGGAAGTCCAGGTGCGATGGCCCCGTTCAGCCGCGGCGTTTAGCGCGACGTGACGGTCCGGGCCAGGATGCCCAGCGTCGCGCGCAGCGCGCCCTCGGAGATTACCGGGAAGATGCCGGCGTCGCGCCACACCGGATCGATGCCCGACCAGTCGTAATAGGAGGTGACCAGCGTGCCGTCGCCGTCGCTAGCCGGCTCGAGCCGGTATCCGTAGACGTGGCCGATCTGCGGCCGGATCCGGCCGAGTATCGTCCAGGCGATCTCGCGGTCCGGCTCGTAGGCCGAGATGGAGACGGTCACGTCGTAGCGGCCGAGTTCCGGGTAGTCGTTCAGCGCCTCGCGGTCCATGTGCACGACGAAGCTGTCGCCCACGCCGGCCACCGGCTCGCCTTCTGCTGACATCAGCATGCCGGAGCTGTCGATGGCGACATGGCCCTGAGGGTCGCGCAGGATGGCAAAGATCGCCGCCGGCTCCGCGTCGATGGTCCGGTGAACCTCGATCCGCTCGGTTGTCACCAGGGCTCCACCCTCATCATGTGCTGATCCTGTCAGGCTGCAGCGTCGCGCCGGTCGAGGAAGGCGGTCACGACTGAGCCGAACGCCGCCGGCTGCTCGGCGAAGCACAAGTGCGACGCGTCCTCGATGATCTCCAGCTGGGAGTTCGCGATGCGGCTGTGCATCTCCGCCAGATGCGCTGGCCGGCATTCGTCGTAACGCCCGCCGACCAGCAGCGTCGGGATGTCGATCTCGCCGAGCCGGTCCATGATGTCCCAGGTCTTCAGCGTGCCGGTGACGGTGAACTCGCTCGGTCCGTTCATCGTGTTGTAGACGCTATAGCCGGCCTCGGCAAAGGACCGCTCCAGGCCGCTGGCCACGGGTTGAGCCGGCATACGTGCTCGCGATAAAAGCCCAGCATCGCCGCCTGGTACTCCGGACACGCAGTGAAGCCATCTTCCTCGTGCTGACGGATGACCTCGCGCACCTCCTCGGGCAGCGCGGCGAGCAGCTCATCACAGTCGGCGGCCCAGCGTGGCATGCTCGCCGGACTACCGCACAGGATGAGGCTGCGCAGCTCCGGACGACGGTCGAGCACGTACTGCATGGCCAGCATGCCGCCCCAGGAACTGCCGAACAGGTGGACATCGTCCAGGCCGAGGGAGGCCCGCACCTGCGCCAGTTCCGCCACGAACCGGTCCACGGTCCACAACGAGACGTCGTCGGGACGGTCCGCGTTCCCGCAGCCGAGCTGGTCATAGAAGACGACCTGGCGCCGGTCGGCGAGCGCTTCCAGCGCTTCCAGGTAATAGTGCGTGAAGCCGGGACCGCCGTGCAGGCAGAGCAGCGGCGTACCGCCCTCGCCGACCGATCTGTACCAGACACGGCCGCCGGGCACCTCGATATAGCCCTCGTCCTGCTTCATGCTCGGCCCCCTCATCACTGGGTGCGGTGGCGGATACGGACCTATCGGTAGGTTAGCGCCACGGCTCTGACGGGGTTCGAGATCCGGGCGATGCCCGCGCGGCCGTCGCCGCGCGGGCATCGCAGCGGTCAGCGGGCCGTCTCCGGTCCGCCGGGTGCCCGGTCAGCCCGGCACCTTGTCCAGGAAGCCGAGCACCGTGGTGATGGGCGGCCGGCGCCACGTCGGGTTAGGACGGGCTCGTCTCAGCTACCGCGAGTTCGCCAACGGCCTTTTCGATGCGCCGCTGCCTCGTCTCCGCAGTCTTAGCGCCCTCGACTGCGAGGACGTGCCTGTTCTGGCCGGAGTACGAAAGCCGCTCGAATGCGCGCTGAGCGACAGGATCGCGGCTGAGCGCGTCGGCAAGATCGGCTGGCACCGTTACCGTCCGCGGCTCGGCATCAAGCTCGATCCCGACCGTCAGCTCGTCGCCGGCCGCGACCCCGGCCTTAGCCCGGATCTCCGCGCTGACCGGCACCAGCGAGCGGCCGGCCATGGATCCGACGGAGGTCTGGTAGGTGCAGTCGTTGATGGTGACCCGGACGCGCGGCCGCTTGCCGGTACCCAGGGCGGCCATGATCTCGGCTGGCACCTCGATGCCGGTGGCCGTCTTGCCATCGAGGCGAAGCGTCGCCCGGAACTGCATCGCTACCGCCACCTCTCTTCCCTGCTGCGCCACCGCGGCGGCAACTACGCCGTTTCGAATCGACCGTACCTGGAATCAGCGGCTCGGCAACGAACTCCGGTGGCGTTCGCGCACGCCTAATCGTGACCTTCCTGCAAACTGACTGCAAGGCGACCTGGTCACCATCGTTACCTGGCACGAATCAGGAGGAGACGATGGCAGGCTCAGCAGCAATCGATAAGTTCCTGCAGGCAATCGAGGACGCGGCAATCGGCAGCTGCGACGTCTGGAGCGCCGAGGCAACGCTGGACGCGACGGTCCCCAACTGGCGGATGCGCGTGCTCGGCCCGGACGCGATACGGGCCGAGTACGGCCGGTGGTTCGCGGACCCCGGCCGGTTCGAGGAGCTGCGCCGATATCCGGTCAGCGATGGCGCCACCGAAGTGGTGGAGTACACGCTCAGCTGGTCCGAGAACGGCGTGCCGCATGCGGGCCATCACCTGCACGTACTGACGGTGCGCGATGATCAGATTGTGGCCGACACCGTGTTCTGCGGCGGGCGGTGGCCCGCCGCGCTGCTCGCCGACATGGAAGCAGCTCGTGACTGACCGTCAGACGGTTGGCGCGGCCCCTGGCCAGGACGTGGTCGCCGGGCTGCTGGCCAGTGCCACCCGTCGCGAAGCGATGGCTGATGCGCCCGGCAAGTCCGGGGCGAGCCTGGAACGGCTGGAGATCGATGGGCAGGCGTACGTGCTGAAGCACCTCGATCTGGCCGCCGACTGGACCATGCGAGCCTCCGGCTGCCTGCGCGGCGTCCCGCTTGAGCTCTGGGAATGCGGCGTCCTCGACCAGTTGCCCAGCTGCCTGAATCAGCCGATCGTGGGCGTGATCCGGGAAGGCGGTACTGGCACCGGGCCGTCGGGCGGCTGTGGTGTGCTGATGCACGACGTCAGCAGGTGGCTAGTGCCTGTCGCCGATGACCCTATCCCGCTCAGCCAGCATCTGCGTTTCCTCCAGCACATGGCGGCGCTGCACGCGGCCTTCTGGGACAGCGACCTCGAGCTCGTGCCTGCTATGCACCGGTACCTGGAGCTCTCGCCCTGGACGGCCGAGGCCGAGGCGGCTATCGGCTCGGATCATCTGGTGCCGCAGCTGGTGGCCAAGGGCTGGCCGCTGCTGGCCGAGGTGGCGCCAGCCGCGGCAGCCGTGGTTAGCCCGCTGGCACGGGATCCGGGACCGCTGGTGGAGGCGCTGGCCAGCACGCCGCAGACGTTCGTGCACAGCAACTGGAAGCTGGACAACCTCGGCACCGATAGCGCCGGCCGGACGGTCTTGCTGGACTGGGAACAGGCCGGCCGCGGGGCGGCACTGAGTGACCTGGCCTGGTACCTGGCCATTAACTGCCGGCGCCTGCCGCAGTCGAAGGAGGCGTCGATCGCTGCCTACCGTGCCGCACTGGAAGAATGCGGTATCGACACCGCGCCCTGGTGGGAGCGTCAGCTGTCGCTGTGCCTGCTCGGCGCGCTGGTTCAGTTTGGCTGGGAGAAGGCGCTGGGCGGCTACGACGAGGAACTCGCATGGTGGGAAAGCCGGGCGCTGGCCGCGCAACCGCTGCTGCCCTGACCGGGCAGGTTCGAGCTGCGTACGAGGCCGGCCAGCGGGGCTGGGCAGCAGGCCCGCAGCTGGTCTACGACGCGCTGGCCAGAGCGCTGCTGGCGCAGGCCGCGCCATGGGTGAGCGGCCAGCAGGTGCTGGATGCCGGAGCCGGCACCGGCCTTGCCGGGCGGGCGGCACTGGACCTGGGAGCGCGCCGGGTAGTAGCGGCAGATCTGGCTCCCGGCCTGCTCCGACTGGCCGGGCCGCCGCTGCATCCGGTCGCGGCCAGCATGTACGCGCTGCCGTTTCGCGACGGCAGCTTCGGCCTGGTCGCGGCGGCTTTTAGCCTCAGTCACCTCAGCGATCTCGGGGCCGGCGCTAGCCGAGCTGAGACGGGTTGGCCGCACCGTCGCGGCCAGCACGTTCGCTCCGGACTGGACGCACCCGGCCAAGGCCGCCGTCGACGACGTGCTCGCCAGTTCCGGCTACCACCAGCCCGGCTGGTACCTGGAGATGAAGGAGGAGGGCGAGCCGCGGCTCGCCGATCCCGGCCGATTCCGGCAGTACGCTCTGGCAGCCGGATACGGTCGGGTCGAATCCAGGACGGTAACGGTGCCGACGGGTGCTGCGTCCGCCGCGCAGCTGGCCGCCTGGCGGCTGGGCCTGGCGCACGTCGCGCCCTATGTCCGGTCTCTCGATGAGCAGGCCCGGCAGCAGCTGCTGGACGCCGCCCGGCAAGCCGCCGAGGGCTGTCCGCCGCTGGTCGTGTCGATGCTGGTCCATCTCGCCAGCTAGCACCTGGCGGCCGCTGGTGCTGCCCCGCCAGGCTGCGGGTTTACCGCGCTGCCGGGCGCCGGCTCAGGTCGTGTTCGGTGTCAAGCTGGCGGCGCGCTGCCCGGCGGAGCGACTCGGCGTGATCACCGGCCTGGCCGGCCAGCCGGGCGGCACGATCCTCCGCCCGCCGCAGCCAGTCGAGATTGGCGAACGCGGTGCCGATCTCGGCGGTCCACCGCCAGGCTTCGATCGCAGCTGAGTGATCGAGCAGGTCCAGGTCCGCGCTGACCGCCGCCGGGTCGACTGGCAACGCCAGCGACCTGCTGGCCAGATGCCCGATCAGCCGGGCGACGCTGACGTAGCGCGGCACGCCCAGGTCGGCCGCCGTGGCCGCCAGGTCGGCGGCAACGGCCTGTGCCTGCACCGCGTCGCCTTGCAGCAGCGCGACCCGGGCAGTGAGGAGCTGATGCTTGAACACCAGCCGCCAGCCGAAGACGAGGTCGCCAGAGCGCAGCAGGTCGGCCGCAGCAGTCAGCAAGGCCGCGGCGCCGTCGGGATCACTGGCGTCCAGGCGCAATTCGGCCAGGTCCTCCAGGGCGGCGATCTTCAGCTCGCCGGTGGCCTTGTGCTGACCAAGTTCCAGTGCCTCGGTGTGCTGGTCAAGTGACTGCTCGGTGGCGCCGACGTAGCGCAGCACCCAGCCAGCGAAGTTCACCGCCCGGCCGGCGAAGCGCGGCACCTGGCGTCGCTCCACCTCGGCCGTGTACTGGCTGAACGCCGCGAGTGCAGCTACTGGCCGGCCCGCCAGCGCCTCCGCGTGACCGGTAAAGAGCAGTGCATGCAGGGTCGCTGAGGTGTGCTCTACCCCGATCTGCCCGCGGGCGGCTGGCCGCATCAGTGCCAGCGCCTCGGCAGGCCGGCTCTGGTGAGATCGCAGCACGCCGAGCCAGGCGGCTGCGGTAACGCGGTCCGCTCCTTCGGCAAGCGACAGCGCTTCGCCCAGCAGCAGCTCAGCGTGTGCCAGATCGCCGCTGGCGTGCCGGGTGCGGCCGCCAACTGTGAGGCAGCGAGCGCGCATTGCCGCGTCGGGTGCCGCCAGGGCGCCGTCGGCGGCGAACTGCGCCGCTTGCGCGAAACGCCGGCCAAAGTACGATGCCCATGCTCCGACCTCGAGTGCGGCCGCGCCCGACGCTGACGCTCGCTCCACATCTTCCAGCGCTTCGTCATACTTGCCTCGCCGGGTGCGCACCCTGGCTCGGGCCAGCCAGCTTTGCTCGTCCTGCTGCAGGCTCAGCGCGTCGTCCAGCAGTTGCTCGGCGGCGGCGTGATCGAAGCGCTCGGCCGCTCGCGCCGACGCATCGCGCAGCGCGGTGGCGGCCAGTGCGAGGTCGCCGCCGAGCCGGGCGTGCTGGGCGACGATGACCGGGTCGGCGCCAGGGCGTCCGGCCAGCACCCGGCCTGCCTGCCGGTGCAGCAAGGCAGCCCGGCCGGCGGACGCGCTGGCCGCGAGTGCCTCTCTGACCAGCTCGTGCCGGAATCTCAGCTGTCCATCCTGCTCTGCCAGGAACTGCTTGGATACGGCCTGCTCAGCGTCGTTGAGCAGCTCGATCAGTGGCCGGCCAAGGACCGCTGCGAGCAGGTCCAGATCAAGCTCGGGGCCGATGATCGCGGCGGTGCGCAGCATGTGCCCGGCCGAGCCGAGCTCGTCGCACCGTGCCGACAGTGACTCGACCAGCGAAGCAGGCAGGTCCGCGCCGGCCGCCTGCTGCGCCAGCTCAGTCAGGAACAGCGGGTGGCCCCTCGACCGCGCGTACAGGGTGTCAACCCTGGCCGTGCCCACGAGCTCGGCAGCGGCGTCCCGGCCAAGAGCGCCCAGGTGAATCACGGCCCCATCCGGTAGCACCTCCCCTTCGCCCGTGCGGATAGCCGCGACGGCGGTGCCAGCCAGCTCCTCCCGGTGGATGAAATGCAACAGGTCTGGCAGTACCCGGCCGGCCAGGTGCGCGTCGTCGATCAGCAGGACCAGCGGTCCGCGCACCGACAGCCGCCCAAGCACCCTGGCCAGCGCGGTATAGACGACGGCTGGCCCGAGCACGCTGTCGGCCAGGACCGACAGCGGCCGCGGGTCCCGCACGAAGCCGAGCAGCGGCGCCAGCACCGGCGCGTCTGCTCCGATCACGTCAGCAGTCGCCTCCGGACCGAGCCGGCGGAGGAGCCCGGACAATGCAGTGAGCAGGGCGTCGAGCGGCATCGAGCGGTCCAGTTGCCCGCATCGCGCGAAGAGCACGATGTCCCCGGCCGATTCCCGGCCCGCTGCGAAAGCCCGGAGCAGGGTTGTCTTGCCGATGCCCGCCTCGCCCTCGATGATCACCAGCTCGACGTTGCGGCCTTCCCCGGCCCGCAACGCGGTCGCATCCAGGTACGCGAGTTCCTCGTCGCGGCCCACGAGCGGGACCCGGTCAGCTGCGGACATGGACGCCGTCGTCGGCAGCTCGCCTCGCAGGATCGCCGTGTAAAGCGCCGCGGTTTCCGGCGACGGGTCGGTGCCCAGGTCATCGGCCAGGCGTTCCCGTGCGCTGGCATAGGCGGCCAGCGCCGTGGCCGTCTGGCCGCCCATCACATATCCGCGCAGCAGGATGCGCAGCGCCGTCTCCTCGTAAGGATCTCGTGCCAGCGCACCGGTCGCCGCATCGCATGCCGCCATCCAGTCGCCAGCTGCCAGCAGTGCCGCAGCAGCGACGAGCCGGGCGCGGCCGGTCAGCCGGTCGATCTCAGCGCGCTTGAGCTGCGCCCAGTCGCCGGGTGGCGGCGGACGGCCTGCGCCGCGTACCAGCGACAGCACGATCCTCGCTGCCGCGGCAGCTCCGATGACATTGCCGGCCTGACGCCTGCGCTCCACCTCGTCGGTCAGGTGGGCCAGCTCCGCGGTGTCCAGCCAGTCGTAGTGCAGGACGTATCCACCGTCGCGGTGCTCGATTCGCTCGCGGCCGAGTACTGATCGCAGCCGGCTCATCAGGACTGCAAGCTGGTCCTCAGGCCTTGACGGCGGCGAATCGCCCCAAAGCGCGTCGAACAGCACATCCGGTAGTACCGGGCGGCCTTCCGCGAGCGCCAGCAGCTCCAGGGCGAGACGGGCCTTCTTGCTGCCCAGTGCTGCGGGCTCGACGCCGTCGACGCCGAATTCGCCGAGCACGCGGAGCGCAACGGACCTCATGGGGCTATCAAACCTCGCCGCAGCTGGCGGCGGCTACGCCGGCGACCATTGCGGGCCAGGTCATGACTGCAAGCATGCTGCAACCATGGCCTGTCACGCTGGCCGAAACGCCCGCGAGCGGGCACCGCGTCAGGAGGAAACAGTCATGACTGCACAAGCAGAGCAGAAGGCGTTCTCGGTACCCGATGAGGTCAGGACCTTCGAGCAAGGCGAGCTGAAACTGCTCAAGATCGGCGGCGCCGAGATCGGCCAGCTGATCCTGCAGCCGGGCTGGCGCTGGTCCGAGCACGTCAAGCCGCTGGCCGGTACCGAGCTATGCGAGGCACCGCATTTTCAGTACCACGTCCAGGGCACGCTGCATATCGTGATGGCCGACGGCCGCGAGTTCGACGCCCAGGCCGGCGACGTGACCGCCCTGCCGCAGGGACATGACGCCTGGGTTGTCGGCGACGAGCCGGTCATCCTGGTGGACTGGTACGGCGCAAGTAACTACGCGCGCTGACCAGGTGCCGACAGGACGCGCGGCCGCCCGCGTGGTGGCGGGTGGCCGCGCGGGCCGGCCTGGTGACCTGAGGTCTAGCGCAGGGCGGTCTTGAGGATCTTGCCGGACGGCCCCTTCGGCAGTTCGGCACAGAACCTGACCTCGCGCGGATACTTGTAGGCTGCCAGCCGCTCGCGGCAGTACGCGATGATGTCCTCGGCGCTGAGCTCCGCACCGGGACAGAGCACCACGACGGCCACGACCTCCTCGCCAAGCCTGTCGTCCGGCTTGCCGATGACGGCCGCCTCCAGGATGGCGGGATGGCTGAAAAGGACTTCCTCGATTTCGCGCGGATAGACGTTGTAGCCGCCGCGGATCACCAGGTCCTTGGTGCGGTCAACGATGAAGTAGAAGCCGTCCTCATCCACGTAGCCGAGGTCGCCGGTATGCAGCCAGCCGCCCCGCAGCGTGGTCGCGGTCGCCTCCGGCTGGCCGCGATATCCCTTCATGACGTTATGGCCGCGGATGAGAATCTCGCCGATGTGGTCCCGGCCGGGCGCGAGCGGCTGGTCCTCCTCGCCACCGACCCGCATCTGCACGCCCCAGATGGGCTTGCCGACCGACAGCGGGCGGCGATCACCCGGCCGGTTGAACGACGTCGTGCTGCCGGTCTCCGACAGGCCGTAACCTTCCAGCACCTCGATGCGGTATTTCGTCTCGAACGTCTGCATCACGCTCTCGGGCAGTGACGCGCCGCCGGAGACCGCCACCCGCAGCGCCGCCAGGTTCCGGTCGGTCACGTCGAGCTGCGCCAGCGCGTGCAGCATCGTCGGCACGCCGGCAATGACGGTGCACTTGTCCCGCTCGATTGCGTCCAGCACCGGCCCCGGCGCGAACCGGGGCACGATGCACAGGCCTGCCCCGTACCGCACGCACACGTTGATGACCGAGGACAGGCCGAAGACGTGGAAGAACGGCAGCACGGCCAGGAAGACGTCGTCCGGCCGGGCCCCGAACAGCTGGCCCGACACCGTGCAGTTCATGTACAGCAGGAAATGCGTGAGTTCCGCGCCCTTCGGCTTCCCGGTCGTCCCGCTGGTATAGATCAGCACGGCGGTGTCGTCCGCGTCGCGCGGGCAGATGTCGCCGCCAGGACCGGCTAGCGGTGCGCTGCTGAGCAGGTCGGAGAACCGCGGCGAGTCGGCCGGCCCGGCGCTCTCGTCGCCGGTCAGGTACAACGGCACGCCTAGTGGCTCGCACGCCAGGGCCGCGTCCGTATGCAGCCCGGCCATGCCGATCATGACGGCCGCCGCTGCGTCGGTCAGCTGGTAGGCGATCTCCGCTGTCCTGAGCAGCGGATTGACCGGCAGCACCACCAGGCCGGCCTTGAGTGCGCCGAAATACGCGGTGAGGAACTCCGGCACGTTAGGCAGCTGGATGGCCACTACCTGGCCGGGGGACAGGCCCGTTGCGGACAGTCCGGCCGCGAACCGGCCGGACTGCTCGTCCAGCTGCCGGTAAGTGGTCGCGGCGCCGCCGGCGTGGCAGACGATCGCGTCCGGCGTAGCGGCCGCGGTCTCCCGCAAGATCGTCGCCAGGTTGAAGCTCATGGCGCCTCCGAACCAGGCCGTCCGGCGATGTCGGCGAGAATCGCGTCGGGAGACGGCAAGAAATAGCTGGATATGAGTGAGACATAGACTAGAGATGTATCGTCCGGTTGCCTAGGCTGCTTTCTGAGGCTGCCATCGCGGGCGTTGCCGGCGGTGGTTAGGCCGGCATGACGGGACGGGCACCATGTACTACGCCAATGACGCTCAGCCGACGGCGGCAGCGAGCGCGCCGCCGGCTCGCCTGCTGCTGTCGGAGCCGGCCAGAGGGCTCGCAGAGCTGGCAAGGCTGCCGTTGTCCGCTCCGTGGCTGTCGTTCGCGCCCCGCGGCGACGGGCACGGGGTCCTGGTGCTGCCGGGGCTGCTGGCCACCGACACCAGCACCGCGCTCCTGCGGGGGTTCCTGCGCCGGCTCGGCTACCAGGTCACTGGCTGGCGGCTCGGCCGCAATCTTGGACCAACCGACGAGGTACTTGACGAGCTTCCGGCAATGCGGGCTGCGCTCGTTCAGCGCACCGGCCGGCCCATCTCGGTAATCGGCTGGAGCCTGGGCGGCATTTACGCCCGGGAGATGGCGCGGCAGCATCCCGCGGAGATACGCCGGGTAATCACGCTCGGCAGCCCCTTCGCCCTCACCGACTCACGGCAGACGCACGCCGACCGCGCATACCAGCGCCGCAGCGTCCGGCACGCCAACGGGCGGGTGCCGACCCGCGAGCAAGTTGCGCAGCCGCTGGGCGTGCCGTCGACTGCGGTGTACTCGCGCCGGGACGGCATCGTGGCCTGGCAGGCATGCATCGAGCCGGAGACGGACCTGCATCAGAACGTCGAGGTCCGCTGCGCCCATCTGGGCTTCGGCGTCGATCCGGCGACGCTCTGGCTGATCGCCGATCAGCTGGCAGTTCCGGCTGGCCAGCGGCGTGAGTTCCAGCCGCCGCGAACGTTGCGCAGGCTCTACCCACCCCGCTGGTAGGGCACCCGAACATCGTCAGCACGCGGAGGAGGAGCCATGCAGCAGCTCACTGGCCTGGACGCCGCTTTCCTGGCGCTGGAAACGGCGAATTCAACAGGTCACGTTGGCGGCGTCTGCATCCTCGACCCGGCCGCGGCGCCTGCGCCGCTCACCCTGGCCCGGCTGACCGAGGTACTCGGCGAGCGGCTTCCGCTGGTACCGGTGCTGCGGCGCAAGCTGCTGCAGGTGCCGCTTGGCCTGGACCAGCCCTACTGGGTCGATGATCCGAACTTTGACATCGAGTACCACATCAGGGAGGTCGCGCTGCCCCGGCCGGGCTCCGAAGCGCAGCTGACCGAGCAGGTATCCCGGCTGCATGCCCGGCCGCTAGACCGCAGCCGTCCGCTCTGGGAGATCTACCTCATCACCGGGCTGGCGAAGCGCCGCGCCGCGGTCTACACCAAGATCCATCACTCGGCGATCGACGGAGCATCCGGGGCCGAGCTGCTGACGATCCTGCTGGACCTCGCCCCGGAGGGCCGGGACCTGCCGCCAGCCGAGCCGTTCCGGCCAGCCCGTCCGCCGGGTCCGGCCGCGCTGACGGCGCTTGCCGCAGCCCGGCTGGCCTGGCGTCCGGTGCAGACCGTCCGGATCAGCAACGAACTCGTCCGGCTGCTGCCGACGCTCGCACCCGCCGTCAGCACTCTGGTGGGCGGCATGCTCGGGCTGAACCGCGGCGACGGCGAGGTGATCGCGAGCGCGTCAGCGCGAGCGCCGGCGACGCCATTCAACCGGCCGATCACCGCGCACCGGCGGCTCGCGCTGCGCAGCGTCGACCTGGACACGGTCAAGACGGTCAAGCACGCCTTCGGCGTCTCGGTGAATGACGTGGTCATGGCGATGTGCGCCGGAGCGCTGCGCCGCTGGCTCGTCGATCACGGCGCGCTTCCGGACCTGCCGCTGATCGCCATGATCCCGGTGTCGGTGCGCGATCCGGCCAGCAAGGGCGCGCTCGGAAACAAGGTCTCGGCGATGCTCGCCACACTGCCGACCAACGTCGATGACCCGGACAAGCGGCTGGAGATCGTGCATACGGCGACGCAGCAGGCCAAAGCGCAGCAGGCCGCGATCCCGCAGGGCCTGGTCGACCAGGTAAGTGACTTCGCACCGCCGGCCCTTACGGCGCGCGCCGCCAGGGTGGTGTTCGCCACTGGCGTGCTGCACCGGCTGCCGCCTTTCAATCTGTGCATCTCCAACGTGCCCGGACCGAACGTGCCGGTGTACCTGTGCGGCGCGAAGCTGCTTGCGCACTACCCGGTCTCGGTGATCACCGACGGCCAGGGCCTGAACATCACCCTCGTCGGGTACCTTGGCCAGCTGCATTTCGGGCTGGTGGCCTGCCGCGAGCTCGTTCCCGATATCGACAGGCTGGCCGACTATCTGGTCGAGGAGCTTGAGCTTCTGCTGAAAGCCGCTGGCCAGCGTCTTGCGAGCTAGCCCCGAACTACTGTGGCGAGCCGGATCGGCTGACCGGCTCGGCTATGTGCTGGCGATCATTCCGGAGGGAACGGGGCCGCCAGCCGACGTCCCGGCCGGGATGTTCCGCGCCGCCGCCGCGGCCTTCCTGGCCGGCCAGCGGCTGGACATGCAGTCGCTGGCGCGGTGCGTCGGTGTCGGCCGGGCCACCTTGTACCGGCGCGCGGGAAACCGTGAGCAGCTGCTGGACGCGGTGATCTGGTGGCGCGCGCGGCGGCTGCTGGCGTGGCAGCTTGACCGGACCTGGGAGCTGGCCGGGCCGGCCCGGATCTCGGCAGTCGTCGCGGGCGTGCTGCGATCGATCGAGCGGGATCCATCGCTGCGCGCCCTGCTGGACGGCGATCCGGACACCGCGCTGCGAATCCTCACCGGCGGCCGCAGCCGGGCGGCGCAGGGCATGACGTCCGCGCTGGAACGGCTGATTGACCGGGAACGGCGCCTGGGCGCCTTCGACCCCGACCTGGACACTCCGGCGCTTGCCTACACGATCATGCGCATCAGCGAGGCCTTCCTGTACGCCGATGCCCTGGCAGGCCTGACGCCGGACGTCGGCCGGGCGATCACCGTCATTGATGCGCTGCTGGCGGGCCTGGACCGAGCCGCCGGCACTAACGCCCGGCCAGCCTGCCACCGACGTGGTATCAGTGGTGATACCATATGGTTATGGCGATGACGCTGAGGCTCACCGATGACGAGGCACTGTCCCTGCGGCGCCGGGCCGAGCTTGAGGGCAGGCCTATGCAGGAAGTCGCACGGCAGGCCATCCGCGAGTACGTCGAGGGCCACAGTCGTAGCGAGTTGCTTGACCGGGTTCTGGACCAGGAGCTGCCGCGGTTCGCGGAGGCACTGGAGCGGCTCGGACGGTGATCTACCTGAGGCTGCCGGAGGTGCTGCACGTGGCGCAGCGGACGCTGGGCAGCGAACCGCAGGTGCGGGACATCGGGCTGCTGGAGTCAGCGCTGGCGCGACCGCAGGCAACCGCATTTGGCAGTGATGCCTATCCTGACCTGGACTCTAAGGCCGCAGCCCTGCTGCATTCGCTAACCCGCAATCACGCACTGGCCGACGGCAACAAGCGGTTGGGCCTGGCAGGGATCATTGCTTTCTACGGTGTGAACGGCCGGCGACTGACCATGACCAACGACGAAGCCTATGACCTAGTTATGGCCGTGGCTGAGGGCATGCTCGACTCGGTCGAGCAGATCGCCGCCCAGCTCGCCGATGCCACGGCACCATGGTGACTTTGCTCCCTTTCACGCCGGCGAGCGTCGGCTGGGACCTTTGCCCCTACCTGTTTGTGCCCACGGCATGATCTGATGAGGGCGAAGTCTAGGTCGCCGCTCCTTTCAGGGGCGCTGTGCTGCCAATGTCTGCTTCAGCGAGCAAAGACCTGGTTCAGGCGAGGCAGCGGATGCCAGTACATGGACGCATTGAGCCGGGATGGCACCCGCATCACGCAGAACCTGGATTTCGGGGTCACGAGAAGCGTCGCGGTGCGGGAGCGGCAGGAGCTAGTGATGAATTCGTTCGACTCGGAAGTCGCCGAGACCGCAAGATGGCTTGCCAGCCCTCGATTCGAGGGCATCACGCGTTTGTATTCTGCGCGTCAGGTGGTGGAGCAACAGGGCACCATCCCCACTGACTACACAGTGGCGAGAATGGCGGCCGGGCAGTTCTACGATCGGCTCCGGCAGCTCTTCGCCGAGCGCAAGCAGATCACCACCTTCGGCCCCTATTCACCCGGTCAGGCAGTGGCCATGAAGCGGATGGGGATCGAGGGCATCTACCTGGGCGGCTGGGCCACGTCGGCCAAGGGATCCGTCACGGAGGACCCGGGACCCGACCTGGCCAGCTACCCGCTCTCCCAGGTGCCCGACGAGGCCGCGCCGATTGTGCGCGCCCTGCTCATGGCGGACCGGAACCAGCGCTTCGCCCGCTCGCGCCTGAGCGAGGCGCAACGTGCTGGCTCTCCCGAGATCGACTATCGGCCGTTCATCATCGCCGACGCCGACACCGGACACGGCGGCGACGCGCACGTCCGGAATCTGGTCCGTCGTTTCGTCGAGGTCGGGGTGTCGGGCTACCACATCGAGGATCAGAAGCCCGGCGCCAAGAAGTGCGGGCACCAGGGGGGAAAGGTGCTCGTCGGCGTGGACGAGCAGATCAAGCGGCTGAGCGCCGCGCGCTTCCAGCTGGACGTCATGAAGGTGCCCGGCATTATCGTGGCCCGAACCGACGCCGAATCGGCCACGTTCCTGGAGGGGCGCGGGGACGAGCGCGATCATCCGTTCATCCTGGGCGCCACCAGTGTTGACTTGCCGACTTACAAGGTCGGCTACCTTGCCATCTTGAGAAAGCTCCGCGAGCTGGGCGTCGACGACGCGCGCGGTCATCTGCTGTACAAGATCTCCGCTGCGGAGTACGACGAGGCCAGCGCCTGGCTCGAGCGGACGGGCGTGATGCGCGTGCTCGAAGAGAGCGCGAAGGCGTTCCAGCAGGCCGACGGGTCGGTGGTCGAGGCACTGCTGGATCGGGTCGAGACGCAGTACCTGGAGGCGTGGCAGTCCGAGGCCAACCTGAAGAGCTATCCCCAGGCGGTCGCGGACGTGATCGAGTTCCGCGCAAGCGAGGGGGAGCGCTTCGACGTGAGCGCCGAGGAGTGGCTGGCCTTCGCGAACCGGACGTCGTTCCACGCCGCCCGGGCCAGGGCCAAGTCGATGGGCATCGACATCATCTGGGATTGCGAGCTCTCCAAGACAGCAGAGGGCTACTACCAGATTCAGGGCGGAATCGAGTACGCGGTCGCCAGGTCGCTGGCTGTCGGCCCGTTCGCGGACCTGCTGTGGATGGAGACCAAGACCGCGGACCTGGCGGACGCCCGGCGCTTCGCCGAGGCCATCCACGCCGAGTTCCCCTCCAAGATGCTCGCGTACAACCTGTCACCGTCGTTCAACTGGGACACGACCGGGATGAGCGAGGAGGAAATGAGGCGATTCCCGGAGGAGCTCGGCAAGCTGGGATTCGTCTTCAACTTCATTACCTACGGCGGACATCAGATCGACGGCCTGGCGGCGGAGGAGTTCGCCGCCGCGCTCAACCAGGACGGCATGCTCTCGCTGGCCCGGCTGCAGCGAAGGTTCCGCCTGGTCGAGTCGCCCTACCGGACGCCCCAGACGCTCGTGGGCGGGCCGCGTCTGGATGCGGCGCTGATGGCCTCTTCGGGCGGCACGGCGGCCACCAAGGCGATGGGCGAGGGCTCGACGCAGCACCAGCACCTGGTGCAGACCGAGGTGCCGACCAAGCTGCTCGAAGAATGGCTCGCGATGTGGACGAAGCACCACCAGATCCCGTATTCGCTGTGCGTCGGACTGCGGCCGAACACGGCGGGCTCGGAGTTGCTGGAGCTCACCCTGTCCAAGGCAAGCGGGGAAAAGGTCGCCAACGTCATCTTCGATGTGATCGTGGATCGCCGGGGGCGCAACATCCTCTCGGTTCGAGACCAGAACACGTTCGACATCGCCCTGCGCCAGAAGCGCCTGATGACGCTGAACCACCTGTTCCTTGTCCACCGCTACAAGATCTGGTCGGTCCACTACGTCAGCCCGACCGACGACAATCGTTACCAGGCCCAGAAGATGAAAACGCACGGCCTCTTCAGCGACGTCCACGACGAGGTTGGCGACGTCATCGTCGCAGATGTGAGCGCGGAGGGTGTCAAGGCCCTGCTTGCCCCGGACCGGGACCGCTTGAACGCGCTTGATCCAGCGGAAGTATCCATATGTGCCGGTCGAAGTCGCCGCGCAAATCCCGCAAAGCATTCGTCATGGCGAGAGTCGCGCCTGACAGCGCGCACGGCTGTGGTGAGCTCCTCTCGGTGAACACCGGCGCGACGGGGACGGGATCGTGGTGAGCGCGCTGGTGCGCGCGGGGGCGACCTTCGTCAACGGCAACCTGGTCGAGTGACCCGGCTTGACACCGGTGACCAGGCATCCTACTGTTCACTAGGTGACTAGAGAAGTACTGAAGCAGTCCATCACCTTTCAGCTGAGCCCGGATTGCGGCGTGCCCGCCTACCTTCAGCTGGCGCAGCAGGTGAGGCAGGCCCTTCGGATGGGAGTCCTTGACGTCGGCGACAAGCTGCCTACGGTCAAGGAGGTCGTGGCCGAGGTGGCGATCAACCCGAACACGGTGATGAAGGCTTACTGGCAGCTTGAGCATGAGGGCCTGGTTGAGGGACGCCAGGGCGTGGGCACTTTCGTCGCCCGCAGGCCAGCAGGACCGCCGCCGGGCACGCAGCTGCGGCTTGCCCGCAGCCTGGAGCAGTGGGTGCGGACGGCGCGGGCCGAAGGACTGGACGACGAGGCCATCGAGTCCCTCCTGCGCTCGACTCTGTCGGGCTCGCGGGCGGAGCGGATTGCATGAGCGCCCAGGACATGCCGGCGATCCGCACGGCCGGGCTGGGCAAGCGTTACGGCTCCCTCTGGGCGCTGCGGGACTGCTCGGTGTCCGTGCCGCGCGGTCGGGTCACCGCGCTGGTCGGACCCAACGGAGCCGGGAAGACCACCTTGCTGAAGATTCTCGTGGGGCTGAGCGCCCCTAGCGCCGGTGAGGCATCCGTGCTGGGGCGCCCACCCGAGCAGAGCACGGAGTTCCTGGCCAGCATCGGCTACCTGGCACAGGACCTGCCCCTGTACAACCGGCTTAGCGTTGCGGACCACCTTGAGATCGGCGCGCATATCAACCGAGACTGGGACGCGGCAGGAGCCCGGGCGCGGCTAGCCGAGCTGGGGATCCCTGAGGACCGGCGTGTCTCCGCGCTCTCTGGCGGCCAGCGGGCGCAGGTGGGCCTGAGCATGGCCCTGGCCAAGCGGCCCCGGGTCCTGATACTGGACGAGCCCGTGGCGGCCCTGGACCCGCTGGCGCGCCGGGAGTTCCTGGCGTCGCTGACCGAGGCGGTCGCCGACGGGGACCTGTCCGTTATCTTGTCGTCGCACCTGCTGCATGACCTGCAGCGCGTCTGCGACCACATCATCTTGCTCGCCGCATCACGCACTCAGCTCACCGGCGACATCGACGATGTCCTGCGGACCCACCGCTGGCTGCTGGGACCCAGAAGGAAGGCGGCCGACGTCGAGCCGGGCATCGAGGTAATAAAGGCAACGCAGACCACGAACCAGACCCGCCTGCTGGCCCGGCTCAGCGGTCCGGTGCTCGATCCCAGGTGGGAGATCACCGAGGTAGGGCTGGAGGACATCGTCCTGGCCTACATGGGGCAAGACCACGCCCGCACCGCCGGTTCGCTGACTACGGCAAGGTCCGTCCGGTGAACGCCCTGATCTGGCGGCTGCACCGCAATCAGGCCTACGTCGCCGGTGCCGCCGTCGCTGCGCTGACCTGCCTGCTCCTGCTCACCGGCATCGCGATGGCCCACGATTACCACGCGTTCCTCGCCAGCTGCGCGACGACGCGCAGCTGCGGTGACGCGACCCAGCTCCTGTTCCGCGGCGACGGCGCCATCACCACCCTGGTAGATGCCACCATGGCGGTTCCGCTCCTGCTCGGGGTGTTCTGGGGTGCCCCGCTGCTGGCCAGAGAGTTCGAAACTGGCACCCACAACCTGGCCTGGACCCAGGGCGTCACGCGCCGCGGCTGGCTGAGCCGCGGCGTCCTGTGGGCACTAGCCGCCGCCGCCGTAGTGGGCGCAGCCACGGCGGTACTGGTGACCTGGTGGCGCGGCCCCCAGAACGCGGCCGGCGTGCCGGTCCGGCTAGCCACCTTCACCTTCGACATTCAAGGGATCATGCCCGCCGCCTACACGGTGTTCGCCGTGGCCCTGGGCATCGCGGCCGGAACGATCTTCAAGCGGGTCATGCCCGCCATGGCGGTCACATTCACCGCCTTCGCCGGCCTGCGCTTCCTCATCGCCGAATACGCCCGGCCCCGCTACCTGACCGCGATCAGCAAATCGCTCCCGCCGTTCAGCAGCAACCAGGCCGCGCCACCCGGCTCCTGGGTCCTGTCAAACGCGACACTCGGGCCTAACGGCCGTAACTACACCGCCGGCATCAGCTACCAGGACACCCCGGCCGCCTGCCGCGCCGTCGGGCAGCAAAGCGCCCGGCTGAATTCCTGCCTGTCATCGCACGGGTTCCACACGCTGATCACTTACCAGCCTGCAAGCAGGTTCTGGGCCCTCCAGGGCATCGAGGCAGGCATCTTCATCTCGCTGGCCGCAGCGCTCATCATCCTTGCCTACCGGGTGGTCCTGACCCGAGACGCCTGAGACACTACTTGTCGCAGCGCAGACGCGCGAGATGGACGGTGATGTCGGCGGCTACCTCGACCGTCTCAGGCAGGGCCTGCGCGATCTGGCGATATACCTGCTCTTGCGCCGGGGCCGGCAATTCGAGATAAGCCGAGACGGTCGACAGATGGCCAACGTAGTCGCTGGCGCTCATCGTCAAGCGCCGTTCGATCACGAACTGCTGAACATCGGCGAACCACCCAGACCGCTGGAGTTCGGTACCCGGCCACTGCATGTCGTTCCCCGGTGGCGTGCCATCTGGCGACGGAACGTCATCGCTGTCCAGGAACGGCGCGCGAGCCGCGCGGACAGCTTCCTCGACAGCCGGATCAGCCAGCTGGGCTGGTCCACCGAACGAGGCAAACACGCCGTCCGGTTCCAGCAGCGCCGCTATCCGTGACCACCGGCCCTCCGGTTTGGTCCAGTGCAGCGCCGCTGCCGCGTAGACCAGCCCGTAGCTCTCGCCCGGTCGCAGGTCCTCGAACGCGGCTTGCATGGTCGTGACCCTTGCTGGTACGTGCTTCAGCAGCTCGGCGAGCATGGCTCCGTCAGGCTCGGTCGCGGTGACCGTGACGCCTCGTTGAGCGAACAGACGGGTTGCCTTTCCTGTCCCGGCTCCAATCTCGAGGGCGGTCCGAACCGGCTGACCCGCATAGGTCATCACCATGTCGAAGAGCTGGACGGGATACCCCGGCCGGAATCGCTCGTAGGCTTCCGCCATCACTCCGAAGCTCAGTGCGCGACCAGACATGCCGAGCATCCTGACACGATTGCAGCAGCGGCTGTTCCGGGCGTCCCGGCAGGTTGCGTTCAGGTATCGATGTTCGGGTTCTGGCCGGGGAGGGGCACCAGGCGGGCGGGTGGTTCTGTGATCGACGACCGCGGACTCGACGCTTAGGTCGGGCCGGACGTGGACGAGCTCGCCCTCGGCGAGCATGCGCCAGCCGTCCTCACCGTCGAGCCGCTCGGAGGCGACGACGACGGACGGCGCTGACTGCAGCGCGGGTACGTGCACCGAGGATGTCGCGCTGCGGACGTGCAGGCCCAGCCGGCGCGGCGGTGCGTCGCGCCCGGCCCGGCCGGCCGCTCGATCATGTGCAGGGCATGCTGGCCCGGATAGCGCAGCGCCCACAATTCGCCCGGCGCGGCGACGACCGTGTTCAGCGACGAAACCGGCAGGTTGGCGGCGATCCACCGGGCCGCGGCCGCGATCCCGGCGCCGACGTCACCGCCATGGGCGTCGGCCTGCTGGGTGATCAGCGCGAAGTACCGCTCGGAGTCGGTGTCGCCGAGCACGAGGCTGGCATACGGGCCCAGCTGCTCATCCAGCCGCGCCAGCTCGCCGAACCCGCCGTTGTGCGCCATGATGCGGCCGTGCATGGCGAACGGGTGGGTGTTCCGCACAGTCCGGCCGCCAGCGGTCGCCCAGCGCACGTGCGCGACAAAGGCCGTCGACTCGGCCGCCTTTGCCTCATGAATGAACTCCTCGTCCTCGAACGCGGGTTCTGGCTGCTTGTCCAGAACGGGCGCGCCGGCGGAGTCAAAGAACCCGATGCCGCTCCCGTCGACGTTGCGGTAGCCCTGCACCTCCAGCGAGTCGGGCGCATCGAGCAGCCAGAACGTTGCCCGGACACGGGCTCGCCCCGCAGTCAGCCCGAACAACCGGCACATGATGGTCCCTCCGCCCGAGCCGCGTCTGTCACTGCCCGCGGCCAGCGCCGCGCACCAACTCTTACGGCTTGTCAAGGTTATGGCCTGCGCAGGTATCTTCGTCCTGATGGCTCCCACGCTGGACACCGCTCCGCCGCCCCGCCGGCGGTCCGATGCCCAGCGCAGCATCGACGCCATCGTCAGCGCGGCCCGCACCGTGCTCGGCGAGCGACTCGACGCCAGCATGGAAGACATCGCCGCCGCGGCCGGCGTCACCCGCCAGACCGTCTACGCGCACTTCCCCTCACGCGATGCCCTGATCGCCGCCCTCCTGCACGCCGCCGGAGCCGAAACCGTCGCCGCCATCGACGCCGCCCGCCTCGACACCGTCCCGCCCCCCGACGCGCTGCGACAGTTCCTCGACATCGGCTGGCAGCTGATTCGCCGCAACCCCTACCTGCTCGGCCCCGCCCTCACCCGGAACCCGCACCCGGCAACCCCGCCCCCCACCACGCCGGCGCCGCCCGGCTCGAGCAAATCATCCGGCGGGGCCAGCGCGCCGGCGACTTCGACCGCACACTCGCCGCAGCCTGGCTGGCCGCCGCCGTCCTCGGACTCTTCCGCACCGCCGCCGAGGAAGTCGCCGCCGGACGCCTCACTACCAGCCAGGCGGCGGCCGTGCTCCTGGACAGCACGCTGCGACTCTGCGGCGCCCCCGGCCTTCCGTTGTCAGGCAGCAGCGGCCCTGGCAGTGGAAGTCCGGCCGCTGAGCTGGACATAGACGTCGCGCCACAGAAAAGTGACAGATCAGCGAGAAGCACGACACCGTCATGACCGTGAGCAATCGCCAGGCTGGCAGCTCAAATCCCCGGATCGTGACGCTGCCCCAGGGTGGGACATCGCAGTCCCGTCACGGCCGGGCCGGATGACGGGGGTCCGCATGGCTGGATTCACCAATCGAGCGAAGGACCTCGTGGACTTGCAGATCGTCCCCTATCCGGCGGTGACACTATTCATGGAACTTGGCGACGGGGAGCTCGTCGACCACGCCAGCGGTCGGCAGCAGCGACGCAGCCTCGCCGTAGGGCTCGCGCCCAGCGGCTTCCGAGGGCGCGGCCGGGACATCGAGTGCCTGCAGGTGCGGCTGTCGCCAGTGGTCGCGTACGCGGTGCTGGGCGCCTCTTCGGAGCTGGGCGGGACGGTGGTCGCGCTCGATGACCTATGGGGGCGCGACGCGGTGCGAGTGCAGGAACAGCTGCGCGCGGCCACGTCATGGGACGACCGGTTCGCTATCACCGAGGCCGCGCTTGCCCGGCGGCACCAGGCAGGCCCGGCGGCCGACCCCGAAGTCGCCTTCACCTGGAGGCAGATGGTCGCCAGCCGGGGAGACGTTCGGGTCGAGCCGCTGGCGGCCGAGGTCGGCTGGAGTCGCAAGCGCCTGTGGTCCCGGTTTCGTTCCCAGATCGGCCTCACCCCCAAGCGCGCCGCCCAGCTGGTCCGTTTCGACCACGCGGTACACCGCCTCGCCGCGGGTCACAGCGCCGCCCTGGTAGCGGCAGAAAGCGGCTACACCGACCAGTCCCACCTCCACCGGGACGTCAAGACCTTCGCCGGGGTAACGACCACGGCCGCTGCAGCCGCGCCCTGGCTCGCGGTCGATGACTTCGCGTGGGCCGCCCGGCAGCACGCCTCCAGGACGTGACTTTCAGCTAGCGAAACGGCTGGCGCGAATGCTCGTGGCTGACCACCACGAGCGCGGAACATTTCTCCAAGACACCCGGCGCTGCGCCAGCGATGCTGGCAGTCATGCCCGGCAGGATCCATGACCTGCCGTGCACCGCGCCGGCCATCAGGCACCGGAACGAGAAGACGCAGGAAGAGGAGAGTAATGAGCGTACCTGCGAGCACGACCTTCCCCGGGACGACTGGCCGGCTGACGGCGAGCCGGATCAGCGGTCTGCGTCGCGCCAGCTTCACCGCCTTCGTGATGCTCGTCGTCCAGTTCGCGCTCGGCAGCTACGTCAACCTGTACGTCACCGTGCCCAGCGCCGACCACGGGCACGGGTTCGGGCAGGCGATCTCCAACGGCCCTGCCGGCTTGACCTTGCACATCGTGCTGGGGCTACTGCTGATCCTGGCGGCGCTCGGATTCCTGGTGCAGGCCATCCTGGCCCGGCGGCCGATGCTGATCGCTGCCGCGGTGCTGGGGCTGCTCGCCATGATCGGCGCGGCGGCCTCCGGCAGCGCCTTCACCGGCAGCGGCAAGGACGGCGCATCGATGGCGATGGCGCTGCTGGCCGCCGGGGCGCTGCTGTGTTATGGCGCCAGCCTTCTCGTGCTGTCACGGCTAGCGGCCGGCGGTCACGATAGCTGACGGGGCACTTGACAGCAAGGCAGGAGGCAGTGCGATGGCAGCGGACATGCCCGGCGATCCGGGCGCTCACGACCGGTTGGTCCGTCTCGTCGATGGTGACATGCATGTGGTGGAGGCCGGCCGGCTTGGTGCGCCCTGTTTGCTGCTGATCCACGGCTCCGCGGGTTCGACTGCCTGGTGGGACCCGGTGCTGCCGGCGCTGGCGGCCGCCTGCCATGTTGTCTGTGTCGACCTGCTCGGGCACGGCAGGTCGTCCAGCCCGGCCAGCGGATACGGCATCGCTGCGCATGCACGCCGGGTCGGCGCCGCGCTGGATCAGCTCGGCGCGGGCCGGGTCACGGTGGCCGGGCATTCCATGGGGTGCATGGTGGCCACGGCCCTCGCCGAGCAGCGGCCCGACAAGGTGGCGGCGCTGGCGCTCATCGACATGGGCCCGAGCCTGGACGCTGCGAACCCTGACGGCCTGCTGGTCCGGCTCCTGCTGGCCAGGTTCCCGGGGCGGCTGCTGTGGCGCCTGCGAAGTCAGGCCACCATCCGCAAGGCCCTGAGCTCCGCCGTTACCCGCCCAGTCGAAATCCACGGCGCCATCATCGAGGCCGCGCTGGGAATGACCCACCGCGCCCTCGCGGAGACTGCCCGCGGATCCGAGGATTACCTGAGGCAGCAGAGCCTCCCCGGCCGGCTAGCCGCGATCGGCGTGCCGGTCCTGGTGATCTTCGGCACCGAGGACGCACGGTATCCCTCCTCGTCGGCTGCCGCCTACCACGAGGTGCCCGGCGCCCGCGTCGAGTTGCTGCCCGGCGTGGGACACACCCCGATGCTGGAAGACCCGCAAACCACCGGCAGGTTGCTGGTCGAGTTCGCCGCAGTCGGTGTGGCGGGCACTGAGCAAGAACTGTTATAGGCGGCTGACCCATACCCGGCGGGATCTGTGCCGGCGGCGGGCCGCGGCACCCAAACTCAGTCACGCGACCGCGCGGCCCCAGACCACGTCGTGGCGGCTCTGCTACGGCTTGGTTGCAGCAGCGATCAGATGATCGCTGAAGCCGATGAGGGAAGGCTGCGTCTCGACCGAGCGCGCTGCGAACAGGATCTGCTCACGCCGGCGCGGATCGGCCCACTCCTGCCGCAGCGGCCAGCCCGGGCCCTCGACCCCGTAGATGGTCACGCCGGTGAAGTCAGCCTGGCCGATCTCCTGCGCTAGTCCATCGGGTGTGTGGAAGTAGGCAGTGGTGAAGAACTCCGGCCTGCCGACCGGATCGGGGTTGCGATGCTGTCCGTCTACTAGGTCCTGCTCCACGATCGGCCGGAAGTCAGGATTATCAAGCCAGCCCTGATACAGCCCGTCGAGCAGCGACGCGAACCGGCAGACCGCTACTGCCAGCAGGCGGCCGCCCGGCGCCAGCACCCGGCGGGCCTCGGCCAGCGCCTGCTGGCGATGCGCCATCCCGGTCAGGTGATAGAGGGGGCCGAACAGCAGCACCGCGTCCTGGGACTCATCAGGCTCCGCGAGCTCGCGCGCATCGCCCTGCGCGGCAGTAAAGCTCCCGGCCGGATCGGCGGCCGCCGCCTCGCGTGACTGTTCCACATGCAGCGCCACCGGGTCTACCACGTGCACGCGGTAGCCACGCCGGGCCAGTGGCTCGGCATACGTGCCGGGGCCTCCGCCGACATCCAGTACCTGAGCGGGCGGCGCAGGCAGCAGCCTCTCCAGCAACTCCATCGACCTGACGAACTCCAGCGACGGGGTCCCGCCAGGGAAAAGGCGAGAACGCTCATAACCGGTGCCGTAGTGGCTCTCAATCGCCGGATCAATCATCGTTACAGAGTGCCCCGGTAACCTTGCCATGACTACTCATTTCGGCTTCGCCGAGTCCCGATGACGCGTGTCATGCCGCCGTCCACTGGCTGGCGAGCAGGGCTGATCCACCGAGAGCGAAGCTACCGGTAGGAGTCGGTTGAAAAGCGCAGGGTCTTGGCCTGGTTTCTGTCATGGCCGTAGATCATCGAAGCGCTCTCACGGTCGGCTTTGTCACGCAGGGCCAGGGCGCTGGTGCGTGCCGCCTCCGGGTCTGCCTGGCCACCCCATGCGTCGTGGTCGTAGTTCTCCTGACAGTAGACAGCGTCACCGCAGATGATCGTGTTACCGCTTTCCGGCAGCCGCAGCATGACCGACTGGTGGCCCGGCGCGTGGCCAGGCGTCGGTATCACCTCGACACCAGGGAACAGCGTGGCCTGGCCGTCGAGGAGTTCATAGCTCAGGGCCGGCAGGTTCCAGTACTGGTTGGGGAAGGCGGGATTGTCCTTGGCATACTCGTAATGCTCGCGCTGCACGAAGAACGTCGCGTCCTTCAGCAGGTCGTTGTTGCCCGCGTGATCGAAATGCAGATGCGTATTGATCACGTACCTGATGTCGGCGGGCGCGATGTCCAGCTCCGCCAGGCGCCACAGCAAGCTGTCCTCGCGCCGCATGTCCGGCACCAGCTGCTCGGCGAAGGGGGTGCCCCGCCAGGTGAGCTCCGGATCAGCGATGTGCAGACGGCTCATCCCGGTGTCAATGAGCGCGAGCGAGTCATCGTCGAGGCGGATCAAGAACGAGGGCACCGGAATGTGGATGCGCTTTCCGTCTGCGACACCCGGAGCGATGACCTCGTAGTTACAGCAGCAGCCGCCCAGCGGCAGTATGTACAACTGCATCATGCATCTCCTGCCATCGGTGTCATGCATCCTGGCTCTCGGCCCGCCGCATAGCGGGTTACACCGGCGCCCATCATCGCGCGTCACGCGGGGGGTCAATGGCCGGCTTGACGTCTACCACTGGCGTCCCGTCGATTGCCTCCAGGGCGTCGACTTCAATCCGTAGCCCGTCGCGCGCCACGATGCGGGCACGGTGCAGGCCGATAGGGTTCGGCCGATTAGGCGAACAGGTGCTGAACACGCCGGTCAGCGGCTCGCTCATGTCGTCCTCGGGATGCGTGCTCAGCTCGTCGCGGGGTGACAGGTGGAGCCAGGTGAGCACCACGATGTCGTCGCCCGGTCGCAGGTCCTTGGCACCCTCCGCGACCTGCTCGTCGAATCGGATCCACGCGCGAGGCGCGCCTTCGCGCTGATTCGGCGCATCGTCGAGGAGTCTCAGGGCTGACTGCACCCACCCGATAGGCACGAGGCCATAGCTCGTCTGCACACGAACAGTCTGCTCGTCTGCCGGAGCCGCAGCCAACGGGTTGCCCAGGTAGGTCCCGATGTTCCTGCATTGCCGCCGCGCCGAGGCGTGGCCGCCCAGTGGGTCCCGCGGCGGGTGCGGGTGAACGCGCCAGCCGAGCTACTGAACCCTAGCCGAACCCTAGCCGGGGTAGCTGTTGAGGAAGGCCCTGACCTCGGGGCCAGCGACCTGAGCGCCATAGCCGGCGTTGAGTACCAGGCACGCGACCGCGACGTCCTTCGACGGCTCGAAGGCGATAAGCCAGCTGTTGGGCTGCCCTTGGCCGTGGACATCCGCGGTACCAGTTTTCGCGTAGACACCAGGGCCGAATCCGATCGACGCGGCTGTGCCGCTGGTGACGACGGCCCGCATCAGCTCCTTCAGCCAGGTGTCAGTCTTGACTGGCAGCGGCCTCGCAGTGACCAGCGGTCTACCCGCTGCCAGGTAGGGCTGCCGGAACCGCCCGCTGTCGATCGTGGCGGCTATCGACGCCATGGCGAGAGGTGAAGCGGTCAGCGAACCTTCGCCGAAGGCTTCCTGGGCCAGTTCAGAACCAGATGCTGATGCCGGGGCATTGAAGTAGCTCGCGGCAAGCCTGCCGATGCCGATGTCCCATTTCTGATCCAGGCCGTAGTACACCCTGGCGGTCTCGGCTAGGCGGCCCGCGGTCAGATGCTCCCACTGCGTGCTGAAAGCGTTGTTGCACGACTGGGCAAAGTCGGTGATGAACGGCGTCGATGCCGACTCGGATTCGCCCTGATCGTTGTGATAGGTGATCCCCTGAATCGTGAACGTCTTCGGGCATGGCACGTGACTGGCCGGACTGAGTGCCCCCTCATTGAACAGCGCAGTCGAGGTGATGGTCTTCATCGTCGAGCCGGGCGCGACGGCAGCAGTGAGCGCGAAATCGTTAAAGCCGGCATTATTGGCAATGGCCAGGACCTTGCCGGTCGACGGCTGGATGACAACCATCGAGCTGCTCTTATGCATGCTGACAGCAGACCGGGCAGCCTGCTCCGCCCCAGGGTTGATCGTGGTGGCGAATCCAGCGACGTTCCTCGGCGCGACCACGATCGCCTGGCTGCTGACGTGGGGCTTGCCCGTGCTGGTCCGAAGCTCGACCTTCAGGCCCGGCGATCCGAATCCGGGGGGCGCCCCGCCTCTCAGCAGGAGCGCGGCGATCGTGTTCAGTCCGGCGTCACCGTAACTAGTGAGATCGCTGCCGCCGGCGTCGGTGACCGAGGTGACGCGGGGTCCGATCGGAACGGCAGCCAGTTGCGTGGACACGGTGAGGTTGGGTGCCAGGTCGGCGGGTGCCCAGGCGACGTACCAGTACTGGGACTTCTTCGCCCGATAGGCGACCAGAGATGCGTGGTACTGCCAGGTTCCGCTGACCGCCGCGGGGCCGCTCGACGCGGCCACACTTGCGCTAGCCGCATAGCTGACCTTCTCCCGAGGGGTCGCCGAGCCCGGCGAGATCGCCGTGGCCAGCCCGGCGACACTGGTGAGTTTCCTGAGGTGGAGGTCTTGCCTGAAGGCGGTGAGTGCGGCCTTCGCGGCCGCCGGATGATCGGTGTAGTTCGCCGCTTTCTGAAAGTCGCCGGCCTGCCAGGCGCGCAGAAAGGCGCGGGCCGTCTGCTGCGCGTCCTGCCCAGCCGAGGAGCCCGTGGGCAGGTAGCCAGTAGTCTGCGTCGACCTGCCTCCCGGTAGCACCAGGACCGCGCTGATACCTGCCGCCGCTGCTACCGCCACGGCGATCAGCACATAGGGAAGCTTTCGGCGCTTCCTGCGCCGGCTCCCGTGCCTGCCGCCAGGTGACCGCTGCTCGACGACAGGAGGGAGCTGCGCGGCCGAGGGCTCCGGACGGTACCAGGAGTCCCAGGCGCCGTCTTCCGAAGTGCCGCTCATCTTACCGACCGTACCTACTGCCCCGATTGCTGGCCAAATCATCCAGAAGACTGGCCGCTAGTGAAAGTCGCGAGGTGCCGGGCTGGCGACCGAACCTGCCGCATGCGCCCAGCGGTGATAACGCTGGCGAACAATGAACTCGGCTGGCTAGTCCGAATATTGACTAGTGCAGGCTATACTTCTGACTATGAGCATTGCGGCTACGCCTGTGCCACTGTCCGAGGCCAAGGCCCGCCTGTCCGAACTGGCACGCCGGGTCCGCCTTCAGCACGAGCGGATCACCCTGACCCGCAACGGGGAGGCCGAGGCCGTGTTGCTGTCGGTGGACGATCTTGACGGACTGGAAATGACCCTGGAGATCCTCGGGGACGGCGAGGCCGTCGCGCGTATCTCCGAGAGCCTAGCCGCGCTGGGCCGCGGCGAGGCCGGCGCGGATCTCGCGACAGTCCGGCAGGAGTTGGCCCGGCGCCGCGCTGCCGGCAGGTGAGCGATGCTGCCGGAGGCCGTTACGACATCCGGTTCCAGCCCTCCGCCCGCCGGGCCATTGCCGACCGCCTGCCCGAATCAGTCGCAGCTGCGGTGCTGGAATTCTGCGCGGCCGCGCTCGCTGTCAACCCGCAACGTGTCGGAAAGCCGCTGTTCGGCCCGCTGGCGGGCTGTTACGGCGCTCGCCGCGGAACGTATCGCATCGTCTATCGCATTGACGAGGCCACAGGCACAGTCCATGTTCTGGATGTCGACCACCGGCAGCGATATCTATCGTCAGCCGAAATCCTGACCGGTCGCCCGGTTGCGGCCGGTGCCGGCATGCCACCACGGTGGCAGGCTGGTCAGGCGAGGGCCTGCGCCGCCAGCGAGCTAGGCAGGCTCGGCCGGATCGCCAAGGCCGAACTCGGCGAGGATCGCGGCGGTGTGCTCGCCGAGGGCGGGAACGTCGCCCATGGCCGGCTCCCGGCCGCGACCGTGACCGGCGGCAGCAGTGCGCGGACCGGGCCGCCGGGCGTGCCGACGTCGCGCCAGCGGTCCCTGGCCGCCAGCTGCGGGTGCGCGGCGAACTCGGCAGGCGTGCGCAGCCGCGCGTTCGCGATGCCCGCCGCGTCGAGCCTAGCCTCCAGCTCGTCAGGCGGTGAGCTCCCGCAAGCGCGGCCTCGATGATCGGCGTGAGCTCGTCGTCGTGCGTCGACCCGGTCGGTGTTGGTGGCGAACCGCGGATCGTCGATCAGCTCCGGCCGCCGAGGATGTCGCGGCAGAGCACGGCCCACTCGCGCTCGTTCTGCAGGCCGAGGAAGACCTGGCCGTCAGCGACAGCGTACGGACCGTACGGCGAGATCGAAGCGTGCCGGGCGCCGGTGCGCCGCGGCGGCTCGCCGCCGTAGACCGCGTAGAGTACGGCTGGCTCATCCACTCGCCGAGCGCGTCCAGCATCGCGACGTCGAAGCTGGCGCCGGCGCCGGTTCGCTCCCGCTCGTACAGCGCGGTCAGCACGCCGCTGAACGCGTACATGCCGGCCGCGATGTCGGCGACCGAGATCCCCGCCTTGGCCGGCGTGTCCGGCGGTGCCGGTCACCGACAGCAGCCCGGCCTCGCACTGCACGAGCAGGTCATAGGCCTTCTTGCCGCGGTACGGGCCGTCCGGGCCGTAGCCGGAGACCGAGCAGCAGATCAGCCGTGGGTGCCGCGGCGCGCAGCTCGGCGCGACAGCCCGAGCCGGTCGGCCGCGCCGGGCGCCAGGTTCTGCACGAACACGTCGGCGCGGGCCAGCAGGGCGCGCAGCACCTGCTGACCCGCGCGCGCTCTTCACATCGAGCTCGATGGACTCCTTGCCCCGGTTCAGCCAGACGAAGTAGCTGGCCTGGCCGTGCACGGTGCGGTCGTAGTCGCGGGCGAAGTCGCCAGCGCCCGCCCGCTCCACCTTGATGACGCGGGCGCCGAGATCGGCGAGCTGGCGGGTCGCGAACGGCGCGGCGACCGCCTGCTCAAGCGAGACGACGAGTGACACCCGTCCAGCGGGAGCATGCCTCGCATTATGGCCGGGACGCGGGTTAGCTCGGTCCGGGCAGGTAGCGGCGCAGCACGTCGGCCGCGTTCTGCCAGGTCCAGGTCGGCCAGTCGGTGTCGAGCCCGGCGAGGCAGTCGGCGATCTTCGCGCCGAGCTGGTCCGCGCCGATGGCGGGCGCGCCGGGCTGACCCGGGCGGGTACTTCAGGGCCGCGTCGGTGCGACGGCCCCGTTCCCGGTATGATCGCTGCCTGCAGCTCGCCGTCGAGCAGCCAGTCGCCGCCCGGCTCCAGCTCGGTCTCGACTAGGCTCGACAAGGCGGCGGGCGGCGGCGCGCCGCACGGCCTCGTCGGTGAAGCTGGCGAAGCCCGGATAGCCGTCGAGCAGCGCGGCGGCCGCCGCGTACTCCAGGCTGAACTTGCCCTCCAGCCCGGTGTCCGGCCGGTGGTGGATCAGCGGCACGACCGTGCCGGCGGGCGTGCGCAGCTCGATCCGCCGCACGTCGGCGGCGTTGACGCCGCTGGTCAGCCAGTTCGGCCAGCGCGCTGATCGGCCGCTGCAGCGCATAGCAGCACGGATAGATCTTGATGGCCAGCCCGCCCGGCACCGCGGCGGCGGCGCGTCGAGGCCGGCCCATCGAGCAGGGCTGGACCGGCACTCGCGGGATCGCCGCCGACCAGTTCGCAGCCAGGCGTCCAGCGCCGACGGATCCGCCGTCGCCCCGGCCGCGGCCAGCGTGCGCAGCCCGGATCCCGGCATCGACGGCGAAGCCGACCTGCAGCGACTTGGCATCAGTGCCGAACGCGCGCTGCACGCCGCCCGCCGCCGGGCACCGCGAGCGCGATCGCAGTCGCGATCTCGGCCGGCTCCAGGCCCAGTGCGACAGCAGCCCCGGCGGCGCTGGCCGGCGCGCCCGCAGTGCAGGTCGCGTGCCAGCCAGCCGAGTAATGCCGCCAGCCGAGCGCAGTACCGAGACGAGCCATCACTCCAGCCGCGGCCAGGTAGGCGCGTGGCCCGCCGCCGTCGCCAGCGCCGTCGGCACGCATACCGCGCTGATGTGCGTGGTCGACGGCATATGCAGGTCGTCGAAGTCCAGGATGTGGCCTGCCACCGCCCACCTGGCGGCTTCGGGCAGCTGCACTGCCAGCCTGCTGACCGGGTGATCGCGAGCGGCCAGCGTGACCGCGATCGTGTCGAGCAGCGACCGGTCAGCCAGCGTCAGGTCGTCACCGGCCGGCGTGAGGTCGTGTGCCCAGTGGGCCAGTGCGCTGGCAATCGACGGCATGGACTTCCCTGTGGGTGCTGCGGAACGGCAGAACGGCGGCCTACTGCGACGGTAGAGCAAACGCCGGTCCGCCGGGCAGCCCGCCCAGCCGGTCAGCTCTCGGCAGGTGGCACGGTGCGGCCGCGACCGCCGCCGAGGAAGGAGTCGACGAAATCCGGGCTGGCAGACAGCTCAGCTGGCGTACCCGCCATCCGCAACTCCCCGGCGCCGAGCACGTAGGTGTAGTCCGAGATGGCCAGCACGGCCTTCGCCCGCTGCTCGACGATGAGGACCGCAGCACCTCGCTCGGCCAGGCGGCGGACGTGCTCGGTCAGCAGCGACAACGCGATCGCCGGTGCCAGGTTCGCGGTCGGCTCGTCAAGCAGGAAGACCGACGGCTCTAGCATCAGCACCCGGCCCATCGCCAGCATCTTGCGCTCGCCGCCGCTGAGCTTGCCGGCCGTCCGGCTGATCATCGTGCCGAGCCGCGGAAATACCTCGAGCACGTGGTCGACGCGTGCGCTGATCTGCTTCCTGGGCAGCAGGTAACCGCCCATCTCGAGGTTTTCCCTGACGCTCAGCGGCGGGAACACGTCGTCCACCTGCGGTACGTAGCCGACGCCGGCCCTCGCCACTTCCTCGGGCGCCATGTTCGTGATGACCTTGCTGCCCACCATGACCTTGCCGGACGAGATCCGCACCACTCCGACCAGGCTCTTGAGCAGCGTGCTCTTGCCTGAGCCGTTCGGGCCGACTATGGAGACCACCTGACCGGGCTCGGACTGCAGCGAGATTCCCCGGATCACCGGATCCCCGCCGTACCCGGCTGTCACTTCCTCGGCCTGGATCCGCTCGCCCGCTGTCTGCGCGCCGGCCCCGTCGCCGCCGCTGTCAGCGCGTATCTGCTCGCCCGCTATCCGGCGGTCAGCCGACAAGGTATGCCTCCACGACTTCGGTCCGGTCTCGCAGCTGCGCCATCGTGCCCTGCGCCAGCACTGTGCCCTCGGCCATCACGATGACCGGGTCGCAGAACTCGTCCATGATCGCTAGCTCATGCTCGACCATCAAGATGGTCATTCCCTCCTGGCAAAGCTCGACCAGCAGGTCGCCGATCTTGTGCGCCAGCTCCGGGTGCACGCCGGCCATGGGCTCGTCGAGCAGGAGCATCCGCGGATCGGTCATCAGCGCTCGCATGATTTCCACCAGCCTGCGCTGGCCGCCGCTCAGGTTGCCGGCGTACTCGTTCGCCAGCCCCTCCAGGCCGAACCGGCTGAGGATGCCAGCCGCCCTCTCGATCGCCTGCTCCTCGTCACCGTGCCAGTACCGCCGCCCGGCGACCGCGCCGCGGAAGGTATCGCCGCGATTGCCGGGAGCCGCCGACAGCAGGTTCTCCATCACCGTCAGCTGCTTGAACTCGCTGGCCAGCTGGAAGGTCCTGACCAGGCCGAGCCTGGCACGCCGGAAGGCCGGCAGCGCGGTAATCTCCTGCTGCTGATAGATGATCTTGCCGGCCGATGGCCGGTCCGTTCCGGCGAGCAGTGCCAGCAGGGTCGACTTTCCGGCCCCGTTGGGCCCGATCAAGCCGGTCAGGGTGCCACGGCTGACCGAGAGCGAAACGCCGGAGACTGCCCGGACGCCGCCGAAATCGCGCTCGATGTCGATCGCCTGCAGCACGATGTCGGGGTCGGCTGCGCGCTTGCTGCCGGCCCCGTTCCCGTCGTGAACGGCAGTCCGATCCCTGGTCGCGACGACGGTCCCGGCCTGATCCGCAGCAGCCTGGCCAGTACCAGCCGGCAGCGCGATCCTGCGCCGCCGCTCGGGCAGGATGCCCTGCGGCCGGAACCACAGGAACAGTGCGATCAGCAGGCCGATCGCGACCCATTGCAGCGACGGCAGCAGGTTGGGCGGCAGGTTCGGGTTGGAGTTGGTGATCAGGCGGGTGACCTCTTCGAATCCGACGGGGACGAGCAGCGCGCCGAGCACAGCGCCCAGGTGGTTGCCGCGGCCGCCGATGATCACGGCGGCGAACAGCACGATGGTCTCGGCGTAGGTCCAGGCTGCCGGGTTCCAGACCGTCGTGAAGGTCACCAGCACGCCGCCGGACAAGCCCGCTATCGCGCCGCCCACTACGAGCATCACGGTCCGCAGTGAGAGCAGGTTCTTGCCGAGAGAGTCGGCCACCTTGTCGTTGTCCCGCATGGCCCGCAACGTCCGCCCGTACGGCGACTCGGTGATGTGCCGGACGAACCAGTAGATGATGGCCGCGAGAATGACGATGCCGGCTGCGAACTCCCACTGGTAGCTGGTCGACGCGGTGGTCATCCCCTGCGGCTGGAACGGCGCAGGCACGATCGCGAGCCCGGCGTCGCCGTTGAACAGCGGCACGTAGTTCATCACCAGCAGGTTCAGCAGCACCGCGGTCACCAGCAGGCCGACCGCGGCGAAGTCGCCGCGCAGCCGTCGGCCGACGAGGAAGGTAAACGGCAGCGCCAGCACCGCGCCTGCCACGGCAGCGCCGAGCCACGGGAAGGGGAACGGGAGGTGCCAGCCAAGGATGTAGCGCTGGAAGCCGCCGTTCGCGGTTTCCGGCGGCAGGGACAGCACCGCCGCGGCGTATGCACCCGCGGCCTGGAAGATGATGAAGCCGAAGTTCGTGACGCCGGCGATGCCGAACTGCTGGCTCAGGCCCAGGCACGCGATAACGTCGACCGCCCCATAGACCAGCAGGATGATGAAGTAATACATGCGGCTCCTCTGCCTGTCCTCAGGCCCGCGCGCCGAACAGGCCCGATGGTCGCACCGCGAGCATGGTGAGCAGCGCCACGAAGGCGATCACGTACTTGTAGTCGGGCGGGATCCAGACGGCGCTTATCTCAGTGGACAGGCCGATCAGGAGCGCGCCGAGCATGGCGCCGTAGGCGTTACCCGGCCCGCCAAGAAACACTGCGGCGAGGATGAGCACCACGAACAGGTCGGTGCTGGCCGGCCCGAAGCTGCCGATGTCGATCGCGAATATCGTCCCGGCCAGGCCGCAGAGCGCTCCGGTCAGGGCCCAGGTGGTAGTGATCACGCGGTTGGTCCTGATTCCGCAGTTGCGCGCCAGTGACCGGTTCGCCGCCGTCGCCCGCATCGTCTTGCCCAGCTTGCTGTAGCGCAGCAGCACGTGGACACTGGCCATCACGAGCAGGCTGATCGCGATGATCACCAGCTGCACCGTGGTGAGGATCAGGCCGCCCAGCTTGTAGGTCTGGCCCTGGCCCATGGTGTAGGACACGTTGATTCCGCCGACAACGGCCTGGATTCCGAATTCGATGATCAGCGCCATCCCGAGCGAGACGATGACGATCGTTATCGGCGAGGATCCGCGCCGCTGGAACGGCGTGTAGACGATGAGATTAAGCAGCACGGACAACACCGAGCAGGCAGCCGCGGCCACGAGGAGGGACAGCCAGATCGACACGCCTAGCTGGTTGACCCAGTAGCCGACGAACGCTCCGGCCGTCATGACCGCAGCGAACGCGAGGTTGAGCACGTCGGTCACGGCGAACTGCAAGGTGAACCCCACCGAAGCGATCGCCAGCACCGCGGAGGTGATGAGACCAAAGCCGATCGACGCAACGAAAACGCTCATGGCATTACCGCCCGTCCCGGCCGCTCCAGGCGCCAAAGCGCGATTCCGGAGCGGCAGGCCAGGGCTGTTGTGGAGCAGATCATCCGCTGACCGCGCGGAGCTGGGCGGCGGAGATGTTGCCCGACACCACGACGGCGCCGGTCGGGGAGTAGGTGTCGATCTGGAAGATGCCTGGCGAGTCGTGGAAGGCATCGAAGCTGGTCGGTCCGCCAGGTCCGACGTACCGGATCTGCTTGCCGGCCTTCAGCTCCTGGACGCCCTGGGCGAAGGAGTTGACCGTGACCGCGCCCGGCACACCGTTGCCGATCGAGATCAGGTAGGGCTGCCATTTCGCGGTGTCTGTGCTCTTAGCAGCGATCATCGCGAGCGCGGCTAGGTTCATGCCGTCGTACAGGTGCACCGCACCCGGGGCGGTGAAATAGGTGGTGAAGTTACCGGTCTGTGCGCCCGCGACCTTGCCCTTGACTGCGAGCAGTGCCTGCGTGAAGGCCTGGTAGGCCGGCCCGCTGGTGGCAGTGACCAGGTTGTCGGCGTGGAAGTTGGAGGCGAAAGTGGACGCGCCGACCGCCTTCGCCGCTGCCGTGTAGAAGGCCGGGGAGATGGCCGCGGAGGTGCCGATAATCGGGATCATCTTGCCGCCGTTGAGCTGCTTGATCTCGCTGAACAGCGTGGGGTCCGCGGAGCCGAGGGCTTCGGTCATGATCGCGTCCGGATGAGCCGCAACGATCTTGGCGGCCTCGGTGCGGAACGTGGTGGCATTGAGGTCGAGCGTCTCGTTCGCCACCAGGGTCAGCCCGGCCTTGTGTATCGCCGCGATGGCTGGCTGCACGAAGGTCTGCGAGCCGATATCGTTGCCGAAGGCCAGCGCGATCTTCTTGTAGTGAAGGTTCTGCGCGATCACGGTCATCGCGTAGGACTCCGCGAGGTCGGGGGGCACCAGCCGGTAGAAGTACGCGTAGTGCACGTGATCAAACTCCGACTGCCCCGTCATGCAGAACATGACGGTCTTGTGCGCGTTAATGACCGGCACGACCGCGGCAGCCTCATCTGAGGTACAGCCAATGACGAGCTTGAGATTGGGCTGGCGGGCAAGCAGGCTGCCGACCGCGGGCACGGCATCGGCAGGGTCGCCCCTGGTGTCAGCCGACGTGCAGCTCACGGTGTGCCCGAGGATGCCGCCCGCCTTGTTGATGGCGGTCACGGTGCCCTGGCAGGACACCAGGTAGATCGGTCCGAGCGCGGCGTCCGGACCACTGAACGGAGCGACGTCGGCGAAGACTACAGAGCCGCCTGAAGCGCCGGTTGAGCCGCTAGGCGACGAACTGCCGCACGCGGCAAGCCCCGTCGCGATCGCGAGCGCCGCGACCGCGGCCAGTACGCGGGCCGGACGGCCGCCGGCCGTCGCCTTGTGGCCCGCACATCCCAGTTGTCCCGCGGCATGCGCCGCGGGCTCGGTGGCCTTAACCATCTTGGTCGCCTCCATGGCAGCTTCCGGTCGATGAGCCCTTGCGGTAAATCCGTTCTGCAATGGATTTAGTAGTTGCTGGATCTTGCGGTTGTACGTGACCTGCCGGTAGTACATGCCGCTAGCTGGCCCGAGCGGCGGCGGGCTGGTTCAGAAGCCGACCGCAGTCGAGCCCGGCGGCTTCCAGCGCCAGTCGCTGACGTCAGCGTCCTCGGCGACGACGCGATTGCGGATCGTGCCGACGCCATCGACGTTGACCTCGATGATGTCGCCGGGCTCCAGCCATACCGGTGGCTGCCGGGCGAAGCCGACACCGCCCGGCGTACCGGTGGCGATGACGTCGCCTGGCCGCAGCCTGGTGAACGACGAAAAGAACTCGATCGCGCTCGGGATGTCCACGATCATCTGCGAGGTACGGGCCGACTGCATGACCTTGCCGTTCAGCGTGGTGGTCAGCGCCACGTCGGAAACGTCCGCCTCGTCGGTGGTCACTACCTCGGGCCCGATCGGCATGGTGCCCTCGAAGTTCTTGCCGCCGGTCCATTGCGTTGCTGCCCGCTGCCAGTCGCGGGCCGAGGCGTCGTTGAGCACGACGTAGCCCGCGATGGCATCGAGCGCTTTGTCCGCCGGTATGTACCGGCCGCCAGCACCGATGACCAGGCCAAGTTCGCCTTCGTAATCGAACCGGCTGGTCAGGGCGGGCTTGACCAGGTCGGCATAGGGCCCGATCGCGCTGCCCTCACCGCGTACGAAGGCCTCCGGCCAGGTAGGAACCTCCCGGCCGCCCTCGATGGCATGCTCGCGGTAATTGACGCCCAGGCAGAGGATCCGCTTCGGCTCCGGCACGGCGGGACCGAAGTCCGCCTCGTCGAACTCCGCGCCGTCCTGCTCCGTCAGCGCGCGGGCCGCATCCATTGCGGCGGGGCCGCCGGTCAGCAGGCCGTGCAGTGCGGCGAACGCCGACTCACCGCTGGCATCGGCTACGTCCACGTAGCCCGAACGCGCCCGGACATGCAGGCGCAGCCCACGGGGAGTGTTGATCGTCGCAAGCCTCATCGGCGAACCTCCGGAGTTCCGCCAGCCGTAACTAGCTGTATTGGTTGCACCTAAACCGATTGGTCGAGCATAGGTCGGCCGATACATCCGGTCAATAGGTGGAATTAACACATCGGTAACAGCCATCGGGGCCGGCACTTGACTTGATTGGTACGATTGGTTGATCTGACGGCAAGGATGGTTGCCCGCAGCCTGACTGGGCGCGGCAGGCCTGGCAGGCCGATCCCCGGGGCAAGCACGGAGCGCACATGCGAGCAGTGGATGGCGTGGCCGCGGCCGGCCGTGGGCAGGGCACCCACGAGGAGCGCGGCCTGCGACTCGCCGAGCTGATCCTCTCGAGCGTGCGACAGCGCGGCTCGCTGCCCGGCTCGCGGCTGCCAACGGAGCGGCAGCTCAGTGTCGACCTGGGGGTGACAAGGTCCGCCGTCCGGCACGCGCTGGCCATCCTGGAAGCGCAAGGCCGGATTTCACGTGAGGTCGGGCGCGGGACCTTCCTGCGGGAGCGCCTGGCCGCAGTGGCGGACGGCCAAGGCGGTAACGGCGGACCGGGCGGATCCGCCGGATCGGGCGGTCAGCTCCGGCCGTTCGCGGCGGCACCGCGTGCCGACTTCGCTCCGGCCGACGTGATGACGATCAGGCGGCTGCTGGAACCGCCGGCCATGCCGCTGGTGGTGGCGTGGGCGACGGCCTCAGACCTTGAGGAGATGGACCGGTGCCTGGACGGCGGTGACCACGCGGACACCTTCGAGGAGTTCGAGAGCTGGGACCTGGCCCTGCACAACTGCATCATGGCCGCCAGCCACAGCCCGCTGCTGGTAGCGCTCTACGGAGTCATCGAGCAGGCGCGGCACGGGCACATCTGGGGCGACCTGAAACGCCGCAGCGCCTCGGCCGAGCGGCGGGCTGAGTATCAGGCCGATCACCGCGCGATCGTCGATGCCCTGCGCGCGCGGGACTCCGCCGCGGCCGTCGAGGCGATGCGGTGGCACCTGGCCAGAGTGCAGGAGCACCTGAACGTCACCGACCCGACGGCGGGGGTTAGCTGGGCCTGACCGCGATCGGCTGCTGGCGGCCGTTGTTGCTGCGAACTGCCTGGCCAGGGGGTAGCCACAAGGCGGCAGACCGCCGGCCGTGCGGGCGGCGGTAGCTGGGCCAGATCAGCCTAGTCATTTCGGGTGGTTTCTGACTAGCTTTCCGTAGCCATCTTGATGCTGCCGGTAGGCACGCAAGCCTTATGTCCAAAGACTTTGCGACCTCCATGGCCGTTTTGGGGGATCGATGGCCTAGCTGAGCTATTTGGAGCTTTTTGGGGTTAATTTATCGATAGTTTCTGCCAGGCTGGCCGCCGTAGTGAGTCAGGCCCGGCGAGAGGGAGGCCAACGGCTGCCGAGTAGCTGGGCGAAGAACGTCGTAAGGCAGGTCGTGAGGTCAGGTTCCGAACACCGCAGGCGCAGGAAGATCAAGAAGACGGGGCGGCACTGCGCTCCGCTGACAGCACAGAAGGCTGCCAAGAGGCTGGGAATCGCAGTGCCGGCGCTGGCCCTGCCCGCAGTCGCGGTCTTCGGCATGATGGCCGCCGCGCAGGCGAATCCGGCACCAGCGGCGTCAAGTGGCGCCAGCAGCGCAGCGCACCGTAGCCACCTGATCGGGTTCGGCGCACCGGAGGACAGGCTCGCTCGAGCCGGACGCTGCCGCCTCGAAGCACCCGGCGAAGCCGAAGCCGAAGGCCACGCACTCTGTGGCCGCTACCAGGCCGGGCGCAACCCCGTCGGCCACCCGGTCACCGGCGCCGGCCACTCCGAAGGCCGCGGCTGCTGCCAAGCCGGCCGCCCTGAGCTGCTCAGGGACTACGCAGTACCCGGCGTACCTACCGCTGAACTACGCGGCGATCGTCAGTTTCCTCACCGCGCACGGATACACCGACATGGCCGCGGTGGGCATGGCGGGCAACATCTACCAGGAATCCAAGGGTAACCCCGAATCTGTCGGGACGGGCGGCGGCGGCCTCATCGGCTGGACCCCGCTGCCTGCCGGGTTCGTGACCGGCAACGCTGCAGCTGACTTGCAGACGCAGCTCGCGGCGCTGCTGACCTACAACCAGCAGTGGGCGCAGTACATCCCCGCGCTGAACGCGGCCACCAACCCGACTCAGGCCGCCGACATCTACATGAACTACTTCGAGCGGCCGGGCATCCCTGCCGCGTACAACCGGGAGACAGCCGCTAACGCGGTCGCGCAGGCCTGCGGGATCGCCTGACCCGGAATACTCGGCGGAGCGCGCATGGGCGGGTGGCTGCACGACGAGCTGCCCGCCCTTGTCCTGCGGAAGCTGGCCCGGCCAGCGGCTGATCGCGCGATCTTACGGCGGTGATCCGGCCGCCGATGGCGCTCCGCGCGGTCTTGGCGTAAACGCTAGCTTGACACGCTCCATTGACCGCCATAACCTGCTGACGTAAATCATCCCTTGACAACTACTTCGCAGGTGCTTGCAATGAGGAATCATGGCGGACTGCCGCTCGCCGCAGTACTTCCCGTGGTCATTCTCGGCCTCGTATTCGTGATCTACTGCCTGGTCGACATCGTCCGCCGGCCCAGCGTGCGGTACCTGCCCCGGTGGGCGTGGGGGGCGATCTGCTGCCTCAGCGTTCCGATTGGCGGCTTCATCTACCTCGTCGTCGGCCGGGGCGAGTAGCCGTGGCGACGCGAGCTGCGTCGCTGGATGTGGCTGTGGCGACGCACGGGCTGGTTCGCGACTACGGTCACGGGGCCGGGCTGCATGGCGTCGATCTCACCGTCTGCCGTAACGAGGTCTACGGGTTGATCGGGCCGAACGGGGCCGGCAAGACAACGCTGCTGTCTATCCTCGCCGGGCTCCGGCACGCCGACGCCGGCCGGGTAGAGATCAACGTCCCGGCCGGGCAGGTGGCGATGTGCCCGGACGCGCCGGAGTTCGAGCCATGGCTGACCGCCACTGAGGTGGTGCGGCAGTCGCGCGGCCTCGCGAGGCGGCCCGGTCACGAGCCGGTGGCCCGCCTTCTGGACCACGTCGGCCTCGCGGATGCCGCCAGCAAGCGAACGGGCGGCTTCTCCCGCGGCATGAAACAGCGACTTAGCCTGGCTGCTGCCCTGGCCCTCGACCCCGACCTGCTGCTGCTTGATGAGCCGTCGGCCGCGCTTGACCCGGCGGGCCGGGCCGAGTTGTTCGGGCTGATCGCCGAGCTGGCTGCCACCAGGACGGTGATCTTCTCCAGTCACATTCTCGACGACGTGCAGCGGGTAGCGGCAACCGTGGGCGTGCTCGGTCAGGGCCGGTTCCTGTTCCAGGGCCCGACGCAGAGCCTGATCGATTCCTACCTGCGCCCGGCCTGGCTACTCCGCGTCCGCGGCGGTGCGGCGACGCTTGCCGAACGGCTTCGCGGCCAGCCCTGGGTGACGCAGGTGGTACTCCAGCGGGACGGTTCGGTCGAGGTGGAGGCCACCAGCGCGGCGGCGGGGGAGCGCGAGCTGCCACGTGCCGTCGTCGCTGCCGGGGCCGGCCTGGTGAGCATGAATCCGGTCGATGCCAGCCTGGAGTCCGCCTTCCTCGCGCTCACCGCTGGCCAGTCAGGAAACGGGGGCCTGGATGCGAACTGAGGCCGGGGCGCAGGTCCGGACTGACACCAGGCCCCGGTCGCTGACTCAGCTGTCGCCATGGCGCGTCGAGTGGCTTCGGCTGGTCCGCACCAGGCGGCTCGTTGCCATGGCTGCCGTTTTCGTGCTGCTCGGCCTGGCCGAGCCGCTCGGCACGTATTACCTGCCGAGGCTGCTGAAGCACGCCAGCACCAACGGCGTCAAGATCACCGCACCGCCGCCGGTGCCAGCAGACGGCATCAGCGGCTACGCCAGCAACGCGCTGCTGATAGGCCTGATCGTGCTGGTCGTGGTCGCGGCGTCGGCATGTGCCATTGATTCCCGGCCGGCCCTGTCGGCGTTCTACCGGACCAGGGCGGGCACTTACTGGCAGCTGCTGTACCCGAGGGTCGTGGTGACTGCCGTCGCCGGCGTTGCGGCCTACCTGGCGGGGCTGCTGGCTGCCTGGTACGAGACGCGGGTACTCATCGGCGGGCCGGATGGCGTGGCCATGGTGCAGTCGGCTGGGCTGGTGGCGATCTTCCTGGTCTTTGCCGTGGCCAGCACCGCCGTTGCGAGCACTTTCGCACGCAGCACCGTGGGCACGGCCGCCTGGTCGATTGGCGGGCTGCTCGTTATCAACATCCTCGGCGCCGTGTCACAGCTGGCGCCCTGGCTGCCGGCCACCCTGACAGACTCACCAGACGGTCTGGTCCGGCACACCGCCACCGCGCACCACTACCTGCGCGCCCTGATCGTCTGCATCGCCGCGACCTGCTGCCTGGTCCTGCTGGCGGGGTGGCGGGGTGCCCGGCGCGAGGTCAGCTGACGCGAGCCGCCGGGCCAGCCAGGACCGGACACTGCGCGGCCGTCGGGCGGCTGACCCGGTAGGTCAGCCGCCCGAGGGTGCGCGATGAGCGCAGTCACCTGGCGGCGAGCACCAGTTCCGGCGTGGCCAAGGCCGGCTGCTCCGGGACCCGCAGCAGCCTGGCGAACCTGCCTGGCAGCCACCAGTTGGCCCGGCCGAACAGCGCGACCATGGCCGGGACCAGCAAGCACCGGATGATGACCGCGTCGATCAGGATGCCGGCCCCGAGCCCGGTAGCCAGGATCTTGAGGTCGGTCTGCGGACCGGTCGACATGGACAGGAAGCTGAGCATCAGGATCGCCGCTGCGCTGGTCACCAGGCGGCCCGTTCGACCGAGGCCCTCGGTGACCGCGGCCTGAGCATCGTGCGACCGGTCATAGGCCTCGCGGACCCTGGTCAGGATGAACACCTCGTAGTCCATGGACAGGCCGAACAGGAAGGCGAAGACCATGAGCGGGACCCACATGGTGATCGCGCCAGTAGCCGGGATACCCCACACCGCGCTGGAGCCGTGACCGTCCTGCCAGACCCAGGTCAGCACGCCGTAGGCGGCCGCTAGCGAGATCAGGTTGAACACGACGGCCTTCGCGGCCAGCAGGACTGACCGGAACGCCCTGGTGAGCAGCAGGAACGTGGCGATTCCGATGATGGCAAGCATCAGCGGGAACTCCCCGTAGACCGCATGGTTGAAGTCGATAAGGGACGGTCCGTCGCCGCCGACACCCAGTACGCCCTGGTGCGGAAGCAGTGCCGCTTCCAGCCGGGACATGGTCGACTGGCCCGCGGGGCCGCCACTTTCGGCTGCCGGGATCACCGTGACGATCGCGGTGCCGCCGCGCCGGTAGTCGCTCGTCGCCGGAGCGACGCTCGCCCATACGCCAGGCACCCTGGCCGCCGAGGCGCTGACCGCTGCGGCACCGGCCGGGGTGGCGAGAACCTCGGCCGGGGTCAGTACGCCCGCCGGCACGCCGTCGCTGGTGAGCCTGGTCAGCGCAGCATGGGCCGGGCCCGATGTGGCCTGCGCGGTGCTGCCAGGCTCGCCCAGGTGCAGCGACAGGGCCGGCAGCGTCAGCGCGGCAAGCAGCACCGCACCGCCGATCGCCGCGATCCACCGGTGCCGGTACACGCCGCGTGCCCAGGCCGAGAACACCCGGCTCGCGGACCGCTCGGTGCGCAGCCTCGGCCAGTCCAGCCGCGGACCGATGCTGGCCAGGATGGCTGGCAGCAGGGTGATGGCGACCGCGACGGAGACCAGGGGAACGAGGACCCCGCCGATGCCGACGCTGCGCAGCATCGGGACGGGTAGCACGATCATCGACAGCAGGCCGATGGCGACGGTCAGGCCGGAGAACACCACGGCACGTCCGGCATGCCGCATTGCCTCGGTAACGGCGGCCTCGTTGTCGCGACCGGCTGCCCGCTCCTCGCGCCAGCGGCTGACGACCAGCAGCGAGTAGTCGATGGCCACCCCCAGGCCGATCAGCGCGATCAGGAACTCAACGATCTGGCTGATGCCAGTGATCTCGGTCAATCCGCCGACGAGCAGGAATGTGGCTAGCACCGATATTCCGCCGATCAGCACCGGCAGTAGTGCCAGGAAGCTGGCGAAGACGAAAGCGAGGATTGCGAGCGCGCCGAACCCGCCGATCATGGCCTCGGCCATGACGCCGGTGCCCTTCTTCGCGGTCGGCGCGCCAGCCGCCAGCAGGTCGGAACCGGTCAGCCCGGTACGCCAGCCCGCCGGGGCTGCCGTGGCCAGCCGGTGCGCGAGCGCCGGAGCGGGCGTCGGTCCGGCGAATCCGCTCACCGGGGCGGTGTAGATCAGCGCATAGGTAGTGGCGCCGCTGCGGGTGATGAATGCCGTGCTGCCAGTGGTCGAATAGTCCGCGATCCGGGCGCCCGGCAGCACCGACCGCAGCGAGGAGAAGATCGCACCGCTAGTGCGGGCAATCGCGGGACTGGTGATCTTGTCGCCGGCCGGGGCGGTCAGCACCGCTACGTACGGCGTCTGCGAGCCGCCATTGCCGTAGCTGTGCAGGATCTGGTTGTCGACCCGGAATGCCTGACCGGGCATCGCGAAGCTATTGGTCATCCGATGGGTCGTGCCGCCGATCGTCATGACGCCCGCGGCAGCTAGCACGAGCCAGAACAGGGCCACCAGAAGCTTGTGGCGCATTACGAATCGGGTCAGGGCGGGCATCGTTAGCCTCCGGTTACGTGCTGCCGGCGGGCCGTCCGCCTGGCACTTCGTAGCCTTCCGAGCCGCGGGGCTGGCGGTCGTCGGCCAGCGGAAGGCAGTTGCCGCTACGCCGCCGGGAGCAGATCGGGCCGCCATACACCCGGGGGAGTACGGACATGGCCAGCCACAGAGGGATGTCCCGGCTGCCGCGCTGCGCCTACGCTGGCCCGGTGAGCAGCAGACTGGCGGCGTGGTGGCAGCACTGGCGCGAGTCAACGGCCTATGACGTCGTCTCAGGGCTGCTGGTGACCGTGGTCCTGGTGGCCGGGTCGCACGGCGAAGCCCATCCGAACCAGCCCTTCGACAAGCCTCCGCTTACGCAGAAGATCCCGTACACGCCGACCGCCGCCTACCTCCTGGTAGTCGCGGCGTGCCTGGTACTCGTGCTGAGACGGCGCTACCCGGTGCCGGTTCTAGTCGTCTCCGTGGCCGCGGTGGCCGCCTATAGCCTGCTCGGTTACGTCAACGGTGCCGTGCTGCTCGCCCCGGCGATCGCCTTGTTCTCGGTCGCCAAAGCCGTGCCGGTGCGGCGGGCGCTGGCGCTTGCGGCGGTGACGCTGCTGGTGCTGCTGGGAGCCACCATGGCCGGCAACCCGTTCGGCCCGACCGGAGGCGGGACTTTCCTGATTCCGGCTCTGATCGCAGCGCCGGTCTTCGGCGGCATAGCGGTCGCCAACCGGCGAGCTTACGTAGCGTCGATCGAGGAGCGGGCCGCCGCGGCGGCTGAGCGGCGGGTCGACGAGGAACGGCTGCGGATCGCCAGGGAACTGCACGACATCGTCGCCCACACGATGGCCACGATCAACGTGCAGGCCGGGGCGGCCGAGCACGTGCTTGCGCAGAATCCGGCCGCGGCCGGCGCTGCCCTGCACGCCATCAAGCAGGCGAGCAAGGACGGGCTGCGCGAACTCCGCGCGATCCTCAATGTGCTGCGGCAGGCAGACGAGGGCGGCCCGGCGCAGCCCGCGCCCGGGCTCGGCCAGCTCGGCACGCTGATCGCCGGGGCGTGCCAGGCCGGCCTGCCGACAACGCTGACTCAGACCGGCGAGCCACGCGAACTGCCCGCCGCGGTGGACCTGGCTGCGTACCGGATCATTCAGGAGTCCCTGACCAACGTCATCAAGCACGCCGGCCCGGCCAGCGCCGCCGTCACCGTCAGCTACGACCAGGCAGCTATCGGGATCGAGGTCGCCGATACCGGCCACGGCGTGCCGGGTCCGAAGAGCGCGGGTACCGGCCATGGCCTGATCGGGATGCGGGAGCGAGCCGCGTCGGTCGGCGGCACGCTCGCCGCTGGTCCGGGCGGGCCGGGTGGCTTCCTGGTCATGGCGCGGCTGCCGGCGACGGCTGGCAGCCGAAGACCATCGCGGCGCCGGATCGTCCTGACAGCAATGCCGCGGACCGCGCCGACACCATCGCGCCGGACCGCACGGCGAGTGCGGCCAGCGACGCCTCGGCCAGCGACGCCGTGACCGGAGCCACGCCATGATCCGTGTCCTGCTCGCCGACGATCAGGCACTGATCCGGGCCGGCTTCCGCGTGCTGATCGACAGCGAAGACGGCATGGAAGTCATAGCCGAGGCCGTGAACGGCGCGGAAGCCGTCGACATGGCGCGGCAGCAGCGGGCCGATGTCGTGCTGATGGACATCCGGATGCCGGTGGTTGACGGCCTCGAGGCGACCCGCCGGGTCGCGGCTGATGAGGACCTGGCCGGGGTGAAGGTGATCATCCTGACCACCTTCGAGTCGGAAGAGTACATCTACCAGGCCATCCGGGCCGGGGCCAGTGGCTTCCTGGTCAAGGACTGCGAGCCGGCCGACCTGATTCAGGCCGTGCGGGTTGTCGCCCGCGGCGAGGCCCTGCTCGCCCCGAGCGTGACCAGGCGGCTGATCACCGATCTCGCCAGCCTGGCCGGAGCGACCGCGGCTGGACGGTGGCCACCTGGACCGGCTGACTGACCGGGAGCGCGAGGTCATGAGCCTGGTGGCCGCCGGGCTGTCCAATGAGGAGATCGCCGCCAGGCTGTTCCTCAGCCCGCTGACAGCCAAGACCCACGTGAGCCGCATCCTGACCAAGCTCGGCGCTCGGGACAGGGCTCAGCTGGTCGTGCTCGCCTACGAGAGCGGCCTGGTGACGCCGGGCACCGGCGGGTACTAGCAGGACTTCCGCGCTAGCGGGCCGGGACTACCGGCCCGCGACTGGGTGGCTTCCGGCACTTACTAGCCGAGTCGGCGCAGCGCACCGTTAGTGCCAGCTAGAGCCGGGCTGCCACCAGGAGTCCCCATGTTTCATCAATCGCAACCGTCGTCAGCCGGGCCTGCCAGGGTCGCCGGGCCGCACCGGAGACTGAGCACGGCAGTTGCCGTGGCCAGCCTCGTCGGATTCGCCGCGGCCTGCGGCTCGGTCGGCAGCCCGGCTCCGGCCGGCGCGACCGGCGCCGCGACGGCCGATGCCGCAGCCAGACTGGCTGGTCCGGCTCAACCCGCTGCCCAGGCCGCGCCTGCGCGGTGCTCCTCGGGGACGTGCTTCGTCGCTGTCAATGTCGCCACCATGTGGGTGAAGCCCTGGTATCCGCGGCCGGTCGACCAGCCAGCGCTCGGCAACCCGGCCTATCCGGACACCTGGGTGCGCCAGATGACCACCGCTCAGAAAGCCTGGCTTGTCGGCAAGCTTGAGACGCAGGCGCTCTACGGCACCAAGGTCGTGGTGACAGGCCACTGGAAGGGCTGGTCGCACGTGGTCGTGCCCAGCCAGCCGACCAATCGCGACCGCCGCGGCTATCCCGGCTGGGTGCCGACGGTCCAGCTCACCAGCAACAGCGCGCCGGCGTCCGCGCAGTCGGCGATCGTGCGGGCAAAGTCGGCATGGCTGTGGAGCGGCTGGCAGCCGGCGGGCGTGGCCGGCCAGCATGTTCTGCTCGTCTCTTACGACACCAGGTTGTCGGTGGTGCGCGCCACGTCCGCCTACGTCGAGGTGGCGTTGATCGGCGGCAGGCACGTAGCGCTGCGCAGGCAGGATGCCGTCCTGCACGCCAGGAACGCGCCGTTCGGCGGTACCAGGGCGAAGGTGCTTGCCGAGGCCAGGAGATTCCTTGGCCTGCCGTACCTGTGGGCAGGCGTGGCTGGGTTCGGCTACGACTGCTCCGGATTCACCTACTCGATGTACCACACCTTCGGGATCACCCTGTCCCGTGACGCTGACCAGCAGGCAGTGCACGGCACAGCAGTCGCCCGCAGCGCCCTGCTGCCCGGTGACCTGGTGTTCTTCCGCGGCAGCCCGGGCGGTCCCATCAGCCACGTGGGCATGTACGTGGGCGGTGGGAACATGATCGACGCCCCGAACACCAGCGCTGTCATCCGCTATGACGCCATCTCGTCGTTCGGCAACTACGCGGGCGCTCGTCGCTACCTGTCGGACTGAGCGGTGGCCCTGTCCTCGCCCGGCAAGCTCTCGCCGGGCCTGCCAGCGGTGCGGGCGGCAGCCCGGTTGCGGCGCAGCTCGATGGCGACCGGGATGAGCGACACGATGACGATCACCGCGATGATCGGCAGCAGGTAAGTGTCAATGCCAGGGATGGTGGAGCCCAGGGCGTAACCCGCCAGCGTGACTCCGGCCGACCAGAGGACTCCGCCGACTATCTGCCAGAGCGTGAACGTACGCACCGGCACCTGCAGCGCGCCGGCCAGCGGGTTGAGCACCGTCCGCACCACCGGGATGAACCGGGCCAGCACGATCGCCTTGCCGTAGCCGTATCGTTTCAGCAGCTCCTCGCCACGCTCGGCGCCGCGATGCAGCGCCGGCCGCTGGCTGCGGTCCAGCAGCGGACGGCCGCCCGCCCGGCCGATGAAGTAGCCCGTCTGGGCGCCGAGCAGCGCGCCGCCGATGGCGGCCAGGATGACCACGGGCAGCGAGAGGTGCACCTTGTGTGCCGACGATGTCGTGCAGAGCAAGCCGGCGGTGAACAGCAGCGAGTCACCGGGCAGGAAGAAGCCGATCAGCAGCCCGGTCTCGGCGAACAGCACAAGGAGCACGCCGAGTGCTCCCAGGCTGCCGAGCAGCGAGCTGGAACTGAGCGGATTGAGGGCCGCAAGGTGCGCGCCGGTCGGGGACACGTGACCGCCTCTTCTTGGTGGCAGCCTCCGGATCGGTGCCAGTGGGCTATTCGACTACCCGGCCACGGCGGAAATGAACCTGGCTGCGCTCCCGAAGTTCTGGGCGGCTGAGGTTCCGGGCGGCCACGGACGGGCCGCCCGCCGCTGGCGGCGCCGCGCTGCGGCTCGGGGCCGTCCTGGTCCGTGCTACGGACCGGGTACGCTATCAGCGCGTTACCTGCCCGCCTAGCGCGCTGCCGCCAAGCCCGAGGTCGGCCCGGCTGCCGACGCCCGAGCTCGCGAAGGGGACTCGTGATCCCTGGACGGTCCACTACCAAGCTGATCCGTGCCCTGACTGGCGGGCTGCTGGCTGCGGCGGCGCTGACTGCGTGCGCCAGCGGCCAGGGCAGCGGGCCGTCAGTCCCGGTCAGTCACGGGCCCGAGCGGGTCACCGGCGGCCCGAGCGGCAGCTACCTGGTCCATGCGGGCATCCACAAGATCAAGCATGTGATCATCATCATGCAGGAGAACAGGTCCTTCGACAGTTACTTCGGGACCTATCCCGGCGCTGATGGCATCCCCATGCGGCACGGCGTGCCGACCGTGTGCGTCCCGAACCCGAAGGGCGCGTGCGTCCGGCCCTACCATGACACCGCCGACATCAACGGAGGTGGACCGCACGGCGTGCCCAATGCCATCGCGGACGTGGCAGGCGGGAAGATGAACGGCTTCGTCCGGCAGCGGGACGCGGCGAAGAAGACCTGCATAGCGCCCGACGACCCGGCCTGCAGCGGCAGCGGCGCGGCCGACGTGATGGGTTACCACACCGGGGCTGAGATACCGAATTACTGGACCTACGCCAAGGACTTCGCGCTCAACGACCACATGTTCGAGGCGGTGAAGTCCTGGTCGCTGCCCGACCACCTGTACATGGTCTCCGCCTGGTCGGCGAAATGCCGGAACCGCTCGCCCGGTAGCTGCGCGAACGACATTATCGGTCCCTACGGAGTCCGCCAGTTCGGCCGCGCCGTCCGGCAGGAGCTGCACACTGGCCAGACCTCGATCGACCTGGCCTGGACCGACATTACCTGGCTGCTCTACGTCCATCACGTCAGCTGGGCGTACTACGTGCAGAAAGGTACGCAGCCGGACTGCCCGAACGATTCGGCCCTGACCTGCCCGCCGGTCGGGCAGAGTTCGAGGACACCGGGAATCTGGAACCCGCTCCCGCTGTTCGGCGACGTCCAGCACGACCATCAGCTGCAGAACATCCAGCCGCTCGGCTCGTACCTCAGCGCGGCCAAGGCCGGCACGCTGCCCGCGGTGAGCTGGATTGTCCCGTCCGGCCCGGATAGCGAGCACCCGCCGGCCAGCGTGCACCAGGGCCAGGCCTACGTGACCGCGCTGATCAACGCCGCCATGAAGAGCCCGGACTGGAATTCCACGGCGATCTTCCTGGCCTGGGACGACTGGGGCGGCTTCTACGACAACGCGGTCCCCCCGCAGATCGACAGCAACGGATATGGCCTGCGGGTGCCTGCCATCACCATCTCGCCGTACGCCAAGCGGGGCTTCATCGATCACCAGACGCTCAGCAGCGATGCCTACCTGAAGTTCATCGAGGATGACTTCCTGGGCGGCGCCAGGCTCAATCCGGCCACCGACGGCCGGGCCGATCCCCGGCCGGACGTCCGGGAGAACGCGGCACAGCTAGGCAACCTGATCCAGGATTTCAACTTCAATCAGCCGCCTCGCCCGCCGGTGCTGCTGCCGACCAACCCGCCGACCGATTCGCCGTCGATACCCAGGTACTTCATCGGCAAGCCCCGCTGCGTGGGCTGCACCGTCCCGCCGCCGGCCTGACCGCGGCGCCACGGCCGGGTGATCTGGCCAGCTGCCGGGCACACTGGCCGCGGCGAACGGGAACGGCTTACAGCTGTACCGGCGGCCAGAGGTTGTGCTGAGCCGCGATCGGATCGCCAGCCCATTCCTGCATCGCGGCGAGGTTGTCCTGCGCGGGGTGCTTCGCCGCGGCCGGGCCGTCAGCGAAGCCCCGCATCAGGTTGACGGCCACCTGCCGGGTGAACGCGGCCGTCCGGTCGTTCAGGCCGAACAGCCGGGTGCCGCCCATCGAGTAGACCCAGCGCATGGTCCCGGCACTGAATACGCCCGCCCCGCCGCGGTGGGTGTAGTACGCCGAATCGGAATAGCTGTTGCACGCCGCGGCAGGTCAGCGGTGAGTGCGAGAGAACCTGGATCGGCCGTTCGATGGGCGAGTCAGGATTCACCCGGTCGTACTCGATGCCGACCAGCCCGGTGAAGCTGGTGCCCTTCCGTACTCCGGTGCCCTCGAACATCCAGGCCTCCGGCGTGGCGACGATGTACGCGGCGTCCACCGGGTTCGACTCGTACAGGGTGCCGATCAGGGATGACTCTGGCACCGGATGCGGCGGATCTCGCCAGTCGCTGGTGACCAGCGTGTTGTCCTTGCCGTACATCGGGTCCTGGGGATAGCTGGTCTTGTAGCAGATAATCAGCCGCCGGTCGCCGAGCCGGGTGGGGGCCAGCCGGGTGCGCCGGAAGCAGCAGTTCGCGCCGAGGAACCCGAGGTTGGTCCCGGCGTCTCTGGCCGCGGTGACGGACGTCCGCTCCGGCGGGGACCAGTACTCGTCGTGCCCGAGCGAGAACAGCGCGCTGGCGCCAGCGAGCAGGTGCGGCTGAGCGTCGATGTCCATGCTGGTGACGTAGGCGAGTGGCAGGCCGGTCCGCTCGGCCAGGGCGATGAACTTCCGCTCGTGCCACAGGAACATGTAGGCCCCGCTGGCGGTATAGGGCCGGTCGAGGCTCACGGCCAGCGACCGGTTGGCGTAGTCACCGGCCCCGCCGGGCCCGTTGTAGAGGTCGTAGCCGCCCCAGGTGTTGTAGGCCTGCCAGGTGGCGACGCAGTTCTTGATAACGATCTTGCCGGCGGTGCTGGCCGACCGGACCGTGACCGGGACGTAGCGCTGGTCCCCGGCCTCGGAATCCAGCCGCAGCAGGTAGGAGCCTTCCGGCCAGTCGTGGGTGGGGACGGTGAGCGACGGATCCCAGCGTGCCTCGACCGTCCTGGTGGCATCGATCATGGACGGTGCGCGCTGCCGGTGCCCGGGCACGGTGCCCGACTTCCACACCAGCCTGGCGAGGTCGCCGCGGTACCAGCCCATCCGGAACGCGCTGACTGTGAACGAGCGCGCGGTCGTCGACACGTACAAGGTGATCGGCTCGCCGGGCAGGACGCTGGCCTGCGCCGGCATATCCCTCGATCGCGTCAGGCCTGCCCAGGTGCCTGATCCGCCAGCCTGGATCGCCGGCCAGCGAGTTCTCGCTGACGTTCCGGTGCCCCGGGGCGGGCCGGTGCCGCGCTGTGTCCGCTGCCGTGGCACCAGGGCCAGCGAATTTGTCCACCGCGATCGCGACGGCCGCGGCGCCAGCTGTGCCTGCGGCAATGCCGATGATGCGCCGCCGGGACGGCCCTGATCCCCCGCCTGGCGGCCCTGACTGGTGCGCCATGCGCCCCAGCATGCCATAGGGCTCGGGCCGGTTAGGCGCGGTCAGCAGTGGCGCCGGAGATGGCCGATCCAGGCAACGGCGCGGCAGCGCAACGGCCCAGCGGTCAGCCCTGGCCGGCCGTCAGTGCGGTCTGGCCGGCCTCGGGCAGCACCTGCTCGTTCGGGCGCGGGCTCGATCGGATCCCGGCCGCGACGCCGCGGGCCAGCGCCGACCGGAGCGCGCGCCGGTCGCGGCGAGTTCAGGTAGGTCCGGGCCCAGCGCCGCAGCGTGGCGCCCCCGTACAGAACGCGCTCTGGCGGACCGAGAGACCTGGTCCGGAGTGTCCAGATCTTGTTCCGGACCTCGTAGAAGAAGCGGTCGCCGGGATCGACGTCGGTCGAGCCGAACGTCGCTGGTCTTGTGCACGACGACGCTGGCCGGGCAGAGCAGCCCGGCGTTGCCCCGCAGCAGCCGGGTGGTGAACTCGAAGTCGTCGTTCCAGAGGAAGTAGTCCGCCTGCGGCAGCCCGCGTCGCCGGCAGACGGCGGCATCGACGAGGACGGAGACGAAGGACGCTGACCGGATGGGAATGCACCCGGCGGCGGCCGCCGCGTCACGCTCGGCCCGGCTCGCGAACGGCTTGGCCCGCGGCGTGTTCATCGGGTGCGCGCCGGCCATCGGTCCAGACCACCCTGCTGGCGACGAGCGCCGGCGGCCGGCCCGGATGGCCGCGGTGTGCCTGTTCAGCAGTGCCAGCAGCGCGCCGGGCGATGGCACGGTGTCGTCGTCCATGATCCAGATCAGGTCAGCGCCGTCGGCCAGGGCGAGCGCCATGCCGTAGGCGAACCCGCCCGCGCCGCCGTAGTTCTCGCCGAGCTCGGCCAGCTGAACGGCCGGGAAGCGGGCCCGCACGGCAGCGGCGCTACCGTCGGTCGAGGCGTTGTCGACGACGATGACGGCGTCCGGCGCGCGGCGCTGCGAGTGCACCGCCGCCAGCGACTCCAGCAGCAGGTCGCGCCGGTTGTAGGTGACCAGCACCGCAGCGACCCTGGGCGGGCCGGGAGCCTGCCGCCGGCGGCTGTCGTGGCCCATGCTCAGGGATTCTTCCGGGCTCTGGACCGCTCCAGCGCCCGCCAGGCCAGGATGCGCAGCCGGCGCACCGACGAATGACGGCTGCTCAGCTCGCGCACAGTCCGCTTGAGCCGGTCCGAGGACGCGACGGTTGACTCGACCCGCTCGGCCAGCCCGCCCAGGCCGCCCTGCGGCTTCGCGGCCGGCTGCGCCTTCCGGTACTGGTTCAGCACCAGCGCCGCCGCGGCCTGCACGGCGGCATCCAGCACCTGCTCGGCAGGCTGATCCGCAGGGCCAGGTCCGTGCGGCATGGCGGCCTGCGGCACGAGATCGTCCAGGCTGCCGACGAGGTCATAGCCCGAGTCCCGCAGGCCGCTGATGAGGATGTCGGCGTGCTCCTTGGCCCAGCCGTTCCGGTCCTCGGGCAGCACCAGCCGCCCGGTCACCGGCCGCGCGGCCAGCGTCTGGTGCGCCAGCGCCTCCTTGACGTTCCACATGTAGAACCAGTCAGGCACTTCGCTCGGCAGCTCGGCGTTCAGCCGCCGCAGGAACTCGATCTCCGGCAGCCCGAGCGAGGTATTCGCCCGGGCCCGGCTGATGTCGACGCTAGCCGGGATCGATGTCGAGCAACGACGCGAACCGCTGCCAGAGCAGCCCGGCGTCCGATCCGCGCGGCGCCGTGGTGATCACGTGCACTCGCTCAGCGGGCACGAACCGAGACCAGATGCCGAGGATGGCGAGCGTGTCGTGCACCCGCCAGAACCACCACTCCCGCCGGTCGGCCGAGGGTGCCTCGCGGTCGATCACGTCCGCGAGCCAGTCTTCCCAGCCGCGGTCATTGCGGTGCTTCACCGTCTCCTGCCACTCGGCCGGCAGCAGGGTGGCCATGTCACGCACCGTGAGCACGATGTGAACCTCGGCCGGCTGCAGCGACTGCACGGCATGCTCGGCCTGCTGCGCGTCCGCTGCCGAGAACAGCTCGTGCGAGATCACGGCGACCCGGCGGGCCTGCCTGGCCTGGCTGGCGAGGATCTCCCACTCGCCGGTCCACGAGCCGGCCGGGTCGCTGGGCAGCTTCTGGATGCCGCGCAGGTCCTGGCTGGCGCGGAAATGATCTTGAGGATGGTGGCCGGGCAGCACCACGCCCTGGCTCGGCGAGCGCGTCCCGGTTGCGCCACATGACCTGCTGCAGGAACGTCGTGCCGGTCTTCGGCTCGCCGATATGCAGGACGACCTTCGGCCGCCGGGTGGCGGGCGGGGCAGTTCCGGCCGTGGCGGCCTCGTCGGCGGGCATCTCCTGGTCTGTGATGGCGTGCGCCATCCGGCCACCTCGCGGATTCGGTCAGTGCGCGGCCACGGCGAGCCTCGCCGGCCGCGCGTGTCAGCAGACTCCCTGGAGGCTAGCCAGGGGGCTATGGCGTGGGCGCCATCCTGGGCACAGTTAACCAGATCGCGGAGCCTCGTCCGCGTCGTCCCGTCCAGCGGTAGGTGTAGAATATCAGCTTCAATGGCGTCGGCCTGTGCTCTAAGGTGCCGCTGGTAGGCGGCTCACCGCAGGCCGCTGAGCCGAGCACAGCAGGCATGCCCTCTTGGAGGTTTCCCCCCGTTGCATGAGCCCTTCTCGCTGCTGGTCTCGGTTTATGACGGCGACAGTCCGGACTACCTCAGGCGGGCGCTGCGCAGCGCGGTCGACGATCAGACAGTGCGCCCGGACCAGGTGATCATCGTCCGCGACGGGCCGGTCCGCGCCGAGCTCGCCGAGTGCCTGGACGAGTTCAGGGCGAGCAGCCTGGTCCCGGTGACGTTCGTGCCGCTGGAGCGGAATGGCGGCCTCGGGCCAGCCCTGGACAGCGGCCTTGCCGCCAGCTGGTTCGACGTGATCGCCCGGATGGATGCCGACGACGTGGCCATGCCGCACCGCTTCGAGGTGCAGCTGCCGCTGATCGAGGACGCCGACATCGTCGGGTCAGGCCTGCTGGAGTTCGTCGCCGACACCGATGACGTCGTCGGGCAGCGGGTCCCGCCGGTAGGCGCCAGCCAGATCGCCAGGTTCGCCCGGATGCATGACCCGTTCAATCACCCGACCGTGGTGTACCGGCGCAGCGCGGTGCTCGCCGCCGGCGGCTACGGCGATCTTCCGCTGATGGAGGATTACGCCCTGTTCGCCCGGATGCTGCAGAGCGGAGCGAGGGCGGTCAACGTCGCCGAGCCGCTGGTTTACTACCGGGTCGGCGCGACGGCCTACAAGCGCCGTGGCGGCATGGCACTGCTGCGGTCCGAGGTGCGCCTGCAGCGCGAGTTCCTGCGAACCGGCTTCACCTCGCCTGCCGAGTTCGCCCGGAACGTGCTCGTCCGCGGCGGTTACCGGCTGATCCCGTGGTGGCTGCGCCGCGCGGTGTACCGGCCGCTGCTTGCGGTCTTCAGCAAGCGCCCGGCACCGCAGCAGGGCGAGCCGGCCCGGCCGGAGCCGCCGGATTGTGAGTATTCCGTGGACTGGCAGTATCCCGACATGAGCGCTGCGGGCCTGGCCCGACCGCGAGCCCGGGCCGGTGCCGAGCTGAGCGCGCCGTCCGACGATCAGGCTGGCCAGTGAACACTGACCTCGTCGTGGTCGGGTCAGGCTTCTTCGGCCTGACTGTTGCCGAGCGTTGCGCTGCCGACCTGGGCCTGCGCGTGCTCGTGATCGACCGGCGAGACCACATCGGCGGCAACGCCTATAGCGAGCCGGAGCCCGAGACCGGCATCGAGGTGCATCGCTATGGCGCGCACCTGTTCCACACCTCGAACGCGCGCATCTGGGAGTACGTCAACCGCTTCACCGCGTTCACCGGCTACCAGCACCGGGTGTTCTCGGTCTACAAGGGCCGGGTCTACCCGATGCCGATCAACCTGGGCACCATCTGCGAGTACTTCGGCGCGTTCATGTCGCCGGACGAGGCGCGGGCGCTCATCGCTGAGCAGGCGGCCGCGGTGGCGCCGGGAACGGCGGTCAACCTGGAGCAGAAGGCCGTGTCACTGATCGGCCGGCCGCTCTACGAGGCCTTCATCCGGGGCTATACCTACAAGCAATGGCAGACCGACCCGGTCGACCTGCCTGCCGAGATCATCACCCGGCTCCCGGTGCGCTACAACTTCGACAACCGCTACTTCAGCGACACCTTCCAGGGACTGCCGGTCGACGGCTACACCGCCTGGCTGGAGCGGATGGCCGAGCCATCCCGAACATCGAGGTGCGGCTCAGCACCGAGTTCGCCGACCTGCGATCGGCGCCTGGTCGGGCAGGTCCCGGTCGTGTACACCGGGCCGCTGGATGCCTACTTCGACTTCGCCGCGGGCGACCTGGGCTGGCGGACGCTCGATTTCGAGCGGGAGGTGCTGCCGACCGGGGACTTCCAGGGCACCTCGGTGATGAACTACGCCGACGAGGATGTGCCCTACACCCGGATCCACGAATTCCGGCATTTCCACCCCGAGCGCGACTGGTACCCCGACGACAAGACGGTGATCATGCGGGAGTACTCGCGGTTCGCCGGCCGGGGCGACGAACCGTACTACCCGATCAACACCGCCGAGGACCGGGCCCGGCTGCTGACCTACCGGGAGCTGGCCGACGCAGAGCAGGGCGTCCTGTTCGGCGGCCGCCTCGGCACCTACCAGTACCTTGATATGCACATGGCGATAGGAGCCGCGCTCAGCATGTATGACAACCGGCTACGGCCGTTCTTCGCCGACGGGGACCGCTGAACCGGCCTGGAGCAGGCAAGTGACCGCCGAGACCAGTAGTGAACTGCGGGTCCTGCAGCGCGTCATCTTCCCCGGCGAGGACCTTGACGTCGTCCCCCTGTACGTCGAGACAGACATGGAGCGCGGTGCCGCCGAGCTAGCCGCCGAGCTGGCAAATGAGGCGCTGTCCGGCGGCAAGGGCGGCAAGGTCAGCGTGCCGGTCGCCAACGCGGCGGTGGGTGAGACGCAGTCGAGCATCCGGTTCGGCGTCGATATCCCTGCTTACCTGACCGAGGCCGTCGGGCCACGGCGAAGCGCGCTGATCAGCGAGGGCCGCCGGGTCTCCTTCGCCACCTACTTCAACGCGTTCCCGGCCAGCTACTGGCGCCGCTGGACCACGGTGGAGTCGGTCACGCTGCGGATCCGGCTGGCGGGCGAATCGAAGATCGTCCTGTACCGGTCGACCGCCAAGGGCTTCAGCCACCCGGTCGAGACCATCAGCGTCGACGCGGACGTGCCGGAGACGATCCAGCGCACACTGCCGCTGGCCCCGTTCATCGACGGCGGATGGTACTGGTTCGACATCATCGCCGGGCCGCGCGGGACGACGCTGATCGAGGCAGACTGGCTCGGGCTGGCCGCGCCCGCGCCGTGCGGGCACAGTCAGCCTCGGCATCACCAGCTTCAACCAGCACGATTACATGCTGGACAAGCTGCGCAGTCCTCGGTGACGCGAGCGAGATCCACGAGCTGATCGACCGCGTCTACGTCGTCGACCAGAGCACCGAGCCGCTCACCGATCAACCTGGTTTCGCCGACGCCGCCAAGAAGCTCGGTGACCGGCTGCAGGTCATCAGGCAGGGCAACATCGGCGGGTCCGGCGGCTTCGCCCGGGCCATGGACGAGACTGTGCGGGCCGGCCGGGCTGACTACGTGCTGCTGAGCGACGACGACGTCAAGCTCGAGCCGGAGGGCATCCTGCGGGCTGTCACGTTCGCCGATCTAGCCCGCAAGCCGACGATAGTCGGCGGGCACATGTTCAGCCTGCACGACCGGTCGCTGCTGCACGCGTATGCCGAGGGCGTCGAGCCGCACACCTGGTGGTGGGGTCCCGCGCCGAACACCAAGGCCAGGCATGACTTCGGGCGGCGGAACCTGCGGAACACCCCGTGGCTGCACCGGCGCGCGGACTCTGATTACAACGGCTGGTGGGAATGCCTGATCCCGACCACGATCCTGGCGGAGATCGGGCTCTCGCTGCCGGCGTTTATCAAGTGGGAAGACGCCGAGTACGGCGTACGGGCCCGCAACCGGGGCTATCCGACCGTGTCGCTGCCGGGAGTCGGCTCGTGGCAGGTGCCCTGGGATGACAAGGACGATGCCAGGGACTGGCAGGCCTATTTCCACCTGCGCAACCGGATCGTGTCTGCGCTGCTGCACTCGCCGGCCCCCAAGGGCGGCGCGCTGATCTCGGAGAGCCTGGAACGTCAGTTGCAGAGCCTGCTGTCCATGCAGTACTCGACCGTCGCGATCAGGCTGCTGGCGATCGAGGACGTGCTGACCGGGCCAGCCCACCTGCACCAGCAGATGGGCGGCAAGCTCGCGCAGATCAGGGCGCTGCGGGCGGAGTACCCGGATACGGCGAGCGCCGCGGACCTCGATGCGTTCCCGCCGCCGCGGCGCAAGCCGCCGGAGGCGGTGAAGAGCTCTACCACGCCGACCAACAAGCTCAACCTCATGACCAAGGTCGCGTCGGGAACCTTGCGGCAATTCAGGCCACCGCGCGCGGGCGCGATGAAGCGGCCGCAGCTGGCGCTGCCATACCAGGATGCAGGCTGGTGGGTGCTGGCCAAGCTGGACAGTGCGGTGGTGTCGACGGCTGAGGGCACTAGTGCCTCGTGGTACAAGCGGGACCCGCGGCTGTTCCGCTCGCTCGGGCGGCGCAGCCTGATGCAGCACCGCAGGCTGCGCAGGCAGTGGCCGAAGCTGGCAGCGCAGTACCGAGCCGCTGCCGCGGACTTCAATTCACCGGCCCGCTGGCGGGAGACTTTCGCCGCGTCTACCGGCAAGCCGCCGGACCGGCCGTGAGCTCGGCGCCGGCCGAACACCGGGATGCCGGTTCCGTCCGCCCGGCCGACGGCGAGACGGTCCCGCCAACCACGGCGGGCACGCCGGCCCGCGGTGGCTGGACGGGAGCCGCGGTCCGGTTCGCGCCCGTCATCGTGTCGGCGCTGGCAATGGCGGTGGCCGGGGTCTGGGGCATCGGCCGCGACTCGGCGATGGGCAACGACGAGGTCGCGACGCACTGGGCCGCGCTGCTGAGCCTGCGCGAACTGGCCCACCTGGTCCGCCATGTCGATGCCGTGCACGGCCTGTATTACCTGCTGATGCACGGCTGGGTGGTCATCGGCAGCAGCCCCACAGCGATGCGCGTTCCCTCCGTCATCGCCATGACCGTCGCGGCCGGGCTCGTTGCCTACATCGCCAGGCGGCTCACCGGTTCAGGCTGGGCGGCGCTGTTCGCCGGGCTGATCCTGGCGCTGACCCCGAGCATCAGCTACTACGCCCAGACTGCCCGCTCGTACGCGCTGGTACTCGCGTGTGTCCTGGCCGCCACACTGGCGCTGCTGCACGCGATGAGCGCTGAGGGTGGCGGCGCTGCGCAGCGGACAACCCGGCGCTGGCTGGTGTACGGCGTGCTGGTGGCGCTCGGCGGCTACCTGAACGAGATGTCACTGCTCGTGCTCGCTGCGCATGGCTGCACCGTGCTGCTGGCCCGGTCCGGGCGCCCGGCGATCCGGCACTGGGCGGTTGCCGGAGCCCTTGGCGCAATCGCCGTGCTGCCGTTGCTGGCTCTCAGCGTCGTCCAGCACTCTGCGGTGTCCTGGATCGGGCGGCCCGGCCTGGCATCGCTTCGGACCCTGTTCCACGACTACTTCGGCGTGACCACGGCCGTTGCCGTGCTGCTGCTCCTGTGCGCGGTGGTGGCGGTGCTGCCCGAGCGCGGTGGCGGGCCGGCCTGGTGGCGCAGCGGCGGGATCTCGCTGCCATCGGTAGCGGCCCCGCTGCTCGTGCTCCCGGCGGGTCTGCTGCTGCTCGAGTCGCTGGTGGGCTCGCCGCTGTACGTGGATCGTTACGTCCTGTACGGCGAGGCGGGGGCCGCGCTGCTGGCCGGCGCCGGCGCTTACCGGATCGGGCAGGTGCTCGCGAGTGCCGCTGGCCCAGCCGCGCTTCCTGGTCGGCCAGGCCGCGCCCTGCTCTGGCTGCCGGGTGCCGTGCTGTGCGCTTGCGTGCTGCTGCTCCAGCTCGGGCCACAGCGTGCCATCCGCACCCCGCAGAGCCGGGCTTACGACTTCGGCGGGCCGTCGAGCTACCTGGGCGCGCACGCGCGTCCCGGCGACGGAGTGCTGTATTTCGGCACGCTCTTCCGCAAGGCCGAACTCGGCTATCCCGGCGACTTCCGTAACGTCACCGACTTCGCGGTCGCCAAGACGCCGCGGCAGGCGGGCGACTTCCGCGGCACCGACAAGCCGTTCGCCGTGACCGGCCCGCTCATGCTCCGGTACCGGCGCATCTGGGTTCTCGGCAGCCGCCCGTCAGCGCAGTTGCCGGCCGGACTGCTCCGGCAGCAGAGCCAGCTTCTTGAACAGCACTTCACGCTGGCCACGGTCCGGCGGTTCCGCGGCATCGTGGTCACGCTCTGGCTCCGTCGCTGAGCTGACGCTCCGCTTACCGCCATGTCGCCCGCCCGGGTGTCGGGCACCGGTGAACCGCAGCGGCCTGCCGCACGTGCTTGCCTTTAGGTGCGGCCTCGTCAGTGTGCGCGCAGGTGGCGCGGCATAGTAAACGGAGGCGAGCATGAAGCAAGCAAGACTGAGATCTGCGAGGACCCGGCGGCGGCTCGTGCTGTCCGGGTCGGCGGTGGCGGTGCTCGGGCTTGGCCTGGTAGGCCTGGCCCCGCTGGCGTCGGCGGCGGCGCGCCAGCACCCCCATCATGGTGGCTTCAATGCCAGGGGCGACATCCTCATCGCCGACCAGTTCAATAACCGCGTGATCGAGATCAATCGTCATCATCAGGTCGTCTGGAGCTTTGGTAACGGCTCCAACGTGCCCGGACCGCACTCGATCGTGGGCACCAACGACGCCCAGCGAGTCGGCCGCCTGACCCTCATCGCCGGCACCGGCACGCCGGCGAACTTCGACCCGTCCTGCAAGACGAAAGGCGGCTGCCCTGATAACCGGGTGATCCTGGTGAACCAGGCCGGTCACATCGTGTGGCAGTACGGCATGGCGGGCGTCACCGGGTCTAAGTTCGACCAGCTCAACACGCCAGTGCAGTCAACATACCTGCCGAATGGCGACATCCTGATCACCGATCAGGCCAACGAACGGGTGATCGAGGTCAACCGCACGCACCACATCGTGTGGCAGTACGGCCAGACGGGTGTGGCCGGCCACATGTTCGACCAGCTCAGCAATCCCAACAGTGCCGAGCTGCTGGCCAACGGTCACATCCTGATCGCCGATGAGAACAACAACCGGGTCCTCGAGGTCACCCGCAGCCATCACGTCGTCTGGCAGTACGGCAACTCCGGGAAGAAGAGCCAGCTGAGCGGGGCCGCGTTCGCCAGCCGCCTGCCCGACGGCGACACGCTCATCACCGACTCCAACAACAACCGCATCGTGATCGTGACGCATGCCAAGAAGGTCGTGTTTGACTACGCGACGAACATGCGGCCGGGCAGCATGGCCATGCCCTTGCCCACCAGGGCGGTCATGCTCCGCAATGGCAACATCCTGATCAGCGATCAGTTCAACGACCAGGTCATCGAGATCAACCAGCACAAGAACATCGTGTTCAGCCAGGGCAAGATCCAGGTGGACGGGAACGGCTTCAACCGCCTCAACGCGCCCTATGACGCAAAGGTCATCGGCGATTACACCGGCCTGACCCCGCCGTTTGGCTTCGGCTACTAACCCAGCTGCCGAGTGCGGCGGGCGGGACAAGCTTGTCAGGGCACGGTCAGCACCGCGCGGAAACCGCCCGCGCTGGTCGGCCCGGCCGTGAAGGTGCCGCCTGCACGCTCGGCCGTCCGCCGCACTATATCCAGGCCGAGGCCGGTGCCCGAGTGGCCGGTCGGCCCGGAGTTTCCGGCCGACGCGTGGTCAGCCTCGCCGGCGGGATGGGCACCCGGCACCGAACTGTCGTTTTCTACCGCAAAAGCCCACGAATACGGACTATCCCTAGCAGTGCGGCTTAGCGTTACAGCAAAGCCTGTCCCCTCGGCGGTGTGCATGAAAATGTTCGACAGCAACGCGTCGATCGCCGCGTCCAGATCATCCCGCCCCAGCCGCACATCGACCCGCCCGGCCGGCAGCCGCACGTCGGCAACCCGGCCCTGTGACTTCGCCAGGACGCTCCAGAACGCGAGCCGGTCCAACGCTGCTGCCGCCAGGTCCGAGCGCCCCGACTGATGCTCGGGAGCTTCTCTCGCCTGCCTGATAAGTTGATCCACGGCCCGCTCGAGCCGGTCGACGTCGGCTTGCAGGCGAGGCCGGGCGACGTCGATTGCCAGCGATCCGTCGGCCAGCGCCTCAGCATCAAGTCGCAGGGCAGTCAATGGGGTGCGGAGGCGGTGGCCAAGGTCCGCCGCGGCGAGCCGGGATGCTTCCAGGAGTCCGTCGATCCTGGTCGCCAGTTCGTTGACAGCATCACCGACTTCGGCGACCTCATGGGGTCCGGCTGGCCGAGCACGGCTGGCCAGATCACCATCACGCAGCCGGTTGGTGACCATGACAAGGTCCTGGAGCGGGCGGACGATCGATCGGCCGAGTCGGTCTGCTAGTGCTACCGCGAGCAGCACTAGCAATGCCCCGCCGCCGAACAGCAGCGCCCAAGTCCCGGCTACGCCTTTGGTCAACTCGCCGGGGCGCACGCGCACGACGACTGCCCACGCGGCGAACGGATCGTGGACCGGCTCCCAGACCAGCCGCCCGCCGTCCGGCGCGACCGTCGTGACGGCGCGCTCGGCGAACACACCCGGTGGCACCGTGATGCGCGGCCATATCGGCGCGCCAATGCGTGCGCCGCCGGACAGATAGGCCGTCGCGGCGGCAGTGGAGGCGGTATTAGCCTGACGGACTATCCGGGTGATGCCGGGCTTATCGTTGACCGCAGCCAGTTCGGCGGCAAGTGAACGTGCCTGCAGTTCTGCGCCGTCCACAGCCCGGTCGTAGGCGTTAGTTCGGACGTACAACGCCAGCGGCACACAGAACACGAGCATGACCGTACCGGTCGCGATAGCTGCGATCAGCGCCATGCGGCGCCTGATGCGCGGCCGCACGGCCGCAGACCGGGCGCGGCGCTCAGGCGCCATCATCAGGGCCAGCCGCCGCGTCGGTGCTGCCGGTGCGGTCGTTGCGGCCGGTGGCACTGGCGGGTTCCTCATCGCCGTCAGGGTCGACTAGCCTGATCCCCACGCCATGCACCGTGCGTAGGTAGCGCGGCTGCGATGCTGACTCGCCGAGCTTCTTCCGCAGCCACGACAGATGTACGTCGATGGTGTTTTCCGGACCACCGTAGGGCTGCTCCCAGACTTCAGCCAGTAGCTGCCGCTTGGTCACTACCCGGCCCCGGCGCGCCGCGAGCGCCTGCAGAAGGTCGAATTCCTTCCGGCTCAAGCCAAGATCCCGGCGGTTGAGTGAGGCCACCCGCCGGGACGGATCGATATGCAGCTCACCGACAATCAACATGTCGTCTGTCACTTCCGGCCCCGACCGGCGCAGCACCGCTCGCAGCCGGGCGGCCAGCTGGGCAGCGGAGAACGGTTTCACCACGTAATCGTCGGCGCCTGCGTCGAGAGTCCGGACAATCTGATCGTCAGCGTCCCGTGCCGTGATCACGACCACCGGCACCGCGCTGACCGCGCGGATCATCCGAAGCAGGTCGTCGCCATCGATGTCCGGCAGGCCAAGGTCGAGCAGCACGACATCGGGCTGCGACTCGATGATGACAGTCAGCCCGTCCAGTCCTGTAGTTGAGCCGCGGACCACATATCCCCGCTCAGCTAGCGACCGGACAAGCGCGGCCCTGATCTGCGCATCGTCCTCGACAATCACGACGGAGGTCACGTCATCGAGCGTAGTTCGCGGTACTGCCTGGCCGGCAACCTTCGTTGCCGGCCAGGCACGATGCTGGCGGCTCAGCACCTGTCAACCGCACCTGGTGAGCGTTATGGTCAGCCTGCCCGCATCGTTAATCTCGGCCTCGAACTTGACCATGTGCTTCCCTGACCGGAAGTAGACATCTACCGAACTGCCGCGGCTGGAGTCGATGTAGGCATGCCAGCCTGCGGCGGCCTTCGCTGTCACCACCCGGATAGTGCCGCGATGCAGCGGCGCGATCGTGACTGACCCGGCGGACATTGCCGTGAAGGTCTCCGCATGACGCGGATATGCGTAATTTCGGTGCGAAGGCACACACCTGGCCACGGCGGCGGGACGGGAGCCTGCCGCTGCGCGGGCCGGTGCCGTGTTAGCTGCGCTGGCGGCGGAGGCCACGCTCAGGGCACTTGCCGCTGTTGCGGCGACAGTCGCCGCGCTGATGCCGATCATGCTGAGCCGGTTCATCTGGGTTCTCCCCTAGCTAGTAGGACCTGATAACCCAAAGGTTCGGCTCGGTGGCCATAAGCCGGACTTAACCTCAGCTCAGATCTTCCGGAAACTTGCCGACCGCACGGAAAGTCAGCCGGCCGCAAGGATGGTGAAGAAGTCCCTGGTCCACCCGACGACATACTGGTCGGCCGGGCGGACCTGTCCGGGGATCGCGGCCCGGAGACGGCGCCCGGCCGCGCGGGCGACATCGAGCTGTACCCACTCAGGGTTGATGTCGAGTTCCATGGCCGTGCGTGCACCGGCCTGCACGAGTGCGGCGGCCAGGTCTGCCGGGCTGGCCGACATGCTGCCGGCGTAGATGAGCTGGCCTGCCGCGTTCTCAGCGAGCGCGCTGCGCGCGACGAGTTCGCCACCACCCAGAGTTGCTCCCCAGAGCGACCAGTCAGCCGCGGCCGCCGTGGGCCGCCCGTGCCTGACCAGCAGCGTCAGATTCTGCCGGACGCTGAATACCGCTTCGCCCGGCCTGGGCAGGCCCTGGCCCCAGACGCCTATCCGGGCGCTGCCCGACTTGTCGATGACGATGCTGGCCAGCCCTGACCGCAGCGGACTGATCACGTGACCTTCTTGCTCATAACCGCCGGCCCCGGCGGAGAGCAGGAATCCGCTGTTAAACGCCGCGAGCAGCCGCCTTCGCTCGCGTGCGCGGATGGCCGGTCCGGCCCGGACCTTCGACAGCGCTGCCGAGCCGGGGTCCGCGCTTCCGCTGTGCAGCCGCACCACGACCGGCCCGCGGAACAGGGCCAGGGTCACCACAGCACCGTCCGGTGCGCGGAATCGCGAGATGATTACCTTTGCCGTCGGCTTCGGCTTCGGCTTCGGCGTCGGGGTGGCCGCTCGCTGGCTAGGAACAGGGCCGCCCGATCCTGCCGCGCCGGGAGCCTGCCCGGTGGCCGTGCCGGTCGCTCCGCATGCCGTCAGGGTGAGCAGTGCAGCGGCCCCGAGAACACGGCGCAGATTAACCAGGTGGCCGCCCTGCCGAGTGCGCGCTGTGCGCGGCATCGCGTCCTCCTCCGATCGGTGGCCTGGACCCGCTCCGCTACCGCCGCGAGTTCGTCGCATCCAAGGCTGCCCAGCTGCCTGCTAAGACGTTGCGTGAATCCTGTTCAGATCTGGCTCAGAGTACGAGTGGGCTCGGCGGCTCACGGTGGCGGCTGGCCCTGACCAGGCAGCACGGCCAGGTCCAGCTGCCGCAGCCGATCCGGTTCCGCGATCACCTCGATGGCCGTGATCCGGGCGGCCCTGATGGTCAGCGTCAGCGCGACGTGCAGGTGGCCGCCGGGCGCGGACAGGATGCCGACGGCCCCGTTCACCAGTGCCAGCTCGGAGTGCCCGGCGAGGGCGGCGGCGGCGACCGCGCCGCGAGCGACGGCCCGCGCGCCGCGAAGCTCGACCGGCCGGCCGGCTGGCGCGGCGGCAGCATCTGCCCTGATGGTGACGTCGGAGTCCAGTAGGGCGACCAGCGCGTCGAAGTTCCCGCCACGGGACGCGGCGAGGAACGCAGCCGCAACTTCCTGCTGCCGCGCCAGGTCCGCGGCGAGCGCCGGGCCGGGCGTCACCCGCACCTGACGCCGGGCTCGGCTGGCAAGCTGCCTCGCCGCGTCGGCTGACCGGCCGAGTACCGCGGCCACTTCGGTGAAAGGCATCGCGAACATGTCGTGCAGGACGAAGGCGAGGCGCTCGGCCGGGGTCAGTGTGTCCAGCACCACCAGCAGCGCAAGGCCGACCGATTCGGCCAGGACGGCCTCAGCCTCGGGGTCGGGCGTGCCCCGCCCGCGGCTGGCAGCAGCAGACGCCGCCGGGTCGTCGGCGGCCGTCGGCCAGGAATCGCCGACCGGCTGCTCGCGGCGGCTATGGCGGGACCGGAGCAGGTTCAGCGACACCCGGGCAACGACTGTCGTGAGCCAGCCGCCGAGGTTTGCCACTGCGCTGACGTCGGCGCCGGCCAGCCGCAGCCAGGTGTCCTGCACGGCATCGTCAGCGTCTGCCAGCGAGCCGAGTAGCCGGTAGGCAACGGCCCGCAAGTGCGCGCGATGCTGCTCGAAGGCTGCTGCCAGCTCGTCACGGTCGGCCATCGGACCTATCTTCCCCCATGACCCGGCCGCGGCAGACGACGGAGCGGACCCCGGGCGCTCCGGAGTCCGCTGCCGTTCAGTCAGGACCTGGAGGCACTCCACGGACCGCCCGCTGAACCACCGGCGGCCCCAACGTGGTAGGTCCCGGACATCGAGTTGCCCGATACGGTGCCCGAGTAGGTGATTGCCATCCCGCCAACCGTGCCGAAGCGGATGGTGCCGCCAACTACGGTGCCGTGGATGGTCAGGGTGCCCGGCGGTGCCGAAATCGAGATTCTGCCGGTCAGTCGTGATTCCGACTGACGCCAGTTGAGGATGAACGTGCCCTGATAGGAGCCGCTGTACTGGCCCGACCATTTCCCTGACAGCTCGGTAGCGGCAGCCGCGGTAGCCGCTGCGGTGGCAGACGGCGCCGCGGTGGCGGTCGGGCCGGTCACAGCCGGAGGCTTGGTACTCGGCACTGTCGTGCTCGTGCCTGACGTGGAACATGCGGTAAGAAGCAGGGCGGCCGCCGTGGCCGCCAGTCCGAGTTTGACATGCGACATGTCAGTTCTCCCCAACGCTCTGCATGCCTCGATGCGGGATGCTCATGCCGCGACGATAACGACGGCTGGATCGCTCGCGCGTCGGGGAAAACCCTCGGTGTCGGCACATCAATGCCCTCGGCGATGGCCGGGCAGCCGGGTAGCGCGTCGTCGGCTACGTTGGCTACGGCAGTGTTGGCTATAACCAACTGCAGGCTGGTCTCTGCCTGCGCAAACTGGGTGATGCCCGGACAAGGCGGGCGGGAAGCGGAGAAGCTAGCGTGGTAAGCGGGCAGCCGTCAGGCGTTTCCGGACTCCGGCAGGACCTTGACGATGTGGATGCCGGGATCGTTCGCCTCATCGCCCAGCGGCACGAAATCATCAGCGAGCTGGCGCAGGTCAAGGCGGCGGGCGCCGGCAGCATCCAGGACCCGGACCGTGAGCGTGAGGTGCTGGACGCGGTCGCCTCGATGGCAGCCGGCCTGGGCGTATCGGCCAGCCTGGTGCGGCGGATCTTCCGCGAGCTGATCAGTGAGTCGGTGGCGCAGCAAGCCAGTCAGGTGAGCGGAGATTCCGTCGGCAGGCGGGTCCGGGTTGCGTTCCAGGGAGTGACGCATTCGTTCAGCGACGCGGCCACCCAGAAGTACCTCGGCGCCCGCGGCCTGATCGGCGAACTGGAGGGCTATCCGACCTTCGGTGAAGCGGCAGCCGCGCTGCTTGACGCGCGGGCAGATCTTGCGGTGCTGCCGATCGAGAACACCACTGCCGGGAGCATCAACGAGGTCTATGCGCTGCTGCGCGAGCATGAGCTGTTCATCGTGGGCGAGGAAACCTGGAAGGTGGATCATTGCCTGGCCGGGATCGCGGACGTGCCGCTCTCCGCGCTGACCAGGATCCTGTCGCATCCGCAGGGTCACGAGCAATGCGCGCGGTTCCTTCGGTCGCTACCGCACGCGGTGTCGGTGCCGTTCTTCGACACCGCCGGCGCCATGCGCGCGGTCGCCGAGGAGCAGGATCCGACCGCTGCCGCGATCGGCTCGCCGGAGGCAGCGGCCGCCAGCGGACTTGTAATCTTGCGGCGCAACATCGCTGACAACGACGACAACTACACCAGGTTCGTGGTGCTGGCGCGCGATCCTGCGTCCGTGGACGTGCGCATCCCGTGCAAGACGAGCCTGATCCTGGTCACCCGGCACGAGGAAGGCGCGCTGCTGCGCTGCCTGGAGGTGCTGTCCGGCAGCGGGCACTCGATGACCAAGCTGGAGTCCAGGCCGCGTCCCGGACGACCCTGGGAGTACATGTTCTTCCTCGACTTCGAGGGCAACGCGGCCGATCCCGGCACTGCTGCTGCCATCGACGAACTGCGCGCCGCCGCGCTGTACGTCAAGGTGCTGGGTAGCTATCCCGCAAAGGCACTGCGCGACCTGCCGCACCGGAGCGCTGCCGGCGCCAGAGCCCGCGGGCGCACCGGCGGAAATGCTGGAGGCGGTCGCGGCGATTCGCCCGGCAGCCGCGCGTAAGTCGCGGCATTACAAGCTTGTGGACCGGGCCGCCCGGCAGGCCGACACGCTGATCCGAGTCGGCGATGTGCTCATCGGCGGCGACGGATTCGCGGTCATGGCCGGACCGTGCTCGGTCGAGAGTGAGGAGCAGATCAACTCGGCCGCCAAATTCGTGCGCGATCATGGCGCGCATGTCCTTCGCGGCGGCGTGTTCAAGCCGCGGACCTCGCCGTACTCGTTCCAGGGGCTCGGCTGGCAGGGCCTGAATCTGCTGGTCGCGGCGGGCGGCAGGCCGGGCTGCCGGTTGTTACCGAGGTGATGGCCGTGGACCAGGTGCCGCGGATGGCGATGGTGGCCGACATCCTCCAGGTCGGCGCGCGCAACATGCAGAATTTCGATCTGCTGCGGGAACTCGGCAAGGTGGATCGTCCGGTGCTGCTCAAGCGCGGCCTGTCGAGCACGATCGAGGAATGGCTGGCCGCCGCCGAGTACGTGGTCGCGCAAGGAAATCAGCAGGTCATCTTGTGCGAGCGGGGCATCCGCACCTTCGAGAGCGCCACCCGCAACACGCTTGACCTGTCCGCGGTGCCCGTCATCAGGGAGCGGTCGCACCTGCCGGTCATCGTTGATCCAAGCCACGGCACCGGCTCGCGGGCTTATGTTGCGCCGATGGCATGGGCGGCACGTGCGGCCGGGGCGCACGGCATCCTGGTCGAGGTCCACCCCGAACCTGAGCAGGCGCTATCGGACTCCGAGCAGAGCCTTGCGCCGTCTGAGTTCGCGGCGCTGATGCGCCATCTAGCCCGAGTGCCGGCTTGGCCCGTGAACGAAGCCGAACTGCAGGCATGACCGGGCCGGTCAGCGACAGCGTTCCTACCGGGAAGTCCGCACGAGAGCGGCATCGCCGGCGTGACCTATTCGCTGATCCTGCGCGAGGTTACAGGCGCTCGGTGATCCAGCGCCAGCCGTGCTCGACGTCATGCACCGGCCGGATAATGGCGGGCTCGGCTGTGTCGGACAATTCGGCGACGACCTTGATCAGCTGGCGGTGGAAATCCTGCGGCGTTCGGCCGTCGTCATGCCCGCGGTCCAGCACCAGGGTCACGACCGCCTGCTCGCCGCCGGATAGCCGCGCGGTGACATTGCCGTTGTAATCACGTCCGACCGCGGCGACAGCGGCGGCGCGGACGATGTCGGAGCCATCGTCCTTGACAATCCACACGTCCGGAGCAGTCATGTTCACCGTCTTCCGAAAAAATCCCCGATGGTCAGCGAGGTGATATCGGTCCCGGCTGCGAGTGGGCTAGATGGGCTGTACCTGCTCAGCCTGGGGGCCCTTGGCGCCTGGCTTGGCCGTGAACTCGACTCGCTGGTTCTCCTGGAGGCTACGGTAGCCGTCCGCCTGGATGGCGGAGTGGTGCACGAACACGTCCGCCCCGCCGCCGTCTGGCTCGATGAAACCGAAGCCCTTGTCTGCGTTGAACCATTTCACTGTCCCCTGAGTCATGACCGTCTCCTGCTGACCGAGCGTCGGGTAACACGTGCGCGCACCCGGGTCGCGGCAGGCACCGCCGGAAAGACTGACTCTGGATAACAAAAGGCGCCCGCTGTCAGAATTCGCAGGCGCTGTCACACGAGCACGAACTTCGACTACAACCACGTCCATTACACACCACCGGTAGCGGTGCCGCCACCACAGGTAGGCAGCGGCCCGGTCAGGCTCGCGGCGTGCCGTCAACTAACGGTATCAAATTCTGGAAATATTTTGCTAGTTAGCTCGGGCTCGCGTAGGCTGAGCCGAGAGGCACCGGTTTCTGCTGCCGTCGGTGGCTGACCGGCATGACTGACCCAAGGAGTTCCGATTCCATCGCCTGGCCGTGACGACCGATGCGCTGCTAGCCATTCCCGCTCGGCGCACCGGGACGCCGCTGCCGGGGCGGACGTCACGCTCGGCCCCGGCCTGACCGTCTCCTGCCGGTCCGAGCGCGGGTACCTGATCGCCGCTCTGTCCGGGTCGCTCGACGGTTCCAGTGCCCCGGCGCTGCGCGAGTACTTGCTGCTTCTGGTCCACCAGTGTGCCGGCCGGCTAGTCGTCGACCTGGCGGCGGTCAGCGACGCAGACGCGAGCGGGCTCACCGTCATGGTGGGAACCGGCCGGCGGGCCCGCCTGCTCGGCGGGTCACTACGACTAGCCGCGCCGCGGCCCGAGGTGACGGATGTGCTGGCCGGTACCGGGCTTGACCGGCACCTGGACCTTCACGCCACGGTGGCCGCAGCGGTGGCAGGCGGCGTAGCAGCCGCATGAGGCCCGGTGGTTCGCGACGCGGTCAGACGCGCAGTTCATCACCGCAAGTCTCGGGGAGCAGGACAGCGGCAGCTCGCAGCTCAGGCCGGCGTTGCCTGTCCAGTCGTGCGGCGCTCGGCCACCGGACCGCGGTAGCCCAGCCGGCCCGCTCAAACAGGCCGATAAGCCCGGCAGACAGGTCAAGCTGGCCCCTGTCAACGCCGTGACGCGCGCACGTCGGGTCGGAATGGTGCATGTTATGCCAGCTCTCGCCGAGTGACAGGACGGCCAGCGGCCACAGGTTCGTGGCCCGGTCGTGCCGGCGGGTCGCGAAGGGCCGGCTGCCGATCAGGTGGCACAGGGAGTTGACGCTCCAGGTGACGTGCTGCAGCAGGAAGATGCGGACGAGTCCGGCCCAGAGCAGCGCCAGCAGCGCGCCCCGCAAGCCCCCGATGGCCCAGCCGAGGGCGAACGGCAGGGCCAGCGAGGCTGCGCAGAGCGCGGGGAAGGCGTTCGATACGGCACGCATGGCCCGGTCATCGAGCATGTCGGGTGCGTAGGTCCGATGTGAGGTCGGGTCGTGGCCGAACAGCCACCCGACATGGGCATGCAGCACCCCGCGCAGCTGTCCCATCGGCCCGGTGCCGTAGCGGTACGGCGAGTGCGGGTCGCCTGGCTTGTCGGTGAACGCGTGATGGCGCCGATGGGTGGCTACCCATCCGGTCGCGTCGCCCTGAAAGCTCATGGAGCCGGCGACCGCAAGCGCGACGCGAAGCGCTGGCCTGGCAGTGAAACTGCGGTGTGTCAGGCACCGGTGGAATCCCACCGTCACCCCGAACCCGGTCAGCAGGTAGAAGAACGCGGCCAGCCCCACATCTGCCAGGCCGACCCCGTGACCCCACAGCAGCCACAGCGCAGCGGCCAGCCCAGCGAACGGCCCGGCGACGATCACCGTGGTCACCGTCAGCTGAATGGCTCGCTGCGCCGGTACCCGCGCGGCCGGGCCCGCCAGCGGGAAGGCACTGGTGCCGTCATAGCGGGCTGAGGTGGAATCTGTGCCCATCGTGCGCCTCGCGATCTAGATCTGCAGCGAGGCGGGTCTCAAGACACGGCGCTTGGTCTGGACCAGATCGGGAACTCGGTCAAGCTGCTGAGCGGTACCGTGCCGCAAGCATACGCGGCGGTGGATCCGGCTGATAGCGGCGTCTGCAGAGCTCGGGCGTCGTCGCGTCTCGGCTATGCTGGGCCTGCGTTCACTACGCGAGGCCGCGGGAACGCTCAGCCACTGCCCTGAACGCCGACGGGCACGCGAGGCCATCTGAGCCAGCCTCGGGCGTGCCATGATGATTTGTTCCGACGCTTCCTGTCAGCGCGCCCGCCTCCGGCCGGCCAGGTCCGGGCTTCCGGATCTCGCCTCGCGGAATCCGACGACAGGAAGCGATCCGATGCCAACGAGCTATGCACTGCTCAGCACATATCCGCCTACGCAGTGCGGGCTGGCGACCTTCACGGCGGCGCTGCTCGCTCATCTGCCCCGGCCCGGCGATCACGTAGCGGTGGTGCGGGTGCTCGACAAGCCGGCCGCGCGCGTCGCCGGCGACGTAGTCCATGACCTGATAGCGGGCTCGGCCGCCAGCGCGGCCATCGCGGCGGACGTTCTCAACGGCTTCGACGTCGTCATCGTTCAGCACGAGTACGGCATCTACGGCGGTCCTGACGGCCAGGACGTTGTCGCCCTGCTGGAAGCCGTGCACGTGCCGAGCATCGTGGTCCTGCATACGGTGCTGGCACACCCGACACCACGGCAGCGGGCGATCCTTGAGAGCGTCATCGCGGCGGCTGGCGCCGTCGTCACGATGACGCAGACCGCGCGGGCGCGACTACTGCAGATTTACGGCACTCCGGCCGGCAAGGTCTTCGTGATACCGCACGGTGCTGCCGACAACCGGGTCACCGTGCCGTCCGGGCCGCCTGGCCTGCCTGAAGGTACTGACCTGGGGGCTGCTCGGGCCAGGCAAGGGAATCGAGCATGCGATCGACTCAATTGCCATGCTTCGCGATCGCGGGCTGCACGCCGACTATCAGGTGGCCGGCCAGACTCATCCGCGCGTCCTGGACCGCGATGGCGAGGCATACCGGCGGGCACTTCAGACCCGCGCGTACAGCCGGAACGTCGCGGATCGCGTTCATTTCGACGCCCGGTTCCTGCCCGCCGGTCCGCTGGCCCGGCTGATCAGCGCTGCCGATGTGGTGCTCCTTCCGTACGACTCACCTGAACAGGTCACCTCCGGAGTCCTGATCGAGGCGGTGACGGCTGGAAAGCCAGTGGTCTCCACCTGCTTTCCGCATGCGGTCGAACTGCTCGGCAGTGGCGCCGGACTCCTGGTCGACCGTAAGGACCCGGCAGGCATCGCCCGGGCACTGCAGCGCGTGCTTACCGAGCCCGGCCTCTCGGCTCGGATGAGCAGCTACTCAGCAGACCTCGCGCCACAGCTGCTCTGGCCGGCCGTCGCACGCTCCTACCGGGAGCTGGCCTCCTCGCTTGCCGTAGAGAAGGCGGGAGCACCAGCATGAGCTGCCCGGCAGCCCCGTTCCGGCATCTGCAGCGGATGACAGACAACGTCGGCCTGCTCGAGCACGCCGAGGGAATCGTGCCCCGCCATGAGCACGGCTACTGCGTCGATGACGTCGCTCGCGGCCTGGTCGTGGTGTGCCGGGAGCCGTCGCCGTCCCAGGAGCTCATCACGCTGGGGCGCCGTTACCTCTATTTCCTGGCGCAGGCGCAGGCCGCGGACGGAAGGTTCCGGAACCGTCTCGGCTACGACCGCCGGTGGCGCGATTATCCGGGCACAGAGGACTGCTGGGGCCGAGCGCTGTGGGGCCTGGGCACCGCCGCGGCGCGGGGCCCGACCGCGGGTATCCAGGAAGATGCGCTCAGCCGGTTCGACCGCAGCGCGCAAGTCTCCTCCGCGTGGCCGCACGCCATGGCATTCGCCACGCTCGGCGCCGCCGAGATTCTCGACCGGTGGCACGACCATCCGGGCGCGCTGGTCATCCTCGACAAGGCAGCGGCCATCATCGGGCAGCCCTCCGCTGACCCGGCGTGGCCGTGGCCGACGCGCAGGCTGACGTACGCTAACGCGGCAATCGCCCAGGCCGTCATCGTGGCTGGCTCTCGCCTCGGCCGCGACCGGATGCTGCACAACGGCCTGCACATGCTCGAGTGGCTGCTGACCGTCGAGACCCGCAACGGGCACCTGTCCGTCGTGCCGACCGGTGGCTGGAGCGCGGGGGAGGACCGGCCGGCCTTCGATCAGCAGCCGATTGAAGTGGCCGCGCTAGCGGATGCGTGCATGTGCGCGGCAACCGTCACCGGCGACAGCAGCTGGCTGGCCGGCGTGGAGATGAGCGTGTCCTGGTTCCTTGGCGACAACGACACCAAGATTCCGCTGCTGGACGAGCGGACCGGCGGCGGCTGCGACGGACTCAGCCGAGACGGACGCAGCCGCAATCAGGGCGCTGAGTCCACGCTGGCGATGATCTCCGTCCTGCAACTAGGCAACCGGCTGTCCCCGGCTTCGCAATGATCGATGCCCCATCCGGGAGCACGCTGCTGACCCGGACCGCTGTCTTGCTGGAGCCGGATTCTTCCCGCAGCCTGTGCAGGCTGTTCGTGCCCGGCCAGGAGACCCTGATCCACGGAGAATCGCGGGCGACAGCCGTTATCGACCGCATCCTCGACCTGACCGAGGAAGAGGTGGAGAGCGTCGCCAGCCGGACCCTGGCCAGGTTCTCCGCCGGTTACCGCGACCTTGCCACGACGCTGGAGAGCAACTTCCGGCTAGTCGCGCACCGGCTCGGCAGCGAGATCCGGGTGGGCCAGGCCCGCCGGCAGCTGATCGGAGCGTACTTCACCCAGGAGTATGCGCTCGAGGCAGCCGCTCTGTTCAACCCGTCGATGGTCGCGCATCCGGACCAGGCGGGCTGCCGGCCGGGAGACGTCCGGTTCGTCATGAGCCTGCGTGCGGTCGGTGAAGGTCACTTGTCGAGTATCGAATTCAGGACCGGCATTATCGGCGAATCTGGCATCTTCCTCGATCCGCCTGGCCCGTTCCTCGACAGCGGCAACGTGGTCCCCGTTCCCCATGATCGCGACCTGTTCCGCGCCAAGCTTGCCGACCAGGTCCCGGAAGACGAGAACGCGCGCTTCCTCTGGAACCTGCTGCCGTCACGTTTCACCACCGCTGCCCTGAACACCGCACTCGATGAGCTATCGAAGCAGCGGCTGACACGGGGAGATTCTGCCGAGCTGGCCGAGCGGGTCCGGCGGATGGCCGCTTCGAGCTACGCGGTGCACTTCGACGAGCGCAGTGCGCTGTCCGAGCGAGTACTGTGGCCAGCCGGCCCGGCCGAGACCCACGGCATGGAAGACGCGAGATTCGTGCGCTTCGCCGATGGCGATGACGTGATCTACTACGCGACCTACACCGCGTTCGACGGCTCCCAGGTGGCGCCTCAGTTGCTGCGGACCAGCGACTTCCGCACGTTCGCGGTCTCCCAGCTGTCGGGACCGTCGGCCAGGAACAAAGGCATGGCACTGTTTCCGCGGCGCATCGGCGGCCGGTACGCAGCGTTGTCCCGGTGGGACAGGGAAAGCAACGCGATCGGCTACTCGGCCGACGGGCACCGCTGGGGCGAGGCCGTTACCGTGCAGGCGCCCGCGCAGCCATGGGAACTGATCCAGCTCGGCAACTGCGGTTCGCCGATCGAGACCCCGGCGGGGTGGCTGGTCTTCACCCATGGCGTCGGACCGATGCGGGAGTATGCCATCGGCGCGGTCCTGCTCGACCTGCATCAGCCCGAACGTCTTATCGCAGCGCTACCTGAGCCGCTGCTCGTCGCGGACGAATCGGAACGCGACGGTTACGTGCCGAACGTTGTCTACTCCTGCGGGCCGATGATCTATGCCGACAAGGTTGTGCTGCCGTACGGCTGCAGCGACTCATCGGTGCGGATCGCGATCGTAGACCTGCCGCTGCTGCTCCGGCTGCTCGCGTCCGGCTGAGACCGGTCCGCCTGGTACCCGCGGTTCGCGACGGCGGGTTCGCTGGCCATCTTGCGCTTGGCCGGCCGTCCGGCTGACACTGAAATATGGCAACAGTGGCCCTGCTGGCGGTCGTAGTCGCGATTCCGACCGTGGCCGGCTACGTGCTGATTGGCGCCTGGCGCGGCGGCCGCAAACTTGCCGAGACCCGGCACCGGCCACCGCCGCCCGAGCCCATCGAGCAGCTCGAGGCCAGGCTGCGGCGGCTGCGAGCGCAGCTGGAGGCCACCGAGATCGCGTCCGGGCTGCCGGCCAAGAACGTCCGTATCCAGGCTCTGCGCGGCGCCTACGCGGACGTGCTGACGGAGGCGTGCCACCGGCTGGAGATCACGCCGCCAGCGGCCGGTGAACTTACCCGGCAGGCCGGTATCTACCGCATCGAGGCAGCGCTGCGGCGGGGTGGCCTGGACGTTCGGCAAACGGCTGCCCGCTGAATGCCCGACAGCCGCCGGTCAGTCCGGGTGCTCGCGGTCGCCGACGAGGTCGACGACAGGCTGCTGGCGGGCGGCACCCCCGCAGATACCGCTGACCTCATCCTGGCGTGCGGTGACCTGCCGCTGGACTATCTTGGCGCGCTCATGAATGCGCTCGGCACGCCGCTGATCTTCGTTCCCGGCAATCATGATCCGGACCTCTCCGGCTACCGGCTCAGCCGGAACGGGATGCTGCTGCGTGCTGGCCTGCCGGCGCAGTCGCCGTGGCCTGCCGGCGCACTGAACGCCGACGGCCGCGTGCTCGACATCGCGGGCCTGCGCATTGCCGGGCTAGGTGGCTGCGTGCGCTATCGCAGCGGGCCCAACCAGTACACCGAGCGCCAGCAGGCGCGCCGCGCCACGGCACTGCGGCGCCGCGCGCGGCTGCGATGCTGGCGCGACCAGCGCGGCATCGATGTCCTCATGACCCATGCGCCGCCTCGTGGCCTCGGGGACGGGACCGACCAGCCGCATCGCGGGTTCGCCTGCTACCACGAGCTGGCTGCCGCACTCCGGCCGGCGGCCTTACTGCACGGGCACGTGGAGCCGCAGCCCGGCCGCCCGTTGCTACGGCAGCTCGGCAGCACGACCGTCGGCAATGTCATCAGCTGGCAGCTGCTTGACATAGGGCCGGGCCACAAGGTCACGAGCGTGCTTCCCGGACGTCGTCGTGCCAGCTGAAACCGGGTTCCCGCGGGCCGACGTCGAGAACGACTTCATCCGTGCCCGCCGCCGTCAGGTGCTCGCCCGGCTCGCTCAGCGGCTGCGGCGTGAGCCCGACGACGTTAACCTGATCCTCCCGTTCGGCGAGGTGGTCAGCGCTCTCGGCATGCAGGGCGAGCGGCAGCTCGGGCTGCAGACGCTGCAGGTGGATAGCATCGTGGGCAGTGTCGACTCGCTCCGCGACTTCGACCGCCGGTTCCGGCCCACCTCCGGCCGGGTGCGTGAGCGCTGGGAGCGGCTGGCCCTAGCGCAGCGCCGGGGGGAGCCGATCCCGCCCGTAGACGTGTACCGCATCGGCGACCTGCACTTCGTCCGCGACGGCCACCACCGAGTGTCGATCGCCATGGCGACCGGGCAGAAGACCATTGACGGCTACGTCACCGAAGTGATCACTACGATCCCGGCAGATGGCATCCAGCGCCGCGGCGACCTGCTGATGAAGAGTTACGAGCGGATATTCCGGTCCCGCGTCCCGCTGCCGCCAGCTGCTCAGGCCAAGATCGCATTTACTGATCCGTGGTGCTATGCGGAACTTGGCGAGGGCGTCGAAGCGTGGGGAGCACGGTGCATGCAGGCCGAGCACCGGTTCATGGACCGCGAGGAGATAGCCACGCGCTGGTTCGCCGAGGAGTTCACGCCCGTCGTGCGGATGCTCCGGGCCGCGGACTTGATCGGCCAGCGCACCGACGCGGAGGCGTACATGCGGGTCGCCCGGGAGCGGTACCGCCTCATGCGCACGCACGAATGGAGTGATGACATCATCGAGCGGCTACGGCGCGACATCGGCTAGCCACGCCCGTCCGTGCGGACGGGCTCAGCCGGCCTACGTGCTGCCGTCAGGTGATAGCGGCTGCCGGGGCGGCGGCCGTGCCTGCGTCCAGCGTCAGGTTCTTGCCCGTCTGCGGGTCGAATATGTGCATGGCCCGGACATCCGCCCACAGCTCGGCGTTGTCCCCCTCGCGCACCTGCGTTGCGGCGTCTAGTCGGGCAGTGACGGACTCCTCGGTGGCTCCGGTATCGGCCTTGCCGGAGTCCTCAGCCAGGTCCGCCAGCTGGTCCACCTGCGCGGACAGACCGCTCTGCAACGCGAAGTAGACATACACGTCTGACCCCATCGACTCGACCACATCGATGGTCGCGCGGAATGGGATTCCCTGGCTGCGCAAGTCCGGCTGGACTAGCGCGGCATCCTGGAAGTTCTCCGGCCGGATGCCGACGATGACGTCGCGATCGACGTTCGCGCGCTCTAGGGCCTGCCGCAGCCCCGCCGACAGCGGCAAACTGCCAAGCACGGTGCGCAGGCTGCTTTCTTCGAGCGTCCCGGCCATGAAGTTCATCGCGGGCGAGCCGATGAAGCCGGCCACGAACAGGTTTGCCGGATGCGCGTAAAGCTCAGCCGGCGTGCCGACCTGCTGCAGCAGGCCGCTGCGCATGACGGCAAGCCGGTCGCCGAGCGTCATGGCCTCGGTCTGGTCATGGGTGACATACACCATGGTGGTGCCGAGCCGGCGTTGCAGCCTGGATACCTCCGTCCGGGTCTGCACCCGGAGTTTCGCGTCGAGGTTGGACAGCGGCTCGTCCATCAGGAACACGGAGGGGTCGCGCACGATCGCCCGGCCCATGGCGACCCGCTGCCGCTGGCCACCGGAAAGGTTGGCGGGCTTGCGGTCCAGATGCTGGGTAAGGTCGAGGATCCGGGCAGCCTCCTCCACCTTCTCCTTGATCACGGCCGGATCCGTCTTTGCGAGCTTCAGGGCGAAGCCCATGTTCTCCCGGACCGTCATGTGCGGGTAGAGCGCGTAGCTCTGGAACACCATCGCGATATCGCGGTCCTTGGGGGCCTTGTTGTTGACGACCTGCCCGCCGATACGCAGTTCGCCCTCGGTGATGTCCTCCAGTCCGGCGATCATGTTCAGCGTCGTGGATTTCCCGCAGCCTGACGGGCCGACGAGGATCACGAACTCGCCATCGGCGATGTCCAGGCTGATGTTGTCTACTGCGAGCGCCCCATCCGGGAAGCGCTTGGTGACGTGGTCCAGAACTATCTCAGCCACAGTCTCTCCTCTAACTCGGCCGGTTTCCCGGCTAGCCCTTGACCGCGCCAGATGTAAGCCCAGCGACGATCCGGCGCTGGAAGAACACGACGAAGATGATGATGGGGATGGTTATGACGACCGCAGCGGCCGCGATCGGGCCGGTCGGAACGGTGAACTGAGAGCTGCCGCTGAAGTACGCGATAGAAGCTGGCGCCGTCCTCGATGCGTTCGTCGACGTGAGCGATATCGCCAGCAGGAACTCGTTCCAGCAGAACAGGAAGACCAGGATCGCCGTGGTGACCATTCCCGGCGCCGCCAGCGGGGCGATAACCCGGGTGAATGCCTGGAATGGGGTCGCGCCGTCGACCTTGGCGGCCTTCTCCAGCTCCCACGGGATCTCGCGGAAGAACGCTGACAGAATGTAAATGCCCAGCGGTAGCCCGAAAGCTACGTAGGGGATGATGAGGCCCGGCCAGGTGTTGAACAGGCCGAGCGCCCGCTCGATGCCGAACATCGGGGTGACCAGCGAGATCAGCGGGAACATCGCGATCAGCAGCGCCATCCCGATCAGCAGGCCCTTGCCAGGGAACCGCAGCCGGGCCACCGCGTAGGCCGCCATCGAGGCCAGCACCACGGCGATGAACGTCGCGATCAGGCCGATGCCGATCGAGTTGACCAGAGGCCGGATGAACTGCGAGGTATTGAGTATCCCGGTACTACCGAAGTAGTTCCTGTAGGTCCACTGACTAGGCCAGAAGGTGGGGTCGACAATGGCCGTAGGTGTCTTTAAGGACAGCGAGAGCAGCCAGAGCACCGGGATCAGTGCTAGCGCTATGGCGACGAGGTTCGCCGTGCCCCAGCCGACCTTCTGGCGTGGCGTAGTGGTGACAGTGGCCATGAGCGGTCACCTCTTTCCGATGTCGGTGCCGGGGGCTGCGGTGCCGAAGCCCTTGATGAAAACGAAGGCGATAATGGCCACGCAGATGAAGATGAGGATCGAGATCGCGGAGCCGATGCCCAGGTTCAGCGCGTTGAACAGGTTGTCGTAGCCGAGAATCGAGACCGACCCGGTGCCGTTGTTACCGCCGGTCAGGATGTAGATGTTGTCGAAGATCCGGAACGAGTCCAGCGTCCGGAACAGCAGCGCCACCAGGATGGCCGGCTTGATGAGCGGCAGCGTGATCTTGGTGAAGCGCTGCCAGGCGGTAGCGCCATCCACCTTCGCGGCCTTCTGCAGGTCTTCGGGCACCAGTGATAGGCCGGCGAGCAGCAGCAGCCCGATGAATGGCGTCGTCTTCCAGATCTCGGCCACGACGATGACCGCTATCGCCTTCACCTCTGACGTCAGCGGCGCGCTGTGATTGAACGCCGCGGACAGGTAGCCCTGGCCAGGCGTCCAGGCGTACTGCCAGCCGTAGGCGGCGGCGACGGTCACGATCCCGTACGGGATGAGTGCCGCGGTCCGGACCGTGCCCCGGCCGAAAAGCGTCCGGTGCATGAGCAGCGCCAGCAGCATGCCGAGCACCAGGGAGATGGTGACGGAAAATGCGGTGATGATCAGGGTGACTTCCAGCGCGTGCCACCAGTAGGGCGAACTGAGGACGGCCCAGTAGTTACTCAGCCCGACGAACTTGATGGCCTGGGGGAGTTCCAGGTTGTAGCGCTGCAGCGACAGCCAGATCGCATAGCCCACCGGGTAGGCGGTGACCGCGATCATCACGAAGACGGCCGGAGCGCACAGCAGCCAGCCGAGTCTGCGCTCTGCCCGGGCGCCCTCGGAGAGCGGCGTCCGGCGCTTCCTTGCCCTGGTCTTTCCCGCAGCGGCGGCGGCGACCGCCTGGGTGTCGGTACTCATCGGCGCTGTCCTTTCCTCGCGGCCGGGCTGCCGTCGCTGCGGCGCCTCACGGGACCAGGCCCTTCGACTGGAGGGCGCTGTTGAGCTGATTGGTCATCGTCTTGACTGTGGCCGTCGGGCTGATGTTCTTGGGCGGCGAGATCAGGTGCGAGATGTCGATGGACACCACCTGGTAGACGGGCGTCTTCGGCCGGACACTCGCGTTCTCGAGTTCGGTCAGGATGTCGGCATGGAACGGGTAGTTGGCGAACAGCGCGGGATTGCTGTACAGGCTGGCGATCGTGGGCGGGACGCCGCCTACGTTCGCGCCGATGATCTGGTTCTGGGCGTCGCGCAGGCACAGCGCTGCCTGGAAGGCGAGCGCCTTGTGCTGCGAGTACGCGCTCACCGCGAGGTCAATGCCGCCGATGGTGACCTTGGCCGGGATACCGGGTACGACCTGCGGGTACAGCGCCCACTTGAAGTGCTTGAACATGGCCGGGTTGTTGGTCTTCATGGAGGGATACACGAACGGGTAGTTGAGCTCGAAGGCAGCAGTGCCGCCTTCCATCGCGAGCCGGTTGTCGTTCTCCATCTGCACTGACAGTGATGGGTCGGCGGCTACTGAGGTGGCTAGCTGCTTCATGATCGACAGCGCCTTGACGGCCCGCGTGTCCAGCGTCACCTTCGTCGCATCCGGATTCAGCACCGTTCCGCCAGCGCTGGCGACCATCGTGTTGAACCACACGGTCGTGCCCTCGTACTGGGCTCCCTGGATCTCGATGAGGTGCGGCTTGCCCTCCTTGGCCAGTCTCTGCGCGTCAGCGATCATCTGCGCCCAGGTCGTCGGTGGCGTCGGCACGAGGTCGGAGCGGTACCACAGCAGCTGGGTGTTGCTGTTATCGGGGACCGCGTAGAGCTGGTTGTGCCAGATTGCCGTCTGCAAGGCTGGCTTCAGCGTGCCGTTCACGGCTTGCGCCTTGTTCGCGCCAGTCCACGGCTCGATCCAGCCGGCCTCGGCGAACTCCGCCTCCCAGGTCACGTCCAGGCCCATGATGTCGATCGTCTTGTCGTGCGCGGCCAGTCGGCGGACGAGCTGCTGGCGCTGGCCGTCGGAGCCGTTGGGCAACTGCTGGTAGGAGATCGTGTACTTGTTGCCGCTCTGCCGATCGCAGTTCTTGATCGCCATCTGGGTGGCGCCTGAATTATCGGGGTAGAGGTAGAAATTCAGCGTGACCGGGCCTGACGCTGCGTTGCTCGTGCCGCACGCGGCGAGTCCGGCTGCGAGCAGGCTGACGGTCGCCAGCCCGGCTGCGTTGCGGCGCCGGCTGTCGCCGGGCAGCAGCCGCTTGCGGCAAGCCGGACGGCGGTGCTGCCTGGACTGACGGTCTCTGCCTGCCATCATCTTCCCTCCAGCAAGGTGTCGAGCTGTGGGCGCGCCTGGCGGCATTTGCAGCAGGCGCATGGTCGGCTGCACCGGGCGGCTTGTCCTAAGACGGCATCGCTACCCTGCTGGCCGCAGATCATGGGTGGCTCCTGAGCCGGGTGTGGCGGCCGCGGTATCCGCTGGCCATCGCGGCCTGCCCGACCCCGGTCAGCCGCCAGGTGTCGGCGTGGAAATTCCGCACAGCCGTCGTGTTGGCGCCGGCCGGCGTGGCCGGTATGCCAGCACCCGAGCCAGCCCTCCGGACTGACCTGGATCGCGCGGTCGTTTCCCGCTGGACCAGCTGCACGTCGAGTACCTGCCGCATTGGCCTGACCTGCTCGCCGCGCAGCAGTGCTGACAGCCGACTGGCGCCTTCCACGCCGCTCTGCTCGAGCGGCTGGCGCACGGTGGTCAGCCCGATCAGGGCGGCGATCTCAATGTCGTCGAAGCCGACAACGGACAGCTCGCCAGGCACCTGCACGCCGACCCGGTCGGCGGCAGCGAGCACGCCCATCGCCTGAGTGTCTGACGAGGCGAAGATAGCTGTCGGCGGGTCCGGCAACTCCAGCAGTTCGGTTGTCAGGGCCTCGGCGGTCGCCGCGCCGTGCGGGCCGAGCCGGACCAGGCCCTGGCTCGGCGGGAAGCCGGCAGCCGCCATCGCATGCTGGAAACCGGTCAGCCGCCGATCGGACGCGGTGAACCCGAACGCTGATGCCGTCATGCGCCGGGCCTGGTCTCCGACGAAGGCGATTCGCTGGTGACCGAGCGACAGCAGGTGCTCGGCTGCCAGCCGGCCGCCGGCCGCGTCGTCGATGAGAGTCTGCGGAACACCGCGCAGTGGCACGTCGACAGCCACCAGCGGGACGCCGGCCCGGCGGACCGCGGTCAGCTGGTGCTGGCTGATCGGGAGCGACATGAGAATCACCCCGTCGATACGGTCCTTCATGCTCAGCGCGGCCAGGAAGTGATCGCGCTGGGCTGGGCTATCAACGTTGCAGACGATGGTGTCGTAGCCCGCTGCGTCAAGCACGCCGAGCGCGCCCGCCAGTCGCTCGACCGCGGACGGACGGGTCAGGTGCGGGACCACGATCGCGACGCTGTGCTGCATCCCACGCGACAGCGCCGCAGCAAGGTGGCTGGGCCGGTAGCCGAGCTGATCGATCACCTTCAGCACGCGCGCACGGGTTACGTCGCGGACGTTGGCAGCGCCGTTAATGACACGCGAGACCGTCCCGACGCCGACCCCCGATGCGGCGGCAACGTCCGCGATGGTCGCGCGCCGCGAATTCCGCATGATGGATCTTTCCCAAGCGTTGCGTCGCGATGGAACCGCTTCCATTGCGAAAACGGATCAATCTTGACTCTGTGTCGCGATGGCGTCAAGAGTCAGCTGTGCCCCAGTGTGCTACTGGGTGTCGGACGCAACTAGCTCCACGTCGATGACCTCGGTTCTCGCCACGGCCCGGTCCCGCTCATCGGCCATAGCCAGCCGCCGTCCGTCTGTCATGTAGCCGGTCAGCGCGGCGGCGGACGGGAACTGCAGAAGCTGGATCTCCAGCGGCTGCCCGGCCGCGCCGTTGCTCCGTAGCCGCTGCAGCACCCGGCCGCCGTGGCCGGGAACGAGCTCAAGAACCCGGTCTTCGTAGGCGATGAGGGCATCATCGGCACCCGGCTGGGCCCAGAGCAGGACGCACAGTGTGAGCGTCATGGCCGCGGCTGCATACGTCGGTCAGATCTGGCTAGGTTCATGGTACAGAATGTCAGCTATCGGCAGGTAGCATGGCAAACTGTCCGCCACGAGATTCAGCGGCGCGTGGCCAGGTACCGCGCGAGGTGATCGATCACCTCACGAGCGTCGTCCTCGATGCCGTAAATGAACGAGGACTTGCGCCGCCGCAGAACAGGCAGCCCCAGCACGTACAGTCCCGGGCTGTCGACCATGCCGCCGTCGTGGCGCAGCTGGCCCTTCGCGTCGATCACGGGCACCTCGAGCCACCCGTAGTCAGGCCGGAAGCCCGTCGCCCATACGATCGCGGCGATCTCGCCGCTGTGCAGGTCAAGCTGCAGGCGCGCCGACTCGGGCACGCGGGTCGGAACGAAGCGCTCGGACGGGCCGACAGCAGTGTCACGCCCGTCCGTCCGGGCCCATTCGTCGAATGTGTCCAGCAACCGCCCCATTTTGAGGTCAGCGAGCGAGAACATGTTCCGCAGGCCGCCGGAGAACAGGGCGCGGCCGTCGCGGAGCGCCGCCCAGCGGCCTACGAGCTCGACGCCGATCGAGGTGAGCGCGTTGAGGTCGAGTGTCGTCCGCCCGGGCGTCCCGGCAAGCTGAGGCGAGGGCAGCCGGCGGGCCCGGCTGAGGTCGTCGACCTCGTCATAGCGCTGGTCCCACAGGCCCGACGCGTCCATCCACCACAGCACATCGCGGCCACGGTAGGTACGCGGCAGCCGCACATGCTCTCCTACCGAGAGCGTCACGGGCCGCCCTGATTGCTGCAGCTCGGCTGCCAGCTGCAGGCCGGTCGCCGACGCCCCCACGACGAGTACGCCGCCATCGGGCAGCTTGGCCGGGTCGCGGTAGTCGAACGGTGTCAGCTGCTCGACAGACGCCGGCACGGCATCCCTGAACTGCGGCACCGCTGGCTGATTGCAGGCGCCGCTCGCGATGACCACGGCGCGGCAGCGAAGGTCGCCACGGGTCGTGGTCAGGTGGTATCCGTCGTCGGTGCGGCGCACGGAGGTGACGTTCGTGCCGGTCCGGACAGGAGCAGCGGTTACCGCGGCGAAGCGCTCGATGAACTCGGTGACCTCGGCTGCCGTCATGTAGCCGTCGGGATCCGGACCTTCGTAGCGCAGGCCAGGCAGTCGGCTTTGCCAGTTGGGCGTGAGCAGCCGCAGTGAATCCCAGCGCTCGCGCCGCCAGGAATTCGCCACCTCGCCGCGCTCGAGGACGACGTGATCGATCGACCGGTCGCTGAGGAAGCGGCTCGCCGCGAGGCCCGCGTGCCCCGCGCCGATGACGACCGTAGTGGTGTGCTCGATGACCTCGGCCCTCAGGCGACTTCGACAGTAACGTTTGTCGGATTCGTGAGAGCGTCGAACACGGCGGAGCGCTTCTGGGACTGGGCTACCAGCGCCTCGATATCCTCCTTCGACGCATCCGCGTCGATCGTGAACGTCACCTTGACGTCGTTGAAGCCGTTACGGACGTCGGTGTCGGCACCGAGGATCCCGCGGACATCGTGCGCGCCCTCGACCGTCGACTCGACCGAGCGCAGCTGGATGCCGCGATTCTCAGCGACCGATGCCACCCCCGCCGTCAGGCAGCTCGCCAGCCCGACGAGGAGGTACTCGATCGGGGTGATGCCACCGTCCTCAGCGGCAAAGACCTCCGGGTGGTCGGCTTCGAAAACCGATTCCTGCTTGTGGCTCTGCTCTTCCCCGAGACCGAAGAAGCTCTTGACCTTGATCGTGCTGTGCACGCCGCTCTGCCACTTGGCCGACGCGCGCCAGGTGAACTGAGCGGCCTCAGGCGCGCCCTTCAGCACTTCCCGCGCATCGAGCAGCGCCTGCACGTTGACTCCGTTGGTAACCGTCGTCATGTCGCGTGATACCCCTTTTCGCCCGCTCCCAAATTCCCTATTGGGATGCTTGACAATATACTGGCAGGGGCGCGTTAACATAGCCCGTATGGTGGAGCCAGCCTCGACGCTCGCGGCCGGCTCGGTCGGCACTGTCGAAACTCACTATCTCGACCTGCCGCAGCCGGTACGGCTCGACTGCGGGCGAGCGCTGCACCCTGTCCGGGTGGCGTACGAGACCTACGGTACTCTCTCGCCCCAGCGCGACAACGTCGTCCTGGTGTGCCACGCGCTGAGCGGTGACGCCCATGCGGCCGGCTTCGCGAAGACGCCGCCGGAGGAGGGCACGCGCGACGGCTTCGCGGCAGAGGCCCGCGACGGCACGGCCGGCAAGGGACTCGGCTGGTGGGACGGGATGATCGGTCCCGGCAAGGCGTTCGACACCGACCGGTTCTTCGTCGTCGCCACGAACCTGCTCGGCGGCTGCCGGGGCACAACGGGTCCGTCGTCGATCGACCCTGCGACCCGCGAGCCCTACGGCCCGGACTTCCCGGTGATCACCGTCGCGGACATGGTGCGGACCGAGCGCGCGTTCCTCGGTGAACTCGGCATCCAGCGGCTCGCGGCGGTAGCCGGGGGCTCACTCGGCGGGATGCAGGCGTTCGAATGGGCGATCCTGTTCCCAGACCAGGTCGATGCCGTCGTTGCGATCGCCAGCACGCACGCCCTCCAGCCGCAGGGGGTGGCCTGGAACGCGATCGCACGTGACGCGATCATGCGCGACCCGGCCTGGCAAGGCGGCCGCTACTACGGTACTGGCGTCGCGCCCGCCGCCGGCATGGGCGTGGCGCGGATGGTTGGCCACATCACGTACTTGTCCGCGCCGGCACTCGGCGACAAGTTCGGCCGGCGGCTCCAGTTTGCCGACGACATCCGTTACACGATCACTGAGCCGGAATTCGCGGTCGAGAGCTACCTGCGCCACCAGGCCGACTCATTCGTGCGGCGCTTCGACGCGAACACCTATCTGTACCTGTCGCGCGCACTGACGTACTTCGATCTCGGCCGGCAGCACGGCAGCGGATCGCTTGAGCGGGCACTAGCGGACGTCTCGGCGCGGACGCTGCTGATAGCGTTCAGTTCGGACTGGCTCTACCCGCCGGCGGCTTCGAGCGAGATCGCCGACGCGCTGCGCGGTCTCGGCAAGCCGGTCGAGTTTCATGTGATCGAGGCGCCGTACGGCCACGACTGCTTCCTGCTTGAGGAAGCGCGGCAAACGCCCATCATCCGTCAGTTCTTGGGCAAGCACAGCCTGGCCGGCGGCGGGGCCGCCGGGTGACCTCAGGGAAGAGGCCTGCATGACCGACAATGGCGCCCGTGCCGAGGAAGCCCGTGCGTTCGGATTCGAGACCCGTCAGCTGCACGCCGGGCAACGTCCCGACCCGAACACGGGCGCACGTGCCGTGCCTATCTTTCAGACGACCAGCTACGTGTTCGAGGACCCGGAATCAGCAGCGGCGTACTTCAACCTGCAGGAGTACGGGAACACCTACTCGCGGATCATGAACCCGACCGTCGCCGTGTTCGAGGAGCGAGTGGCGAACCTCGAAGGCGGGGCCGGCGGGGTGGCTTTCGCCAGCGGGATCGCCGCGCAGGCAGCCGCGCTCTTCACGCTGCTGCAGCCAGGCGACCACCTCGTCTCGTCCTCGGCGCTCTACGGCGGGACGGTGAACCAGTTCAAGCACCTGCTGCGCAAGATGAACGTGGAGCTGACGTGGGTCGATCCCGACGATCCGGACGCGTGGCGGCAGGCGGTCCGCGGCAACACGAAGGCCTTCTTCGGTGAGACGATCGGCAACCCCGGCGGGAACGTGCTCGACATCGAGACGGTCGGCTCTATCGCGCACTCCTGCGAATTGCCGCTGATCGTGGATAACACGTTCGCGACACCGTACCTGTGCCGGCCGATCGAGTGGGGCGCCGACATCGTGATCCACTCGGCGACCAAGTTCATCGGCGGCCACGGGACGAGCATCGGCGGCGTCGTCGTCGAGGCTGGCACGTTCAACTGGTCCAACGGACGGTTTCCCGTGGTCGCGGATCCGTCGCCGGCCTACCACGGCCTGCAATTCCACGAGACCTTCGGAACGTACGGCTACCTGATGAAGCTCAGGGCTGAGACGCTGCGCGATCTCGGCGCGGCGCTCGGGCCATTCAACGCCTTCCTGTTCCTGCAGGGGCTGGAGACGCTGTCACTGCGGATGGAACGGCACGTCGACAACGCGCGAGCGGTCGCGTCGTTCCTCGAGGCACACGAAATGGCGTCCAACGTGACCTACCCGGGACTCCCGTCGAGCAGGTACCGGCCGCTCGTCGAGAAGTACCTGCCGCGCGGGGCAGGCGCAGTATTCTCCTTCGACTGCGCTGGCGGCCGGACCGGCGGGCAGGACCTCATCCGCGGCGTCCGCCTCTGGTCCCACCTGGCTAACGTCGGCGATGCGAAGAGCCTGATCATCCACCCTGCCAGCACCACGCACCGGCAGCTGAGCGACGACGAGCTGCAGGCGGCCGGAGTCGGGCCCGGGACGGTGCGGTTGTCGGTCGGCACCGAGTCGGTCGACGACCTGATCTGGGACCTGGAGCAGGGCTTCGGTTACGTCGCCGGGACCGCGGGCACAAGGGCAGCAGCGAGGTGACCGATCTCGGGCGGTACCAGGACCCGCTGACGATCCAGCGCGTGCTCCACACGGCGAGCACAATCGCGATTGTCGGGCTGTCGGATAATGAGCTGCGGGCCAGTTACTTCGTCGGCTACTACCTCAGGCGGCATGGCTACCGGGTGATCCCGGTGAATCCCCGGCAGACCGAGATTCTCGGCGAGAGGTGCTATCCGAGCCTGCTTGATGTCCCGGTACACGTCGATGTCGTGAATGTCTTCCGCGCCCCGGATGCACTACCCGGCATCGCGCGAGAGGCGGTGGCGATGCACGCAGGCGCCCTCTGGTGCCAGTTCGGCGTGATCAACGCCGACGCCGCCGACATTGCCGAGGACGGCGGCGTGACGGTGATCATGGACCGCTGCCTCAAGGTTGAGCACGCGCGCTACGTTGGCAGGATGCACTGGCTTGGCTTCAACACCCAGCGCATCACGTCCGTCCGCGCCGGGCTCCAGTAGCTGATCGTCACCGGTAACGCCGGCCCGAAGCACGCGAGGGGCGTCGGGCCCCTTCTACGGCTTCAACCGGCCCGGCGCGCAATCCTCCGAAGCGGTCATCGAGAACTGGTGGCGGCAGGGCATGATGGGTGGAGCAAAGGCACACTACGACGGCATCGTGGCGTTCTCCCAGACCGACTTCACCGAGGACCTCAAGAAGATCACGGTGCCCGTCCTGGTGATGCACGGCGATGACGACCAGATCGTTCCTTACGCCGACTCCGGGCCGCTCTCCGCGCGGCTCGTGCAGAACGGGACGCTGCAGACCTACAAGGGCTTTCCGCACGGCATGCCCACCACTGAGGCCGAGACGATCAACGCCGACCTGCTGGCCTTCCAGCAGTCCTGACTGTCACAGGACAAGGCGCCCCGCAAGATCGTCCGTGAGACGGGGCGTACCGTGAGGCCATCCCAACGCCTTGCACTTCAGGGGGACTCAGATGACGGCGACTTCTGCCACCCAGATGGAGGCCAACCGGGAGATCATTAGCCGGGCTTTCGACGCCTGGCAACACGGGACCGGCACCGTCAATGACGTATTTGCCCTCGACATGGTCTGGCGCATCGAGGGGCACTCGGCCGCATCCAGGCAGTACAGCAGCAAGCAGCAGTTCATCGATGAGGTCCTGGCGCCGTTCGGCTCCCGGTTCACCACGTCAGAGCCTTTCCGCCCGGTCACGATCCGGTCGGTCTACGCAGACGGCGATACAGTGATCGTTGTCTGGGACGGCCGCGGGATCGCCACCGACGGTCTGCCCTATGAGAACAGCTACGTCTGGATCATGAGGCTGCACGAGGGCAAGGTGATCGACGGTACCGCGTTCTATGACAGCATCTCCTTCAACGACCTCTGGGCTCGGGTCAAGCCCGTCTGAGGTCACCGCCCCCGCCCAAGAGTGCCGGTACACCAACTCGGCGGATGGCCTCGCGGCCCTACCGTTGCCAAAGACCACGTGCCATTAACGTGTGCGGCTGCCGCGTCCGCCGGGCCGTCCTCGCGTCAAATAAGCACATGCTGATCAGCTTATGCAAACACCGCGACAGGCCATCGGCCCAGGCCGGGGACGCAGGATTACGTCACTTTGCCTGCCTAGGTTGCATTGAGACTCAGTCTGAGGATATGTTCTCGCTCATGGACATCACGACACGGCATTCACCCGCTGCCCGCCTGCCCCGGCGGACGCGGAGCGCGATCATGGCCGCCGCGGTCGCCGCGCTGGCGCTGGCAGCGGCCGCCTGCGGCAGCAGCGGCGCGACCGCGGGCAGCAGCTCCGGCGTGATCAACGCCATCGGCGCCGAGAACGAGTACGCGAATGTGCTCAGCCAGATCGGCGGCAGGTACGTGCACGTCTCGTCGGTCCTGAACAACCCGAATACCGACCCGCACACGTTCGAGTCGAGCCCCCAGGTGGCCCAGGAGGTCAGCGCGGCGCAGCTGATCGTGCAGAACGGCGTCGGCTATGACAGCTGGATCAACAAGATGGAGTCGGCGTCGCCGAACTCCTCCCGCAAGGTGATCATCGTCCAGCACCTGCTCGGCCTGCCCGACAGCACCCCGAACCCGCACCTGTGGTACGACCCGAGGACGATGCCGGCGGCGGCCAGGGCGATGGCCGCGGACCTGTCCGCGCTCCAGCCGGCGCACAAGGCCTACTTCCAGGCCAATCTGGCCAGGTTCGACAGCTCGCTGAGCCCGTGGCTGCACGCCATCACGGCGTTCAAGGCCAAGTACGCGGGCACCACGGCCGCCACCACCGAGCCGGTCGCTGACTACCTGCTGACGGCCATGGGCATCAGCAACCTCACGCCGTTCACGTTCCAGGCCGACATCATGAACGGCGTCGACCCCGCCCCTCAGTACATCGCCCTGGAGAACGGCTTCTTCACCAAGCACCAGGTCAAGGTCTTCTGCTACAACCAGCAGGTCGACGAGCGCCCTGACCGCCTCGATCCGGCAGACGGCGCTGACGGCCGACGTGCCGGTCGTGGGCGTCTACGAGACGATGCCCACCCCCGGCTATGACTACCAGTCGCTGGATGCTCGCCGAGGTGAACGCCATCGAGAAGGCGGTCACCGGCAAGGTCTCGACGGAGAACCTGTGATGACCAGCGAACAGGTGTCAGGCGCCGGCCCGGCAGAGATCCTGGCCGTCGACGAGGTCAGCGTGTCGCTGGGCGGGCGGCAGATCCTCGACGAGGTCAGCTTCGCCATCGGGGCCGGTCAGTTCACCGGGCTGATCGGCCCCAACGGGGCGGGCAAGACGACGCTGCTGCGGGTGATCCTCGGACTGCAGCGGCCGAGCAGCGGCCAGGTCACCGTGCTCGGGCAGCCGCGGTCGCCGCGCAGCCAGCCCGTCGGCTACGTCCCGCAGAAGGTGCTGCTCGACCCGGACATGCCGATGCGGGCCAGGGACCTGGTCGCGCTCGGCCTGGACGGCAACCGGTACGGCCTGCGGCTGCCGTCGCGGCAGCGCGGCCAGGCGGTCGCGCGAGATGCTGCACGCGGTCGACGCCGAGCGGTTCGCCGATGCCCGGGTCGGGAACCTGTCCGGCGGCGAGCAGCAGCGGGTGCTGATCGCACACGCGCTGATCAGCCGGCCCCGGCTGCTGCTGCTGGACGAGCCGCTGGCCAACCTGGACCTGCGGAGCGGCCAGGAGATCATCTGCCTGCTGGCGCGCATCGCCAGGGAGCAGCAGATCGCCGTGCTGCTGTCGGCGCACGAGATGAACCCGCTGCTGCCGGTGATGGACCGCATCGTCTACCTGGCCGGCGGCCGCGCGGCCAGCGGGCCCGCCGGCGAGGTCGTCACCACCGAGGTGCTCAGCCGCCTGTACGGCCACCACGTCGACGTGCTGCACGTGCACGGCCGCGTCCTGGTCGTCGCCGGGTCCGGCGACGACCACCTCGCGGCGGTGCCCCTCCCGGCAGCCGGGGCTGAGGGCTGATGCACCCGGTCTACACCGCCGTCTTCGAGCCGGGTTTCTTCGCCAGCGCCCAGGTGCACGCCGCGGTCACGCTCGGCGGCGTTGTCGCGGTGGTCGGCGCGGTGATCGGCGTGTTCACCGTGATGCGCGGCCAGTCTTTCGCCGGCCACGCGCTCGGTGACGTCTCCGCCGCCGGCGGGTCGGGCGCGCTGCTGGCCGGCCTGAGCCCGGTCGCCGGGTTCGTCGGCCTGGGCGTCATCGGCGCCGGACGTCATGGACATGATCGGCGTGCAGCGGGTGCGCGAGCAGGGACCTGGCCACCGGCATCGTGCTCGGCGCCGCCATCGGCCTGTCCGCCCTGTTCCTGTACCTGACCAGCGTCACCGGGGCGACCACCGGCGCAGTCCAGCAGGTCCTGTTCGGCTCCATCTTCACCACCCCCAGCGGCACCATCGCCGTCGTGGCCATTCTCGGCGCGATCGCGCTGGCCAGCCTCGCAGCCATCTGGAGGCCGCTGCTGCTGGCCACCGTCAGCCCCGACATCGCCGCCGCCCGCGGCGTGCCCGTCCGCCTGATCGGCGTGGTGTTCATGCTCGCGCTTGCCGTCTCGGTCGGGCTGTCGTCCGTGGCTATCGGCGCGATCCTGTCGACCGCGCTGCTGATCGGCCCGGCCGCCGCGGCGCTGCGACTGACCAGGCGGGTGGGCCGGGCGCTCGGCCTGGCGTGCCTGATCGGCGTGCTCGCCACCTGGCTCGGCGTGCTGCTGGCCTACGACTCCTACTACTGGGGATCGGCCCACCTCGGCCTGCCGGTCAGCTTCTTCATCGTCGCCGTCATCTTCGTCACCTACCTCGCCTCCGGGCTGCCCGCGCTCCTGGCGGCCCGGCGCACCGGGCAGCCAGCGGCGCCGGCAGCTGCCGCCAAGCGCGACAAGATCGCCGCATGAAACACGCACCCCGGGCCAGGAAGGAGGACAAATGTTCGCGGCGGGCTTCATGATGAACGCCTGGACCACGGCCACCATCGTCGCGGTGGTTGCCGGCGTGGTCGGCTACTTCGTCGTCCTGCGCGGCTCGGCGTTCCCGGCCCACGCCATCCCCAAGGGCGCGTTCGCCGGCGCCGCAGGCGCGGCCCTGCTCGGCATCAGCACCCTCATCGGCCTCGCTGTGTTCTCGCTGCTCGGCGCGCTCGGGATCGGCGCCATCGAGCCGGCGCGGCCAGCGGGACGTCGTCACCGCGCTGGCGCTGGTGCTGATGCTCGCCCTCGGCGCCGCGTTCCTGTCCCGGACCACCGAGTACGAGCCGGAGATCTACTCCCTGCTGTTCGGCGAGATCCTCGGTGTCAGCAGCAGCGAGATCCTGCCCGTCGCGCTGATGGGCATCGCCTGCATCGCCGCGATCGCCGTGATCTACCGGCCGCTCATGCTTTCCTCCATCACCCCGGAGATTGCAGAAGCCCGGGGCATCCGCAGCCACCGCATCGAGATGTGCTTCCTCATCGTGCTCGCCCTGGCGACCACGATGACCGTCCCGGTCGTCGGCGCCCTGCTGATCTTCAGCCTCATGATCGGCCCGCCGGCTGCCGCCCGGTCTCTGACCAGCAGGCCGCTTCTGGCCATGTGCCTGTCGGTCGTCATCGCCCTGATCACCGTGTGGGTCGCGATCGCCGCGTCCTACCTGTACAACTGGCCCGTCGGCTTCTTCGTCGGCGTCCTCGGCGCGCTGTCCTACGGGCTTGGCCGCGGCTGGGCAGCCTGGCAGCGGACGCGCACAACACGGCCGGCTGGGCTGACAGGCGCCCTCGGTTCCTGAGCAAACCGCCGGCCAGCCGATCGGCCTGGCCAGCCTGCGGGGCACCGGCTGGTGGCCTGGCCGAGTCGCATCGCGCCCCGGTGGCGGAGGCAAACAGCTGCTCACCGGGCTGCAGGCGGACGGGCCGCCGGGCAAACAGCAGACCCAGAGCCAGCGACGTCCGCCTCGCCTTGTAAGCCTCCGAAAAGGCCACCGAGCCCCCGGCGCAAAGAGCGCGCCAGGGGGCTCTTTCCTTGTTACCTCGGTAACCGGATCGAAGATCCGCTGGGTGGACGGGCTCCGCTCGTCGTGAGCAGGCCGTTCGTTACGTTGCCGGTGCCAGCCTGCGGCGAGCGGTGATCGCCGTCCCGCATGCCTACGGCTTGCTTAATGATCAGAACGGGCAGCATCGCGAGCCCGCTGATCACCATCACCATGACCAGGTAGTCCAGCGGCGCCGATTCGTGCACCAGGCGCGGGCGGTAAACCGCCACCGCAGCCAGCGACAGCCAGGTGCCGGTGCAGTACGGGCAGATGAGCACCCCGGACAGCCACGCCCAGAGCAAGCCGTCCTGCTTCCGGCGCTCGGCCAGCCCCGCGCGAAAGCGAACATCTTGGACTTGGAGATCATGAAACTGGCGCTGCCGATCGCCGCGGCCAGGCTGAGCGTCGCCACTATTTCAGCGCTCATGCTCAGCAGTTGAGCAGTATCGGGTTCTGGTTGAGGAGCTGCGCGGCGGGGGAGATGAAGCGCTGGAAAGCGTCCCTGGCGGCCGGGTCGAACACCGCTGGCTTGCAGCAGTTCTGGAACGCCAGCCGCACCCCGAAATGCGCCTCGATCGCGTTCCGCATGGAGTCCGAGGAGAACATCCGGAACATCTGCCCCCACTGCCCGTCGGTCTCGGGAACGTCGGTATTCTGCGCGCTTTCGGTGCCCTCGCTGCGCATTTCCGTGACCAGCCGCTCGACCATGCTCCAGGCAAACGGCAGCGACTGCCGGATACAGGAGATGAACTCCTCGCGGGTGACGGTGCCGGCTTCTGCCTTCTCCAGCAGGGTCGGGGAAACGTTCAGGGACATACATGCCTCCTTGACTATCGGGACTGGTTCTCAGTACCGAACCACCCTGACGTGACCGGCCGTGAGCGGACTCAATCTGGCCCCGATCAGCGATCCACAGCTGGTTGTGGCGCGCTCACGGAGCGCCGCCGCCACATCACCAGGTAATGAGGTCGCTGACAGTGCCTCCAGCGCCGGAGCATGAAGCACCAATCCCTTGGTGTCGAACCACGTCTGCCGAGCGACCATGGCAGTACCGGCGCGACGGGACGGACGGGCGGCGCGCCAGCGCGTTCCTGTGGAATTTGCATAAACAGATCGGCATGTGTTTATATGACGTGGTGTCAGCGCAGACGAAGGCGTTCGAGGCGGCGGGGGAGCTGCTGAAAGTGCTGGCGGCCCCGGCCCGGCTGGCGATCGTCACCGAGCTGGCTGATCAGCCGCGGTTCGTGCACGAGCTGGTCGACCTGCTCGGGATGAGCCAGCCGCTGGTGTCCCAGCACCTTCGGGTGCTGCGTGCGGCCCGCCTGGTCGGGGTGGAACGGCACGGCCGGGAGGCCGTTTACTCGCTGGCCGACCAGCACGTCGCGCACATCGTGGCGGACGCGGTGTACCACAGCAAGGAGGAGCCGTGACAGCTTCCGATCATCAGGTTCATGCCCACCCCGAGCACGAACACGGCCCTGGCTGCGGGCACGCCAGTGCCGAGCGCGAGGGGCACACCGACTACGTGCACGAGGGCCATGCGCACGCTCCGCATGACGGGCACTACGACGAGCATCCGCTGCCGCACCTGGCCCACGCCGCCCACCCGCACGTGCACGGGCCCGGCTGCGGGCACCAGCTGGTTACCCACGGTGACCATGTCGACTACGCCCATGACGGGCACCGGCATGCCGCCGACGGCGACCACTACGACGAGCACTAGGCCAGGGTGCCGGGCGGGGTGCCCGGCTTCGCGAATGGGAGCGTGATGTCAGCTCAGCAGATGGCCGACGACCTGCACGACGTCGCCGAGCGGCGGCTGCGGCTGATCGACCAGCGTTATACCAGCGGGCGGCGGGCCATCGTCGACCTGCTGATCAGCGCGGGCCATCCGGTGAGCATCGGCGACATCGCCGAGCGGCTGCCCGGCTTGCCGCGCAGCTCGGCCTACCGGCACCTGACCGACCTGCACGCCGCCGGGCTCGTCCGGCGGGTCGCAGCCAGCGACGATTTCACCCGGTTCGAGCTAGCCGAGGACCTGACCGAGCACCACCACCACCTGCTATGCGTCAGCTGCGGAAAGGTCATCGATGTGACCCTCCCGGCCGAGCTTCGAGCAGCAGGCCGCCGACGCCATCAGCGAGCTGGCCGACGCTGCGGGCTTCCAGGCCCACAGTCACCGCCTCGATGTTGTCGGCGTCTGCTCGGCCTGCCAGTGAGCAGTCGCCGGCATCGACGCTCGTGGCAGCCTCCCTCGCCAGCCGGCTTAGCGTGAGGTGATGAACGCAGCGATGGACTGGGCAATGCCCTGGGCCGCGGCCTGGCGCCAGTCCTCGTCGGTGACCTTGGCCGCGTCCGCCGCGTTGCGCATGTTGGCGCATTCGATGAAGACCTTGGGCACCGTCGAGCAGTTGAGTCCGCCGAGGTCGGATCGGGGCTGGATGCCGCCCGTGCCCAGGTAGGTGGACCGCGGCTGGCCGGTGACCGTCGCAAAGTGCGTGAGGAGCGCGTCTGCCAGATAGCGCGATGGCTCGATGATCATGCTGTTATCGGCCGAAGCGTTCTGCACGGGAACCGGGATCAGGACCGCGAAACCGTATCCGTCCGGCGGGCCGCCGTCGGCGTGGATGGAGATGGCCGCGTCGGCGCCTGCCCGGTTGCCTATCGCGGCCCGCTGGGTGACGCACGGCCCGTACGCGGTGCTGCCGTTCTGGGTCAGGATCACTTTCGCGCCCGCCGCCCGCAGGATGACGCGTGCTCGCCTCGCGACGTCGAGGGTGAAGTCGAACTCCGGGTAGCCGGCGTCAGTCTCCGCGCCGACGGTGTCGCATGCTTTGAGGAAGCCGCCGGCGTTCACCAGCGCGTCGATCGCCGCGACGTGCTGGGGATTGTGCGGGTTGTGACCAGGGTCGATCACGATCACCTTCCCGGCCAGCGGGCGCGCGGGCGGCCTGACGGCGATGGCTGCAGGTGTGCCCGCCTGCGGAGCTGCCATCGGCCGGCCGGCCGCTGCGGGCGCGGCAGCGGCGTCTCGTGTCAGCCGGGCGATGACCTCGCCGCCAGCGGCGATGACCGCGGCAGAACCGGCGGCTGACAGCAGGAACCTGCGACGGCTCGGCGGCCGGCCTGAGCCGCGCCGGGCCTGGGGCCGTCCGTGCCGGACATGCGGCTCCTCACCGGGGTTTGATCCGATTGTGGCACTCCCAGATCCGCGTGCCCCGGGATTCAGCGGTTAAAGGTGCCGGCCACCCGGTGCAGGTCGCGGCGCGCTCGAGCGTGCTGGTGGCCTGAGGCCGGAAGGGAAGGCTGCCAGGGATCGGTTCTTTGCGCCGGCGCCGGGGGCCGCGGGCACCGGAGTACGACCGTCAGGAGTTCGGGCTGGCACCTGCGCCCCGCAGCGGTCGCCGCCTCAGCCCGACGAGCCGTACTGGATCGGCACCGAGATGGTCTGCGCCGTGGTCCAGCTGCCGCCGGGACTGGCGAGCTGCCAGACGGTCAGCGTGGCCTGGTGCACGGCAAGCGCATCGGTTGTGCCGTCGGCGGCTGGTGCGAGCGCCACGGTGCCCGGCGGGAGAGCGGGCAGCAGCTGCCACCGCCCGGTCGCGAGCAGGGCTCCCCTGCCGGCAGATGTGATCAGGGCGGCTGTCTGGCCTGGCCCGAGCGACGCGGCGGCAACCGCGCGGCCGCCGGTGCTGAATGGCGGCGAGATCGTCCATCTGGTGCCACTGCCGGCCAGCCAGGCTGCCATCAGCGTGACGTGCTGGCCGGTGCCCGCTTCCAGCAGCGCCGCTGTCTGGCTGCCGGTGGTGGTGAGCCGCAGCACGGTGACGGTCTGGCGGGCCAGCGCGCCGGGCAGCGCGGGTCCCGCAAGCTGCCAGGCGCCGCCGGCTGCGGCGAAGATGCCGGCGATGCCGGGTCGAGCGCAAGCTCCGCCGAGCAGGGGGGTGCCTGCTGGTGTGTAAGCGGCGGCGGTGAGCGCGCCCAGGCCGCACGACCTTCCGGCGCGGGTGGCGGCGAGTGCGCGGCCGGTGACGAGGGTGGTCCAGCTGGTCCCGCCGGGCGTGCCCTGCTCGGCGGTGCCGGTGCTGAGCAGGGCCAGCAGCTTGCCGGTGCCTGGTTGTACGGCGAGCGAGTCGGGGGTGCTGGCCAGCGGGCGCGTCGAGCGGGCTAAGCGCCGACCAGGCCTGCGCCGCCAGTCGCTGGTCTGAGTGAGCGGGGTGTAGGTGAGGTACTGGCTGGGCCGGAACCCGGTGATCAGTGTCTGGCCGGCGCCGCCGGCCAGGACCAGGCCGCCGTTGTCGGCGGTGCCGGGCGGGGTGACAAGCTTCCACTGGCTGCTGCCAGCCGGGCGGACGAACAGCTGCCAGAAGTTGTTGTGCTGGGCGGCGGACCCGCCCATCACGACTGTGGCCCAGGTGCCTGCCGCCGTGGCCACGGAGGTGTCGAGCGAGGATCGCGGGTGCTGCGACGGCAGTGCTGGCGGCGCCGGCCTGGTGCGGCGCTGCCGCATGCAGCCGCCGCGAGCGCCAGCGGCGGCCAGGCTGGCAGCGGTGGCGATGCCGCGGGCCTGGCGGCTCATGGCTTGCCCAGGAGCTGGCGGGCGGTGTCGGTGAGCTCGGCGGCGAACGATGACTTGGTGGCGGCGGTGCCGGGTCCGGGGTCTGAAGTTCAGTTCCTGTGCGTACGTGGCCGTTCTTGTCGATGACGAACGCGTAGTCGCCGTGCCCGATCATCGCCCCGGCGGGGAGGATTCTCGGCGGGCAGGCCGTAGTCGCGCCATGACCTGCTGCAGCTGGGCGCGGGTGCCGGTCAGGTACAGCCAGTTGCGGACTCCGGTCAGGCCCTCCTGCCGGTCGAACGCCTGGGGGTAGCCGACCTGGGTAGTCGACCGGGTTGTAGTTGATGGCGACCAGCTCGACCTGGCTGGCAGTCGGCGCCGAGCAGCTGCCCGGCCTGCCGGAACTCCTGCGCCTCAGCGGGCAGTCGCTGGTGCACACCGGGTCCAGGAACGTCAGCAGCACCACCTTGCCGCGCAGGCTGGCCAGCGTGACCGTGCGGCCGTGCTGGTCGGTGAGGGTGAACGCGGCCGCGGGTAGTTCAGCGGGGCGCTGGATCCGTCGATGGCCTGGGCGAGGATGGTGTCCGCGACCGGGTTGGCCTGGGCGGCCGCCATCGGAGCCGCGCCGAGGATGATCAGCCCGATCGCGCCGACGGCCGGCGACCGAACCGATGCTCGCCGACGCCAGGGCCTGAGGGCTGGCGCAACGTTCGCAGCCGGTCCCGCCAGCCCGGCTGCGCCCTGGCCGTGTCCGCGGTGGCTGGCGCGGCTGCAGCCGGTCGGGCGCGGGCGCGCGGGCCAGCGCGAGGTAGCCGGCGGTGGCGAGCAGGGCGAACGGGATCATGCTGTTGGGGTCGGTGCCCAGGCCGCCGAAGAAGCCGAAGTCCTCGATCAGCACCCAGTCCGCCAGGCACAGCACGACGAAGCCGGCCAGCACCGGCCGGATCAGCCGGGGACGGCCGGTGAGGAACACCGCGCCGGTAACGGCGAGCGCGGCTGACGGCGAACAAGTTGACGGCGAACCCGTGCGCCTCGTCGAACGCAGTGAACGCGGTGATCCAGCGCGGACAGGATACGTGCGGCTGGGGGGTAGGGGCCATCGCGGCGGTCATGCTGGCCAGCGTGCCGGGCTGGCCGTGCGACGGTGCCCTGCCAGAAGCCGCGGCCCGGCCAGGCCTGCAGTACCGCCATGCCGAGCAGGAACAGGCCCAGCGCGGCAGAGGTCAGCTGTCCGGGCAGCCGAGACGCGCCAGGCCCGCTCGGGCAGCGCGATCAGCACGCCGGCCACGCAGTAGATGAGCGCCGCACCGGGCGCGCCGAACAGCCAGGTCAGGCCGGGTGCGAAGATCCCGCCGAACGACTCGCCGAACGCCCAGACGACCAGGCCCCAGCCGACGCTGACCAGGCCGGCGAGCCGGGACAGCGGCCCGCGTGCGGCGGCGATCAGCCAGATGCCGATGCCGACCTGGATCCACACCGCGGAGGCGCCGGCCTGCATCGGGTGATACGACCACGCGGTGCCGGCCCAGTTCACCACCGCCTGGACCCAGTGCGGAGAACTGGCCGCGGTCGGCTCGATCACCTGGGACGGCAGCCCCACCGCCATTTTCGGCTGGGCCTGCAAGATCCCGTCGAGCAGCCAGATGATCCCGAAGCCGATCCGCAGCAGCTGCCGCCAGGCAGGCTCGGGCACGGCCGAGCAGTCGTCGCCGCTGCTGCCTGCCGCGGCCGGGCAGCCAGGCGCGCAGGCCAAGCCAGGCCAGGCCGACGACGAGGAAGATCAGCAGGGCGATCAGGCCCTGGTGCAGCAGCGCGGCCTTGAAAGCCGCGACCACGGTCGGGTCGCTGACGTTAAGGCCGGAATTCATCCCGGGCATGAGCGGTCTCCTCCGCTGCCGCTACGGCTGGCTGTACTACTGTCCGCGCTGCCGGTACTGCCCGGCGTCCGGCCCGCCGGGCCGGTGCCTCCGCACGGCCCGGCAGATCCCGGCCTGCCGGGCTGCCGGTGCCGAACTGCCGCAGCCGGACGCTGCTGGCGACGACGAAGGCCGACGATGCCGGCCATCGCCGCGCCGGCAATCAGCGGGTTGAGGAACCCGGCGGCGGCCAGCGGGATCGCGGCGACGTTGTAGCCGAAAGCCCAGGCCAGGTTGCGGCGGATCACCGCCAGCGTGGCGCGGGCGAGGCTGATCGCCTCCGGCACCACGGCAAGGTCGTCGCGCAGCAGGATCAGGTCGGCGGCGCTGATCGCCACGTCGGTGCCCGAGCCGAGCGCGAGGCCGAGGTCGGCGGCTGCGAGCGCGGGCCCGTCGTTGATGCCGTCGCCGGCCATCGCGACCCGGCGGCCCTGCGCCTGCAGCGCCGCGGACGACGGCGGCCTTGTCGCCGGGCAGCGCGCCGGCGATCACCTCGTCGACGCCTGCCTCGGCCGCGATGGCCCGCGGCGACCGGCGTCGGCTGTCGCCGGTGAGCAGCACGGTGCGCAGGCCCGAGCCGCGCGCAGCCCGGCGACCGCGGCCGGCGCCGACGGCTTGACTGTGTCGGCGACGGCGACTGCGCCGCGCGCCTGGCCGTCCCAGCCGGCCAGCACCACGGTGCGGCCCGCCGCCGACCATTCGCGCGCACTGGCGGGCCAGGACGTCGGGCACGGCCAGGCCCGCGGTCGCGCAGCAGGCTGCTCCTGGCCGGCGATCACCTCGGTGCCGTCGACAACGCCGCGGACGCCCAGGCCCGGTAGCGCGGCGAAGTCATGCGCGGTCGGCAGCATGCCGAGCTCCGCTCGGGCGAGCGCGCTGATCGCCGCGGCGACCGGATGGGCGGAGGCGTCCTCGACCGCGCCGAGACGCCGCAGTAGCTCCGCCCGGCCGGTAGCCGGGTGCAGGGTCGACTGCGACCACCGTCATGACCCCGGTGGTGATGGTTCCGGTCTTGTCCAGCAGCACCGTGTCCACGTTGCGGGAGGATTCCAGCGCCTGATAGCCCTTGATGAAGATGCCGAGCTCGGCGCCGCGCCCGCACGCCACGACGAGAGCGGCGGGAGTCGCCAGGCCGAGCGCGCACGGGCAGGCGATGATCAGCACGGCGAGCGCGGCGCTGACCGCGTGCTCGGGCGCGGCGCCGGCCGTCAGCCAGCCGGCCAGGGTCAGCGCCGCGGCGGCGAGCACCGCGGGCACGAACACGCCGCAGATGCGGTCGGCGAGCCGCTGCACGGCCGACTTGCCTGCCTGGGCGTGCTCAACCAGCGAGATCAGGTGCGCGAGCTGGGTGTCCTGGCCGGTGCGGGTCGCGCGGACCACCAGCCGTCCGGAAACGACGACGGTGCCGGCGCTGACCGCGCTGCCCGCGGCGGTGTCGGCAGGCACCGATTCGCCCGTCATCATGCTGGTGTCGACCGCGGACTCGCCGAACTCGACCACGCCGTCAGCGGCGATCGACTCGCCCGGCCGGACCACGAACCGATCACCCGGACGCAGTTCCGTGACTGGGACGCGGCGCTCGGTTCCGTCAGCTACAAGCACGCTTGCTTCTTGCGCGCCGGCTCTGGCCAGCGCCCGCATTGCATCGCCCGCGTCACGACGCGCGCGGGCCTCATACCACCGGCCCGCGAGCAGGAACGTAGTCACCGACGCGGCGACTTCCAGGTAGATCCCGCCGCCCGAAGCATGAATGAGCAGCTGCATGGGACTGACTTTGGTCGGCCCGGTATCGAGGACGAACATCGCGTACCCAGACCAGCCGCACGCGGCGATGATGCCGAGCGACACCAGCGTGTCCATGGACGTGCCGCCATGCCGGGCGGCCCGCAATGCGGCGGCGTGGAACGGCCATGCGGCCCACCCCGCGACCGGAACGGCCAGTGCCACCAGTACCCACTGCCAGCCGGGGAACCGGAACGACGGGAACAGGGACAGCTGCACTGACAGGTCGCTCAGCGGCACGAAGAACACCAGCGCCACGATCAGCCGCCGCCGCAGATAGGTAACCCGGTCCGCGTCGCGACCAGGCTCCGCGGCGGCTTGCTGCGTGCCAGCACCCGACGGCAGCGCGTCAGCGGCGTACCCGGCCTGTTCCACCGCCTCGACGAGGCGCTGCACCGGTACCGACGGCGGTGCCAGCACCGTCGCCTTCTCGGTGGCCAGGTTCACCGAGGCCGTGACGCCGGGAAGCTCGCCGAGCTTGCGCTGCACCCGCGCGGCGCAGGCCGCGCAGGTCATCCCGCGGATCGCGAGCTCGACTTCGGTCAGCTCCGGCAGTGATGCCGCGCTGGCAATGTTGGTCACCTGATCCTCAGCCTGCCTCCGGGTCCGGCAGCCACTGCCCGGCATTCTCCTCTGCCTGAGCGGGCATACAGGTCACACGGCGAGTGCCGCACCTCGGAAATGTACACGGCCGGGAATTCGTCCGGCAACGGAGCTGGCTGATTTAGACGGCGGAATTTCCCGGCGCAGGCAGTCGCGCCTCATCCTGGGAATAACCTTGCCCGGTACGGGCGGAGCTCCGCGCATACCCCCTGGTAGTACGGCACATACCCGGCCAGGGTTCACGAGATACCCTCCCACCGTTTATGTGCGCGAGAACAGCGGTCCGTCAGGGCCATTTGTGTGCCGCCCGATGGTTGCAGCGATTAAGCGCGGCGATTAGCATTTCACCGTCATGCTCTCCTATGCAATTCCGCCTGAGGCCGCATTTCGCCGGGACCGAAGGTGATCGGGCCGGCCTGGCTCGCCGCCCTGCTCGCCGCGGTCATGCTGCTGGTAGCCGCCGGGAGCGTGGCGCGCCTGGCGCTGTGGCGGGTGCGCGGCCGGGCTGCCGAGCCCGAGGCCGACGTGCTCCACGTGCTGATGGGCGTTGCGATGGCGGGCATGTTCGAGCCGGGGATCAGCCCGGTCCCCGGCACTGCCTGGCTGGCGTTGTTCGCGGCGGGGGCGGCCTGGTTCGCCTGGCAGGCAGTCCGCACCCGCGGCGAGAAGAACTCCGCCGGCGGCTGGCGGCCGGAACCTGGCAGCTGGCGGTGCGCGCACCCGGCACCGCACTCGGTGGAATCCGCGGCCATGGTTTACATGCTCGTTCCGGTCGGGGGCGCGGGCCATGTGCCGGCGATGGCGATGCGCGGCATGGCCGGCGCGGGCGCGAATCCGGCGGTCGCGCTGGTCCTTGCGCTGTTCATGCTCGGCTACGTCGTGTGGACAGCAGACCGGCTCACCAGTCACTCCTGGGCCAGCACCGCCCCGGCTGGCCTCCGCCCGGGTCGTGATGCCGAGCCGGACGGTCACGAGCCGGCGGGCAATTCGCGTGCCGCGGGCGCGGCGCTGGCCCCCCGCGCGGCCGCCTGTTCCAAGATCGCGATGAGCCTCGCCATGGGCTACATGCTGCTGACGATGCTGTGATGCGATGACCTGCGCGCAACAGCTGAACGGCCGCCGCAAGCTGACACTCGTGGTGCTGGCGGTAGTCGAGGTGCCCGCAGCGGCGCGGCCCGGCGCGGCCGCGCTCTGTCCGGCCAGTGGTAGTCGTGACGGCCCGGGTCGGCCGCGGGAACGCCTCACCTGAACGGTCACCTGTGATCTCGATGAGCTCGTCCACCGGGGCCGCCGCCGCATTTGGTCTGGCGCGCGTGCAGGCCACAAAGCATGCCAGTCCGCTAGCCGGCGGCGTTGTAACCTTGCAGCGCGGCCGCCTGCCGGGACGGCCTGCTCAGGCCAGGAGGGCGCGCGATGTACGGGTACACGCACAACAAGGACGCTTACATCAACCGGCTGCGCCGCATCGAAGGCCAGGTCCGCGGACTGCAGAAGATGGTCGAGGACGACAAGTACTGCATCGACATCCTGACTCAGGTCGCTGCGGCAACCAGGGCCCTGCAGTCCGTCGCGCTCGGGCTGCTCGAAGAGCACCTCGGCCACTGCGTCGCCGGCGCTGTCGCCGAGGGCGGTGACGCCGCCACCGCCAAGGTGAAGGAGGCCTCCGACGCCATCGCCCGGCTCGTGAGGTCCTGACAGCTCCCACCGTGGCGCGCCCGGTGGGTACCGCGGGTCCGGGCGCATGTCCGCGGCCTGGCGCTCCCGGTCGGCACGGACCTGAAAATCGTGCAGCACATGTCGGCCATTCCAGCATCGTGCTGACCGCAGACGCCTACACCTCAGTACTGCCCGACATCGCCCGCAAGCCAGCCGATGGGCACCGCCAGGCTCAGCATCGAATCGGGCTGCCTTGTGCCCGGAACGCACCGCCGACGCCCGGCGGCGCCGATGCGGCAGCGCAGGGTGGCCGCGGTCAGGAGCCGGAGGCCAGAAGTGGGGCGGGCAGTGCAGTATCCGCAGGGCCGCCGAAGTGGCCCCGCGCGCGCAGCGGGCGGGGCCACTTCGGCCAGCCGGGCCAGCATGGGCTGAGCTTCCAGGTAGCGGCGCAACGCGCCGATGGCCAGGAAGGCTGGATGATCATACATGACGGCCTGATGCTGGCAATGCGCGCTTCTGCGCGTGCCGGATGTGGCTCGTTCGGCTGGGTTTCGGCCGGTTGCGTGGTTACCTGGCAAGGAAACGGCCTGCCTGGGCGAGGAATTGCTGGCGCTCGGCGAACAGGAAGAACATGTGGCCGCGGCGGAAGAGCTCGACCCGCGAACCGGGGATGCCCGCATGCATCCGTTCGGCCAGATCTACCGGCATGGACCTATCCCGCCGGCCGTGCAGGATCAGGGCAGGCACGCGGATGTCGCCCAGCCGGCCCGTGGCGTCGTAACTGGCCGATGCCTGGCGCTGCCGCAGATAGGCGTAGCGGGGCTGCGGGTACTTGCCGCGCAGCAGCCCGGCCCATCTCAGCGGCAGCAGCAGCCGCATCGGCCAGGATACGGTGACCTTTCCGCGCCCGGCCGCTGAGGTGCTGACCAGCACCAGTCTGCCCACCCGGTTCGGGCAGGACAGTGCCAGCTCCAGCGCGATGCGCCCGCCCATGGAGATCCCCAGCACGTTCGCCCGCTCCAGGGACAGCGCATCCATCAGCGCGGCGGTGTCCTGGGCCATCAGCTCGATCGTGTACGGTGCATCGGGCTTATCGGTACGGCCAGCGCCGCGGTTGTCGAATGCCACCACCCTGTGCGACCGCGCAAACCAGGCAATGATCGGGCCCAGCAGAGTCATGTCGGCACCCAGGCCGTTAATGAGCAGCAACGGCTCACCCGCGCCATGCTGCTCGTAACACATGGTGATGCCATTGACCCGCGCCGTGGGCATGCTGGGCACGGTAGCAGCCCACCAGCGCTTCCCGGCCACGCTGACTCCCCGGTGGAACGCCACCTGGGCAATCGCTGCCTTGCCGCCGAGGGTTTCCTGGGTGGTTCCGCCAGCGAGGTGCGACGTAAGCCCCGGACATGATCACGCAGTGGTCTCCGGTGATCTGACTGAACTGGCGCGCGAAGTGAACGCGCGGTGCCGCTTGCGCGGCAGGTTCACTCTGCGCTCCGGCCAGGTCGGTGACGAGTATTTCGACAAGTACCTGTTCGTGGCCGATCCCCTGCTGCTCGCACGTGACCAGCACGATGCGGCCGCTCATACCCGATGGAACCGACCTGCTCGGCGGACTGGAACTCGGCGGAATCCCGCTGGTCACCCTGCTGAGCCAGGCCACCGGTATCCCCGCGCTGTTCGTGCGCAAGCAGGCCAAGGACTACGGCACTGGCCGGCTAGCCGAGGGCGGCGATCCGGCCTGCCGCACGGTGGGACGTGTCGAAGACGTCATCACCACCGGCGGCGCGCTCATCGCCGCGGCCAGGGCCCTGCGCGACCTGGGAGCCACCGTGACCAGCGTCGTCTGTGCGATCGACCGATCGAGCCACGGAGCCAGCGGCGTGGCCGGCGACAGGATCACGGTAAGGTCCGTCCTCACCAAGGAACTGCTCGACGCCGTCGCCGCCACCAGCTAGCCCGCTCCTGCCGCGAGTCGGCGAAGCGGCCTGCGTGCGAATCCGGAGCTAACCTGCGAGAGTGAACTTCGCCGTATGTCCCGATGACGGCAATCGTCTTAGGTCTGACCCCAGCTGGCGAGTCGGCGCCAGACCGGTGCAGATGAGGTGTCCGGCGTGCGGTAAGCGGTACACCCTGTCTGGGGCTGGCGTGGTCGAAGCAGAGCGGGGAGATGACGGTGACCGGATGCGCAGATCCGGATCCGGCTCGTGGCGGTTCGGCCATGGCGACATGGGTTACCTGCATGCAGCCCTGTTCGTTCGTGATGCGGCCAGGCTGCCTGTCGCGCCTGCTGCTGACATCCCGCCGCCGCTCGCCGGCGAGGTGCCGGATTGCGCCGACGTTCTTGAGCCTGGTGACCGGTTTGTGGCAGGCGAGCAGTGGGTTGTCTGGTGGCACCGGCTCGTCGGCCAGGCGGTCCGCGAGGGACAACGGTCAGGGACTCGGCCGCCCGCGGGCCTCGAAGCCGACTTCGAGGCTGTCATCCGGCACAGGTTCGGCGGGCAGCAGGAGGTCTTTGATCCGCCCGGCTTCGGCTCGCTCGCCGGCGTGCAGCCCCTGCGGTCAGCAGTGACAATGACGCGGGCGCCCTGGCACCTGTGGTCGACCCATCAGCCGGGCAGCCGCACGGAGAGGCCGGAGGTATTCGCGTACCCGATCGTCCGGGAGGCCGCCGAGAGCACCGCTGCCGAGCTAGGCATCCCGGCCAGCGAACTGAGCGGCTACGCACACGTGCTGGAGGTCGAAGGTTTGTGGTCGTATCTGGCCGGACCTGGCTGCGCGCTGTGCTCGGCTGCGCTCGCCTGTGACCCGCAGGCTGCAGCCCGGCTGCTTCGTGAGGTCTTCAGCTCCGGCCCGGCTGGTAGCGGTCATTGACGATGAGCATCACGGCGACCTTCATCACGGCGCGGCCACGTTGGCCCTGGCCGCGGGCGTGGACCTGCGCACCGTGCAGGAAATGCTCGGCCACTCCAGCTTCGTGCTGACCGCCGACACCTATACCTCGGTGCTGCCTGATGTCGCCCGCGTCGCCGCGGAGAAGGTCGCTGCGCTGATCATCAGGGCCGGAACGCCGACCCAGATCCGCGTGCTGGCTGACCTGATCGACCCGCGCTACCGGGCGATGGTGTGGCTTGGCGCCGGGTGCGGGCTGCGCTGGTCGGAGGCCGCCAGCCTCACGACATAACGGGTGCGCCGCCAGGGACTTGAACCCCGAACCCGCGGATTAAGAGTCCGCTGCTCTGCCAATTGAGCTAGCGGCGCTAGAGACGGAGCGATCGTAGCGCAACTTATCAAGGCGTGCGAATCACCCATGTCAGCGGGGGTCGGGCAGGTCGCGACCGTCAGTAACGAAGATAAGCGGTTCTGCTCACCCGCGGTAGTGACGCGCCGGCTAGCCGCCGAGGAATCGGCCCATGAATCCGGCCACCTTCGACGGGCGCCCTGTCCGTTCCTCCTGCCGGTCCGCCAGGCTCATCACGTGCAAGCCCCCGTTCAGCCCGAGCCACCGCAGCGGTTCTGGCTCCCACCGCGGCGACTGGTGCCCGACCCAGGGCAGCCGGGTGAGGTCGGAGTTCGTTCCCTTGATCAAGTCCGCCAGCGTCCGGCCCGCCAGGTTCGTGGTGGACACGCCATCGCCCACGTAACCACCCGCCCATCCGATCCCCGTCGCCGGATCGAGGCCGACCGATGCGCACCAGTCGCGAGGGATACCGATCGGTCCGCCCCAGTGATGGCTCACCGGCACGTCCGCCAGGACCGGATAAAGCTCGGCCAGAGTCTGGCGCAGGGCGGCGAAGACGGCAGGAACCTGGTCGTACCCCGGCCGGATCGATGAGCCCAGGTGATATGGCGCGCCCCGGCCGCCGAAGGCGAACCGGCCGTCCGCGGTCCGCTGCCCGTAAATGATCAGGTGCCGCAGGTCACCGAAGGTCGGGCGGCCAGTCAGCCCGATCTGCGCCCAGACGGCATCCGGCAATGGCTCAGTGGCGATCATGAGCGAGTACACCGGCGCGATGGCTCGCCGGTAGCCGGCCAGTCCGGGCGTATAACCCTCGGTGGCGCGCACTACGTGCCTGGCCCGCAGCACGCCGCGGTTGGTGACCACCTGGCCAGGCTCGATCTGCCGGGCAGCGGTCTGCTCGAACACGCTTACGCCAGCCCGGCGGACCGTCGCGAGCAGTCCGCGGGCCAGCCGGGCAGGGTGGATGGCAGCGCAGTGCGGGGTGTAGGTGCCGCCGACCACGCCGGACGCGGCCGCGATGGAACTGGCCTCAGCCGCGGTTAGCAGGGTCAGGTCCGCCTCGCCGAAGCCGAACTCCCGCGCCTCAGCCACCTCGGCCTGAGCCCGCTCGAGCTGCGCAGCAGACCTGGCCAGCATGACCGTGCCGCCCTTAGCCCAGTGGCAGTCAATGCCCTCGGCAGCGGTCACCCGGCCGACTTCGTTCACGGTGTCGTGCATGGCTCGCTGCATGGCGATGGCCGCGTCCTGGCCCGCCATCCGGGCGAGCTTGGCCAGCGACGCGGGGAACAGTGCCGAGCACCAGCCGCCGTTCCGCCCGGAGGCGCCGAACCCGGCGATCTCGCGTTCGACGATCACGATCCGCAGCCCCGGATCCCGCTGGGACAGGTAGTAGGCCGTCCACAAGCCGGTGAAGCCGGCCCCGACGATCGCCACGTCGGCGTCGGTATCGCCCGGGAGCGGATCTCCCGGCGCGAGCGTGCCTGGCACGGTGTCATGCCAGAAGGACAGCTTCCGGTAGGGATCAGTCGGCACCATGCGGTACATCGTGGCAGGTGACGAACCTTGCCGGGGTATCGGGCATGCTGGAGCCATGACAGCGACATGGGCGCGCCCGTGACAGCCGGCCGCCTGGAGAACTCGACGGTGCCGGGACAACGGGATCCGCAGCAGCGCTACCGGATTTGCGTGGTGTGCCTTGGCAATATCTGCCGCTCGCCGATGGCCGAGGTCGTGCTGCGGGACGAGCTCGACAGGGCCGGCCTGGCAGGCAAAGTAGCTGTCAGCAGTGCGGGAACGGGTGACTGGCACCTTGGTGAGCCGATGGATTCACGGGCCAGCGCGGAGCTAGCCAGCCGCGGCTATGACGGATCCGGGCATCAGGCACGGCAGATCCAGCCGTCCTGGCTGACTGACTTCGATCTCGTCCTCGCCATGGACCGCCGCAACCTGGCGAATCTGTACCGGATGGCAGCCGGGGATCCTGATCTGCGTGGCCGGATCCAGCTCATGCTGGCGTTCGATCCGGACTCGGCCGACGGCGCGGAGGTGCCCGACCCGTACGACGGCAGGCCCGGCGAGTTCGCCGAGGTCTTCGAGCTAGTGCAGGCGGCGGCCAGGGCGCTAGCGGCCCGGCTCGCGGCAGCGCTGTAGGCCGTCCGCGGCGCACTGACCGGGCCATCATGAACACCAGCAGTCTGGACGCGACCAGCCGGGACCGGCTGGAGCGGCTGCTAGGTGCTGGCCTGACGGACGTGCTGAATCTCGGCGGCGGGCACGGTGTCGCGCACTATCGCCTGACCACTGCGGCCGGTCGGACGGCATTCGCAAAGCTGGCCCCGTTCCCTGCCGTTAATTCGGGGAACGAGGACCCGAGCGGGTTCGCTGCCGAAGCTGCCGGGCTGCGCTGGCTGGCCGAAGCGACCGCGGTGTCCGTGCCTGCGGTGCTCGGCTCCGACCCTGGCTGCCTGGTGATCGAGTGGGTCGAGGCAGGCGCAGCAAGTGCTCCGGCCGCCGCCCGGTTCGGCCGGGAACTGGCCGCCTTGCATGCATCCGGAGCCGGCCGGTTCGGCGCGCCGTGGCCGGGCACGATCGCTGGCCTGCCGTTGCCCAACGACCAGGCTGATCGATGGCCGGACTGGTATGCGGCGATCCGGGTGCTGCCGTACGTCCGGATCGCGAGAGACGCGGGATCGCTCAGCGCGGCAGATGCCCGGCTGGTAGCACAGGCAGCCGCCCGGTCCGCGGTCCTGGCCGGGCCGGACGAGCCGGCCAGCCGCATTCATGGCGATTGCTGGTCCGGGAATGTGCTGTGGTCTGGCGGTCGCGGCTGGCTGATTGACCCGGCCGCGCACGGCGGTCACCGAGAAACCGACCTGGCCATGCTCGCGCTGTTCGGGGCACCGTTCCTGGGCCAGATCATGACGGGCTACCAGGAGGCGGCGCCGCTCGCCGATGGCTGGCGCAGCCGGGTGCCGCTGCACCAGCTGCATCCGCTGCTCGTGCACGTCTGCCTATTCGGGTCGTCCTACCGGGAGTCGGTGCTGGCCGCCGCCAGGGCAGTGCTGGCAGCCTGACCGCTAGCTGATCGGTCCGTCGGCGCTGATCGCCGCTTTGTCCGGTGCCTCGGCTTCCTCGCCCGGGTCTTCGGCCTCGTTCGCGCCCTGAGCCGCCTCCGGCGCCAGCGGCAGCGCGATGCAGAACGTGGCACCATCGCCCGGCTGCGAGCGCACCCAGGCCGCGCCGCCGTGCGCCGTCACGAGTGCGGCGACGATGGCCAGTCCGAGGCCGGTGCCGCCCGACGTCCTGGACTGGTCGGCGCGGTAAAACCGCTCGAAGACATGGTCGGCTTGCTCCCTGGTGAGGCCGGGACCGTGGTCGGCCACTTCGAGCACGGCCGCGAGCCGCGAATTCTGCTGACCCGGAAGATCGGCTGGCGCGCCGGGTACGGCGGGTACGGCGGGTACGGCCGGCCCACCTGGCCCGGCTGGCGCTGCCGGGCTGACGCCGCTGGCTGCCGGCGCCTCGTCGAGACTGCCCGATCTGATCAGCACGTCGATCGGCGATCCGTCCGGCGTGTGCGCCAGGGCGTTGCTCATCAGGTTGCCGATGACCTGCCGAAGCCGGACCTCGTCGCCGATCACCAGAAGCGCGGCGCCGGAGCCGACCGTCAGGTGGATGCTGCGGCTGGGCGCAACCACGCGCGCGTCGTGCACCGCGTCGGCTGCGAGCGTCAGCAAGTCGACCGGACGCTGGTCGAGCGGACGCTGCTGGTCCAGCCTCGCCAGCAGCAGCATGTCCTCGACCAGCACGCCCATCCGAGAAGATTCCTGCTCCACCCGGCGCATGATCCGGTCCAGGTCGGCCGAGGCCAGCTGGCCGGTGCCGTTGCTACCGGCGGCGGCTTCGTAGCGTGCGGCGGCGGACCCGGCTTCGTGCGCGTCCCCGGCCGCAGCGGCGATGTCGGCAGCGATGTCATCGGCCGGCTGCATGCTGCGCTTGCCGGCGGCCTCGGCCACTGGCCCCGCTTCGATTCCGCCGCGCTGGCGGTAGTACTCCGCGAAGCCCCGGATCGCGGTCAGCGGCGTCCGCAGCTCGTGGCTTGCGTCCGCGACGAACTGCCGCATCTTTTCCTCGGACCGCCGGGCTGCAGCCTCGGACTGAGATCGAGCGCGGAACGCGGTCTCGATCTGGCTCAGCATCGCGTTCAGCGACCGGCCTAGCCGGCCAACTTCGGTGCGGGGGTCCCGCTCAGGCACACGCCTGCTGAGGTCGCCAGCGGCAATTGCCCCCGCCGTCCGCTCGATATCGATCAGCGGGCGCAAGCTAGCCCTGATCACGCCAACGCCGACGATGGCCAGTACCAGCAGCAGAAGCGCGCTGACGATGATGTCGATGCCGGTCAGCTTGGCAAGTGTCCGGTATACGGGCGTGGCGTCTGCGGCGACGACCAGGGTGCCGTTGACGACCTGGCCGCCGTTCAACGCGGGCACCGGGAAGTCCACTGCCAGCGCTCGCCAGCGGCCGGACCCCGATTGCGCGCCTACGGTGACCGCGCTGCCCGTGTGCAGCCAGGCTGCGTTCAGGGGGTAGGCAGGGCCAGCAACAATCCGGGCACTCTGGCCGTAACCTGTGATGGGATCAAGGACGTGGTACAGCTTGCCGTTCGATATCCAGTCAACCGAAACGCCGTCAGCCTGCAGTCGCTGCGGATTACTGCCCGCTAGCAGGCCGATCAGATAGTGCGTAGCGGGCGCCTGTACCTGCGCGGCGTCGGCGACGAGCGTCTGATCCTGCTGGTTGATCAGATAACTGCGGAGGAAACCGATGCCCGCCACGCTGATCACCGTCAGCGCTATCGCGACCAGCGCCAGCACGACTGTGATCAGCTTGACGCGCAGCGGAGTACGGCCGGGCAGGTCCTTGACGGACTGCCAGAAGCCGGTGCGCTGCGGTGCCTGAGCCATGAAAGTCGGCAAGCTAGGAGTGCGGCAGTCTGAGCACGTAGCCGACGCCGCGCAGGGTGTGGAGCAGGTGCGGCTCGGTGGAGTCAACCTTGCGCCTCAGCACGGATACGTACGACTCGACGATCCCGGTGTCGCCGCGGAAGTCGTAGTCCCAGACGTGGTCGAGTATCTGCATCTTGGAGAGCACCCTGTTGGCATTCCCCATGAAGTAGCGAAGCAGCTTGAACTCGGTGGGGGAGAGCGGGATCTGCTGGCCGGCCCGCCAGACTTCGTGACTGTCCTCGTCGAGTTCCAGGTCGGCGAACTTCAGCCGCGGTGACGGCTCGCTGCCGTCGCCCCTGGTCCTGCGCAGCACTGCGCGGATCCTGGCAATGACCTCTTCGAGGCTGAACGGCTTGGTGACGTAGTCATCGCCGCCGAGCGTCAGACCGCGGATCTTGTCCTCGGTCGAGTCGCGGGCCGTCAGGAACACGACCGGAATCTGCGCCCCGCCGCCGCGCAGTCGCCTGATCACGTCGAAACCATCCATGTCGGGCAGCATCACGTCCAGGACGATGAGGTCCGGCCGGTGGCGCTGCGCGGCCTGCACGGCCTCGTTGCCCGCTGCCGCCGTGACGACGTCGAATCCTGAGTAGCGCAGGCTGGCGGCCAGCAGCTCCAGGATGTTCGGCTCGTCTTCGACGACAAGCAACTTCGCATCTGGCTGGCGCCTGCCGTCGGGCTGGCTGTTCATGACTGCTATTGTCCGCCTGCTCCCTGAGGGTTTGCTGAACGCCCGCTGAGGCTGGCCTCCGCAGGCAGCGGGCCGCCGACGCATTCGCCGCGACCAGAATCGATGAAAAGTCCGTGGCGTGGCTAGGGCGGCGCCGGTTGTCAGGCCTGGTGCGAGCCCGTGATCAGCGACTTGGGAATCTTGGTGTCATTTCGCAGCGCGGTGAACAGCAGCTTTGCCTCACCTGAGCTCCACAGCACCGAGTCGCCCGCCGCGGTCACGTAATTTGCATTCGCGATCGGCACCGTGGTGGTAATCGGGTCGCGCATGGCCCTGGCCACCTCGACTAGCTGGTACAGGCTGGCGCCCTGGTCCACGGTGAGAGTGCTGGCGGTGTCGCTCGCCGCCGGGATGGCTGCGAACGGGTTCAGCATGACCCCCGCGCTCGTCATCTTCTTCAGCAGCGCCTTCAGGAACAGCCGCTGATCCTGCTCGCGCTGCAGGTCCTGGGTATTGAAGCTGTGCCGGTCCCGCACGTAGGCCAGTGCCTGACCACCGCTGAGGGTTTGGCAGCCCTTCTTGAGGTTCACCCCGGAACTTGCCTCGTGCAGCGGCGTGGCCAGGCACATCCGCACGCCACCGACCGCGTCGACAACCCTGACGAAGCCGCCGAACCCGATGCCCATGTAGTGATTGATGTAGAGCCCGGTGGCGTTCTGCACGGTCTGCGCCAGCAGTTTCGGCCCGCCGAAGGTAAACGCGGCGTTGATCTTGTTCATGCCATGGCCGGGGATGTTCACATAGGAATCACGCGGAATGCTGATCAGCACGGCCCGGCCGCCGCCGGCTGGCAGGTGCAAGATCATGATCGTGTCAGATCGCTGGCCCGAGATGTTGACGCCGGTGGACAGCCTGCGCTCCTGCGCCCGGGTCAGGCCCTGGCGGCTGTCCGACCCGGTGATCAGCCAGTTCGTGCCTGATCCGGGCGCGGGGCGGCCGGGGTAGCTGACCAGCACGTTGGCCTTGTTCAGCTGGGAATTCAGGTAAAAGTAGGTCGCCGCAGTGCCGACGAGCAGCAGCGCGATCACCGCGGCGATGACCGTGAAGATGCGCCGCGGCCGGAGCCATCGGCGCCAGCGTGACGAGCCGCCCGAGACAGCGCCGCCGGCCCCGGACGTCCAGGGCGTGGCCGTCGGCGCGCCGCGCCCGCCGCGACCGGAAGATGGCGGCGGCTGCGCGGGCCAGCCGCCGGCCGGCGCGCCGCCCTGGCCGCCGGACTCGCCTTGGCCGCCAGCGCCGGCCGCGTACTGTCCGACCTGGTACTGCCCGGCTGGATTGGCCGCCGGGATGCTGATTGTCCTGTCACCTGACTGATCCGGGCCGACCCCGTCGCCCCCGGAGTCAGCGGCACCGTCACGCTGTTCCCCGCGGAACCAGCCTTGTGGCCATTCGTCCATCAGATCCGCCCATCACCATCCGCTGTCTCCATCGTCTCTACCTGGTAGACGGCCTGGTATCCAAATCGGTGGTAAGAGAATGGCAAATGATGACGCAACTCAGGGCGGGCCGTGGGGCGGGCTGGCCAGCCGCGCGGGCTAGGCCCCGCCGTCCCACCAGACGGTCACGACCTCCCGGCCAGACGAACCCAGGTCGACGGGGTGCTCCGGATCGACGCCCAGCTCGGCAAGCGCGACAGCGACCTCAGCTGCCCGCTCTGGCGGCAGGCAGAGTCGGCGCCGGGTTACGTCGGTGAGTTCCTCGAAACTCTCGTAGTCCGCCCCGCCGGGCCGCTGCCAGCGCTCGTGACCCGCGCGGACCCCCATGGCCGCGAGTATCTCGAGCAGGTCCGCGGCGGTCGGCCCAGTCGGCCGCACCAGTCCATGGAAACGGAGCCACAGCTGGTTCAGGCTGGCCAGCGGGTGCTGTGCGGTCATCTCCAGCACGACCGTTCGCCGGGCCGCGGCCGTCAGCGCGGCCAGGAACGCCCCGATGTCTGGTGCGTTGTAGGTCACGTGATGGCAGGTCACGACATCGGCCGCGGCGGCCTGGCCGGCTACGTCGGGCCACCGGCCAGCCACCAGCCGTGCCGTCGTTCCGGCCGCCGCGGCGCGCTGCGCGACCAGCTCCAGCATGTCCGGTTCGCAATCCACCACCGTCAGCGCGGTGCACCGCGACAGCAGCGGCAGGCAGGCGGCGCCGGCTCCGCAGCCGACATCCAGCACGCTGCCCGGCGGGTCCAGCGCGTCCCAGGCTCGCTGGAACGACGGACCGGACGGGTTCCCGGCCAGCCGGTCGGCCCGCCGCGCAAACACCCGCCGCGGGAGGACCCAGGGCGACTCGGTCACTGCCGCCGTGATGTGCTCGGGGATGGCCCAGTCCGCCAGGTCAGAGCGCCAGCTAGCCAGCAGCGGCGCGAGGTTAGCGGCCCCGTTCCCCTCATTGGTCATGATCGTCAGGGTTTCGGGTTAACCGCGATGAAGTCTGGCTGAACCTCAGGAGCCAGGCTGATCGGCGGCCCGGCCGCGTGGCTGCCGGCCGCGAATCGCGGCTTCGCGCCGGCGCGCGCGGCAACTGTGGTTCTGGCGGCTAGTGCAGCGAGGGCCGCCAGGACGGCGAGTGCGAGGCTGGCCGCCACGGTGAGGTTACGTCCGTGCAGGGTCACGCCGGTCCTCCGGGATGTCTTTCAGTTACCGCCGCCGTTACCGCCGCCGTCGCCGCCGTTGCCGCCGTGATCGTGGCCGTGGTGGCCGGCGGGCGGCAGCGCTGCCGTCAGCACGATGGTGCTGCCGGGGGCGACCTGGCCGGCGGGCTGGACCGACACCACTGTCGCGGGCGCTTGCTGGTCAGTTGGCTGCCAGTTCACCTGAACCCGCAGGCCGAGCTGGTGCAGCTGCCGCCGCACGGCCCGGACCGGCTGCCCGACAAGCGCGTCGCTGCTGACGGCCACCGTGCCGGCGGGCGCCTGGGTAGCGGCAGGCCCGGCTGCGGCGGGCCGATGCGATGCCGTCGGGCTGAGCCCGCCAGCGAGCAGCCAGCCACCCAGCCCGGCGGTTACGACGAGCGCGCCAGCAGCCAGCAGGCCACGGCGGACCGCCCGCTTGCGGCGCCGTGGCCGCGGCCGGTCAAGCCAGCGTTCTGGCACGTCGGGTTGCGCTAGGCCCGTCATCGTAATGGCGTACGGCGCGGCCATGGTCGCAGTCCGGGGACCGCGGACAGCATCGGTGCCCGGGTCTGGCCAGCTAGCCGCAGCCAACCCTGCCGATCCGGCCATGGCATCGCGCAACCGGCCGGCCCGGCCGGCGACCGCCCCGGCGGTGGCCGGGCGGCCTGCCGGATTCTTGGCGGCCAGCTCGCCGATCAGCGCGGCTACCTGGGCTGGTACGCCAGCCGGCAGCGGCGGTAGCGGCAGCTCCCGGTGCGCGACAGCTATGTCCATCTGCTGCCCGGTGAACGGCGGTGTGCCTGCCAGGCACTCCCAGGCCACTATCCCGAGCGAGTACAAGTCGCTGGCCGGGCTGGCGGGTCCGCCGCCGACCCGCTCCGGAGCGAGGTAGGCAGGCGTGCCGATCAGCGTCCCGGCGCGGGTGATCGGCGCGGAACCGGCGGCATGCGCGACGCCGAAGTCGGTGATCTTCACCTGCCCGCCAGGGCCGACCAGCAGGTTCCCCGGCTTGATATCCCGGTGCACCAGGCCTGCGGAATGGGCCGCGTCGAGTCCGTCGGCGGTCTGGGCGATCACGTCCAGGGTGCCGGCCACGCTCAGTGGACCCCTGGCTATCAGCGCGGTCAGGGCCGGCCCGTCGACCAGTTCCATCACCAGATACGGAGGGTGGCCGTCGCCGGTCTCGCCATAGTCGTAGACCCTGGCGATGCCCGGATGGGTCAGCGATCCGGCGTGCCGCGCCTCGGCTCGGAACCTGGCCAGCGTGTCGTGCTGGCCGGCATACTCGGGTCGCAGTACCTTGACAGCCACCGGCCGGTCGAGCGTTGTGTCCACGGCCCGCCAGACTTCGCCCATGCCGCCCGCAGCGATCCGGCTATCCAGCCGGTACCGGTCGGCGATCATGACGCGGAAGTCGGACATCACAGCCAAACCCTACTCCGGCGGTATCCCGCCCTCCGGGCTATTTCTGCCGCGCGGCCTCTGACCTGCGATTTCATCGGGGTGAGCGATGGGATTCGAACCCACGACATCCAGGACCACAACCTGGCGCTCTAACCAACTGAGCTACGCCCACCATAGCCGCCAGGTACGCCAACTCCCGGACGGCTTACGAAGCATACCGGTCATCGGTCACTGGGCAGTACTGGATTGGTCCTGGGGCTGCGGGTTGGTCTCGGCGGCCGTCAGCCTGGCCGCAAGCCGCCGCGCCGTCGCCGTGTCCGGTCCGGGCTGCGGCACGAACACGGCCTCGCGGTAGTACCGCAGCTCGCGGATGCTTTCCCGGATGTCGGCCAGGGCCCGGTGGCCGCCGTGCTTCTCCGGGCTGGCGAAGTAGGCACGCGGGTACCAGCGCCTGGCCAGTTCCTTGATGCTGGAGACGTCCACCATCCGGTAATGCAGGAAGTCGTCGAGCTCCGGCATGTCCCTCGCCAGGAACGACCGGTCGGTGGCGATCGAGTTGCCGCACAGCGGCACCTTGCGCGATTCGGGCACGTGCTGGCGGATGTAGGCCAGCACCAGGTCCTGCGCCTCGGCCAGGGTCAGTCCGCTGGCCAGCTCGGCCAGCAGGCCCGAGGCGGTATGCATCTCGCGCACGACCTCGTGCATGCCGTCGAGCGCCTCGGCCGGAGGCTTGATCAGCACGTCAATGCCCTCATCCAGGGTCATTGAGCTCGCCATCGGTGACTATGCACGCGATCTCTACGAGCGCGTCGCGGGTGAGATCAAGCCCGGTCATCTCGCAGTCGATCCAGACGAGCCGGTCAGTCATTCGACTCAGCCTAGGTGATCGGACGGGCGAGATGCGCTGGACGCCACGCTGCCGTCGCTGGCACCGACGTCTCAGCCGGCCGCCGGTCACGTCGGGAGCCGCGCCGCGCACCCGGCCCGCCAGCGCCGGATGTGCTCCGGAACGCGGACCTCCGCTGCCAGCGCCGGGTCGGGCTCGGCGGCGCCGAAGGTCAGCGCGGCGGGCAGCACTCCGGCCCAGATGCCGGAGTCGTAGTCCTCCGGCGTCGTCCTTCGGGCCGCCCGCCCGGACCTTGACCGAGGCCTCGTCCAGCGGCAGCGCCAGCACCGCCGTCGCGGCCAGTTCCTTGCGGTTCGGCTCCCGTGCGTGCTCCCAGCGGCCAGGCACCAGGTGATCGGTGACCGCCGCGCAGCGCCGCCAGCTTCTCGTCGGCGCCGGTGACAAGACGCGCCGCGCCGAAGATCACCGCGCTGCGGTAGTTCATCGAGTGGTGGAAGACCGCCCGGGCGCAGACCAGGCCGTCCAGCAGCGTGACGGTGACGCAGACCTGCTGGCCAGCCGCCGCTCAGCAGGGACCTGTTCGCCGACGAGCCGTGCAGGTACAGGGTCTGGCCGATGCCGGCCGTAACCGGTCGGCAGCACGACCGGCGACGCCGTCGATGACTACGCCCAGATGGCAGACCAGCCCGGCCTCGAGCACCGCATCGAGGTCAGCGCGCTCGGTCCGGCCGCGCTCCCGCAGCCGGTGCAGTGTGGTCCGCGGGGTGGACGACAGCGACTGATCCGCGTTCATGGTGCATACCGTACCGGCGCGACGGCCAGGTGGCAGCGTGCATGCCGAGGCCAGATCACGCCCGGTCCCTCTGTGCCTGGCGCCGCCGATAAGGGATCATTGCCGCATGCGGTTTCCGGCCGGCTACCCCGCGCGGCCTGGTCGACGGCCAGATGAGGTGAATGGTGACAGGCGGCATCGAGGTTCCCGGCGGCATCCAGCGCGTTCCCGGCGTCCCCGGCGTGGAGGATCCGGTCGGGCTGGCCAAGTGGATGGCCGGGGCCGGCCTTGCCGACCTTGGCGAGCTACGCGGCGTGCAGCTGATCGCCGGCGGCCGCTCCAACCTCACCTACCGGCTGGACCTCGACGGCGGCCAGGTCGTGCTGCGGCGGCCGCCGCTCGGCCACGTGCTGCCGACCGCGCACGACATGAGCCGCGAGTACCGCGTGCTGACGGCGCTGGCCGGCACGGCCGTGCCGGTGCCCGAGCCGCTGGCGAACTGCCAGGACACCGAGGTGATCGGCGCGCCGTTCTACCTCATGCGGTACGTCGATGGCCTGGTGCTGCGGACCATGCAGGACGGGCAGCTGCTGACGCCGCACAGGCCGCCGAGCTATCGGAGCTGCTGGCCGGGATGCTGGCCACTATTCACGGCGTCGACCTGCCGCGGTCGGCCTGGGCACCTTCGGCAGGCCGGAGGGTTACCTGGCCCGGCAGCTATCCCGCTGGCAGCGGCAGTGGGAGCTGTCGAACACCAGGGAGATGCCGGGCTACGACGAGCTGGTGAGCCGGCTGACGGAGGGCCTGCCGGACCAGTCGGCCGAGGGCACGCTGGTGCACGGCGACTTCCGGCTCGACAACACGCTCGTGCAGCTGACCACGCCGGCCCGGATCGCGGCCGTCGTCGACTGGGAGATGTCGACGCTCGGCGACCCGCTGGCCGATCTCGGGCCTGACGCTGTCCTACTGGGCGGATGGCGGGCGAGGCGTTCCCCGACATCAATGTGGGCGCGACGGTCACCGCGCTGCCCGGCTTCTATACCCGCGCCGCAGTTCGCCGCCAGGTACGCGGAGCTGACCGGCCGGGACGTCAGCGCGATCGGCTACTACATCGCGTTCGGCTACTTCAAGCTGGCCGTCGTGCTGGAGGGCATCCACGCCCGGTACCTGCTGAACCAGACGCGTCGGCGAGGGATTCGAGCGGGAAGGGCCGGCGGTGCCGGTGCTGATCGCCCGCGCTCACCAGATGCTGGACACGCTGACCTGACGGCCAGACCCCGGACGCCAAACTCCGGCCCGCAGAGGCCCGAGCTATCCGGAAGCTAAAGTGAGGCCCGGCGCCCCGCTCTCGCCGGGCCTCATCATAATTTGACGCGCTGCCTCGGCCGACAGGTTCACAGGATCGCGCCAGCGATTTTCGGAAACTTTTCAGGCGCCGCCCGGCCCGCCGGAATGGCCGTTACGGGGCCGCGCAGCCCTGGTCGCACATCCGGTGCGCGATCGCCTCGATGAAGATCTTGCCGACCTCGGCCGGGTTGCTGATCTGGTAGGCGACGCCGCCGGTGGCGTCGGCGATCTCCTGCATCGCGGTGAAGTCGCCCTGCTGGCCCGAACATGATGATGACGATCTCCACCTTCCGGCTCGGGTTGTACAGCGCCCGCAGCTTGGCAGCAGGGCGCTGAGCGGCATGTCGCCGTGCGCGCTGTCGACGCCGGAGGTCAGCACGAGCACGGCGTTGGCGTAGTTCGGCGCGTAGGTCGCGGTCATGCTCCTGGTAGGCGGCCAGGATCGCGTCGTTGAGCGCCAGGACCCCGTTGCCCGGGTGCAGGGTCGCGATGATCTGCTGCAGCTGCGCCCGCCGGGTGATGACGCCGTAGTCGGCGGGCAGCGGGCCGACGGATACCAGCTGCGTGATAGGGCTGGCCGGCCGACCGGGCTGGCCCATCTCCCACAGGCCCATGCTGGGTCTGTCGGGGAACAGCGCCAGCCCGCGGGCCGCGGTCTGGGTGAGCTCCTGCTCCAGCGTCTGCGTGCCGTTGCCAGCGGGCTGGTCCATCGCGGGCGAGACGTCGATCAGCGTCAGGTCGCGGGAGCCGAGGCCGAGTTTCTCCCAGACCTGCAGGCTGGAGGCCGCCTCGCTGGCGCTCGGCGCGCTCGCCAGCTGGAGCGGCTGGGCAGCCCAGGCCGGCCGACGGCGGCATCACGTCCGGCACCCCGTCGGCGAGCCGGAATCCGTAATACCGGATCGGCCGCTTCGCGTAGCTGGTCTGGAGGTAGTTGCCGAACTCCGTGGCTGCCTGCAGCGGCACGGCTGTCGAGGTCGTCAGCACGTACGGGTAGTCGAGTTCCGGGCTTCCGAGCGCCGCGCTGGCGCCGGTCGGGTAGCGCGCGGCCAGCGGCGCCTTGCGGGCTCGCCTTGTCGTAGGCCAGCACGGCCTGCTCGCTGGCGACGGTGACCGCCTGCCGGTCGAACGGCGGCCCGGGTGCTGGCCACGAACTGCTGCAGGGCGGACGCGCGAGTCGAAATTCTCGGTTGCCTCGAGCTCGAACACGAACTGGGTGAACGCGGTCCTGGCCGCGGCGCCGCTGCCGAGCTACGCGGCTCACCTGGATCAGGGTGGCGAGCCCGGCCGAGCTGTCGGTGGGATCAGGCAGGTCGACGGACAGCCCGAGGCTGGCGGGCGGCCCGCCGTAGCCGACGGCGGCAGCAGCACGTTCCAGGCCGGCGGGGTAGTCGAAGACATGCGTCTCTGGCCGCGACCGCCGCCGTCGTGACCAGCATCAGCGGGCGAACGGGCGACGCTCTTGCCGGTCGGCTGCACGACCTGGGCGCCGACCGGGTAGGTGCGGGCCACGTCCACCCACAGGCTGGAGTCCGGGATCCAGGCGTCGATCGGGCGCGAGCGCCGCGCAGGACGCCTGGCCGTCGATCTGGCTGGCCTGGGCCGCCGAGTCGCCCTCGGTGACCTGGACCTCGGCGCAGCGGCCGTGGGTCGGTGACGTTCTGGTTGTTGAAGGACCGGGCGATTGCCTGGATGGCCGGGGCGATGTCGTCGCTGACCGCCACGTTGACCAGTACCGGCGTGTCGGAGCAGGACGCGCGGGTGATGACCGCCCTGCGCCGTCATGGTGATCATGCAGACGGCGGAGATCGCGACGGCGATCGGCGACCAGTTTCGCGGTGCCGACCCGGCGGGACCGGCCGCGACGGCCGGTGCCCGGTCCTCGCTGCCCGTGGTGACACTGCCTGCGTCCTTCAGGATCCGTTCGCGTCCGGCCAGCTGGCCAGGGCCGACTATATCGGACTTCACGTCACAGACCGGCTGACTCTGCCGGGTTGGTCTCGCCGCCGTTCACCGTCCTGCCCGGGCGTCACAATGGCAGCATGGCTGCTCACCGGTTCGCGGCAGATCCTGATCAACGACGCCGCCGATCCGCGGCTGGCCGACTACGTCCGCCTGACCGACGTGCAGCTGCGCCGCAGCCTGGAGGCCGCCGAGGGCCTGTTCATCGCCGAGGGCGAGAAGGTGATCAGGCGGGCCATCGCGGCCGGTTACCCGGTCCGGTCCCTGCTGGTGGCCGAGGACAAGCTGGCAACGATCGAGGACCTGGCCATATCTTGCGCGGCACCGACTGCCGCGCCAGCCAGGACCGTACCGGCGCGGGCCTCTCGGTCGCCCGCCAGGAAGCCGACTGCCGCAAGTTCGCCGCAAGCCATGACCTCACCGTGCGCTCAGTGTTCAACGACAACGACACCAGCCGGGGTCGACGTACGCACCGATTCCGCGGCGGATATCGCTGACCATGCCGCCTACGTGCTCAGCCCAGCACGGCCCGGAGCGGTGAGCCCTCATGGCCGGACTGATCGGCTGCCGGCCTGACCACAGGCCGCCGCGAAGGGACCAGCCGCGATGGCTGGAAGCGACGGTGCCTTGCAGCAATGATCAGGCTGACCGTGATGGCAAGTCCCAGAATCGCTGGAGGTCGCCAGCCATCAGGGCTGAAGCTGCGGCAAGTCTCCGGCGCCGCGCTGCAGCTGCTTCAACCGGAAACGGACCCGAGCAGAGGCCCCGCGGGAACAGGCCCGCGGCGTCTATTGCTGCCACGTTTGGTCGATCTCAGCCCGGTGTTGGCGTTCAGGAACAGCCATGCGACGCAGCTGCTCGCTGATGGGCTCGGGGCCGTGGAGCTACCTGGCGCTCGGGAGGGGCTCTCTGCACTGGGCATTGCTGCCAGCTGAAAGCCCACGTCAGCTCGTTGAGCGCGGTGTAAGCCTCGCCGTTGGACTGGGCGAGGTTGCCGGTGCCAGGCATACCGGCGGGTCCGACCGGCAGGGTCAGCAAGCCAAGCTGCGGGGTTACATCACCAGGTATCGCCGTGCTCGCGTAGCTGTTGGCCTGCGCGTCGACGGCCCACGCCTCGGCGGCAGTCAGCGCTGGCGTACCTGTCGGCAGGGGAGTGAACGTTTCGCCGGTACCTTCGCCAGCGCTCGGGTCGATCGTGATTGTCGCAGCCGGGCTTGTGCTTGTGCTGGCCACAGGCTGGAAGCCGGCGGCTTGATCACCGGTGCCAGCCGGTCGGCTGCCGCAGGCCGTCACCGCGAGCAGCAGAGCCGCCCCACCTGCGGCAGCATTGGCGGCCCTTTGTCTGTGGCTGCGGCGTTTCATCCTCTGCTCGCCCTAGTTGCGATTATCGTATGTGCCCAGCACAGTGTCCGAGTAGAGACCTTTGTAGTCGTTGCAGACTGGCCCGCTGTCGTTAAGGCTTTCAGTCGTCCAGCTCGCGCCTTCGCCATTCTGGAACTCCATCGGATTGGCGCTCGCTCCTATGTGCAGCTGTGCCGAGCTGGCCCCCATGATCTGGAGCGAGCAGGGAGTGCCGCCGAAGTTGGTTTCGGCGGCGTTGACGGACCATGGGAAACTGTAGGCGCTCGAAGTGGCCACTGTGGTGCAGGTGCCATATCCGCCGGTGCCGCAGTCTTCGACGTCGTACAGGTTCTGGCGCGTGGCCGGGTCAGTGTATTCAGTGATCTCAAAGAAGTAGTAGGTCCCGTCGCTCAAGTTTGAGCTTCCGCAGTCGTAGGCGTGGATGCCGCCAGTTCCCGTCGCCCAGAACTTGCACCAGCGCTCGCAGTGTTGCTTCGAGCACGTGGATTAGATTTCTCTATCTGCGCCCAGGGCTCCTGCGGGGCCGAGCCGGGCGGTGCGAAAGCAGCTTTCCTCAAGCCGCCGGCACTCTGGCCAGGGTGGTGGGACTCTGCCGCATGTGGCATCCTTGGCACCGCCTTCCCTTAAGGAGGTCGCCCCTGGCCGGCTCTGCCAAGACCCCGGCCGGGGGCTTCTTTGCACCGCCGTACTCGCGTCCACAGCGATTATTTGACCCGGACTTTACTGTAGGACGATCGGGACGTCAAAAAGGCTCGTGCATGCACCCAACAATGCGCGTGACCGCAACTTGCATTGTCCGGTGAGCAGCGGTAGCCAGTGGTTCACACTTGCCGCTACAGGGCCTCTGAGGTGCGCGGATGAATCTTCGCAGATCATGCGGGTTTCCGACCCCATTAGGCTCCCAAAAAGGTTCCCGCTAAACTGTGTCGAATTGTATCGAGCCTATGCCGAATTGGAGCGAGCCGGTGTGAACAATTGTGAACTCTAAAGCTGTGGATAAGTCGACAGCCCGGGTGCAATGCGAGCGCCGGAGGGCTGGCCAGGATCGCATCCGATCACGCGGTCGGGTCGGCATCACGTGCTTCAGTTCTCCGCGAGCAGATAGCAAGCGATCGCGGCGGCTGACGCAACGTTGAGCGAGTCGACGCCGCGGCTCATCGGGATCCGGACAGCTCGTCGGCGGCCTGCAGCCACCGGCCGGACAGGCCGCTCCCTTCGCCGCCGATCAGCAGCGCGAGCTTGCGGTCGGCGGCGACACTAGCGCTCGACACCGATCGGCATCGCCGCCAGGTCGGGCGTCAGCGCCAGCAGCCGGAACCCGGCCGCCCGCAGCTCAGCGAGACCGCCTGCCAGTCAGCCAGCCGGCAGTACGGAACGCTGAAAACGGCGCCCATCGATACCTTGACCGCCCGCCGGTACAGCGGATCGGCGCACCGCGGCGCCAGCACCACGCCGTCGAAGCCGAGCGCCGCCACGCAGCGGAACACCGCGCCGACGTTCGTGTGGTCCGACGATGTCCTCCAGGACGACGACCCGGCGCGCGCTGGCAAGCACGTCCGCCGACCGGCGGCAGCGGCAGCCGCTGCATGGAGGCCAGCGCCCCGCGGTGCACCCGGTAGCCGGTCAGCTGCTCGGCCGCTCCGCGGCGGGAGCATGTAAAGCGGCGCCGGGCAGCGCGCAGCCAGGTCGGCGATCGATGGCCAGTTTGTCCTCCGCAACCAGCAGGGACCTGACCGGGTAACCGGCGGCGATGGCCCGGCGGATCACCTTCTCGCCCTCGGCTATGAACAGTCCCTGTGCCGCTTCCAGGCTCCGCCGCAGGTGCACGTCCGTTAGCCTGACGTAATCGGTCAGGCGCGGGTCGCTGGCGTCGCTTACCAGCACAGGATCTGCCACGGCACCTAGTCTGGCGGGCGCCGACGGGCGAGCGTGCCACAGTGGGGGCGCTTAGTCGTTAGAGCTGTTATAGATCGCTTACCGCACTGGCCGTCCCGTACGCGCGGCTGGATGACTGGCGAGGTGGACTGGCCGGCCTGCGGGCGGCCGGGTTCCGGCTGCTGGCGCTGACCCCGGACCCGGTCGCAGTCCCGATCGGCGCGGTCAGCGCCTCGATGCGCGCGGACGACAAGCTGGCGCTGCTCATCGGCGGCGAGGGCAGCGGCTTGTCGGATCGCTGGCTGGGTGCGGCCGACCAGCTGGTTCGCATCCCGATGAGCCGCGACGTGGACTCGCTCAACGTCGCCTCGGCCGCTGCGATCGCCTGTTATCTGCTTAGCTGAGAACCGTGCTGCTGTCGCTCGATGAGCTTCGCCGCCGGCGGGATCATGACTGCCGACTGACTCCGGACCGTGCGCTGGAGTCGCTCGACGAGGCCCACGAATTCGTGCGAGAACGCGGCCTGCTTACCCGCACCGCCGACTGCGCGCTGCCCAGCCTCTATGAAGCCTGCCACGAGGATCCGTATCAGCCAGGCGGCCGCGGCTTCGCCAGCTGGCCTGCTACGAAATGGCCGTGGGCACACGAGCTGTCGGAACGGCCGGATGTGCATTCGCTGGACATCCACCGCGGCAAGACGATCCTGCTGTCAGATGAGCTGCTCGCGCTGGTGGACCCGGTATGCCGGGCGGAGCTGGCCAGGATGGAGCACGCGGACCCGGGCTGGGGCAGGCTGCTGCGCCATCTGGCGGATACCGGGCCGGCCCTGGCTGACGATGTCGAGCTCGAGCTTGGCCTGAAGCACAAGGAACTCCGGTCGCTGCGCTCCCCGTTGCAGCGCTGTGGCGCGCTCGTGGCCAGGTCGGTCGTGCTGCCAGCGGAGTCCGGAGACGGGCACGTACATCGCAGCGAGCTGGCTCGATGGGATCAGGCCTACCCGCAGCCATCGCGGCCGGACCGCCCGACCTTGTCGCGCTGATGGGCGCGGCGCTGCGCGCCGCCGTGCTCGCGCCGGAAAAGGACCTGGTCCGCTGGTTCAGCTGGCGCTGGCTGCTGCCAGCCGACCTGGCCGGCCAGCTGCTGGACCGGGGTCTGGCGATCCGGCCGGCGTCCGGCTGGCTGGCCGCCCCGGTGGCGGGATGAACCGGAGAGCCGCGGTGCGACGTTCCAGCGGGCATGGGGGACCGGAGCTGGCCTGCCAGTGGCAGGACCAGATCAGCTGACTGCGGCGATATGCGCCAGGCGCTGGGCGTCTACGTCGTCGGCGCCATCGGTCCCGCCGACCGCACCGCGGTAGACCAGCACCTGACTGGCTGCGCACGCTGCCGCGACGAGCTGGCCGAGCTGGCCGGCCTGCCTGCCCTGCTGGGCAAGGTGCCTGCCGATGAAGCGTCAGGGCAGGTCAGCAGCGGTGACCCGGACGCGACCCCGCTAGCGCTGCTGCCCGTGCTGCGCCGCGCCGCGCATCTGCGCAAGCCAGCCAGCGTATGGCCGCGGCTGGCGGCCGCAGCGGCAGCCGGCCTTGTTGTCGGCGCTGGCGCGCTGGCCGTCGCCCGCGGACTTGACCACCCGCTGGACCGCGCGCCCGCATCGGCTGCGCGGCAGTGGGCCGCCGCGGTTCGCGGCGCCGACCTGCGCACCCATGCAAGTGCCGTCATCAGGTACCAGCCCCGCCCCTGGGGCCTCGAACTTGCGGTGCAGGTGACCGGCGTCCGAGCCGGGACCAGATGCCGCCTTCAGGTCACCACCGCCGGCGGGGACAGCAGGTGGCAGCGGGCAGCTGGACGGTGGCCAGCTGGACGACCAGCACGCCTGGTATCCCGCGTCTTCCGTCGGTCCCGCTGTCCTCATGCCCGCGCCTTCGTCGTCACCGCCGGGACCCAGACCCTGGTGGCCATTCCGCTGCCGTAGGCAGGCAGGCGCCGCTCTCTCAGGTCGCGCGGGCGCACTCGCGCAGCCGGGCGGCCGCCGCGGCCGGGGCGCCGACGTGGTCGAGCCCGAGCAGCGCCGCGCCCGCGACCGGCGGGACGTCGACGATCCGGATCTCCGCGCCGGGCAGGCTAGCGGGCAGCTGGTCGGAGATGGCCCGGTGAGCAGCGGATCGCGCGCGGTCATCAGGCTGCCGCCGAGCACGACCGGCACCGCCGCGCGTCGCCAGGCCGGTCCAGGCCGGCCGGGCGCGCCACGGCTCGACCATCAGGCAGATCTCCGTCGGCCTGGCGCAGCACGACGTCGCGGGCCACCTTATCGCCCTGGCTCGGCCACCGTCGAACAGCAGCGGCACCAGCCGATGCCGCTCGGCGTAGCCGATCTTGCCCAGGTGCAGTGCCGATGACGACATCCTCGACCCGCGTCCAGCCCGAAGTGCGCGGGCACGGCGGTGCGCAGCTCGGTCTCCGGCCCGCGGCCGTCCTCGGCCCGCACGGCCCACCACAGCGCCTGCGGCCCGAGCGTCGCCGCCGCCGCCCCAGTCGCCGCTCAGCTCGCCGAGCGACAGGAACCTGGTGGTCCGCCCGTCGGGTGCCACCCCGACGCAGTTGATCCCCGCACCGCAGACGACCCCGATGCCCCAGTGCGCGCGCCGTCGTCGGCCGAGGCCGGCCCGCAGCACCGCGAACGTGTCGTTGACCACCGAGCTGGTCGGCGACCAGCCGAGCGACTGCACGAGGCGGCCGAGGTCCGCTTCCTCGACCGGCAGGTCGGCGCCGGCCAGGCAGGCTGACGTGTGCTGCGGCGACGCGGCCGCCGCCGGCCAGCCCGGCCTGCTGCCGCAGCCTCGCGACCAGGCCCGTCAGCACCGTCGATGGCCCGGTCGGTGCCGATGACCTGGTGGTTGGACGGGCCGCCGCGGACGGTGGCCAGGATGCGTGCCGTCGGCGGCCGACGAGCGCGACGTCGGTCTTGCTGTTGCCGCCGTCAATCGCGAGAACCGCGGCCAGGCCGCCGGACGCAGCGCTCACTGGCCGATGCCCACGGCAGGAACGCGGCGTTCTCGGCCAGCAGCCGGTCGGTCAGCTGCTCGGCCAGGTCGTACTGGCCGATCAGCGGATGCGCGAGCAGCGCCGCGGCCACCCGGTCCCGGCCGCCGTGCAGCGCGGCGTCCACGGCCAGCTCCTCGTACGCCGACACGTGCGCGATGAGGCCGCTCATCAGCGGGCTCACCGGCGCGACCGGCACCGGCACGGCGCCGCCGGCGCCGACCGTCGCCGACACCTCGATGACCGCCTCGTCGGACAGGAACGGCAGCGTTCCGTTGTTGCGGACGTTCACCACCTGGCGGTCCCCGGCGTCGGTGACCAGCGAGGCGAGCAGCGCGACCGCGGCCTCGGAGTAGAACGCGCCGCCCCGGTGCGTGCAGCAGCTCGGGCTTGGTGTCCAGCGCCGGATCGGCGTACATCGCCAGCAGCTGCCGCTCGATCTCGGCGACCGCCTGCGCCCTGGTCTGCCGGCCGCGCTCTTCCTCGACCACGGCGTCGTGCGCCCAGAAGTACCGCAGGTAGTACGACGGCACCGCGCCGACGGCGCTGCGTCACCGCGAGCGGCAGGCCGGTGTGCCCGGCGATCTCCTCGCCGTGCGCGGCCAGCAGCGCCGGCAGCCGGTCCGCGCCGTCGACGAGCGCGGCCCGCTCCCAGGTCAGGTGGTTCAGCCCGACGTGATCGAGCGCGACGGCGGCCGGCGCGACGTCCAGCAGCGAGGCGAACAGCCGCTGGTAGCCGATCGCGACGTTGCACAGCCCGATGGCGCGGTGCCCGGCGTCCAGCAGCGCCCTGGTGACGATGCCGACCGGGTTGGTGAAGTCGATGATCCAGGCGTCCGGCTCGCGCCCGCTCCCGGACCCGCGCGGCCACGTCCAGCACGACCGGCACCGTGCGCAGCGCCTTGGCGAAGCCGCCCGCCCCGGTGGTCTCCTGGCCGATGCAGCCGCACTCCAGCGGCCAGGTCTCGTCCCGGTGCCGGGTGGCCTGGCCGCCGACGCGCAGCTGCAGCAGCACGGCGCCGGCCCCGTCGACGGCCGCGTCCAGGTCGGAGGTCCAGGACACGGCGGCCGGATGCCCGTACCGGGCCATGATCCGGGCGGAGAACGGGCCGACCACCGACAGCCGCTCGGCGTCCGGGTCGACCAGCACCAGCTCGGTGATCTTGATGTCACCGGTCAGCCTGGCGATCCCGTCGACGAGCTCCGGGGTGTAGGTGGAGCCGCCGCCGACAACAGCGAGTTTCATCACGAGAACGCCTTCACTTCCGCGCCAGACTGGCGACGTGGCAGGCGGCATCGTGACCGGGGGAGAGCTGGCAGAGCTGCGGGGCTGACCGCCTGGCACGTCTCGATGGCGAGCGGGCAGCGCCAGCGGAACCGGCAGCCGGGCGTCGGGTCGATCACCTGCGGCGGCTCGCCCCGGTCGGTGTCGGCGCCGACAGTCAGCTCGGCCTTCGGGTCCGGCACCGCGGACAGCAGCAGCTGGGTGTACGGGTGCTTGGGGCTGGCGAGCACGTCCTCGACCGGGCCCGGCTCGGCGATCTGGCCCGGCGTACATGACGATCAGCCGGTCGGCGACGTACCGGGCGCTGGCGATGTCGTGGGTGATGTACAGGATGGACACGCCCTGCTCGTCGCGCAGCTGCGCCATCAGGTTGAGCAGCCCGATCCGGATCGACACGTCCAGCATCGAGACCGGCTCGTCGGCCAGGATCAGCTTCGGCCGCATGGCCAGCGCCTGGGCGAAGCCGACCCGCTGCCGCTGGCCGCCGCTGAGCTCGTGCGGGTAGCGCTGCAGCACCTCGGCCGGCCGGGGTCAGGCCGACCGCGTCGAAGACCCGCTCGGCCTCCTGCTGCCGCTGCTCGGCGGACAGCTCGGGCCGGTGCAGCTTGAGCTGCGCATGACGCCGTGCGAGACCCGGAACACCGGGTTGATCGAGGCGAACGGGTCCTGGAAGACCATCGGGACGTCGCTGCGGTAGCCCAGGACGTCCGCGCGCGACCGCAAGCCGGACAGCGGCCTGCCCTGGAAGTAGATCTCCCCCGCGGTGGGCTTGTAGATCTTGGCCAGCAGCCGGGCGATGGTGGTCTTGCCGCTGCCGCTCTCGCCGGCTAGGGCGACGATCTCGCGCTCGCCGATCGCCAGGCTCACGTCGTCCACCGCGTGCAGCGTCTGGCGGGCAGGAGGCCGCCGCCGATCCGGAAATGCCGGGTCAGCCCCTCGGTCCGCAGCAGCGCGGATCGGCCTCGCGTCGGCCCCGGCGGCTCATGACGGTCTGCTGCTCAGTCACTGGGCACCTCCCCGTTGTTCCCTTGCAGGAGGCACCGGACCGGCTCGCCGTCCACGCTGTACAGCGGGACCGTCGGTAGTGGTGCAGCGGGCCATGACCTGCGGGCAGCGCGGGGCGAACCGGCAGCCCGCGCGGCGGCCTGGCCAGGTCCGGCGGGCTGCCGGGGATGCCGGTCAGCGGCACCCGCGGCCCCCTGATCGAGGGGAACGCGTCCATGAGGCCCGACGGTGTAGGGGTGCAGCGGCGTGTCGAACACCTGCCGGGTGGCGCCGAGCTCGGCCACCTGACCCGCGTACATCACCATCAGCCGGTCGGAGAAGTGCCTGACCAGCGACATGTCGTGGGTGACGAAGATGACCGCGAAGCCGAGCTGCTCCTGCAGTTCCTTGATCTGGACCATCAGCGAGCGCTGCGCCACCACGTCGAGCGCCGACGTCGGCTCGTCCATGATCACCAGATCCGGGGTGAACAGCATCGCCATCGCGATCATCGACCGCTGCCGCATGCCGCCCGACAGCTGGTGCGGGTAGCTCTTCAGGTGCGCCGGGTCGATGCCGACCATCCGGAGCACCTCGGCCGAGCGGTCCGCGATCTCCGCCTTGGACGTCACGCCGTGCGCCCGCATGGCGTCCGCGAACTGGGCGCCGATGGACTTGACCGGGTTGAGCGCGTTCATCGCGCTCTGCATGACAACGGACATGTCCTTCCACCGGACCGCAGCCAGCTGCCGCTCGGTCAGGCCGACCAGGTTCGCGCCCTTGAACGTCACGCTGCCGCCGCTGATGCTGGCGGGCGGGGCCAGCAACTGGGCGATCGCGAACAGCAGGGTGGACTTGCCGCAGCCGGACTCGCCGACGATGCCGAGGAACTCGCCGGCTGCGACGTCGAAGCTCACGTCCTCGACGGCGCGCGACGTGCCGCGCTCGATGACGTAGTCGACCGACAGGTCGCGTGACCTCGAGGACTGGCCCGCCGAGAGATGCCGGCCGGGTCGCAGCGACCCGGCGGGCAGGCCGTCTACTCTAGCAGGCTTGACACGCTTCCCGCCGCATGCTCCGGACCGGCCGCAGGGCCGGGTTGCCGATCTCGTCGAAGGCGTAGTTGAGCAGGGCGAACGCGGCGCCGAGCAGGGCGATGCACGAGGCCGGGCACGATGCCCACAGCGCACTGCCCGGTCTGGAAGGCCTCGTTGTTCTGCGGCCCAGTACAGCATCGTGCCCCAGCTGTCACTGAGTTGGGTTGCCGAGGCCGATGAACTGCAGGCCGGAGGCGACCAGGACCGCGTACAGCGCGTTGGTCAGGAAGCTCGCCACCAGCAGCGAGGTCATGGTCGGGATGATCTCCACGACGATGATGTACAACGGGCGCTCACCGCGGACCCGCGCCGCCTGCAGGAAGTCCCGGTTGCGCAGGGACAGCGCCTGGGCCCGGAGCTGCCGGGCGGTGTAGGACCAACCGGTGAGCGTCAGACCACGATCAGCACGGGTTGCCGGCTCCGTGCAGGTAGCTAGCGATGACGATCAGCAGCGGGAACAGTCGGGATGACCAGCAGCACGTCGGTGACCAGGTTCAGCCCGCTGTCCCACCAGCCGCCGAGGTAGGCGGCGGCGACGCCGATCAGCATGGCGACGATGGTGGCGCAGAGCCCGACGCCGAGCGCGATGATCAGCACCGGCCGGGTGCCGTAGATCACCTGGGCGAAGATGTCCTGGCCGAGGGCGGTGGTGCCGAGCCAGTGCGCGCCGACGGGGCGAGGCTAAGCGGGTAGATCGTCGGCGTTCGGGTCGTCGTGCGCGATCAGGCCGGGGAACAGCGCCAGGAACGTGAAGATCGCCAGCAGGACCGCTCCGGCCGTCGCCTTGCGGTTGGCGGTGATGGCGCGGGCCATCCGCCGCAGTGAGCGGGCACCCGTGATCCCGCCAGCGACCTGGCGGGGGCCGAATGGCGCAGGCGGAGGGGCCGGGCTGCTGCCGTCGGGTGCCAGCAGCGACCCGCCGAACTGGCCGTCCGGCGGGATTGGTGTCGCCATGGCTACCTCGCTTCCCTGGTGCGCGGGTCGAGGATCGCGGTGGCGATGTCGGACAGCAGGATCGCTACCAGCACGGCAGACCGTGATGAGCAGGAACAGCGCCTGCATGAGCGGGTAGTCGTCGTTGTTCACCGCCTGCAGCAGCAAGTAGCCGACGCCCTGGTAGTTGAAGACGTACTCGACCAGGATGGCGCCGCTGACGCACGAAGCCGAGCGACATGGCGAAGCCGGTCAGGTTCGGCAGGATCGCGTTACGCGCGGCGTAGTCGAGCATGATCCGCCTGCCGGGCAGGCCCTTGGCCCGGGCCATCCGCACGTAGTCCTCGGCCAGCGTGGTGACCATGGTGTTGCGCATGGTCAGGATCCAGCCACCGATCGTCGTGATCAGCAGCGTCAGCGCGGGCAGCAGCGCGTGCTCGAGCACGTTGCTGATGAACGTCCAGTTGAAGCCGGGTGTCAGGGTGAAGTCGTAGGCGAAGATGGTAGGGCAGCCAGTGCAGCTTGACGCCGAACACCAGGATCAGCACATGCCCGAGCCAGAAGAACGGGATCGACGTCGTGATCACGAACATGGGCGGCATGATGCTGTCCAGCCGCCCGCCGCGCCGCCAGGCGCTGATGATGCCGATGCAGGTGCCGAGCATGAAGGCGAGCATCGTGGTGACGCCGACGAGGCCGAGCGTCCACGGGATCGCGTCAGCACGATGCGCCGCTGACCGAGCTCCCCGGCTGCGTGGTCAGCGAGATGCCGAACTTGCCGGTCGCGATGTCGCCGAGGTACCGGAAGTACTGCGACGACAATGCTCTGATGGGTGTTCGAGGCCGAACTGAGCTTCCAGTGCCTTGAGCGCCTGCGGGCTGACCACGCCTTTGTGGCTTCGCGATCATGGCGTCCGCCGGGTTGCCCGGCATCATGCCGCGGCAGCAGGAAGTTAAGCGTGAGCGCAAGCCCACAGGGTGAGCGCGAAGAAGCCCAGGCGGCGCAGCACGAATCTCATGCGCTCGTCCTCTCGCTCACTGGGCTTGCTCTCCTCAACGCTCGCTCACCGGTGCTGGCCGGCAAGAGGCAACGGCTGGCCTGGCCTGGGCGGCTCGCCGAGTAGGCGAGCCGCCCGGGTCAGTTCTGCTACTTGACAGGGCTTCAGGTGCAGCAGCACCCAGCCCCAGTCGGGGTAGTTGTAGGCCGGCCGGCTGCGCGTACGGGTCGCCCGGCGTGGGCCAGCCGCTGAAGCTGCCGGTGTTGTACTGGAACCAGTCGACCGACTCGGTAACCGGGATCACCGGCACGTCCTGCAGCATGACCTTCTGCAGCTGGTCGACGATCGAGTGCTGCTGGTCGCGCTGGTGGTGGTGGCGTACTCGATTGATCAGCGCGTCGGTCGCCGGGTTGCTGTACCGCTCGAAGTTGCTGACCCGCGGTCTTGCCGATCGGCGCCGAGTTGGCCGAGTACAGCCACTGCCGCAGCTCGTAGAACGGGCTCGGGCCGCCCGTCTCGGAGCCGTAGCCGAGCTGGTACTTGCCGGTGTACAGGTCGGCTCTGGTAGCTGGTCTCGGCCAGGTTCTCGGCGTGATCTGGATGCCGACGGCCTTCAGGTCGGCCTGGATGGTCTGCACCGCCGCCACCCAGTCGGAGAAGCCGCCGTTGTTGATGATGGTGAAGGACAGCGGCTGGCCGGACGGCGTGGTGAAGATGCCGTTCGAGCCGCGCTTGAAGCCGGCCTTCTCCAGGATGGAGATCGGCCTTGGCCGGGTTGTAGGCGTAGTCGTTGCCGAAGGTGGCCGCCTGCGACGAGTCCAGCCAGCTCTGGAAGGTCGGGGTGACGATGCCGGTCTGGTTCGACGGCGGCTCGTAGCCGTACTCGCCGATGGTGGACGCCTTCGGCCGGTTGATCGCATAGGCCATTGCCTGCCGCACCGCGACGTTGTTCAGGATCGGGTTCGTCAGGTTGATGAACGACCGTCACGTTCACCACCGGCGGGAACCAGTAGTGGTAGTTCGGGCTCTTGGACGAGGTAGAAGCTCTGGATGCTCGGGATGAACTGGCTGCCCCACTGCGCCTGGCCGTTGGCCAGGTAGGTGTTGGCGGTGTCGTTGGTCAGGAACGCCGGGTAGTTGACCGTGCTCGACCTTCGGCAGGCCGGGCTGCCAGTAGTGCGTGTTGGCCGTGGTACTTGATGTTCTGCCGGCTGCAGGTCTGCTGTCACCGTGTATGCGCCGGTGCCGATCGGGTTCTTGTCCGGGTAGGTGCACCGGGTTGCGTGACCTTCGACCAGATTGCTGGTCGACGATGCCGTCTGGTCGGCGATGTAGTAGAAGTCCGTCACGGCAGGCGCCTTGAACGTCATGACGACCTGGTTGGATCCGCTCTGAGTGACGCCGGTCAGCACGGTCCAGATGGCGATTCAGGTCCAGCGTCGGGTTCTTCTTCAGCAGGTTGAAGGTGATACACGACGTCGGCTGCGGTCAGCGGGTCGCCGTTGGTGAACTTCACGCCCTTGCGGATGGTGAAGGTCAGCGTCTTGTTGCCGTTGCTGTACGCCCAGCTGGTGGCCAGCCATGGCGTGGTCTTGCCGCTCTGCAGCGTGTTAACGAAGGCCAGCGGCTCGTAGACGTTTCCGAGCGAGCAGGGCGATGTCGGACAGGTTGAACGGGTTGAACTTGCAGGTCCAGGTCGCCGCCGCTTTCGTTGGCGATCGTCAGCGCGCCGCTCGGCGCCTGACGTATGCGTCGACGCCGACGATGCTGACTGGTCCCGCAGGCGGCCGCCGCAGCAGGCCAACGGCCCCGATCAGGACCCCGAGCAGCTTATGGCGTCTCATGATGCCTAGCCCTTCGATACAGAGTTCTGCCCGCCGGGACCGGCCATGGTGGCCGCGTCGCCGAAGCGGGCGCCGGAATGAGAGGTGGCCTGAGGGGCTCCTGCGGAGAGGCTTCCTGGCGGCCGCGAAGAGGCACTATTAGTACGGTTGGTACTGTAATGCCCATTCGAACTAGCTGAGTGCATACTGCTGGTGCCGGCGCCTGCGGCGCCGGCGTTGGGATCGGTGCGGACGGCGTCGGCGACAGCGCTGACGCCCGTGGAACTCACGCGGCGGCTTGCCGGCGCTTGCGGAGTGTCGTGACCGGCCGGGTGGCCAGCGCACGGTGACTGAGTGCCGGGGACCAGTTCGGCCAGGTGTCAGTCCCGGCGGCTCCGGCACCGCGTCGACGGCGAGGGCGACGGCGCCGAGCAGCGGTGCCTCGTGCGGGAAATGCGCCAGGACGAGTTCGGGCGGGTAGGGCACGCCGCGCCCGAGCGCCTCAGCCAGCCGCGGCCGGATCCGGTCCCAGGACCTGGTCATCCCGCCGCCGACCGCGATCCTGGCCGGGTTGACCAGGATGGCGAGGTTGACCACGTGGAACGCCAGCTCATCGACGAAGCTCGGTGATCAGGTCGTCCAGGGCCGCGTCGCTCGCCGGCGGCCGGCGAAGACCTCGGCCGCGGTCAGCTGCCGGCCGAGCTGCGCTGGCCCGGCGCTGCAGCGCCATGCCGCTGACCATGTCCTCGAGCGGGATCCGCTGCGCCGTCCGGCCGCCCGACGTCGGCCGCGGTCCCGCAGGTTGTAGCCGATCTCGCCGGCCGCGCCGTGACTGCCGGCGAGCACCCGGCCGCCGATCACGATGGCGGCCGCGAGCCCGGTGCCGAGGTTCAGGTAGACGGCAGGGTCGGCGCCGGCCAGCGCGCCCCACCGGGCCTCGGCCTGCGCCGCAGCCTTGGCATCGGTCGCCATCCGGATCGCCGCGCCGGGGAACGCGGCCCGCAGCTCGCGGCCGAGCGCGAGCGCGTCCCAGCCGTCGATGGCGGGCGCGAGCTCGACCCGGTCCTCGAACGGGATGCCGAAGGTCGCCACGCCGACCGCGGCGAGGCTCGGTCGCTGCGCCGCGCAGTCCGGCCAGCAGGTCGCCGTGCGGTCCGCATGCCGTGGTCGAAGCTGGCCCGCGCGCCGCGCTCGCCGCGGCTGTCGACCACGGCGGACGGCGAGCTTGTTGCCCGCGAGATCGCAGACTGCTGCCGCGATCTTCGTGCCGCCGAAGTCGATGCCGAGCACGACCGGGGGATTGGCTCATGCGGAGGTCTCTCGCTTAGGGGTGATTCCGAAAAGTTAGTTAGGACAGTATCCTAACTATGTGACGGCGACAAGCACGGTTTGGTCTCGACCGGATGGTCGCATACCGGCCGGTCCGGCGGCTGCTGCTCGCAGCCCGGTACCTGCGGTAAGGAAGGATAAGAGCGTGGCCGTGACGACAACATCCGCTGAGCCAGGACGATGCCGCCGGTGCCAGCTGGCCGGTCGCAGCACCGAGCCGGACCTGGTCGGCGGTCAGCTCCGGCCGGCCAGGCGGCCCGGCCGCAGCTGCTGCGCGCGCTCAACGAGCAGCTGCTGCTGCAGCACATCCGCCAGCTCGGCCGCTGCTCGCGAGCCGAGCTGGCGCGGCTGTCCGGGCCTGTCCAAGCCGACGGTGTCGCTCGCGCTGGCGAACGTCGAGCGGTCGGGCCTGGTCCGGGAGGCCGGCCAGCGGACCGGCGTACCCGGCCGGTCCGCCGTGCTGTACGAGATCCGGCCGCAGGCCGGCTACGTACTGGGCCTGGACATCGGCCACCAGTACCTGCGCGGCGCGCTGGCCGACCTGACCGGCGAGGTGATCGCGCGGTCGGCGCTGCGGACCAGGGCGTCGAGCACGAGCGGCCGCGTCGCCGAGCTGATCGGGCTCGCCGACGAGCTGTGCGCCGGCGGCCGGCATCGACCGGTCGCGCGGTCACCCAGACGGTGATCGGCAGCCCCGGCGTCTACGACCCGCGGCGCAACGCGATCGCGCTGGCGGGCGGCCTGGCGGGCTGGGGCAAGCCGGCCGTGCTGGCCGAGCTGCGGGCAGCGCCTTCGGCGAGCAGCTCGTGGTGGAGAACGACGTCGACGCCGCCAGCCTGGCCGAGCGCGAGCACGGGCACGGCCGCGAGGTCGGCACGTTCGCCTTCGTGCTCGATCGGCACCGGCATCGGCATGGGCCTGGTGATCGACGGCAACCTGCACCGCGGCGTGCACGGGGTGGCGGGCGAGATCGCCTACATGCCGATCTCGGCTGGCCAGGGTTCCGACCCCGAGGACGCGCGGCGCCGCGGCACGCTGGAGGCGGCGGGCTCGGCCGCCGCCGTCGTGCGCGCCGCCCGCCGGGCCGGGATGCGCGGGCTCGGTATCGGCCCGCCGGGTGTTCGAGGCAGCGGAGGCCGGCGACGAGCGCGCGGCCGCCGTGGTCGCGGATGAGGCCGAGCTCGTCGCGCAGGGCCGTCTGCGCCATCATCACCGTCGATCGATCCCGAGCTGGTCGTGCTGGGCGGCGGTATCGGCCAGGCGCCCGGCTTCGCCGCGGCGGTCGCCGCCGAGCTGCGCAAGCTCGCCCCGGTGCATGCCGGAGGTGCGGGTCAGCGCGCTCGGCACCGAGGCGGTCGTGGACGGCTGCCTCGCCTCCGGCACCGGCCTGGCCTGGCAGCGGCTGACCGCGCTGCTGCCGTCGCTGGCCGGCGACCGACGGCGCTGCAGTCCTGACTGCGCTGACCGTACGGTGCCGCGACGTACCAGCCAGAGGCCCGGCTACAGTCCTGGGGTGACCGAGGACGACGCCGCGGCCTGAGCCTCCCGCCGCCGCAGGCTACCTGCGCTGGGAGATCTTCGTCGTCTTCGCGCATCTCGCTCGGCGCCAGCGGCCTGAACGCGCTGCTCGAGCCTCGTCGGCGCGCTGCTCGCCCGGCAGTCGCTCAGCAGCCAGCAGGCGCTGCTGGTCGGCCCGCTGTGCCTCAATCACTGGTTCGACCTGGTGCTGCAGCTGGTCGGCATCGCCGAGGCGCTGATGCCGGTCGTGCTCGTGCTGTACCTGATGGCCAGGTCGGGCGAGCCGCCGTCGGCCATCGGCCTGGACGCGAGCCAGCCGGCCAGGGACCTCGCCCGCGGGCGCGGTCATCGCCGCCGTCATCGGCGGCGCCGGGCTCGGCCTTTACATCGCCGCGTTCAACCTCGGCATCAGCCTCAACATCGTGCCCGAGTCGCTGCCGCACGTCTGGTGGCGGATACCGGTGCTGCTGCTCAGTGCGCGCGCACGACGGCATCCTGGAAGAGATCCTGGTCATCGGCTACCTGCTGCGGCGGCTCGATCAGCTCGGCTGGACGCCGTGGAAGGCGATCCTGGCGGCCGCCGTGCTGCGCGGCTCCTACCACCTGTACCAGGGCTTCGGCGCGTTCGTCGGGAACGCGGTGATGGGCATCATCTTCGGCATCCTGTACCGCCGGTGGGGCCGGGTGATGCCGCTGATCATCGCGCACGCACTGATCGACGCCGTGACCTTCGTCGGCTACGCCGCCCTCGTCGGCAAGGTGTCCTGGCTGCCCTGAGCCGGTGCCGGTCAGCGGCCGAGGCCGGGCAGCACCACCGCGCCCGGCAGGCTGGCCAGCGCCGCGCCGGGCAGCGTGAGCTTGGACCGGCGCAGGCCGCTGCCGATGACGACCCACGCGGTCGTGCGCGACGGCCTCGTCGACGAACAGCGGCCAGTCGGCGGGCAGCCCGATCGGGGTGATGCCGCCGTACTCCATGCCGGTCAGCTCGACCGCGGTGTCCATCGGGCGAACGATGCCTTGCGCACGTCCAGCTCGCGCTTGACCAGGCCGTTCACGTCCGCCCGGGTGGTGGCCAGCACCATGCAGGCAGCCATCCGGGTCTGCGCCGTCCCGGCGGCCGGCCACGACGACGCAGTTCGCCGACTCGCTCGGCGCCGACGCCGTACCGCTCGCAGAACGCGGCCGTGTCCGCCAGCGCCGGATCGATCTCGGCGACGCCGATGTCGTGTGACGGCGCATCTTGCCGGCCAGCGCGGCCAGCGCGGCCGCCACCGGGCGCGCCAGCAGGTCCGGGCGGTCGAGGGCCGGAACGGCGGGCAGGCTGCCGATGTGCATCGTCACGCGCCGCAGTCTAGTGCCCGGCCTAGCCGCTGGTTCGCGATCCGGCGCGCACGGCGGTAGCCGCCGACCGCGCGCTGCTGCGGCAGCCAGCTGCCCAGGCTGCCCAGCTTGGCTGTCGTCGCTGACTGGACCCGTTCGGGTGTACCGGATCGTGACCTTCGTCGCCCGGCTTGAGCTGGCGTCAGCGCGCTCTCCAGGTCCTGCAGGCTGGGCGTGCCGCGGTCGTTGATGCCGACGATGATGTCGCCGGCCCGGATGCCGGCGTTGGCAGCGGCGCCGCCGTTGCGTCGACGGCGAGCACCGCCACGCCGGCGGGCTGGCCCGACCGGCTGGCCGCGGTCTGGGCCGTGATGTCGAGCGTGCGCGCGGTCGGAGTTCGTGACCTTGCCGTACTTGATCAGCTGGCCGGCGATGTTCTTCACGGTCGCGCTGGGGATCGCGAAGCCGATGCCCGGCGCGGCGCCGCCCTGATCGGGCAGCCGGGCCGCCAGTGTCGGCACGCCGACGACCTGGTCTGTCCAGGTTCACCAGCGCGCCGCCGCTGTTGCCGGGATTGATCGCGGCACTGGTCTGGATGGCGGCGGTGATCAGCGCCTGGCCCGCCCGGACTCGCCGGCGCCGACGGTACGGCCGGTGGCCGAGATGATGCCCTGGGTGACGCTGTCGGTCAGGCCAAGCGGGTTGCCCATGGCCAGCACGATCTCGCCGATCTGGGTGTCGTTGGAGTTGGCGAACCTGGCGGGCCTGAGCGTGCTAGCGTCGCCGGTCGACGCGGATCACGGCGAGGTCGTCGGGCGCGAACTCGCCGACGACCTTCGCCGTCAACGCGGTGTTGCCGACCGCCTCGCGCACCTTGCACGGTCTTGGCCGTCGCCGACCACATGCTCGTTGGTGACGATGTCGCCCTTGCTGTCGTAGACGACGCCCGAGCCGGTCGAGTCACTCGTCGCTGATCTGCACGACGGACGGCAGCACGTCGCGCACGACCGCCTCGTACTGATCCTGCAGCAGCGATGCCGACTGCGTCGCCGCTGGCGCTGAGCTGCTCGACGTGCACCGAGCTCGTGCACTGCGGCGGCCGCGGCCGCCACCGTCAGCACGACGCGTGCCAGACTGCACGAAGCCTGCGCAGCGCGTGATCTAGGCGACGAATCCACCGAATATCCCCCCGACGACGAATCGTCAACGCCCCCTATTCTGTCCACCATGTCGCTTGACCGAATCCCTAGCGCAGACCGTCGGCCGGACGGGCATTACCGCCGGCCAGGCCACCGCCGCGGATCTCGGCCAGGCGCTGGCGGCCGGAACGCTGACCGCGGCCGAACTGACCGCCTTCTACCTGGCCCGCATCGAGCGGCTCAATCCGGCCCTGCGCGCCGTCATCACGGTCGGCGCGGACGCTGCCGCGGCCGAGGCGGCGGCGAGCGACGCCCGCCGGCGCGGCCGGCGCCGGGCTCGGGCCGCTGGACGGCATCCCGGTGCTGATCAAGGACAACGTCGTCGGCGCACGGGCTGCCGGCGACGGCTGGCTCGCCCGCGCTCGCGGCGGCCGCGGCGGCGGATGCGTTCCTGGTCGCCCGGCTGCGGGCGGCGGGCGCGGTCATCCTCGGCAAGGCGAACCTGTCGGAGTGGGCGAACTTCCGCTCCCGGCCATCCAGCAGCGGGCTGAGCACGCTCGGCGGCCAGGCCGTCAACCCGCACGGCGCCGGCCGCAGCCCGTCCGGCTCGAGTTCCGGGTCAGCGGTGGCGGTGGCGGCCGGGCTCGCGCCGCTGGCGGTCGGCACCGAGACCGACGGCTCGATCGTGTCGCCGGCCGCGGCCTGCGGCGTGGTCGGCATCAAGCCAACGGTCGGCCTGGTCAGCCGGTAGCGGCATCGTGCCGATCTCGGCGGCGCAGGACACGGCGGGACCGATGACGATGACGGTCGCCGATGCCGCGGTCCTGCTCACCGCGATGGCGGGCGCCGACCCGGCCGACCCGGCCACCGAGGCCGCCGCCGGTGCACGCCTGCGACTACGCCGGCGTTCCTCGACCCGGCCGCCCTCGACGGCGCGCGCCTCGGCGTCTGGCGGGCGGGATCGGAAGGCGGCCGACGCCGCGACGATCGCGGTGCTCGAGGCGGCGCTCGCGGCCCTGCGCCGGGCGGGCGCGCAGGTCGTCGGACCCGGTCGAGCTGACCGACGCGGACAAGTTCGGCGAGCCCGAGTTCGCGGCCCTGACGCACGAGTTCAAGCACGACATCAACGCGTACCTGGCCGGGCTCGGCGGCGAGCATCCGGCCGATCTGGCCGGGCTGATCGCGTTCAACACCAGCAACGCGGCCCGCGTGCTGGCGCACTTCGGCCAGGAATTGTTCGAGCGAGGCCGAGGCGACCAGCGGTGATCTGGCCGATCCCGACTACCTCGAAGCGCGGTCCGCCGCGACCAGGCTGGCCCGCGAGCGGTCTGGACGCGCGCGTTCGCCGGATCACAACCTGGACGCGGTCATCGCGCTGACCGGTCATCCGGCCTGGCTGATCGACCATGTGCTCGGTGACTACCACGCCTGGGGCACCTCTGGCCCGGCGGCGGTGGCCGGGTACCCGTCGATCACGGTGCCCGCCGGGCAGGTCAGCGGGCTGCCGGTCGGCCTGTCGTTCATCGGCCCGGCCTGGAGCGAGCCGCGGCTGATCGCCCTGGCGCACGCCTTCGAGCTAGCCCGCTGACGCTGGCAGCTCGCCGCGCAGCGATACCCTGGCGCCCATGGACTCCTGGCCCGCAGCTGACGTACCCGGCCTGCCCGGCTCGGGCCCGGAGACGATGATCTGGGATACGGCGAGCGGCGCGCTGGCCGAGGCTGCGCCCGGCGGCACGGCCACGCTGTATGCCTGCGGGATCACCCCGTACGACGCCACCCACATCGGGCACGCGGCCACGTTCCTTGCCTGGGACCTGCTGGTCCGGGCCTGGCTCGACGCGGGCAAGCAGGTCACGCTACGTCCAGAACGTCACCGACGTCGATGATCCGCTGCTGGAGCGCGCCGACCGCGACGGCGAGGACTGGCGCGAACTGGCCGACCGCGAGATCGAGCTGTTCCGGTCCGATATGACGGCCCTGCGGGCGCTGCCGCCGGCGCACTACGTCGGCGCGGTCGAGTCGATGCCGCTGATCGAGGAGTTCAACCGGACTGCTGGCGAGCCGGGGTTCGCTGTACGAACTCGACGGGACGTGTACTTCTCGCGTGCTGCCGACCGGCAGTTCGGCTCGGTGTCCGGCCTGGACACCGAGACGATGATCAGGCTGGCGGGCGAGAACGGGGGCGATCCCGCCCGGCCCGGCAAGAAGGATCCGGTCGATCCGCTGGTGTGGCTGGCCGAGCGGCCCGGGCGAGCCGTCCTGGCCGTCGGAGTTCGGCCCTGGCAGGCCGGGCTGGCATGTCGAGTGCGCGGCGATCGCGACTCATTACCTGGGCCGGACTTTCGACGTCCAGGCTGGCGGCCGGGACCTGATCTTCCCGCACCATGAGATGAGCGCAGCGCACGCGCGCGTCGCGCTGGACGACGGCAGCGACGGATACGGCTCCGGGGGGAACGGCGACCGTACTGGCGCCGGCCTTCGCCCGCCGGTACGCGCACGCCGGAATGGTGCGGCTTGATGGCGAGAAGATGTCTAAATCGCGCGGCAACCTGGTCTTCGTGTCGAAACTGCTCGCTGCTGGCAACGACCCGATGGCGGTCCGGCTGGCGATCATCTCGCATCACTACCGGGCGGACTGGGACTGGACCGCCGGTTCCCTGGCCGCGGCGGCGGACCGGCTGGCGACCTGGCGGGCCGCGGTGGACGCAACGTCTGGCGGTGACGGGCGACGCGACGGGCGGGCTGGCCGGGGAACGCGTTCTCTCGGCCATACGCGACCGCATCGCTGACGACCTGGACGCGCCCGGCGCGCTGGCGGTGGTAGACGAGTGGGCTCGCGAGGCTAACGCCGGGCACGCCGACGGGTCCGGCTCGCTGGTGCGCGCAGCTGTGGACGCGCTACTGGGCATCGCGCTGTAGATGTGCTCGTAGTTGAAGGTGCGCCTGCTCGGGCCGCCGACTTGTCTTCCCGGCGGCATCCTTAATGGCCACCTGTCGGGACGAGCTCGGCGACGTCATGGTGGAGCTTGGCCATCGCCTGGTCGAACGTGGCGAGGCGGGACCCGCGTGCTCGCGCGAGCTGCGCTAGGTAGGCGTCAGTTACCTGGCGATGACCGACGATTCCCTGGGTTGACACGTCGATGAAGTGGACGTCGTCCGGCCAGAATTCATGTCGCGGATCGGCGGAGGCTCCCGCGAGAACCTCTCTGGCCGCGGTCAGCCGGCTGGCCTTCACGGATGAGTAGCCGTATCAGGCTGCCTTGCGTAATCGGGCAGGTCGCGAAGTTCCCGCTGGTACCGACGAACCACGTCTCGGCGGCGGCGTGGTGGACGTGATCGTCGACGAGCAAGGCGATGAGCACGTTCGAGTCGAGGAGCACGGTCACTGATCCTCGTCCTCCAGCCGTCGCACGTCATCGCTGGTGATTGTCCTGCCGAGGTGTGCAACTAGGAGGCCGGTGCGGGCGCTTGTCGCAATATTGCCAGGACCGCCCGAGCCAAGCCCGCGCCGTACGAGCCCGGCAACCGTCTGACTGAGCGATTGATGGGTGTCCCTGGCGATCGCGACCGCTTGGGCGTGAAGGTCGTCCGGGAGATCAATCGTCGTACGCATACGTGAATCATAGCATCATGATGCGATGATGCGACTCAGGCGCAGCATGCCGTCGCTAGCTGGCGTCGTTGCGGTGTGAGGGCGCCGTGCGACTTAGCCCGCGGGCTGAAGCGTCAAGCACATTTGCCGCCACTGTGTATTCGAAGTCCGCTTGTCCACTGGCGCGACAAACGGCGAAGCGATCGACTGGCCCGCATTCTCACTATGAATGCATGACAGATAACAAGCCTGCTGGCGACAACGCCCCGCATTCCTACCTGAACACTCCTACCGGCGCAGCCCCGCGGCGTGGCCGGCAAGGTACAGCTACGGGCTGGCACGGCCGAGGCCGTGCTCGCGGTCGTGCCGCACATGCTCGGCTTCTACCCGAGCCGCAGCCTCGTCGTCCTCGGCCTCGGCGACCGCAACCGCGTCCGCGTGACCTTCCGGTATGACCTGCCTGACCCGCCGGACGCCGAGCTGGCCGCGGACATCGCTGACCATGCCGCCTACGTGCTCACCCGAGAGCGGATCGCCGCCGCCATGCTGATCGGGTACGGGCCCGAAGCGCTCGTCGATCCGGTCGTCGGCTGCGTCGCCGACGGCTTGATCGTGGCCGGCGTGCGAGTGCCTGATGCACTGCGCGCCGATGGCGGCAGGTACTGGTCGCTGTTCTGCGACGATCCGCTTGCTGCCCGCCGGCGGGCAAGCCCTACGACCCCGGCTCGCATCCCGGCAGCCGCCGAGATGAACGCGGCCGGGCTGACAGCGCACCCGGACCGGGAAGCGCTGGTCCGCACGCTGCAGCCGCCGGCCGGAAGCTCGGCAGACGATCCAGCGCGCGACCAGCCTTGCCCGGCTGCAGGCTGGCCAGGGTCGCGACCTCGAGCAAGGCTGACGGAGAGCAGGATCCGCGGCTGCGACTAACCCGGATCGGGCGGGCAGCGGTGCAGCGCGCGATCCGGCCTGTACCGGGCGGGCGGCGCTGTCACGAGCTCGCACCACCTTGCCTGGCTAGCGGTCCTGCTCACCGACCTGCGGGTGCGCGATGACGCCTGGGCGCGGATGGCACCCGTCCCGCACCGAGGCTCATCTCCGACTGTGGACCGACGTGCTCAGGGCAGCGTCCGCTCGAGTTCGTTCCCGCGCCAGCCGCGCTGCTGGCCTTCACGGCCTGGCAGGCGGGGAACGGGGCGCTCGCCGCCGTCGCGGTCGATCGGGCGCTAGCCGCCGATCCGGAGTACTCGATGGCGCTGCTGCTGAGCCGTGCGCTCCAGGCTGGCCTTCCGCCGATCCGCGGCGAGGATGCCGATGACCCCGGCCGCAGGTCGCGGGCAGCTACGCGCAGTGCCGGGACGAGGCGGCAGCGGCGAGCCCGGTCGCGCAGCGCCCGGGCAGTAAGGGGCGCCGTCGCCGGCCGGCGCCGCCAGGCGGCCGTCTACCGGACGATCTGGCCGGCAGCGTCTGGGAGCCGACCGAGCGGCGACAGATCCGGCGGCTCGCGGTCGGCGACGCGAGTACCGGCGCGGCGCGGAGGCCAGCCCGGCGCGCCGGTCGAGCCGCCGATGAGGGGCCGAGCCGCCGATGACCGGGTCTAGCCGCCGATGGCCGACCTGGCCGCGGCCGGAGTGCCGCCGGTGGCAGGCATTCTGACGGCTGCGGCAACAGAGAGCGTCAGCAGGCCAGCCGTCCTGGCCCTCGGGCGGCAGCACGAGCGGCGCGAGCAGCCGGCCTTCCGGATACCGCAGAGCGGCAGGCGGCAACTCGGCCGGCCGGCCGCTCAGCAGGACCCGGACCGACCCGAGCTGCGGATCTGCCGCGACCGGGGCCGGGCGCGCGGCGGAGCGCCTGGGCGGCGACCGCGGCCGCGGAGCCCAGCGTGACCGCGCCCGGCACGGCGCGGCTGATGCGGTCGGCGGCCAGTTCGTACTCCGTGCAGCCGAGCACGATCGCCTCGCAGCCGGCCGGGGTCTGGGCGGCCGCGGCGGCGATGGCCGCGTCCGCCGCGGCCTCGATCACCGGCGTCGACGGCGTCCGCCAGGCCCGGACAGGCGACCGCGCGTGACCTCCGCAGAACCGCCGAACTCGGCGATGAGGCTGGCGCTGGTAGGCGCTGGCGGTGGTCGCCACCGTCGCCCAGATGGCTACCTGCTGGTGGGCAGCAGCGGCCGGCTTGATGGCCGGCACGGTACCGATGACCGGGATGGCGGGCTCGAATTCCGCCCGCAGCGGCTCGAGCGCGTGCACCGAGCCGGTGTTGCAGGCCATCACCAGCACGTCAGGCTGAAACCGCGCGGCGGCCCTGGCGCAGAGCAGGGCCCGTTCCGCGATGTTCTCCGGGGTACGCGGGCCCCACGGCATCCCGTCCGGATCAGGGGCCAGTATCAGCTCGGCGTCCGGCCGCATCCGGTGCAGCGAGGCGGCAGGAGCCAGCAGGCCGATGCCGGAGTTGATCAGCGCGATCCGCATGGGCCAACTCTACGAGACCAGGGCTGGCAGCCCGTCGATGCTCACCGCGTTCTTCTCGGCCCGGTAGCTGGCTAATTCCCGGCGGTGGCGCCGCTGCCGGTCAGGTCGAGGTAGGCGACAGCGGTCGGTCCGAGGACCGCGAAGGTGTCCCGGTAGCCCTTTGGCGAGACATTGACATGCCCGCCCTCGCCGTCCAAGGTCAGGCAGGGGGCGGTGGCCACGAAAAAGACGGACTGCCTGGCGATAAACTTCCTGAGCCGTTGGTCCAGTTCCGGGTAGAGCTTGCCCATGATGCCCTCCTGGATGGCATTGTCCGACGAGCGGCGAGCGGTGGCGAACGTGAGGGAGGCGTGTGACCGAGATCACGACCAGTCGCCGCGGGCAGCCGGGCGCGACCCGGCCTGGAACAGCACCGCGCCGCGGTCGCTGCGATCGAGCGGGCCTACGCGGCGATCCCGGCGGGCAGCCAGATCCGGCTGGCCAAGCAGACGTCGAACCTGTTCCGGTTCCGCGACGATCCCGCTGGCAGCGGCCTCGACGTCGCTGAATTCGGGCACGTCCTGTCGGTCCACCCGCAGGCCAGGACGGCGGTAGTGGGCGGCATGACCACCTACGAGGACCTCGTCGCCGCCACGCTGCGGCACGGGCTCATGCCGCTGGTCGTGCCGCAGCTCAAGACCATCACCCTGGGCGGCGCGGTATCCGGCCTCGGCATCGAGTCCAGCTCGCTGCGCAGCGGCATGCCGCACGAGTCCGTGCTGGAGATGGAGATCCTGACCGGCGACGGCCAGGTGGTCACCGCACGCGCCGGGTAACGAGCACGCGGCGCTGTACCGGGGCTTCCCGAACTCCTACGGCACGCTCGGCTACGCCCTGTCGCTCACCATCGAGCTAGAGCCGGTCAAGCCGTACGTGCACCTGCGGCATTTCCGGTTCACCGACCCGGCCGAGTGCTTGGCGGCCGTCGCGCAGGTCGCCGCCGAGGGCAGCTACCGACGGGCACCGGGCCGACTTCATCGACGGCACGGCGTTCAGTCTCGACGAGATGTACCTGACCATCGGCGCGTTCAGCGACGTCGGCGCCGTGGCGCAGCGACTACACCCGGGAGCGGATCTACTACCAGTCGATTCGCGGGCCGCAGGGAGGACTTCCTCACCATCAGCGACTACCTGTGGCGGTGGGACACCGACTGGTTCTGGTGCTCCCGGCCGTTCGGCGTGCAGAAGCCGGTGGTCCGGCGGCTGTGGCCGCGCCGCTACCGGCGCTCCGACGTCTACCGCAAGCTCGTCGCGCTGGACCGCAGGCACGGCGCTGACGCGCAGGCTCGATGCCCGCCGGGGCAAGCCGGCGACCGAGATGGTCATCCAGGATGTGGAGATCCCGGTCGAGCGAATCGGCCACGTTCCTGCGACTACTTCCTGACCGACGTCGGGATGAGCCCGGTGTGGATGTGCCCGCTGCGCCTGCGCGGCGACCGGACCTGGCCGCTGTACCCGATGCGGCCCGGCCAGGTGTACGTGAACTTCGGATTCTGGGGGACGGTCGCGCTGCCGCCCGGCGCGTCGCGACGGCTACTTCAACCGCCGGGTCGAGGACAAGGTGACCGAGCTTGGCGGGCACAAGGGCCTGTACTCGACCTCGTTCTACCCCGAGGACGAGTTCTGGGCGCGGTACAACGGCCCGGAATACGCCGAACTCAAGCGCACTTACGATCCGCAAGGCCGGCTTGCCGGACCTGTACGACAAGTGCGTGCGCGGAGTCTGACGGCGCAGCCCGCACGGCTGCACGCAACGCGGACCGGCGAGCACGGAAAGTGAGGTCTGAGATGGCGCTGGCCGAGGTATTCGAGCGGGTAGCGGGCCCGGATGCCCCAGTCGGTGTTCGAGGCATTCGACGGGAGCTCGGCAGGGGCCCGCCGACTCGCCGATCAAGATCACGGTGAAGTCCCCGACCGCCGTGTCGTACCTGGCGCAGGCGCCCGGCGCGCTGGGCCTGGCCCGCGCCTACGTCTCCGGTCACCTGGACGTGGTGGGCGACATGTACGCCGCGCTGGCGCGGATGGCGCACGCGCAGCAGACTCGACACCAGCCTGGCCGAGCGGCTCAAGCTGCTGCGCGAGCCTGGGCGGGCCCAGAGTCCTGGTGCCCCGGATCCCGCCGCCGCCGCAGGAGGTCCGGGTCAACAGCCGGTGGCTGTCCGGGCGCCGGCACTCCAGGCAGCGCGACGCCAGCGCGATCTCGCACCACTACGACGTGTCCAACACCTTCTACGAGTGGGTGCTCGGGCCGTCCATGGCCTACACCTGCGCCTGCTACCCGACGCAGGAAGCGACCCTGGAGCAGGCGCAGGCGATCAAGTTCGACCTCGTGGCGCGCAAGCTCGCGCTGAGGCCCGGCATGCGGCTGCTCGACGTCGGCTGCGGCTGGGGCGGCATGGTCATGCACGCGGCCCGCGAGTACGGCGTCCAGGCGCTCGGGGTCACGCTGTCCGCCGAGCAGGCGTCCTGGGCTCAGCGTGCGATCAAGGAACGCGGCCTGTCCGACCTCGCCGAGGTTCGTCACCTCGACTACCGTGAGGTCACCGAGACCGGCTTCGACGCGGTCAGCTCGATCGGGCTGACCGAGCACATCGGCAAGGCCCAGCTGCCTGGCTACTTCCGGTTCCTGTACGGCAAGCTGCATGCCCGCAGGGCCGGCTGCTCAACCACTGCATTACCCGGCCCGACAACACCGGGCCCGCGCGCGTCACCGACGGCTTCATCTACCGGTACGTGTTCCCCGACGGCGAGCTCGAGGGCCCCGGCTACCTGATGTCGCTGATGCACGACAACGGCTTCGAGGTCCGGCACGAGGAGAACCTGCGCGAGCACTACGCCAAGACGCTCGCGGCCTGGTGCGCGAACCTGGACGACCACTGGGACGAGGCGGTCGCCGAGGTCGGCGAGGGCACGGCACGGGTCTGGCGGCTGTACATGGCCGGCTCGCGGCTCGGCTTCGAGCGCAACCAGATCCAGCTGCACCAGATGCTCGGCGTGAAGCTGGGCGAGCACGGCCAGGTCCGGCATGCCGCTGCGGCCGGACTGGGAGCCGGCCAGGGAATTCACCGCCGAGGGCCAGCCGGTCAGCGCTGGCAGCCGAGGATGACCGCAGCTGACGCTGGTCAGCCCGCCCGGCACCGCTAGGACGGACCGGACCGGTAGTTCTCCGCCACGGTGAACGCCAGGTCCAGCGCCTGGCTGCGGTTCAGCCGCGGGTCGCAGGCGGTCTCGTAGCGCTGGTGCAGGTCCTCGGCGATGATCTCGTGGCTGCCGCCGACGCACTCGGTCACGTTGTCGCCGGTGAACTCGATGTGGATGCCGCCGGGGTGCGTGCCGCAGGCGCCGGTGCACCTCGAAGAACCCCTGCACCTCGTCGAGCACGTCGGCGAGCCGCCGGGTCTTGTGGCCGCTCGGCGCCTCGAAAGTGTTGCCGTGCATCGGGTCGCAGATCCAGGCGACCGGGATGCCCTCGGCCTCGACCGCCTTCGACCAGCGGCGGCAGCAGGGTCGCGGATCATGCCCGGCGCCGAGCCGGGTGATGAGGGTCAGCCGGCCAGGCTCGCCGGCCGGGCTCAGCTTCCGGATCAGCGCGCGCACGCCGTCGGGAGTCGCGTCAGGCCCGATCTTGACGCCGATCGGGTTGCGGATGCTCGGCGGCGAACTCGACGTGCGCGCCGTCCAGTGGCCCTGGTCCGCTCGCCGATCCACAGGAAGTGCGCGGACAGGTCGTAGGCTGTCGCCGGTGCGCGAGTCGATCCTGGTCAGCGCCTGCTCGTAGGGCAGCAGCAGGGCCTCGTGGCTGGAGTAGAACTCCACCGACCGCAGCTCGTCCGGGTCGGCGCCGCAGGCCCGCATGAACGACAGCGCCCGGTCGATCTCGCCGGCCAGCCGCTCGTAGCGCTGGCCGGACGGGCTGCTGCCGGACGAAGTCCTGGTTCCAGGCGTGCACCTGATGCAGGTCGGCGTAGCCGCCGGTGGTGAACGCCCGGCACAGGTTCAGCGTGACCGCGGAGCAGTGGTAGGCGCGCAGCATCCGGTCCGGGTCGTGCGCCCGCGCCTGCGGCGGTGAACTCGAAGCCGTTGATCGCATCGCCGCGGTAGGCGGGCAGCTCGACGCCGTCCCGCACCTCGGTCGGCCGGGACCGGGGCTTGGCGAACTGGCCGGCCAGCCTGCCGATCTTGACGACCGGGACGCTGGCGCCGTAGGTGAGCACGACGGCCATCTGCAGGATTGTCTGCAGCTTGGCCCGGACCGCGTCGGCGGTGGCGCCGGCGAACGTCTCGGCGCAGTCGCCGCCCTGGAGCACGAACGCCTCGCCGCGGGTGACCGCGGCGAGCCGCTCGCGCAGCAGGTCGCACTCGCCGGCGAAGACCAGCGGCGGCAGCGCGGCCAGCTCGGCGGTGACCTGCTCGACCCGGCCGGGGTCCGGCCAGTCCGGCTGCTGCTGCGCGGGCTGCTGCAGGCCGGAGGGGCTCCGGACGCCGCTGCCGAAGCTGAGGGGGCTCACGATCGTCACGGTACTCACCGGATGCGACTGCCAGGCAGCGGCAGGGGACAATAGGCCGGTGGAATCAGCGACCGCGACGCCGGCGCAGTGCCGGGACATCGTCCTGCTCGGCTCGACCGGGTCGATCGGCACGCAGGCGGCCGACATCATCGGCCGCAACCCGGACCGGTTCCGGCTGGCCGGGATCGCGGCCGGCGGCGGCAACCCGGAGCTGCTGGCCAGCAGGCGCTGGAGCTCGGCGCGGCGAGGTCGTCGCCGTGGCCAGCACGGCAGCGGTGCCGCGAGCTGCGCGCCGCGCTGGCCGCGCTCGGCTCGGCCGACGGGCGCCCGGCGCAAGCTGCCGGAGGTGACCGCCGGCCCCGACGCCATCGCCGAGCTTGCCGGCCGGCCCTGCGATGTCGTGCTCAACGCGGTCACCGGCGCGGTCGGCCTGGCCGCGACGCTGGCCGCGCTGCGAGGCAGGCCGCGTGCTGGCGCTGGCCAACAAGGAGTCGCTGATCATGGGCGGCCCGCTGGTGGCCGGCTCGCGCGCGCCCGGCCAGATCGTGCCGGTCGACTCCGAGCACTCCGCGATCGCGCAGTGCCTGCGCGGCGGCCGGGCCGCCGAGGTCAGCCGGCTGATCGTGACCGCCAGCGGCGGCCCGTTCCTGCACCGCACGCCGGGCCGAGCTCGCGGACGTGACGCCCGGAGCAGGCGCTGGCGCACCCCACCTGGAACATGGGCCCGGTGATCACGGTCAACAGCGCCACGCTGGTGAACAAGGGCCTGGAGCTCATCGAGGCGCACCTGCTGTTCGGCATCGGCTTCGACCGGATCGAGGTCGTCGTGCACCGCCAGTCGGTGATCCACTCGATGGTCGAGTTCACCGACGGATCCACGCTGGCCCAGGCCAGCCCGCCGGACATGCGGATCCCCATCGCCCTGGCCCTGGGCTGGCCGGACCGGGTGCCCGGACGCGGCCCCGCCGGTGGACTGGACGACCGCGCACACCTGGACATTCGAGCCGCTCGATGAGGAGGCGTTCCCGGCCGTTCCGCTGGCCCGGCAGGCCGGAGCGGCGGGCGGCACCGTGCCGGCCGTCTATAACGCGGCAAACGAGGTATGCGTGGGGGCGTTCCTGGCCGGGCAGATCCCGTTCGCCGGAATCGTGGACACCGTGGCCCAGGTAGTCTCGGAGCATCACGACCCAGCCGGGGACGCCGTGCAGCTGGCGGACGTGCTCGCCGCGGATGGCTGGGCCAGGGACCGCGCACGCGAGCTGACGGGGAAGCAGTGAGCGAATGATTCAGGCACGGAACGGGCACCGCGGAAGAGAAGCCGCTTAAATGGCGCGCGGACAAACGGACACGAGGGCCGCGCTCCGGATAGCCGGGACCTGGCTCGCTGGTCATCGCCGTCGCTGGCGATCCTGCTCGTCATCGGCACGCCACGCACCTGGCCTTCATCCTCGGCGTCGTGATCTTCGTGGTGGCCCTGCTCGACCTCGGTCATGCTGCACGAACTCGGGCACTTCCTGACCGCCAAGAAGTTCGGCATGCGGGTCACCCAGTTCTTCGTCGGCTTCGGCCAGACGCTGTGGTCGACCTTCCGCGGCGAGACCGAGTACGGCGTCAAGGCACTGCCGTTCGGCGGCTTCGTCAAGATCACCGGGATGACCTCGATCGAGGAAGTCGACGTCGCCGACGAGCCGCGCTCGTTCCGCAACCAGCCGGGCTGGCAGCGGATCATCGTGCTGGCGGCGGGCTCCTTCATGCACTTCGCGCTGGCGCTGTTCCTGCTGTTCGTGCTCGCCATCGGCATCGGGCAGTCGAACCAGAACAGCACCGTGATCAGCTCGATCGCGGGCTGCGTCCCGGCCAGCGCCACGGCGCTGAACAGCGCTAACCCATGTGCCGGGCACAACGTGGCAAGTCCCCGGCCGAGGTGGCCGGGCTGCAAGCCGAACGACAAGATCATCTCGGTGGACGGGAAGCCGGTCAGCAGCTGGAATCAGCTGCACACCGCGCTGAAGAGCCAGCAGGCCGGCGTGCCCGTCCCGATGGTGGTCGAGCGCGCTGGCCGGGACATCACGTGTCCAGGTCACGCTGGCGGCGATCCCGCGGCGCTCCGTTCCCTATCTGGGCGTCGAGCCCGCCGTGCTTATCAGCGTCTGCGAGCGTTGCTTCGGCGCGCTCGAGTTCGCCGGCGACGCAGTTCGCCAACACGCTGACCTCCTCGGCCTCGGCCATCGGCAAGCTGCCGGCCGCCATGCCTGACCTGTTCGCCAAGAACCGGGCCAGTACCCCGGCTGGCCAGGTGAGCAGCGTCGTCGGGGTCGGCGAGGTGACCGGTCGACGTGGTCCAGGCCGCCTGCCATGGCAGGCGAAGGTCTCGGTGATGCTGCTGCCTGATCGCCTCGCTGAACATCTTCGTCGGGGCGTTCAACCTGCTGCCGCTGCTGCCGCTCGACGGCGGGCACCTGGCCGTGGTGATCTTCGAGCGGATCAGGGCCTGGTTTGCCCGGCTGCGCGGCAGGCCCGATCCTGGGCTGGTCGACATCCAGCGGCTGGTGCCGGCTCAGCCTGCTCGTGTTCGCGGTGCTGGTCGGCCTCGGCACGCTGCTGATCGCCGCCGATATCTTCAATCCCGTTCACATCCAGGTGTAAGGCGAGATCGCGATATGACAGTTGACCTTGGCATCCCGCAGCTTCCGCCGGAGCCGCTGGCGGCCCGCCGCAAGTCGCGGCAGATCGTCGTCGGCCATGGCAAGCACGCCGTGCCCGTCGGCGGCGGCGCGCCGGTCTCCGTGCAGTCGATGACCACCACGCTTACCGCGGATGTCAACGCCACGCTGCAGCAGATCGCCGAGCTCACCGCGGCCGGCTGCCAGATCGTCCGGGTCGCGGTGCCGTCCCAGGACGACGCGGACGCGCTGCCGGAGATCGCCCGCAAGTCGCAGATCCCGGTGATTGCCGACATCCACTTCCAGCCCAAGTACGTGTTCGCCGCCATCGACGCCGGCTGCGCGGCCGTCCGGGTCAACCCCGGCAACATCAAGACCTTCGACGACAAGGTCGGCGAGATCGCCAGGGCCGCGTCGGCCGCCGGCGTGCCGATCAGGATCGGCGTCAACGCCGGCTCGCTGGACAAGCGCCTGCTGGCCAAGCACGGCAAGGCCACGCCCGAGGCGCTGGTGGAGTCCGCGCTGTGGGAATGCTCGCTGTTCGAGGAGCACGGCTTCACCGACATCAAGATCTCGGTCAAGCACCACGACCCGGTGGTGATGATCAACGCGTACCGGCAGCTCGCCGAGCGGTGCGACTACCCGCTGCACCTGGGCGTGACCGAGGCCGGGCCCGCGTTCCAGGGCACGGTCAAGTCGGCGGTCGCGTTCGGCGCGCTGCTGGCCGAGGGCATCGGCGACACGATCCGGGTGTCGCTGTCGGCCCCGCCGGTCGAGGAAGTCAAGGTCGGCATCGCCATCCTGGAGTCGCTCGGCCTGCGCCAGCGCGGCCTGGAGATCGTGTCCTGCCCGTCCTGCGGCCGGGCCCAGGTCGACGTCTACACGCTGGCCGACGAGGTGACGGCGGCCCTGGACGGGCTGGACGTGCCGCTGCGCGTCGCCGTGATGGGCTGCGTGGTCAACGGGCCCGGCGAGGCGCGAGAGGCCGACCTCGGCGTCGCCTCCGGCAACGGCAAGGGCCAGATCTTCGTCCGCGGCGAGGTCATCAAGACCGTGCCCGAGTCGCAGATCGTGGAGACGCTGATCGAAGAGGCGATGAAGCTGGCCGCCGCGATGGAGCGCCGGCGGAGAGCTGACCGCGCCGCCGTCCGCGGAGCACTGGACTGGCGGAATGAGAACAGATCGCGGTGCGTCCGCGGCCGGCCGCCGGTGCCATGGCTGCGTCGCTGGCCGTGCTCGTTGTCGCCGGGCTCGACCGCGGCCGTGGTGCTCGCAGCGGATCGCAGCCGGCTGTCGGCCCAGCCCGCCGGCTGGTCCGGCGGCGCCGTCGGGCTGACGCTGGCACCCCTGCCCGAGCGCGGCCGGCGGCGCACCGACCGCGAACCGGCTGCGGTGCGCCAGCCTGCAGGTGCCGCTCAACTATCGCGACCCCGCCGGGCGGAAGATCACCCTGGCGCTGTCGGAGGTGCCCGCCACCGCGCCGGCCGCGCAGCGGCAGGGCGTGCTGCTGGTCAATCCCGGCGGTCCCGGCGCCAGCGGGCTGTCCATGGCGGCCACGGTACGCGGCCGGCCTCGCGCCCAGCGTCGCCGCCGAGTACGACATCGTCGGCTTCGACACCCGCGGCGTCGGGGCGTCGGTGCCGCCGCTGAGCTGTGACCCGTCGTTCTTCAGCAAGCCGCGGCCGAACTACGTGCCGGCCAGCGCGGCGGCCGAGCAGGTGCTGGTCGACCGGGCCAAGCCAGTACGCGGCCGGCTGCGAGCGCAGATTCGGCTGGCTGCTGCCGTACATGACCACCGAGAACCTGGCCAGGGACATGGACTCGATCCGGGTCGCGCTCGGGCAGCAGCAGATCAGCTACTACGGCGTCTCCTACGGCACCTACCTCGGCCAGGTGTACGCCACGCTGTTCCCGCACCGGATCTGCGCCGGATGGTGCTGGACAGCATCGTCGACCCGGCCGGCGCCTGGTACGCCGACAACATCAGCCAGGACTACGCGTTCCAGGGCCGGATGCAGGCGTTCTTCGCCTGGATGGCCGCCAACGACACGTCGTTCCACCTCGGCGACACCGAGGCGCAGGTCAACGCTGCCTGTCAACGCCGCCATGGCCAGGCTGGCCAGCCACCCGATCAGCGTCCACGGGCCCCCGCTGATCGGGCCGGACGAGCTTCAGCGACACGTTGCTGGTCGGCGGCTACAGCAACTCGTGGTGGCCGTACCTGGCCGCCGCGCCTGGCCGGCTACCTGCACGGCGGCTCGACCGCCAGCCTGACCTCGCTGTACCGGCAGATCGGGCAGCAGAACGAGAACGAGTTCGCCGTCTACAACGCGGTCGAGTGCAGCGACGTGACCTGGCCCCGCAGCTGGGCCATCTGGAACGCCGACACCAGGAAGGTCTACCGCCAGGGCGCCGTTCGAGGCGTGGGGCAATGCCTGGTTCAACGCGGCCTGCGCGTTCTGGCCGGTGCAAGGCCCGGCGAAGCCGCAGCAGATCGGCGCGGCCGGGCTGCCGCCGATCCTGCATGCTGCAGGGCACGCTGGACGCGGCGACGCCGTATCCGGGCGCCCTTGCTGTTCGCCAGGCGCTGCTGCCCAGCGCCCGGATGGTCGTGGTCGAAGGCGGCGGCAACCACGGGCAGTCGCTGGCCTACCCGCCGAACGAGTGCGTGAACGGCTACCTGAACCGCTACCTGGCGACCGGCGCGCTGCCCAGCGAGCCGGGCCTGGTGAACGCCACCTGCCCGGCGCTGCCGCCGCCTAAGGCGTAGGCCGGCTGCACGGAAGCCGTTAGGCTGGAGGAGTGCTGCGCACCAAGCCATGGCGTTCGGCGTCGCTGCGGCTGCTGACTGACCACGATCGCGACGAGGTGCTCGCGCTCTGCGATCGCGACGCGGTCGCTAACGTCTTCGTCAGCGCCCGCATCAGGTCCTCCGGCCTGGAGCCGTCCCGGCTGGGCGGCCAGCTGTGGGGATACTGCGAAGGCGGCCAGCTCACCTCGCTGTGCTACTCGGGCGCCAACCTGGTGCCCGTAGAGGCGACTCCGGACGCGATCGCCGCGTTCGCGGCCAAGGCCCGGCTGCAGGGCCGGCGCTGCTCCTCGATCGTCGGCCCGGCCGACGCGGTCGGCCAGCTGTGGTCCCTGCTCGCGCCGTCCTGGGGCAGGCCGCGCGAGATCCGGCCGCTGCAGCCGGTGCTGGCTATCTCCGGTCCCGGCGCTAGTCGAGCCGGACCCGCTGAGTCCGCCTGGTCCGGCGCGCGCGAGCTCGACGTGCTGCTGCCGTCGTGCATCGCCATGTTCACCGAGGAGGTCGGCGTGTCGCCGATCGGCGCTGACGGCGGCGCGGCCTACCGGGCCCGGATGGCCGATCTGATCGGCGCCGGCCGCTCGTTCGCCCGGATCGAGGACGAGGCACGGTGCTGTTCAAGGCCGAGATCGGCGCGGTCACGCCGCACGCGTGCCAGGTGCAGGGTGTCTGGGTGCCGCCGGACTGCCCGCGGCCGCGGGCACGCCTCCAGCGGCATGGCCGCCGTCGTGCAGGCGGCGCTGGAGATCGCGCCGGTGGTGAGCCTTTACGTAAACGACTACAACGCTCCGGCGCGGGCCGCCTACCGGCGGGTTGGCTTCACGCAGGTCGGCACGTTCATGTCGGTGCTGTTCTGACACCATTTACTAGGGTGCTGCATATACTTAAGCCGTTTACCGTTGAGTTGCCGTAGTTGCACGGCCTCGGCTATAAAGTGTAAATCACACCATTGTCTCTGAGCGGGGACAGCCAATTATTTACCTGGCCTGGACCAGGGGGGATTGTGAACGAGGCGCCAGGTTCGCCTGCGGGCCGTTCCCGCAAGTCCGCTGCCTCAGCTGGCAGGCAGGCGGCGTCGACCTACCTGCAGCAGCTGCTGTTGAAGCCTGGCCAGTACCGGCAGGCCTGGGAGCGGTATGTCATCAGGACCAGACCTGGCTCGATCAACCAGCTGGCCGTCGGCGAGGTGCTCGCCAGGTACGTCAGCTCGCAGGCAGCCGGCCGCAGCGCCGGTCCGGCCGCTGCAGATGAAGGACACGGTGTCCCGCGCGCTGTCCGGCCGGCTGCTGCAGCCGGCCAGCGCTTGAGCTGTTCATCGCCGCATTCCAGTTCAGTGACCACGAGGCTGACCGGCTGTGGCGGCTCTGGAACGGGACCGAGATGATCAGCGTGCTGGCCGGCAGCCACGCGATCCCGCCGCAGGCCGAGGAGCACGTCGGCAGAGTACTCGGGCCGCCCCGTCATCAGACCCTGTCGCTGCATGATCACGTGTTCGTCGGCGCCGACGGCCGGCTGGAGCGGGACTCGCACCATCCAGGTGATCGAGGCAGTCGGTCGCCGAGGTCGACAGCATCCCGTTCCTGTATGACACCAGCGCGCTTACCGTCGAGGTCAGCCGCGGCTGCAGCGGCTTGTCGGGCGAGCTCAGGCAGCTCCGGCCCGATGTCTTCACCACCGAGATCCTGCTGGCCAGGACGCTGGACCTGGGCGAGACCGCGACCCTGGAGTACTGGACGACCTACCGGCTGCCCGGTGACCTGACCGATCCGCGCGAGCGGGAGTACCGCCGCGGCGTGCTGCGGCACATGGAGAACTTCGACATGCGTGTCGAATTCCATGCCGACCGGCTGCCGGCCCAGGTGTGGTGGGCAACCTGGGACGGCGTCGAGGGCGAGGTACTTGCCCAGCAGCCGGTGACGCTGGACAGCCAGCATGCCGTGCAGCACTTCCTGCGGTCGGTCGACAGGGCAGTGGTCGGCTTTCGCTGGAGCTGGTAAATAAACCCGTATGCCGGCGCCTGGCGTCGATGCTAAGCTCCTGTGCCCTTGTGCCAGCCACCCTTCGCAACTGAGGTGATGAGCTATGCCGTCGGCCAGTTCTGAGACTCCGTGCGGACGAGGTCCTGGCGGCCGAGCGCGAGCATCTGCGCCGGTCGCGCGAGTTCCTCGAGCTGATGCGCACGGATGTGCTGTCCCTGCGCGCCATGGGCGGCGACCCGGTCTCGGAGGAGTACCTGAAGGCCGACCTGTACCGGCGCGCCGAGGCGCTGCGGGACCTGCCGGACACGCCGCTGTTCTTCGGGCGGCTCGACTACCGGCCGGGCGCGCTGGCGACCGGCGCCGAAGCCGGGAGCTCGCCAAGGCGGCCGACGTGCCTGGCAGCGAGCACTTCCACGTCGGCCGGCGGCATGTGCACGACCCGCACGGGACGCCGGTCGTGATCGACTGGCGCGCGCCGGTGTCGCGGCCGTTCTACCGGGCCAGCCAGGCCGAGCCGATGGGCCTGGACCGCCGCCGCCGGTTCGGCTTCTCCGGCGGCGAGCTGACGGCGTTCGAGGACGAGCAGCTTCGGCGGCGCGACGCGGCCGGGCCGGCGGCGACCAGCCGGATCCTGATCGACGAGATCGAGCGGCCGCGGTCCGGCCCGATGCGCGACATCGTGGCGACGATCCAGCCGGACCAGGACGACATCGTCCGGGCCGAGCGTCGACCAGACCGTCTGCGTGCAGGGCGCGCCCGGCACCGGCAAGACGGCCGTCGGCCTGCACCGGGTGGCCTACCTGCTGTATGCCTACGCGCAGCGGCTCAGCCGCGGCGGCGTGCTCGTCGTCGGGCCCGAACAAGGCGTTCCTCGCCTACATCGAGAACGTGCTGCCCGCTCTCGGCGAGCTGGACGTCGCCCAGCTGTCGGTGGCCGAGCTGATCGCGCGCGTGCCGGTGCGCGGCGCCGACACCGAGCGGGCGGCGCAGGTCAAGGGCGACGCCCGGATGGCCGCAGGTGCTGCGCAACGCGCTGTGGGAGCAGCTCGCCGAGCCCGCCGAGGCCATCATGCTGGCCAGGGGATCGCGCCGCTGGCGGGTGCCCGGCTACGAGATCGCCGAGCTGGCAGCCGAGCTGCGGGCCAGAGGAGTGCGGTACGGCACCGGCCGCGAGCATGCTGTCGCACCGGATCGCGCACGTGATCCTGACCCGGATGGAGGCGGCCGGCGAGACCTGCGATGACCGGACGCATGAGTCGGTCCGGCGCACCAAGCCGGTGCAGGCGGCGGTCGCGCAGATGTGGCCGAAGACAGACCCGGTCCGGCTGGTCTTCCGGCTGCTCGTCCGATCCCGAGCCTGCTCGCGCGCGCGGCCGACGGCATCCTGGACGAGGCCGAGCAGGCGGCGCATCGCCTGGGCGAGCCCGCCGCGCGGGCCAGGCTCGGCCCGCTGGACCGCTGCCGACGCGGTGCTCGATCGACGAGGCCGCCGACCTCATCGAGCGGACGCCGAGCCTGGCGCACATCGTCGTCGACGAGGCGCAGGACCTGTCGCCGATGCAGTGCCGCGCGATCGGGCGCCGCTGCGCCACCGGCTCGGCGACCGTGCTCGGCGACATCGCGCAGGGCACGACGGCCTGGGCGACCAGCAGCTGGCAGCAGATGCTCGGCCACCTCGGCAAGCCCGAGGCCGAGCTGCGTGTCCTCGACACCGGCTACCGGGTGCCCGCGGCAGATCCTCGACTTCGCCAGCAGGCTGCTCGGCCGGATCGCGCCGGAGCTCAGCCCCGGCGTCCTCGGTGCGCCAGGATCCCGGCGCGCTGCTGGTCACGAGCAGCGCGGCGCGGATCGAGCTGGCCGACGCGCTCGCGGCCGCGTGCGCGGACGCGCTCGACCAGGCCGGGCTCGGCCGCCGTCATCGCGGCCGACGAGCAGATTCCGGCCCTGGCCGCGGCGCTCGCGGCCGCCGGCGTGCCGCACGCTGTGCTCGAGGGCGCCGCTACCGGCGAGCGTCATCACCCTGGTGCCGGTCACGCTGGCCAAGGGCCTGGAGTTCGACCAGGTCATCGTCTACGAGCCGGCCCAGATCGCGAGCGCCGAGGCACGCGGCCTGCACCGCCTCTACGTGGCCCTGACCCGGGCCGTCTCCCGGCTGACCGTGCTGCACGCGCGAGCCGCTGCCGGAGCCCTGCGGGTGCCTGACGGGCCTGCCTACATGTCCTTCAGCACCGCGGTCATCAGCGCCGCTGAGTTGTCGAACGACAGCGCGGTTGCCTGCAGGTGATTGAAGAAGACGTTGTACCGGTCGACCTCGTCGACGTTCTCGACCCACAGCGCGCTGGTCAGGTCCTCCAGGTAGACCACGTCCGGGTCGACGCTCCTCGCCGAACGCCAGGATGACGAACGGGCCGGCCCATCGCCGGGTGCGCGCCGCCGCCGAACGGGATGACCTGCAGCGACACGTTCCGCAGGCCGCTGAGCTCGCGCAGGTACTCCAGCTGCACGCGCATCACCTCGGGGCCGCCGACCTGACGGCGCAGCGCCGCCTCGTCCAGCACGGCCCATACCTTCGGCGGGCTGCTCCTGGTCAGCGCGCTGGCGCTCCATCCGCAGCGCGACCCGGCGCTCGATGTCGGATCGCGCGGGCTGTTCACCATTCCGGCGGTGATGACCGCGCGGGCGTAGTCCTCGGTCTGCAGCAGGCCGGGGATCAGGTTGACCTCGTAGATCCTGATCTCCGAGGCCGCGCTCTCCAGGCCCAGATAGGTGGCGAAATGCGGCTGGACGCTGTCGCCGTAGGCGTGCCACCAGCCCTTCTGCCGGGACTCCCGGGCGAGCTGGACGAGGCTGTCGCGCTGGTCTTCCGGCACGCCGTAGATCTCCAGCATGTCGCGCACGTCGCGGGGCGAGACCGAAACCCGGCCGGTCTCCACCCGGCTGATCTTGGACGCCGAGCACTCCAGCTGCTCGGCGACTTCCTCGCAGGTGAGCTTCGCTGCCTCGCGAAGGCGCCTCAGCTCCAGCGCGAGCCGTCGCCGCCGGACTGTCGGGCTCTGCGCGCCTGCCACAGTGTCACCTCCCCGCGGCTGCGCGTCCTTAACTGAGTTCATTTACCTGGGCGAGTGCAACATTCAGTGTGGCCGCGACGCTGCCGTTCCGTCCAGTGCCTGCTCGCTTCCCGGTAAGAAGTTCGTTAAACGCAGCATGCGAATTTCGCTATGCATGTTGCATCATCACGGCCCGCACGAGGCATTCTTGAGCCTAGTGTCATTACTCTATGCTGTGCAACAGCTACCAGGGGTGACAGTAATGACGATGGAGGCGCAGCCGGCCACGCGTGCGCGGTCGCCGAGCCAGACCTGGCAGGCGAATCTGGCCCGGCTCGAGGGCCTGGCGGAGGTGCTGGCCGGGCACGGCCTGCGGGCCAGGCTGATGACGCCGCCGGGCCGGGTGCCGAGCCTGCACGTGGTGAACCCGTCGGCGTCGGCGCTGGCGGAGGACGTCTACGCGGGGCGCGGCCAGGACGGGCTGTGGTGGTTCTGGTGGTCCTGGGCCGAGCGGATCGCGGCCAGCGAGGACCTTGACGGCGCGGCCGCGATGATCGAGCGCGTGCTCGCAGCCTGCTGGCAGCCAGTGCGCGCGAGCTCTCGTTAGCCGACCGGTCTGCTCAGGTCGCGGCCCGGCAGTCCGCGGCGAACAGCGCTCGCGTCGCAGGCTGGCGCGCGGCAGGCCGGGGAACGCCTCGGCGACCCGCGCCAGGCCTCGGCCGCAGCGCGGCCGCCGTACCTCGCGCCGAGGCCGCAGCCGTCGCTCGGCAGCGCGACCAGGCCCAGGTAGGCCTGGGCCACCCGGTCCTCCAGCGTGGCCGCCAGCGCCCGTGGCCTGCGCGGGCGGACTGCACCGGGGCCGGCAGCGCTACGCGACAGCGGCCGGCAGCCGGCGTACCGCCGCCGCGCGCTGATCATCGCGGTGAGCTGATCCCTGGCCTCGCTGGTGCGCGACCCAGTCGGCCCGCGGCGGCCTGCTCGCGAGCCCTGCCGGCCAGGTGCGCGCCGACCACCCCGTAGCCGTAGCTGGCGGCTTGCTCGGCGGCGAGCGCAGCCTGCAGCGCGGCTGACCGGTCCGCGACGACACGGCGGCTCACGGCCGCCGCCCGGTCCGAGCGGAGCACCGGGACGTGGGTCGCCTCGGACGCCGCGATGCTGGCGAACAGCTGTGCCAGCGACGGCGGCAGCCCGTCAAGCTGGCCGATCAGCCGGCCGAAGCCGCCGCTCGGCCTGCTCGAGCTGCGGTGAGTGCCGGATTCGAGGGCGCGCTGGTCGACGCGCCGGCTGGCGGTAGCGCTGGCCGCGGCTGCAGATCGCTGGGCGGCCGACTCGATAAGGCGGGACTTCAGCTGGCGCCAGGTGCTGCGCGTGCTCGGCAAGCATCCGCGGCTGCAGCACGGCGGCGCTCCTGATGCTGTGCCCGGCTGGCTCGCCGCCGCGTAGGCCGGCACGAGTCGTTCCTCGGCGGCGATGGCGGCGCGCAGCGTCCGGACTGTCGGCCGGGGGCGGCGGCGGCGTGCCAAGGACCTGAACGCCCCGGCACGCTGTCAGCAGCAGCGGCAGCGCCGGCCGCCGCCAGCGAGGAGGCCCGCCGAGTCGGGTCAGCAGCCACTCGGCTGCCTCCCCTCTGCTGCACGTCCGCGTCGCCAGCACTCGGCCTGGCCGATGGTCATCGTCAGTGCGGCAGCAGCTCAGCAGGCCCGAACGGCCCGGCCACGACTGCGCGCCGCATCCCGGCTAGGCTAGATGACAGCGCAAGGCACAGCGCAAACAGCACAGGTCGCGGGCGAGGAGGTCGTCATGCACGGTGGCTCCCGTCGCGGTTCGCACCGCCCGGCCAAGCCACGGCAGCCGGCCAGGCCGGCCACGGGCCGCGCAGGCCAGCGGACCGGACCCCGCAGCGGCTGACGCGCCTGCTGGAGCCGGTCGTGCACGGCCTGGACATGGACCTGGAGGGCATCCGGGTCACCGCGGCCGGCCGCCGCCGGCTACTCCGCGTAGTCATCGACGCCGACGGCGGCGTCAGCCTCGACGACATCGCGCTGGCCAGCCGCGAGCTGTCGGCCGAAGCTGGACGCGCGCCGCCGAGATGGGCGAGCTGCCCTACACCCTCGAGGTGTCCTCGCCGGGCATCGACCGGCCGCTGACCCAGCCCCGGCACTGGCGGCGCGCGGTCGGGCGGCTGGTTGTCGCGCCGCTGACCGGCGCCACGCTCAGATCAGAACGGGAACGGGGCCGCCACGGCCGAGGGCCGCATCGTCGGCTCGAGTGACGCTGGCGTGACCCTGGAGCAGGACGGGGTGAGCTCGCGAGTACAGCTACGCCGAGCTCGGCCCTGGCCGGGTCCAGGTCGAGTTCGGCCATTTCGAGCTGGACGACGACCTCGACGACGAGCCGAGCGATGATGTGGGCGAGGAGGATTAGGTGGACATTGACCTGAGCGTCCTGAGGAGCCTGGAGGCCGAGAAGGACATCTCGCTCGACCTGGCGATCAAGGCCATCGAGGATGCGCTGCTGGTGGCGTATCACAAGACCGACGGCGCGGCCGCGGTCGCGCGCGTCGAGGTGAACCGCAGCAGCGGCCACGTCACGGTCTGGGCTCGCGAGGCCGGTGCCGACGGGCGAGCCCGGCCGGGAATACGACGACACGCCGGAGGGTTTCGGCCGGATCGCGGCGACCACGGCGCGGCAGGTCATCCTGCAGCGGCTGCGGGACGCCGAGGACGAGCTGACTTTCGGCGAGTACGCCGGCCGCGAGGGCGACGTGGTGGCCGGGGTGATCCAGCAGGGCAGGGATCCGCGCGCGGTGCTCGTCGACCTCGGCAAGCTGGAGGCGATCCTGCCGCCAACCGAGCAGGTGCCCGGCGAGCGGTACGTGCACGGCGAGCGGCTGCGCTGCTACGTGCTGCACGTCCGCAAGGGCTACCGCGGACCGTCGGTGACGCTGTCCAGGACGCACCCGAACCTGGTCAAGAAGCTGTTCGCGATGGAAGTGCCGGAGATCGCGTCCGGCGCGGTGGAGATCGCGGCGATCGCCCGCGAGGCCGGGCACCGCAGCAAGATCGCGGTGATCTCGCACCAGCAGGGCGTCAACGCCAAGGGCGCGTGCATCGGCCCGATGGGCAGCCGGGTCCGGAACGTGATGACCGAGCTGCACGGCGAGAAGATCGACATCGTCGACTACTCGGCCGATCCGGCCGAGTTCGTCGCGCACGCGCTCTCGCCCGGCCCGGGTGTCCAAGGTGCAACGTGATCGACCTGCAGGCACGGGTGGCGCAGGTGATCGTGCCGGACTACCAGCTGTCGCTGGCGATCGGCAAGGAAGGGCAGAATGCCCGCCTTGCCGCCCGGCTCACCGGCTGGCGGATCGACATCAGGCCGGACACCGGCGAGACCGGGCCGGCGGCGACCGCGGTCGGCCCGCGCAGTGCCCCCGCGGCGCGACCACCGGACCCGTGCCAGTGACGGCCGAGCATGGCCGAGGCAGTGCCAGGCGTGACCGGCGCGATGCGCACGACGGCCGGTGGCGCCGAGCGCGAAGGCCCTGTAAGCTGGAGGCAGGCTAAGCCGGACGCCGCGATCCGGACCTGCATCGGGTGCGGGGAGCGCGCGGCCAAGCCCGACTTGATCCGCGTGGTGGCGGCGGGAGACGAGATAGTTCCCGATATCGCCGCGCGGACTGCCTGGCCGGGGTGCGTACCTGCACCCGAGCCTGGCATGCTTGGAACGAGCCCAGCGCCGCAAGGCGTTCGCGCGGGCCCTTCGCCTGCCGGCGGCACTTGCCGGCCGGGCAAGGTCGCGGAATACCTGTGCCGGCGAGTAGCGGCTAGCTGGGCATGCGAGTTGCGGTGCCGACAGCCGGAGGCACCGGAGGAAGAAGGCTGACTTGCGATGAGCGCCCGATGAGCATGCGGCGATGAACAGCACAAGCTGACGCCGGACGGAGCACGCGCTGCCCCGCCCGGCTGGCAGGCCCGGAGTTTCCGGGCCGAGTAGAGGGAGCGCAGTGGCGAAGGTCCGGGTTTACGAACTCGCGAAAGAGTTCGGCGTCGAGAGCAAGGCCGTGATGGCCAAGCTCCAGGAGATGGGTGAGTTTGTCAGGTCCGCGTCCTCGACGATCGAGGCGCCGGTAGTCCGCAGGCTTAAGGATGAATTCGCCGGCCAGGCGGCCAAGGCCGGCGGCGATGGCGCGGGCACGAAGGCGCCAGCCGGCCAGGCGAGCCGCCAACGGCGGCAAGCCAGCCAGCGCGCCGGAGGCCGCCGGCGCGCGCCGGCCGAGAACGGCGCAGGCAGCCGCGCCGTGCCGAGGCACAGGCCAGCAGCCGAGCCGTGCGGCCCCGGAGGCCGCCGGCCCCGCAGCGGCCAGCGCCGCCGGGCCCGGCTGTCACCGTGCCGTTCCCGCAGGACCAGAGCGTCCGGCCCGCAGGTGCCGCCGGCCGAGACCATGCCGGCGCAGCCGAGCCGCGAGTCCGACGGCAGCCGGCCGCCAGGCCCGCGACCGCGCCGCCGCGGCCGGCCCGCGGCCGCGCGCCGCCGTCTCCCGGTCAGCGGCACGCGCCGCGGCCCGGGCCGCGTCCTGGCAACAACCCGTTCAGCTCGACGGCGACCGGCATGGGCGCAGCGCCGCGTGCCGCCGCAGCCCGGCACCCCGGCAGCGCCCGGCTCGGCTGCGCCCGGCATGCGCCGCCGGCGGCCCGCGGCCAGGCGGCCCGCGTCCGGCCGGCCGGCCCGGCGGCCCGCTGACGGCCCGCGGCCCGGCGGTCCGCGGCCGGGCGGACCGCGGCCGAGCCCGAGCAGCATGCCGCCGCGGCCGGTCGGCGGCCGCGGCTTCGGCCAGGGCGGTCCCGGCGGTGCCGGCGGCCCGCGCGGCGGCGGCTACGGCGGCTCAGCCGGCCCGGGCGCAGGTCCGCGGCCCGGCGGTGGCCTGGCGGCACGCGGTGGCCCCGGCGGTGGTCCTGGGCGGTCCGCGTGGCCCCGGCGGCGGCGCGGTGGTCCCGGCGGCGGCCTGGCGGCGGTGCCCGGCCGGGCATGGCCCCGGCCCGGCCAGGTCCGGGCGGACGTGGCCGCAGCGGCACGGCAGGCGCCTTCGGCCGGCCGGGCGGCACGGCCGTCGCGCGGCCGGAAGTCGAAGAAGCAGCGCCGTCAGGAGTTCGACAACATGCAGGCGCCGGCGATCGGCGGCGTGTCGATCCCGCGCGGCAACGGCCAGGTCATCCGGCTGTCCCGCGGCGCCTCGCTGAGCGACTTCGCGGACAAGATCGGCGTCAACCCGGCGTCGCTCGTGCAGGTGCTGTTCCACCTCGGCGAGATGGTGACCGCGACCCAGTCGGTCAACGACGAGACGCTGCAGCTGCTCGGTGCCGAGCTGAGCTACAACGTCCAGGTGGTCTCCCCGGAGGAAGAGGACCGGGAGCTGCTCGAGTCGTTCGACATCGAGTTCGGCGAGGACGAGGGCGAGGACGCCGACCTGGTGGCGCGGCCGCCGGTGGTCACCGTCATGGGTCACGTCGACCACGGCAAGACCAAGCTGCTGGACGCCATCCGGCACACCAACCTGGTGGCGCACGAGGCGGGCGGCATCACCCAGCACATCGGTGCCTACCAGGTCGACACCGTGGTGGACGGCCACGAGCGCAAGATCACCTTCATCGACACCCCCGGTCACGAGGCGTTCACCGCCATGCGTGCCCGTGGCGCCGAGACCACCGACCTGGTGATCCTCGTCGTGGCGGCCGACGACGGCGTGAAGCCGCAGACCACCGAGGCGCTGAACCACGCCCAGGCGGCCGGCGTGCCGATCGTCGTCGCGGTCAACAAGGTCGACAAGGAAGGCGCCGACCCGCAGCGGGTCAGGGCTCAGCTGACCGAGTACGGCCTGGTGGCCGAGGAGTTCGGCGGCCAGTCGCTGTTCGTCGACGTGTCGGCCCGCAACGGCACCGGCATCGACGCGCTGCTCGAGGCCGTCATCCTGACCGCCGACGCCGAGCTCGACCTGCGGGCGAACCCGCACCAGCAGGCGCAGGGCGTCGCCATCGAGGCGCACCTGGACAAGGGCCGCGGCCCGGTGGCGACCGTGCTGGTCCAGCGCGGCACGCTCAAGGTCGGCGACTCGATCGTCTGCGGCGAGGCGTTCGGCCGGGTCCGGGCCATGCTGGACGAGAACGGCGACCAGGTGCCCGAGGCACCGCCGTCCCGGCCGGTGCAGGTGCTCGGCCTGACCGCGGTGCCCGGCGCTGGCGACAGCTTCCTTGTCGTCGACGACGACCGGGTGGCCAGGCAGATCGCCGAGCGGCGCGAGGCCAGGGAGCGCAGCGCCATGTTCGCGCAGCGGCGGCCGCGGGTCACGCTGGAGGATCTGGAGTCCGCGCTCAAGTCCGGCGAGCGCGAAGAGCTGCTGCTCATCATCAAGGGCGACGTGTCCGGCTCGGTGGAGGCGCTGGAAGACGCGCTGCTGCAGCTCGACGTCGGCGAGGAAGTGCAGCTGCGGGTCATCGGCCGCGGCGTCGGCGCGATCACGCAGGACGACGTCAACCTGGCCATCGCCTCCGAGGCCGTGATCATCGGCTTCAACGTCCGGCCAGCGGGCCGGGCGGGCGAGCTGGCTCAGCGCGAGGGCGTGGACATCCGCTACTACTCGGTCATCTACCAGGCGATCGAGGAAGTCGAGGCCGCGCTCAAGGGCATGCTCAAGCCGATCTTCGAGGAGGCCCAGCTGGGCACCGCGGAGGTCCGCGAGGTCTTCCGGGTGCCGCGGATCGGCAACGTGGCTGGCTGCATCGTCCGGTCCGGCACGATCACCCGCAACAGCAAGGCCCGGCTGGTCCGCGACGGCGTGGTCGTCTCGGACAACCTCACCGTCGAGTCGCTGCGCCGGTTCAAGGACGACGCGACTGAGGTCCGGGAGGGCTTCGAGTGCGGTATCGGCGTCGGCTACAGCGACATCAAGATCGGTGACGTGATCGAGACGTTCGAGATGCGGGAGAAGCCGCGGACCTGACAGGTGCTGGCGGAGACGGACAGCGGTGTACGTCGGGGCCCTGACCCTGGACGTGCTGCTCGGCGACGTCCGGTCGCTGAAGCAGAAGCGTTCGGTGGTCAGGCCCCTCATCGCGGAGGTGCACCGCCGGTTTCCCGGCGTCGCCGTCGGCGAGACCGGGCACCTGGACCTGCACCGCAGGGCCGAGATCGGCATCGCCGTGGTCAGCTCGACCGCGGCGAATGCCACGGAGTGCTGGAGCATGCGAGCGCTTCGTCGCGGCGCGGCCCGAGATCGAGTTGCTGGCCGCGCAGGCAGCGGCTTGCTGACCAGACCAGGAAGGGAGTGAGGCATGGCAGTGCCCGCGGAAACCAGGCCAGGGCGCGCAAGCTCGGCGACCGGATCGCGCAGATCGTCGCCGAGATGCTGGAGCGGCGGGTCAAGGACCCGCGGCTCGGCTTCGTCACGGTGACCGAGGCCAGGGTGACCGGCGACCTGCGCGAGGCGACGGTTTTCTACACGGTGTACGGCTCCGACGACGAGGTGGCCGGCACCGCCGCCGCGCTGGCCAGCGCGACCGGGCTGATCCGGTCCGAGGTCGGCAAGCAGACCGGCCTGAAGCACACCCCGTCGATCAGCTTCAGCCCGGACACCGTGCCGGACAACGCGCGCACGATCGAGGACCTGGTGGCCAAGGCCAGGGCCGCTGACGCGGCGGTCGCCGCGGCGCGGGCCGGCGCTGTCCCAGCGGGCGACCCCGACCCGTACCGGGCGCCAGCCGACGACGACGACGACGCTGAGCGACGACGACCTCGATGACGACGAGTCCTGACGCCGACTGGGCCCGCGCCGTCAAGATCCTCGACGGCGCCGGCCAGGTCTGCCTGGCCTGCCACGTCCGGCCGGACGCGGACGCGCTGGGCTCGATGCTGGCGGTTGGCCCGGCGCTGAGCGTCACCGGCCGGGCGGCGGCCGGTCCGTCGATCGCCTCGTTCGGCGATGAGCCGTTCGAGGTGCCCGCCATCCTGCGCTTCCTGCCCGGCACCGGGCTGCTGACCCGGCCGGCCGCCTATCCGGCGCGGCCGGAGGTCATGGTGTCCTTCGACGCCGCCAGCATCGACCGGCTCGGCGCGCTGGCCGGCCCGGCGGCCGCGGCCGGCGAGCTGATCGTGCTCGACCACCACGCGTCCAACACCGGGTTCGGCACGGTCAACCTGGTCGACCCGGCCGCCGCCGCGACCGCCGTGCTGGCCGCGGAGCTCATCGACCGCCTCGGCGTCCCGCTCACCCGGGACATCGCGCTCGGGCCTGTACGCGGGCCTGGTCACCGACACCGGCTCGTTCAAGTTCTCGGCCACCACGCCGCAGGTGCACGAGCTGGCCGCCCGGCTGCTGGCGACCGGCATCGACCCCGGCGTCGTCGCCCGCGAGCTTTACGACCGCGCGCCGTTCAGCTACCTGCAGCATGCTGGCAGCCGCGCTCGGCCGCGCCACCCTGGAGCCCGGTGCCTGCGGCGGCCTCGGCCTGGTCTGGACCACTGTCACCCGAGCCGACCGCGCAGCAGGCGGGCGGCCTCACGCTCGACGCGGCCGAATCGGTGATCGACATCGTCCGGCGCACCGACGAGGCCGAGGTAGCCGTCGTGCTCAAGGAAGATGACGACGGCAGCTGGCAGGTCTCAGCCCGCTCCAAGTCCCTGGTTGACGTGGGTGCCGCTTGCACCGCGCTGGGCGGAGGCGGCCACGCCCGCGCGGCCGGATTCTCCTTCTCCGGCAGCCCGGATGCGGCCGTCGCCGCCGTGCTGGCCGCTGCTGGACCGGCCGATGACCGCGACCAGGCGGGCTCGTCATCGTCGACAAGCCGGCGGGCTGGACCTCGCACGACGTCGTCGCGAGGATCCGCAGGCTCGCGGGCACCAGGCGGGTCGGCCACGCGGGCACGCTGGACCCGATGGCGACCGGCGTGCTCGTCGTCGGCGTGGAGAAGGCCACCCGGCTGCTTGGCTACCTCGCGCTGACGCAGAAGGAGTACACCGGCGACGATCCGGCTCGGCCAGGCGACCGACACCGACGACGCTGATGGCGCGATCGTGGGCCACGTTCCCGTCGGAGATATCGCCGATCTGAGCGTGCGGCGGTGGCCGCGCTGACCGGCGAGATCAGTCAGGTGCCGCCGGGCATCAGCGCGATCAAGGTCGGCGGCCAGCGGGCCTACAGGCTGGCCCGCGCGGGCGCGGCGCCCGAGCTCGCCGCCGAGGACGGTCACGGTGAGCGAGTTCGCCGTCGACGCGACCCGGCCGCGTCGGCGACCTGCTCGACGTCGACGTGCGGCGTGACCTGCTCCAGCGGCACCTATATCCGGGCGCTGGCGCGCGACCTGGGCGCGGCGCTCGGCGTCGGCGGGCACCTGACCGCGCTGCGGCGCACCCGGGTCGGGCCGTACCTGCGCCGGCCAGGCGCGCACCCTGGACGCAGCTGGCGCGAGCGGCTCGAGCTGATCCCGCTGGCGGACGGCGGCCGCGGCGGCGTTCGCCCGGCGGGACCTGACCGCGGCGCAGGCGCGCGCGCTCGGCCACGGCGGCCGGCTGGACGCCGACAGGCACCGGGGACGCGCCCGGTGGCCGCGTTCGGGCCGGACGGCTCGCTGATCGCGCTGCTGACCGACGACGGCGGCCGGGCGCGCTCGCTCGCCGTGTTCGCCACCGACTCCGATGCCGACCCGCCGGCCGGGTCCTGACGTGTCAGCGCCGGCCGGACGGCGTGGCAGGCTTGGGGAACTGCCCGATGACCAAGCGCGACCGCCAGGGGGATCCTGACATGCAGCGGTGGCACGGCCTGGACGACGTGCCAGCCCAGTGGGGCAGGTCCGTCGTCACCATCGGCGAGTTCGACGGCGTGCACCGCGGCCATCAGCGGATCGTGGCCCGGGCCGTCGAGATCGCCGCGCGAGCTCGGGCTGCCGGTGGTGGTCGTCACCTTCGACCCGCACCCGGACGAGGTCGTCAGGCCGGGCTCGCATCCGCCGCTGCTGTGCACCGCCCGCCGCCGGTCCGAGCTGCTCGCCGGGCTTGGCGTCGACGCGGTCTGCGTGCTCCCGTTCACGCTGGAGTTCTCCCGGCTCGGGCCGGACGAGTTCGTCCGCGCGGTGCTGGTCGACCGGCTGCACGCGGCCGGCGTCGTGGTGGGGGAGAACTTCCGGTTCGGCCACAAGGCGGCGGGCGACGTGGCGCTGCTGGCCGAGCTAGGCGAGAAGTACGACTTCACCGCCGAGGGCGTGCCGCTGCTGACCGAGAACGGCGCGACGATCTCGTCGACCGGGATCCGCGCCATGCTGTCGGCGGGCGACGTGCGCGGCGCCGCTCACGACCTTGGCCGGCCGCACCGGGTGGAGGGCGTCGTGGTCCGCGGTCACCAGCGCGGCCGGGCGCTCGGCTTCCCGACCGCCAACCTGGAGACGCTGCCGCACACCGCGATCCCCGCCGACGGGGTGTACGCGGGCTGGCTGGCCAGCCTGGATTCCGACGGGCGTCGAGCTGGAGCGCTGGCCGGCCGCGATCTCGGTCGGCACCAACCCGACGTTCGACGGGCGGGAGCGCACCGTCGAGGCGTACGCGCTCGACCGCGACGACCTGGACCTGTACGGCGCGCACGTGGCCGTCGACTTCGCCGCCCGGCTGCGAGAGACGCTGAGGTTCGGCTCGGTGGATGACCTGGTCGCGCAGATGCACCTGGACGTCGACTGAGGCCAGGCGCCTGCTGGCGGCGCCGTAGCCGGGGTGCCGAGCTGCCCGGGGTGCCAGCTGCCCGCGGTGCCAGTTGCCCGACGTACCCCGCCACGCCGGCCTCGTGGTACCGTTAGGGATCGGCCGGAGTATCTGGCCTGGTTAGCTGCGCCCTCAGGCGGCTGACCATCAGGGGAGATCGCCCGTCAACTCGCGCGTTCTCACGCCTAAAGTCCTGGTAAGGCTCTGCGTGAGCCGGTCCGTGGGCGATCACAGGAAGACGACAAGGTAACCAAGAGGGAGCAACGTGCCGCTCAACACCACGGTGAAGAACGAGATCATCGCCGGGCACGCGACTAATGAGGGTGACACCGGTTCGCCGGAAGTCCAGGTCGCGCTGCTGACTCGGCGGATCGCTGATCTGACCGAGCACCTGAAAGTGCACAAGCACGATCACCACAGCCGTCGCGGGCTGCTGCTGCTCGTTGGCCGCCGCAGGCGGCTGCTGCAGTACCTGGCCCGCAAGGACATCACCAGGTACCGCGCGCTGATCGAGAAGCTCGGCCTGCGCAGGTAAGAACGCCGGCGGCGCGGCGCTAATGCCGCGCCTCCGCACAACTAGATAACGTAGACATACACGTCCCGCGGCTCCGGCCAGGAGCGCTGACAGCGCCCATACGGGCCGGTCCTCGGTAGTGGTTCTCGGGTTATGGCGGTAGCCGCAGCACGGCGGCGAGCCAGAGCCGAGGGCTTCGATCGAAGACCGGCCGGCAGCCGAATCCGGCCTGACGGCAGGCAACTGACCTGCCCGGCAAGCCGGCCATGGCGCTCCGAATGTGCGGCGGACAGGCGCGGGACCTCAGTCAAGGAGGTCACCCGTGGAGGGTGTCTATACCGCCGAGGTCACCATTGACAACGGCACTTTCGGCGTGCGCAAGCTCCGGTTCGAGACCGGCAGGCTTGCCAAGCTAGCGGGCGGCTCGGCCGTCGTCTACCTGGACGACGAGACCATGGTGCTGTCCACCACGACCGCGTCGAAGTCCCCGCGTGAGGGCTACGACTTCTTCCCGCTCACCGTCGATGTCGAGGAGCGGATGTACGCGGCTGGCCGGATCCCCGGCTCGTTCTTCCGCCGCGAGGGCCGTCCGTCCGAGGACGCGATCCTGACCTGCCGGCTGATCGACCGGCCGCTGCGGCCGTCCTTCGTCAAGGGGCTGCGTAACGAGGTTCAGGTCGTCGAGACGATCATGGCACTGCACCCCGATCACCTGTACGACGTCGTCGCGATCAACGCGGCATCGATGTCCACGCAGCTGGCCGGGCTGCCGTTCTCCGGCCCGATCGGCGGCGTCCGCGTCGCCCTGATCAGGGGCCAGTGGGTCGGCTTCCCGACGCACACCGAGCTTGCCGACGCCACGTTCGACATGGTGGTGGCGGGGCGCATGCTCGAGGACGGCGACGTCGCGATCATGATGGTCGAGGCCGAGTCAACGCCGAGCACGCTGCGGCTGATCGCCGACGCTGGCAGCGGCGCGGTCTCGCCGACCGAGGAGACCGTGGCGCAGGGGCTTGAGGCGGCCAAGCCGTTCATCCGGGCCCTGTGCGAGGGCCAGCTGGCGATAGCCAGGAACGCGGCCAAGGAGACTGCCGAGTTCCCGACCTTCGCCGACTACGGCCCGGACATGTTCGCCGCCGTGGAAGCCGAGGTCGGCGCCGACCTGGCGCAGGCCCTCACCATCGCCGGCAAGAACGACCGGACGGCCGAGACCGACCGCATCAAGGCGCTGGCCAACGAGAAGCTCGCGGCCCAGTTCGAGGGCCGGGAGAAGGAGATCAGCGAGGCGTTCCGTGCGCTGAACAAGAAGCTGGTCCGGCAGCGGATTATCCGCGACGGCCTGCGCATCGACGGCCGCGGCGTGGCCGATATCCGGCAGCTGTCGGCCGAGGCCGGCGTCGTGCCACGGGTGCACGGCTCGGCGCTGTTCGAGCGCGGCGAGACGCAGGTTCTGGGCGTGACGACGCTGAACATGCTCCGGATGGAGCAAATGATCGACACGCTGAACCCGGAGCGCACCAAGCGCTACATGCACAACTACAACATGCCGCCGTACTCGACCGGAGAGACCGGCCGGGTGGGCTCGCCCAAGCGGCGCGAGATCGGTCACGGCGCGCTGGCTGAGCGCGCGCTCGTGCCGGTGCTGCCGACCCGCGAAGAGTTCCCGTACGCGATCCGCCAGGTATCCGAGGCGATCGGCTCGAACGGCTCGACCTCGATGGGCTCGGTCTGCGCCTCGACGATGGCGCTTCTCGACGCTGGCGTCCCGCTCAAGGACATGGTGGCTGGCATCGCGATGGGCCTGATCCATGAGGGCGGCGAGTACGTCACCCTGACCGACATCCTCGGTGCCGAGGACGCGTTCGGCGACATGGACTTCAAGGTCGCCGGCACCAAGGACATCATTACCGCGCTGCAGCTGGACACCAAGCTCGACGGCATCCCGGCCAACGTGCTTGGCGCGGCGCTCAAGCAGGCCCGCGGCGCCAGGCTGACCATCCTCGACGTGATGCGCGAGGCGATCGACGCGCCCGGCCGAGATGAGCCAGTTCGCGCCGCGGATCATCACCATCAAGGTTCCGGTCGACAAGATCGGCGAGGTCATCGGCCCGAAGGGCAAGATGATCAACTCGATCCAGGAGGAGACCGGCGCCGACATCACGATCGAGGACGACGGCACGATCTACATCGGCGCCACCGATGGCGCGTCCGCCGAGGCCGCCCGCGTGACCATCAACGCGATCGCCAACCCGCACATCCCCGAAGTGGGCGAGCGATTCCTCGGCACGGTGGTGAAGACGACCACGTTCGGTGCGTTCATCTCGCTGCTGCCCGGCCGCGATGGCCTGCTGCACATCACCCAGATCCGCAAGCTGCACGGCGGCGCCCGGATCGACAACGTCGATGATGTGGTGAAGGTGGGCGACAAGATCCAGGTCGAGATCCGCGAGGTCGACGACCGCGGCAAGCTGTCGCTGGTGCCGGTCGAGGTCGTGGAGCGGGAAGCGGCCGGCGAGGACCTCGGCGGCAGCGACGAGCCGCGCTCGCGCGACCGCGATGATCGCGGCGGGCGGGATCGCGGCGACCGGGATAGGGGCGATCGCGGTGGCGACCACCACCGCAACAGGCAGCGCAGCCGCGGTGGCTACTCAGGGTCGGGCGGCTCCGGCGGGTCCGGGTCGGATAACTCCTGACAGCGGGCACGAGCTCATGACAGCTGGTACGCGCCTGTCGGCCGGCAGCGATGACGGCATCCTGCGGACCGTCCTGCCGGGCGGCCTGCGGGTCATCACCGAGTCGCTGCCGGCGGTCCGGTCGGCGGCCCTAGGTATCTGGGTGGCCGTCGGCTCACGGGATGAAGGTCCCGAGCACGCCGGCGCCACCCATTACCTTGAGCATCTGCTGTTCAAGGGAACGGCGAGCCGGTCAGCGCTGGACATCTCGGCGGCGATGGACGCGGTCGGTGGCGAGCTGAACGCGTTCACCGCCAAGGAGTACACCTGCTACTACGCGCGGGTGCTCGACGCGGACCTGCCACTCGCGATCGACGTGCTGTCGGACATGGTGACCAGCTCGCTGATCGAGGCCAAGGATGTCGAGGCCGAGCGCGGGGTGATTCTCGAAGAGATCGCGATGAACGAGGACGACCCGTCCGACCTCGTGCACGAGGCGTTCTCCGAGCAGCTCTTCGGTGACACCCCGCTCGGCCGGCCCATCCTCGGCACTGTCGACTCGATCAACTCGATCTCCAGGGACCGGATCGCCGAGCACTACCGGACCCGGTACATGCCCGACAGCCTCGTCGTCGCGGCCGCCGGCAACCTGGAGCATGATCGCGTGGTCGAGCTGGTAACGGCCGCATTCGGGTCGGTGCTGGCCGGGGACTGCGACCCCGGTCGCGCCGCGGCTCGATGGCCCGGCCGCGGACAGCGCTACCGGTACGCGGCGTTCGACTGCTGTCGCGGCCGCACGAGCAGGCGAACCTGGTGCTCGGCTGCGCCGGTCTTGCGCGTACCGACGACCGGCGCTTCGCGCTCGGCGTGCTGAACGCGGCCCTCGGCGGCGGCATGTCGTCGCGCCTGTTCCAGGAGGTGCGGGAGAAGCGCGGGCTGGCCTACTCGGTCTACAGCTTCAGCTCGCAGCACGCCGACTGCGGTCAGTGGGGCATCTACGCCGGGTGCCTGCCGGCCAAGACCGAGGAAGTCCTGGCCATCTGCCATGAGGAGATCGCCAAGGTGATCGACTCCGGGCTGACCGATGAGGAGCTTGACCGGGGCAAGGGACAGCTGCGTGGCTCTATCGTGCTCGGGCTTGAGGACCCGTCCTCGCGGATGAGCAGGCTGGGCAAGTCTGAGCTTGTCTATCCTCGGCTTGAGCCGGTCGACGAGATCCTGGCCAAGATCGACGGCGTTACCCACGACGAGGTGCGTGCGGTCGCCGACGCGGTGCTGACGCCAGCCGAAGGCGCTCGCGGTCGTCGGACCGTTCGACTCTGACCAGGAGTTCGCCCGTGCCCTCGGTTAGGCAGCAGAGAGCCGCCGTGATCAACGTGATTGCGGACCCAGGCCGGCGTGCGAGACGCTGACCTCATGGTGGTCAATGGCGAACCCGGGCCGCTGATCGGCGCCGGGCGGTCAGCGGACATCTACGCGCTCGGCACCGACCGCGTGCTGCGGCGATTCCGGACGCCGTATGACGCCCAGCCTGAAGCCGACATCATGATCTACCTGGCGGCGGCCGGATACCCGGTGCCGAAGGTCTATGACGTTTCCGGACCCGATCTGGTGATGGAGCGGCTGGACGGCCCGGAGATGCTGGCCGACCTTGCCCGCAATCCGTGGCGCGCCCGGAGGTACGGGCGCATCCTCGCTGGCCTGCATGACCGGCTGCACGAGATCGAGGCGCCGCCGGGCCTGCGGGCCGCGTTCAGTTCCGGCCAGGCGGTGCTGCACCTGGACTTTCATCCGGGCAACGTCATGCTCAGCTCGCGCGGGCCTGTCGTGATCGACTGGTCAAACGCGCACGCCGGCCCGCCCGGCGCCGACGTGGCGATGGCATACCTGATCATGGCCAGCTCGGAGGTCGACCAGGTGCCAGCGCTGATCCGGCCCGCCGTCGGCGCCGTGCGCGCGGCGCTCATCGGCCAGTTCCGTGCCGCGGTGCGCGACGATCCCGGTCCGCATGTGACGGCCGCAGCGCGGGAACGAATGCTGGACCGCAACGTTCGCCCCGCGGAAATCGACAGACTCAGGCAGCTGGCCAGCCAGGCCGAGCAAGCGAGCTAGGCTGGCTTGGCGCTGACCTTGGCGTGCCGTCAGCGCGCTGGCGGCGGCAGCTTGGAGCCGCCGTCGGCGAGCCACGCCCTGATCTGCTCGCCGTGCTCGTCCAGTTCGGGTGGCGGCAGGTCGTAACGCGGTGCGGTGGCGGAGAACGTGAGCGGGTTGCGGATGCCGGGCACTGCTGAGTCACCCTCGCCTGCCGTGACCACTGGCCGCAGGCCGATCTGCTCGGCGAACGCGACGCCGCCCGCAACGCTGTTGATCGGGCCGCACGGTACACCGGCCGAGATCAGGTCGTCGAACCACTGGGCCGCCGTCCGCTGCATCAGCCGCTCGACCAGCAGCGGGCGCAGCTGATCGCGGTTGGCCGTCCGCCCTGCGTTGGCGGCGAACCGCTCATCCGCGCTGAGGTCCGGCACCCCGAGCACGGCGCACAGGCTGCGGAACTGGGCGTCGTTGCCGGCTGCGACCACCAGGTCGCCGTCGAGCGTGGGCAGTGGCTCGTACGGGAACAGGCTGGGGTGTGAGTTGCCCATCCGGTGCGGGACGACCCCGGCCGACGCGTAGGCGCCGGTCTGGTTGACCATGCCAGCCAGCGCAGCGGCCAGCAGGTTGACCTCCACCAGCTGCCCCTGGCCGGTCCGCCGCCGGTGCTCGAGCGCTGCCAGCACGCCGATGGCCGTCTGCAGGCCGGACATGACGTCGAAGACCGCGATGCCGGCCCGGTACGGCGGGCCGTCCGCGTCCCCCTGCAGGCTCATCAGCCCGGACATGGCCTCCACGATCAGGTCGTAGCCCGGCAGGTGCGCGCCGCCGCCGCTGCCGAACCCGGTAATGGACCCGTAGATCACCGCCGGATTGGTCGCGCTCACGCTGGCGTAGTCCAGCCCGAACTGGCGCAGGCCGCCTGGCTTGAAGTTCTCGACCATGATGTCGGCGCGCCGGGCGAGCTCGGCAGCCGCGGCGCGGTCGCCGTCGTCCTTGAGGTCCAGCCGGATCGACCGCTTGTTGCGATTGATGGACAGGTAGTACGTCGATGCTCCATGGCGGACCGGCGGCATCCAGTGCCGGGTGTCATCCCCTGCCGGGCCTTCTACCTTGATGATCTCGGCACCGAGGTCGCCGAGAATCATGGTGCAGTACGGTCCGGCCAGCACCCGGGAGAAGTCGGCGACGAGCAGGCCGGCCAGCGGCCCGGCAGCCGGCGCAGACGTTGCCTGAGCTGACCTGGCAGAGACCTCATCCATAGCCGGTCACGCTACCAACGCGGGCGAGCCAAGCCCGATCCGGACGGCCCTGACGTCCTGGTCGGGCCAAGCCGCGCCCATCGTGCCGGTGCCGGGAGACGGGCATCGGTGTCGTGCCCTCAGACGCTCTCGGGGGCGGGTCCGGCCGTCGGCTGGGCCGCTTCCATGATGTCGTCGATCTGTGCCAGCTACGGCGCCGCTCAGTCGCAGTTCCGCGGCGGCGATCGCGTCGTCGATGTGGCCGGGACTGCGGGTGCCGACGATGGCGACGTGGACGGCCGGATTGGCCAGCGTCCAGGCGATGGCCAGCTGGCTGACCGACGCGCCGAGTTCCTCGCGGGCGAGGCGCTCCAGGGCGCGGACAGCCGTCAGGTTCCGCGCGAACCCGGCCCCGGTGAACATCTCGCTGCGGCCGCGCCAGTCCCCGGCCGCGAAGGTCGTGGTCTCGGTGAGCTGACCGCTGAGCAGGCCATGCGCGAGCGGCGCGTATACCAGCACACCGATCGCGTTCGCAGCGGTGTAGGGCAGGATGCTGGTCTCGATGTCACGGCGGAACAGATGGTACGGCGGCTGCAGGGTTTCCACCGGCAGCGTCGCGCTGAACTCCGCCATCTGGGCTGCGTCGAAGTTGGACACCCCGACGTGCCGGACCTTGCCGTCCGCGACGAGCTTCGCGAGCGCGTCGGCGGTGTCCGCGAACGGGACCGCCGGATCGGGCCAGTGCACCTGGTACAGGTCGATGTAGTCGGTGCGCAGCGCTCGCAGGCTCGCTTCCACGCCCGCGGTCAGCCATGCCGGGCTCGAGTCGCGGCTGACGCCGCCGGCCAGGCCGGGCCGCAGGCCGCCCTTGGTAGCGATGACGAGCTTGTCCCGATCGAGACCAGCAACCGCCTTCGCCAGCAGTGCCTCAGAAGCGCCGAATCCGTAGGCCTGAGCGGTGTCGAACAGCGTCACGCCCTGGTCGGCGGCTCGCCGGATGGCCGAGATGGCGGCCGATTCGTCGGTCGGTCCCCAGTCCCCGCCGAGCTGCCAGGTGCCGAAGGCGATCCGGGAGACCAGCAGGCCGGTACGGCCGAGTGTCGTGTACTGCATGTTGTTCCCTCCTGTCGTGATGATGGTTGTCAGACGGGGCAAGCCGTGGCTGCACGGCGGACTGTGGCAGCACCGCCTGGTGCGACATGGTGTGCTGCCCGGCGAGCGCCGGAACGCGCTCCTGCGGTCGTCCGACGGCGGTTTGCGCGGACGGCGGAGCTACCTGCGCGGACGGCAAAGCTGTCCGGCTGGCGCGGATCGCGCGCCAGCTGATAAGCGTGGCCACGGCCGCCGCCGCCGCCCCGGCCAGCATCGCGGCCCTGGTCCCTGCCGCGGTCACGGTGGCGGCGTTGTGACCGACGGCCGTAGCGATCGCCGGTAGCGTGGCTGCACCGAGCGCGGCACCGATCTGCCGGCTGGTGTTGATCACGCCGCCAACGACGCCCTGCTCGGCTGACGGGACTCCCGCGGTCGCGATCACCATGGTGCCGAAAGCCGTACCGGCCGTACCGAAGCCGACGAGCATTACCGCGGCCAGCAGCGGGCTGTAGTGGCCGGTAGCCGGCAGCTGGGTGAGCACCGCGAACCCGGCCGCGGCGACGGCGCCGGTGAGCACGAGCACGCGACGGATGCCGATCCGGCCAGCCAGCCTGGCTCCGAAGGCGCCTGCGGTGAAGCCGATGATCCCTTGCGGAGCTATGGCCAGCCCGGTGGCTAGCGGCGAGTCCTTGAGCACCTGCTGGAAGTAGAGCGACAGCACCAGCATCTCGCCGCCATTCCATAGGCCCAGCAGCAGGTTGAGCGATCCTGCCGTGCGAAGCGCAGGGCGGCGGATCAGCTGCGCGGGCAGCAACGGGTCCGGGTGCCACCGCTCGGCCACGACGAACGCAACCAGGCTCACCGCAAAGACGCCGAGCGCGCCCAGGATGACCGGCGACAGCCAGCCGAAGACGTCCGCCTCGGATACCGCGAAGACAAGCGCAGCCATCGCCGCGGTGATGAGCAGAGCACCGCGGATATCCAGCCTGCGGTGCCCGGCCAGAGCCCGCGAGTCGGCCAGCAGTCGCGGGGCGATCGCCGCCGCGAGCAAGCCAACGGGAACGTTGACCAGGAACACCGCGCGCCAGCTGGTGAACTGCACCAGGATGCCGCCCAGCACCTGGCCGGCGACGAAGCCGAGCGATGCGGTCGCGCCGTACATTCCCAGCGCCCGCGTTCGCGCCCTGCCGTCGGCGAAGCTCGTGGTGATCAGCGACAAGGCGGCAGGCGCGACGAGCGCGGCGCCGGCGCCCTGAATGATCCTGGAGGCAATGAGCAGTACCGGATCCTGCGCGAGTCCGCCAGACAGCGACGCCGCGGTGAAGACCAGCAGCCCGATGATGAACATACGGCGGCGGCCGAACAGGTCGGCGGCCCTGCCGCCCAGGATGAGCAAGCCGCCAAACGCGATGGCATAGCCGGTGATGACCCATTGCACGGCCGGCCCGGTCGAGGCCCAGCTCACGCTCGATCGACGGGAGAGCCACATTCACGATGCTGAAGTCCAGCACGACCATGAAGGCCGCGAGCAGGATCAGGGCCAGCCGGACGCCTGCGGTGCGGTCACCACCCGACCGTGCGGGCCGGGGTGACTCGACGACTGTGGCTGGCTGCACGTGATCCCTCGCTGCTCATCCGATGATTTAGATACGATACGATCCGTATCGAATTCCATACTGCTTGCCTGCGCCCGTGAAGTCAAGCTGGCGTCCTGTGACCTCGCGCACACTCAGCGGCGATACGATACGGCCCGTTTCGATTATCTGGTGTACGCTGCAGCGCTATGGAGGACCCGTATATTCCGGCCGCGGCCGCCGCCGCGGCCGCTGCCGCCGCGGTCGAGGGCAGTCCGGTGCCGCCGAAGCGGGGCAGGCCGCGCAGCCAGGAGGCTGACCGGGCCATCCTGGACGCGGCCGCGCAGGTCCTGGCGGAGCGTGGCCTCAGCGGGATGTCCATCGAGGAGGTGGCAGCCAGGGCTGGCGTCGGGAAGGCCACCATCTACCGGCGCTGGACCTCGCGCGGTTCGCTTGCGCTGGACGCTTTCCTGGCCGAGTTCCAGGGTCAGCAGCCGCTGCCGGACACCGGTACGCTGCGCGGCGACCTGCTGGCCGCCTTGCGGGCCTGGATCCGCTCCGTCACCAGGACCAGCGCGGGGCCAATCCTCGCCGCCCTGATCGCCGAGGCGCAGCGTGATCCGGTCCTTGGCGTGGCCTGGCGCGACCGGGTCGTAGAGCAGCTGCGCTCCCAGCACCGGATCATGCTCAACCGGGCGGTCGAGCGCGGCGAGATCCCGGCCGGGACCGACCAGGAGGTCGTGCTCGACCTGATCTTCGGGGCGGCTTATCACCGGCTGCTGCACGGCCACCAGCCGCTGACCGACTCCTTTGCCCGCCAGGTCATCGACCTGGTCGTGGCCGGAATTCAGGCAGCCTAGCCGGGCGACGCGGTCGCGTCGGCTGTGGTCGGAAACCGCCGGGTACGGCTCTTGCTGCCGTCAGAACCGATAACGAGCGCCTCGTAATCGGCCAGCGGCTCGATGAAGGCGAGTCCCGGCTCGCCTGCGACCGCCAGCGCCGTGGCCAGAGCATCAGCCAGGCCCAGGTCGGGCCCGGTAACGGTGGCCGAGGCGGCGCCCGCAGTGGGCTGCTTCGACCAGGGATCGAGCAGGTGACTGCCGCGCTCGTAGCTTCCCGACGTTGCGATCGCTCCGGTGAGTTCCACGATCTCGGCCAGCCGGCGCGGCGCAGCGGGATCGGCGATGCCGATCCGGAACGGCCGGCCGCTGGGCTGGCTGCCGCGGCTCGCGATGTCACCCGCCGCGTTCACGATCGCGCCCGCCATCCAGTCAGCGCGGAGCACAGCCAGCGCCTGCTGAGCTGCCCAGCCCTTGACGTATCCGGTCGGGTCGAACCCGCCTGGCATCGCCCAGGGATCGAACCAGCCACCGGATAGCTGCCGGGCTGCCGTGCAGGCTGCCATCACCTCGGCCACCTCGGGCGGAGCCGCGGCGACTGCGAGCTCGCCGCGGCGCAGCCGGCTGACCGGGCTGTCCGGTTGCCATGTACTGAACACCTCGTCAGCACGGTGCAGAACCGCTATCGCGGCGGCTAGCTGGTGACGTACCTCAGCCAGCTGAACGTCGGCCGTGCCCGGTTTAGCCCACACGTCGATGGTCACGATGGTGCCCATGACGTTCTCGCGATGCTGTACCGGACCTGGCATCAGGCAAAGCCAAGCTGGTGCAGCGCCTTCTGCAGCGACTGGTCAAAGCCCGCGCTGGTGTAACTCGCTCCGGACACGCCCTGGATGCTGGCGCTCTGCGCCTTCATGACCTCTTGCTCGAGGATCGGGATGGCCTGCTGATCGATGAACTGAGACCGGGGGTTAGAGCCGTCATTCAGCGACGCGATCCCTACCTTAACGATCTTGCCGCTCGACACCGTCACCTTCACCGAGACCACGCCGAAGTAGTAGTTGACACCCGGCCCCACCGCCGAGTGCGCACCACCCGACTGACCTGCCGCGTTCGGCCCCGAGGCGGTACCGGCCGAGGCGCCGCTGCCGGATGGTGACGTCCTGCCGGAGTTGCCGCCAGTGGCCGGGGCGCTCGCGGCAGGTGCGGCTGGCAGGCTCGCGGCCGACAGTTTCGCCGGGGTGGTGTGGAACTCGAGCACGCCAAGGAGCCCGGCCACGGTGCCGGCTATCACGATCGGCGCCCGCTTCATGCGATGATGCCTTCGCTGGAGTGCATGCCCGTTCCGTTCCGTCGTGGCTCTAGAAGCCGAAGGCTTCGATGTGGATCTGCTCGCTGGCCACGCCGAGCCTGACCGCGGCCTGGACGATCTCAGTAGCTGAATCCTTCTGGCCCGCAGACGTAGACGTCGCGACCGGCGATATCCGGCACTGCCCGACGCAGCGCCTTGGCGTCCAGCCGGGCCCGGTGCCGCGGCCCGATGATCTCGCGGAGCCGGCCGCCGCGCTGCTCGACAAGCGACGCGATCTCGTCGCGATGCACGAGGTCGTCGATCGTCGACGCACGGATCAGGGCCACTACATCGGTCTCCTCGGGCAGGTCTTCCAGCAGCGCCCGCAACGGGGTGACGCCGACGCCGGCGCCGATGAGCACGACGCCGTCGGACGACTGCACGTGGTGGGTGAACGCGCCGTACGGCCCCTCGATTGCGATCCGGGTGCCGGGCCGCAGGTGAGCTATCGCCCGGCTCTGGTCGCCTAGTCCCTTGATCGTGACCCGCAGGTAGGGCGGCCGGGGCAGTGCCGAGAGCGAGTACGGATGCGCCTGCCACCACAGCCCCTTGGTGAGGAAGCGCCACTGGAAGAACTGCCCGCCGGAGACGGCGAGCTTGTCCAGGTTCCGGCCGCGGCAGATGACGGACACTACTCCTGGTGCCTCGTCCCTGACCTCGACGACTTCGAGCCGGTGACGCAGGCTCAGCAGGATCGGCTGGCCGACCCTGAACGCCAGCACCAGTCCCGCGGTGGCCGCCCAGATGACTATCCACAGTGCCCTGGTCAGCGGGTGGCCGATGAACACGACCCCGGTGACGATCTGATGAGCGAAAGCCAGCGCGAGGGCGAGATACAGGTACAGGTGGACGACCCACCAGGTTTCGTAGTTCAGCCGCCGCCGGACGTGCCGGTAGGAGGTGACCGCGGCGAGGATCAGCAGGCCGAAGCCGGCCGCCGCGGCCAGGATGTCGCGATAGGAGGTCAGCAGCACCCAGATCTCGTGCAGCAGCGGGGAATTCACCGCCTGCGCGTAGCCGAGGGTGATGAACGTGACGTGAGCGCAGATCAGCGTGATGGCCCAGGACGCCACCCTCCGGTGCCACCGGATGAGCTGGTCCTGCCCGGCCGAGCGCTCCAGCCAGGGCAGCCTCGCCACCAGCACGACCATGATGAGCAGCAAGTAGGTTCCCGTGAACCCGGCGAGCCTGCCAGCGGCCGTCAGCAGGCCGCCCGGTGCTGCCAGCGCGGCGCGGGATTCGCCCGCGATGACAGCGGCCACGATGGCGCCGAAGCCAAGCCCGGCCACTGCGGCGCAGACGTCGACGAACCTTGGCCGCGGTGGTGGTGCCGGGCGCCGCAGGTGCCCGTGCCGCTGGGCGGTCCGCGCAGGCGTGGGCGCAGGCCGGAGCGCGCGAGAGGGCGGAGCGTCGGGCATCACGTTAAGGATAGTGACGCACCAGGTTGGACGTAACCTCAGCGTGATCCTAGCGTTCCCTCTCAGCCAGGTGAAGGAATCATGAAGGCGCGGATCACGAACCTTCGGCGATCCGCTTGATGGCGGTCAGCCGGTCATCCCACTCCGCGGCGAGCGCCGCCAGCCAGCCGGCCGCTTCGGACACTCCGTCGGGCCGGACGGCGAACCGCACGTCCCGGCCGTGCTTGGAACTGACCACCAGACCAGCCTGGCGCAGCACCGCGAGGTGCTTGGCGACGGCCTGGCGGGAGATCGGCAGGCCGTCCGCGAGCGCGCTGGCGGTAGCCGGGCCGTGCGCGGCCAGCGCGGCCAGCAGCTGTCGCCGGGTCGGGTCGGCCATTGCCGCGAGCACGGCGTCCGGCCCCGGCGCCCCGTCCGCTGCCGACGGGGCGGCGGCTCCCGATCGGCCCGGCCCGGCTGACCGCGGAGCTGTCACGCAGCAGGCCGTTCCGCGTATTCCTTGAGGTCAGCGAGCTCGGCCTGCCAGCCCTTGGTGTTCTCCTGCGCAGCCTGGGTGCGATCGTCCTCGGAACCGTTCAGCTGGGCGAACCCGGTTTCCACGACCGTCAGCAGCGTGCCCGACTTGTGCTCAGTGAGGGTGAACTCCACCAGGGTGGCTGCTCCGTCTACGAGCGGCACGTTCGCCTGCCTGGCCCAGCGGAACGAGAAGAAGCCGGGCCGGTCCACCCGCTCCACCTGGGCGCGGTGGCTGCCGTCGTCGCCCCAGCCGAAGCTGCCTGGCCACCAGGCCACAGGTCGATCTCGGCCTTGTCGCCGAACCACTGGGCAACGTGCTCGGCTTCGGTGAGCACGGCCCACACCGCTCACGCGGAGCCTCGATAAGGATCTCCCGCTCGATCCGGTCCTGCGCCATGCCGCGTCCTCCGTCAGTCCGTAACCTGCAATCAGATGGTTGCACTTTAGCCTATGGCGGCCAGGTAGCGCGCGCCAGGTGAACGAGGACGTGGACCTCACAGCACGCCTACGCTAGTGACCTTCACAACCGCGACACCCTCGTCATCGGATGCCGCGAGATCTACCACTGCGGAGAAGCCCCAGTCGTGATCGCCTGCCGGATCATCGAAGATCTGCCGCGCTGACCAGGTGCCGGGCTGCTCGTCGATGATGAGCATCGCCGGTCCCCGCGCATCGGCGCCGGTGCCGATCTCGCCGTGGTCGGCAAAGTAGGGCCCGAGCGCGTCGGCCCAGGCATCGGCGTCCCAGCCGTCCTCGCCATCCAGCTCGCCAAGCTCGTCCCAGCGCCGCAAGGCGGCGAGCTCGACCCGGCGGAAGAGCGCGTTCCGCACCAGGACCCGGAACGCCCGCTTGTTGCCAGTGACCGCCGGCGGCTTGTCCGCGGCCAGGTGGATGGCTTCATCAACCGGATTGCGAAGCCGCTCCCATTCGTCGATCAGGCTGGAGTCCACCTGCCGGACCAGCTCACCGAGCCACTCGATCAGGTCGGCCAGCTCCTCGGTGCGGGCCTCCTCCGGCACTGTCTGCCGCATCGCCTTGTAAGCGTCGGCGAGGTAACGCAGCACCAGGCCCTCGGACCTGGCCAGCCCGTAGAAGCTGATGTACTCGGCGAAGGTCATCGCCCGCTCGAACATGTCCCGCGCGACCGATTTCGGCGACAGCGCGTGGTCGGCGACCCACGGGTGGCCCCGGCGGTAGATGTCGTAGGCGGCCTCCAGCAGGTCCGCCTGCGGCCTGGGGTAGGTCACTGCTTCCAGCAGGTCCATCCGCTCGTCGTACTCGATGCCCTCCGCCTTCATGGCCGCGACCGCCTCGCCGCGCGCCTTGAACAACTGCGCGGACAGCACCTGGCGCGGATCGTCGAGCGTGGCCTCGATGACGGACAGCACGTCGAGCGGATAGTCCGGCGAGGTCCGGTCCAGCAGTTCGATCGCCGCGAGCGCGAGCGGCGACAGCGGCTGGTTCAGCGCGAAGTCGTCCTGCAAGTCGACCGTCAGGCGTACCCAGCGGCCATCCTCGTCCGGCTCGGCGAGTCGTTCGACCACGCCGCCGGCCAGCAGCGCGCGGTAGATCGCGATCGCACGGCTGATGTGCTTGCGCTGGGCCGGCTTGTCCTCGTGGTTGTCGGTCAGCAGATGACGCATCGCGGCGAACGCGTCGCCGGGCCGGCTGATCACGTTCAGCAGCATGGCGTGGCTGACAGCGAAACTGGACCGCAGCGGCTCCGGCTCCGCCGTCACCAGCCGGTCGAAGGTCGGCTGGCCCCAGGACACCATGCCCTCGGGCGGCTTGCGCCGCACCACCTTGCGGCGCTTCTTCGGGTCGTCGCCCGGCCTTGGCCAGCGCTTTCTCGTTCTCGATCACGTGCTCGGGCGCCTGCACCACGACCCGGCCCATGGTGTCGAACCCGGCCCGCCCGGCCCGCCCGGCGATCTGATGGAACTCGCGGGCCATCAGCAGCCGGGTCCTGGTTCCGTCGTACTTGGACAGCGCGGTGAACAGCACGGTCCGGATCGGCACGTTGATCCCGACTCCGAGCGTGTCGGTCCCGCAGATGACCTTCAGCAGCCCGGCCTGGGCCAGGGTCTCCACCAGCCGCCGGTACTTCGGCAGCATGCCCGCGTGGTGGACGCCGATGCCGTGCCTGACCAGCCGGGACAGCGTCTTGCCGAAGCCGGGCGCGAACCGGAAGCCGCCGATCAGCTCGGCGATCGCGTCCTTCTCCGCCCGGCTGCAGACGTTCACGCTCATCAGCGCCTGTGCCTGCTCGATCGCCGCTGCCTGGGTGAAATGCACGATGTAGATGGGCGCCTCGTGAGTGTCCAGCAGTTCGCGCACAGTCTCATGCAATGGCGTCATGGCGAACGAGAAAGATAGGGGAACGGGGCGCTCGGCCGAGCTGACCACGGCCGTCGGCCGGCCGGTCCGGCGGCTCAGATCGCGCTCGAAGCGGCTGACGTCCCCGAGCGTCGCTGACATCAGCACGAACTGAGCCCGCGGCAGCTCGATAATCGGCACCTGCCAGGCCCAGCCGCGGTCGGGATCTGCGTAATAGTGAAACTCATCCATCACGACCTGGCCCGCGTCGGCGTCGGCGCCGTCGCGCAGCGCGATATTGGCCAGCACCTCGGCGGTGCAGCAGATGATCGGCGCCGACGGGTTCACGCTGCCGTCGCCGGTCATCATGCCGACTTCATCGGGTCCGAAGATGTCACAGAGCGCGAAGAACTTCTCTGACACCAGGGCCTTGATCGGCGCGGTATAGAAGGTCCTGTCGTCCCTGGCTAGCGCGGTGAAGTGAGCGCCGGTGGCGACCAGGCTCTTGCCCGACCCGGTCGGCGCCGACAAGATCACGTTGGCGCCGGACACGATCTCGATCAGCGCCTCTTCCTGGTGCGGATACAGCGTGAATCCCTGCTCGGCAGTCCAGTCGGCAAATGCCGCGAATACCGCGTCCGGGTCGTCATCGTCCGGCAGCCGGTCGGTCAGAGTCATAATCCGTCCATCGTGCCAGGCCGCGGCAACTGGGTAAGACGCCCGTCGCACTTGACCCTGACACAGTGTCAGGCGGTAGACCTGTAGGGCCATGTTCAGTATCGGAGAGTTCGCCCGGCACGGCCGCATCTCGGTCCGGATGCTGCGCCATTACGACGCTATGGGGCTGCTGCAACCCGCCTACGTTGATCCAGCGACCGCGTATCGCTTCTATCAAGCCCGCCAGCTATCAGATCTGAACCGCATCATTGCCCTGAAGGATCTCGGCTTCACCCTCGAGCAAGTCCGGGCGATCCTCGATCAGCAGATCGGCGCAGCTGAGCTACGCGGCATGCTCATGCTCCGCCGGGCCGAGATTAATGCACAGATCACTGCTGAAACGGCCCGGCTGGCGAGGGTAGAGGCCCGGCTGCTGACGATCGAGGACGAGAGCCGCGCGCCCGTTGACGGAGTGGTGATCAAGCGCCTCGCGCCGGTCCGGGTTGCGGAGCGTACCGGCACGGCGGCGAGTTTCCAGCCGGAGGACATCTCGCCGGTAATCCAGCCGCTCTACCGAGACCTATTCGAGCGAATGTGCAGTGTCGGCCTCGACTGCTCGGGGCCGGGTATCGCGTACTACGAGGACTCCTCGACGGAGAACGGCGCCGTGGTGGTTCATGCTGCCGTTGAGGTGGCCGCGCAGCCAGGTGAACGGCCCGGCTTCAGCGTCGTTGACCTGCCCGAGGTTGACCGCGCGGCGACTATCATCCACCACGGCTCCATGGATGATGTGCTGCCGACGGGCCAGGCCCTGGCCCGGTGGATCGACGCCAGCGGGCACCGGTCGGTCGGCTACCTGCGCGAGCTCATGGTCGAGTGGTCACCCGACCCCGAGCAGTGGGTGACCGAACTTCAGCAACCGATCAGCAGTCAGGCAACCACTACGCAGGAGGAATCGCAGTGACACCACAGATCACCGAGCGTGCGGAGCAGCGGTATGTTGCGATCAGGGCGAAGGTGCCTATGGCCGAGCTGGGCCAGGTCGCGCATCGCATCGCCGAGGTGTTCGGCTGGCTCGCCGCCCGCAACATCGCGCCCGCCGGACCGCCGTTCTTCCGCTACAACGTCATCGACATGGAACGGCAGCTTGACGTCGAAGCCGGCGTGCCGATCGGCGCCCCTGTCGACGGTGACGACGTGGTGATTCCGGGCGTGCTGCCAGCCGGCCGGTACGCCACGGTCGTTCACACTGGTACGCCGGACAGCCTGATGGGAGCCACGGCGGCCCTGCTCCACTGGGCCGATGAGGGCGGCCTGCGGTGGGATATGACAGTCCGTGACGACGCCGAGCACTGGGCCGCACGGCTGGAGTTCTACCTGACTGATCCCGCCCAGCAGCCCGACATGAGCAAGTGGGAAACGGAGCTCGCGTTCCGGCTGGCCGACTAGCCCAGGTGGCGGCCGAAGAAGTCGAGGACCTTCTCCCAGCCGTCCATCGCCTGCTCCGGCCGGTAGGCGGGCGTCATGTAATAAAAGAAGCCGTGCGTGGCTCCGTCATAACGATGGAACTCATAATCCTTGCCCAGCCGCTTCAGCTCAGCCTCGTGCTGGTCAACTTGCTCTGGTGACGGGTGCCGATCGTCGTTGCCGAAGATGCCGAGCAGCGGGCTGGTCAGGTCGGCGGTGTAGTCGATCGGTGCGACCGGCCGGGCCGGGCTCAGGTCGTCCGGCCCCATGATCACGCCGCCGCCCCAGAGGTCCGCGACCGCGTCGAAGCTCTTCGTGCGGGACGCCGCGAGCAGCGCGTGCCGGCCGCCGGAGCAGGTCCCGATGATGCCGACCTTGCCGTTGCTGGCCGGCTGTGCGCGCAGCCAGTCCGCAGCGGCCGCGCAGTCGGCCACCACGCTGTCGTCCGCGACGCCGCCGTCGCCGCGGACCTTCGCCGCGATGTCGTCCGGAGAGCCATGACCGTACCGGCAGTACAGGTCCGGGCAGATCACCGTGTGGCCGTGCCGCGCCAGCCGGTCGGAGAATTCGCGGTAGAACTCATCCCATCCAGGCATGTGGTGCACAGCCACGATGCCCGGCAGCGTGGCGCCGCCGGTCGGCCTGGCAACGTAGGCGTGAATCTGGTCGCCATTGCCGCCGGCATATCTGATCACCTCGGTGCTGATGCCCTGGCTCGAGTCCGTCATGAACGAGTTCCAACTCGTCATTGCCTGCCCTTCCGGCTCAGTGTCATTTCCCGCAGACCTTCATACCGCATATGGCGTGGGCCGCGCGGTGCGGGGGCGCTGCCGCATCGGGGCCCGGTTGCCGGGGCTATCCATGCGCTGCGGGCTAGGATCAGGGCCCTGGCAGCACGGCGAGGGGGCACCATGGTCAAGGTAGGCGTACTCGGCGCCAGGGGCCGGATGGGCTCGGAGGTCTGCAGCACCGTCGAGGCCGCGGACGACCTGGAGCTGGCCGGTCAGGTCGATGCCGGTGACTCGCTCGATCTGCTCGGCGGCGCCGACGTGGTGGTCGACTTCACCCATCCCGGCGTGGTCATGGACAACCTGCGCTGGTGCATCAGGCACGGCATCGCGGCGGTGGTCGGAACGTCTGGCTTCGACGAGAGCCGGCTCGGCGAGGTGCACCGGCTGGCTCGCTGACTACCCGGACGCGCGCGTCCTTATCGTGCCGAACTTCTCGGTCGGCGCGGTACTGATGATGCGATTTGCCGCGCAAGCCGCACCGTTCTTCGAGTCCGCCGAGGTCATCGAGTTGCATCACGCGGCGAAAGCGGACGCTCCGTCCGGCACCTCGTCGCGCACCGCGACGATGATCAGCGAGGCACGGGCCGCCGCCGGACTCGGCCCGTCGCCGGATGCGACAGCGACGGCGGCGCCCGGCGCGCGCGGCACCGAAGTCGGCGGGGTCCATGTGCACTCGATCAGGCTGGCCGGCCTGCTCGCGCACCAGGAAGTGCTGCTAGGCGGGCACGGCGAAGTGCTGACCATCCGGCATGACTCGATGGACCGGAGCTCGTTCATGCCGGGGGTGCTGCTCGCCGTCCGCGGCATCGGCGACCTGCCGCCTGGCCTTACAGTCGGACTGGACGGCCTGCTCGGCGTCGGCTGACCGCGCTACCGCGGCAGTAGCCGCATCGGCAGCTTGCCGGGCCGGAGCGTGATCGCCGCCGTCGGCTTCGGGATCCCGCGAGCGGTGAGCTCCAGCCGGAATCGCTGCGCGACTGAGGCCAGCACGAGCACGGTCTCCAGCTCAGCGAACGACTGACCAATGCATGCCCGCCGCCCGCCGCCGAACGGGATGTAGGCATAACGGTGCCTGACCTGGGAGTTCGCGGGCCCGGCTGGCAGGAACCTGGCCGGATCGAAGCCCGCCGGGTCCGGCCAGAACTCCGGGTGCCGGTGCACAAGGTATGGCGGGATCGCCACCGTGCTGCCGGCTGGGACCGGCACGCCAGCAACGGTGTCGGCGGCGACTGCGTCGCGCTCGATAGTCCAGGCCGGCGGGTACAGCCGCATAGTCTCGGCGATGACCGCGGTCGTCCAGGGCAGCCGGTCGGCATCGGCGGCTTCCGGCTCGCGTCCGGCCAGCACATCATCGACTTCCTCTTCCAGCCGGACGCGCGCCTGCGGGAACGCCGACAGCAGCGCCAGTGCCCAGGACATGGTGACCGCGCTGGTCTCATGCCCGGCCAGCATGAAAGTGGCGAGCTCGTCGGAGATCTCGGCATCGGTCAGCCCGGAGCCATCTTCGGAATGCGCGGACATCAGCACGTCCAGCAGGTCACGGTGACCAGCCCCGGCGCCCCGGCCAGTGGCGGCCAGCTGTGCGCGGCGACCGGCGATCAGCCGCCCGACTGGTCCCTCGATGCCCTCCGGCGTGTGCCCGACGCGCCTGGCCACCGCCTTGAGCGCGCGCGTCGAGCGGGGTCCCCAGGGCAGCGGCGCGAACGTGGCGAGTACGGCAACCCGCTGGCCGGCATTCATGGCCCGGCTCATCTCGGCGGCATCGCCGGTCAGGTCCGCGCTGAACAGCGCCCGGCCGACGACGTCCAGCGCCAGCGCGCCCAGTTGTGCAGCGACATCGACCTCGGCGCCGGCCGGGACGTTTTCCCACCGTTTCAGCATGGCCCCGGATGGCCGCGGCCATCGGCGGCCCGAAGGACCGCACATCCCGGCGGGAGAACAGCGGCTGCATGAGCCGCCGGTGCCGCCGCCAGTCCTCGCCCTCGCTGGTCAGCAGCCCGTTGCCGATCAGCGCTCGGAGCGGACGGTAGGTGAAGGCCTTGACGTAGTTGTCCTGGTTGACCGCCAGCACGTGCTCGGCCTGGTCCGGCCGGCTGAGCACGAAGATGCTGCTGCGCGGCGAGATCGGCACCCGGACGGTATCGCCGTAGTCAGCAGCGAGCCGCAGATACCCGCCGAGCGGGTCCCGGAGCATGCTGGCTAGCGCCCCGGCTGCCGCGGCTCCGCCAGGACCAGGCGTGGCGCGCAGCAGGACCTCGGTGCCCATATCGCCATCTTCTATCCAGCGCCGCGCGTCGGCGCCACCCCTGGCATGCCGGTTAACCGCTGAAGTCGACGGCGGTGGTGTTGGCACCGCTGAGTATCACCACCACGTGCTCGCCGGGCTCGGGGGAGTAGGCGCCGCTGGCCAGCGCGGCCAGCGCGGCGCAGCCACCGGGCTCGGCGACGATGCGCATGCGGTCCCAGAGCAGGCGCTGCGCGGCCAGGATCGCGTCGTCGCTGACCAGCAGGATCGAGTGCGCACGCTTGGCCACCACGGCAAAGGTGAGGTTGCCAACCCGGCGCGGGGCCAGCGAGTCCACGGCGACACTGCCGGTAGCCGCGTCGACCGGACGTCCGGCGGCCAGCGCGGCGGTCATCGTCGGCGCGCCATCCGGCTCGGCACCGACCACTCGAACGCCAGCAGCGTCGGCTCCCGCAGCCGGATCGGCGTCTACTGCCGTAGCGAGGCCGGCCAGCAGGCCGCCGCCCCCCACACTGGCCAGCACGGTGCTGACTGCCGGAACCTGCCGCAGCAACTCGAGCCCGGTGGTGCCCGCCCCGAGAATCGTCTCGACCTGGTCGTAGGCGTGTACCGGCATGGCGCCGCTGGCCCCAATCCAGTCCTCGCAGACCGCAAGCGCGTCGGAGTAGGTCGCGCCCCGCACGACCAGGTCCGCGCCGTAGGCACGGATCCGGTCAACTTTGGCCTGGGACGACACCTCCGGGACAAAGATATGCGCCGGCATGCCGAGGGCACTGGCTGCGTATGCCACGGCTGCGCCATGGTTGCCTCCGGACGCTGCCGCGACACCGGCGGCCGGCACCGTGCGCAGCAGCAGGTTCGCGAATGCCCCGCGTACCTTGAACGAGCCAGAGTGCTGCAGTTGCTCCAGCTTGAGGGTTAGCGGCCCGGGTGGCAGGCCCAGTTCCGCCCGGTCGATCGTGACGACCGGGGTCCGCCGCACGTAGCCGCCGATGACCTGGGCTACCTCAGCGACTGCTGGTGCCGTCAGCGGCCTCGCGGATGCCGACTCTGACGTAGTCATGACCCGATTATCTGATTCAAGGACTGTCCGCTGGCCCGGCGGCCGCGAGCGGCCGGGAAATGCGTTGCGGACCCGGCCCCGTTCCCGTCCATAATTCACCCGTGAATAGGCGGACCGCGTTCGACGAACTCGTCGCTGAAGGCGACGCCGTACCCGTGGCCGGGTGGGATTTTTCCTGGTTTGCCGGGCGCGCGACCGAGGAACGGCCAGCATGGGGCTACGCCCGGCTGATGGCCGAGCGGATGGCGCGGGCCCGGGCAGCGCTCGATATCCAGACTGGCGGTGGCGAGGTGCTGGCCGCGGCCCTGCGAGGCAGTGGCGCGCGGCCGGAGGTGCTGGCCGCGACCGAGTCCTGGCCGCCCAACGCCGAACTGGCGCGGCGCAACCTGGCCGAGGCAGGCGGCACCGTGGCTGAAGTCGCCGACGAGGACGACCTGCCGTTCGCGGCCGGAGCCTTCGACCTTGTCGTCAGCCGGCATCCGACCGTTAGCGTGTGGCCGGAGATCGGCCGGGTGCTGCGGCCTGGCGGCCGCTATTTCTCCCAGCAGATCGGCGCCGGGACGAACCGAGAGCTAACAGACTTCATGATGGGACCGCAGCCGGTCAGTCCCGTCCGCACGACGAAGACCGCGATCGCTGCGGCGGAGGCGGCCGGGCTGGCGGTCACCGACCTGCGCGAGCAGACGCTGCGGGTCGAGTTCTTCGACGTCGGGGCAGTGGTGTACTTCCTGCGCAAGGTGCTCTGGACAGTGCCTGGTTTCACCGTCGCCGGTTATCGCGCGCCACTGGCCCGAATGCATGAGCACATCCAGGCAACCGGATCGTTCACCTGCCATTCGCAGCGGTTCCTGATCGAGGCGCGTAAGCAGTCCTAAGCTGGGACTGAATCGCGCCCGGATGACAGACGCAGAGGAGAGCCGGCGATGCCCACCCGCACTGCGCACACGACCTGGACTGGCGGCCTTGAGGACGGCACTGGCACGGTCACGCTGGTCAGTTCCGGTCTCGGCAGCTACGAGATCAACTTCCCGAAGCGCGCCGCCGACGACGCTGCCGGGACGACCAGCCCCGAGGAGCTCATCGCGGCGGCGCATGCTGGCTGTTTCGCTATGCAGTTCTCGGCGCTGCTGGGCGCTGCGGGCGGCAGCTCTCAGTCGCTGGACGTCACCGCTGACGTCACGCTGGGACCAGACCCGGCGGGCGGCTTCCGCATCCGGGGCATCAAGCTATCGGTGAGCGGCTCCGCGCACGGCGTCAGTGCCGAGGACTTCGCCAGGATCGCCGGTGAGGCCAAGGCCGGATGCCCGGTGAGCAAGGCACTGACCGGGACCGACATCACGCTGGAAGTAGCCTGACAACTGGCGCGCCCGGCTGGCCCGCGCCTAGTGTCCGCTAGCCCGCGCCTGATCGGCCGGCTGGTGTCCGGTGACCCGCGGCTGATGTCAGCCGGCCCGCGCTTCCTCGATGGTCAGCTCCGCGGCCGGATCGGCGTCCAGGCGCTCATCCGGGATGGGCTGCCCGCTGCGGACCGACAGGCCGTAGGTGCCGTCGTCGAGCCGAGCCAGCGCGCGGTCAATGGCCGCCAGCCGGTCCTGCAGATCGGCGCTGATCGCGTCATCCATGCCCTGCGCCGTCAGCGGCTGGGCGGCATCGGCGTAATCGCCGGGCTCGTCCTCGGCAGCGCGATCCTCCATGGCGGCTGACTCGGTGTCCTTGAGCAGCCGCGCCACCTCAGCACGTTCGGCGCTGAGCCTGGCCCGCGCCACGTCCTGGTCCATCTGGCCCCCTCACTGTCTCGGCTACTGGGTCGGGCACTACCCGGCCAGCGCTTATGACAATGCCGTGCTGTCCGGTCCAGGCCACATTACGCACCGGCCGGCAACCCATCGGCACTGGTGGCACCGGCGGCGGGAGGGCCGTTGACCACGCTCGCGGACTCGCCAGGACATTTCATCGGTTCTGGTCGTGATCGTGACCCGGTTCTGGGTGATATGTGGAACCCGATTCGATGAAATGTCGGTCTGCGGAGCCCCTTCCGGCAGATCAGTTGTTAGCCGGGCGCCAACCTGCAGCCCTTCCTGCGGGCAGTGGCTTGGGCCGCCGGCCAGCCATGATGCGACAATGACGTGATGAGTGGCAACGGCTCCGCGGCCCGGCTTCCGGGTGGCTACGGCTCATCAGGATCCATCCTGTCCATCGGATCGAGCGGCTCGATCTTGTCCATCGGCTCGACCGGATCGATTCTGTCTGTCGGGTCTGCAGGCTCGGTGCTGTCGGTCGGCTCCGTTGGCTCGATCCTCTCGGTGGCCTCGGCGGGGAGCATCGGGTCGGTGCTGTCGGCCGCGTCCCGGTGGTCGGTCCGTGCCTACCGGTCGTCGCAGCCGTCACCGCTGGCTTGGCATCTGCACTCCGGGAATGGCGCAGGCCGCAACGGCGCACGGTCAGTCGGCTCGGGCCCGGACGCCACCGGGCCGAACGGCACGCAGCCAAACGGTGCGCCGCCGAACGGCAGGCGCCCGTACGGCAACGGACGCAGCAGGGCGCGTCGCAAGGACCGTTACCGGACCGCTGACTGGCTGCCGTTTACCGCGCGCTGACCTCAGGCAGTACGCGTCTCGCTGGCAACACGCAGGCCGAGCTCGTCAACGGAAGTTTCGCGCATCTTGAATTTCTGCACCTTGCCGGTGACTGTCATCGGGAAATCCGCGGTGATCCGCACGTAGCGGGGGATCTTATAGTGCGCGATCTTGCCGGCACAAAAATCCCTGACTTGCTCGGCGGTCAGGCTGCTGCCGGACCGAAGCTTCACCCAGGCGCACAGTTCCTCGCCGAACTTGATGTCCGGCACGCCGATGACCTGGACATCGACGATGTCCGGATGGGTGTACAGGTACTCCTCGACCTCGCGCGGGTAGACGTTCTCACCGCCGCGGATCACCATGTCCTTGATCCGGCCGACGATGTTCAGGTAGCCGGCGTCATCCATGACGGCGAGATCGCCGGTGTGCATCCACCGGGCCGGGTCGATTGCTTCCGCGGTCTTGCCGGGCTCGTCCCAGTAGCCGAGCATCACCGAGTACCCGCGGGTGCAGAACTCGCCATGGCTGCCGCGTGGCAGTACCAGGCCGGATTCGGGATCGATCACCTTGATCTCGATGTGCGGGCCAGCCCGGCCGACCGTCGACACGCGGCGCTCCATATCGTCGTCGGCGGTGGTCTGGGTGGAGACCGGGGACGTCTCAGTCATCCCGTAGCAGATAGTGACCTCGGTCATGTGCATCTCGCTGACCACGCGCTTCATCACTTCGACCGGGCACGGTGAGCCGGCCATGATCCCGGTCCGCAGGGAGGAGAGGTCATAGCTGCCGAAATCTGGCAGCGCCAGCTCAGCAATGAACATCGTGGGCACTCCGTAAAGTGACGTGCACCGCTCGGCCTGGACCGCCGCCAGAGTGGCGGCGGGATCGAACCCGGCGGCCGGGATCACGATGCAGGCACCATGAGTGGTGCAGCCAAGGTTGCCCATCACCATGCCGAAGCAGTGGTAGAACGGCACCGGCACGCAGACCCGGTCCGCCGCGGTGTACCCGCACCCCTCCCCGACGAAGTAGCCGTTGTTCAGGATGTTGTGGTGCGACAGCGTCGCGCCCTTGGGAAAGCCGGTCGTCCCGCTGGTGTACTGGATGTTGATCGGGTCGTCGAAGGCGAGCGTGGCCTCCCGGTCCGCCAGCACCGCGCGCCCGTCGGCCGCGTCGGCCGCCATCAGCCGATCCCAGTCCGCGGTGCCGATGTAGACGACTTGCTCCAGGCCGGGCAGGTCGCCGCGGACCTCCTCGATCATGCCCCGGTAATCGCTGGTCTTGAAGCCTTCCGCGCTGACGAGCAGCCGGATGCCCGACTGCCGTAGTACGTAGGCCAGTTCGTGGCTGCGGTAGGCAGGGTTGATGTTGACCAGGATGGCGCCGATCTTCGCGGCACCGTACTGGACGAGCACCCATTCGGCGCAGTTCGGTGCCCAGATCCCGACCCGGTCACCCTTCTCGATGCCGGCCGCTATCAGGCCCAGCGCCGCCGCGTCGCTGTCAGCGTCCAGCTGCGCGTACGTCCACCTTCGCCCGGACGGAATGTCGACGAGGGCCTCGGAGTCCGCATGACCGGCGGCGATGCGGTGCAGATTCGCGCCGATGGTCTCGCCGATCAGGGCCTCGGCAGCGGCTCCATGGCTGTAGGACAGGTGACTGGCTGCGGACATGGCTTGGCCTCCGGAACGGGTGTAGGTCAATAGTCGCACTTGGCCGGTGCGCGATACAGGATGGCAGGCTGCGGCCTTGGACGGCGGCCAGCGCTGACCCTAGCGTCGGAGGCAGCAGCGATCCGAGCTGCACCCGATCCGATAACCGCACGGAGGAGACAGGTCCGATGTCCCTGCCCTATGCCGAACCGCTGACGCCGCGGGAGCCCGCCGACCGCGTTATTCCTGAACCACCGCGCCGCGGCGAGCCTGGCGGCGAGCCCTGCATGATCTGCCAGGGCAGCGCCACCGCGTCCTTGTGGTCTGACGAATTGTGGACGCTGCACGCGCCAGTGAACGGCAGTCTGCCCGGATCGGTCTGGCTTGCGAGCAAGGACCATTTCGACTCCTTCGCCGACATGCCTGCTGGTCATGCTGCCGCTTTCGGGCGGGTTTGCGGCAGAGTCGAGCGCGCGATCCTGTCGCTTGGCGGCGTGGCCAGGGTGCATCTGTACCGCTGGGGAGACGGTGGTGCCCACTTCCATGTCTGGTTCATCCCGCGGCCGGAGGGAATGCTGGATGCTCGGGGCATGTACCTGCCGATCTGGGAGGACGTGCTGCCGACGGTGCCTGACGAGGAACTGGCCGCGGTGGCGAAGCAGGTCGCGGCCGCGATGGACGCCTCCGGCTGAGGTGCTCGCGGCGCCGGATGCTGGTGAGATGCGCACGGCGGCTGACAGGTCTACTGTCGAAGCTGAAGCTCATTTAGCTTTCGGAGCGCCGCGATGGGTACCTGGATTATCTGGCTGATCATCGCGGCTGTGCTCGGCACGATCGAGATCGCGACCACGACACTGGCGTTCGGCCTGCTCGGCCTCGCCGCCCTGGTGGCGGCCGGTGCCGGGTTCGCTGGGCGGGGGCGGCGCTGTTCAGTTCGGCGCGTTCATCCTCGCCTCAGCCGTCGGCCTTGGGCTCGCCCGCCCGTTTGCGCTACGCCACATCCGGCAGCCGCCGCTGCTGCGCACCGGCACGGCGGCTCTTGTCGGCCGCACCGGCTACGTGCTGGAGGAAGTCGGCCCGCGCAGTGGCCGCGTCCGCATCGGCGGCGAGGAATGGTCGGCGCGTCCCTATGACGAGACGCTGGTCATCCCTGCCGGGGCGGCGGTCGACGTGCTGCACATCGAGGGCGCGTCCGCCCTCGTCTATCCGCGGGAGTAGCTATGTTCGGCTGGATTCTTCGGCTATCGTCGGCGCAGTAGTCGTGCTGCTGGCAGCGATCGTGACCGCTGAGATCGATGCGGATCGTGCCGCAGGCGCGTGCCAGGAACGTGGAGCGCCTCGGCCGTTACCGTAAGACGCTGGAACCGGGCATGAACTTGATCATCCCGTTCATCGACCGGGTCAAGCCGCTGATCGACTTGCGCGAGCAGGTGGTCTCGTTCCTCGGCCAGCCAGTCATCACCGAGGACAACCTGGTCGTCAAGATCGATACCGTGCTGTTCTTCCAGGTCACCGACCCGCGCGCGGCCGACTACGAGATCGTCAACTACATCCAGGCGATCGAGCAGCTGACCGCGACGATGCTGCGCAGCGTGATCGGCTCCATGGACCTGGAGGTGACGCTGACCTCCCGCGACAAGATCAACACGATGCTGCGCGGCGTCCTCGACGACGCCTCCGGCAAATGGGGCATCCGGGTGACCAGGGTGGAGATCAAGGCGATCGACCCGCCGAAGAGCGTTATCGACGCGATGGAGAAGCAGATGCGCGCCGAGCGCGAGAAGCGGGCCGCCATCCTGACCGCCGAGGGCGTCCGCCAGGCGCAGATCCTGACTGCCGACGGCGACAAGCAGGGCACCGTGCTGCGGGCCGAGGGCGAGAAGCAAAGCGCGATCCTGAAGGCCGAAGGCCAGGCGCAAGCTATCTCGTCGGTCTTCCAGTCGATCCATGACAATGATCCGGATCCAAAGCTGCTCGCGTACCAGTACCTGCAAACGCTGCCGCAGATTGCCCAGGCTCCGGGCAACACGATGTGGATGATCCCGAGCGAGCTGACCGGTGCGCTGAAGGCGCTGGGCAGCGCCCTCGACGGCAGTGGTTCGGCGGCTGCGCCGGCCGCAGGACCGCCGGCCGCAGGCTCGCCAGCCCTTGCCGGGCCTGCCGCGGCAGCGCCGCAGACAGGCGGCCAGCACCCGGGGGCGGCGGCGTCAGGCCCGGCGCTTTCGGCGGGTAGCGCTGGCAGCCAGGTTCCGGCCGTTGCCGCGGGCAGCGAGGCCGGCAGTGCTGACGCCGCGCTGGCCGAGATCGTGCACAATGAGGCAGCCCTGGCCGGAACGGGCCAGGCGGTTCGCGAGGCCGAACTGGCCGCGGCCGCGGCCGCGGTTGCAGCGCCGGGCATCGAACTGCCCGATGTTCCGCTACCCGAAGTCCGGCTGCCTGCCGCCGAAGCGCCGGACGCTGCGGGAACCGTCCAGGTCACAGAAGGGAACGCGGCCGCTAACGGGGCCGGTCCGGCAGAGTCGGCTGCGCAGCCGTAACGGCCCGGTGGTGACCGGCGCGGTCTCGGCGTCGGTTGCGCAGCCGTAACGGCCCGGTGGTGACCGGCGCCGGTCTCAGCCTCGGCGGCGCAGCCGTAACGGGTGACCGGCAGGCTCAGAGCCTGATGGCCACGCCGATGGTCAGCAGCGCGCCGAAGGCAAGCTGGAGCCGGCCGGTCTGGCCGAGCGCCGCGATGAGACTGCGGCCGGTCGCTCCGTCCCGCACCTGGCGCACCGGCGGGAACGCGAATGGCAGCGCGGCCAGAGCAAGCAGGCTGAGCGGCCGGGCCGGCGCCATTACCAGGGTTACGCAGAACGGCACCAGGATGCAGCCGGTATACAGCGCCCTGGTCCGCTGATCGCCGAGCACCACGGCCAGGGTGCGCTTGCCCGTCTCGCTATCGGTCGGGATGTCCCGCAGGTTGTTGATCACCAGCAGCGCGCAGGCGAGCAGGCCGATGGCGACGGCGGCGGCGATGGGCAGCCAGGTCAGTGTCTGCATCTGGACGTACGCGGTACCCGCCACCGCGGCTAGGCCGAAGAACACGAACACCGACAGCTCGCCAAGCGCCCGGTAACCGTAGGGCCGGCGTCCGCCGGTGTAGAACCAGGCTGCCGCGACCGCGGCCGCCCCGAGTAGCAGCAGCCACCAGGAGGTAACGGCGGCCAGCACGAGACCGGCCGCGCAGGCGACGGCGAAGCAGCCTGCGGCGGCGGCAAGGACATGGCGTGGCCTGGCCAGCCCAGAGCCGACCAGCCGGACCGGGCCGACCCGTACCTCGTCGGTGCCGCGGATCCCGTCGCTGTAGTCGTTGGCGTAGTTAACGCCGATCTGCAAGGCCAGTGCCACGAGCAGGGCCAGGCTGGCCCGCCAGAGCGAGAACTTGCCATAGCCGAAGGCGACGCCGGAGCCGACCACGACCGGGACGATGGCCGCGGGCAGAGTCCGCGGGCGCGCGCCGGCAACCCAGGTTCGCAGATCGGCCACCCTGCATCCTTTGCCACGTCGTGGAGGGTCACAGACTAGCCCGCGATGCGTGCCGTGCTGCCAGCCGGGCGACATGCCAGGCCGCCAGGCGACGTGCCAGGCACCCATGCGACGTGCCAGGCCGCCGACAGGCGACGTGCCAGACCGCCGGGCAGGCGACATGCCGGGCTGGCTCCGGCTGAGGGATGCTAGCCGGGCGGCAGGGCGCGCTGCGCGGCGTAATAAACCTCGCCCGCCTGCTCCCAGCTGAGCGGCGGGATGCCGGCGACCCGCTTGCGGCTGCGGAAGTACCGGATGACCTTGCGCCCGGAGAAGACATCGACGCCCCGCAGATTGGTGACGGCCCAGGGTACCGTCGGCCCGTAGATCACCATTGCTGGCTTGACCTCGACCTCCCGGCCGAGTTCGGCGCTGAGCAGGGTCGCTGCCTGGGCCGCCGCCCAGCGAGCGTGCGCGAGCCTGCTCTTCTGGCTGAACGGGCCGTGATAGAGCACCGGCCCGGCCGCTGAGTCGCTGGCGACCGTCCGCACGGGCAGCCGGCGGTCCCACCGCTCGGAGTCCACCGCGTACACCCCGCCCGGGCCGATCGACCAGGTGGTCGATGACCGAGTCGGTGCCGGGAATGGTGCGGGCGTGCACCGCCAGGTAGCCGGCCGGCCGGGCAAGGAAGAGCCGCCGCCGGTCCGGCGCTGCGCGGAGTGCGCCCTGGCCGCAGCCGGGATCAGGGACATCGTCTTCGACTGGTAGATGGTGTCCGCGATCGCGACGAGAGCCGCTGCGGTCAGCCCGACCCGCCAGTCCCGCCACAGCGTGACAGCGAGCAGGACGAGCAAGAGAGATGACGGCGCGCCGGATCCAGATGGGCAGCCTCGGATCGGCGGCCAGCCCGGCCATCGTGGCGCGCGCAGGCGCAGGAAAGCCCTGCGGTCCCTCGACCGGGGCCGCTGGCCCGGTCGGTTGTCGGCTCAGGCCCGGTTTCCCGGTCCATGTGTCGTAGCGTAACCGAGCGATTACAGCGGATCGCCGGCCAGGCCGCGGCCGCGGGTCGTTGGTCTCCGGCCGATCGTGCCGCTACCCTTCGGTAACGTGACCCAGATTCATGACCTGACAGTGACCGAGCTCGCTGCCGCCATCGCTGACCGGCGAGACTTCCTCGGCCGAGATCACCGAGCATTACCTGGACCGCATCGACCGCCTGAACGAGCAGGTCGGCGCCTTCTACACGGTGACCCACGAGCTGGCCCGCGAGCAGGCCGCTGCCGCGGACAAGGCTGTGTCCGCAAGCCGCAAGGACGGCGCCGAGCTGCCGCCCGCTGACCGGCGTGCCGATCCCGATCAAGGACCTGAACATGGTCGCCGGGGTCAGGCTGACCTTCGGGAGCGCCATCCTGGCCGACAACGTGGCGACCGAGGACGACTACGTGGTCGAGCACCTGCGCTCGGCCGGCATCGTGATCACCGGCAAGACCGCGACGCCGGAGTTCGGCCTGCCCTGCTACACCGAGACCAGGATCGGCCCGCCTGCCCGCACGCCGTGGGACCTGACCAGATCGGCAGGCGGGTCCAGCGGCGGCGCGGCCGCCGCCGTCGCCTCCGGCCTGGCTCCCGCCGCCCAGGGCAGCGACGGCGGCGGCTCGATCCGGATCCCGGCTAGCGTGTGCGGCCTGTTCGGGATCAAGCCGACCCGCGGCCGGATCTCGCAGGGCCCGATGATGCCCGACCTGGTCGGCCTGTCCACCGACGGCCCGCTGGCCCGCACCGTCGCCGACGCGGCCTTGCTGCTCGACGCGATGACCGGCAATCACCCCGGCGACATGTACACCCTGCCCGCGCTGCCGGCCGGCGAGTCGTTCCTCGGCTACGCGCAGCCGCGAGCCCGGCAAGCTGCGGATCGCCAGGTCACTGACGACCGCTGATCGAGGGCGCCGAGGTGCACCCCGACTGCGTCGCCGCCTACGAGGAGGCCAGCGCGCTGCTGGCCTCGCTCGGGCACGAGGTCGAGGACGTGGACCTGCCGTTCGCCGGCCGAGGCGGTGCCGTCGTTCCTGGCCCTGTGGTTCGCGATGGCCACGCTGGCACCGATCGCGCCGGAGCAGGAGAGCCGAGCTGCTGCCGCTGACCCGCTACCTGCGTGACCAGGGCATGGCAGCTGTCCGCGGCGGACCTGCTGTTCCACCAGGCGATCCTGCAGGGCAGCGTCCGCCCGGCGATGCGGGCGCTGAGCGCCTACGACGCGATGCTCAGCCCGACGGTGGCGCTGCCGCCGCGGCCGGTGGGCTGGTTCGACGAGGTGGAGCCGGCCGAGAACTTCACCCGGCAGACTCAGTTCACGCCGTGGACGGCGCTGTACAACCTGTCCGGCCAGCCCGCCGTGAGCGTGCCGCTGCACTGGACCGACGACGACCTGCCGATCGGCGTCATGCTGGCCGGCCGGATGGGCGACGAGGCGACCCTGATCTCGCTGTCGGCCCAGCTTGAGGCAGCCAGGCCGTGGCGTCACCGGCACCCGCCTATCTGGTGATATAACGCACGCCATTAGCTTGCCCGCCGGGCCGGGCGCATGCGTGGCCGGGCACGGCTGCGGGGGATAGTGCCGTCACGGCGACAGGGGCGCCGTGACTCCGGGGGACGGTGCGTTGAATCAGCTGCTGGAGCGGCTCGGTGCGTTCTGCGCCAGGCGGCACTGGATCGTGATCGTCGCCTGGGTGATGATCCTGGGCGGCCTGCTCGGCGCCAGGCAGGCGTTCGGCGGCGAGTACGTCAACAACTACAACGTGCCGGGAACCCAGTCGGACGACGGGCTGAACCGGCTGAACTGACACCTTCAGCTCGCAGGGCGGCTACTCCGGGCAGATCGTCTTCCACGCCAGCCACGGCACGGTCGCCGCCGACGCAGTCCGCCGTCAACCAGGCCACCACCAACATCGCCAAGCTGCCCGACGTCCTCAAGGCAGTGAGCCCGTTCTCGTCGTCGGCTCCTGGCGCGGTGTCCAAAGACGGCACGATCGCCTACGCGAGCGTGTCCTGGAGCGCCAACCCGTACTCGCTGGACACCAGCTACCTCAACCGGCTGAACAACGCCGTCGCGCCGGCCCGGAAGGCCGGCCTGCAGGTGGAGTACGGCGGCCGGCGCCGCGAGATCGGCCAGACGACCAACGACACCACCTCCGAGATCATCGGCCTTGTCCTGCGCGCTGATCCTGCTGCTGTTCATGTTCGGCTCGCTGGTCGCGGCGGCGATCCCGCTGGTGTCGGCCCTGTTCAGCGTCGGTGCCGGCCTGTCGCTGCTCGGCCTGCTGGCGCGCCGTCGATCACGTTCCCCACCACTGCGCCGACCATCGCGACGCTGCTCGGCCTCGGCGTCGCGATCGACTACGGCCTGTTCCTGGTCGCCCGGCATCGGGAGCAGCTGGACACCGGGCATGGACGTCATCGCCTCGGCCCGGCAGCCGAGGGCACCTCGGGCGCGGCCATCGTGGTGGCGGGCAGCACGGTCGTCGTCTCCATCCTCGGCCTGTACATCTCCGACGTCGCGTTCGTCGGCGCGCTCGGCCTGGCGGCCGCGCTCGTCGTCGCGGTGACGATGCTGGCCGCGCTGACCCTGGTGCCCGCCTTCATGGGCGTGTCCAGGTCGAACGTGCGGGCGCTGGCGGCCAGGGTCCGGCGCACAAGGCCGGCGAGACGGCGCGGGAGCAGGCCAGGCGGACCGCGGCGGCCACCCAGGAGCAGCACGAGCAGTCGGCGTTCGCCCGCTGGGGCCGCAAGGTCAGCGCGCGGCCGTGGCCGTGGGCGATCTTCAGCCGTGGCGCTGCTGCTCGTGCTCGCGATCCCGTTCTTCTCGATCACGCTCGGCCAGCCGGACAACGGCACCAACCCGACCTCGGACACCAGCCGGCGCGCCTATGACCTGATGACGCAGGGTTTCGGCGTCGGGTCCAACGGCCCGCTCGCGGTCGTGGTCGTGCTGCCCAAGCAGTCCTCCTCGGCCAACAACACGCTGCTCACCAACATGCAGCACGAGCGTGGCCGGGACGCCTGGCGTCGCCTCGGTCGGCCCGGCCGCGGTGAACTCGGCCGGCACGACCGCGGTCTTCAACGTCATCCCGACCACCCGCCCGCAGGCGCCTGCAACCACCGACCTGGTCAGCACGCTGCGCGACACGGTGCTGCCGAAGCAGCACGCCACGACGTACGTCACGGGAACGACCGCGGGGGCTGTCGACTTCACTAACAAGATCACTTCCCGGCTGATCTGGCTGATCCTTGCCGTGGTGGTGATCGCGTTCGTGCTGCTGACCATGGCGTTCCGCTCGATCGTGATCGCGACCAAGGCCGCCATCCTGAACCTGCTGTCGATCGGCGCCGCCTACGGCGTCATCGTGGCGATCTTCGAATGGGGCTGGGGCAAGAGCCTGATCGGCCTGCACAGCACGCTGCCGATCCCTGCGTACGTGCCGATGCTCGTGTTCGCGATTGTCTTCGGCCTGTCGATGGACTACGAGGTGTTCCTGCTGTCGCGGATCCACGAGGCGTGGATCGCCACCCGCGACGCGCACCGTAGCGTGGCGATCGGCATCGGCGGCACGGCCCGGGTGATCACTACCGCCGCCGCGATCATGATCGTGGTGTTCAGCAGCTTCGTGCTGAACTCGGACCCGGCGGTGAAGATGCTCGCCATCGGCATGGCGTTCGCCGTGCTGATCGACGCGTCGCTGGTGCGGATGATCCTGGTGCCGGCGGTGATGACGCTGCTGGGTCCGCGAGCCTGGTGGATGCCCCGGTGGCTGGAGCCGATCGTGCCGCACCTGCAGCTGGAAGGAAGCATGGCCGCGGCCGCGGCGCCGCCCGCAGAGCGGGCCGCGCTGGCTGCGGAGAAGCGCAGAGGCTGACTCGATAACCCGTTATCGGTCCGTATCCCGATGGGATCGCAGCGGTCGGCTGAGTGCGTAAGGTCAACGCCATGAAGTTGGTCAGGTCCGGGGGGCCAGCAGCAGTCGCGCTGCTGGCTGGCGGCGTGGTGCTGACCGCCTGCTCGACCAGCGGCCCGGCGCCGCAGGCGGTGGCCCGCAGCTACCTGGCCGCCTGGGCCAGCCGGGACTGGTCCGGCATGCGGGCGCTGGCGACGAGCCCGCCTGCCGACTTCGCCGCAGTGAACTCGGCAGAGCTCACCGATCTCGGCGTGAGGCAAGCCAGTTATGCTGCCGGGCGGCTGACGGTGACCGGCAGCAGCGCGCACGAATCCGTCATCCAGCGGCTGGAGATCCCTGGCGTCGGCACGATCCCGGTCAGGACGACCCTGCGGCTGGCGCAGGTGTCCGGGAACTGGCGGGTCGCCTGGACACCTGCCACGTCGCACCGGGCCTGCGTTCCGGCGACAAGCTGTCGCTCCAGCTGACCTGGCCGCCGCGAGCGCAGATCCTCGGTGCCGCTGGCGCGCCGCTCACCGCCCAGGTACCGATGGTCACTGTCGGCGTCGAGGGCCGGATGATCAAGAGCGACACTGTCATCCGCACCGCGCTGCTGGCGGCGGGCGCGACGAAGCAGGCGATCAGCACCGCGCTCACCGGGGCGAAGAGCGAGCCGACCTGGTTCGAGCCAGTCGTGACCGTCAGCTGGGCGCGCTACCAGCAGCTGAGGCCGACCATCTACCCGGTCCCCGGCACCGTATTCCAGACGGTGCGCACGCGCGGCGCCGGTCGCGGCCGGCCTCGACTACCTGGTCGGCTCGGTCGGCCCGGCCACGGCACAGGAACTGCAGCAGCTCGGCGCTCCTTACAACGCGCAGAGCGTCGTCGGCCAGACCGGTCTTGAGCATGCCTACCAGCGGCAGCTAGCCGGGACGCCGGGGGCCGCGGTGTCGGTCGTCGGCGCGAACGCGACGCCGGGACCAGTCGTAGCCAGCATTCCCGCCATGCCGGGGCAACCGGTGCACACCAGCCTCGACCCGACCGTGCAGCGGGATGCCGCCGCGGCGCTGGCAGGCGGGCACAAGCAGGCAGCGCTTGTCGCGGTCGAACGCCACCACCGGCCAGGTGCTGGCCGCCGACAGCGTGCCGAACTCGGCCGGCTTCGACCTGGCCTTCGACGGCGCGTTCCCGCCAGGTTCGTCGTTCAAGGTGATCACCTCGACTGCGCTGATCGAGCACGGGCTCAGCGCCGTGCCTCGCCGGCCAGCTGCCCGCGCCAGCTCACGATCGACGGCGAGGTCTTCCACAACGCCGAAGGCGAAGCGCCGGTCAGCAACCTGCTGCACGCGTTCGCCGAGTCGTGCAACACCGCGTTCATCGGGCTGGCCACGCGGCACCTGACCGCGGCCGAGTTCCCGCAGACCGCGCGGATCTACCGGATCGGCCCGACGCCAGCGCTGGGCGTGCCTGCCTTCGGCGGCCTGGTGCCGACGCCGTCGGACCAGGCCGAGCTGGCCGCGACCACGATCGGCCAGGCCGGCGTGCTGGTGTCGCCGCTGGACATGGCGATCGTCGCCGCCGCCGTCGACTCCGGCCAGGTGCACGCGGCCAGACTCGTCGTCGGAGCGGCAGCCGATCGGGTGCCGCCGCGTCCGCTGCCACGCGGAGGTGGTGACCGGCCTGCACCAGATGATGGCGCAGGTGGTCGCGACGGGTACCGCGGCGGGCACCGGGCTCCCGCCGGGCACGTTCGCCAAGACCGGCACCGCGGAGTACGGCCACGGCAACCCGCTGCCGACCGACGCGTGGCTGATCGGCTTCAACGGCAACATCGCGTTCGCCATGGTCACCGTCGATGGCGGTGAGGGCGGTCCGACCGACGGCCCGGTCGTGGCGAAGTTCCTCGACCTGCTGCATCAATCCGGCACCTGAGACCGGCGGGGCCTGCACGCGAACAGGCCGCTGACCTCTTACCATGCCAAGTACCGGCGTGGCATGCCGGAGGTCACCTCAGGATGCGGGGGCACGGGATGACCAGATGATGCCTGATCGGGATGGTGCCGCATGGGACGGCATCGTCAGGTACGGCACAACGGAAGATGACGCACCGCCGGCTCATGGCACGGGGGAGCACGGCGGCGCTACGCACGGGCAAGCCGGACGCAGTGCGGCCAGGCACGAACGGACCAGGCACGGCCGGCACTGGCACGGCCGGCAGTGGCACGGCCGGCCAGGGCGCGACCGCACGGCGCACCGTGGCGGCGGGCGTCGGCAGCGCGGTGCGCATGAGGCTGGCCAGTTCAGCGAACCGTGGTCGGCCGGTACGCCGCGTCCGCGCCGGCTGCTCTGGTACGGGAACGGGGTCCTCGCACTCACCGTCTCGTGCGCGCTGCTCGCGGTGCTGGGGGCGGGATTCGGCCAGGTGCCCGCGCTCGGGCCGGCCCTGGTGCCCGGTCACGGCGTGTGGACCTCGGCGGCCAGCGCGAAACTGCCGGCGTCCGGGGCACTGACGCTACCGGGATTGCGCAGCCCGGTTCAGGTGTCGTTCAGCCAGCAGGGCGTGCCGGTCATCAGCGCGCGCTCCGACACCGACGCCTTTCTCGCGCTCGGTTACCTGCATGCCAGTTTCCGGCTGACTCAGCTGGACTTCGAGCGCAGGCTGGCCGAGGGCACGCTGGCCCGGCTCGACGGACCGGCCGCGGTGGCGTCGGACTCCTTCGAACTGCGCCTGGGCCTGCTGCGCACGGCCCGGGCCGAGTGGGCTGGCATGGCCAGGTCCAGCCCGGCCGCGCAAGCGCTGATCGCGTACTCGCGCGGCATCAATGACTACCTGGCCCAGCTGCGGGCGAATCAGCAATGGCCGGCCGTGTTCTCGCTGGCGGGGGTGTACCCGGCTGACTGGACCCCGGTGGACAGCCTTGCGGTGCAGGGCGCGCTGGCGCAGCAACTTGGTTTCAGCACCCGGCCACTGGACGACGCGCTGCTCGCGAGGTCGCTTGGCGCGCACGCGGCGACCTGGTTCCGGATTCAGCCGCCGACCCCGCAGCACCCTTACGACCCGGGACCGTACCGCTATCTGGGACTCTCGCCGCTGCCCGGCGCCGGTGCGAACGGCGGTGCCGCTGCGGGGCCACGTTCCGCTGGTAATCAGCTGGGCAGCCCGGCCGCGATCTCCGCCGGGCTGGCCGAGTCGTCGGCGGCGATCCTTGCCCAGGTAACGGCGCTGCCGCCGGGTCAGGTGCCAGCCGTGCCCGGAGGCGATGCCTGGGCCGCGAACGGCCCGAAGGTGGCCGGCGGTGGCGCGATGCTAGCGGGCGACCCGCACCTGGCGCAGACGCTGCCGTCTGGCTGGTACCAGGTCGCGCTGAGCGCGCCGGGCCTGGCGGTATCCGGGGTCAGCGTGCCGGGGCTGCCCGCCGTGCTGATCGGGCACAACGCGCATATCGCCTGGGCGCTGACCAGCGCGCAGAGCCAGACGACGCTGTATTACGACGAGCAGACCAGCGCCGCGCGGCCAGGCCAGTACTTCTGGCACGGTCAGTGGCGGCGGATGCGGGTGCTGCACTACACGATCGGGGTGCGGGGCGGCGCGAGCCGGCCGCTGACGGTCGATGTGACGGTGCACGGTCCGGTGCTGGCCCAGGCCGGCCGTACCGTCGCGGTCGACTGGATGGGCGCACTCGGCTCACCGGATGAGAGCGCACTGCTGGCGGTCGGCCGGGCCGACGACTTCCGTCAGTTCAAGGCAGCTCTCGCGGGCTGGCGATCGCCCGCGCTGACCTTTGTGTACGCCGATGACCGCCGCAACATCGGCGCGATCTCGGCCGGTCTCATCCCGCAGGTACGCAGTGGCTCGCCGTGGCTGCCGATGCCCGGCGCCGGCCCTGACGATGTTGCCGGGGTGATCCCTTATGCCGCCGTTCCGCAGGTCTATGACCCGCCGTCTCACCTGCTCGCAGCCGCCGACCAGCGGCCGGTCAGCGCGTCGTACCCGTATTACCTCGGCACGGCGAGCTTCTTCGATCCTGGATACCGCGCCGACGCGGCACTGGCCTACCTAGGCAAGCACTGGTCGATCGGGCGGGCCGGTTTCGCCTCGCTGCAGACCGACCTCGGCGATCGGCTGGCGGCGGTGATCCTGCCGGAACTGCTTGCGGCCGTCAAGGGCAGCCCGCTGACGACTGTGCAGCAGCAGGCCGTGCACGTGCTGGCGTCCTGGGACAAGCAGATGGCGGTCGACTCGGCCGGCGCGTCGATCTGGTGGACATTCTGGTCCCGCTACCTGGCCGCAGCGTTCGGGCCGTGGTGGACGGCGGCGAAGGTACCGGTGCAGGTCGACAGCAGCGGCCTGGCGGCCGGGCCGAACCAGTCGAGCCTGGATGAGGACCTGCAGGCCTGGACGCTGGGCTTGCGGGCGGGCACGGCGTTCCGGGCACCCGGCAGCACACCGCGGACGGCCGCGACGATCATGCGGAGCGCGTTCGCGGCGACTGTGGCCGAGCTTGCGCAGCGGCTCGGCGGCGGACCGGGCAGCTGGACCTGGGGGAAGCTGCACACGACGGAATACCCGTCGCTGACCGGGGTGCGAGCGCTCGGCTACGGCCCGCGGCCGACCGGCGGAGACATCTGGACGATCGACACCGCGGGCGGGGGACTGAGCTCAGAATCGGGTGCCGACTGGCGGATGGTCGCTGGGTGGTCCGGGACCGGCCAGCCGGTAGCGGAAGGCATCTACCCCGGCGGCCAGAGCGAGAATCCCGGTTCGCCGTGGTACTCCAACCTGATCGGCTACTGGCGGGCGGGGCACGACCTGCCGCTGCCCGCGGCCGGCCTGGTCACCGTCGCTCGGGCCGGCACCGCTAGTCCGGGCACAGCCGGCCCGCCGGGTGGGCCGGCCACGTCTGTTACCAGGATCTGGGAGCTGCGGCCATGACCGCTGACTTCAAACGGCTCGGCAAGCATGGCTCCTACCGGCTCGGGCAGCTCAGGGCCCAGGGCGTCCGCGAGCCGGCCCGGCCGGCTGTCTTCCAGCCGCGATTCCGCCGCCCTGATCGCCGCCTGCCCGCGTCGGTGTGGATGCTCGGGCTGGTGTCCGGCGCCGTGGCGATCGCCGTCGCTGCCTACCTGGGATCGTGGTTCATGCCGTTCGTGCTGGGCCTGCTGGCCGGGCTCGCGAACAAGGCAGGCGGCTGGCCAGCCCGGCTGGCGCTGCCAGCGGTCGCCGTGATGGCCGCGATCGGCTGGAGTACGCCGCTGATCTGGGGGACCGTGCGCGGCCAGCCCTACGCCGCCGTCGGCAGGGAACTGGCGGCCATCGGCGGCCTGCCCGGTTACGCGGCCGTGGGACTGGGCGGGACCGTGCTCGTCGCGGTGATCCAGGTCGCTGTCGGGTACTGGCTCGGCCGCGCGCTGACGCCGCGGCCGCGCAGAGAGTAGCCGGGTTCCGCCGGTGCGGCCCCGTCACGCGGCGGTCGTCGGCCCGGCCGCGGTCAAGGCAAGCTGCGCAGCGATAGTGGCGCGCAGCAGGACGGGATCACCGAGTGCGTCGGTGTTGTCCACGAACTGGTCGACCGCGCCCGTCAGCGGCAGCGCGCGGATCGACCTGTCGGAGATGGCAGCGCGCAGCGCACGGACGAAGCGGCCCGAGTCCAGTACCCGGAAGGGCCGCTCGTAGTAGCGCGGCCGGATGGCCGGGTCGACCGGCTCGGTGATGGCGAGGTTATTGTGCAGCCGGGCGGCGGCTTCGAGCGCGACGCAGAGGCTGTCCTCGCGAGCCGCAAAGGCCGTGGCCGACAATGCGGCGGCCAGCGCCGGCAGCATGGCGTTCCCCGCATTCGTGCGCGCGAACGCCGAGCCGAGCCATTTGCTGTAGGGCGGATACCGGCGCTCCATCAGCAGCACGAGCCGCATCACGTCCCGGACGAGCCGGGCTGTCACCACGGCCGAGCCGAGGTCATCGCCGACCTCGGCGCACCGGCCGGGGAATGCCTCCTCCTGCTCGATCCGCTGCCACTGGCAGGCCAGCAGGTGCAGCCACACGTCATGGGGATACCAGGTCAGTCGCGCCCGCACCGCGGCCAGCCCGCTGCCGGGGCAGTCAGCAAGCCCGTCGTGGAAGACGGCGCCCGCCGTCAGCTCGGCGAGCGCTTGCGTCGGGGTCGCGAGCCAGTCGAGCACGCGCAGCTCAGCGCTCGGGTCGAAGCCCAGCATCCCGGTCAGCCATCGGCGCAGCCCGGCGACGGTGACCCAGTGCGACGCCGGTTCTTCCGCGGCGCCGGAGGCTGCGAACGCCGTCGGGTAACCGCGAAATGCGGCTGGCAGCCTGCTAGCCAGCAGCTGCTGAACGGCCCCGGGTGTGCTCGCCGCGTCCGCGTCGGTCAGGAACAGCTGCAGCCTGGGTCCCCAGTCGTGATCTGTGGACCGGACCGAATCGAAGCCCAGCACCTCCGAGCCCGCCCCGACAAGCGCCGCGGTGTGCCGCAGCGCCGGAAACTCCTGGTCGAGCAGCGGGCGGACAGCCTCGAGGTAGAACAGCCTGGCCAGCTCCAGGCCGGGCACGAAGTCCGTCGTCACCGGCTGAGCATCGTTGATGGCGCCCTGTTCCCGCAACCGGGATTCCCGCGCTGGGCCGCGCAGCATGGCCCGGGGGTCCCGAGCAATGCGCGAAGCAAGGCTCGGCAAGCCTGACCTCGCGCCCGGAGCGCGATTGCTGCGGCGTCGCGGGCCGGCAGGCGCAATTCAGTGCCGTCGACGGTCTCAGTGCCGTCGATGGTCGATCCGATGCTGGCGATGAGCGTAGTTGTGACAACACCGCTACAAGAACGGCGGCGTTGCGGCACTCACGCTAAACGTGCGCGGCTAACCAAGACAGTCACGGATCTCTGGAGCGTGGATCAACTACGCAATTCGGACTGTCAGCCCGTCGAGCCGGAGCTCGCCGCTCATTGGTCCGACCATCAGGCAGGCTGAAACCGGCAAGAAGGGGATAGACCGCAGCCGGCGTAGCGCGCCGGGTGGGCCGGCCACCTTCGTGGCATGGCTGAGGCCGATTATGGGGGGGTGACTGACCCAGACCTTGTGCGCCGTGCGCAGAATGCCGGGATTGCTACGAGTTACGAAAACTCGCGCCACGAGTGCGTCGAGGTCCCGGCGGAGACGCTCGCGGCGATCCTGGCTGTGCTTGAGGAGTACGGCGCGCCCGGCGCCGCCAGCGCAGCCAGCGCCGCCGGCGCCGCCGGCACAGTCGAGGCAGTCGCTCATGTGACGGCTCGGCCGGTGCTGCCGAGGCGACGGCAGTGGGGCTTCACGGTACAGCTGTACTCGGTGCGCTCCGCCGACTCCTGGGGTCACGGGGACCTGCACGATCTCGCCGAGCTGGCGAGCTGGAGCGCGGCCGAGCTGGGCGCGGGCTTCGTCCTGGTGAACCCGCTGCATGCAGCCGAGCCGCTGCCGCCACTGAGCAACTCCCCGTATCTGCCGATGACCAGGCTCTTCACCAGCCCGCTGTACCTGCGACCGGAGGACATCCCGGAATACGCTCAGCTGCCTGACCCGGACAAGCGGGCCGTGCAGGACCTGGCTGCGCCGCTCCGGGCCGCGAACCGCAGCGCTGACCTGATCGATCGGGACGCGGTCTGGCAGGCCAAGCGCGCGGCGCTCGAGCTGATCAGGAAGGTGCGGCTGGCGCCGGCCCGGCAGGCGGCCTATGACAGGTTCCGGGTTGACCGCGGCCGCGACCTGGAGCACTGGTCCGCCTGGTGCGCGCTGGCTGAGCGGCACGGCCCGGACTGGCGCAGCTGGCCGCCCGAGCTGGCCGACCGCGCCCGAGCCGAACAGCTGGTCCGGACTGACCCTGGTCTGCGCCAGGCTGCGGACTTCCATACCTGGCTTCAGTGGCATGCCGACGAGCAGCTCGCGGCAGCCCAGCAGGAGGCGAAGTCGGCGGGCATGGCCCACGGCATCATCCATGACCTGGCTGTTGGCGTGCACCCGGGCGGCGCCGACGCCTGGGCGCATGCCGGGATGCTCGTGCCGGGATTCAGCGTTGGCGCGCCGCCGGACAGTTTCAACCAGCTCGGGCAGGACTGGGGCCAGCCGCCTTGGCACCCGCGGCGCCTGGCAGCGGTCCGGTACCGGCCGCTGGCCGAGCTGTTCGCCGCGACGTTGCGCCGTGGCGGCGGGCTGCGCGTAGACCACGTCATGGGACTCATGCGGTTGTGGTGGATACCCGCTGGCCAGCGCCCGGACCGGGGCGCCTATGTCAGCTACGATCACCGCGCGTCCGTCGCCGCGCTCACCGGAGCGGCGGCGCGAGCGGGCGCGCTCGCCATCGGCGAGGATCTGGGCACCGTCGATTCGTGGATCAGCGAGTACCTCGCTGAGCAGGACATCCTTGGCACGATGATGCTCTGGTTCGCGACCGATACGGACGGCAACCCGCTGCCGCCACAGCGGTGGCGGCGGGGATGCATGGCGACCGTCGGAACCCACGATGTACCGCCGGTCTCGGGCTTCGTCACCGGTGACCAGGTGACTGTGCGGGCTGGGCTCGGCCTGCTGAAAGGCGCTGAAGAGCGGGAACGGAGTGAGGCACGAGCAGCTCTTGGCCGCTGGCAGGCAGCGCTTGAGGCGCACGGACTACTGCAGCCCGGCCAGCCGCCCGGCCCGGCCGAGTTCACGGTCGCAATGTATGGCTTCCTGAGCCGGACGCCGGCATTGCTGCTCGGGGTGTCACTCGCCGATGCCGTCGGCGAGGTCAGGACCCAGAACGTGCCCGGCACCAGCGACGAGTACCCGAACTGGCGGATACCGCTGTGCGACAGCCAGCAGCGCCCGGTGCTGATCGAGGATCTGCCCCGCTGCCGGCTGCTGCGTGCCGTCTGCCAGGCCGTGACCGAGGAACCGGCGAGCCGCAGTGCTGACCAGTCTGGGGCTAGCTAGTCCGGGGCTGGCTGGTCCGGGGCTGGCCCGGTCTCCCGGCTAGCTGGTCTGGGCGTCGCGCGCACGGCACCGCAGCGCCCGCGCCACGTCGTCGCGACGCTCGACCAGCAGCCGGCGCAACGCCGGTGCCGGGTCGTTGCGTGCGATGTACTCGTCGGTGGCGTCGATGCCCTGCTGGGTCACCACGGTGTCCGGGTAGGCGACCTGGGCAAAGTACTGGGCCATGTCCGTGGCGCCTTCGAGCCATTGCCCGGCCAGCGCCTCGTAGTACCGGGCGGCATAGGGCGCCAGCAACTCATCCTGGTCGATGTCGGTGAAACCGCGGAGCACGGCGCGGAAGGTGGCGTTCGTCAGCGTGCCGCTGGTCACCTTGGCCCAGGCGGCAGCCTTGGCCGCCGCGGTCGGTATCGCTGCCAGGCAGCTCTCCGCGTGCCGCTCTCCGGCATCGGTGCGATCGGTGTCCAGCTCGGCCTCGACCTCATCCGAGCCCGGCGAGACCTCGGCTGACCAGCCGGTGCAGGAGCTGCCAGCGCAGCTCGGTGTCGACGGCCAGTCCGTCAACCGAAACCGAGCCGTTGAGGAGGCCGGCCAGCAGGTCGAGACTCTCCGCGGTGGTGGCTACCCCGGCCAGCGCCTGGGCGTAGGCCAGCTGATGATCCGAGCCTGGCTCCGCGGACAGCAGCCAGTCCCGTAGCGTCTGGTCAAGCTCGGCGACACCGTGGCCGCGCCAGGCCGGGTCGGCGTACCGGCGCATGGCCATGCTCGTCGTGGCCAGCACTCGCTCGAGCACCGGCATCTGCTGCAATGATGGTGCGCCCGCCCTGGTCAGGGCGAGCAGATCGCGGGCGCGCATCTCCGCGTCCCTGGTCATGTCCCAGGCAGCCGCCCAGCACAGCGCCGCCGCCAGCGGGTCGCGGATCTCACTGATGGCCGACACGACTGTTTGCAGGGAACGCTCGTCGAGCCGGATCTTGGCGTAGCTGAGGTCGTCGTCGTTAACCAGCACCAGGTCGGGCTGCCGGTCGCCGACCAGCTCAGCAACCTCGGTGACAGCCCCAGCCACGTCGAGCTCAACCCGCCGCCGCCGGATGATCCCGGCCTCGGTCCGGTCGTACAGGCCTATCGCGATCCGGTGCGGCCGGAGCTCGGGATGGTCGGCCGGTGCCTCCTGGAGTACCCGGAACGCGGTGAACCGGCCATCGCCATCGGTGTCGAACGCGGGCCGCAGCGTATTCACGCCGGCGGTTTCCAGCCAGGACTTCGACCAGCTGGCCAGATCACGGCCGGACGCCTGCTCGAGCGAGCCGAGTAGGTCCGCGAGCGTGGCGTTGCCCCAGGCGTGCCTGCCGAAGTAGTCGCGCACGCCGGCCAGGAAGTTGTCCCGGCCCGCATAGGCGACAAGCTGCTTGAGCACAGCAGCGCCCTTGGCGTAGGTGATGCCGTCGAAGTTAACCTCCACGGCTTCGATATCGGGGATGTCGGCCGCGATGGGGTGAGTGGACGGCAGCTGATCCTGCCGGTACGCCCACGCCTTGAAGCCCTGCGCGAAGCTCGTCCAGCCGTTCGTCCACCGGGTGGCCTCCGTGCTGGAGACCATCTCGCACCAGGTGGCGAACGACTCGTTCAGCCACAGGTCATCCCACCAGCGCATGGTGACCAGGTCGCCAAACCACATGTGCGCCATCTCATGCAGGATCGTCTGGGCCCTGGATTCCCGGTCGGTGTCGGTAACCCGGGAGCGGAAGATGTAGTCCTCCAGGAACGTAACGCAGCCAGCGTTCTCCATTGCCCCGGCCTTGTACTCGGGCACGAAGAGCTGGTCGTACTTGCCGAACGGGTAGCGGACGCCGAAGGCGGCGTGGAAGTAGTCGAAGCCCTGCCTGGTGATCTCGAAGATCTCATCGTGATCGAGATAGCTGGCCAGCGACTGGCGGCAGAAGATGCCGAGGGGGATGCCGTCGTGGGAAGCCGTTATCTCGTAATAAGGGCCCGCGGCAATCGCAGTGATGTAGGTGGACATGACCGGCGACGGGGCGAAATGCCAGCGGGTCACGCCAGGACCAGCGGGCTCGGCGGCAATGTCGGGAGCCATGTTGGAAATGACCTTCCAGTCGTCCTGGCCGGTCACGGTGAACTCGAAGGTGGCCTTGAGGTCAGGCTGGTCGAAGCACGCGTAGACGCGATGCGCATCGAACGTCTCGAGGTCGGTGTACATGTAGATGCTCTTGTCCGCCGGATCGGCGAACCGGTGCAGTCCCTCGCCGGTGCGGGAGTAGGCGCAGCGCGCGACGACCCGCAGCTCATTGTGCCCGGCCAGGCCCGGCAGCGTGATCCGGTCCCCGTCGAAGGCCGCCAGGTCGAGGTGCCGGCCGTTCAGGGTGATTTCCGTCACTGACGGCGCGGTCAGCTCGATGAAGGTAGCCGCGCCGGGCTCGCTGCAGTCGAACCTCGCGGTGGTGACCGACCCGAAGGTCGCGTCCGACCCGGTGAGGTCGAGCTCGACCTGGTAGGAACCGACGCTGATCAGCCGGGCGCGGTCGCGCGCTTCGTCGCGCGTGAGATTGCTCGTCACTGAACAGATCCTCTCCGCTGGGGGTCATCGCATGCTCCTGCGCCGCGACGGAATGCGCAACGCGATTTACCGGTTGCCCCAGGCATACGTCGATGCGCTGAGGAGCATGCATGGCTGAGCAGGAGCCTACCCAAGTCGATTTCTGGTTTGATCCGCTATGTCCCTGGGCCTGGATCACCAGCCGCTGGCTCCTGGAGGTGGAGAAGGTCCGTCCGGTAGCGGCGCGCTGGCACGTGATGAGCCTCGCGGTGCTGAACGAGGGCAAGGACGACCTCTCTGATCGGTACAAGGAGCTGATGAAGCAGGCCTGGGGTCCGGTGCGCGTGTGCATGGCAGCGGAGCAGAAGTTCGGCCAGGACGTGGTGCTGCCGCTCTACACCGCGATCGGCACCCGGTTCCACAACGAGAAGCAGGATCGCAGCAGGGCCACGATCGAGGCGGCGCTCACCGACGCGGGCCTGCCTGCCGAGCTCGCGGACGCAATGGACTCGACCGAGTACGACGACGCAGTGCGTGCGTCGCACGCCGACGGCATCGAGCGGGTCGGCTATGAGGTCGGCACGCCGGTCATCTCCGTCAACGGGACTTCGATCTTCGGCCCGGTCGTCACGCCGATCCCGCGCGGCGAGGCCGCCGCACGGCTATGGGACGGCGTCCTGCTGGTCACCGGCACGGACGGTTTCTTCGAGCTCAAGCGGAGCCGGACCAGGGACCCGATCTTCGACTAACTCGGCGCATCGAGACGGCCGGCCTGGACCTGGGCCAGCCGGGCTCATCTGGCTTGCACCACCTTCATCGTCCAGGTGCAGCTGGAGAGCACGACGAGTTCGTGGCTGCCGCGACTCGCATGGCGCCAGGTTCTGCCGTGGCCGCCAGCGCCAAGCTTGGTGATGGCAGCGCCCAGTGTGATCGCACCACGAACACCGATGGCCGCGTCCGCCACGATCAGGTGTCCGTGCCTGCTGGCGGCCGGGCAGCGAAACGACCACCTGAGCTGCCAGCGCGCGTCCGCCCGGATGCGGAACCTGCCGGTGACCCTGTCCCCGCGGCCAGTGAACGTGGCGACCTCGCGATAGCTTGCCAGGGCGGCCGGGACGCGGACACCGGCTGCGGGCAATGGCGCACCAACTGGCGGCCCGCTGGACCGGGACGCGGCGTCCTGCCCGGTCTCGGTGCTGCGCCCGGCGGTCGCGGCGACCAGCACGATCGAACCGACCACCAGGCAGAGCCCGGCTGCCCAGGTGCCTGCAGTGACGAATAACCGGAGCGCGCGGCGAGCGTGAACGGCGGCGGGACTGACACCGGGGAACTGCACGGCATGCAGGGAGCTGCGGGGCGGGCGCCGAGCGCCTGTGTCGCGAGTGATCATGGGCGGGGTATCCGTCCGTTAGCGGGGGCTATCTGGTAGCTGAAAGTGACTGATCTAGATCCGTCACTCTCTGGCAGCGTTCTATCACGAAATGAATCCAGCGCCAGGCGTTACGAACGTTTAGGCAGCTAAGCGGCCTAACGTACGACTCAACTACGGCGGTTAATGGCCGCATGTAGATCGACAGGCCCTTCTTTCACACCATGTCGAACTGTATTTATGCGGATCACCAATGATGATCCGATACGTTCCGTGATGGTGAACGGGCACTCGCGCGCGGGCGGCACCCGGGTGAGGATGGCACTATGCGTGCTAACTACATCGGCGGCAGCTGGGTCGCGTCCGCCGCTGACACCGCTATCGAGGTCGTCAACCCGGCGTTCTGACGCCCTGGCCGCTGAGCCGCACCGCCGGCTCTCGACCGGCTCGCCGCACTGCGGTCCGGTGGCCAGCCGAGGTCCGTGCCAGACTTGCGCTGTGCGTGTATACCTAGGATCCGACCACGCCGGCTTTGAGCTGAAGGCGAGCTTGGTGGCGTGGCTTACGCAGGCGGGACACGAGCCGGTGGACTGCGGGCCGTCGGCTTATAAAGCTGACGACGACTACCCGCCTTACGTGATGCGGGCAGCCAGCGCCGCCATCGGCGACCCTGGCAGCCTTGGCATCGTGATCGGTGGATCGGGTAACGGAGAGCAGATCGCCGCGAACAAGATCCGCGGAGTGCGGGCCGCGCTCGCCTGGAGCGAGGAGACCGCGAGGCTGGCCCGGCTGCACAACAATGCGAACGTGCTCAGCCTCGGCGCCCGGATGTACTCGATCCCCGACGCCATCGGGTTTGCCAAGGTCTTTGTGGAGACCGCGTTCTCCGCCGAGTCCAGGCACATCAGGCGGCTTGACATGATCACCGCGTACGAGCAATCCGGAGAGCTGCCGCCGCTGCAGTAATCGGCTGGCAGGCAGGCCGGATCAGATCGGCTGGCCGCGCCGTAACCTGGACCGCCGCGGCCGAAGGCGGCCTGGCGCCGGCCGCGCCTCCTGGTTCTGCTGCCCGTCGGCCTGCTGCCCGCCTGAGCGCTGCCCGCCTGAGCGCTGCCCGCCTGAGCGCTGCCCGTCCGGCCGGCCCGGGCGAGGCGGCGACACGGACGGAACGGCTGCTCCGCTGATGCCGGCGGCGCGGTCCGGCTCGGGTTGCCGGGGTGGCACAGGAGCCGCGGCGGCTGGCCGTGCGGCGGCAGGAGGAGCGGCGGCTGGCGGTGCGGCGGCTGGCCGTGCTGGCTCGCTGGTCGCGGCCCGCTGTGCCACGGCAGGCACGTCGGCCTGGTCATCTGCTGCAGACGGCCGGGACACATCCCGGGCTCGCATTGCGGTGTCCACCGTGATCTTCATTCCGGTCATAACCACCTCTGCCGCCCCGAACGGATGTCCCAGGACAACAGTCTGCAGGCTGCGCGGCTGACAACGCCAGGCAGCGCGGGTCCTGAGGCTCAGAAGATGGTGGAATTCCACGGTGCGGGATCCCAGGCCATCGCGGCCGCCAGTCTGGCCAGCGAGCCCGGCGTCAGCTCCAGGATGTGACCCGCCGCCGCTAGCTGGCTGAGTTTCCCGCCACCGAGATAGGCGGCACCGAGCGCCGCGGCGGACAGCCGGACGTCAGCGGACTCGGTCACTCGCTGGCAGGAGGCAACTGTGCGGCCGCCCGACTGAAGGCCACTGCCGGAGAGCCGCCATCGCCCATGGTTGGCGGGAAAGCGCGAGTCAATCACATCGAGCACGATGTCGATGTCGGCGGCATAGTGCCGCGCGCAGAGAGCGGCCGGCAGATCGATAAGCCGAACCCACAGTCCGTCGGTCAGCCCTGCCCGAGCTCTCCGCGGGTCCGAAAGCATGGCCAGCAGTGGTTCGTCGACAGGCCGTAGCGGCGCGATGATCTCGCCGACCAGATCGCGGTTCAGCAGGTCTGTCCACAGGCTTGCGGTGGCATCCGGATCGGTGCTCATGAGTTCCCGGATCCTGAGTGTGCCGGCCGCGAGTCCGTCCTCTCCCCACGAGGGCTTCGTCCGGTACAAGGCGTAACCACGAGGCCCCGAGTCATCCTCAGCGAGCAGGCAACGCAGCGGTGACATGCCGTCCCGGTGAAACTCTGGATCGCCCAGCAGGTAATCCCACCATCGTCCGTCCCTGGCGACCAGGCCGGGCCGGTGGCAGAGCACCCGGTCGTAAACGGCCGCTAGCTCTGACTGGACCTTGACCGGCTTGGCGGGCCTGAGCCGGACCTTGTCCTCCCCGGCTGCCACTGTCCCGGCTGCCAGCCTGCCCTCGCCGCGGCCGATCCGCAGGCGCAGGTGCGACGAGGCCAGCCCGAAACCGAATCGCCCGTAGATACCTGACTCGGATGCGAACAAGATAGCGAGCGGCTCACCACGGTTGGCGGCGTCGGCCAGCAGGTAGCTCATCATCGACGACAGGATGCCGCGGCGCCGGTAGGCAGGCAGCACGCTCACCATCGTGATGCCAGCCGCAGCCACGCTCGCCCCCGGCACCGTGACGGTGAAGCTGTACGCGCTCGCCGTGCCGACAACCTCGTCGCCGTCAAAGGCAGCGATTGTCCGGTCCATCTCGGTGATCTGGCGCTCGTACTCCACCGCGTCGGGTGGCCACGGCTCGAGGAAGGCCTGGCCTGGAGCCTCGCCGAGTGCCGCGAACTCGCCGGCCGCGATGGACCGGATCGGGTAGTTCTCGGTCATGATCGTATTTCTACCCTGCAGGCCGACTGGCAGGCCACCTATTTTGGCCGCCCTTCGCTGGCTGAACGGTCGAGTTGCAATGGCACCCGCGGGGGTGTCCTGCAGGTGCTGACGAGTACTTGATCAAGGCCAGCGTGGACCCTGTCCAATCACTGTGGTTTCCCACGTTCACGTCGCCTTGCGGCCCACCTAGCGTCACCTGCACAGGTCGCTTCGGCCGAATGTGAAAGGACAAGCGATGCGAACACGAACAGGTTTACTCGCAGCGGGGGCAGCGGTAGCCCTCGCCCTCGGCGGTGGTACCGCCTACGCCGTAGTAGCCAGCGGACTCCGCCGGCGTCGTCCACGGCTGCTTTACCAACGCCGCAAACGACAGACGGCGGGGCGCCAGGCCTGCTGACCCAGGACGTTGACAGCAGCAATGGCGTCACGTTCACCTGTGTGGCCCCAGCCACCGACGCGAACTGCGTGCATTCCGATGGGTTCGGTGACAACTTCAGCGACTGCAACGGAGCTCTTGTCGTCCCCGGTGACACCTCCCCGTACGCCCAGAACCTGGCTGCCGAGGCAGCCAGAGCCTGGATTGCCGCCAACCCGGCGCCTTCAGGGGACACCATCGAGACTCCGGGTGCGGTACCCGGAATCTGCACGCTGCAGTCCAATACGGAGCTGCTCACCACGTCGTCGAAGTCAACCAACGCCGTCGTCACGAGCATCTACTGGTTCTTCAGCGGGCCTAATGCGGGGACCGTCATGGAGTTCTCAGGCGCTGCGCCCTACGATCTGTGCGGGACAGGAACCGGAAGTCCGCCCATAGCTACGGCGGCGTGGAACTGAGATAGCAGCAGGCATGCCCGGCCAGGCTGGGCATGCCTGCGGACCGTCCGACCAGGGCCATGTCGCGGACTACCGCGGCTGCGCGTCACCCTCCACCGGCCGCGCCATGGCCGTGTGCATGACGGTGCAGGCGGTGCGGCTAAGGGACGAATGCGGATTTCGAGAGCCGCTCAAGGGGCGACGGGGGTGATGCCTAGTCGGTCTGTACCGATACAGTGCCGGCAAGATGGTTCTTAAGGTCTGGCGGCGTACCTGGGCCGCGGCCGTGGCGGCTGCGGGTCGCCAGCGCGCGAGGATCCGTCGTCAGTTCATCACCCGGAACCGGAGGATGGCCTTCGGGCTCGCCCTTGCGGTTGTTGCGGTCGGCGTCGGTGCCGTCCGGATCCCCGGCGAATGGCTGACACCGGGCCTGATGATCCTGCCGATCCTGGCCGGCGGCATGCTGCTGTGGCCGCGGGCACTGCGCATCCTGTTCGGCATCGTCGCGGTGATGCTCGCCTACGACTGGGTCAACAACCGGGCGGGCCTGGGCATCGCCGCGACGATCGTCGTCACCGCGTTCTTCGCCGACGCTGTCTCCAGAACCCGGGAAAAGCTGGGAGTGCGCGGGCTGCGCGGAGATCAGATGCTGATAGAGCTACGCGACCGGATCCGGGCCCAGGGCAAGCTGCCGGACCTGCCGGACGGCTGGCATTCGGTATCGGTACTGAGGGCCGCCGGCGGATCGTCTTTCGGTGGCGACTTCCTGGTGTCGGCATGCGACGGCAAGGTGCTGGAGGTCGCCCTGGTCGACGTCGCGGGCAAGGGCATCGACGCAGGCACCAGGGCGCTGCTGCTATCGGGCGCCTTCGGTGGCCTGCTCGCGTCAGTGCCGCATGCGGAGTTCCTGCCTGCGTGCAACGCCTACCTGCGCCGCGGAGGCCCGCCGGAGGGTTTCGTGACCGCCGTCCACCTGTCACTCGACCTCGTGACCGGCGACTACATGATCTATTCCGCCGGGCATCCGCCCGCAGCGCACTTTGAGGCCGGTAACGGGCGCTGGCGGCTGGCGGCGGCCCGCGGCATCGTACTCGGGGTCGTGGCCGACCTGCGCAGCCAGCCGGAGCACGGCACGCTGCGGCCGGGCGATGCGCTCATGCTGTTCACCGACGGGCTGGTCGAAGTGCCCGGCCGCGACATCGACGCGGGTATCGACAGGCTGCTGGGCGAAGCAGACCGGCTGGTCACCAGCGGGTTCGAGGCTGGCGCAGCCAAGCTGGTGCAGACCATGCAAGGTGGCGGGCCCAGGTCGGATGACTGCGCTCTGGCGCTGATCTGGCGGTTGTGACTGCCGTCAGGACACCGCGACGGTCAGACCGGGTGGCGACGGCCGGACTGGTTATAGCTGGCCGACGACTTCGCTCTCGCTGATCAGCTTGATGGCGTATTCGACGAGGGTCACCAGCACGTCGCGGCAGGAACTACGCTGCCGCGCGTCGCACAGCACTACCGGGACGCCGGGATTGAGATCAAGTGCGGCCCGCACCGAGTCGGGCCGGAAGCGCTTCGCGCCTTCAAAGCAGTTGACCGCGACCACGAACGGCAACCCGCGGCGCTCGAAGTAGTCGACTGACGGGAAACTGTCGGCCAGCCGCCGAGTGTCGGCCATGACCACCGCGCCAAGAGCGCCCAGCGCGAGCTCGTCCCACATAAACCAGAAACGATGCTGGCCGGGCGTGCCGAACAGGTAGACGACGAGATCGTCGCGCACCGTGATGCGGCCGAAGTCCATGGCGACGGTCGTGGTCGTCTTCTGCTCGACGCCATCGAGCGCATCAACCATCACGCTCGGCTCACTGAGCGCTTCCTCAGTGCGCAACGGCTTGATCTCGCTGACTGAGCTGACCAGTGTCGTCTTACCCGCGCCGAAGCCGCCGGCAACGAGGATCTTGATGGCGATCGGCGTAGCTGAACTATTGGCGAGGTCAGAGCCTGCGGAGGGCATCAGCAACATCCTTCAGGACTTGCGGGTCGGTCAGCCGAGTGCGCGCCGGGTGACGAATGGTGATCAGTCCGCGCTCGCGCATATCGGAGAGCAGGATCCGTACCACGCCGAGCGGGAGGTCGAGATCGGACGCTAGGTCGGCGACCGGCATCGGCTGGCGGCACAGCCGCATGACATCGACGTACTCCGGTTCGAGCAACATCAGGTCCAGTGACTTGACGTCCGTGGCGGCCACGAGCGCGAGCAGGTCGAAGCTCTCTCCGATCGGCCGGGTGCGGCCGCCGGTTAGCGCATACGGGCGGACGACTGGACCTGCGTCGCGGTCGAGCCACCGGTCGTCGCGCACCGTTGCTCACACCGCCTCGGCCGTGCTAGCAGGCGGCCGGTTCCCGACGGCCATATGTTCGCCGACGCGTCTGACAAGCACGGCCATCTCGTAGGCAATATGCCCGGCCGCTTCTGCGTCGGCGGCGGCCAGCACCGCCAGGCAGCTGCCCTCGCCGGCCGCGGTGACAAACAAGAAGGCCGCTTCCATCTCGACGATGGTCTGCCGCGGCAGACCACCGCCAAAATGCTGTCCTACGCCTCTGGCCAGGCTCTGGAAACCTGCCGCGACAGCCGACAGGTGCTCGGAGTCGTCCCGGCTCAGCCCCGACGAGGCGCCGATCGCCAGCCCGTCGCGCGACAAGATGACCGCCTTGTCAATCTGGGCAACCCGAGTTACCAGGTCATCAAGCAGCCAATCCAGTGCCCCGGTACGGCTCATGTACCCTCCCCTGCCGCTTCCTGCAATTGGGCTAATCGGTGCGAAGCTGGTCGCTATCGAAGGTCTGCTCCGGGTTGGCCGGCTCAGCTGACGGTTCGGAGTCGCTCGCGGGCTGGCCGGAGTTTGTCATGGCGGCAGCCTCGGAGCGTCCCAGCAGCCAGCCGCGCTGAAGGGCGCTTACCGTGTTGCGCGCCGCCTCGGGCGAGGGCGCCGGGTCGGCCGGGCGGTTCGCCGCAGCGAATACGTCGATGCCGCGGGCTGGAGTTGCGCCGTCGGCGTCCGGCCCGGCGCTGTCGGTGTCCGGACCGGCGGGGCCGGTCCCGGTCGGGCTGGCAGCCGCGGGGCTGACACCCGACGGACCGGTAACAGGCCGTAGCGGTGACGGGCTGAAGCTGGCCGGTCGGGCTGGTGCGGAGTTGCGCAGCTGCGGCGCGAGGCTGGCCTGTCGTACCCGGACAGGCAACCCGAGATCGGTCAGCTCGGCCGTGGTTGCACGCGGATCTGCGTCGCTTATCGGGAAGCCCGTCACCGTTCGCTGAGGCAGCCCGTTGTCTGTCCGTCCGGGCAGCCCGTTGCCTGTGCGGCCCGGACGGGCGTTGTCCGTCCGTCCGGGCGTCCCGATGTCGCTCCGTTCGGTCACCCTCATGACATCCGGGTCGAGCACGTCCGCGTCGGCCGATCTGAAGGCGCTCGGCTCGCTCGCGTCGAAGGCACTGGGGTCGGGCATGACGAACGCCCGCGGCCCCGCGACGGAGCTGGCGGTGGCGGCGGAGTCGGCCGATCCGAAAGCGCTGGCCGATCCGAAGGCGCTGGCCGATCCGAAGGCGCCTGCGTCGCGTCCGTCGACGGCACTCGGGCCGGGCATCGCGAATGATCCGGAGTCGGACGCACCGTTGACCGCTGTCTCGATCAGCTCCGATCCGGCCGTCCCGATGACAGCCGCTGGCTCAGCTGGCTCGGCCATGGACTGACTGCTAATGGCCAGGCTCGTTCCGGCATAGTCCGGATCGACTTCCGCGGTAGACCGCCCCGAGCCGTTGCGGCCTGCGACATGCTCCAGTGCCGCGTGCCGGCCGGCCAGCCGACCTGACTGCGCGCTCGCGGGCTTGCCACCTGCGAGCGCGGGGTCGCGCTCGTAAGAATCGGGCTCGACAACCAGCGTCGTGGGAATGAGCACGATCGCGGTCGTGCCGCCATATACCGACGGCCGCAAGGTGATCTTAATGTCGTGCCGCTGCGCCAGCTGGCCAGCGATGAACAGGCCGAGCCTGTCACTTCCGGACAAGTCGAACTGCGGCGGGTTCGCCAGGTTGGCGTTGATCTCCGCGAGTCGCTGTGGCGAGATGCCCAGTCCCCTGTCCTCGACCTCCACAGCAAAGCCACGGCCGACGATGTCGCCCTGAATCCGCACCGGCGTGTTCGGCGGGGAAAACACGGTGGCGTTCTCGGCGAGCTCGGCGATCAGGTGGATGATGTCTGCCACGGCGTGGCCGGCGACGGCAGCATTGGTACGCGACAGCACCCGTACCCGGGTGTAATCCTCGACCTCGGCGACGGCGGCCCTGAGCACGTCGACAAGCGGCACTGGCTGCCGCCAGCCTCTGGCCGGCGTCTCACCGGACAAGATGATCAGGCCCTCGGCGTGCCGCCGCATCCGGGTCGTGAGGTGGTCGATCCGGAACAGGTCCTCAAGCTCGTCAGGCTCGGTGGCGCGTCGCTCCATGCCGTCGAGCAGGGTGAGCTGCCGGTGCAGCAGCGACTGGCTGCGGCCGGCCAGGTTGCGGAACACGTCGCTGATCCCGCGCCGCAGCCGCGCCTCGTCGACCGCGGACTGCACGGCAGTCTGCTGCACGATGCCGAAGGCGTGCTGGACCTGCTCGATCTCGTTGCTCGTCGAGATCTCGCCCGGCTCGTACGCGTCGACATCGACCGGCTGGCCGGCCCGGAGCTGGCGGATGACACTCGGCAGTTTGTCATGCGCGAGCGACAGCGCGGACTCGCGCAGATCCCGCAGTTGCCGTACCAGGCCGCGGCCGATGATCAGGGACAGCGCGACGGACGCGATGATGCCGAGGAGTCCAAGCCCGGCTGCCAGGATGAGCTGGAGGAAGATGGTGTTGGCCTTGTGCTGCGCCTGGGTCTGCAGCTCGGCACCCGCGGACGTGAGTCCGGCCCCGAGCGCCTTGGTATAGGCCATGAAGGTGCCCGGCGCCGAGGCGAGGCTGGGTGGCACGCTGCCGTGCCAGGGAGTGCTGATCACCGCGGTTTCCAGGGCGGTCATCGAGTTGCTGACGGCCGGGGTGAGACTTGAAGTGAAGATCGTCTTATACGCCGACTGAAGCTCGGGCATGGCTGCGGCGAGGAGCGATTGCCGCTGGTTGGCCAGAGCAGCGAAGGCCGCTCGGTCCGCGAATGGGAACCTGCCCTGCGCGATGTCGGCGGCGAGCAGGTCGCCCTCGGCGAGCGCAGCCTGGCTTGCCCGGTCCAGGTTGATCACGTTGAGCGCCTGCGTCACCCAGGTGACATCCGTCTCCTGGTCGATCGCCTTGTCCAGCACGGTATAACCGGCGTTGATGATCGAGTCGTAGGCGGCCGCAGCGGCCGGCAGGCTGAAAGCGCTGTTGGTGACGTCGCCGCGGATATAGCTGAGCTTGGCGGTGTCGGCGATCAGCGCGGCGATTGCCTGCTTCTCAAAAGTCGAGGCGCTGGCGGTCACCTTCGGGGATGCCATTGCCCGGGCGAGCGCGTTGAGCGCGGCCTGACTCCTGGTCTCCTGCTCGCCAAAGGCAGATTGCGCTGACGTGCTGCGCGGGTTGGCGATGAGCTGGAGGGCAAGGTGCCGCTCGATGGCCAGCTGCACCTGGAGAGCGCCGACCGGGTTCGCCAGGTCAGTACGGATCGACTTGGCCCGGGCCTGGGTCAGCGCGTTACCGAGCGTGATACTGGCAGCAAATGCGTACAGCCCGAGCAGGCACAGCACGGGAACGATGATGAGGATGCCAACCCTCAGTCGGATGGACCGATGACGCAAACCCATGGCTGAGGCCTCTGTGAGAAGTGGTCGCCGTCTCGCCCGTTGGTCCTGAATCCCGCAGGCGATATCGGAGCGTAACATCCCATTGAGCGGGAGACAGTTGAAACCGGAATAGCAATTCGAATTCTGCGGACGACCGGCCACGCTGCGTAGCCAAGGCGGCCGGGCGCTGCGGCCCGTGCGATCCCGTCCGGTACTCGTTACCAACGATTGCTTACCGGGCGCAATCGCCCGGCCCGGCTTGCGAATGGCGACCGGAATGGTGGTGCGACCGGGGACGGCGGTTGCAGCCGGCTGCTCCGTTACTGAGCGATCGGCGAGCCGGCCCGCTCAGGTTCGCTAGAATCCGCGTGCTGCGGTAGCGGAATCACGGCGCGGGGGCGCCGTTCGGCTGGGACAGCGGGACCCGACGTGGCATCGGGATCAACGGGGGATCGGGGCATGATTCAGACTGAGGGCAGCCAGCGCGTCGTGGTGATCGGCGGCGGGCTAGCGGGAATCAGCGCGGCGGTGCGGCTGGCCGAGGCCGGCCTGCCCGTCACGGTGCTTGAAGCGCGCCCGTGGCTCGGCGGCGCGACATGCTCGTTTGCGCGCCGCGGCCTGACCATCGACAACGGCCAGCACGCGTTCTTGCGATGCTTCACTGCCTACCGCGACCTGCTCGCGACGCTCGCCGTCGCGGATTCGTGCGCGATCCAGGACCGCTTAGATCTCATCGTTTTCGGGCCGGAGGCGCAGGCCCGGATCCGCCGGTCGGCGCTGCCCGCTCCGTTTCAGCTGGTTCGGGCACTGGCGGGATACCCGATGCTATCCGCGGCTGAACGGGCCAAGGTCGCGGCCGCCGCGGTGCTCCTGCAGTTCAGTGAGCTGCCCGGCGGCCGGGCGGACATCAGCCTGGGCAGCTGGCTGTCGCGACATGGCCAGAAGGAGCACTCCCGGCGGATGTTCTGGGACGTGCTGACGGTGCCCTTCCTGAACGTGGCCGGTGACGATGCGGATCTGGGGCTGGCCGCGACCGCGATCAGGACTACGGTGCTAGCCGGGCGCGAGGCTGCCGATATCGGCGTCCCGACCATTCCGCTCAGTCGGCTGCACTCCGGCCCGGCTGCCAGTGTGCTGGCGCGGCTGGGCGCCGAAGTGCTGCTGGGCGTCCGGGCGGATGCTGTGCGCGCAGCATCCGGCGGCCGGTATCAGGTCCGGCTGGCGGATGCCGGCCGGGTCCGCCAGGGCGGCGGCCACCAGCCCGACGTGATCGACGCGGCTGGCGTCGTAATCGCGGTGCCGCCGTGGGAGGCCGCTGAGCTGGCGCCTGCCGCACTCCATGAAGCTGCGACGCGCTGGGCGCAGCTACAGCCGTCGCCGGTGGTCAGCATCCACGTCATCTACGGACGCCAGGTGACCGACCTGCCCTTCGCGGCGGCCACCGGGTCGCCTATCCGCTGGGTGATCGACAAGACGCACGCTGCGGGCCTGCGCGCTGGTCAGTACCTGGCGGCGACGGTACCTGCTGCCGCGGCCTACGTGGACAAGCCGGCCGCGCGGCTGCAGGACGAGTTGCGGCCGGCCCTGGAGCAGTTGCTGCCGGCCGCGGCCGACGCTGAGGTCGAGGACTGCTTCGTCACACGCGAGCGCCGGGCAACCATCGCGCAGGTGGCCGGGTCGCGACCGCTTCGGGCCGACCCGGGGACTGGTCCTGGCGGTGTCGCCGTCGCCGGTGCGTGGACCGACACAGGCTGGCCGGACACCATGGAGGGCGCCGTGCGCAGTGGCCTGGCCGCAGCGCAGAAGCTTATCGCCGAGCTCGCCGGGATCCGTAGCACCGTGGTTAGCCAGCCGGCCGCGAGCACCGATGATGACGGGAACGGGGCCCCGCATCAGGACGAGCTGCCGGGCATGGCCGAACTGGCGGCCACGGCAAAGGCCGCCGCTGGCAGTGGCCAGCTGGGTTCTGCGAACGCGTTGTCAGTCCCGGCGACCGGGCGGTGATGGTGACGACCACGGGCGATGACCGGACCGCTGGCACCGTGGCCCCGGCCGATCAGCTCGGCGCCACGACGATCGCCGTGCAGCGCGCGAGCAGGCTGCTGCTGGCCCGCCAGGACAGCCAGGGCTGGTGGTCAGGCCGGCCGGAAGGGGAGATCTCGCTGGACGCCGAGGGGCTGCTGGTCCGTGAGTTCCTCGGCATCGCGACTCCCGAGCTGACCAAGGCCGTTGCCCAGCAGGTCAGATCGCTGCAACGGACCGATGGGAGCTGGGCCTGGCACGGGCGAGCCTGGCCGCACCGGCAGCCCCGCGACGGCTGGCGGTGGCGCGAGCCCCGCGACCGCCGGCGGCCGCGCCACGGTTGGCGGCCGTACCGGGTTCGCCCATGTCGGCGAACCCGGTTACGCCAGCGACCTGTCGGCCTCGGTGCTGGCGTACCTGGCGCTGCGGCTGGCTGGCGATTCGCCGGATGCGTACCACATGGCAGTAGCGGCAGGCTGGATCCGCGATGCAGGCGGACTGGCCGCCGCCGCGTCTTCGGCCCTGGCCTGGCTGGCCTGCTTCGGGCTGACCGAATGGGAAGACGTCCCCGTTCCCCTTCCCGAAGTCATCTACCTGTCGCCTCGTCGCAGCGCCGGGCTGGGCGCCTGGGCAGGCTGGAGCCGGCCTGCGCTGATCTCGCTGGCGGTCACTGGAGCCGTCCGGCCGGTGCGGCAACTGCCGTTCAACCTGGGCGCGCTACGGGTCGCTGGCCCGCCGGGTGCCGAGCAGCCCGATGACTGGCGGCTACGCGCGTGCCGACGCGGCCTGCGGGTCCCGCCGGTTAACCTGGCCAGGTCTGCGGCGGTGCGCAAATGCGGGCACTGGCTGGCGGGATGGCTGCGGCGGGAGGCAGGCCAGGTCAGCATCGGGCCGGTGTGGCCTATGTCGCTGGTGGCCGTGCACCTGGCCGGCTATCCGCTCGATCATCCGGTCCTGGCTGACGGACTGGCCTGGCTCGACAACGTCGTGCCGAGGCTGCGGTCCGCGCCGCCGAGACCGAACCAGGCCAGCCCCCGGCGGCCGCCGGTCCGGGACACCACGCTGGCCATCGCGGCGCTCGCTGCCGCAGGCTTGCCGGGGGAGCACGCCGCGCTCGCAGCCGCCGGCCAATGGCTGCTCGATCAGCGGATCAGCAGGCTCACTAGCCCGCCAGAACAGCAGCCGGGTCCGGCACCCTCGGGCTGGTCGTTCCGGCATGACGGTTACCCGGACATCGCCGACACCGCCAGGGTGCTCGCTGCTGTGAGCAACATCCGGATGCCGGGGCTGGACGGTCATGCTGCGATCAGTGCCGCGCTGCGCTGGCTCGCGAGCCTGCAGGGCCGTGATGGCGGCTGGGGCGGTTCGGCGGCAGTGACAGCCCTGGTGGTCCAGGCGCTCTCGGTCCGGCCGCTGCCGGAGCACCCACTGGCGGCACCTGGCCCGGCAGGCAGCCGCGCGGTCCGGCGCGGCGTGGTCTTCCTGCTGCGCGGTCAGCGGGCCGACGGATCCTGGCCAGCCGGGCCGGGCGAGAGCGACCTGTACGCGACCACGACTGTGCTGCCCGCATTGCTCGCCGCGGGCGTGCTGCCGTGCAAGCCGGCCATCACCGAGGCAGCACACTGGCTGCTCAGCCGCCAGAATCTCGATGCCGGCTGGCCATCCGGGCCCGAGCACGCAGCCAGGCACGCCGGGCGCGCGCAATCCGACGCGCCCGGCACCGCGCGCGTGCTGACAGCACTGATTGCCGCCCGGAACCCGGACCTCGCCGACCCCGTCGACCTGGCCGCGGACTGGCTCGTGCGCGCCCAGCAGGCCGACGGAGGGTGGGGCGAACGGCCGGCCGGCCGCAGCGCGCCGCGTAACCGCGGCAACATCGTGCCAGGCCTGCTGCTGCCGCTCGGCGCACTGGGCCGGTACGTGCGCGGCGGGGGTTCATGGGCGGAACGGCCGCCAGCTCCCGACCCGGTCAGTGTCGAGCGGATACCTGGCCCGGGGACGCGGCCGGCCGCTGGTCGGCTGGCAGTGGCCGACGACTGAGGCACCCGCGGCGAGCCGGCGGCAGCGTTCAGGCTGGCGCGCGACGTGCTGGTAGTTCGGAGATCAGATTCAGACTCCGTTCAGCAACCGGCCCGATTATCGGTAACGCGCCGGCCGGGCTACTGCTGCCGGCTTTCGGTGGCGCGGTCTGGCGGGGATCCTGTCCGGCCATTCCCCTGGTTGCTAGGAGAGCGGATGTTCTTTACCTACCTAAGCCGTGAGCTGCGCAGACGGGCCCGGCAAGCCAGCATCATTACGCTCGGCCTCGCGCTCGGCATCGGCCTGGTTATCACCGTCACGGCCTTGTCCGCCGGGGTAAAGAACGCTCAGGGCGAGGTACTGCATTCGCTCTACGGCCTGAACACCGACATCTCGGTCACCAAGGCACCCGCGCAGGGCAGCTTCGGCGGCGGACCGGGCGCGATCTTCCGCATCGGCTCTGGCGCGGGCACGCAGCCGAAAGCGGGCCAGAAGGTGACCATCGACAACCTCACCAGCGCCGGGCATGGGACGCTCGCTGCTGCCGACGTCTCCTCGGTGTCGAAGCTGGCGAACGTGGCTGCCGCCGCCGGCGGCCTGCAGCTCACCGACGTCAAGGACACCATCACCATCCCGAACTTTAGCGGTGCCGGTGGCGGTGCGGGGTTTGGCGGCGGCAGCGGGCGAGGCACTTTCCATCCGCCGACGTCGGTCAGCGTCGATGGCGTCGATGTCGGCGGTAACTCGGCCGCGCTTGGCCCGCTCAGCTCAGCCAAGCTGACGGCGGGCCGGTCCTTCGCCGCGTCGGACGCTACGGCCAATGTGGCCTTGCTGAGCTCGGACTATGCCCACTCCGTGTCGACGAGCTCGGACCAGGTGACCGTTGGCTCCACCGTCACCATCGCCAAGACCAGCTTCAAGGTAGTCGGCATTGTCAGCCAGCCAGCCGGGGGCAGCGCGCCCAGCATCTACATTCCGCTGGCCAGGGCACAGGCGTTGGGTACCTCCAACGGCAAGGCCCTGACGGGCCAGGTCAACACCATCTACGTGCGGACGACCAGCGCGTCGGATGTCACCAGCGTGTCCGCGGCAATCTCCGCGCTGCTGCCGGGTGCGACCGTGACCAACCAGAGTGACCTGGCCAGTCAGCTGACCGGTTCGGTATCAAGCGCCGCCAGCCTGGCGAGCAACCTAGGCCGGTGGCTGGCCATCGCGGTGCTGGCTGCCGCGTTCCTGCTGGCGAGCCTGCTCACTATGTCCGCGGTGTCCCGCCGGGTTCGCGAGTTCGGCACCCTCAAGGCTCTCGGCTGGTCCAGCCGCAGGGTTGTCCGCCAGGTCATGGGTGAGGCACTTGTCATCGGCATTGCCGGGGGCATCATCGGTGTCGGGCTGGGATTCCTCGGCTCCGCGCTGGTGGGCCAGTTCGCACCGACACTGACCGCGTCGCTTGGCCAGACCACCGGCAGCGCCACGCCGGGCGGCGCGCGGGTCTTCACCGGCGGCGGGCCGGGCGGTTTCGCCGGCGGCGGTGTACCCGGTGGCGGTGCACCCGGTGGCGGTGCACCCAGTGGCGCGGGCCGCCTCCTGCACGGCGCGGCGCCAGCCCTGAGCGTGCACCTGAGCGCGCCGGTCACGGCTGCCGCCATCGCTGCCGCGGTGCTGCTGGCGGTCGCCGGCGGCCTCATCGCCGGCGGGTTCGGTGGCTGGCGGGCGGCCAGGCTACGGCCCGCTGCTGCGCTGGCGCGGGTCGAATGACCGTGAGCCGGACGACCGTGAGCCGGACGACCGTGAGCCGGACGACCGTGAGCCGGACGACCGCGAGCCAGATGACCGGGCTCGCGCAAGCTGACCGAGCCGAAGCCTTCCAGGGAGGATCGTCGTGTACACGCTGACCGGAGTTAAGAAGGACTATCACAAGGGCCGCGGCGTCGTCGCTGCGCTGCGAGGTGTCGACCTGGTGATCGAGGACGGGGAATGGCTCGCTATCCAGGGTCCCACCGGCCACGGCAAATCGACGCTGCTGCAGATGCTGGGCGGGCTGGACCAGCCGACGTCCGGGAGCATCCAGTTCGGTGCCGGAAGCGGGTTGGACCTGGCGAGGATGCGCGAGAGTCAGGTCACCAAGGTGCGCGCTGAGTCAATTGGCTTCATCTTCCAGACGTTCAACCTGGTGCCGACGCTCAGCGCGCAGGAGAACGTAGAAGCCGCGCTGGTGCCGCTCGGCGTCCCGACGGCACAGCGGCGTGCCAGGGCGGCGCAGGCACTGGCAGACGTCGGCCTTGCCGACCGGGCCCGGCACCTGCCGTCGGAGCTTTCCGGCGGCCAGCAGCAACGGGTCGCGATCGCCAGGGCGCTGGTGAAGCAGCCGAGAGTGCTGCTGGCCGACGAGCCCACCGGCAATCTCGACGAAGGCACCAGGGACGAGATCATCGCGCTGCTGGAGGCGCTGTGGCTTGACCATCGGCTGACCCTTGTCCTGGTAACGCACGACAGCATGATCGCGCGGCGAGCGCAGCGGCTCGGCCTGATGCAGAACGGCATGCTGTCCATCAAGCACGATGGTCGGCCAGATGTGCGGCAAGCCGGGGCCCAGGACACCGTGCCCGGCTGACTGGCGACGCCAGCGTCACGAATATGGCAGCGCTAGCTCGCACCAGACGACCTTGCCGGACGCAGTGCGCCTGGCCCCCCAGCGCTGTGCCACCTGGCTGACTACCTGCAGGCCGCGGCCGCGCTCGTCCTCATCGTCAGGATGCCGCAGCCTCGGCAGGGCCGCCGAGTCATCGAGCACCTCGCAGACCAGCCCGCCTTCGAGGATGAGCCGGAGGCCGATCTTTCCCTGCGCGTACCGGACCGCGTTAGTCACGAGCTCGGAGACCATCAGCTCGGCAGTAGGCACGCAGGTCTTTCAGGCCCCACCGGCGCAGCGGACGGCGGATCAGGGTCCGGGCCCGGCCGGCGGATGTTAGCTCCGATGGCAGGGTCCAGCTCACGACATTCTCGGCCGGGATCCGGCGCAGCCGCGCGATGAGCACGGCGATGTCGTCACGGTGCTCATCGCCATAGACGCCGGCCAGTGTCGCGCGGCACAACTCCTCCAGCGGCTCGTCGGCCGAGCCGGGACCGAAGATGTCACGCAGCCGGCGAAGGCCCTCGTCAATGTCACGGGTCCGCTTCTCGACCAGGCCGTCGGTGTACAGCACCAGCAGGCTGCCGTCCTCGATGGTCAGCACCCGGCTCTGGATCAGCCCGGTGCCAACCCCGAGTGGCGGGGCCGGCAGCACATCGAGTAGCTCGTTGGTGCCATCCGGGCGGACCAGCAGCGGTGGCAGGTGACCCGCCGAGGCGACCTCGCAGGTGCCCGTGACAGCGTCGAAGATCGCGTACACGCAGGTAGCGAAGTGCGGCTCGCGCACGCCAAGCTCCTGCATCAGCTCGTTCAGCTGCTGAAGTGTCTCAGCGGGCGGCAGCTCCAGCATCGCGAGCGTGTGGATCGCGGTCCGCAGCCGGCCCATGGTGACGGCCGCCCGCACCCCGTGCCCGGCGACGTCGCCGACCACGAGCGCTACCCGGCCGCCGGGCAGCGCGATCGACTCATACCAGTCGCCGCCGACCTCGATCAGCTTGCTGCCGGGCAGGTAACGGTGCCTGACGTCGACAGATGACGGGAAAGACAGGCCCGTCGGGAGCATGCTGCGCTGCAACGTCAAAGCGGTAGCGCGCTCGCGGCTGTAGCGCTGGGCGTTGTCCATGAAGATCGCGGCACGGGCGGCGAATTCCATGCCGATCTCGACGTCGTAGGCATCGAACCGGCGGTAGCCGACGCGCCGCACGCAGACGAAGAAGCCGAGCATGACGTCCCGTGCGATCAGCGGCAGCAGCAGCATCGACACGCCGGAGAGCAGATCGGCGACCGGCTTGCGCAGCCAGGCGGCGGCCATCGCGTCGGCGCTGGCCCGGCCCACGACCTCGCAGACCGGCCGGCCGGAGTCCATGCAGCGGGTGTACGGAGTGTCCGGCGGATAGCGGAGGATCTCGCCGGTCGGGAAGGCGGCATCCCAGGCGGCGTCGCCATCGTCATGGGCGACGGCAAGGCGTCGGACGAGCTGCGTTCCGTCCAGTGACTCGGCGGGGAACTCGTCCTCACCGACCAGGCTCTCCAGCACCACCAGCCCGGCCGAATTGCAGAAGTGCGGCACGATGATGTTGATCAGTTCCGGCGCCATCTGGTCAATGTCCAGTGCGCCGCCGATCTTGCGTACGGCCCCGTCGACCATCGTCCGGCGCATTACCGCCGGGTCCAGGAATCGTTCCTGCACGGGCGGCGCGATCCGCACGATCACCTGCGCTGCCAGTTCCGGATCGGCGGACCTGATTGGCTGGATCGTGACGATCGCGTCCGCGGTATCGCCATTGGCGGTGCGCAGTGCCAGCACTGTTGTGCTCTCGCGGTCAGAGATCGCCCCGTCGATCAGTCCCTGCAGCGTGACGGCTGCCGGCCCGTCGGGCGCCGCGAGCAAGCTGGCGAGCTCTGTGCCGATGAGCGCGGCAGGCTCGGTGGACAGGACGTCACCAGCACCGCGGTCATGCTGGCGGATCCGGCCCGCCTTGTCGATACCTAGGATCAGCGTCCGCGTCGAGGAGTTGGCCAGTACGGCGGAGACCTCTGCCGCTACTGCGGATGCCACCGAAGCGCCCCCTTCGGCAGATCGGACCACGGCTCGTTCTTCTTATTATGGAGCAGCTTCATGCCTATTGAGCGAGAACGATGGTTTGGCTGATCCGTCATGACCTGATCCGGTCAACCTTCTGGCCGTTCCGGGACGTGAAAGCGATATGCAGAGCGCAGTGCGGGCATCGTGGTGAGCATTAGCGACCACGTGCGAAGTCCGGGCGTCAGCGCGTCGGCCGGCCGGGATTCTTTCGAGCAGTTCGTCGAGGGATCCTCCTCCCGCCTGCTCACGCTGGCGATGCTGCTGACCGGTCACAACCGGGCCGACGCCGAGGACCTGCTGCAGGCCGTGCTGGAACGCGCCTACAGGCGGTGGCGGCGGATCTGCCGGGATGGCGACCCGGCACCGTACGTGCGGCGGATGCTGGTGAACGCCGCGACGGACCGCAGGCGGTTCATCCGCCGGAAGCTGGAGCAGCCGCTCGCCGGCCACGACGATGCGAGCGGGCCGGCCGGGGCAGCCGCCCTGATGACGCGCGACCAGGCAGCCGCGATCGCCGACCAGGACCTGCTGCGCCGCGCGCTGGCAAAGCTGCCGGCCGGGCAGCGGGCCGTGCTCGTGCTGCGGTACTACGAGGACCTTTCCGAAGCGCAGACCGCGGCTGTCCTCGGCTGCTCGGTCGGCTCGGTCAAGACCCAGGCGTCGCGGGCGCTGGGCAAGATGCGCGGGATCGTGGCGCAACAGGGAGGTACGGTCGACGATGGATGATCTCGAGCGCTGGCTGCGCGCCGCGATGCACGACGCCGCGCAGGACCCGCCGGTCAACTTGCTCAGCGGGGTATGGCGGCGGCGGCGCAGCCACCGCCGCCGGGTTGGCGCGAGCGGCGTCGCGGCCGTCGCCGCGCTCGCCATCGCGGTCCCGTCCGTCCTGAGCGCGACGCTGTCCGGCGCGGCCAAGCCGACCCGGCCGTCAGCTAGTATCACCTCCCCGCCTGGCGCCGCACCGGGCACCGAGCTGCTGAAATGCGGGGATTACAGCGATAGGGGAATCACCGGCGGGCAGGCGAGCTCGCACTGGAAGGCGGCAAGCATCCAGGCCGGCCCCGTCTGGTTTATGTTCGCCCGCTCCGGCGTGTGGGGATCGAGCAGACGGCTGGCTGACGGCAGGCTCCGCGACGTCGGCGGCCCGATCGTTGCGATCCGGAATGGCACCACCGTGGAGATCACCACGTCCCCGGCCGACCATGCCCGGTTCAGGTTCCTGACCAGCGGGTCGGTGCCGGGAATCTATACGCTTCGCGACGGCGTGCCAGGACTGACCCTGGTCGCCTGTCCCTGGCAGCACGTCCCGCCCGGCATACCGGAGGCCTACGCGCCGGGACTGACGATGTTCTACTTGCCGCTCGGGTATGTGACGAACCTAACTGGCTGCCTGCATCTGCAGATAGCGACGCCGCCGTCCTGGCGGGTCCGCTGGACCGCGAACCTCCCGGTGCATGGCCGCTCGTGCGCGCCCGGGCGGTATCCTGCCAGTGAGTTCCGGGCGAATCACCGGCACCGTGTATCCAGGCCGCCAGCGCCAGTCCTCGATCAGGCATCCCTGGCAGGCTCGCCGTGGCCGGCGTTGGCGCGACCGCGGCCCCAGTACGCCTTGGGCGACACCTGGTCCGGCGGCAGCCCGCGGGCGGCCAGCACCTCGCGCATCCGCAGCACCACCGACGCCTCGCCGAGCAGGTAGGCGTGCCCGCTGCCGGCCGGCAGTTCCACCTCCGCCGCCTCGGCGGCCAGCGCGGCCGGGTCGCCTGCCGGGCCGGCGCAGCCGGTGCAGCCAGCTGACCCTGGTCCGGGCGGCAGCCAGCACCTCCTGCTCGTCGGCCGGCTCGGGCACCTCAAGCACGATGGTCGCCTCGGCGTCGCCGGGCAGCGCCTCGGTCATGGCCAGGATGGCGGGCATAGCCGCCTCGTCGCCCATGAACAGGTGCCAGTCCGCTGCCGGCGACGGGAAGACCTTGCCGCGCGGGCCGATGCCCTCGATCCGGTCGCCCGGCTGCGCCGCGCGAATCCAGCGCTCACCAGGACCGTCGCCGTGCAGCACGACGTCGATGGTCAGGCGCTGCCGGGCCGGGTCGAGCTGCCGGATCGTGTAACGCCGTCGCACCGGCTTCCGGCCGTCCACCGCCACCAGCAGCATGATGTCCTGGCCCGGCTGGTAGCTGAAGTCGTCGAGTTCCGGCGCGGTCAGGCTGAGGCGCTGCATGTGCGGAGTCAGCTGGCGTGTCTCCCGTTACCTCGAAATGCAGCTTCCTGGTGCCCGCGAGCGTGCCTGACAGCTGCGCGAACGGGTCTTCCAGGGTGGCTACGACAGCCTCCGGCACTGCGTCAGTCATGAGTCTTCTGCCCTCCGCTGGCACCGCCAGTGCGGCCTGAGCGGGCCGGGTACCCAGAGTATGCGAGCACCGTCGGCCATCATGAGGCTGGTGCCGCCCGCCGATTCGGGTCAGAATGAGGGCGATCAAGGGCGATCGAGGGGTTCTGGGGGCACGATGGGCGAGACCACGGTGCGCGGAGCCCATGGTCTGGTTATCGATGATCTTGGCCTGCCGGTGGCGGTCCCGCCGGTGGTTCGCAGCGTCGTCTCGCTAGTGCCGTCGCTGACCGAGACGGTCGCGTCCTGCGCTCCCGGCCTGCTTGCCGGAGCGACGGACTGGTGCGTGCACCCGGCCGACCTGGCGGTGCGCCGGATCGGCGGAACGAAGAACCCCGACGTCGCGCAGATCGTGGCGTTGCGCCCGGATGTCGTGCTCGCCAACGAGGAGGAGAACCGCCTGCCGGACCTGGACGCGATCCGCGCAGCCGGAGTGCCTGTGTGGGTCACCGTGATCCGCGACTTGCCGGAAGCCCTGGACTCGCTGCGACGGATGATCACGATGGCGTGCCGGCTGCCGGCGCCGGCCTGGCTCGACACGGCGGCCGGCGGCCTGGCGGCAGCCGCTGGGGACCGGGAGCTCAGCCGCGGTGATGGCCGACAGGTCAGCGGTCGTGCCGATCTGGCGGCGGCCGTGGATGGTGCTCGGCCGCGACACCTTCGCAGGCGATCTGCTGGCCCGGCTCGGGGTGACCAATATCTACGCCTGTCACCAGGAGCGGTACCCGCGGGTGGACCTTGGCGAGTTGCGTGGTGCCAGCGCGGACCTGGTCGTGCTGCCGGACGAGCCGTACCGGTTTACCGCCTCGGACGGGCCCGAGGCGTTTCCCGGCAGCCGGACCGCGCTGGTCAGCGGCAGGCACCTGACCTGGTACGGGCCGTCACTGACCGAAGCGCCGGCGGTGCTGCTGCGCCAGCTGGCCGCGGCCCGGATCCGGTGACGGCTGGCCGCGGCCCGGATCCGGTGACGACATGACGACGCCCCCGGGAGCATCTGCTCACGAGGGCGTGGCCGGCGCCGGCACGAAGGTCGCCTCTCGGCGAGTGGCGCGTCGCGGCTCCAGCCTTACGGTATTCCGCGATGGCGATAGTTGCGGCCCGGGGGACACATTCGCACCAGCTGTACGTGGAACGCGACCATGGGCCGGTCTATTCCGTCTGGTAGACGGCTGATCGCCGGGGACAGGATTATGAAGGTAACGTGCCGGCCGGTGAGCCTGCCGGCAGGCCCGCCGGTGGCACGGCCGGTGGTGCGGCCAGGGCGCAGGCGAGGGCCCGCAGGGGCAGGCAGGTCGTGAGAGTGAGTACAGATGGCCCGTGACGAGGTCTTGATCGGCTGCATCGGCGTGCTCACCATCGCGACTCGCGGTACTGCCGGACCTGGTGAGGTCCTGGTCCGGGTCCGGGGCGGATCCGAGGCGTTCATTGCCTGGTCACCCGACCCGCTGCCGAGGGGCGCGACCGTCCTGGTCATCGAATCGAGGGGGCACCGCGCGGTCGATGTCAGCGCCTGGACAGATCCGCTGGCTCAATTCGCCGAAGACCTTCCGGGCTAGCCCGATCAAGGGACATACTGGTATAAGCCGACTGTGCTGTCGGCACGGGGTCACAACTGGAGATGAGACAGATGTTTGGTTACCGGGTGCCTGCACCGGACGAGGCGATGCTGATCTCGGGCGGGCGCTCCCGCCGGAGCGGCGCGCCGTTCAAGGTCGTCGTCGGGCACGGCACGTTCGTGGTTCCGCTATTCCGCAAGGTCCGCTATCTGACCCTGTCCATGTGCGAGGCGGAGGTCTCGGAGACCTGCGTGACCAAGCAGGGCATCTCGCTGAATGTCCGCGCTGTGATCGCCTTCAAGGTGGGCAACGACGACGAGAGCATCGTCAACGCTGGCCAGCGCTTCCTGTCTGACCAGGATCAGATGTCCACGCTGACCGGCCGGATCTTCGCCGGGCACTTGCGCTCCATCATCGGCTCGATGACGGTGGAGGAGATCGTAACCGAGCGGCAGAAGCTCGCTACCGAGGTGCTGGACGGCTCTAAGGCAGAGATGGCCAAGATCGGCCTCACTGTCGACTCACTGCAGATCCAGTCGATAGACGACATGAACAGCGGCTATATCGACGCTATGGCCGCTCCGCACAACGCCGCGATTCAGCGCCAGGCCCAGATCGCCCAGGCCCAGGCCAACCAGCAGTCTGCGCAGGCGCAGCAGGATTCCCAGCGCAAGCAGGCCGAGTACGCCAGGGAAACTGCGGTCGTGCAGGCGCAGTACAAGGCGGAGGTGGACAAGGCGCAGGCCGAGGCTGCGCAGGCAGGTCCGCTCGCGCAGGCGCAGGCCCAGATGAGCGTGCTGTCCGCGCAGACCGACCTGGCGCACCGCCAGGCCGAGCTACGGCAGCGCCAGCTGGTCGCCGAGGTCATCAAGCCGGCCGAGGCTGAAGCCGAGAAGGTCATGGTGCTGGCCAAGGCCGACGCTGACCGGACCCGGCTGCAGGCCGCAGCCGCCGCCTCCAACAACCGCGTCGCGCTGGACCGGATGCTCATCGAGCAGCTGCCGATGATCGTGAAGGAAGCGGCAGGCGGACTCGCCGGAGCCAACGTCAGCGTGCTGAACGGCGCGGACGGACTGAGCGAGATCGCCGCCGGGCTGGTGGCCCAGGGCCTGACCATCCTCGAGTCGGTCAAGAAGAACCTGTCCGGTCCGGCTAACCAGGCGGTCGCCGCCTACGACGGCGCCGGCGCTGGCACGGACAATGGCCTGGTGGCGCTGCCTGAGGCGAACGCGCAGGGGACCGCACAGTCCTGACCGGACGCAGCAATAGACGTGGGTGTGGTGCCACCTATTGACCGCGCCGCCGTTACGTTCCGTTGCCGAGCCCCGATTACTCAGCGCAATTGACAGCGAAGCAGGATATCGGCTGTCCCAACCGGCTAAGCGGGCCTATCTGTTCTTACCGGTGGCTTACGAACTTCAAACTACCAGGCTTTGACCTGGGAATATTGCCGTCGGTGCGCGGAAATCGGACGACATTTGGCAAGCGGCGAATGGCCGGTGCAACACTCCGGCTCGCCGTTTTCTAGCTCTACCCACGTGCTGCTCTGATTACTCGTGGTAACGTTCGACTACTGACTGGCAGGGCGGGATCACAATAAGCAACTAAAGGCCAGCGCAAATGGTCCAATCGGAGTCGACCCGGGCTTGACCGCCCAAGCCATCGGAACAATCCGACGTCGGCTCCGAAAATCCGACAGGAAGGAAGCACCCATGCGCAACCGTTACCGGAGGGCGCTGTACGGGCTGGCGGCGACGGTAGCCGTCACTACGTCGCTGGGTCTGACAGCGGCCGGGGCGGCATCTGCGGCACCGCGGGCCGTCAAGCCCGCCATCACGCCGGCGTGCACGTTCAACAGCTACTGCAGCGACCCGCTGTTCAACGTCGAGTTCGGTATCCAGTACTTCACCAACAACAACAACTCGATCGAGGCACCGGGAAACCCGGTCAACCTTAGTTGGGCCAACGACAACAACCCCGGCGAGGACTGGCACCTCACGTTCCAGTACCCGGTGTTCGTGCTGTACCACCTCGGCTTCATCAGCGCCGGCATGGAACTGCACTATCACTTCAACATCGCCTACGAGGTCATGTGGACGCCCTACGGCGTCAGCAGCAACCTCTGCCGTGGTGTCTCCAGGCCCGCTTACCAGGGCGAGAAGGTCACGCTGCAGCCGTGCGGGAACTTCCCGAAGACCATCTGGGTCGTGAAGCACGACTTCTTCAACCCGGGTCTGTACGGTGGCAACCCGCTGATCAACGGCTCGACCACCAACCCGAGCGTGCCGTACGTGCTGACTGCTGGCGGCAGCGTGTGGGGCGGTAACCCATTCGCCACCCTCCAGGTGGACCAGCTGGTGTCCGACGATGGCGTGCCGAACGAGGGGCAGCTGTGGTGCACCGCGTCGGAGACGTGGGCACCGACCCCGTCGCCGACGGGCACCCAGCCGCCGACCGTCGGTCCGCCGACATTCACGGCCAACAGCCCGTGCTTCCCGGACTTCGAGTTCGGCCTGCACATCAACGGCTAACAGCCGGGTCTCCGGTCGGCAGGCGGTAGCCCTGCCAGCACAGCAGTAAGTGTGCGCCCTCGCCGTCAGGCGGGGGCGCACACGTGCATCGGGCGCGTCACCGGCCGGCCGCACGCTGCCGCTCCGCGGGCCGCCGTTAGCCACGCTGGCGCTAGCCGTGCGGCGCGTGGCTGCCGGGCGGCCACGGCACCTTCGGGCGGCCAATCTCCCAGTGATGCCCGAACGGGTCCTCGATCCGGCCGAGCCGCCAGCCGTGCTCGTCGGCGGCCGGACGGACTTGCCGGGCCCCGGCGGCCACTGCCGTCGCGATGACAGCATCAGGATCCTCGACGATCAGCAGCAGCCGCGTCGTCGAGCCGCCGACGGTCTCGGGGCTGAAATTCTCGTGCTCCGGTGATTCGTCGGCGACCCAGAACGTCGCGTCGCCCACTGACAACTGGGAGACCACCGCCGGATTCTCGTCGTTGCCGCCTACCCGGTAGTCCTCGACGGCCCCGAAGGCAGCCCGGTAAAACTCGACGGCCTGCTGGCCACGCCGGACCGAGAGCTGCGCGAGCACGGCTACCGGACGGCCGTGCCGCTGGCTGCGGGTGGCGTCCACGCCCGCTCAGCCGCCGTTCCCCGGCCGGACCGCGGTGACCGTCAGCAGCGGTACGTTGCCCTTGCAGGCCGTGGAGCTGTAGTGGATATACAGCGGCACGCGCTGGTTCGGCGGGATCACGGCCAGCCAGGTTGCCTTCACCGGCTGGCATTTGCCCGGCGAGTAGTTGGCCGCATCGACGATCTGCAGGGTCGCGTTGGCATAGCCACCGGGCTGGAGTGTCACTAGCTCGCGGGAGGTGGACCGATTCTCGGTCGAAGGGTGCCCGATATCGGTGACGGGCGTGCCACTCGCCTGTGCGACGCCCGGATAGCCGTACAGCGTGCACGGGACGTTGTTGAGGTTCTTGAAGACAATCGCGACCAGAACCGAGCCGGCGGTGCCCTGCGACAGTCCGGTCGAGCCATTGAGGTAGCGCGTCAGGCACGCGGCCGCGGCCGCCGGAGCGGTGCTCGCCGGGCTGGTCGGCTGGGCCGTGGTCGGGGTCGGGGACGCAGTGGGGGCTGGGGTCCGGGTCACGGTGACGGTGTGCGTCACCGTAGCGCCAGGGCTGGAATGCGAGCAGGCGCACATGGTCAGGCCGACGGCAGTCAGGGCGGCGATCAGGAGCGGCTTCATTGAGTCCCTTCCGGTGGTGGCGCATCATACCGCGCTAACGCGGCGGGCGTGCTGCCGCTGTCAGCCCGCCTTCGCGATGACCTCCTCGGCGTATTTGCGTAGCTTGTCCAGCTTGGGCAGCAGCGCCTCGGTGTCCGGACCGACGTGGTACGGCCAGCGGAAGCCGACGATGACGTCGGTGACGCCCTGATCCTCCAGCCGCCGGATCCCATCCGCCGAGTATGCGTCCAGCGAGATCACGTGCACTTCGAACGGGCGGTCTGCGGTGCCTTCTTCGTGCCGGAGCTCGGCCAGCCTGGCCAGCAGGCCGGGCAGGTCCTCCGGCTTGCCGCCGCCGTGCAGCCAGCCGTCGCCTGACCTCGCCGCGCGCCGTAGTGCCGCGTCACCATGGCCCCCGATCAGGACGGGAACGGGGCGCGTCGGCACCGGCGCGAGCTTGATCGGCGGGATGTCGAAGATCTCGCCGTGGAACTCGAAATACCCCCCGGCCGACAGCCCGCGCAGGATCTCAAGCTCCTCGTCCATCCGCTGCCCGCGCCGCTGCCAGGGCACGCCGAGTACCTCGTAGTCCTCGCGCCACGGGCTGGTGCCGACGCCAAGTACCAGCCGGTTGCCGGTGAGGACCGCGGTCGAGGTTGCCTGCTTGGCGACCAGCACCGGATGCCGCACCGGCAGCTTGAGCACGAACGTGATGAACCGCAGGCGGCTCGTGACCGCGCCGAGGAACGGGATGATCGAGAACGGTTCCAGGAACGGCTTGTCCTCCAGGAACTCGCGGGTGCCATCCGGGTTGAACGGGTACACGCTGTCGGACTGTGCCGGGTAGCAGATGCTGTCCGGGATCACCATCGAGTCATAGCCGGCTTCCTCGGCGGCGCGGGCCAGCGGAGCGTAGAAGGACGGGTCGGTCATCGACTCGGCGTAGCAGAAGCGCACTGAACCTCCGGCTGAGCTGTCCGGGCATCCGGCCCGGCGGCATGTCGCGGCGGGTTGACCACCAGGAGTAGAACATGTTCTTGTTGGAAGTCAATCAGATCTGAAAGCTGGATGATATGGACCTTGTCGCGCTGGAAGAGATCCGCCGGGTGAAGTACCGCTACCTGCGCTGCGTCGACCTGAAGCTGTGGGACGAGATCGAGGAGGTGTTCACCCCGCACGCCAGCGCCGACTACGGCACGCACGCCGTGAGCAAGCCGCTGAGCCTGCGCGGCCGGGACGAGATCGTGACCTACCTGCGCGACAACCTCGGGCCGTCGATCATTACCGTGCACCGGTGTGGCCAGCCGGAAATCGATGTAGACGGCGACACCGCTCACGGGACCTGGTCGTTCGAGGATACTGTCATCGCCTTGGACTTCCGGGTCGTGATCAAGGGTGCGGCGTTCTACGAGGACACCTACCAGCGTGGCGAGGATGGCAGGTGGCGGATCTCGCACATCGGCTACAAGCGGATCTACGAGACCATGAGCTCACTGGACGACACGCCGTCGCTGCGGTTCATCGACAACATGTGGGCTCCGGAGCCGACTGACGGCTTGCCAGCCGGTCATTGACGCAGATTTAGAACGTGTTCTACCTTGAGTCGGGCCCCTCCCACTGATCGAAGGGTAGTCGTGCTAACCCAGTCGTTCGCGGACGCGGTCGTCGAGGCTGAAAAGATCATCACTTCCGCGCCGCACGTGCAGACCGAGCAGGACCTGGCCGAGGGATATGACTACCTGGCCGGCAGCATCGCGGCCTCGCTGCACATGGCGTGGGCTTACCAGCGCGATTTCCCGTACTTCGTGCAGTCCACCGGGCCTTACACCAAGCTCGGCCTGGACAACCCGGACGCCCTGTACCTGCATGCCTACCTGCGCGACGATGCGGAATACGTGGTCACCGGCCGTCGCGGAACTACCGCGGACCTGAGCTTCCAGGTGCTGAACGGGGATTACTCGCCGGTCGATGTGCCGGACAGTCTCACTGCCTTCGACGACCGGCAGCTGCAGATCGGCGCCGACGGCTCGTTCGAGGTGCGGTTCGGGCCGCCGAAGCCGGATGCACCGCCGGGCTACATCACCCTGGGTCCAGGCTCCGCGATGCTGGTGGTCCGCGAGGTATACAGCGACTGGACCAGTGAGCGGCGCGGCACGCTGCGCATCCAGCGCGCTGACAAGATCGGCAGCGCGCCGCCGCCTGCCGACGAGGAATTGCTGGCCAAGCGCTACGCCGTCGCCGGGAAAATCCTGCTCTCCAGGCTCCGCACGTTCCTCGCCTTCCCGGAGTGGTTCTACCTGAAGGAGCCGGTCAACACCATGACCGAGCCGCGGCGGACACCGGGCGGGCTGGCCACGCAGTTCTCCGCGGCGGGCCACTTCGGCCTGGAGGCAGACCAGGCGATGATCGTGACGGTGCCTGCGGCCAGCAAAGAGGTAGCGCCGTACCAGGGCATCCAGCTCGGCAGCATGTGGTACATCTCACTCGACTACATCAACCACCAGACCAGCCTGACGGCCGACCAGGCACGCATCGATCCCGACGGCATGCAGCGCTTCGTCATCAGTGACCGCAACCCCGGCGTGGCGAACTGGCTGGAACTCACCGGCCGCAGGCGAGGCTATGTGCAGATCCGGTGGCAGCGGCTGACCAGGGACCTGCTGCCCGGCGACGGCCCGCGCGCCGAGGTCATCGGGCTGGCCGACCTGCCGGAGGCGCTGCCGTATTACCAGGAAGCCAGGATCACCCCGGAGGAGTACACGGCGCGGATCGCCGCGCGCCAGGCCGCTGTCGCGGAAAGGATGCTGGGCTGATGTACCTGCAGGACAAGGTTCTGGTCGTCTCCGGGGTCGGTCCGGATCTCGGCCGCCAGATCGCGGTCCGCGGCGCGGCTGCCGGAGCGGATGTCGTACTGGCCGCGCGGACCGTGTCGCGGCTCGAAGAGGTCGCCAAGGAGATCGCCGACCTCGGCCGCCGGGCGCTGGTGGTGCCGACCGACATGACGGTGCCTGCCGACGCCGAGCACCTGGCCGAGGCGGCACTTGCCGAGTTCGGCAAGGTTGACGCGCTGGTGCACAACGCGCTGGCCATGCCGCCGATCGCTGATCTCGGCAAGGTCGACCTGGACGCGGTGCAGGCAGGCTTCAACGACAACGTGATCTCAGCGCTGCGGATGACCCGCCATTTCATCCCGGCGCTGGCGGCGACCAACGGCGCTGTCGTCATGGTGAATTCCATGGTCGTCCGGTTCTCCCAGCGAACCATGGGCCCCTACAAGATGGCCAAGGCATCGCTGCTGGCGATGGCGCAGAGCCTGGCGACCGAGCTCGGGCCGCAGGGCATCCGGGTCAACTCGGTGGCGCCGGGCCACATCTGGGGCGATTCGCTGAAGTGGTATTTCGGCTACCTGGGCAAGAAGCGCGGCGTCGACACCGAGACGATCTACGCGGAAACCGCCGCGAACATTGACCTGGGCCGGCTGCCGGAGCCGGACGAGATCGCCGACGCCGTGCTGTTCCTCGCGTCTCCGCTGGCCCGGGCCATCACCGGTCAGTGCCTGGACGTCAACTGCGGCGAGTACCACCACTGACCTTCCACTACGGGGCGCAGCCATGACGACCACCGAGCGGGACAACGTCGGCACTGTCGCAGACCTGCACGAATCGGCGAGCCGGATGACCGGCCTGACCGACTTCGGTGCCGACGACTACAGCGATGGACTGGCGGTGCTGCTCGACTCCTATGCCCGCGACGCCGACCTGACGTCGCTCGGCCGCAAGGTCGCCAGGGTCGGGCTGCGCGGCGCACTGGCCGCTCGGCTGGTCAGCGAGTCAGCCTGGGCAGCTAACCCCGGCCACGCGGCCGTCGAGATCAGCCGTCCGATCTTCGTGACGGGCTTGCCCAGGAGCGGGACGACCGCGCTGCATCGGCTGCTGACGGCAGACCCGGACCACCAGGGACTCGAGCTGTGGCTCACCGAGGTGCCGCAGCCCCGCCCGCCCAGGGACAGCTGGGCTGGCCAACCCGGTCTTCCAGCACATCCAGGCCGGGTACCAGCGACATCACGTCGAGCACCCGGAGTTCATGGGCGTCCACTACATTGCCGCGGACCAGGTAGAAGAGTGCTGGCAGTTGCTCCGGCAGACGCTGCGGTCGGTGTCCTACGAGTGCCTGGCGCATCTGCCGACCTACTCGGCCTGGCTGCAGGGCCAGGACTGGACCGGGCCATACCGCCGGCACCGGCGGAACCTGCAGCTCATCGGCCTCAACGAAGCCGGCAAGCGGTGGGTGCTGAAGAACCCCAGTCACCTCTTCGCGCTGGATGCGATCCTGGCGGTCTACCCGGACGCGCTGGTGATCCAGACCCACCGGGAGCCGCGGGCGGTTATCGGCTCGATGTGCAGCCTGGCCGCGCACGCCACCGATGGCTGGTCGGACACCTTCCGGGGCGAGGTCATCGGCGCCGGCCAGCTGGAATTGTGGGCGCGCGGGCTGGAGCAGTTCGCCGCCGCCAGGGCCGGGTACGATCCAGCGCAGTTCCTTGATGTCGACTACGCCGACTTCACTACTGATCCGGTCGGCACCGTCGAGTCGGTGTACGCGTACTTCGGCCTGCCCTACTCCGGCGCAGCCAGAGACGCGGTCAGCGCGCTGCACGCTCGCGCAGGCGAAGGTGACGCACGGCCAGCCCACCGCTACTCACTGGCCGATTTCGGGCTGACGGCCGGGCAGGTGGCCGACCGGTTCGCCGGTAACGAGCGCGGTTAGCTGGTCAGCGCAGAACGGCAGCGAATTGCTCGCGATGCTCTTGCCACCAGGCACGGCGCCGGTCGAATCGCTGCGCCCCGCCCATCTGGTTCCACATCGCGACGAAGCCCGGCTCACCCGCCTCGACATGGCGGCGCACGAACTCGCCCCCGCGGGCGACCTGCCCGGCGAGGACGTCGAGCAGTTGCAGCCGCCCGGCGGCGTCGAGGCCGTAAGCGTCGGCGACCAGCCGAAGCCGCGCTGCCCGGTCGGCCGGCTGCCAGCCGAGCCGGGCCGCGCTCATGTCGTCATCGATCGGCACGCACATCCGGCCGAGGGCCGCGAGATCGTGCACGGGGCGGCCAGGGGCGGCGAAATCAAAGTCCAGCAGCGCGATCGCGCGGCCGTCGCGGAAGACCACGTTCTCCAGGCACACGTCGTTGTGGCAGATCACCGGCCCGGCGCCGGCCGGGTCAGCCAGCTCGCCGCTCCAGGTCGCGCCGGCCAGGCCGAACGACACCGTTGCCCGATGGAACCGGCTGACCAGGACCGTGATCGACGCGAGCGCCTCGTCGGACTGCGCCCAGGCCGGATACGGCGGCACTGGCACGTCGCCCTCGATAAACTCCAGCCGCTCGCGGCCGTCCGGCTCGATGCCCACTATGGTCGGCGCGCCGTCGAACCCCGCCGCCCGCACTGAGCGCAGCAGCTCGTGTGTGGTCCGGCAGTGCGGGCTGGCGGGACGCAGCACATGCTGGCCCGCCCTGGTGACGCTCCCGGCATTGGCCACGCCGCCCGGCAGGTGCACTTCGGTCACGGCTTAGCTCTCTCTCCGGCCGCACTGACTAGCCGGCGCTTCACGCCAGCGAATCCCTGCCCGGTCTGTACCTTTTACCCAATCATGCGCCACCGGCTGGCGACTGACCGCCTTGTCGTGGCCCCGTTACCGTCGTAAGCCAGAATGACAGCATGACCGAGCATCCGCCGGACGTGATTCCGGCACGGGCCGGGGCTGATGTGCCCGGCCGGGCCGCCGGGCTGCTTCGGCGGGGCCGCGTCCTGGAAGGCATCACGCTTGGCTGGAACGTGGCCGGCATCATCGTGCTGGCCGTCGCCGCGATCGCGGCCCGGTCCGTTGCGCTGGCCGGATTCGGCCTGGATTCACTGATCGAAATCGGCGCGAGCACCGTCGTGCTCTGGGAACTGTCGGGTACCGGCGAGGACCGGCAGCGGCGTGCCCTGCGGCTGATCGGCGGCGCGTTCCTGGCGCTCGCCGCGTACCTTACAGTGCAGTCGGTGCTGGTGCTGGCCCTCGGCTATCACCCGCGGCACAGCACGCTCGGCATCGCCTGGACGGCCGTGACGGCCGCCGTCATGTTTGCCCTGGCGGCCGGTAAGGCGCGCACCGGTAAGGCCCTCGGCAACCCGGTGCTGATCACCGAGGGACGGGTCACGCTGGTAGACGCGATCCTGGCCGGTGCGGTGCTCACCGGGCTGGCGCTCAATGCCGCCGCGGGCTGGTGGTGGGCAGATCCGCTCGCGGCCCTGGTCATCGTGTTCTACGCACTGCGGGAGGCGCGCGAGATCTTCCGCCCCGCTGCTGGCTGACGGGCGTGCTGTGTCCATCCAGGCCGGACTCGTTCGTCGCATGGGTGGCGGTGCCGCCCGGCATGGCCAGCCATCCGCAGACAGGGAGCAGATCATGCCCGTGAACCTGAAGCGCGTCGACGTCATCACCTTGTTCGTTGATGACCTGCCGCTAGCGAAGCGGACGGCGGCGTTCGCCGATCCGGGCGGCCACATCTGGGAGCTCGCGCAGGATCTGCCGCGCGCCGAGGGCCCCTAGGCTCCGATGCCGGGTTAGGGCGGCGGCCTGCGCAGGGGCCAGGCTGCCGGGCCTGATTTCATGGTGACATCGCAGGCTAATAGCCGTGTTGTCCTGCGCCGGGTCTGATGGAAACAGGTCTAGACCTTTACGGTGCACGGACCCGGCCCGCCACGGCGTGTCCGCGCAGCGACGACTCTGAGGAGACTGCGTGAGACCGCGCATTGCGACCCTGGCCCTGGCTGCCACCACCACTATCGCGATCATTGCGGTAGCGCCTGATGCGCTTGCTTCGCCGGCCGGGACTGCCCGGCCCGCGGCGGCTGCGCAGGCCGGCTTCGCCAATCCCGGCGCAACCTCGCCGTCAGTGGCGCTGGCAGTGAGCTTTGCCGGTCAGCCCGAGGCCGCCACGGTCGGCAAGGGTGGCTCGCTCAGGTTCTACTACCAGCAAGGCAGTACCTGGCATGGCGTCACGGTCGGCAAGGCCGGCACGGCCTTCTCGGGCCCGGCACTGGCCGTCGGCCCGCACGGCACCGCGGACATCGCGGTCGAAGGCGCGCGCCACACGCTGCAGTACTACGCACTCAGCCACGGTCGCTGGCGATACGCCACGATCGCCGGGAAGAACAGCACGTACTCCGCACCGTCCCTCGCGATCGGCCCGCACGGACCCGGCATTGCCGTCCGGGGTGCGCAGAACCGGCTGTGGTGGTACACGCTCGGCGGCCGCCACTGGCACGCCAGCAGCGTGTTCGGGGTCAACGCGGCGTACTCGGCGCCGTCGCTGATGGGTGATCAAAGGCAGCCAGAGCTTCCGCGACACCGGCAGCATCTTTGTCGCGTTCGAGGGGGCCGCACCACTCGCTGATGGATGCCCTGGACTTCAGCGGGACCTGGTCGGTCAACCCGCTGCTGGGCAACGGCAGCCTTGCCTCTGCGCCGTCTGTCGCCCAGGGTGGCGAGGTGAACAACGAGAAGGAGATCGCCTTCCAGGCGCCGGACCGGACGCTGCAGGTGTACTTCCCTGACACCGCCACCCTCGAGGGCATCGTGGCAGCCAACTTCACCGTCGCGTCCGCACCAGTGCTCGTCGTGCGCGGCTCGCATCCGGTCGGTGAGAACGACCTGCTCTTCCAGGGCACCAGTAACACGCTCCGGTACTACCACGCTCCGAAGCCTGTGTCGGGGGTGCCGAACTTCACCGGCAAGAGGATCGCCGGGCCTGGTAGCACGTTCGGCGGCTGAGGCGCCGGCCGGGCCGGGTCTCGCGGCTCGGGCTGCCTTCATTCCGGCAGGTCCGGGCCGCGATGACCGGGTTCAGCGGCCCGGTTCGAGCAGCACCTTGACCGCGCCGGTGTGCCGGGAGTCCTTGATCGCCAGCACGGCGTCGCGCCAGCGATCCAGCGGGAAGCGGTGGGTGATGACCGGCGTCAGGTCGAGGCCGTCCGCGACGAAGTCGAAGTAGTGCTCCATGGCGTGCTTGGCGACGCCGCCGACCTCCTCGATGCCGAAGCCGTTCGAGCCGATGACCCGCAGTTCCTTGAAGTACAGCGGGGTCCACTCGAAGCGCTTCGGCGGTTCGACGCCGGAGACGATGAGCGTGCCGCCGGTAGCGAGCAGCCGGAGTGAGGTCTCGACGGTCTCGGTCGAGCCGATCGTGTCATAGACGATGGCCGGGCCGTCCTGCAGCCAGTCGCGCTTGCTCCACGGCTCGAGTGGCGTCGTGCCGACCCGCCGGGCGACCTGCGCGACGAGCTCGTCCGGCGCTGGCCGACAGCACAGCGTGCGCGCCGAGCCGGGTCGCGAGCGCAGCCCTGGCGCCCGGCCGCGTCGCGGCCCACACCTCGGTGGCCGGGTAGAGGTGGCGGAGCAGCGCGATGGCGGCGAACGCCAGCGTGCCCGATCCGTACACCAGGGCGATGTCGCCGTTACCCGGCGGCGCGAGCAGGATCGAGCGCAGCGAGACGCTGACGGGGTCCGCCAGCACGGCAGCTTCGTCCGAGATGCCGTCAGGGATGGCGAACAGCTGGGAGATGTGCGCGGCGAAGCGCTCGGCATGCGCCCCGGCGGCTGACGCGCAGTTCCCGATGTGGATCGAGACGGGCAGGTTGCCGGAGCGGAAGTTCCGGCACCAGGGATAGCGGCCGACCCGGCAGGCCTCGCAGGGCGGGTCGATGCCGCGCGGGCCGCACGATAGCCACGGGTTGAGCACGACCCGCTCGCCAGTATCCGCGCGACGCCCGACCGCTTCGTGGCCGAGCACGTGAGGGAAGGACACGAGCGCCGTGAGCGGGTTGTCGCGAGACGCCGTTCAGCAGAATCTGCTTCACGTCGGAGCCGCACAGGCCGGAGAAGGTGGTCTGCACCCGCACCCAGTCCTCGGCGGGCAGCGGCAGCTCGGCGACGTCCTCGATGCGGACCGGCGCGAACCGCGAGACGAAAGCGCGCCGGTCGATCCGGCCGCCGATGGTCGAGGCCGCTTCACGGGCCAGGTTGTGCTGGAACACGAGCGCCTTCACGTCGACCTCCAGAGCCGGGGAGCTCAACTTACCAACGCGATCGGGTGAATCCGGCGCCGTCGGCCGTTAGCCAGATCAGGTCGGCCGGGCTCCTCAGCTGCTCGCCGCGCCGGTCCCCGGTTAGCGGCGCCTGCCGACCTCGAGCAGACCGCGGGACCGTAGCTTCCAGGTCACGGATTCCACGTCCAGTGTTGCGAAGTTCCGCAGGCTGCCATCGGCGGCCAGTCCGGTGACCTGGACCGGCCCGTAGCCCAGATCGCACTCGCGCTGGTAGGCCCGGTGCAGGTGACCGTGCATCAGGTGAGCTGGCCGGACGGCAGCGACGATGTGCTGAAGCCGTTCCCGGTGTGCGTCGCAGCGCGCAAGGTCGGCAGGTGACCACCAGGACGGCGGCTGGCCGAAGGTGTGGACGACGCCGGACGGGCAGTCGTGGCATACCATCACGTCCGCATGGCCAGCCGCGATCATGTCATGTTCCTGCTCGCTGGTTATCTCCTCCTGCGGCCACCAGTTCGATACCCTCGGTGCGGGCAGCTTTGTCCAGGCTCACGCCGCCGCCGCAGGCCAGCCAGGTCCGGCCGTGCCACTTCCAGCGATGTCCGCGGGGCAGGTGGAAGATGTTAGACCGGACTGCGATGCGGCCGTCCGCAAGCGTGTGGTCCGCCATGCGGGCAAGCTGCGGGAAGTCCTCATGGTTGCCGTCGACGAACCAGAGTTGCGCGTTCACCAGGGTGAGGACCGCGCTGACGGCATCAAGGTAACGCCGGCCCTCGGTTCCCGGCCAGATGCCGAAGTCGCCGAGATGAAGGACTAACCGCGGCTGCTCGTCGCGAAGCAGCTGAGGGACGCGCTTGATGACGCTGAGCGCCCACTCGCGGTTGCCGTGCCAGTCCCCGGCAGCGAGCACGCGCCGCGGGGACAAGCCGGCTGCATCAGCCGTGATGGGCAGCGCCATGCCAGACATGTAACTCCATAGCTCGCGCTGGCCGGACCGATCTGACGAAGTTATCTGGTGCGGGCGGACCGCTGCTGCCGGGTCGGCGACGGTGCACGGGCATTCGCGCCGCGGCCTGCTTCATTCCCGTTAGCTTGCCTGGAAGTCGACGTCCTTGGTGTCGACCGTCCCCGCCGTCCGTCCCGGCGCCGTCTGGTACTTCCAGTACAGGTTGGTGTGCGCGATGACCTGGTCTGGCGGTGGCGCTCCCCACGCTGTCTGGTCCTCAGTCGTGTGCGCATCGCTGACGAGGGTTGCGTCGTAGCCCCTGGCCAGCGCGCCGTGGAGCGTCGAGCGGATGCACGCGTCGGTCTGCGCGCCGACAACGACGAGTCGTCCGACGCCAAGGCCAGCAAGCACGCTTTCAAGAGTGGTGTCCTCGAAGGAGTCGCCGTAATTCTTCTCGACCAGCGGCTCGGCCTCGCCAGGAGCCAGCTCAGGGACGATCCGCCAGTCATCGCTGTCCCTGGCAAGGCCGTCGTCGGAGTGCTGAACCCAGACAACAGGGATATGTTCCTGGCGTGCCTTCTCGACCAGGCTGCCTACGTTGGCCACGACGGCGTCCCGCTCGTGTGCCCCCGCTACGACGCCGTTCTGCACGTCAACGACGAGGAGCGCGGTCTTCGGCCGGTTCTCGAGAGTCGTCAATGATCTCTCCTTCTCCTGGTGGACTTCTATCCGTACCAAAGGTAGACACGGGCACTGACAACCGGCCGCGGTGGCCCGACGGGCTCAGCGCCATTCGGCACGGCTGTGTCCGGGCTGGCGAGCGCTTCCTCGCCGGTGGCTCAGCTGACGAGCAGGATGGATCCCGCCATCCGAATCAATCGGAGTCAGCGGACCGGGCTCCCAGCTCCCGCAGCCACGAGACGACGTTTTCTTGCCTGGTACTCAGCCCGGTCGCGGCGTCAAGAGGTGTCCCGTGCGCGTAATCCGGCTCCCAGCCGAGATCCGCGCCCCGAGATAGCAGGTACTCCGCGGCGCGTCGCTGGCCGCCCATACAGGCATGCCAGAACGCTTGCGATACTTCCTCGGCCGGCGGTTCGGTGCCCAGGAGCGCTTCGAGGCGGGAGAGCATCCCCAGCGCGGCTGCATGCCAGGCTTTGTCAACCCTCGCACCCCGCGCCACCAGCAAACGGGCGACATGCCAGCAGCCGTAACCGACAGCGTTATCGAGCGGAGTGCCGATCGAACCGTCGGGAGCCTCGATATCTGTTCCGCCGTCGATCAGGGATTCGGCTACGTCGGCGTCGTCGCTGCTTGCCGCATAGTGCAATGGCGTCTCGTCACCTGGACCAGGCGGTGAACCTCGCTTGGATGTCCGGGCGCTGGGATCGGCACCAGCGTCGATGAGGAGCCGGACGATCTGCGGGCCATGAGGGAAGTAGCCGGGCCAGTCGGTGACAAGATGCAAAGGTGTGCCGGCGCCGCCGTCCTTTCCGAAGAGCCGGGCCGACGCAAGCGCAGGATCATCGCGCAACAATCTCTCGATCGCCGCGACATCTCCGGTACGGACGGCCACCAGCAACTCGATCGCGGCCCGGTCGTCGCTGGGGATCCACTTGCCGTCCTGCCGCTCATTCATTTCGCCCATGATGCCAGCCGTCCGCATTCTCGGCATGCGGTGCGTGCCCAAGGCTGGCGCGAGCTGACGCCATCGGAGCCCGCTGTGTCGGCGTGGGTGCCAGCCGGCAACGGCTGACAGGCCCTCGCGAGGAATATGCCGGCCGGTCTGCAGCCGGCAGCGGACCACTGGCATCAAGCCGGCCTGCGGTACCGGGCCAGTACGGCCGCGCCGGTCTGCTCGGCCGACAGGCATTCGAGGTATGCGGGCGGGCGGCCTGCTGAGAACAGCCGCTCGCCAGTGCCAAGGATCGTGGGGAAGATCAGCAGCCGGTATTCATCGACCACGTCCGCGGCCATGAGCGCGTGCACGACGCTCAGGCTGCCAGTCACGATCACGTCGCGCTGCTCGCCCTTGACAGCATCAACCAGATCACCATCGATGAGGTGCGAGTTCGCCCACGCTGTGGTGTCGGTGAGCGTGCGGGTGGCGATCAGTTTCGTCGCGGCGTTCATCCGCACGGAAAACGGGTCCTTGCGTCCCGGCCACAGGCCCGAGAACAACTGCCAGGTCGTGCGGCCCAGCAGCATGACCCCCTCGTCCAGGGTGCTGCCGAGCCGGAACTTGTCCCCGGCGACCGTCTCTGGGCCGTGCCGGAATGCCCAGCCGCCCGCCGGGGTTCCGGCGGACCCGTCCGGGTCGGACACGATTCCGTCCAGGGTGATGAACTGGATGACGATGACACTCATGGTGGGTCTCCCTCGGTTGGCTCACCGGTATGTACCGGCGGCACCGACCCGGCTCATCGCGGTTGGCGAAGATCGGCCGAAGAAATCCGCTGGGCCAGGCCGAAGGACGCACAGACCTGCGGGTCGGCGAATGTCACGTTGCGCGCGACCTGGCCGCGGGTGACCATGAAGACCTGGAGGGTATGCAGCACGTGACCGCCGCCGGGTTCGGGCGCGTAGGCGGCCAGTGCAGGCTGCCCGTTCGCGGTGAGCTGGCGCATGACCCAGCCCGTCCCGCGAGTGTCGAACACGCGGCGAATGAACAGGCCGTAATCGCGGCTGCCTCGGTACCACAGCGGTACCGGAGGCATCTCCAGGACCGCGTCGTCGGTAAGGAGCCGGACCAGCGCGTGAACGTCGGCCGCCTCGAACGCCCGCACGTAGCGTTCGATCACCGCGCGCACGGCCGGATCGTCGGGCTCGGTGACCATGGCCGCCGCGCCCATCTCCGCCAGCGCGGCGCGGGCCCGCTGCAAGGCGCTGTTGACGGCTGCGACACTGGTCCTCAGCTGCGCAGCGACCTCGGCGGCGCTGAACTCCAGGACCTCACGCAGCACAAGTACCGCCCGCTGTCGTGGCGGCAGCACCTGCATCGCCGCCACGAGCGCCAGTCGCAGGTCCGCCCGGACTCCGATGTCGAACCGGGCATCGGGGAATGGCTGCAGCCAGGGAATGTCGAACGCCGGCGTCAGCGGCGCGCCGGTATCGTCGCTCGGCGCGCCCAGGCCGGACGGCAACGGGCGGCGTGCACGCCCCGCAAGCGCCGAATAGCACGCGTTAGTGGCGATCCGGTACAGCCAGGTCCGCACCGATGCTCGTGCGGGGTCGTAGCGGTCGCGGGCCTTCCACGCCCGCAGCATCGTCTCCTGAGCCAGATCCTCTGCATCGTGGAACGAGCCCAGCATCCGGTAGCAGTAAGCCACTAGCTCACCCCGGTACGGCTCGAGTTCCACCGGCCCATCATCGCCTAACGCAATCAGTACCGGTGACTGCGCGGTGTCTCATCCCGGCCGACAGCAGTGACTCGTCAACGGTGGCCGTGGTGATGGTTCCACGCAGCGGCGAGTATCGGCATCACGGTGGCGTCGATCCACTGCCCAGTCAGGCATGCCTTCTGTCGCTACCGTGCATCTCGATGATCGGCGAGGATCTTGTCGATCACGTTCTTGGTGATCTCGGCGTCGTCGGGGTCGGTGTCCAGTGCTTTGACCAGGACGATCGCTGCCTTCCATATGGCCCAGCCGCGGCCGCGCCGCCACGTCGCCTCATCGGCCGGCAGGCGCTCCCTGAACACGCGCTGGCTCTCACCCGACAGGAACGTCCACGCGATAGTGGTATCGCACGCCGGATCTCCGATCCCGGAAGTGCCGAAGTCGATGACGGCGCTCAGCCGGCCGGATGCGTCCAGGAGCAGGTTGCCAGGCTGGGCATCGCCATGGAACCAGACCGGCGGACCGTCCCACGGCGCTGCCAGCGCCGCCTCCCAGACCTCGGCGGCCATGCCGGTGTCGATATGACCGTGCAGGGCTGTGAGAGCCGCCCTCGTCTCAGTGTCATAGTAGGCAGGCGATCCGCCGCGGAAGAAGTTGTGCGTGCCGGGCAGCGGACCGCCGGATGGGTCCACCCGGTACAGGGCGGCGAGAAAGTCGGCCAGGTCGGCGGCGAACTCGAGCAGGTTCGCCACCGTGTCGATCGCCGCGGTCTGGCCGTCGATCCACCGGTAAACCGACCATGGCCTCGGGAAGCCGCAGCCCGGCTGGCCTTTGGCCAGCGGCTCGGGGATGCGCAACGGCAGCTGGCTGGCCAGGATTGGCAGCCAGCGGTGTTCCTTGTCGACCTGCTCAGCGTAAGCAGGCGAGCTGGGCAGCCGGACCGACATGCGCTCGCCGAGCCGGAAGGTGGCGTTGTCCCAGCCGTCGACATCGACCGCCCGGACATGTAGGCCCGCCCACTGCGGGAACTGGGTCGCCACGAGTCGCGAGACTAGCTCGGGAGTTATGTCCGCTTTCTTCACGAGCAGGCATTGTGCCATGACGGCCCCGTGGCAGCAGCTCAATAACCTGGTGGCAGCAGCTCGATGTCCTTGACCGACTGCCATCGATGACCTGAACCAGGTCTCCGCGCCCGAACGTCGTGGCCAGCTACGAAGGTAATCACTTTGCGCGGCAGGGTGCCGGGCGCCTAGCGTTGTTTCTCCTCGGGACGCGACGGACGCGCCCTGCCTGCGGCTGCGAGTTAGCAGATCGGAGGTGCGAAGCGGTATGACCTGTCACCTCCACGCGCTCTGCTTCGATGCGAACGACCAGGTCCGTCTCGCGCGTTTCTGGGCCGGCGTCCTGGGCTGGGAGATAGCCAACAGCCCCCAGGACGGCATTGTGCTGCTGCCGAGCGATGACACCGGGTTCCGGATCCGATTTCTGCCAGCTCGGGAGCAGAAGTCCGGCCAGAACCAGATGCACTTTGATCTGACGAGCACGTCCCTCGATGACCAGCAGCAGACAGTGGCGAGGGCGCTCCGGCTCGGCGCCCGGCACATCGACATCGGTCAACGCCCGGAGGAGGGTCATGTTGTGCTCGCCGACCCCGACGGGAACGAGTTCTGTGTCATCGAGCCGGACAACAGCTTCCTCGCCGACTGCGGATTTATCGGAGCGCTCGCGTGTGAGGGTTCGCAGGAGGTCGGGTATTTCTGGAGCGAAGCGCTGGGCTGGCCGCTGGTCTGGGATCAGGATCAAGAGACCGCGATTCGCTCGCCGCACGGCGGCCCGAAGATCACCTGGGGCGGTCCGCCACTGACACCGAAAACCGGGAAGTACCGGCTGCACTTCGACCTCGTTCCGCCCGTCCACGGCGACCAGCAAGCGGAAGTCGAGCGTCTGGTGGCACTTGGGGCGACGCGTGTCGATATCGGCCAGGGCCAGGTCAGCTGGGTGGTCATGGCCGATCCCGACGGCCACGAGTTCTGTGTGATGACGGGCTGACCGGACGATTGAGTTCAGGCTGGCATCCTGCGGCGTCCAGGCCCTCCAACCGACGTTTCCTGACGCCTCCGACAGGCAGCGGCGCTAGCTGTCCCGGCGGAACTTGTGCGCCGTAGCGCCAAAGGGATCACCCTTGGCATGCGCGAAGACCTTGACCGGAGTGACCGAGAACACCATCGCCTCGCCGCTGCCATCATTCGCATCGCGAAAGGCGCCGTCGCGAGCGGTGAACTGCCAGCGTCCGTCCCATTTGGCAGCGAACGCCCCAGCGATGCGCTGGAGCACGGCGTCGTCGGTGACCTGCACTGCGTCGCCTTCAACCACGACGTCTAGTCCCCGATCCCAGGTGCTGCAGCCGGTGGTAAGCACCACATGCGGGTTGGCACGGATATTTGCGAACTTCTGCTCCGTTGCGCCGGTGGAGAACCAGATGGCTCCTTCGGCCCAGGCAGCTACGACAGGGGTGACGTGGGGCCGCCCGTCCGTCCGGACAGTGGAGATCCAGAACAACTCGGCGGTTTCGAGCGCCGCGCAGGTATCTTCCCAACCGGTAGCTCTCGCGGCCGGGTCGCTATATTGCTCGTCGAGAGTGGTGACAGGCGGGGGCATTGGCATCTGCCGAAATTAACACTGGCGAAGACTGACATGCGGATGGGCCAGCACATAGCAGCGCCGGCCGGGGGAGCCGCGGCGGGCGGAGGCGTCAGTTGATGTCGAACTCGTTCCCCTCTGGTCAGCGAGGTGGGGCTGGTCAGCCAGGCGGCAGTCGACATGGTCGCGGCGTTCCTGGACAGCTGCCCGCTCAGGAACCCAGGAATGCCGCTCCTTCGCTTGTACCGGTGCGCGGGTGCCGGCGCACGACTATCCACGCGATCACGGCTGCTGCCGCCCCGATCGCCAGCGCGATGAACGGGAAGGCGCTATAGGGGGCTGGTTGGCCGGGCTGGCAAAGCTCAACGAACGGGACGATCAGCGTGACGCACCCCAGGGCCGGGATCACTACATGGCGGAAAGGCGAGAACGAGGCGCGATGCCGGCGCCACATGAACACGGGCAGCGACAGCATCGTGAGGAAGTAGACGAAGAGGATCACGATCGTCGCCATGGTGGAGCACTCCGCGTACAGCCCCACAGGGTTCATCGATCTTGTATCGCCGGTGATGAGACGGACCACCCACCAGACCGCGATGATTCCCAGCCCGGCAACTGCCATGAACAGCAGCGCATTAACCGGCGTCTCGGAGCGAGAACGCACGCGGCCGAGCTTGGCCGGCAGCAGGCCGCTCCTTCCTCCGTCGAAGAGCATGCGCGACTGGGAGTCCGCTCCGGCGACCAGGGTGGCGAGTATGGAGACGATTCCGGCGATCCACGCCAGCAGGCTAGCCGGGCCGAGATAGTGGTCGGCCACGGTCAGAAACGGAACCGACGAACGGCCGATGGAGGACACGTCGTACCGGAAACCGGTGATGGTCGCGTAGGCGAAGAGCACCAGCAGGGCGGCTGCAATCGCCACGGAGATGTAGAGGGCTCTCGGGATGGTGTGCCGCGGATCGCGGCTCTCCTCGGCGAGTGCGGGTCCGTTTTCCCATCCGATGAACATGAACAGGGCCAGCGGGAAGCCTGCGGACAGGCCGGCAAGGCCGCCATTGAGGTGCGCCCAGGAGAACGGAATGCCTGACAGATTGGCCCGCTGATCGGACAGGACAAGGCCGCAGACGACGATCATGATCGCCACTTGAACGACCACGGCAGCCGCGACGGCGGCAGTCGAGAGCTTGACCCCGCGTGCGGTTAGCCAGATCGCACCAGCGGTCAGCGCAAAGGAAATCGGCCCCCACGGCGGATGCCAGGAGGTGTAATGCGAGAAGGTCATCGCCACCAGCCCGCCCGACATGGTGAACACTGCCGCGATCGCGACGGTATAGCCGACAGTGACCAGCAGAGCCGTAGCAACACCGGCTCTGGGGCCCAGCGCGGTCTCAACGTAGGTGATGAAGCTTCCCGCCGACGGCTCCGCTCTGGTGAACTCGGCCACCGTGAAAGCGAGGAGCGCGACGGCCACGGCAGCGGCGAGGATCGTCAGTGGCGCAGCGACGCCTGCGGTTACCGCGATCACCCCGAACCCGAAGTAGAAGTCGATCCCCGGCCCGATGTTCGCGACTGTTGAAGCGGTCACGTCGGCCGTGCCAAGCTGGCCGGCCTTGAGATGGTCTCCGCTCTGGCTCACGACGTCTCCCCAGCCGGCCCGCGCTGACTGCTACGGCCCTCTACCGTACTGTCCCCGGGCCCGCTGCCGCACTCGCGCTGACCGGCCCGCGGGAGCTGCTTGCTAGCGGCGACTTCGGAGCTGCCGCCACCCGCCGTGACGCTCCTGTGGAGCTGGCGCCGGCATGGCCGTGTTACTGGCTAGTGTGCTGCCTCCGGAGCTGCCGGTGCCGGACGGGGGCGCGGTGCTGGCAGCCTGGCCTTGTGCCGGCCTGGCAGGCTCTGGCTGACCGCGCGCCGCTCGATCCGCTTGGGGTGGGCAAGCGATCAGCTCGATTATTCCCAGGACCACGAGCAGGACCAGGACGATCGCCAGGACGACCAGCGCCGAGGGGTAGGAGACGAGGACGAATACGAGGGCGGCGATCGCCACCGCGGCGACGCGCAAGATCGCGCGATGCTGATAGACCCACGGTCCTACCCGTCCATCCCGGCGGGTGACGCGGATCTTGGCGAAGCCCGACGAGAACGCGTTCCTGGTCCAGACCGCAGCCGCGGACGGGCCGGTGAAAAACGCGCCGAGCGCGACGACGAGCGCGATGGCCAGGATCACGCGCAAGCCCTGCTTGATGAAGCGGACAAGGGTGTCGAATACTGCCGATGCCGCGTCGGGAGAGGCGGCGGCCGGCAGCTCGTTCAGGTAGATCGCGCGGCCGACGGCAAGCCCGATCGCCAGCAGCAGCATCCCGCCTGCCACTCCGAGGCTGGCCCAGATAAGGGCCCGCCGGTGGCCGCGGGCGATGAAGATGCCGACCCCGAGCAGGACAATGACCAGGATCGGCAGGACCCACTTCAGCATGTTGAGCGTTCGGTACAGGGTCTGAGTCTTGATCAGGTACTTCGCGTTGAACAGCGGGAACGTCGGGTTGATCGGCGGGAGTTTGTTGACGACAGTCAGGCCGTGTGCGGCCAGATAGTGCTTGACCTGGTCGATCATCGGGCCGAGGCTGAGCACAACCTCATTGCCCGAGATCACGATGGCGTTGTGCTTCTGGCCGGCGAGCGCTGCGGCGAGTTGCGTATGCGCACTCGTGTTTGCCTTGACCCAGATCCGCTGGGCCGCGGAAGTGTTGAGGAACTTCGCGACGACGGTGTGAACAGCGCTTGTCACACCACTGGCCAATGTCCCGGAGACGCCGGAGATCAGGCCGCCCAGTCGGGGCAGACCCCGTTTCGACAATTCCGTCGCAGCCTGATTGATATCGGCCTGGATGTTGATCTGGCCCATGATCGCGGTCGTGATCCTGGTAGTGAGCGCGCTCTGAACTGCAGGATCCTTGATCAGTGGCGTGACATTAGCGACGTATCTGTCAGTGTTGGAGATCTGGTTGGCACTCCATACAGCTAGCACTGAAACTGGCGCAAGGAGACAACCTAGGACGATCAGGATGCTTGCAACCGGCGTCCGCCAGCCACCGCGCCGACCTCGACGGGTCGATGCGCCTGCCGGCGCGGCACTCGCCGCTTTCGCCGCCGCTGCCTCCTGCTGCGCCGCATGAGCACGGGCATCTGCGCTGGCGACCTGCGTCCTCAGCTGCCCGACCTCAGCCCGCAACTGGTCCAGATCTTCGCCGTCGCCGTTGGGCATCAGTGCGGTTCCCGTGCGCGGAGACGGGGCGGCCAGCGCCGAATGCCTGGATTACCCACAGTGCCGGCTTTCAGCTGCCATACCCGGCACCGTGCCCGGCCGGGCAGGCTTCACATCGCCCACGGCGGGTGATCTCGCTAGGTGCGGCCTCTGACCTCTGCGGCGACACCACGAAAGTCTGCTCGGCCCACCACGCCGTGCTCTCGCGTCCTGCTCACTCGCCGCGATCTTACTTGCTGATCACTTCACCGCCGGTCTATGCCTCACTCGGCGGGCGTACTCGATGGCCAGTGTGCGGACGACCAGTCACCCTCTGGATCCGTGGTTTGCCGCACTTCAATCAGATGTCCGTCGGGATCGCGGATGTAGCAGCGCTTCTCGTACTGGTGCTGTTTCGGCGGTGTCAGGAACTGAGCACCCCGGGCGCTCCATTCGGCGTACACGGCCTCGATGTCCTTGACCCGGATATTCAGGAAGCTGCTGACCCGGTCGGGATCACGCGGCGTCTCCAGGGTGACTGTCGGCTTGTCGTCGGTCGGACCACCGCCGCCATTGATGACGATCCAGCTGTTGGCTAGCGCAACATTGACCGGATCTCCCGGGAAGGCCAACCTGCCGCCGAGGACTTCGGTGTAGAAGCGCCGAGAGCGCTCGACATCGTCCGAGACGATGAAGTGGGTCAGCACCATTCCGTCTGGGGGCGCTGGGAGCTCGGCCATCTGGCACCTCCGCCGGTCGGTCTCACACCCCGCTTCAGGACGGAGTCTGCAGAGGATGTTACTACGGGTAAGCGTTCGGTCTCTTTCTGCCGTTGCTGCCCACTACTCAGCTGGGTGTGCTCTTCTCAGCTGGCTCCGGGCATGTCCGGGTTAGCAGGGGCGGCATTCACCAGGACACGGTTCAGCCAGGTCGTGACTGCGGAATCGCCGTCAATGCCGGCGGCGCCGTCGGTATGCTCCCGCAGGATGTCTGCGTGTCCGACGTGCCGAGCGGTTTCTTCGATCATGTGGACGTAGACCCACCGTAGTGACACCCGGCCCATGTCTGGCTCGGGCACTGCGTCGTCGAGAGTGAATCGTGCTGCTGTTTGTCGCGACTGCTCGCAGGTTTGCTCGTATTCCTTGATCAGCGAGCTGACTGTTTCGTTCTCGGCCAGGTCCCAGCTTTCGTCGCCGCCTCCGACATTGGGACCGATCTCCGCTGGCTTGCGGCCAGCCAGCACTTCCTGAAACCAGCCTCGCTCGACCCCGATCATGTGCTTGATCAGGCCGGCGAGCGTGGTGAGCGACGGCACGTGCCTGAGGCGGGCTTCGTTCTCCGAGATGCCGTCTACCTTGCTGACAAGCACCTGGCGGTGGAAGTCAAGGAAGGCCTCAAGGACCTGACGTTCGCTGCCTGTGCTATCGGGTTGGTCGGCAGGATGCGGCGAGGAGGGAATCGTCATGGTGACACAGTAAGCGCGTCGTCAAAGCATTATGTCCCGGCTTACGATCGCCCGGCCGCGGTCAGGATCCCGAACGCTGCCGAGGCGTTGTTAGCGCGCCAAGCCGCCGTTCGGCTCGCCAAGCGAAGGGACCGTTCAGCCGGCTACGAGCGCGCAGAAGGAGTATTCGGATTGTTAGTTAGTTCCCGATTCGGGCGCGAGGCGTGGCTGGCCCCACCGATCAGTGAGCGTGCCTCTTCGGAGCCGAGTACGAGATCGTGAAGGTCGCCGCCCACCTCCAGCCGGCCCGACTGGTCGATTCCGCCGATCTTCACCGGCTCGAAGCCGGCGGTCCGGATAAGCCGCTCGACTTCCCGGCCGGCCCGGTCGTCGCCGGTAGCGTAGAAAAGGACGGCCGGCTCGGGTGACCTATTGCTGGCGGACTCGAGGAGATCGGCCGACATGGTCCCGAATGCCATGGCCAGGTGCACCGCGGCCGGGAGCCATCCGGTCACAACCTCGCCCGCAGATTGCCCTTCCGGCAGGACGCGTGCGACCTTACCCTGCGCGTCGGTGCTGAGCGGGTTGCTCGGAACGACCACGACCTTGCCAGCTAGCTGGTCGGCAACCTCGTCTATGACGCCTTTCAGCACGGCGAACCGCAGCGCGAGGATGACGGCCTTGACGCCGCGCAGCGCGTCGCTGTTGTCCGCCGCGACCACGGCTGCGGGCCCGATTTCTGCAGCCAGCGTTCGTGCCGACTCAGTGTCGGCACTGGAGAGCCGCAGGGCCTCGCCGCCCGAGGCGAGTTGCCGGGCGATGGCCGATCCGATACCTCCAGTGCCGATGATCGCGGTGGTCATGACCGGACCTCCTCAGCGTGACGCGGCGGATCGGGGCCTAGTGCCCGGAGGACTGGGCACCGTCGACTCGCGCGCGTTGCCGGTGAGCTCGCCAGTCACGCCGAATCGCCGGCGCGCGTGCTCGGCGGCCAGTGAGCCGGCGTCCAGTCCCCTCCTGGGTCGGTAGTCTGGCCCACTTCGATGATGTGACCGTCGGGATCGCGAATGTAGCAACGGATCTCGTACTCGTGCTGCTTCGGCGGCGTCAGGAACTGGGCACCCCGGGCGCTCCATTCGGCGTACACAGCCGCGATGTCTCTGACCCGGATGTTGAGGAAGCTGCTGACCCGGTCGGGATCGCGCGGCGTCTCCAGGATGACTGTCGGCTTGTCGTCGGTTGGGCCTCCGCCGACATTGATGATGATCCAGCTATTGGCTAGCGCAACATAGGTCAGCCCTCCGGGGCCGGAGTAGACCACCCTGCCACCGAGTACCTCGGTGTAAAAGCGCCGAGATCTCTCGACGTCGTCGGAGACGATGAAGTGGGCAAGGACTATCCCCTCTGGCGGCGGTGGCAGCTCAGCCATCTGGTACCTCCACTGGTCGGTTCAGCGCCCCGCCCACGATGGGGCCTGCCAGGCGATGTCGGGGTCGGCTACGGTTGCGTGGTCGATGCTCAGGCCGGGCGCCGTATGGTGCTCTCCCGCCGCCCGCGCGGGTCGGCACTCGCCATGGGCCAGGCCCTGCAGTTTACCGAGGGCTTGAGCCGGCCGGGATTCCTTCCGGCAGCAGCTTCAGCAGTGGCACGGGTGAACAGCCCAGCCACCTCATACCCCAACACATGGTTCCTTAAGCTGCGGCATGACGCGCACAGAGTCTGGCGCGGCATCGTCGATAGCGCTACGCCGTAGCAGTTGGCAGGACATCGGTTACATCTGTGCCTGACTTGACCAGACTAGACCAATGAACTAGCGTGGTCTTATGACTGCGAGCGTGAACGTCTACGAAGCCAAGACCCACCTATCGCAGTTGCTGGATCGCGCGGCGGCCGGAGAGGAAATCGTGATCGCACGTGCTGGTCGTCCGATCGCGCGTCTTGTTGCGCTGAGTGATGCTTCCTCGCGGCCACGCTCTCCCGGCGCTTGGCGGGGCAAGGTCAGCATTGCTGATGACTTTGATGACTTGCCAGCCGAAATCGAGGCAGCGTTCCGTGGTGAACGTGCGTGAGGCTGTTGCTGGATACGCATGCACTGTTGTGGTGGTTGGCGGATGAGGGTCTGACTGATCAGGCGCGGGACGCCATTGCCGATCCCGATAATCTCGTCATGGTGTCCGCTGCGAGTGCTTGGGAGATCTCGATCAAGAAGGCGCTGGGCAAACTATCGGCGCCTGATGACCTTAAACCGCAGCTCGACGAGAGCGGATTCGCCCCGCTGTCGATCAGCATCGCGCACGGCCTCGCGGCAGGTCAGTTGGCTCGGCATCACGATGATCCCTTCGACCGAATGCTGATCGCCCAAGCGTTCATTGAGGGGCTGACCATCGTCACACACGACAAGCGCTTCTCCGACTACAACGTAGCGCTCCTGCCGACCTGACAGGTTAGGTCGGCTGAGCACGAGCACCGTCGAGTCGTCTGTGAGCAGGCCGGTGGTGATCCCCTCAGGCCCAGGTGCCGGTGGACAGAACGAGCCTCTGACCGCCGACCTGAGCGTCTGGGCCTCGGACAGTGTCCGCGAGTGATCGCAGTTGACTGAGCCTAATGGCACGCTAATGGCACGCGGGGGCGACGGCCCCCGATCGCTTGCCCCGCGGGAATGGTGCCGTGCCCGGTCCACCCCGGCCGCCGAAGCGGTCGGCCAAGCCTGGAAACCGCAAGACCAGCAGCTCGCATACGCTGACCGGCCGGATTTGGGAGGACAGCATGAACCAGGGCACCCATCCCGAAGGGCTGCCGGCCGAGGTCCTGGACGACGTGGCCAGCGTGGTCGGGGCAGAGGTCACTCTTCTCAGTCGCCTACCCGGAGGCGTCAATGCGGGTGCCATGCGCGTCCAGTTGGCCGGAAGGGCAGATGCAGTGCTCAAAGCAGAGCCCCGGGCACACCCCAACCACCTGGACGAGACGTTGCGAGCCCAGAGAGTGGTCGAGCACATGCGCAGGCGCGGCTATCCCACCCCGGCCTGGCTCGGAGTGGGGGCCACAGCCACTCATGTATGGCATCTGATGGACTTCGTTGACGCGGCTCCCGCGCCAGAGCTGACCCCGTCCCTCGTTGAGCAGCTGATGGAGATCATCGAACTCCAGGCTGGCCAAGCCTCCGAGCCCTACGACCACTGGTCGTACGCCTGGCGGGTCGCCACCGGTCAGGAATCGGCTGTCGCCGGGCTGGATTTCAACGAGACGCCGGAGCAGTCGCGTCTCCGCCAGTCCGTGGCCAGGCTCTCGGGGTATTCCTCCGTGGTGTCGGCCTTGGTCGAGCGCCTGCGGCTCGTGTGTGCCGACGTCCCGCCACCACGAGAGGCACCGGACATGGTCCATGCCGATCTCTCAACCCCCAGCAATGTCCTGGTCCGTGACGGAGCGGTGGTGGCGGTCGTGGATATCGGGAACGCAGGTAGCGGCACGCGGGCGACTGATCTCACCACTCTCGTGTGGTACACCTTCCAGGATCCGCTGCTGGACGGTGTCCGAAGGCGGCTGTGGACGAGAATCCTCGTCGTGGTCGGCTGGGAGGGGGCGGCGGTGCTCGCAGCGACACAGATCCTCCTGCAGCTCGAGTTGGCCATCCGTCTCGGGCGCCACGATGTCGTTGCAGGGGTGGTCAAGCGCGGCCATCGCGCCCTCGACGAGCTGAACGCGCTTCGCTAACTGTCGCCGGTCCGCTGCGGCTGCGAGGGCGTCGCACGCGACACTGTGATCCGGCGGTTGGCTCGGACGGACCCTGACCAAGCGTGCAGTCGACGTGCTGGCTACTTCGACCGGTCCGGCACCAGCAACGGACCCACCGAAGCGATCAACGGCCGCCTCGAGCCGTCGCGGGTGCGAGCCTGCGCGAGCTGATGGAGCGGATGGGCCGCTCAAGTTCCCGCGCCGCGCTCATCTACCAGCACGCCTCCCGCGACCGCGACGAGGCGATCGCCGCGGCTCTAGTGAACTCACTAGCGGCCGCAAAGTAGCAGGCCCAGCGTCCTCCATCGGGCACGCAGCGGCACGCGGACGCTCTAGGGCTTCATGATCTTGGCCAATGCTAACTTGGGCAACGCCCTGACCTGGGGTTTTGCGTTGGAGCGGGCGAAGGGAATCGAACCCTCATGACCGGCTTGGAAGATCGGTAGAACGTCAAGGCTGTGAGCTGGGAAGACGTTAGTGCTGGTCTGGGGAGGCTCGTGCGCGGGACTGACCGCCGTTTACCCTTAGTCACCGCCGCGTGTGGCACGCATGTGGCACGGAGGATGCTGCCGCGGGAGAGGATTGAGTTATGGCCGACCTCGACCTTCGCCCGGCCCGCCGCAGCCTGGTTGTCGCCAGCCTGTGCGGCGCTCTGAACGCAACGATTTCTGGTTCTGATGCCGCGCTTCGGGGATCGCTCGCACGCTCGCATCCGGCGCGGCTGATCGCTACAGCGATATCGATATCTGCTGGGTGGTGCCAGACAACAGGTTCGCGGAGGCTGTCGATTGTACGGCTCAGGCGGTCGAAACCGTCCGCGCGATGTCATCCCTGCGCATCGATACCGACCTCGCCCGGTCGGAGCGGCGCCGTCTGACCTATATCCGTCTGGACGGCCTGCCCCTGTTTTGGCGCGTCGATCTCGATGTCCGCGCTAGCTCGGTGGCAACAGAGGATAACTACGACGCCGACAATCTGGCTGCCAGCAGCGAAGCGGGATGGTCACGGCCAGCCAGTGCCCTCGAGAACGCGATCGCGGCGATCAAAGCCGCCGTTCGCCGTCGGGCCAGCGTTGCCAGTGGCCTTCTCTGTCGCGGCTACGAGCGCATCGGCCTTGAGCCCAGATCAGACGAGGACTTGCCGGACATGATCACGCAGTTGGCCGATTTGTGTGCCGCCTTGGAACCTGGCCTCGCCGGAACGGCGCGGGAGGTGCGGGAGGTCGTGACGCATCTGATGCAGGCCGAACTGCTGCCGTTGAAGCTGAGCGACTGACCTCAAATGTAGGGGGGTGCTGGGGGGCGTCGAGCAAATCTTCTCCGCCTTGTCGAGCTATTGGCCGAGGTACAAGCAGAACGGATGACCAGCGGGATCGAGCATCACCCGTACAGTGCTCTGTGGCTGAAAGGCTGCCTCGTCGGCGCCGACGCCAACCGCGTAAGCCACCGCCTCGTCCAGGTCGTCGACCTCGATCTCCAGGTGCATCGACATCTGGGGCTGACCCGCTTCTGCCGGCCATACGGGGCGCGCGTAAAGCGGCTCGGACTGAAATTCCAGGCTGTAGCCTGCGGTCTCCGACGGAGCCACGGCCGCGCCGTCGCCGCCGTCGCTCTCGAACAGTTGCCAGCCGAGAAGCCTGGCATAGAAGTGCGCCAGCTCGCGAGCATTAGGCGCGTCCAGCGTGACGCCCCACCACTGCGTCTTTGTCCGTAGCGGCATATCGGCTCCTTCATCGCAAACCCAAAGTCAGGACGGCCGCCCTATTATGCTCCCGTCTTCCTCATAGCTGCCCGCCCCTGCTGAGCGGCCGCCGGGTCCAGAGTTCGGCGAAGCCGAATCCGGAGGACGCCCGCAGGGCGCTCCTGACGCGGTGACCGCGATCAGGAAAATCAGGCGCGAGGAAGTCGGTCGCACCGAAACAGGTGGCGGTCAGGCGGCAGTCAGGGCAGCCGCCACGCTAGGGCGGCGCGAGCGTGCCGGGCGGGCCTCCCCAAGGCAGAGCCCGGCGCGGGGAGCGCCGGTGCGGCGCTGCAGGCGCCGCCTTGATCTAGATATGGCTCAATTCGGCAGTGGACCGAGGACGTCGTCCGAGGACATCGTCGCGTGTCCTGGCGTGAGTCACGGCTACCGCTCGCGAGCCATTGTCAGCACCGTGTCCAAGGTAAGCGGGACGTCAGTGAGCGAACTGAGGTGCTGACGAAGTTCTTCAGTGAAGGCATCGCGGACATCGGCGGGCCAGCTCAGCGTGACCGCTCTTGTGTTTTCCACGCCGATGACAGTCTCAGCGGACATGGTCGTGCGGTGTTGGATTGACCGCGTGACTGGCTCGCTGAACAAGCCGGAGCCGAGGATGGCATCGGCATCATCAGGTGGCTTCCGGACGGACCACGCTTTGTTTTCGTTGCGCGCTACCCACATCTCATGCAGCGCAGTGCCAAAGGGATCGTCATAACGCTCACCCGTGGTAAGCTGAGCCTGACCCGCTTTGACGGACATCCATCATCAGGGGTTCGCCCCCGGAAGGATGTCCGATCATGGAGAGCATGGGGAAGAAGCCCCGGCGGCGCCGTTCGTTCACGCCGGAGTTCAAGGCCGAGATCGTGGAGCTGTGCCAGCGCGGGGACCGGTCGGTCGGCCAGGTCGCGAGGGACTTCGACCTGACCGAGACCGCGGTCCGCGAGTGGGTCAAGCAGGCCGAGCGGGATGCCGGGACCAGCAGGACGGCGGCCTGACCAGCGCCGAGCGGCAGGAGCTGGCGCGAGCTGCGGCGGGAGAACCGGCGGCTGCGCGAGGACGTGGAGATCCTTAAGCGGGCGACGGCTTTCTTCGCGAAGGAGACCCGGTGAACTGCTACCCGTTCATCGAGGCGGAGAAGCGCATGCAGGCGCAACGTCAAACGGGCGTGCGAGCTGCTGAAGGTCTCCCGTGCCGCCTTCTACGCAGCACCTGGCCGGGCCGCCTCGGCCCGCGACGCGCGAGGACGCGGAGCTGGCCGTGGCAGATCCGGGCCGTGCACGAGGAGTCCAGGGGCCGCTACGGCGCCCCGCGGGTGCACGCCGAGCTGCGCCGCCGACGGGCACCGGCATGGCCGCAAGCGGGTCGCCCGGCTGATGCGCCAGCCGGCCTGCGCGGCCGGGCGGCGAAGCGGTGGAAGAAGACCACCATCGCGGACCCGGCCGCCGCGGCGCGGGCCGACAGGATCCGCCGGGACTTCACCGCGGACGCCGCCAGCGGTCAACTCCCGCTGGTGCGGCGACATCACCTACATCGCCACCTGGGAGGGGTGGCTGTACCTGGCCACCGTCATCGACATCGCCTCCCGCCGCGTCGTCGGGTTCGCCACTGGCCGATCACCTGCGCACCGAGCTGGTCGCCGATGCGCTGGCCAACGCGGTCGCCGCCCGCGACCCCGGGCCGGGGTGATCTTCCACTCCGACCGGGGCTGCCAGTACACCTCCGCCGCGTTCGCTGGCCTGGCCGGCGACTGCGAGGTCATGCTGTCCCTCGGCCGCACCGGCCAGTGCTGGGACAACGCCCTTGCCGAGAGCTTTTTTCGCCTCGATCAAAGGCGAGCTGATCGACCTGCAGGCCTGGCCCACCCGGGCCGGCGCCCGCCGGGCGGTCGTCGAGTACATCGGCTGGTACAACGGCACCCGGCTGCACAGCACCCTCGGCTACCAGAGCCCCAGCCGAATTCGAAGACACCCACCACGAAAACGACTCAGGCAAGGTAGCCTGACCAAGCCATCAGCCCTGTCCGTCAAAGCGGGGCAACCTCAAGCAAGGCAAGCCAGCCGCCGGGTCGTAACAACCGCGCGGACTTGCTGAACCTGACCTCGGGATCGATCCAGTGGAATGCTGTGGCAGAGACGATCAGGTCGAAGGACGAATCGGCTGCGGCGAAGTCCTCGAACGAGCAGGCCCGGAACAAGACCGCTGCGTCTGCAAGGGCTTCCCGAGCGGTGGCGATCATTGCCGGGCCGATGTCGATGGCGGTCAGGTTAAATCCATAGCGAGCTAGGTCCGCGGTCAGCTGCCCAGTGCCACAGCCCACCTCAAGCACAGAGCTTCCCGGACCCACACCAGCAGTTGCTGCGAGAAACTCGACGATCCCGGCAGGATAACCGGGCCTAGTCGCCCCATAAAGCTGGGCTACGGCGTCGAACAAGGTCCGCTGCCGGCGGCGCTTGCTCCGTTGCTGCTCGGTCTCGCCTGTCAGCGCCACTGTTTGACCCTAGCGAAAAGACGTCGCAGGCGATAGGCGACCTTCGCCCGGTATCGACCGAACCCAAGCTGCGCCGTGGTGATGGCGGCCAGGTCGATGAGGCTCCGGGACCGTCGTTCGGGTGATAGCCGGTGATGTCGGGAGACGTCTGAGGGTGCCCTGCGTGTCACAGCTCGACCGCCACCGAGACGGAGTGCATGCTGGCCTCGGCTAGGAGCTACGCCAGGGCGGAGCGCTTCGGCCAGTACGAATCCGACCCTGAGCAGATCGATGCGATCCACTTCCCGGCCCTGTTCGACCGGCTCATCCAGAACCTGCGCCGCTACCTCGGCTACGACGTCCAGTATTTCGCGACCATCGAGCCGCAGAAGCGGCTGGCCCCGCACGCGCACATCGCGTTACGCGGCGCCATCTCGCGCGCGGACGTGCGGGCGGTGATCGCGGCCACGTACCACCAGGTCTGGTGGCCCCGCACCGATGTCGTGCGATACGAGGGAGACCGGCTGCCCGTCTGGCACGAGTCATCCGGCAACTACCTCGACCCTGGCACGGGGGAGGTTCTGCCGACTTGGGACCAGGCCCTCGACAACATCGGCCCGCACGACCAGCTGCTGCACGTCGCCCGGTTCGGCCCTAAGTTCGACGCCCAGGGCGTGCTTGCCGGAACCAAAGACGCCAGCCGGTGCGTCGGCTACCTCACCAAGTACCTGACCAAGCAGATCAGCGGATGCCATGCCGCCGAGACAGATGGCCAGCGGGCACACGCTGCCCGGCTCGCCGACGCTCTGCAATACGAGCCGTGCTCAGCTGGCTGCGCGAACTGGCTCCGCTACGGCATCCAGCCGAAGAACGCCAGGCCCGATCTCGTGCCCGGCCTGTGCCGGGGCAAAGCCCACCGGACGGAGAACCTCGGCTACGCCGGCCGCCGCGTCCTGGTCTCCCGCAAATGGTCCGGCAAAACCCTCACCGACCACCGCGCCGACCGCAAAGCCTGGCTGGTCGCCATGCTCGACCTTCCGGCAACCGAGCCGAATGACTTCACGTGGGAGCGGGTTACCCCTGCCGACCTCGACCACATGCCCCCAACCCAGCGGTTGTTGCATGTCCTCAAGGACCGGTCCGGCTGGAACGCAGCCCTGGCCGACGCCAGACGCCGAGCCGAAGACCGGACCGGTGATCCGTCTACGGCGGAGAGGGCAGCGTGATGACCACCAGGCGCGAGACCCCGATTGAGCGGCACCTGACCGTCGCCCAGGTCGCCGAGCTGCTCGGGACCACCGAGCGATTCCCGCGTCGTCTCATCGCCGAGCGTCGCATCAGGTTTGTGCGCGTCGGCCGTCATGTCCGGATACCTGAGTCGGCGATCAGGGAGCTACTGGCATCGGGTGCCGTGGAGCCGCTGACGACCAAGACAGCTCGCCGGGGGAGGGTGGCGTAGTTGCCCGGCTCGAAGTCCCGGCAGTTCGGCAACGTGCGCAAGCTGCCATCAGGCCGATATCAAGCCAGGTACCGCGGACCCGATGGCAAGCTGCGGTCCGCGGCGCAGACCTTTCTCCGGAAGTCCGATGCGGGCCGTTGGCTCGCTTTGAAAGAAGGCGAGATCAAGCGGGGTGACTGGCTTGACCCGGATCTTTCGGCAATCCTGTTCCGCGACTACTCGGCGGACTGGCTGCGTGACCGGGTACTTAAGGTTCGCACGCAGGAACTGTACGACGGACTGCTCCGCAACCATCTGCTGCCAACCTTCGGCGCAGTCAGCCTTGGCTCGATTGACGAGGCCTCGGTGCGGCGGTGGCGGAAGGAGACTCGAAGCCGGGCGGCGCGCATCTCGCAAGTTCGGGCCGGTAACCGTGGCCAAGGCGTACCGCTTGCTGCACGCAATCTTCGTGACCGCCATAGACGATCGTCTCGTCGGTCGCAATCCGTGTCGTATTGACGGCGCCGGGAAGGAAGAGTCACCAGAGCGGGAGATCATCTCTGTCCCGGCAGTGTTCGCAGTCGCCGACGCGTTGCCTGTTCGCTATCGCGCCATGGTCCTGCTAGCCACCTTCGCGGGGATGCGCTGGGGCGAGCTGGTGGCTTTGCGCCGGGAGAATCTTGACCTGGTGGTGTGCGAGATCCGGATCGTCGAAACGACTGCCGAGCTGGATAGAGGCGAGATGCGTCCCGAGAGCCCCAAGTCGCGGGCTGGCCGCCGGGTCGTGAGCTTCCCGGAAGATCTGGTGCCCGAGCTGCGCTGGCATCTGGAGCGATTCGGCCAGCCCGGTGATCGTGGCCTTGTGTTCGTGGGCCCGATGGGCGCCGCACTGCGACGCTCGAACTTCCGGCCGACCTGGAATGCGGCATGCCTGAAGGCCGGATTGCCTGGACTGCATTTCCACGACCTGCGGCACGTTGGCGGAACTCTGGCCGCGGCGACCGGCGTGAGCATGAAGGAGCTGATGGCGCGTCTCGGCCATTCGAGCACACGCGCGGCGATGATCTATCAGCATGCGACCAGGGACCGGGATCAGGCGATCGCGCGTGCCCTCGGGGGCCTGGTCCGTGAGGTCCGCAGGATTCACCGGCGGAGTCCTCAAGATCGCAAAATGAAGCGTGACCAGCACGCCGTGTGGCACGTATGTGGCACGAAAACAGCCTGACGATGGGTGGTAGACGTAGCCGATGGAAGCAGATCGTGCCGCTGAGCTGGGGTTTCGGGTTGGAGCGGGCGAAGGGAATCGAACCCTCATGACCAGCTTGGAAGGCTGGGGCTCTACCATTGAGCTACGCCCGCGGGCGGACTTGCCGCCTCCGTAGCGTACCGGGTCACGGGCTGGTGCCGGCAGCGGGGCGGACAGCCTACTGAACGGGCGGGAGCTTCTGTCCCGCGCCGAGAACCGGGCGGAACAGATCGCCGCGCTCGGCTACCCGCTTGAGCACCGTCCGAACCGTGAATCCATCCGGCCGCAGCGCCGGGTCGTCGAGTTCGGCCCAGTCGATCGGCGCAGAAACCGGCGCCCCCGGAGCAGGACGCGGGCTGTACGGCGCGACCAGGGTCTTGTTGCTGACGTTCTGGGTGTAGTCCAGCCGGGCAAGGCCCTGGCGTTCGCTGACATCCCACTTCCAGCTGACTAGCTCGGGTACGACCGCGCCGATCGTTTTGGACAGCTGCTCGACCCAGATGCGGGTGTCCTGGTAGCTGAGGCCGCCTTCGACCGGGATCCAGATCTGGATGCCGCGCTGACCGGTGACCTTTGGCTGCGCGCGGACGCCGAGGTGCTCGAGCGCGGCCCGGTGCAGCCGGGCCAGGACCAGGATGTCGTCCCAGGTCGTCGCCGATCCGGGATCGATGTCGATCAGCGCATAGGTCGGGTTGGCGGGCGCGGCCGTGAGCGAGGTCCAGGCATGCCATTCCAGCGCGCCAAAATTAGCGGCCCATATCAGCGCAGCCGGTTCATCCACGACAAGGTAGGTGCTCGTCCTGTCCCGCTTGGCATCAGGGTTATCCCACCGCGGCAGCCAGTCGGGCGCATGCTGTGGGAGCTGCTTGTTCCAGAAGCCGGATTCGCCGGCGCCAGCAGGGAACCGGTGCATGTTGAGCGCACGCCCGGCGAGGTACGGCACAGCCACCGGCGCAATCTGCGCGGAGTACCGGATGAGGTCGCGCTTGCTGACGGCAGACTCGCCCGGCCGTGGCGGGAACAGCTCCTTGTCGAGGTTGGTCAGCCTGAGCCGTCGCCCGAAGACCTCCCAGGTTCCCGCTGGTCCGAGGTCATCCAGCGCGGCTAGTTCCTCCTCGCTCGGGCCTGGAAACGGGCGGGGCCGGAGCTCAACCGACGCCTCGGCCGCGGGCAGATCGGACCGCCAGATCCTGTCCGGGTCCGCCTTGACTTCGTCATTAGTGCGGCCGCTGAGCACCGACAGAGGATGATCTTCGGCGTCCCAGCCGCTCACCGCGAACTCGTCGTTCTTGTGCATGAGCAGCCACTGATTGGAGTCCTCCCTGCTCCGGCCGCGCTGAACCAGAATGAGGCGCCCCTGGAGCTTGGTCCCGTGCACGTCGGCGTGCAGTTCGCCTGCCGCGACGGCCGCGACCGGATCGTCGGTTTCGTGCGGCTCCCAGGTGCCGGCATCCCAGACGATCACATCGCCGCCGCCGTACTCCCCGGCCGGTATGACGCCTTCGAAGTCGATGTACTCGAGGGGATGGTCCTCGACGTGCACCGCCAGGCGCTTCGCCGCGGGGTCCAAAGTCGGGCCGTTGGGTACTGCCCAGCTGGCGAGGACACCATTCATCTCGAATCGCAGGTCATAATGCCGGCGGCGGGCGCGATGGCGCTGCACGACAAATCTCAGCGTCTCGCCTGGCACGACCTGCGGAGTCGCGCCAGCGGGCTCCGGCGTCCGGCTGAAGTCGCGCTTAGCGTGGTAGGTCGCCAGCTTCTCAGCGGCAACGGAACCGCTCGCCGCTCTTGACCAGCGGCGGTAGCGGGCGCCTTCGCGGCCCGGGCACGCTGCCGCCGGCCAGCCGTGGCGCTGCTCTCCGGCGCCATGCCCCGATTTTCCCACGGCCGCTGGCTGCGGTCAGTACTGAAGTCCGGCGAGCACCGGCTGTCGCGCGGTTGCCGCCGGCCCGGCGTCCTCCCGTACACTTGCCCAGGGCCGCGTCAGAACGGGCAAGTGCGCCAGGGGTGAGTCGGCGCGGCGCCGGGATGTAGCGCAGCTTGGTTAGCGCGCCTGCTTTGGGAGCAGGAGGCCGCGGGTTCGAATCCCGCCATCCCGACGCCCTTTTTCGAATGTATTGTTAATTCTCTGCGGACCACGCCGGCTCGCGGACTAGGCCCGGCAACTCCTGTGACGAGGCAGGATGGCATCCATGTCCCTGCCCGCCCCCACGCTGCAGACCCCGCGGCTGAGACTGCGTCCCTTCACCGGCGGGGACGCGGACGCCCTCTTCGACCTGCACAGCAGCGCCCGCGTGCTGCGCTATTGGGACGCGCCGCCGTGGAGCGACCGCACGCGGGCCGAGCGCTTCATCGCGGCTTGCCAGCAGCTGGCGGACGAAGGCACCGGCGCCCGGCTGGCCCTAGACCGGCTTTCTGACGGAGCCTTCATCGGCTGGATCAGTCTGACCCGATGGAACCCGGACTACCGCAGCGCGTCCCTGGGCTACTGCCTCCGCGACGCGGCGTGGGGTCAGGGTTACGCGACCGAGGCCGCGCGCGGCTTGCTGCAGTGGGCCTTCGACACGCTGGACCTGAATCGAGTCCAGGCCGAGACCGATACGCGGAACGCGGCATCCGCCCGCGTCCTGGAGAAGGTCGGGTTCGTGCGTGAAGGGACGCTGCGGGAAGACTGCGTCGTGAACGGCGAGGTATCGGACTCGTGGGTGTACGGGCTGATCAGGCGGGACTGGCGGCCCTAGTCTTCTGGCTCGCGAGACGACGCCTGGCCGCGGGTGCCTCATTCCGCCAGTGCCTGGATGCGCGCCCAGAGCGTCCGGCGCAACCCAAACTTTCTTCGGCGAATTCGCTCCCAGGTCAATGTCTATCTAGGTAGAGTTTGCGTATGGCACCACGAGTGAGGCTGTCAGCACAAACCCTGTCCGTCCTGCGAGCGCTTGTCGCTGAGCCGTCCCGCTGGCGGCATGGCTACGACCTGGCGGGCGAGACCGGGCTCAAGTCGGGGTCGTTGTACCCGATCCTGGTACGGCTCGCCGACCGGGAGCTTGTCGAAGCGCGCTGGGAGGAAGAGCAGCCCGCCGGGCGGCCGAGGCGGCACCTGTACCGGCTCACGGAGGGCGGGATAGCGGCAGCATCAGCGGCGCTCGCGGCACGGCCAGGTGCGAGCCCGGCTCCGGTGCGAGCTCCGGTGCGCCGGCTGGCCGGTGAGAATTCATGACCGCACGGCTGGCCGCTGCGCTGACCCGGACGCTAGCGGGCGCGGCGCGGTTGCTGCCTGCCGACAAGCGGCCCTGGGCCGAGGCCCTTCAGGCAGAAACTGACCAGATCCCGGCCGGAGGGCCGCGCCTGGCCTGGCTTGCAGGCGGATTCTGGCTGATAGCGAGGGAGAGCGGTATGGCTCGCAGGATCGGGTACTGGGCCGGGGCGGCAGGAATAGCGACTGCGGTGGCATGGGTGGTATGGCTGAGCTGGCGGGCAGCTGGCCCGGCAGACCCGGAAAGCGTCACGGACCGGTTTCGGATCCTGGTAGGAGCGGCGGCGCTTGTCGCGCTGCCCTGGGTCGCGCGCCGCAGCAGCCTCTTTGGCCCGGTTGCTGACAGTGGCGTCGCCCGCCTCGTCCGCATCGGCGGCTGCGCCGCCATCTGCGCTATGGGTTTCGGGATCGTGCACGCGGACCGGCATGGCGGAATCAACGGGGTCGTCGGCTCGGGCCAGTTCAGCTGGCTGCGGGAAACAGCAGGGCTAGCCGCCCTCATCGGCGCGTTCGCAGTCCCGCTCTGGCTCAGGGCCAGGCGGCCGCGCATCGAGCCAGGTGCCTACTGGATGACGGTCGTGGTCGGCGTCTTCGGCGCATTCGCCCTGGTGCCGATGCAGGCCTTCGCGGTAGGCCTCGCAGCCCTTCTCTTCGCCGCGACCTCGCGCCGGTCGCCGGTAACGGCGGCGTCGTGGACCGTCGGGCTTATCGCCAGCCTGCCGACGGCCGCCGCCGCCTGTGTGCTGCCGTTTGTTCTCGGCAATCTCTTCAGCGCCATTTTCATCGTGGCTCTGGTCGCAGCGGTGAGCGGCAGTTGCGCGGGGGCGGTGGCCGCGCGGCTTGTGCCCGAAGCCGGATCTGCGGATGAGCTGCAGGCCGCGCAACTCCGTGAGGGAGGACAGGCAGGCGCCATAGCCGGAACCATCGGGGGACTGGCGTCGGCAGCGCTCTCGCCGATCCTCGGCGAGATGATGGTCGTGGGCCTGGTGGCCGGACTGGCCGGCGGCGTTCTCGGCGCCTCGGTCATGGCCCACCTGCGCGCCCGTTCCACGACGGCCGACCTGTCCGCGCTCCAGCCTGAACTCCAGTAACGCGCCGGGAGCTGGCCTCAGGCCGACCGTTCAGCCGGTCTGTCAGGGGGCCGCAGGCGCGGTGCCCAGCACGGAGGTGAGGGCGCGGCTCAGCCACGCGGCGGCGGATTCCGGCGAGTCGGGAGCGCTGGCGTGGCGGGCTGCGACATACAGATCGGGGCGGACCAGCAGGACGCCGCCGTCGGAGATCTCGCGTAGCTCGGCCCAGGTGCCGTAGGGGTCCTCGATGGGCTCGCCGGGGCCGATGGAGACTCCGTTAATCGGCAGGCCGGTGCGGTCGGTGAAGGCGGCTGCGGCGTCGAGCCAGGCCTGCCCGCCGATTCCCGTCCAGACGCTGAAAGCGCCGTGGCCAGCCAGGTCGAGCGTCGAGACGCGGTGACCCGCGCGCGTCACCCAGGTGTGCGGGAGCTTGGCGCCCGGCCACGTCGTGGCCTGGGCGTAAAGCTCGGGGTCGCGAGTGAAGGCCGGCATGGCGGTGCCGTCGGGAACGACAGCCGACGAGGCGTAGCGGTGGTTGTGCTCCACCCCGTGCGCGTCGAATTCGTAGGCCTTGTAGGCGATCGCCTCGCGGAGATTCTGCCGGATCTTCTCGCCCTCCGGACCGGGGGCGACCCGGAGCGCCAGCTGCCGGTTCAGCTTGGCGACGTCCGAGGTGTCATCGACATCGAGCGCGGCGACGATGCGCCCGGTGTCGGCGATGCTCTGGTTGGCCCGCTCGACGATCTGGCGAGCTACCGGAGCCCGCTCGTCGTTGTAGGACTCCAGCAGCGAGGTCGCCGCCCAGCCCTGCAGGACGGCATGAAGCTTCCAGGCCAGGTTGTACGAGTCCTGGATGGAGGTGTTCGATCCCAGGCCGTTGGTCGGCGGGTGCCGGTGAACGGCGTCGCCGACACAGAACACCCGCCCGCTGGCGAGGGCGGTCGCGAAGTGGTGGTTCACCGTCCAGGGCAGACGGGAGGTCACGCGCATCTCGAAGTCATCGGTTCCGACGAGCTGCACGGCCAGCTCACGCGCGAACTCGTCGGTGATCTCGGGCGGCCCGGCCGCAGCCTCGTAGCCCCACATCAGCATCCACTCATGCCACGGCTTGATCATCCGCAGCACGCCGAGCCCGACGCCCTCCTTCTCGGCGCCCGGCTGCAGCATCCAGTACAGGACGGACGGGCGGTGCGCGACGAACCGGCTCAGGTCGGCTTCGAAGATGATGTGCAGCGCGCCCCCGACGGCGCCGGGGCCCTCGAAGGGCAATCCGAGATCGGCCGCGACGACGCTGCGGGCGCCGTCGGCACCGACCAGGTACTTCGACCGGATCGCATAGACCGCGCCGGTCAGCCGGTCCCTGACCTCGGTGGTGACGCCGGACTCGTCCTGCCGGTGCGAGAGATACTCGGTGTCGAAGCGCACCTTCGCGCCGCGGGCCTGGGCGGCCTGCATCATCACCGGCTCGGTGATCGTCTGGGGTGCGTCGAGCATGGTGCACGGGCTCTGCAGCTCGTAGTCGGCGTGACGCCGGGTGTCGGTGCCCCAGGACGGGATCCGGCCCAGCTCGTCGCCGACCAGGCTGGTGCAGAAGGTCGTATTGCCCATGTACTCCCAGGCCGTGGCCTCGCGCATGAGCCGCTGCTCCAGGCCCATGTCCCGCAGGGTCTCCATCGTGCGCTGGTTGGTGATGTGCGCCCTGGGGGTGTCCGATAGCTGGCCGTACTTGGTCACGACGAGCGTCCGGGAGCCGTAGGTGGCCAGGAACAGCGCCGCTCCGGCGCCGCCGGGCCCGGAGCCGACTACGAGGACGTCGGTCTCCACCGCGGGTTCGCCGCTCGCCATGATGCTCTCCCTGGCTAGGTCAGGTTCTGATGTCGGGATTAGGGCAGCGTCGCGTGCGCGAAGTATGCCTGTCAAGACGTTCCTGACCTGTGGGCTGCCCGCCCCGCCTGGCATGTGCCCGGCCGGGGCAGCACGCACAATCCGGCTGCGTTCCGTCCGCAAAGCGTTCTACCCTGCAGCCATGACGGAGGCCGGTACGACGGCAGGTGAGTACACGATCAGGCCGCTCGGCGCTGATACCTGGGAGGCCTTCGCGCAGCTCGCCGGGCGGCACAACGGTGTCTGGAACGGGTGCTGGTGCACCTGGTTCCACGCGTCCGTGGCCGAGCGGGGTGGCCAGGAGCGGACCGCCGAGAGCAACCGCTCCCTGAAGGAGCAGCTGGTCCTTGACGGGCATGCGCACGCCGCGCTGGTGTTCGACGGCGATGAGGCGGTGGCGTGGTGCGAGTACGGAAGTCCGGATGAGCTGCCGAACATTAACCATCGCAAGGAGTACCAGGCCGCCCTCGACAGGCTGCCTGACTACCGGATCACCTGCTTCTTCGTGGATAAGAAGTACCGGCGCCAGGGGCTGGCGGATGTCGCGCTGAGCGGTGCGCTGCAGCTGATCGCGCAGGCCGGCGGCGGGGTCGTGGAAGCGTACCCGCAGGACACCGGCGGGCAGAAGGTATCAGCGTCCTTTCTCTACAACGCGACGCGCGGCCTTTTCGAGCAGGCCGGTTTCAGCTACGTCCGGAGCAAGGGCAAGAATCACTGCGTCATGCGCACCGCGGTCGCGCCCGGTTAGGCGTGCTCAGCCTGCTTCGATGGCCCTGTTGCCGACCAGCAGGATCCAGACCTGGCCGGCCGCGAAGGTCATGGGCTTGCCTGCCGGAGTAGTGAAGGTCGTGCCTCCGTTCCAGTCCGGCCGCGACCAGCGAGCCTGGTAGGCCTTCCCGTCCCTGAGCACCGTCGCGGTGCCACGGCCGGTCGACTCGGCGTACGGCGGCGCGACGCCGTACTCCAGGAATCCTGACGTGCGGACAACCGTGTGCTGGATCACCACAGTCGCGGCAGCGAAACGGACGCCCGATGTGGTCCTCGCCGCCGCGCCGTCCATGGAGACCAGCCAGCGGTGGCTGCTGGCCGACCAGGTGAAGGTGAACCGCGCCGCCGGGTAGGTGACCGTCTGTGACCTGGTAGCGGTTCCGCCGGCTGGCGGCGGCCCGAACCTGAAGCCGATGTTGCGGGCCTTGCTGGCCTTCTTAGCCTGTGACAGCAGGACCTTGGTGCTGGCGAACAGGTTGTACGGCGCGATCCGCGAGTAGTTCCGGAAGTAGCCGCTGGCGATGCCGGCGTAGAGGTCGACGATCCTGGCCTTCTCCACCACCGGCAGGAGCTGGCCCTGGGCGCCGGAAAAGGAAAAAGCCGGACGGCCGAACTGGCCCAGCAGCTGCAGGTCGTCGCGGCGGGCGCTGCGCACCGGGCCGATGACAGGCGGAAAGCGCGAGGAAAAGATGGCCATGAAACGGGTCAGGCCGCCTTCCACCGGCAGAACGTAGACGATGTCAGCCTGGTTGATGCCGGTCTGCGGCCGGGCGTACACGATGTTGTCGATCTTGACCGCGAGTGTCGGCTGGAGCGACTTCACCGGTTCACCGGTAAACGGAGACAGCAGCTGATGGTGCGCCGGCGGCGACGGAGTTGGCGCTGGCACCGACGGCTTCGGCCGCGGCGGGGCCGGCGGGGCCGCGCTGGGTATGAGCACCAGGCCAGCGGCAATGCCGCCGGCCACGACGGCGACGCTGGCGGCTGACACGGCTGTCTTTGCCCGCGTCCAGGGCAGCAGCATTCTGCCGGCCCATGACCCACGCCATCCCATCACTGCCACCGATCCCTCGCCGTGCCCTGGCCGCAGCCCGAGGCGGCCGGAGCGGTCAGACCCCCGGGCACCGGCACGCGTCTAGTCTCGCGCAGCCGGGTACCCGGTGTACCGCCAGTAACGCAGGCCAGCGTTGATCCCTGCGGTTACTGCCAGTTCCGCGGCCCGGCCGCCTGCCCGGCGTCGATCAGGCTGCCGCCTCGCTGCTGCCGGTCACCCGGATCGTGAGGAAGGCAGTCGTCCGGTCCGGATGGCCGGTCCTGCGGGCAGCCGCCAGTGTTTGGCGCCGGCCGGGCCGGGCAACTGCGCTCCCGACTTTGCCCGGCCTTTACATGCGCTCGAGGTGCCTTATGCGGATCAGGACAGTCCAGCGACAGCAAGCGCCGCCGCCCGCACGTCACCGGGGGCGGGCCGCCGCGACGGTCGCGCTGCGACTTCTCATCGGGGCAGCGGCGATCTGGGCTCTGCTCTCCGTCATCGGCCTGATCCTGACGCACATCTTCGGGACCGGACCGGTGCATTCGGCGGACCTGGGCGTCGACCGCTGGTTCCTGCGCCATCGGACCGCGCCCTGGAATTCCGTCATGCTGTTCGGTACCGACCTGGCCCGCACCCAGACCGTCGCCGGGGTCGCGGTTGTCGCGGCAGTGTTCTTCCGCTGGCGCCTGAAGCGGTGGCGCGAGTCGCTGATCGTCGTCGCGGCTGTCGCCGGCGAAGTGCTGATCTTTCTCGCGGTCACGCTGACCGTGCCGCAGCGGCGGCCGCCGGTGCCCAAGCTGCAGGCGGTGCCGCCGACGTCGAGCTACCCGTCGGGGCACACGGCCGCGGCGGTCGCTATCTACGGGTGCATCGCCATCCTGATCCTGGCGAACTGGGCCGCGCGCCATCCCTCGGTCCGGGTTGCGGCCGCGCTGCTGTTCTGCATTCCTGTCTATGTCGGGGTTTCACGGCTGTATGAGGGGGAGCACTATCCGAGCGATGTGCTCGCCGGCGCGCTGCTCGGAAGCTTGTGGCTGCTCTGCGTCCTGCACACGCTTAAGCCACGGACCAGGCAGGCGGCCGTGCCGCTAGGCCGCGCGAGCCTGGTCCCGCAGTAGGAGAGGTTCGTGCGCGAGAACAGTTCGTCACCGACAGATTCGGCTGAGTCCGCCCCGGATGCGGCGTGCGGTCCGCGAGACACCCGCCCGGCAGCAGCCGCCGCCCTGACGCCGGCGGCCCGGGCCATGCGCGCGGCGCGGGCCGCGCTTCCGCGCCAGCGTGACGGTGCCCGCCTGCCGGCCGTGCTGGTCTCGGCGGCCTGCGGCCTGGCATTCGCCGCTCTCGCCATCTGGATCAGCCGCAACGGGCAGCTCGTGCCGGCCATCGACCGGCACGTGCACCGATGGGCGCTGACGCACCGGCGCGCGTGGAGCGTCGATGTCGCGAGGACGGTGCGCTGGGGCGGGGCCACTGAGGTCGTGCTTCCCGCCCTGGCCGTCATCGGCATGCTGGCCGCTCAGGGCCGCAGCGTTCTCGGCCGGCTGGCTGCGGGGCTCTGCCTGGCCGCCGTGCCCAGCGCCGGCGTGCTCGCGGAGGACCAGATCAACGCGATCATCGGGCGCCTGCGGCCGCCGGTGGCGGACTGGGCCGGCAGCGCGGGCGGACCGTCGTTCCCGTCCGGGCATACCACCGTCGCCACGCTTGGCGCGATAACCGTCGCCTGGGCGCTCGCTCCCTGGCTGCGGACCGCGTGGCAGCGCTGCGCGGTCTCCGGCGTGGCCGTGCTGTACGCGGTCACCGTTGGCTGGTCGCGGATCTGGCTCGGCGTGCACTGGCCAACCGACGTGCTCGGCGGCTGGCTGTTCGGCATCGCCTGGATGAGCGGTGCCATGGCAATCGCGGCAGCGCCAGGGATGTCGCGCGGCGCGGCCGGGCCACTGCGCGGCAGCCGCGGCCTCCTTGAAGCGGGCCGGTAACCAGGCACCACGGCGAGTCAGGGACGGGCCGGCGGGCTCGCCGCCGCTAGCAGCCGCTCGCCGAGGACCTGCGCAGCCTTCTGAATCTCCGGGCATCTGATGATCTGGTAAGTCGCCGGGACGCGCGCCAGCTGCTCGGCGTACCAGACCGGGTTGCTGGTGCTGCCCGTCAGCTTGCAGGTGCCCTCGTCGACCGGCTCGAGCCGTCCGAGTGTGCGGGACAGGCAGCGCCCCGCGACCTCGACGGGCGCGTCGATGATGATCTCGGCCTCGTACTCCCAGCCGGCGCCCAGGTGCTGCTCAAGTGCGGCGACCGGGTCGGCCAGATCGGCCGGCGGGGTGAAGGTCCCGGTCAGCACCTCCACGTCGCGAACCCGGTCGATCCGGTAGGCCCGCCGGGCGTCGGTGGCGGGGGACCGGCACAGCAGGTACCAGCGCCCGTGCCGGACGACGACCGCCCAGGGCTCGACCTCCGTGACCCACTCCGAGCCCGCCTCCGAGCGGTAGTCAAGCCGGACCGTCCGGCTGTCAGCGCAGGCCTGGACCAGGGCGGTGGTGATCGCCGGGTCCGGCCGGGCCGCAGCGCGGTCGGGGGCCGGGGCCGTGGTGCGGCGGACGGCCTCGGCCTGCGCGGCCACCGGCCCTGGCAGCGCCCGCATCAGCTTGCTGAGCGCGCTGCTGACCGGATCGGACGGATCGCTCACGTCGTGATGGCCGTCCAGGGCCGCCATCACCAGGCCGAGTGCCTCAGCGGCGCTGAAGGTCAGCGGCGGCAGCCGCACGCCCCGTCCGAGCCGGTAGCCGCCGTACCTGCCGGTCGCTGACTCGACCGGGATGTCGGCGTCACGGAGCAGCCGAACGTAACGGCGGACAGCCCGGTCGGTGATGCCCAGCCGGCTGGCCAGCAGCTCGGCCGAGATGCCGGGATTATCCTGGAGCAGGCCCAGGAGACGGAGTGCCCGTCCCGTGGAAGTTGCGCTCTCGATATCCACCCGCGACCTCGTTCCCGGACTTAAATCGTCCTGGATTAACCCTAGTGTGGTCGCCATGAACGACGACACCGCCTTCCGTGACCCGCCCGCCGCCGGAAACGAGGCCGACCTGCTCCTGGCCGTCCTGGACCGTACCCGCAGCGTTCTGGCCTGGAAATGCGGTGGCCTCGGCGCGGCCGGGATGCGCGCGACCCTCGGCCCGTCCGCCATCACCCTCGGCGGACTGCTCAAGCACCTGGCGCTGGTCGAGGACCACACCTTCTCGGTGAAAATGAGCGGCGGTGACCTCGGGCCGCCCTTCGCCGCGGTGGACTTCGACGCCGACCCCGACTGGGAGTGGCGCACGGCCGCCGGCGACACGCCGGAGGAGCTGTTCGCGTTGTGGCGGAGTGCGGTCGGCCGCTCCCGCGCGCGGGTGGCCGAGGCGCTGACTCACGGGGACCTGAGCCAGCCGGTTCACGTCACCGGCGAGAACGGGGAGCATGCCAACCTGCGCCGCCTGGTGGCTGACATGATCGACGAGTACGCCCGCCATAACGGGCAGGCCGATCTCATCCGCGAGTCGGTCGACGGCCTGACCGGGGAGGACCCGCCGGCCTAGCCGGAGGACCGGGCCGGCGGACGCAGGACGAGACGATGCCCTGAAGCCGGGGACCACGCAGCGAGGCCGCCAGCCGGAACTGAGGGGCGACGCGCCTCGCGGCCGCGCGTCCCTGCGGCAGGCGGCCGGCCCCGGACGACCCCGTTTCCTAATGAGTCTCAGGGAGCCCGCCGCCTGGCAGACTCCGGGTGTGGTGGCCGCCGGCAGGTGAGCACTTGTGTTTCCCGGGCTTTGAGCCCTGACGAAAGACCGTGCCCCTGCCGGTGACCGGGAGGATTGATCGCTGCTGGGATGTCGTGCCCTCCGGGTGGAGTGAGCACAGTTTCATTAGGTCGCTGATAGTTCTCCCGCTGGCTGCTGAGGTGTTCCGGCATTGCTGAGGGGAGAACTGGTGCGGCTGTTCGTAGGTGATGACTGGGCGCAGGACCATCACGACATCGAGGTGATGGACCAGGCCGGGAAGGTGCTGGCGAGAAAGCGGGTGCCGGAGGGCGCGGCCGGGATGGCGCAGCTGCACGGGCTGGTCGGCGCTCACCTGGGCGAGGAGCCGGACGAGGCGGAGGTGATCGTCGGGATCGAGACTGACCACGGCCCGTGGGTGACCGCGCTGATCGCCGCCGGCTACACCGTGTTCCCGGTGAACCCGCTGCAGGCGTCCCGGTACCGGGAGCGGCACGGCGTGTCCGGCGCGAAGAGCGACGGCGGTGACGCGCACATGCTCGCGGATATGGTGCGGACCGACTCCCGCCAGCTGCGCCCAGCGGCCGGCGACTTCGCCGGAGGCGGAGGGCATCAAAGTCCTCGCGCGCACGCACAAGACGCTGATCTGGGAACTCACCCGGGCCGTGCAGCGACTGCGGCACCAGCTGCTGGAGTACTTCCCGGCGGCGCTGGAGGCGTTCGAGGACCTGGACGCCGGCGACACCCTGGAGCTGCTGGGCAAGGCCCCGGACCCGGCCCGTGCGGCGAGGCTGACCAGGGCGCAGGTCAGCGCGGCGCTCAAGCGTGCCCGCCGCCGGAACATCCCGGACAAGGCCACCGCGATCCTGGCCGCCCTGCGCGCCGGGCAGCTCGGCCAGCCGCCGGCGCTCACCGCCGCCTACGCCGCCACCGTGCGGTCCCTGATCGCGGTGATCGCTGTCCTGAACGAGCAGGTCAAGGTCCTGCAAGGGCAGGTGGAGGAAAATTTTGGCCAGCACCCGGACGCTGAGATCTACCGGTCCCAGCCCGGCATGGGCGCTGTCCTCGGCGCCCGGGTGCTCGGCGAGTTCGGCGACGCCCCGCACCGCTACGCCGACGGCAAGGCCCGCAGGAACTACGCCGCCACCAGCCCCATCACCCGCGCCTCGGGCAAGAAGAAGATCGTCGCCGCCCGGTTCGTCCACAACGACCGGCTCGTTGACGCACTCAACGCACAGGCCTTCACCGCCCTGAACGCCTCGCCCGGCGCCCGCGCCTTCTACGACCAGCTCCGCGCCCGCGGGATCGGGCACAACGACGCACTGCGGCGGCTGGCGAACAGGCTCGTCGGCATCCTGCACGGATGCCTCAAGACCCGCACCCTCTACGACGAGACCACAGCCTGGGGCCACCGGCAAAACCACCCTCAATCTTCCGTAGCGGCTTGACACTTAAGCTCCTGGGATGTCTTTCGCACGTTTCAGTGACCGCCGGGCCGGAGACTTTCCACTAGCAGGTGCCGGGACAACTTCGGCGCGCAGGCCCGCGAACGCAGGACCGTGGCCTGGGCGTTTACCGCGGCGCAACACGGAGTTACAGGTCGTAAACAGGGCCGGGCTATGTTGTGTGATCCGCTGTACCAGAAGGCGTGCAATACCCCTTATCAGAAGTAATCCGATACAGCCGCCTTTCCTCGCGCTTCCTACGTCTGCCGCGCGGGCCGGAACGAAGGTCACACTGATATGACCATCTGGGAATGGTTCGAGCAGCGCTCCTTTCACTTCCGCGACTTCACCTACCTGGCGGCTCCTGGCGGACCGCCGCACGACGCCACCGTCACCCTGGTGCTGCCCGGCCAGGAACGTCGCCGACACGATCGGCCCGATCCTGGACACGGTGAACCGGCTCAACGACCGGAGCGGCCTGCTCAGCCAGGTCCTGGTTGTGGACGCCGACTCCTCGGACGGCACCGCCGGCATCGCCAGGGCCCGCGGGGCCGAGGTGTACTCGGAGAACGAGCTGATGCCGGGCTACGGCCCGGCCCAGGGCAAGGGCGACGCGATGTGGCGGAGCCTGTCGGTCGCGCGCGGTGAGATCGTCATGTTCGCCGACGCCGACACGGCCGACTTCGGCGAGCATTTCATCTACGGCACGCTCGGGCCGCTGCTGCTCGACCGCCGGATCCAGTTCAGCAAGGCGGCCTACCGGCGCCCGTACACGACCGGCGGCCAGTCTGTCGCCGACGGCGGCGGCCGGGTCACCGAGCTGATGGCCAAGCCGCTGCTCAACTTCTTCTATCCGGAGCTGACCGGGTTCGTGCAGCCGCTGGCGGGCGAGTTCGCGGCCAGCCGGGACTTGTTCCGCTCGATCCCGTTCCTGACCAGCTACGGGGTGGAGCTCGGCATCCTGATCGACGTGCTCAGGGCTGTCGGCCTGCCCGCGCTGGCTCAGTCGGACCTCGGCTCCCGGCAGAACCGGCATCAGCCGCTGCAAGACCTGGCCCGGATGAGCTCGACAGTCCTGCGGGCCCTGGCCCGCCGCTCTGACCTGCCCGAGCCCGCGCTCACGACCGCGGACGCGTCCGATGTCTGGGCGCTCGGGCGGCCGGAGATCTACCTGCACGCGGTGGCGACCGAGGACGGACTCCGGCTGGACGAGCATCTGAACCCGCTGCTGGAGCGGCCGCCGCTGGCCGAGGTGCTCAGCGGGCCGGAAGCCGCCTGGGCGGCCGGCCCGGTGCCGCGCTGACCCCGCAGGCGGTTCTGGCGATGAAGGACGGAAACGGGGTCTGAGCACCGCCCGGCCTGTCCGCGCGCGCGGCCGCCGGACGGTCATCCCGGCGCGGATGGTGCGGCCCTCGGTCCTCGGCCCTCGGCACCTCGATCCTCGGCCCGGCAGGAGGCGCCGCGTCGGCTCTGGTGCGGCGCCTCCCGCCAGGACGGGGGGTGTTTCTCCGGATGGTCAGGCGGCCAGCGGCTCGTCACCAGCGGCCAGGCCGCGGTCGTCGGCCGGGGCAGGCAGGGCATGCAGGTGCCGCACAGCGGCGGGCTGGCCCGCTCGCGGGCTGGGCGGCCCGCCGGCGTCCGCCCCGCGGGCAGCGGCCCTGGCGTGGCTCGCGTCCGCCCGGCGGCTGGCGTCCGCCGCGTCCGGGACGCGGCCGCCGGCGCGCGTGTCTGCCGTCCGTGCCCTCGCGGCGGCAGTTCCGGTGAGCCGGGCTCGCAGCATCCGGCGGCCCCGGTAGATGCGCGACATCACCGTGCCGACCGGAGTGCCCATCAGCTCGGCGATCTCGGCGTAGTGGTAACCGTGAACGTCGGCGAGGTAAACGACGGTCTTGAAGGCGTCAGGGAGCTCGCCGAGGGCGCGCATCGCCGGGGAGGCGGCCAGGTTCTCCAGCGCCTGTGTCTCGGCTGACCTGGCCATCGGCAGGGACGCGGCCTTGCTGGCCAGCCCGGGCGGCGTCGGCGGTCAGCGTCTCGGACGGCCTGCTGGCCTGCTTGCGGCGCGTGCTGCAGAACGTGCTGAACATGATCCGGTACAGCCAGGCCCGCAGGTTCGTTCCCTGCTGGTACTGGCTGAACTTCGCGTAAGCGCGGGTGAACGTCTCCTGGACGAGATCCTCGGCCTCGCACCGGCTCCGCGTCAGGCGGATAGCGGCCGGATAGAGCTCTCGCAGGTAGGGCAGAGCTTGCTCCTCGAATCCAGGCCGGTCTCCTCCCTGACCCGGGCGCGAAAGCGGGGGGACCTTCACGTCGGCGTTGGCGATCACTTTTCCTCCTTGACTGACCCCGCTGCACCGGTCAGCCCGCACGCTGAGATCGGGGCAGCAACAGCAGGAACGGTGCGGGGGCCTTTCGCTTCGTTGCGGCTAACTACTGGCACCAACACTGCCGGTTCCCGGCCGCCCGCACATCGGGCCCATCCTGAGCTAGGCGCAGGCGGCGTCCGAGTTAAGAGTGAGTATTCGGTCCGCGAACAGCTCCGCTCGCTGACGGCAACGTGACATGCCGCGCCGCGTACGCGACCAGCTCCCGGCGGCAGGCCCGCCCGGTCTTGGCGATGAGACTGGCCACGTGAGTATCAACAGTTTTCGGCGATATGTACAAACTGGCGGCGATCTCCGCATTGGACTGCCCGCGCGCGACAAGCAGGAAGACGTCCATCTCGCGGCTGGTGATCCCGAGCTTGCGGAGTGCGGCGGGCACGGTCGCGGCGCCCCTTCCGGCCCTGGGCACGCGTTCGCCGGAGCGGCGCAGGATGCCGCGGCAGGCGGAGGCGAGCTGGTCGTGCCCGGTCTCCTCGAAGCCGTCGATGGCCTCCCGCATCCAGCAGGCAGGCTCACCCCAGCCGTCGGCAAGACGCGAGCGGGGCGACCAGCCGCCAGGCGAGGTAGGTCCACCAGGGCGCGAAGCCGGCGAACCGGGCCCGGCCCTCCTCGGCGCAGGCCGAGGCCTGGCCGGCAGCACCGGCGCGCCCGGCGAGCACCGCCTCGGCAAACGCGAGGCAGCCCGCGTTCCAGCTGGCATCCGCGCCGGCCTTGCTGGCCTGCTCGATCGCGGTGCGGGCATCGCCGCCGGTGACGGCTTGCAGGAGAGCGTGCATGGCCAGTCCTCGCCCTGGCGCCAGCAACGGCGCTTGCAGCTTGGAATAGAGGCCATGCGCGGACCGAGCGGAGGAGAACATCTGGTCGGCATACGACGTTGCGGTCGCGTCCTCGCGCACGGCCCGAGCGAATTCGTCACGGAACAGCGAGGCGAGTACGCGGTTCTGCCCCCAGGTGACCCTCAGGATCTCGGGGTCGCCGGGCACGACGTCTTCGGCCCTGGCCGCGGCGAGCTCGGCGCCTTCCCTGTCGGTCTTGATGGCGGCGATGTTGGCCTGCAGGCACAGGGCCATGGCCTCGATACTCGGCGCCTTGATCTGCGCGGCCGCGCGCTCGCAATTCCGCGCCTGACTGCAGGGCGGAGTCAAGCTCGGCGCCCAGGCTCGAGATGTTGGACAGCTGCAGGGCGATGACGGTGCCCACGCAGACGGCGCCGGCCTCGTGCGCGAGGTCCCGGACCGAGGACAGATGATCGGCCGACCCGTCGCTCAGCATGTCCAGAGTGCTCAGCTCATGCCGCGACCGGATGCGCCAGATGCCGAGTTCCCTGGTATCGGCGATATCCAGCGACCGCTCGAATGCCCGGCGTGCCGCCGTCAGGTTCCGGCAGCGCTCCCGGCGCCCGATGACCTCCAGCGACTCGACAGCGACCTCGGCCGCCCAGCCGGTGAGCCCGGCGGCCTCGGCTGTGGCCAGTGCCTGGCGGGCGAGCCGTTCCGCTGTGCCGAGATCGCTGGCGGCCAGCGCGTTACGGGCCGCTACCGTGTCGGCGCGGGCGGCGAGTTCATTGTCGCGAAGCGCCGCGGCGATGCCGGCCGAGGCGGCCAGGTGCGCGGCGGCTGCCTCCGGGTCGTCCTCGGGCCGCACGCTGGCAGCCCGGAGCCGGACGAGCGCCTGGCGGCGCGGGTCGGCTCCGGCCGCCTCCATCCGGGCGAGCAGGTCGTTGGCGAGCGGGGCAAGCTGGTGGTGGTCTCCGGCCTGCACGAACGCCTCCAGGACGACCTCGTCCACCTCGATGGCGACCATCGGCTCGTCGAGCGACCATTCGGCCAGCAGTTTCCGCGCGTTCTGCAGCGCATCCAGCGCACTGCTGACGGCGCCCTGCAGCAGAGCCCGCCGGCCGGATGTCACGAGCAGGCGGATGGCGGCGAGCGGCTGCTCGGCCAGCGCGTACAGCTCGGCGACGGTCTCGCACCAGGTTCCTGGCAAGCCCGGATGAGCCTGCACGATGGCTGCCGCTGCCGCCGCGGCGCGGCCGGAGATATCCGGCGGCATCAGGTCGGCCAGGATCGCGTCCCTGGTCAGACTGTGCCGGAATCGGAACGCTCCCGCATCAGCCGGCACCGGCTCGATGAGCTGCACTTCACGCGCGCGCTGCAAGGCAGCCAGCGCTTCTGGCTCCCCGACGCCAGCGACGCCCGGCAGGAGCGCCCAGTCGAATTGCCGTCCGAGCATGGCGGCGGCCACGATGACGTTGCCGGCCGCGGGGCCGAGTGAGGTGAGCCGGCGCCGCACCGATCCCGCGATCGAATCGGGAACTCCAGTCGAGACGTCGCGGTCCACCCGCCAGCCGGTCTCGTCGCGCACGAGCTCGCCCGAGGAGACGGCGGCGGCCAGAATCTCCTCGATGGCGAACGGGAGGCCGTCGCAGTCGGCCAGCAGGGCGGTCACCTCAGCCGGGACATCGGGCGCCCGGAGGCAGGCGGCTGCCATCTCCCGCGCGGCGGCCGGGGTCAGCCGCGGCACCTCGATGGCGGTAGCCGCGCGCCTCGCCGTGGCGCTGCGCAGCAGGTTCATGGCTTCCGATGGCTCGCTCCGCAGCGTGGCCACGCACAGCACCCGGGCGGCGGCGATGTTGTCCGCCAGGTACTCGACAATGGCCAGCGTCTCCGGGTCAGCCCAGTGCAGATCCTCGAGCACGAGCAGCCCGCCCCGGCCCTCGGCCTGGGTGAGGAGCCGGAGCACGGCCTCCCCGACGACGACGGGCTCGACGTGCGCGCGCTTATCACCGGGCCGGTTCCATTCCGGCACGAGTGCGCCGAGAGCGGCCCGGTAGTTAGATATAACGGGCATGTCGGGAACTATGCCGCTGCGGGCGCCGCTCATCAGCGCCTCGGCGACCGGGCGGTAGGGGACGGGGACCGCGGACCTGGTGCCCCGGCCGGCCAGGACGCTGAACCCGCGCTCCTCGGCCAGCCCGCGCACCTGGCGGGCTAGCAGCGATTTGCCGGCGCCTTCGTCACCGGTGACGAACACAGCGCCGCCGCGGCCTGCCTCCGCTGACTCCAGCGCGGCGGTCAGCTGGCCAAGTTCGCCGCTGCGTCCGATGACCACCGGGCACAGTACTGTCTCCATCGGGCCGACGTTACAAGAGCGACATAGGCGATCACCATACGTAATCAGCGCAGGAGGCTACGTATATTTCAGTAGTTTGAAGGCGGGCGGCGGCACTGATCAGGCCCACCCCCGCGGCCGGATGACCACAGAAAGCCGGCCAGATTGCCGGCCCCGCCCGCCGCCGGGATGGCGCTCGCGCTCGGCAGCGATGAAGGGCCGGGCTCAGCAGTGGTCGCCAGGCGGCGGCACGTCCAGCGCCGGGTTGCGGCCGAAGAACCCGGTCGGCTTCAGCATGAATCCGCAGCGGGCGACCGGCATGACCGGCCAGTCCTCCGGCCGCGGGACGTGGGTCGGACCGAACGTGTGCCACAGCACGAGGTCGGTCCCGTCGATGTCACGGTCGCCGGCGATGAAGGCCGGGAGGCCGGCGCCGCCCGGATGCTGGTTGACGAAGTCGCCGGCCGGATAGCGCTGATCGGGGTCATAGCGGGTGACCCACAGGTGCCGGGTCGCGAACGCGGCCCGGCTCGCCACCGGCGACGACGCGTCGGCCAGCAGCACCGGATTTGCCTCCGGGTACAGCGTGTAGCCGACCGGGCGGCCGAACCGGTTGGCCTGCTCGGTGCTGACCACCCGCCAGGTCCGCCCGCGCGACGCATCCGCCGTCCTGGCCGCCCGCGACTCGCTGGTCAGCCGGGTGACGTGCTGGACGATCGCGTTGCCGTACGGGTTGTCAGGGCCGGGCGGCGCGCCGCTCACGTCGACTTCGTCCACGGCGTTGGCCAGCCCGTCGACGGTCATGTCCAGCCGGGCGCTGAACAGGTGCTGATGCACCGGGCCGCCGAGGCCAGGCGCCACCTCGGTTGAGTACGGGTAGTCCCCGCCGGGGTGCGCCGCGGTGAACAGCGCCCCGGTCATCTTGATCTCGCACTCCATGCTGCCGTCGAGGTAGAAGTACCAGTAGAAGCCGTAGTCGTAGTTCCCGACCGTGGTGAAGAACGAGACGACAAGCCGGCGCTGGCGGCGGGCGGCCGACGATCCGGTGAAAATGTCGAAGTGCTTCCACAGGATCCCGTGGTCTTCCTCGTGGATGCAGATCGCGTTGCGTATGACTCGCGGCTCGCCGAAATCGTTGGTGACGGTCGCGTCCAGGTAGGTGATCTCGCCAAGGCAGTCGCAGCCGAGTTCGAGTGAGTTAGCCCACTTGCCGACCAGGTACTCGCCGGTGTCGAAGTAGGCCTGCCAGTACCGGAAGCGCGGGTCACCGTAGGGCACGACCATCTCGGGTACTGAGGCCCGGTAGATCAGCGGGCGCTCCCGCCCGTCCCCGGTCACGCTGATCTGGTGCAGGGTCAGCCCTTCGCGGGCGTCGAAGCCGATCCGCATGGACCAGTTCTGCCAGCGCAGCAGCGTTCCATCGAGGCTGAAGCTCGGCCCGTGCGGCTGGGTGATCTCAATCGGCCGCAGGCCCTCGCGCAGCGGCCCGCGAACGTCGGGGTCCAGGTAGTCACCCGATTCGGCCGGCACCGGCAGCTCGAACTCGTCGACGACCCTGAACACGCGCCGCTCGATGAGGTCGAAGTACGCGGCCACTCCGTCGACCGGATGTGACCAGGCGTAGTCCCGCGGATCGGACTGCACGAAGGCGAGCACGCGCACCATGCGCCGGCCCTGCTCGTCCGGGGCCCCGAACGAGCCCGCGGTCAGCGGGCAGAGCCGGATCTTGCTGACGTCATGCAGTCCCCGCCTGGCCATCGCGGCGCGCCACTGCGGGTCGGCGCGGACCTTCTCCTCCGTGATCGCGAAGTCCTGGTCCAGGATGGGCAGCTGACCGTCGGCGCGCGGGTCGAGGACACGGCGGCTGACGACCGCCTGATTCGTCAGCGACACCACGACGTCACTCGACTCGCCCGAGCTGACGTCGAGGAGGAACGCCCGCAGCCGGCGGTCCGCGGCCTGCCCGCTCAGCACGTCGTCCTTGTGCGGCTCCTCGAGCCCGTAGTACGCGAACCGGACGTCGTCAGTCAGCAGCCCGGCGGCCGTCAGGACCTCCCGTCCGGCCCGGTACTCGGCCGCGGTCGCCGGGTCCAGCGGGTGCGGAGACTGACCGCCCGCGAGGTCAGCCCGTACGGTCGCGGTGTCAGTCATCGCGGTTCTCCTCACAGCCATTCATCCGGGAACGAGGCGCTTCGTGGCTCATCCAGTCTGACCCGCGCGGCCGGGATGGGCCACTGCGACGGCGGCCGGCTATTCGTCGGCGACGATCGAACCGGCTCGCTCGCCCAGCGTCGGGTCGCGCCGGCTGAGGAAGATTCCGTAGCCGACGGACACGACCACGATGCCGAGTGCCGCATACGGGAACCAGTTGTACGGCGCGGGCTGACCCGGCTTGCACAGGTAGTAGACCGGCACCGCGATGGCAATCATGCCGAGAACCGGCAGGATGGCGTGCTTGACGACGCTGAAATCGGCCGGCCGGAACTTGCGGTAATAGAACGGCAGAGCCAGATTCGCCAGGAAGTAGACCACGAGGACGAGGATCGTGCCCATCGTCGAGGACTCCACGAAGAAGGTCAGCGCGTCCATGCTCCCGCTGTGGCCGCCGACGAGGTGCAGCAGCGCCCAGACAGCAATGATCGCGCTCGCGATCGCCACGAAGGCGTAGATCGCATTCACCGGCGTCTTGCGGCTCGGGTGGACCTTGCCCAGCCAGGACGGCAGCAGGCCTTCCCGGCCCGCGTTGAAGATCAGCCTCGCCTGCGAGTTGACCGCGGAGATGAGGACGCCGAGAGTCGAGGTCAGCCCGGCGACGTACGCGAAGAACGCGAATCCGGACAGGACGTTGTGCGCCACGGTGATGAACGGGATCGGCGCCGCTGCCAGCTTCGCGCCGTTGTAGCCGAATCCGGAGACGGTGGCGTAGGCGAACAGCACGTAGGACACGACCATCAGCGCGATGGACAGGAACACCGCGCGGGGAACGTTGCGGCGGGGGTTGCCGGTTTCCTCGGCCAGCGCGGCGGAGTTCTCCCAGCCGATGAACAGGTACACGGCGAGCGGGAACCCGGCCGCCAGCCCGCTGAAGCCGTTGGTGATGTGGCCGGGATCGAACGGGGCCGCGGACAGGTGCCCGCCGTTCTTGATCAGGGCGGCGACCGAGACGACGATCAGGACCAGCATCTCGAAAGCGAAGAAGAAGCCCGCCAGCTTGGTCGACACTGCCACGCCCCGCAGGGTCATCAGCACGGCGCCGCCCACGAGCAGGACCGACAGGAAGATCCAGGGCACGTTCCAGCCCAGGTAGTAGTTCAGCGTCGTGGACAGGAACCCGCCGGAGATCGCCAGCACGGACGAGATCGCGATGATGTAGCCGGCCCCGCACAGCAGGGCCGTCGTCACGGCGCTGGTGCCGCCGAAGGTCTTGCCGACAAACGAGATGAAACCGCCGGTCGACGGCTGTGCCTTGGAGAACTCGGCCAGCGTATTGCCGAGGAGCGCGATCGCGATGCCCGCCACGATGATCGTCAGCGGCGCGGCGATCCCGGCGGTGAACACCAGGAATCCGAACCCGAAGAAGAAGCTGTAGGCGGGGCCGATGTTGGCCATGGTGGACGCGGCGATATCGACCAGGCTGAGCGCACCGCGGTGAAGCCGGTCCGGCGCTTCTGGCGCCTTCGTCTCCGAGAACGGAACCGAAGCCATCTGTGCTCCTTGTGTTGGCTGCCCTCGCGGGTAGCGGTGCCGGTCAGGTCGGGGCGCCTCGCGGCAGCGGAGACGCGGGACAGTGCCGTCAGCGGGACAGTGCCGTCAGCGGGACAGTTCAGTTGGCGGGGACAGTTCAGTCAGCAGGGAGTTAGCGCCGACGCCGGACTGCCTGATCGGATGCCGTCATCCGCACACCTCAGGCCCCCTCACCCGGCTCGGCAAGCGCTTTCCCGAATAGGCGCAACGTACCGGACGCGCACACGGCGCGCAAGAGGCGGGAGAAGGAGGCGCGCTTGGCCTCGCTGCGTGCATTTGGTACTGCGAGAGCCGTGCCAAATGCACGCAGCTCCGTGGTCCGCGGCGCTGCCAGGCCTACGGATTCGGCTCGCGTCCGGTGCTCTCGCGCAGTATCACCTCACCGCGGACCGGCACGACCCGCGGATGCTCAGCGGCCGGCTCGGCCAGCACGAGCCGCGCCGCCATCCCGCCCATCGCCTCCAGCGGCAGCCGCACCGTGGTGATCGGCGGGAAGACGTCGCGGAGCGTGGAGATGTCGTCGAAGCCGGCCAGGCCGATGTCGTCCGGCACGACCAGCCCCTCAGCTCGCAGCCGGGCCAGGGCGCCGACGGCCATGACGTCGGTGACGGCGAAGACGCAATCCGGGCGGTCGCCGCTCATGGCCAGCACCGCGCTCATGGCCTCGTAGCCGCCGTCGCGGGTGAACGCGCCGTGCACGATGAGCCGCGCATCAAGCGCGACCCGCCGGGCGGCCAGCCCCGCGGTGAAACCGGCCACGCGTTCCTCGGCAGTGAGCACGCCGCGCGGGCCCGCCAGCACGGCGAAGCGCCGGTGGCCCTGCACGGCAAGGGCGCGCGCGAGTGCCTCGGCGCCCGCGGCGTTTTCCGGCAGGATCGTGTCCACCCCGAGCCTGTCCTGGCTGATGCACGCGGCCCGGCCGCCAGACCTGGTGAACGCGGCCACCTCCGCTCGCAGCCGGGCCAGCTGGACCTCGTCGTCGGACCGGCTGCCGATGATGATCACGGCGCGCGCTCGCTGCGCGCGCATCAGCGCGACGTACTCGCGCTCCCCGGCTTCCCGTTCGGTGGTGCTGGACAGGCATACCAGCAGCTGGAGCGGATGCGCGACATCCATCAGCCCGGACGCGATCGTCGAGAAGTACGGGTCGGCGATGTCGTGCACGACCACTCCGACCATCGTGCTCTGACCCGTCGCGACGGCTCTGGCCTGGAGATTGGCGGTGTAGCCGAGCTCGGCCACGGCCCGATTGACCCGCAGAGCCAGCTGGCGGCCAACCCGGCGCGGCCCGTCGCTGACGACACGGGACGCGGTGCTCAGTGAAACCCCGGCGCGGTCCGCGACATCCTGCAAGGTCACGCGAGACCTGCCGTCGTCATCGGCCGGCCCGCCGGAGCCGGGCGGACCGCGGTGTCGTGCCGAGTCCGGCACCGCCGCCTCCCTCCTGGCCCTGCCATTGACCCGCCTACTCGCTCAGCCTATCGTGGAAAGTACTTTCCCAAATCGGGACATGACGCAGCTTCGGACGGCGGCCGGCCGCGGTCCGGGCCGGACGACGCCGCCCGCCGGGACCCGGTCAGTGAAAGGCAGCCATGACGCGGAGAGTCATCAACGTCGCGGTGAACGGCGTCACCGGCCGCATGGGCCGCCGCCAGCACCTGGAACGCTCGCTGCTCAGCATCCGCGACCAGGGCGGCATCGAGCTCGCTGACGGCACGCGCATCGTGCCCGAGCCGATCCTGGTCGGCCGGCGCGAGGACAAGCTGCGCGAGATCGCCGGCCGGCACGGCCTGCAGCGGTGGTCGGTGAGCCTGGACGACGTGCTCAGCGACCCGGCGGTGGACGTCTACTTCGACTCCCAGGTCACAAGCGCGCGCGAGCCGAGCCTGGCGAAGGCCATCGCCGCGGGCAAGCACGTCTACACCGAGAAACCGGTGGCCGCGTCTCTCGACGGCGCGCTGCGACTGGCCAGCGCCGCCCGTGCGGCCGGCATCACCCACGGCGTGGTCCAGGACAAGCTGTTCCTGCCCGGCATGATCAAGCTACGCGGGCTGATCCGCTCCGGCTTCTTCGGCCGCATCCTGTCGGCCCGGCTCGAGTTCGGCTACTGGGTATTCGAGGGTGATGGCATCCCGGCGCAGCGGCCGTCCTGGAACTACCGCGCTGAGGACGGCGGCGGGATTGTGCTCGACATGTTCCCGCACTGGCAGTACCTGCTGGCGGAGCTGTTCGGACCCGTCACGGCGGTGTACGCGCGGCGCGCGACCCATGTCCCGCAGCGGTGGGACGAGCGGGGCGAGCGGTATGCGGCCACTGCCGACGACGCGGCCTACGCGGTGCTGGAGTTCGCCAGCGGGATGCTCGCCTCGGTGAACTCGTCCTGGGCCGTCAGGGTGAACCGGCGCGAGCTGGTCGAGCTGCAGGTTGACGGCACGCACGGCAGCGCGGTGGCGGGCCTGCGGAACTGCGCGATCCAGCACCGGGCATCGACGCCCATGCCGGTCTGGAACCCGGACCTGCCCGACCCGATCGACTATCGCGCCCAGTGGACCGACGTGCCGGACAACCAGGCATTCGGCAACGGGTTCCGGGCGCAGTGGGAGCTGTTCCTGCGGGCTGCGGCGCTGGGCGAGCCGTTCCGCTGGGACCTGACCGAGGGCGCCAGGGGCGTCCAGCTGGCGGGCCTCGCGGTGCAGTCATCGGCGGAAGGCCGCCGGCTCGACGTGCCGCCGCTGGCGTACTGAGATGACCGCGATCGTGCTGCCCGGACGGGCCGGGGAGGTGCTCGTTCCCGACCCTGAATGGCAGGTGTCGTATCCGCCGCCACGCCGGCGGCGTGCTTACGCGGCCGCGCACGTCGCAGCGTTCCCGGACGGGAGCATCGACTGGGAGTCGACGATGACCTTCCGCGAGCACCTGTGGCGGCACGGGTTCGGTGTCGCCGAGGCGATGGACACAGCACAGCGCGGGATGGGCCTGACCGCTGATCAGGCGGCCGAGCTGATCGGGCGATCAGCCGCACGGGCAGCGGCGCTCGGCGGCGTGATCGCGAGCGGTGCCGGCACCGATCAGCTGGCCGCCGGCCGGCATCCGCTGCCTGACATCGTCGCGGCCTACTGCGAGCAGGTCGAGCGCGTCCAGGCAGCGGGCTCGCAGGTCATCCTCATGGCCAGCCGGGCGCTGGCGGCGAGCGCCCGGTCGGCCGATGACTACCTGGACGTGTACGGCCAGGTGCTCAGGCGCGCCGAGCGGCCGGTACTGCTGCACTGGCTGGGCAGCGCTTTCGACCCGGCGCTCGCGGGCTACTGGGGCAGCGACCGGTTTGCCGCCGCCGCGGGCACGGTCCTGGAGCTGACGCAGCGCGCGGACGGCAAGGTCGACGGGATCAAGCTATCGGTGCTGAACGCCGCGCACGAGATCGCGCTGAGGCGGCGCCTCCCGGCCGGGGTGCGGATGTTCACCGGCGACGACTTTCACTACGCCGAGCTCATCCGCGGCGATGCCGGCGGGCACAGCGATGCGCTGCTGGGCGCGTTCGCGGCGGTGACCGCGCCCGCGGCGGCCGCACTGCACGCGCTGGACGCAGGTGACCTGGCCGGCTACGACGCCGCGATGGGCCCGACGGTGGCGCTGAGCCGGCTGGTATTCGAGCCGCCGACGTATGACTACAAGGTCGGCGTGGCGTTCCTGGCCTGGCTTAACGGGCTGCAGCCGCATTTCGCGATGCTGGCCGGGATGCAGCGGCGCCGCTCGGCCGCGCACCTGGCCGGCGTGTTCGAACGGGCGGCGCGGGCACGGGCGCTGGCCGATCCCGTGCTTGCCGTGAGCCGGATGAGCAGCTTCCTGGCCGGGCCGGGCGGACCGGGGGAGGCGCGCGCGTGATCGGGGCCGCCCGGCTGTCCCTGAACCAGGCGACAGTGCACCGCCTGAGCGCCGCCGAGGCGATCGACCTGTGCGCCAGGCACGGGATCCCGGCGATCGGCCTGTGGCGGGACCGGGTCGCCGAGCTCGGCGCGGCCCGGGCGGCGTCGCTGGCCAGGGCTCGCGGCCTGCGGGTCTCGAGCCTGTGCCGGGGCGGGTTCTTCACGCACGCGGACGAGCAGGCGCGGGCTGCTGCCGCCGCCGACAATCGCGCTGCCGTGGCCGAGGCGGCTGAGCTCGGGGCCGACGCGCTCGTGCTGGTGTCGGGCGGGCTCGTGCCGGGCAGCCGCGACCTGGGGCTGGCCCGCCGCATGATCGCGGACGGCATCGCCGACCTGGTCCCGGCCGCCCTGGACGCCGGAGTACGGCTCGGAATCGAGGCGCTGCACCCGATGTTCTGCGCCGACCGGTGCGCCATCTCGCGCCTTGGCGAAGCGGTGGACCTGGCCTGCCAGTTCCCGGCCGATGCCGTCGGCGTGGTTGTCGACACCTATCACGTGTGGTGGGACGCCCAGCTGGCAGCCGACATCGCGCGGGCGGGCGGCCGGATCGCGAGTTACCAGCTGTGCGACTGGGTGCTGCCGCTGCCCGCGGACATGCTGCTCGGCCGGGGGCAGCTCGGCGACGGATGCATCGATTTCCGCGCGATCTCGGCGCTGGTGGAGGACGCCGGCTACACCGGGTACGCCGAGGTGGAAATCTTCAACCAGGAGATCTGGGACGCCCCGCCGGACGAGACCGCCGCGGTGGTGCGGGAGCGGTTCGCCCGCCTCGCGGGCTGACAGCCCGGTGCGATCCCCGGCTAGCCGGGGATCGGGAACGGCTCGGTGGACGTCGCCTGGCCGGGCACGGCGGGCGGCTGCGGCGGCGCGGCAGCCGCGTCCGGTCCCGGAACGACGTCGGCCACGATGCAGGTGATGTTGTCGGGACCGCCGCCCGCGATGGCCAGCGCGATCAGCTCGCTGGCCGCTTCGTCCGGATCGGTGACGGTCAGCAGCACGCGGGAGACCGCATCGGCGTCGGCGACTTCGTGCAGGCCGTCGGAGCTCAGCAGGTAGCGATCGCCGAGCCGCGCCTCGCGCAGCTCCAGGTCGGCCTGGTAACTGCGATTGGCGATCAGCGCGCGCAGGATCAGGCTGCGCTGCGGATGCGACGCGACCTCGTCCGCGGTGATCTTCCCGTCGTCGACCAGCCGCTGTACCAGCGTGTGGTCGTGGGTGATCTGGAAGACCTCGCCGCCGCGGACCAGGTAAGCCCGCGAGTCGCCGATGTGCACCAGGCCCAGCTTTGTCCCGGACCACAGCAGCGCCGTCAGCGTCGTTCCCATGCCGCGCAGCCCGGGGTCGGACCGGGCCAGCTCTCCCAGCCGGGCGCCGGCGCGCCGGACGGCGTCGTCGAGCGCCTCGAGCAGCTCGCCCGCCGGGATCTGGGTGTCGAGCGGCCGCAGGGCGTCGATGACGGTCGCGCTCGCGACCTCGCCGCCGGCGTGGCCGCCCATTCCGTCGGCAACCGCCAGCAGCCGCGCGCCCGCGTAGGCCGTGTCCTCATTGCCGTCGCGGCGCAGGCCGATGTCGGACCGGACCGCGTAGCGGATGGCGAGTGTCTCGCGTGCGTCGGGCATGGACGTGTCCTTTCCGGACCGGGAGCCGATGCGGAAGCCGGCGAGGTCCCGCCTCACCGCCTTCTCTACCTCGAACTGGCGCCAGTACTCGGGAGCCACGCTCGGCTGTGACTCCTGGCGGCGCCAGGCCGCGGGCACTCGGCGTGCCTGTCCTTCAGTTATAGGCGAGCGCAGGGCCGTGAGTGGGCAAGCCGGGCAGCACCGGGCGGTTCCGCAGTCCGATAACTGAGTTTTGTCAAAAAACTCACTACGTATAGTGGGACGCATGCAGCTCACGAGTCTCGCGGACTGGAACTGCTCCATCGCGAGGACGCTTGAGGTGGTCGGCGAGTGGTGGACGCTGCTGATCCTGCGGGACGCGTTCAGGGGCACGACGCGATTCGACGACTTCCACGGCAGCCTCGGCATGGCCAGGAGCGTGCTCACCGCGCGGCTGAAGAAGCTGACCGATGAGGGGGTGCTGGCCCGGACCCTGTACAGCGAGCACCCGCCCCGGCATGAGTACCGGCTGACGGAGAAGGGCCTGGCCCTGTTTCCCGTGATCGCGGCGCTCCAGCAGTGGGGCGATGACTGGGCCACGGGCCCGGCCGGGCCGTCTGTACTGCTGCTGCACACCACCTGCGGCCAGGTCAGCCGACCCGAGCTCCGCTGCCCGGGCTGCGGAGGCGAGGTCAGCGCGGCCACCGCGCGCAGCGTTCCCGGTCCCGGCGCGACCGTTCCCGGCTGACCCGCGCCACCGTCCCGCCCGGCGGCAGGGAGTGAGCGGCGGGGAGTGAACTGCGGGCCGGACGGGCACATTACCGGCGGGGAACGCCGCCGGATCCCGGCGGCCCGAGTTCTGGCCGCCGCCGGGGGAGAACGCAGCTGACCACGCCCGCTGATGCTGTCGCGCTGCTGCGCAGCCGCGCCTACCTGCGGCTTCTGGCGCTGGCGGCGCTCCTCGGCGTGCCGATTTCGGCCGTGGCCTGGGGGTTCCTGGCCGCGGTCAGCAAGCTCCAGCACTGGCTGTACGGCAGCCTGCCGGGCGAGCTGGGCTTCAGCTCCGTACCGGCGTGGTGGCCTTTCCCGCTGCTGGCGATCGGCGGTGTGCTGACCGCCCTGGCGATCAGGTACCTGCCGGGAACGGGCGGACATTCGCCCGCGGACGGATTCAAGGCCGGCGGCAGTTTCGCCACCGGCAGCGAGCTGCCGGGAATCGTGCTCGCGGCGCTCGCTACCCTCAGCTTCGGCGCGGTACTCGGGCCCGAAGCGCCGCTGATCGCACTCGGCGGCGGACTCGGCGCCTGGGTCGTCGGGCGGATCCAGACGGCGGCCACGACGCAGGTCAAGGGCGTGGTCGCGGCGACTGGCAGCTTCGCGGCCGTCAGCACGCTGCTGGGCTCGCCGATCACCGGCGCGTTCCTGCTGATGGAGGCGACCGCCCTCGGCGGGGCCACGCTCGAGCTCGTTCTCGTGCCCGGTCTGCTGGCCTCCGGCATCGGCGCGCTCATCTTCGTCGGGCTGGGCCGCTGGTCGGGGCTGGGAACGTTCTCGCTGGGCATCGGCGGCCTGCCGCATTTCGCCCGGCCGAACCTGGCCGAGTTCGGCTGGGCGATCGCGGCCGGACTCGCCGCGGCTGTGCTCAGCGTCGGTGTCCGCCGCGGCGCCCTGGCGCTGCGCGGCATCACTGAGCGCAGGGCGCTGTTCTGGACGCCGGCGGTCGGGCTGTTCGTCGCGGCCGCGGCCGTGGTGTTCAGCCAGGTCACCGGCAAGCCAACGGACGACGTGCTGTTCTCGGGCCAGAACGAGCTGGGGCCGTTCGTCCAGCACGTCGCGAGTTACGGGCTCGCTACCCTGCTCCTGCTGGTGGCGCTGAAGGCACTCGCCTACAGCGCCTCGCTGAGCTGCTTCCGCGGCGGCCCGATCTTCCCGGCCATCTTCGTCGGGGCGGCTGGCGGCGCGGCGATGTCGCACCTGCCCGGCCTGCCGGTCATTCCGGCACTCGGGATCGGCATGGGGGCAATGACGGTCGGCATGCTGCGGCTGCCGCTCACGTCGGTCCTGCTGGCGTGCCTGATGCTGTTCTCCGATGGCCTGGCGATCATGCCGCTGGTCATCGTCGCGGTGGTGACGTCCTACGCCACGGTGCTGCGGCTGGATCCGCCCGCCGAGCGAGCGCCGGCCGGGCCCGACGGAGCTCCGCCGCCGGCGGTTCCGGCTGCGTCGCCCGCTTCGACCGGCTCACCGCCTGCTTCGTCCGGCTCACCGCCTGCTTCGTCCGGCTCACCGGGCGCGGGCTGACTCGGCCCGGGCTGACTCGGCCCGGGCTGACCGGCCGGAGCCAGCGGGTCCGGCGGTCGGGCGCTGCGCTCGCCGCCCGCGGCTGAGTGCCGCGCACTCGCCCGGCGCCAGGACACGTCAAACAGTGCGCCCCCGAGGTCGGAGTCGCCGAGGCGCCACTGGCCGTCCGTCGAGCGGACGATGGAATCGGCGATCGCCAGGCCCAGGCCCGCGCTGCCGCCCTGAACGGTGGAGCGGTGGAACCGGTCGAACAGCCGCGCCCGGTCCTCGGCGGCCACGCCCGGCCCGCTGTCCTCGACGGTCAGCGTGACCCTGGTCCCGCGCTGGCCGACGCTGATCCTGACGGTCCCGCCGGCACCGGCATAGCGGCAGGCATTATCGATCAAGCACGCCGGCCAGCCGGTCGATCCAGTCCGGCGGAGCGCTGATCCAGGCGGGTGCCGAGCCACCGGCGACGACCTGAATGTCGAAGCTCGTGCGCTCGTCCGCCAGCGGCGCGGAACCGGTCCGCGCAGGCTGGCTGCGATCGTCGTCAGGTCCAGGGGCTCGTCACTCGGCTCAGGCGGCGCCGAGTCAAAGCTGGCCAGCCAGAGCAGATCCTCGACGATCTGCCGCAGCCTGTCACTCTCGCCGTCGATGCGGGCCAGCACGGCGCTGGTACTCAGCGGGCGTGCGCGGCGCGCTCAGCGCGACGACTGTCTCCGCGCTGATCACGCTGAGCGGCGTGCGGAGCTCGTGCGACGCGTCGGCGGTGAACTCCAGCTGGCGCCTGCGCGACTGCTCGACCGGGCACAGCGCCCGCAGGCCGATCGTCAGCGCGCCGACGAACATCGCGAGCAGCAGGACGGGAGCGGCAAGCGCCTCGCCCGCCTCGCAGCAGCGCTGGTCAGGTGCTCGTTGCTCTGCCAGGCTCTGCCCGGCGACCAGGCGTGGTGCTGCCAGCGGTTCCGGCGCGCCAGCCGGAACGGCCCTCGCGACGTGCGGATGGTCACGGTCTTGCCGGGGCTCAGGCCGGAGCCCGGCCGGGAGGACGGGCGCGGCCGAGCTCAGCGGCACGGCGCGCCCGTAGCGGGCGTCCAGCGCCACAGATAGACGGGTGTGCTGTCGATGTCGTCATCGTCGGCGCCCGAACCCTGCAGCCCGACCTCCTGACGTCGCCAGCCGCTCAGCCAGCCGCGCGTCCACGGCCGCTGTCAGCCTGGCCTCGACCACGTGGTCCAGCACGGCCACGCAGGCCGCGTAGACGATCCCGACGAACAGGCTGGCCGCGGCGCGACCTTCGCCGCGTGAGCGACCTCCTTCGGGATGCGCCGCGCAGGCGCGCCAGCTAGCGCTCCGACCAGCCGGTAGCCGACGCCGCGAACGGTCTCGATCCGCACCATGCCCCCGGCGAGCTTGGCGCGCAGCCGGGCCAGGTGCACGTCGATGGTGTTCGAGCCCATTGCGTCCGCCTCGTCGTCCCACACGTTGACCGCGATCGACCGGCGCGGCACGACCGCAGGAGACCTGCGCACGAGCAGCTCGAGGATGCTGTACTCGATGGCGGTCAGGACCGGCTGCTGGCCGGCCACCAGGACCTGGCTGGCTCGCCGGGTCGAACCGCAGGTCCCCGATGGCGAGCTCGGGCTGCTGCACCGCGGACGGACGGCGCTGCAGCGCGCGCATGCCGGCCAGCAGCTCGGCGAAGTCGAAGGGCTTGACCAGGTAATCGTCCGCGCCCTCGTCCAGCCCGGTCACCCGGTCGGCGTGAGCGTCGCGGGCCGTCAGCATGAGCACGGGCGTCGGGCGCTGTGTGCAGGCGGATCCAGCGCACGACGTCGAGGCCGGACATTGCCGGGCATCCGCCAGTCGAGGATGGCGAGCTCGTACTCGTAGCTGCGCAGGTAGCGGATCGCTTCCTCGCCGTCGCCGACCGCGTCGACCACGTAGTCGTTCTCACGCAGGCCCCGCGCCAGTACCTCGCGCAGTCCGCGGTCGTCCTCCGCGACCAGAACTCGCACGGCCCTACCCCTGCCGCGCTGCCTAGCGGCGCATCCGGCGCCACAGCGGGCGCGGGATCAGGCGCATCGACGACGGCGAGCAGGCGACAGTGACCGCGGCACCCAGACTGACTCAGCGGGCCCGGCCAGCCCGGCCGCGACGGCGGCGCCGACCTGCGCCGGCGTCGACGCGAGCGGCGCGGCCGGCATGCCTTCGGTCATCCGGCCGATGACGAATCCCGGCCGGACCAGGACGACCCTGACACCCGGTCCCGTGCCAGCGAGTCGGCCAGCCCGCGCGCCGAACGCGTCGAGGCCGGCCTTGGCCGCGCCGTAGACGAAATTCGCCCTGCGCGGCCTGACCGCCGCGACCGACGACAGTACGACGATGGTGCCGTGGCCCGCTTCGCGCATCCGGGCGGCGATGGCGAGCAGGGCGGTGACGTGACTGCTGAAGTTGGCCTCGATAGCTCTCCGGCCAGGTGCGGGGCGGCGTCCATGCTCTTCCTGCGGCGTGAGCACGCCAACGGCCGAGATCACCAGGTCAACCGGGCCGGTCTGCGAACGCGCCCGCGGGCAGGTCCTGATAGCCGTCCGGGTCGGATGCGTCGTAGCTGCAGTACCGACACCTGGCCGGGCAGCTTTCCGGCCGCCTCGCCCAGCATGCGCTCGGATTACGTCCGGCGAGCAGTACCTCGGTGGCCGGGCCGAGCGGCAGGGCGCGCCAGGATCGCCAGCCCGATCTCGCTGCTGCCGCCGATCAGCAGTACTTTGCCCGGTGCTGCGGAAGCGCTCGCGGCCGCGCCGGGTGCCGACCGCCGGCGCCGGGCCGGCCGGGTGGTTAGCATAGGCCGACCTTACGTCCACGGTCAGACCGGAACGGCACGCGCGGGTCACGCCGCGCCGTGGTGCCGAGGATGCCTTCCCGCCGGATCAGTACCGCCATCACAGCCCCGTGATGAACATCGTCAGCCAGGCCAGCTCGCAGCACATCATCATCGGATCCCTGGCGATCAGGTCCTCCACCGGGCGGCCCTCGGCCATGCCCGGTCAGGCGGTCGAACCGGATCAGCGCCGCGCGAGCGGCACGGCGCTGACGACATGCCAGACCCGCATCCACGGATCGGGCTCACTCAGCGCCCAGAGCACGTACGCGACCAGCATGAGGCCGGCTGACGACCCGCTGCCCGCCGCGCAGCAGCCAGGGCCGTACCAGCGCATCACCGGCCGGTGGGCCATCGGCCTCGTCGCCCAGCACGGTCAGCTCGGTATAGCGCTTGCCGATGGCCACCATCAGCGCCCCGAGACTGCAGACGGTCAGGAACCACGGCGACGGCGGCACGTGGGTGGCGACGGCACCGCCGAGGGCGCGAAGCACGAAGCCCAGCGCGACGACGGTCAGCTCGGCTCCGGCGACGTGCTTCAGGACCAGGCTGTACAGGAGGGAAACGGTGACGTAGGCGCCGATCACGCCCGCCAGCCGCGGCTCGCCGATCGCCAGGCTGATGAGCATTGCCAGCCCCAGGCAGAAGGCCGCGAGGCCCCAGGCGACCGGCACCGGCAGGCGGCCTGAGGCGATGGGCCGCTTCCGCTTGACCGGGTGCAGGCGGTCGCGCTCGGCATCCAGGATGTCGTTGACCACGTAGACGGCGGCCGACGCTGCCGTGAAGGCGGCGAAAGCGGCAAGCGCGTACCCGAAGCCGTCCCGTCGGCCGAGCGTGGCTCCGGCCAGCGGAGCAGCGAAGACCAGCAGGTTCTTCGGCCACTGCCGCGGCCGGTGGCCTGCAGGGCCGCGGCCAGCAGGCCCGCGAGCGCGAGCGGCCAGGGTGCGGGCCGCGGGGCGGCCGCTACCGGAGGCTGGCTCGAGCCGGTCTCTGTCGTCCTGGTGTTCATCGGGCGTAGACCGCCGTGAAGTCACGGCTGTTCGGGTAGTAGTACCGGTCGGCTGGCTCCAGCTGGGTCGGCAGCAGGTTCACTGGCCGCGGATGAGCCGACTCGTCATGCAGGTAGTACATGTACGACATCCAGGCCGGGTTGATGTCCAGTTGCATCGCCGTGACGGCGCCCGCGTGATGGAGCACCTCGGCTAGCTCGCGCACGTTCAGCGCCGGGCCGTAGGCGAAGATCACCCGGCCGTCGCGGGTGATTCCGATGCCGGACCGCCACACGTAGTAGCCCCCGCCCAGGGTCGCGCCCCAGCTCGTCTCGACGTTGTAGTCAACGGAGGCCGGCACGCGCCCGCCGGACACGATGAGGTGCAGGTTCTGCCGCACGCCGACCACGTCCGGTGTCATCCGGACGGAGCGATCCCAGTTGCCGATCGCGATCCTGCCGTCCCGGTAATACACCATGGACGCGATGCCCGGAGTGAGCCTGCCCATGCGGGCCCCGTTCAGGTAGAAGCCGCCGCCCGAGACGTCGATCTTGAAACCTCCATTGAACGTGGCCAGCAGGCCGCGGCGGGTTCCTGGCGCGATGTAATCCGAGGCCTTCCACGGTCCGGGACCCGGATCCTCGGCACCAGGGTGCAGCTGGAATCTCACCAGGCTCTGGTTCATGGACACGATTCCGGCGACATAGGACGAATAGACGCGGCTCGGCCGCAGGTAAGTCCCGTAGATAGCGGGGTCGCCGTGGACGGTAGCGAGCACCCGCCAGACCCCTTCGCCCCGCAACGGCGTTCCGGCCATGGACGCGAGCCGCTTGGGCGGAGTGTACGTGACCGCCGCGGCGTGCTTGCGCGCGCCGGCCTTCGCGGCCGCGCTGACCGCAGCCGAGGGGCCGGTCAGCGCGAACGCGGGCTTGCCGCCAACCTTGGGCGGCTGATAGCTGATCCATTCACCGAGCGTGACCAGCGGACCGAGATAGTGGTCGCGCGCCCACTCCGCAAGGCGCTGCGATACCGACCCGCCGCCCGGCATGGTCAGCGCGTGCCCGACCGACCAGCCGACGGGGATGAGCACGATGATCAGTGCCGAGGCCACCAGCCGCGACCACCGGCGCCGCGGGATGTGCGGGACCCAGTTGCGCTTGCGTGGCGCGGCCGGCTGATGCCCGGCAGGCTCGCTTTCTGGCGCGGTCTTCTGCGGACCTGGCGATGTCAGCCTCGGCACTCGGCGTTCCCCCATCACGCGTGCTGCTTGGTTCGAAAACGGTGTCCCCGCCCCGCGGGGTATATCGGCGACAGGTCTACCCGGCAAACATGAAGACCGCATGACGAGTGCGCTCCGGCGGCACCGGCCCCCCGGCATGGCCTGACATGTACTCACAGATCGGTTGCCGGGGCTGGTGCGGCCGGCTGACCCGGCTGATCGTTACCGGCCGCGGAACAACTCCTCAATGCTGCCGGGCTGATGACCGGTCAGCGCGATAATGAAGGCGACCGCCGCTACCAGCACGACGGTAGCCATCACCAGCCGGAGACCAGCCGGGGACGCGCCGCCGCCCGCGCGCCCGGTGCCGCGAACCGCCGCCCACACCGGAACGCTCAGGGCGACCACAATCGCCCCGCCGGCCGGGCTTGACCTCAGCATCGCCCCGCCGATGGCGGCGAAGGCGATCGCGGTGCGGGTCCAGGCGAGCCGGGTCCGGTCGGCGGGCTCGCCGCCGCCCTCGTCCGGATCGTCCGGGCCGGCGCGGTCGTTGCCGGGATCGGCGGGCATGCCCTCGCCTACCGGATCGCCGACACCAGGACGACGACGGCGGCCAGCACGGCGACGCCGGCGACCGTGATCGCGAGCAAGCGCGGCACGACCGACCGCGGCAGCGGCTGGCCGCGTCGCATGGCCGTCTGGTTCCGCGTCATCTCCCAGTAGGCCGCGACCGCGAGAACGGCACCGAGCACGATGAGCGGGACGCCGAGCAGGTGGCGGCCGAACGGGACGCCGGGGAACGGCGGCAGCAGCTGCACAATGCCGAGGCCGGCTGCCACGAGCGCGAGCGCTGTCCGGCTCCAGGCCAGGAACGTGCGCTCGTTGGCCAGCGTGAACCGGGGATCCGGCTCAGACTCGGCCGGAGTCCCGGCTGACGCCGCTCCCGGCGGCGGCCCCTCACTCGTCACCACAACTGTCCTGTCCGGCGGGCCTAGGCGACCGGGTTGTGCCAGGCTTCGCCAGCCGGCACGAGCGCGTCGGCTTGAGACGGTCCCCAGCTGTCGCGAGCATAAGGCCGAACAGGAACGGCGTCCCCGAGTACGGGCTGGACCACCCGCCAGGCGGCCTCGACCGTGTCCTGCCGCGCGAACAGGTACCGGTCGCCGCTCAGGGCAGCGCCGATCAGCCGGTCGTAAGGGCGCATCATCTGCTCCGCGGCCTGCCCGGTGTAGGCGAGCTCGCGCACCTGCGGTGCCAGGTCGGGACCGGGCTTCTTGCCGACCAGCGTCACGCCGACCTGCTCGTCCGGATACACCCGTACCCGCAGCTGGTTGAGGCCGGTCTCCGCACCGAGACTGAAGACATCGTGCGGCGGCCGGCGGAAGCGGAAGATGACCTCGGTGGCGGTGACAGGCAGGCACTTGCCCGCCCTGATCAGGATCGGCACGTCGGCCCAGCGCCAGGACTGGGCGGCCAGCCGGACGGCGGCATACGTCTCGGTCGTGCTGGCGGGCGCGACGCCGGGGACACCCAGGTAACCGTCGTACTGGCCGCGGACGGTGGTCTGCGGGTCCAGCGGCTCGAGCGCGCCGACAATCTGTGACTTCACGTCCCGCCAGTCGGCCAGGCCGTTGCCGTCCGGCGGTTCGGCCAGCACCGTGGCCAGGACCTGGAGCATGTGGTTCTGGATGACGTCCCTGATCGCGCCGGTTTTGTCGTAGAAGCTGCCGCGGTCAGCGACGTCGAACGCCTCGGCCATGGTGATCTGGATGCTGGCAACGTGGTTCCGGTTCAGCAGCGGCTCGATGATCGAGTTGGCGAACCGGACGAACAGCAGGTCTTCCACCGGCTCCAGCCCCAGCCAGTGATCGACACGGTAGATGGCGTCCTCGGCGAAGTACTGGTGCATGGTCTTGTTCAGCGCGATCGCGCTGGCCAGGTCAGTGCCGAACGGCTTCTCCACCATGACGCTGGCGCCGGTCGCGCGGCCGGCGCCGGCGATGCCCTCGGCGATCCGGCCGAACAGCGGAGGCGGCACTTCCAGGTAGAACAGCGCGTTGTGCGCGTCGCCCATAGCCGCTGACATCGCCTGATAGGTGGCCGGGTCATCGAGGTCGCCGTCGACGTAGCGGAGCAGGCTGAGCATCCTGGTCGCCGCCGGGCTGGCCGGGTCCAGATGATTGAGTTTCAGCGACGCGACGGCATAGTCGCGGAACTGGCCGAGCCCCCAGCCGCTGTTGGCAACGCCGATCACCGGCACGGCCAGCACGCCGCGCTCGACGAGGCCGACCAGCGCCGGGAAGGTCTCGAGTTTGGCCAGGTCCCCGGTTGCCCCGAAGATCACGAGCGCGTCCACGTGCTGGGCCGACATGAGGTTGCTCCCTCCGGCTGGCGATGCCCCAGGGAACAGGGTCGCACGTTAGGCTCGCGTCCGATGATCGTGGTGGTCGCCGGCGTGGCCGGCAGCGGAAAGACAACCGTCGGCCAGCTGCTGGCCCGGCGGCTGGGCTGGCAGTTCGCCGATGGCGACTCGTTTCATCCAGCTGCGAATGTGGCCAAGATGCGCGCCGGGCTGCCGCTGTCCGACGCCGACCGCGAGCCGTGGCTGGCCGCGATCTCATCCTGGATGGATGACATCATCGCCAGCGGTCAGTCGGCCGTGCTGGCCTGCTCGGCGCTGAAGCGACGCTACCGTGACGAGCTGCTCGGCGGACGTGATCACGCCATCATGGTGTTCCTCACGATCACGCAGGCACAGGACGAGGCCCGGCTGCATGCCAGGAAGGGCCACTTCTTTCACGAACCGCTGATGGCCAGCCAGTTCGCCGCGCTCGAGCCCCCTGCTGCGGACGAGCGGCAGGTGTACACCGTGCCGGCGAGCGAGGGGTCACCCGGCCAGCTCGTCACCGACGTCATCGGGCGGCTCGGCCTTCCGCCAGCGAAATAGCCCGGCCCGATTGACAAGGCGGCCCGGCGCGACCCCCAGCACGCTCACCGGACGGCCGTGGCGTGCCACAATCGGCAGATGCGAGCCGAGAGCGCGGTCCCGCCGGCCGGAGAGCCGCGGTGAGCCCGTCGCCCGTGCGGGTGCGGAGCGCCGTCTTGTCGGTGCTGCTGATCGCGCTGGCGACGTGGGTCTACTACGTCATCCCGGTGCCCTCGACGCTCAGCCGCGACTCGTGGGCCGTGATGTTTTTCTCCGGCGCGGGCGTGCTCGGCATCCTGATCATCACAGCGATCCAGCGCCTGCTCAGAGCCGGCGAGGACGCCCGGATTCGCGGGCTGGTGCTGCTCCTGACGCTGACAGTCCTGTTCTTCTCCTGGGCTGACCTGTCGGTGTCGAAACTGCCGTCTCAGTTCGCTGAGCTGCAGACCAAGACCGACTCGCTGTACTTCAACGTCAGCACGCTGGCGACGGTCGGTTTCGGTGACGTGCACCCGGTCGGCCAGCTCGCCCGCTCGGCCGTCACCCTGCAGATCGTCTTCAACCTGGTGTTCCTTGGCGCGGCCGTGAGCATCATCTCCGGATTCTTCCGGCAGCGGGCGCAGGGCCGGATATCCGGGCCTGCGCCCGCAGGCGGTCAGCATCACGGTGAGGCGGCCGGCCCGCAGGAAGGCTGACCGGGCAGCTATGGCCGCCTGAGCACGCAGCGGAAACCGAGGTGGCTGGCCGAGTAAGCGGCAGTGAGGGCCTGACGCCCGGCGGGCCGGAAGCTGTCGCAGTGCGGCAGCGCGCAGGCGTGTGAGCCGCCTTTGACAACGACAAGCGGCAGTCCGCCGCCCGGCGCCGGCGCCGGAGCGGCGCTCGGGCGGGCGGACGGAAGACAGCAGGGGTCAGCGTTCCCGGCCGGCGCCCCGTTCCCGGCGGACGCCTGCGCCGGCGCCGGGCGGGGCTGTCCGAGCCGGTCGCAGGTCCATTCCCAGACGTTGCCGGCCATGTCGTAGAGCCCGTAGCCGTTCGCCGGGAAGGTGGTGACCGGTGAGGTACCCGCATAGCCGTCGAGCAGCAGCTTGTGCCAGGGCGAACTGCCGGGCCCGGTATTGGCCATCGGCCGCCCGCCGGGCTCGCGATCGTCGCCCCAGACATAGGCCGCACGGTCCAGGCCGCCCCTGGCGGCGTACTCCCACTCTGCCTCCGTCGGCAGCGACTTGCCCGCCCAGTCTGCGTAGGCCGCCGCGTCGGCGTGCGTTACGTGCGTCACCGGGTGCTGGTCGCGGCGGCGGACCGAGCTGTCCGGCCCGTCCGGGTGCTTCCAGCAGGCGCCCGCCAGGTAGCGCCAGCCGGACTCTGGTCCCGGCGGCCGGCCTCTGAAGACCAGCGATCCCGGCTCGCCGTCCGGTCCGGCGTCCGGTCCGGCCCGCCGCTCAGGCATCGTGACGTACCCGGTCTGGCGCACGAAGCGGCGGAACTCGGCAACGGTGACCGGTCGGGTGTCGATCCAGAAGCCGTCGACTGTGACGGTGCGCTCCGTGCGCTCGGCCGGCAGCGGACCTGCTGGTCCGGCCGCGAATGTGCCCGCCGGGAGCCAGGTCATCCCGGCGGTGGGTACCTGACGGGGCGCCTTCCGGTCCGGCGTGGCTGGCTCTGGCATGGCCGGGCCCGCCGCTGCCGGGTCCGCCGCGGACAGTGCCGTCACGGGCTGGGTGACGCTCATTGCCTGGTGTGTCCCCTCGTATCCGAGATGCGGTGCTCCGGGATCGGCGTGCTGGCCGGTCATACCCCCGTTGGGTCGTGATGCAACGGCTCTGGCGGCGACGGGCGGTTCGCCCGCTGCGCGCCGTTCACCCGTGCCGGGTGAGACGCCAGGGGCCGGCCGCGGGCATGTTGCCGGGATGACGGTCATCGCCGGGGGCTGCGCTCCTGCCGGACTGGCAGCACGAGCCGTGCTTCCGGCCGGCCCGGATCGGCCGCCGTGCTAGAACAGGCAGCCGGGCTGGCGGTACTCGCGGCGCTGACGCCGACCGCCATCCTCGTCTCGGCCGTCTTCCTGGGCGCCGCTAACCCGCACCGGACCGTGCTGTTCTACCTGACCGGCGCCCTCGTGATCACCGTGATCATGGCGACGGTCATCTTCGTCGCCCTGCATGCCGGCCACCTGGACAAGCCCCATCAGCGCCAGCCCAGATACGGCATCAGGCTCGGCCTCGGCGTGCTGATGCTGATAGGCGGCGCGTACCTGTTCCGGCGCGGTCCTAAGCCGCCCAACCCGAAGAAGAAGGGCAAGGGCATCATGTCCCGGCTGCTGGCCAAGCCGGGCCCCAAGACAGCCTTCCTCGTCGGCCTGCTTGTCTACGCGCCGTCGCTGACGTTCATCTCCGCCATCCAGGTCGTGGCGACGTCGAAGGAGAGCCTGGCCGATAGCATTCTCGGGATTGCCGTGGTCATCTTCATCACCGTGATGTTCGTCTGGCTGCCGCTCATCCTGTACTTGATCGCGCCGGAGCGGACCGGCCGGGTGCTCCGCGGCTTTGACGACTGGCTGCGCGCCCACGGGCACATCCTCACCACCGGCGCCCTCGGGGTCGGCGGCGTGCTGCTGACGATCAACGGCATCCTCGGCCTGGCCGGCGTGGTGAGCTAGCAGCGAAGGCATGACCCTCTCACCGGCTGCGGGTGAGCCAAGTCATCCGGAACGGGTGAGGCCGGGCTAGCCCAGCAGGGAATCACCCGAGGATGTCTGTCATCTCACCGCCCGACGCCCCGCCGCAGCCGTCCGCGCCATCTGCGTTCCCGCCCATCGCCGACTACGCCTTCCTGTCCGACTGGACGACCACCGCGCTGGTCGCGCCCGACGGCGCGGTCGAGTGGATGTGCCTGCCGCGGCCGGACTCCGCCAGCGTGTTCGCCACGCTGCTGGACAGATCCGCGGGCTTCTTCCGGTTTGGTCCCGTGCACTCCAAGGTTCCGGCCCAGCGCCGCTACCTGCCCGGGTCGATGGTGCTGGAGACCACGTGGAGCACGGCCACCGGCTGGATGGTCATCAGGGACGCGCTGGTGATGGGCCCGTGGCAGGGCAGTCAGCGGATCGAGGGCCAGCGCAGGCCGCCCGGCGACTACACCGGGCGCGGAATGCTGGTCAGGACCGCGACCTGCATCTCCGGCCAGGTCGACCTGATGCTCGACTGCATGCCGCTGTTCGACTACGGCCGGTTCTCCGGTGCCTGGAGCTACCGGGGCGACGGCTACGGCATCGCCTCGTGCACGCTCGATGACCAGCCCGAGCTCGTCCTGTGCACCAGCCTCAACCTCGGTCTCGGCGGCGCCAGGGCGAGCGCGCGGACGGCGCTGTCCGAGGGCGAGACCGCGTTCGCGGCGCTGTCCTGGAAGGGCGCCGAGCTCAGCACGGTCGCCGCTGCCGAGGCCGAGGTAGACCAGACAATCGGCGTCTGGCGGGACTGGCTGCGCCACGCCAATTCCAAGATGCCCGACCATCCGTGGCGGCCGTACCTGGAGCGCAGCGCGCTCACGCTCAAGGGCCTGAGCTACTCCCCGTCCGGGGCGATCATGGCGGCTGCCACGACGTCGCTGCCGGAGGCACCCGGCGGCGAGCGGAACTGGGACTACCGCTTCACCTGGATCCGGGACTCCGCGTTCATGCTGTCCGCGCTGTACAAGCTCGGCTTTGACTGGGAGGCGTTCGGCTACTTCGCGTTCCTGATGGACGCGATCGGCGCCGGGCCGCTGCAGATCATGTACGGCATCGACACCGAGCGCGATCTGCACGAGCAGCTTCTCGACCACATGCGCGGCTACGAGGGCGCGCGGCCGGTCCGGGTCGGCAACGGCGCCTACGACCAGAAGCAGCACGACGTGTGGGGCATGGCGATGGAGGCCATCGCGCTGTACTTCGAGAACGCCGCGGCTGAGATCGGGCCGCTCGCCTGGCAGGCCCTGTGCAAGCTGGTCGAGAACGCGCTTGACGTCGTCGGCGACCCTGATCGCGGCATCTGGGAAGTGCGCGGGGAGCCGCGGCACTTCACCGCCTCCAAGGTCATGTGCTGGGTGGCCGTCGACCGCGGGGCCAAGCTGGCCAAGGGGAGGGGCGAGGACGAGCTTGCCGCCAGCTGGCGGGCGGCCGCGGACAAGATTCACGACGAGATCTGCAAGCACGGCGTGGACGACAGGGGCGTGTTCGTGCAGAGCTACGGCGAGACCGCGCTGGACGCGTCGGCGCTGCTGGTCCCGCTGATGGGCTTCCTGCCGCCGGACGACGACCGGGTGCGCGCCACCGTGCTGGCCATCGCGGACGAGCTGAGCGTCGACGGGCTGGTGCTGCGGTACCGGCAATCGCAGACTGACGACGGCCTGGCCGGGGACGAGGGAACGTTCACCATCTGCTCGTTCTGGCTGGTGTCGACGATGGCGATGATCGGGGAGACGAAGCGGGCCGCCGCGCTCTGCGGGAAGCTGCTGTCGCTGGCCAGCCCGCTGCAGCTGTACGCCGAGGAAATCGAGGCTGCCAGCGGGCGGCATCTCGGCAACTTCCCGCAGGCCTTCACGCACCTGGCCCTGATCGACGCCGTGCTCAGGGTCATCGCCGCCGAGCAGGCCGACGCCGCGCGCGCCTGAACCGGTCCTGGCACACGGAACGAGCCCCGTCCCTGGCGTCGGGGACGGGGCTCGCTCGGTCGTGCGGCCCGCTGCCTGCGCGGCCGGGCCTGGCCTTACCTGACCTGGCGCTAATTCATCTGGTGCTGCGTATCGCCGTCATGCACCAGACCCCAGATGGCGAGCACGCTGACAGCTACCAGGACCACGCCCCAGACCGGTGTGAAGGCCAGGAACAGGAAGCCGGCGATGGCTGTCAGGACCGCTATGCCGATCCCGAATGCTCGTGCCCAGCCCATGCCGAGCAGCGCGCATGCTCCCGCGGCGAACAGCAGTGCGCCGAGTACGAGCAGGACGATGCCCCAGTTACGGACATTCCAGGTATAGGCGTAGCCCGACAGGACCGGGTAGTAGTGCTGCCGGACGACTGCCGCCAGCCCGGCGAGGAAGGTCAGCAGGCCGGCGACGACGCTCAGGACGCCGCCCATCGTGCTCCCGCTGCTCGTTCCGTGCGCCCCGCCGCCCCGGTGCGAGGCTGACGGCGCGGTGCCGCGCTGGTAGCTGCCGGCGGACTGCTCGGGCGGCATCGCTGAGCGCTCACGCAGGCCGGTCGTGGTCGACCCCGGTGTCGTGCTCGGCCGGCGTTGGCGCCGGTAGTGCCCGCAGTTCCTGACGTGCCGGTGGCGGCCGCTCCGGCCGTCGTGCCGGGTCCGGTCACCTTCGCGCCCTGCTGCTCACCCTGGGCCCCGGTCGGGATGCCAGTCGACTTGTCCTGTGGTCTGCTCATGAAGCCACTCCCCTCTGACCTGGCCGTACTGCGAGCGCAACCGCCTGCCGGAGCAGACAGCCATCGCTGGCATGCTGGCCAGTTGTCCGGGTTGTTCTTCTCAGGACGCTACGGACGGCGCCGAGCCGGGCATCACCCAGCGTGGGTGAACCCGATCACGCCGCCAGCTGGAGCCCGCGTCCCCGCAGAACCGGTCATAACGGGTCGCTCTGATTGGTCCGCCAGCCTGGCTGGGTATGCCGTTAACTGGGCTTTGAGCTGCAATTTCACCGCGACGGGTGACAGCGGTGGCGGACAGCTCACCATCGCCGGAAGCAGTTGCGGCACGCAGTTGCTGGCGAACGCCATCACTCGGGGGGGCGATGACGACCATCGTGAGCGGGCCGGCGCTGTCGGCACGGCCGCAGGAGATCGAGCTGCTTGAGGACAAGCTGCGCATCCCGCGGCCGGGCCTGGCCGTGCTGCCGCGCAGCCGGGTCGCCGGGCTCATCGACGCTGCCGTCACCCGCCGGGTCACGCTGATGACCGGGCCGCCAGGGGCGGGCAAGACCGTCGCGCTGGCCCAGTGGGCCACGGCCAGGCCGGCGAGCCGGCGGCCAGCCTGGGTCACACTCGACCAGGCCGACGCCGATCCCGGCCGAGTTCTGGCGTTACGTCACCGCCGCGCTGTGCCGGGCCGGCGCGATGGCCGCGGTCGGAGCGGTCGGCCGGGGCCGCCCGCCGGCATGGCGGCGGCCGAGATCCCGCAGTGGATCTCGGCTCGTCGCTGCGGCCAGGCCGCCGATCCGGTACTGCTCATTCTCGACGACGTCCACGCGCTCGCCGGCGGCGAGTCGCTTGCCGGGCTGGACGAGCTCATCAGGCACGAGCCAGCCGGCCTGCGGCTCGTGCTCGCCGGCCGGTCAGCGCCTGGCCTGGCCCTGTCCCGGCTGCGGCTGGCGGGCGAGCTGGCCGACATCGGCGCGGCCGACCTGGCCTGCACGACCGAGGAGACCGCCGCCTACTTCGGGATGCTGGGCAGGCCGCTCAGCCCGGCCGACCGCGACCAGATCTTCAGCGCGGACCGAGGGCTGGCTGGCCGGGCTGCGGCTGACCGCCCTGGCGGAGCCGCCGGACCCGGCGGACCACTCCCGCCTGGCCGATCAGGCCGGCCCGGCCGAGCCCGGCGACGGCGTCGCGGGCGACTACCTTCAGGACGAGCTGCTCGGCCAGCTCCCGGCGAGGTCAGGAACTTCATGCTGCGCACCTGCCTGACCAGCACGGTGCCCGCCGACCTGGCCCGCGACCTGACCGGCGAGACCGGGGCCGCCCGGCTGCTGGAGCAGCTCAGCCGGACACCGGGCTGGTCCAGCCAATCTCCGCCCAGGCCAGGCGAGTACCGCTACCACCCGATGCTCAGAGACGTGCTGGCCGCCGACCTGCGGCGGGAACTGCCGGACGAGGTCGCCGAGCTCCAGCGGCCGCGTCGCCCGCTGGTACGCCGCCAGGGGCGAGGTGCTCCCGGCCGTCCAGGCGGCCGCCGAGGTCGGCGACTGGGAGTTCGGCCTGCAGCTGCTGCGGGACGCGGGCCCGGCGGTGATGCTGTCACCGGCCGGGCCCGGCCTGGAGGCGGCGCTGGCCGCGGTGCCGCCCGGCCGGCTGGCCGCCGAGCCGGAACTCGCCCTCGCGGTGGCGCTGCCGCGGCCGGCTCTGGCAGGGCGACGCCGACGGGGCGCTGCCGCATCTGGAGGCGGCTGAGTCTGTCCTGGCCAGCCGGCCGGCCCGGCGGACAGCCAGGACAGGGCCGAGGCCGACCTCTGGCTGGCGGCCCTGCGGGTGCTCTACCAGTCGACCGTGCTGCCGCCCGAGCCCGGCTGGCTGGATGCGGAGTGGGTGCTGGCCAGCCCGCGCGCACGCCGACCCGCGCGGGGTCTGCGAGCACCGCGCGCTCGGCACGCTGTGGCTGGCGACTGGGCTTCGCCGCGCTGCGCGAGTTCGACTCCCAGCTGGCCCGGTCGGCGCTCCTGCACGCCGGCGCGCAGCTGTCCGCGGGCGGCCTGCTGCCTCTGCGGGAACGGGGCAAGTCCTGGGAAGCAGCTCGCCTGCGCGCTGTACGGCGACCTGGCCGCCGCGACCAGGCTCGCGGCCAGTGTGGCCGACGGGCCGCACGGCCGTGACGACGACCTGGCCCCGGTGCTGGCGCTGGCCGGCGCGGCCGTCAGCCTGGCCAGAGACGAGCCGGATGCCGCCGGCGGCTGCTCGATCAGGCCGATCTGGCGGCGATGACGCCCGCGCCCGGCCGGCGAGCCGTCCATCGCGGTCCTCAGCGGGCTGCTGCGCGCGCGGCTGGCGCTCGCCGAGGGCAACCTGGCCGGCGCCCGCGGCCTCGTCCGCTGGCTGACCGACGCGTCGGCCGGGGCGGTCCAGGCTGGCTACAGCCCCGGCCTGCCTGGTAGCCATACCGATCACGGGCGTACTGACCACGGGCGTACTGACCACGGGCGACTGAGCCCGGCCGTGGCTGACCTCGGGCGGGCGGAGCCGGAACGAGCAGGCCGACGGGGCCACGGCGGTGATCGCGGCGCTGGACGCGGAGATCAGCCTGGCCGGCGGCGAGCGTGAACGGGCCAGGGCGACCCTGGCCGCCTTGGCTGAGTCCGGGCAGGGCCCGGGCGACGCGCCGGCGCGGCCGGAGGCGTCGTCTGCCAGGCCCGGCTGCTGATCGCGGACGCCGACGACAAGGGCGCGCTGGCGCTCGTCGCCCCGCTGCTGGCCGATGTGACCGGCGACTTGCTCCATGGCGGACCGGATCGCCGCGCTGCTGGCCGCCGTCGTTGCGCACCGCAGGCTGAGCCAGGCCAGCGAGGCCGCCGAGCTGCTGTCCCAGGCACTGGCGCTAGCCGAGCCTGAGGATGCCTGCGGCCCGTTCATCGCGGCCGGCTCTGCCGGTCCGGTCAGCGCTGACCGTGCTGATCTCGCCGTCCAGCCGGTGCGCCGGGTTCGCGGGCCGGATCCTGGACCGCTTCGACGGCCGCCTGCCGCGCCCGGCCGGCGCCCAGACCGCGGCGCTGCTGACCGACAGCGAGCTCGCGGTGCTGCGGTTCCTGCCCTCGCATATGACCAACCAGGAGATCGCCGAGGCGCTGTTCCTGTCGATCAACACCATCAAGACGCACCTGAGCTCGGTCTACCGGAAGCTCGGCGTGGCGAACCGGCGGCAGGCCATCGCCCAGGGCCGGCGGCTCGAGCTGCTGTAGCCCCGGGTGCCCGATAAGGCGTCAGTTACCGACCGGTGCCCATAGTGAGGCACCGATCGGTAACTGACGCCCCGTGCGTTCGGCGTCCGCCCCATCAGGGCGGCGCGCCGACAGCCCCGCCCGGCGCCAGCCGCCGGAGCGGGGCCACCGCGCTGCTGACTAACTCGCTACTGGCAGCCGATCGGCTACCTCGTGCTCGTGGCCAGCGTCCGGGCCGACGTCATGCTGTCCGCCTGGTCCTTCTTGGCGTCCTTGGCTGCCTTGCGCAGTCCGAAGGCCAGCCCGCCGAGTACCAGGCCGTAGAACAGCAGCCAGGCTGCGACGAGGGTGAAGAGGATGACCAGCGTGATCGACGGCCAGACCACCATCAGGATGCCGGCCGCGAGGCTGACCACGCCGAGCACGCCCCGGAAAGCGCGCCCCGGCACATTCGCCGAGATTGCGACGCCGAGCTCGGAAATGCCCTGCGCGATGAAGAACACCCCGGTCACGAACGCGACCAGGAACAGGCTGAGCGCATGGTGCCGCAGCAGGTAGAGCCCGGCCAGCACCGCGAGCAGCCCGATCACGACGTAGCCGGCCCGCATGCCGCCGCTTTCGTTGCTGGCCGTGAAGCCCTCGTACATCCGGACGATGCCGGAGCCGAGCACGGCCGCGCCGATGAGGATGGAGATGACCGTCAGGCTGGCGTGCGGCCAGACCAGCAGCGCGATGCCGACCGCGATCAGGCCGAGCGCGCCGAGCAGCAGGGCCGGCCAGGCCCGCCCGGCCGCTGCCCCGAGCATGCCGCGCGGGCTGGCGCCCGGCATCGCGGCTTCGCCGCCCATGCCGCTGCCGTACTCAGACTCGCGGCCGTACTGCTGCGGCACGCTGGCCTGAGCCGCGGTCGTGCGCGCGGCGGTGGTGACTCCGGTACTGCTGGCTCCTGAGCCGGCCGTGGCCGGCCCGCCGGTGCCGGCGGGCAGGTGCCCGCTGTCCTGTCCTCCCGGCCGCCCCGGGTCGGTGTTTCCGGAGTTCATGCTGTCCTGGCCCATGCCGGGCGCCGGGCCGCTGCCCGGCCGCCCCGGCCCGCCAGGCTGCCCCGGCTCGCTGCCAGGGCCCGTCCGCGGTTCCGTCATGATTGCCTCCTGGAGAACTAGCCGCCGGTAACGCCCGCGGCCGTGCACGCACAGCCCGGGCACCCGGTCGCCCCCGAGTACTCCTGTACGGTCATCGTGCGATCGCGGAGTTCCCGTGATCATCACCCGTGGCGGGTGAACACGCCCGGCCTGGCCTAGACTTGGCGGCCAGTAGCCGTGAGTGACGTGCCAGTCCGGCCGCGTCCGCGTGGCGCGTGCCAGCGGGATAACCCCTTTTCCAGGAAGCGACCCCAGGTGAAGACCGACGTCGAAGAGCTGAGCCCGACCCGGGTCAAGCTGACCATCGAAGTTCCGTTTGCTGAGCTCAAGCCCAGCCTCGACAAGGCCTACCGGGAGGTGGCGCGGCAGGTCAGGATCCCCGGGTTCCGCCCCGGCCGGGTTCCGCCGCGCATCATCGACACTCGCATCGGCCGCGGCGCGGTGCTGGAGCAGGCGGTCAACGAGGCCGTTCCCGAGCTGTACAGCAAGGCGGTCGCGGAGCACGACGTCGTCCCGCTGAGTCAGCCCGACCTGGAGATCACCAAGCTGGAGGACGGGGAAGAGCTGACCTTCACCGCCGAGGTGGACGTACGGCCGAACTTTGACCTGCCGGACGTGGAGTCGCTGTCCGTCACTGTCGACAACGCCGAAGTCGACCCCGACCAGGTCGAGGAGTATCTCGGCTCGCTCCGCGAGCGGTTCGCCTCGCTGAAGGGCGTCGACCGGCCGGTGGAGACCGGCGATTTTGTCTCCATTGACCTGGCCGCCAGCATCGACGGCGAGGTCGTCGAGGATGCGCAGGCGACCGGTGTGTCCTACGAGGTCGGCTCGGAGAGCATGCTCGACGGCCTGGACGAGGCCCTGGCGGGCATGTCGGCCGGGGAGTCCAAGACCTTCACGGCTGAGCTGGCCGGCGGCAAGCAGGCGGGCCTGGCGGCCGACGTGCAGGTCACGGTCAACTCGGTCAAGGTCAAGGAGCTGCCGGAGCTGGACGACGAGTTCGCTCAGTCGGCCAGCGAGTTCGACACCGTGGGCGAGCTGCGGGCGTCCACCCGCAAGCAGCTGGAATCGATGCGCCAGGCGGGCCAGGCCGGCCAGGCCCGGGAGCGGCTGCTTGAGGCCCTGGTCGAGCAGCTCGATATCCCGCTGCCCGACCGCATCGTCGAGGCCGAGGTCGAGCAGCGGCGCCACAGCCTGCAGGATCAGCTCGACCGGGCTGGCCTGACCATGAAGGCCTACCTGGACTCCGCGGAGACCACGCAGGCCAAGCTCGCCGAGGACTTCGAGGCCGACGCCCGCCGCTCGGTCAAGGCTGGCTTCATCCTGGACAAGATCGCCACGCAGGAGGACCTCAAGGTCACCGGCGACCAGCTGAGCGCCTTCGTCACCGAGCAGGCGTACCGGATGGGCGTCGCTCCGGACGCTCTGGCCCGCCAGCTGACCGACGGCAACCAGCTGGGCGCGGTGGCGGCTGACGTCCTGCGCGGGAACGCGCTGAGCTGGCTGGCGCAGAACGCCCGCATCGTCGACGAGGCCGGGCGCCCGGTCTACGTCGGGGCCGCGGACGAGGCGGACGGGGCGGACGAAGCGGACGGGGCGGACGACGCGGCCGAAACCGACGACGGCACGGACGAGGACACCACCGACGCCGGCGCCGGCGAGAACTGACCGGGGCCGGCCTCCGCCGCGACCGCAAGGACGGGAACGGGGCCGCCCGCCCTCGTGCTGCCGCCTGGCCGCGGCCGAGGGGGCCCTGGCCCCGTTCCGGCCGTCGCAGTGAGCAACGAACCCGGCTGCCAGCAGCGAACAATGGCACCTCAGCGTGCGCCGTAAGCGAACAGCGGGCCTGCGCGGCAATCGCGGTCGAAGGCGAGGGTTAGGGTCACTCTGAATGACTGGCGCGGACGAACTACAGCGAGGAGAGCACACGTGAGCACGCCTCCCGAGGATTTGCAGCACGTCGCCGGGGTGCTTGCCCGGAACGGGGAGAGCCCGGTCCAGCCGCTCGGCGACCAGCTGTTCCAGCGCCTGCTGCGGCACCGGATCATCTTCCTCGGCCAGCAGGTCGATGACGACCTGGCGAACCGAATCTGCGCCGAGCTGATCCTGCTGGCGTCAGAAGACGGCAAGCGAGACATCAGCCTCTATATCAACTCTCCCGGCGGTTCGGTCTATGCCGGAATGGCGATCTACGACGTCATGCAGTACGTGCCGAACGACGTGGCCACTTTTGCGATGGGCATGGCCGCCTCGATGGGCCAGTTCCTGCTCACCGCGGGCGCGCCGGGCAAGCGGTACGCCATGCCGCACGCCGCGATCCTGATGCACCAGCCGCACGGCGGCATCGGCGGCACCGCGACTGACATCAGGATCCAGGCCGAGCAGAGCCTGTTCCTCAAGCGGCTGATGGCCGAGCGGATCGCCTCGCACACTGGCCGGCCGGTGGAGCAGATCGAGGAGGACTCCGACCGCGACCGGTGGTTCACCGCGGAGGAGGCCAAGGACTACGGGATCGTGGACCACGTGGTCACGAGCGCGACCGAGGTGCCGTCCGTCGGGCCGGTCTCGTGAGCGGGGCGGAGATCATGGGCAGCTCCAGCATCGTGGGCAGCAGTGGCCAGGGAGGACCAGAAGTGAGCGCTGGATACGGAGGCTCCCGCCAGCCGGGAGCACGGCAGGCAACGCAGTCGCGGTATGTGCTGCCGTCCTTCGTGGAGCGGACGTCCTACGGCGTCAAGGAGATGAACCCGTACAACAAGCTGTTCGAGGAGCGGATCATCTTCCTCGGCGTGCAGATCGACGATGCCTCGGCCAATGACGTCATGGCGCAGCTGATCACGCTCGAGTCGATCGACCCGGGCCGGGACATCCTCATCTACATCAACTCGCCGGGCGGGTCGATGACGTCGATGATGGCCATCTACGACACCATGCAGTACATCCAGCCGGAGATCCACACCTACTGCCTGGGCCAGGCGGCCTCGGCCGCCGCGGTGCTGCTGGCGGCCGGCACGAAGGGCAAGCGGTTCGCGCTGCCGAACTCCCGGATCCTGATCCACCAGCCGGCCGTCGAGAGCGGCTACGGCCAGTCCAGCGACCTGGAGATCCAGGCCACGGGAGATCCTCCGGATGCGGGCCTCCATGGAGGCCATCCTGGCCAAGCACACCGGCCAGGACGAGGACCGGGTCCGCCGTGACATCGAGCGGGACAAGTTCTTCACCGCGCACGAGGCGCAAGAGTACGGAATGGTCGATGAGGTTCTGACGATGATAAAGCGCAAGAGCGAGGTAGGGTCGTCCTAAGTCGTCCTGACGCGACATTCGCTCGTTGCGGCGGAGCCCGCCAGGCGGCCGGCGCGCCGGCGCGGTGTTTCTTAGGGCATCCCTAGGGCCACTGACGCGGTACCGTCTAGGTTCTACAGGCACTGTTGTACTCGCAGGCCCATACTCGTTTGATCGCCGGCCTGCACAGCCGGCCAGCAGGCTAGAGGGAGTAACTAGGTGGCACGCATCGGTGATGGCGGTGATCTGCTGAAGTGCTCATTCTGCGGAAAGAGCCAGAAGCAGGTTAAAAAGCTCATTGCCGGGCCTGGCGTCTACATCTGCGACGAATGCATCGATCTGTGCAACGAGATCATCGAGGAAGAGCTCGCCGAGCCCGCTGAGCTCAAGTGGGATAGCCTGCCCAAGCCGCGCGAGATCTACGAGTTCCTTGACTCCTACGTCATCGGCCAGGAGAAGGCCAAGAAGGGCCTGTCGGTCGCGGTCTACAACCACTACAAGCGGATTCAGTCCGGTGGTGAGCGGTCCGGCTCGGGCGAGGACGGCGTCGAGCTGGCCAAGTCCAACATCCTGCTGCTCGGGCCGACCGGGTCGGGCAAGACGCTGCTCGCGCAGACGCTGGCCCGGCTGCTGAACGTGCCGTTCGCCATCGCCGACGCGACCGCGCTGACCGAGGCCGGCTACGTCGGCGAGGACGTCGAGAACATCCTGCTCAAGCTCATCCAGGCGGCCGACTATGACGTCAAGAAGGCCGAGACCGGCATCATCTACATCGACGAGATCGACAAGATCGCCCGCAAGAGCGAGAACCCGTCGATCACCCGCGATGTGTCCGGCGAAGGCGTCCAGCAGGCGCTGCTGAAGATCCTCGAGGGCACGACGGCCTCGGTGCCGCCGCAGGGCGGCCGCAAGCACCCGCACCAGGAGTTCATCCAGATCGACACGACGAACGTGCTGTTCATCTGCGGCGGGCGCGTTCGCGGGCCTGGAGAAGATCATCGAGTCGCGGGTCGGCAAGAGCGGCATGGGCTTCGGCGCGGTCCTGCGGGTGAAGACCGAGAAGACCGAGTCTGACCCGTTCGCCGACGTGATGCCCGAGGACCTGCTCAAGTTCGGCATGATCCCGGAGTTCGTCGGCCGGCTTCCGGTCATCACCAGCGTGCACAACCTGGACCGCGAGGCGCTGATCAGGATCCTGACCGAGCCGCGGAACGCGCTGGTCCGGCAGTACCGGCGGCTCTTCGAGCTGGACGGCGTCGACCTGGAGTTCACCGAGGACGCCCTGGAGGCCGTCGCCGACCAGGCGATCCTGCGCGGCACCGGTGCTCGCGGACTGCGCGCGATCCTGGAAGAGGTCCTGCTCTCGGTCATGTACGAGGTGCCGAGCCGCAAGGACGTCGAGAAGGTCGTGATCAGTGCCGAGGTCGTGCTCGAGAACGTGAACCCGACCCTGGTGCCGCGCGACGTTGCCCGCCGCACCCCGCGCGAGAAGTCCGCGTAGCGCCGGGTCCGGCTGCCTGCCGCTCGCGCACGGGACAGCGCTCCCGTCGCACTAGACTCTGCTGACGTGACCACCGGAACCGATGCAACCCAGCTACCAGCGCAGTACAGCCCGGGCGAGGTCGAGACCCGCCGCTACGAGGGCATGGGTAGAAGCCGGATACTTCCGGGCGGACGCTGACTCGCAAGGCGCCGCCGTTCACGATCGTCATCCCGCCGCCGAACGTGACCGGATCGCTGCACATCGGCCACGCGCTTGACCACACGCTCATCGACGCGCTGGTGCGGCGGCGCCGGATGCAGGGCTACAACGCGCTCTGGCTGCCCGGCATGGACCACGCCGGCATCGCCACCCAGAACGTGGTCGAGCGCGAGCTCGCCAAGGACGGGCTGTCCCGGCATGATCTCGGCCGGGAGGCTTTCATCGAGCGGGTCTGGCAGTGGAAGGCCGAGTCCGGCGGCCGGATCCTCGGCCAGATGCGCCGGCTCGGCGACAGCGTCGACTGGACCCGCGAGCGGTTCACGATGGACGCCGGCCTGTCCAGGGCCGTGCAGACGATGTTCAAGCAGCTGTACGCGGACGGGCTGATCTACCGGGCGCAGCGGATCATCAACTGGTGCCCGCGCTGCCTGACCGCGCTGTCGGACATCGAGGTGGAGCACTCCGACGACGACGGCGAGCTGGTCTCGCTCCGGTACGGCGACGGCGACGACCAGATCGTGGTGGCCACCACGCGGGTGGAGACGATGCTCGGCGACACGGCCGTTGCCGTGCACCCGGACGACCCCCGGTATGCGCACCTGGTCGGCCGCGACATCGAGCTGCCGCTGACCGGGCGCCGGATCCCGGTGGTCGCCGACCCGCACGTCGACCCGGAGTTCGGCACCGGCGCGGTCAAGGTGACGCCCGCGCACGACCCGGACGACTTCGAGATCGGCCGCCGGCACGACCTGCCCAGCCTGGTCGTCATGGACGAGCGCGGCGTGATCACCGCGCACGGGCCGTTCGCAGGGCCTGGACCGGTTCGAGGCGCGGCCGGCCGTGCTGGCGGCGCTGCGGGCCGAGGGCCGGGTCGTGGCCGAGCGCCGCCCGTACGTGCACGCGGTCGGGCACTGCTCGCGCTGCGGCACGACGGTCGAGCCGCGGCTGTCGCTGCAGTGGTTCGTCAAGGTCGAGCCGCTCGCCAAGGCGGCCGGCGACGCGGTGCAGGGACGGCCGGGTGCGGATCTACCCGCAGGACATGGCCGCCCGCTACTTCGACTGGGTCGACGACATGCACGACTGGTGCATCAGCCGTCAGCTGTGGTGGGGCCACCGGATCCCGATCTGGTACGGCCCGGACGGCGAGGTGGTCTGCGTCGGGCCCGGACGAGGAGCCGCCGCAGGGCGCGGGCTGGCAGCAGGACTCCGGACGTGCTCGACACCTGGTTCTCCTCGGGGCTGTGGCCGTTCTCCACGCTCGGCTGGCCCGATGACACCCCTGACCTGCGCGCCTTCTATCCGACCAGCGTGCTCGTGACCGGCTACGACATCCTGTTCTTCTGGGTCGCCCGGATGATGCTGTTCGGCCTGTACGCGATGGCCGGCCGCCGGGCCGGAGGACGCGGTGCCGTTCCGTCAGGTCGCGCTGCACGGCCTGGTCCGCGACCAGTACGGCAAGAAGATGTCCAAGACGCGCGGCAACACCGTGGACCCGCTGGACTGGATCGACCGGTTCGGCGCGGACGCGACCAGGTTCACCCTGGCCCGCGGCGCCACCCCGGGCGGCGACGTCGCGGTCAGCGAGGACTGGGTGGCCGGCGTCGCGCAACTTCTGCAACAAGCTGTGGAACGCCGTCAGGTTCGCGCAGCTCAACGGCGTGCGGCTGACCGCCGGCGCGGACAGCGCGCTGCCGCCGCCGAGCCGGCCTGTCGGCGCCTGACCGGTGGATCCTGTCCCGGCTGGCGGCTGTCACCGCCGAGGTCGACGCGCTGTTCGAGCAGTTCGAGTTCGCCAAGGTCTGCGACGCTGCTCTACCACTTCGCCTGGGACGAGTTCTGCGACTGGTACCTGGAGCTGGCCAAGCCCGCGCTGACCGGCACGGACGAGGCAGCGGCGCAGCGCGACCAGGCAGGTGCTGGGCGAGGTGCTTGACCGGCTGCTGCGGCTGATCCACCCGCTGCTGCCGTTCGTCACCGAGGAGCTGTGGACGGCGCTGACCGGCGGCGAATCGGTGGTCATCGCCCGCTGGCCGGGCCAGATCGGCGGACGGCGCGGCGGACGCGCTGCCGGCGCTGCCAGCCGACCCGGCGGCCGAGGCGGAGATCTCGGCGCTGATGCGGCTGGTGACCGAGGTTCGCAGGTTCCGCTCGGACCAGGGCCTGCGGCCGAGGCCAGCAGGTGCCCGCCCGGCTGGCCGGGATTGGCGGCACGGCGCTGGCGCAGCACGAAGGGCGGATCAGGACGCTGCTGCGGCTGGCCGAGCCGGGCACCGGACTTCGCGCCGACGGCGTCGCTGCACGCCGAGGGCGTCACGATCGAGCTGGACACCGCGGCCGGCCTGGACGTCGCGGCCGAGCGCAAGCGGCTGGCCAAGGATCTGGCCGCCGCGCAGGCCGACATCGAGGCCGTCGAGCGCAAGCTGGCCAGCGCCTCCTTCGTGGAGCGGGCACCGGCGCAGGTCGTGGCCAAGAACCGGGACCGGCTGGCCGCCGCGCAGGCCGAGGTCGCCCGCCTGACCGAGCGGCTCGCCGCGCTGCCCGCGCGCCGGCGCAGCCGCCAGCGGGACGGCCTGATCCCGGCATGACGCTGACGACCAGGGCCGGCTGCGCGAGATCGAGCAGGAGATCTTCGCCCGCCGGCCCGAGCACTCGATCAACCCGTCGCTGGAGCGGATCACGTCGCTCGTCAGCCTGCTCGGTGACCCGCAGCGGGCCTACCCGGTGATCCACATCACCGGCACCAACGGCAAGACCTCGACGGCCCGGATGACCGAGACGCTGCTGCGCGCGCGCGGCCTGCGCACCGGCCTGTTCACCAGCCCGCACCTGTCCTCGTCCGCGAGCGCATCTGCGTGGACGGCCAGCCGCTGCAGCGCGAGCGATTCGTCGACGCCTACGACGAGATCAAGCCGTACCTGGACTGGTGGACTAAGTCGCACGACGTGCGCGCTGTCGTTCTTCGAGGTGCTCGTCGGCATGGCGTTCTCGGTGTTCGCCGACGCGCCCGTCGACGTCTGCGTGCTCGAGGTCGGCATGGGCGGCACCTGGGACAACACCAACGTCGCCGACGGCGCCGTCGCGGTGGTCACGCCGATCTCGATCGACCACGCCCGCTACCTGGGCAACACGGTGGCGCGAGATCGCCGCCGACAAGGCGGGCATCATCAAGCCCGGCGCCATCGCCGTGCTGGCGCAGCAGCCGCCGGCGGCCGCTGAGGTGCTGCTGCGCCGGGCCGCCGAGGTCGGCGCCAGCGTAGCCCGGGAGGGCCTCGAGTTCGGCGTGCTCAGCCGGGAGCTCGCCGTCGGCGGCCAGCAGGTGGCGATCCGCGGCCTGCTCGGCGACTACCCGGACCTCTACCTGCCGCTGTTCGGCGCGCACCAGGCCGGCAACCTGGCCTGCGCGATCGCGGCCGTCGAGGCGTTCGCGCGGACGCCGGAGACGCCGACGCAGACCGCTTCCGGCGATCGGGCAGCCGGCCGGCGCTCGACCTGGACATCGTCGGCGCGCGGTGGCGACGATGACCTCGCCCGGCCGGCTGGAGATCGTCCGGCGCAGCCCGGTGGTGCATCGTCGACGCCGGCGCACAATCCCGGCGGCATGGCGGCGTCGGTGGAGGCCCTGACCGAGGCGTTCAGCTTCACCGACCTGATCGCCATCCTCGCGGTCAGCGAGGACAAGGACGTGTCCGGCATCCTGGACGAGCTGGAGCCCGTCGTCGCGCAGCTGGTCGCGACCACCAACTCCTCGCCGCGCTCGATGCCGACCGCCGCGCTCGCCGACGCTGGCCGGCGGCGTGTTCGGGCCGGACCGGGTCACGGTCGCCGAGCGGCTGGACGACGCGATCGAGCTGGGCGTGCGCTCGCCGACGAGGCAGACGCGGCCGGCGAGGGCGGGCCCGGGCAAGGCGGGCGTGCTCATCACCGGCTCGGTGATCACCGCCGGCGATGCGCGGGTGCTGCTGTCCGATAGGCCGGGAACGGGGCCGTCCGGGCGACTCCCGCCGCGACGACCCGGCCGGGTCAGGTGAATGCGAGATGAAGCGGCTGTGCGCCACCGTGCTGATCATGGAGGCCATCGTCCTCGGCCTGGCAATTCCGGTCGCCGTGCAGATCGACCACCTGGCGCCGCACGCGGCCGGGCTGACTGGCGGGATCGCGGCCGTCGCGGCGTGCTGCTTCGCGGCGCTGGCCCGGCGCCTGCTGCCGGTCACGCTGTCGGCGGCAGCCTGCTCCAGGTGTTCGTCATCGCATCCGGCGCAGTGGTGCCGGTGATGTATTTTCTCGGCGGCATTTTCGCGGCATTGTGGGCCATCGGAATCTGGCTCGGCTATCGCGTCGAGCACGCCGCAGGTCACTAATTGCCAAAGCGCAGACCAACCGGCGTGCCCTGCCGGAACGGGCGCAGGACCGACATGTAGGCTGGCAATCGCGGGCTGTCCGTGCGCTATTCAGCATTACTGCGCGCTAACAGCCGGTCGCTGATAGTGGCAATTTCGGGGATTGCCGGATCCGGCTTTCCTGCCGTTGGCACTATCGGCCGCGGCGGTGCGTTGGTACGGGCGAGCAGATCGTCCCTCGCGGCCGGTGCGGGCAGGTGGCCGGCCCGGCGGCGCCAGGTGCCTTGCCGCGCCGCTGCTGACAGGCGGCGCGTGCCGGGACAGCCGGGTGGCGTGAACGACAGCGCCAGCCGCGCGCAGTAGGAAAACTACAGTTAGCTGCAGATCTGGCTGGAAGGTTCTAGTTCTCGATGAGCAACGCGATGGCGTTTCTGGGCCGCGACATGGCTGTCGACCTCGGCACCGCGAACACACTGGTGTACGTGCGGGGTCGCGGGATCGTGCTGAATGAGCCGTCCGTCGTCGCGCTGAATACCAACACCGGCCAGATCGTCGCCGTGGGCGTCGAGGCCAAGCGGATGATCGGCCGCACGCCGGGCAACATCGTCGCGGTCCGCCCGCTGAAGGACGGCGTCATCGCCGACTTCGACGTCACCGAGCGGATGCTGCGCTACTTCATTCAGAAGGTGCACAGGCGCAGCCACCTGGCCAAGCCGCGGATCGTCGTGGCCGTGCCGAGCGGCATCACCGGCGTCGAGCAGAGCGCGGTGAAGGAAGCCGGCCACCAGGCCGGCGCCCGCCGCGTCTACATCATCGAGGAGCCGATGGCCGCCGCGATCGGGGCCGGGCTGCCGGTGAACGAGCCGACCGGCAACATGGTCGTCGACATCGGCGGCGGCACCACCGAGGTCGCCGTGATCTCGCTGGGCGGCATCGTCACCTCGCAGTCCATCCGGGTCGGCGGCGACGAGCTGGACCAGGCCATCATCAACTTCGGCAAGAAGGAGTACTCGCTCATGCTCGGCGAGCGCACGGCCGAGGAGATCAAGATCTCGCTCGGCTCGGCGTACCCGTCCAACGACGAGCCGAACGCCGAGATCCGCGGCCGCGACCTGGTCAGCGGACTGCCGAAGACGATCGTGATCTCCGCCGAGGAGATCAGGCGCGCGATCGAGGAGCCGCTCAGCGTCATCATCGACGCGGTGAAGACCACGCTCGACAAGTGCCCGCCCGAGCTGGCCGGCGACGTCATGGACCGCGGCATCGCGCTGACCGGCGGCGGCGCGCTGCTGCGCGGCCTGGACGAGCGGCTGCGCGAGGAAACGGGCATGCCGATCCACCTGACCGACAACCCGCTGGACTCGGTCGCGCTCGGCACCGGCAAGTGCGTGGAGGACTTCGACACCCTGCAGCAGGTCCTGGTACCTGAAGCCAGACGCTAGCTGGCCGCGGGGTCCGCGGCCCCGGCAGGTGCCAGGTGACGTGACGGCGGCAGGCGAGGTGATCGGAGTGCGGGACACACGGCGGACCCGCGTGGTCCTCGTCGTGCTGCTGGTGGCGGCGCTGGCGCTGATCGCGCTGAATTACTCCGACGGCTCGAACCCGGCGCTGCGCGGCCTGCGCACGCGCGGGCGGCTCGGTCTTCGGCGGTGCCGAGCACGCGGCGAACTCGGTGGCCGGCATTTCTTCGGCGTCAGCTCGGCTCCTCGCCGCAGGTCGAGCAGCCTGCAGCAGCAGGTGGTACAGCTCCGGGCCGAGCTGAGCGGCGCCGAGCTGAGCAAGGCCGACTACGCCGAGCTGCGCAAGATGCTGCTGGTGGCCGGCGCGGCCAGTACCGGATCGTGGCGGCCAGCGTGATCGCGGTCGGCCAGGGCTACCAGCAGACGGTCACCCTCGACGTCGGCAGCGCGGACGGCGTCCGGGCGAACGAGACGGTGCTGAACGGGCAAGGGCCTGGTCGGCCAGGTGACGTCGGTGACCGCGACGACCGCCACCGTGCTGCTCGCCAGCGATTCGGCTCGCGTCGGTGGTCGGCGTCGCGCTGGCGCCGAGCGGCCAGCTGGGCTGGGTCACCGGCCCGGGCGAGACCGCCAGCGGCAGCGGGCTGATGCGCCTGCAGATGCTGCAGCTCCGCGGCCAGCGCTCAAGCCCGGCGACCAGCTGGTGACGTCGGCGTCGGTCGAGGGACAGGCCGTACGTGCCGGGCGTGCCGGTCGGGGTCGATCACCAAGCTGATCAGCACGGCGGCTCGCTGACCGCGGTCGCCGCTGGTCCGGCCGTTCGTCGACTTCACCGCGCTCGGCGTCGTCGGCGTCGTCATCGTGCCGCCCCGCCACAACCCGCGGTTCGCGGCGCTGCCGCCGCTGCCGCATCCCGGGCCCGACCGTGACCGTCACGGTGACCGCGCGCCGGGAACCCACAGGCCGCGCTCGTCGCCGACGCCCACGCCGGGCGGCTGACGTGCGCAAGGCCTGGCTCGCCCCGGTCGTGCTCGCGCTGGGATCGTGCTGCAGCTCACCGTCCTGAACGGGCTGCGCCTGCCCGGCGGCGGCGTACCCGACCTGGTCCTGGTGCTCGTGTGCGCGCTGGCGATGGCGACAGGCCCGCTGGCCGGGCATGGTGACCGGCTTCGCGGCCGGGCTGTGCCTGGATATCGCGCCGCCCGGCAGCGCGCTGATCGGCCAGTACGCGCTGGTCTTCTGCCTGGCCGGCTGGGCTGCCGGGCCGGCTGAGCAGCGCCGCCGGGCGGTCCGCGCTGCGCGCTGTCGTGCTGCTCGGCCGGCGTGGTGGCCGCGGCCGAGGTGCTGACGGCCGCACTCGGCCTGCGTGCTGGAGCCGGCGCAGGTCACGCTCGCGGAGGTCCGCGGCGTGCTGCCGGCCACGATCGGCTACGACCTGCTGCTCTGCCCGTTCGTGCTGTATCTGGTGCTGCTGGCCAGCGCCCTGCTGGCACGGACGGGCTGACGGCCGGGCTGGCCGGCGGCGGGCGAGCTCGCTGCTGGCCGCGCCGACCCGGGTCCAGCGTCGGACGCGCGCAAGCGGGCCCGGCTGCTGTCACCCCGGCCGGCCGGCCGGCCCGGGCCGGGGACGGCTGGCTCGGCGGCACCCGCGAGTCCCGGCTGGCACCCGCGACGCGGCACCGGCCGCGGCGGCGCCGGCGCCCGGCTGCAGCCCGGCACCGGCGTCGCCGGCTCGGCGTCCGGGTCTCGCCCGCCACCCGGGCCGGGCCGGAGCCCGCCGCCGAACCTCCGGCTGGCAACGGGCGGCGCGGCGACGCCGCCATCGGCAACGCGGGCAGCGGCCGCCACCCGCGCTATCAGCCCCGGCCGTCATCCGGGCGCTGCTGCCGGGCGCCGGCCGCGGCTTCCGGCCGCACGCCGGCGAGAGCGGCGGCTCGGCAGCACGGCAGCACCCTCCGGCGGCGCCAGGCCAGCCGCGGACAGTCGAAGATCAAGTTCGGCGGCGCACCGAGCGCGACGCCGCGCCGGAGCGGCAGGCCCGCGGGCCAGTCAGGACCGGTGCCAGCCGCTGCAGCCGCAGGCCGGCCGGCCCTCGGCCAGGCGCTCGCTGCAGCCGCCCGGGTTGACTTCAGGACCGCGGCTGCCCCGGTCGCCCGGCGGCCAGCCGCGGCACCGAGATTCCGCCGCCGGACTTCGCCGCTGCACCTGTCCGGCCCCGGCATCCGGCCTGGTCGGCGGCGGCGCCCTCGGCACCAGCGCCGGTCCATGCCAGCAGAAGGCTGCGCGGTACCCCGCGGCTGAGGCTGGCCAGAAGGCGACGAGCCTCGGGCACGCTCGGCGGCTCGGCGAGCAGCGCGCTGCGGCGCCCGGCCATCCGCACCGGCAAGCAGCCGAGATTCGGGTACGGCCGGCGTTCGGTCGCTGTCGTTCCTGACTGGCCGCCGCATCGGCGGCCGCCGGATCGGCGGGCGCTGGCTCGCGCGGCAGCGGGTAGGCAGCCGGTCAGGCGTATGGCTGATCGGCAGGCGGACAGGAGGACTGCGGTGATTCCGGCATCCAGGCGCCGGCTGGTCAGCATCTGCCCTGATCATGGCCGGCCTGCTCGGCGTGCTCGGCGTGCGGCTGTGGACCTGCAGATCAGATGCGCATCACAGCTACGTGGCGCTGGCCAGCCAGGACCAGGTCAGGGACATCGTCGAGCCGTCGGTGCGGGGCCAGATCCTCGACGACACCGGGCAGCCGATGGTCGGGAACCAGTCCGCGCTGGTGGTCGCCGTGAACATGGCCACGCTTGTCGCAGCAGTCCGATGGCGGCACCGCCGAGCTGGCCCGGCTGGCCGGCTCCTGAACGATCAGCCGACAAGACGATGCAGGAGCGGGTGCGGCTGTGCACGGTGGGCGTCTCGCAGCCGTGCTGGCAGGGCTCGCCGTACCAGCCGATCCCGGTCGCGCAGAACGTGCCGCAGACCGATCGCGCTGCAGGTGCTGGAGAGACAAGAGCGCGCTTCCCGGCGTGACCGCCGACATCCAGCCGGTCATCCAGTACGCCGAGCCGATCGCCACCGACGCCGCCCAGGTGCTCGGCTACCTCCAGCCGATCACCGCCCAGGAGCTGAAGCAGCTGCAGCATCCCGGTCACCGGATTCTCCGGCGACGACCTCGTCGGCCAGTCCGGCCTGGAGGCGCAGTACGACAAGCAGCTGCGCGGCACCACCGGCGTCGACGAGGTCGCCGTGAACGCGGGCGGCCAGGTCACCTCGACGATCAAGGACACCAAGCCAGTGGCCGGCGATGACCTGGTCACCAGCATCAACGCCAAGCTGCAGGTCGCGACCCAGAACATCCTCGGCGAACGCCGTCCAGCAGGCGCAGGCGGCGAACCCTGGCGCTACCTCGGGCGCCGCCGTCGTCATGACGACCACCGGCCGGGTCCTGGCGCATGGCCAGCTACCCGACCTACAACCCGAGCATCTGGACCGGCGGGATCTCGGAGCGGGAGTTCAAGCGGCTGTTCGGCACCGGCGACGGCGAGCCGATCCTGGAGCGGGCCACCCAGGGCGAGTACCCGCCCGGCTCGACGTTCAAGGTGACCACGCTGACGGCCGGCATCAAGTTCGGCGACTCGCTGTACGGCAGCTACGACTGCCCGGCGGTCGACGAGCGTCGGCGGCCACAGCGTTCAACAACGACTTCGGCAACGGCGGGCTCGATGTCGCTGCACCAGGCGCTCGTGCTGTCCTGCGACACCGTCTTCTACAACATCGGCTACCAGATCTGGCAGCACGACAACCGCAAGGCACGACACGGTGACCAGCCCGAAAGCGCCGGTCCAGTTCGAGCAGAAGATCGAGATGGACTGGGGCTTCGGCAAGCCGACCGGGATCGACCTGCCGGGCGAGAGCAACGGCACGATCCCGACCAGGGAGTGGCTGTACTACTTCTGGAAGGACAACGCGCACCACGGGCCAGGACTGGTGCAAGTACGGCCGGGCGAACGGCAGCTACGTCCAGCAGATCGAGTACGACGACTGCCACTACGGCAACGTCTGGGACGCCCGGCCAGGCGATCATCGCCTCGATCGGCCAGGGCTACGTCGCGGTCACGCCGCTGCAGCTGGCCCGCGCCTACGCGGCGCTGGCCAACGGCGGCACGCTGTACAGCCCGCGGATCGGCGAGGAGCTGCTCAGCCCGGCAGGCAAGGTCGTGCAGAAGATCACGCCGCCGGTCGCCGGCCACCTGCCCGCGTCCAAGACCACGCTCGCCTACATCAGGAGCGCGCTGCAGGGCGTGATCACCTCGGGAACCGCGGCCGGGACCTTCGGCGGCTTCCCGCTGGCAAGGTGTGCGTGGCCGGCAAGACCGGAACCGCGCAGGTGTTCGGCAAGAACTCCACCTCGGTGTTCGCGTCGTTCGCGCCGTGCAGCAACCCGAAGTACGTGGTGGTCGTCATGATCCCCGACTGCTGGCTACGGCGCCGACGTGTCCGGCCCGGCGGTCCGGCAGATCTGGGACGCGATCTACGGGCTGCAGGGCCAGAAGGCCGCGCTGCCGGGCGGCAACCTGCCGGCGCTGCCGCACATCAACGCGGCGGGACAGATCGTGCAGACGACCGCGGCCACGATCGCGCTGCCGCAGCCGGCGACTGAGCCGCGCCGCGGCGGCGTGGGCGCTGCTGCCCGCTGACACGGCAGTCGGCGGCAAGTCCGGGCGCGGTGCCCGGTGAGCTGGCGCAGCTTCCCGGACGTTGCCGGCCGCCGTCGTCCGGGCCGGCTCCAGGCTCGGCCGCCTACCGCGGCCTGGCGCCGGTCCGGCTGGACGGCCGCGGCCGCCGGCGCACCGGCTTCCGGCCGCGGACCCGGGCTGCCCGGCGGGCGTCGCGGCCGGGTCCGGCGGATGCTGCGCCGCTCTTCGGGCCCGGCTCGCCGCTGCGCCACCTGGACTGGATCCTGCTGGTGGCCGTGCTGGCGCTGAGCCTGCTCGGGCACGCTGCTGGTCTGGTCGGCCACCGACACCAGCGGCATGCCTCCTCCGACCCGTACCTGACCAAGCAGCTGCTGAACGTCGCGATCGGGCTGGTGCTGATGGCCGGCGTCAGCATGCTGGACTACCGGCAGCTGCGGCTGTACTCGCCGGTGGTGCTGGTGCTGTCCTGCCTCGGGCTTGCTGGTCGTGCTGACGCCGCTGGGCAGCATCGTGAACGGCGCCAAATCGTGGATCTCGCTGCCCGGCGGGTTCCAGATCGAGCCGTCTGAGTACGCCAAGCTCTCGATCATCCTGGTCGCCGCCATCATCCTGGGCGAGATCCGGCCAGGGCGACACCAGGCCGCGGCCGCGCGCGGTGGCCACCACCATCGGCTGCTGCGCTGGTCCCGCTGGTCCTCGTCGTGGCCGAGCCCGACCTGGGCGTGGTCGATGCTGATGCTCGCGCCATGCTCGTCGGCCTGATCGCGCTGTCCGGCGTCAGGCTGCGCTGGCTCGCTGCGGCATCGTCGGCGGCGGCGTGCTCGGCGTGCTCGCCGTCGTGAACCTGCACCTGCTCAAGGCCTACCAGGTGAGCAGGCTCACCGTCGTTCCTGCATCCGGCGGCCGATCCGCGCGGCACCGGCTACAGCGCCTACCAGTCCAAGATCGCGATCGGCTCGGGCGGCCTGACCGGGCAGGGCCTGTTCCACGGCCAGCTGGTCGCCGGCGGCTTCGTGCCCGAGCAGCACACCGACTTCATCTTCGCGGTCGCCGGCAAGGAGCTCGGGTTCGCCGGCTGCCTGGTGATCATCGGCTGCTGGCGATCGTGCTGCTGCGCGCGGTCAGGATCGCCGCCAGGGCCGACGACCAGTTCGGCATGCTGGTGGCGTCGGGCGTCGCGATCTGGTTCGCGGTGCAGTCCTTCATCAACATCGGCATGACCATCGGCATCATGCCGGTCACCGGCCTGCCGCTGCCGTTCGTGTCCTACGGCGGCTCGGCCATGTTCGCTGACATGATCGCCATCGGCGCGCTGCAGACCGTCTACCGCCACCGCACGGTCTTCGCCTGACGACGGGCGGCCGCGGCGATTTGCCGCCCGGCGTTACGCCCTGCGGAACGCGGCTCTCGATCAGCCGGGGCAGCCCGCCTAGACTCGGCGGGTGACAGAAAGCCAGGTAGCGGGCATCGCTGACCCTCAATCCGCGCGGGCGGCCAAGGCCGCGCGGATGGAGCAGGTCATCCGCGACTATTTCACTGCCTGCAACACCGGTAATGCGCAGGCGGTCGCGGCGTACTTCGCCCCCGGTGCGGTGCATTACTTCCCGCCCGACATGTACGACGGCCCGTTCACCGGCGGCCTGACGATCGGCGAGCGGTGGGCGCAGGCGGTCGCCACCCTGGGCTCCCGGTGGACGGTCGACCAGGTGATCTGCGATCCCGACACCGACCGCGCGGTCATCGAGTGGACGCACGAGAAGACCAGGGCCGGGGTAGTCCTGCGTGGTGACGAGTGGTACCGGTTCGATCCCGGTACCGGGCTGATTACCGAGATCCGGGCCTACTACGCCTCGCCCCAGGCGCCGGGCGTCAGCAGGCTGGAGCTCGGCGGCTTCCCCTACGCGGACCGCGGCTACGCCGCCGCGGGCTGAGCGCCGCATGGGACCGAGCCGGGGTTTGCTGCTCGACATCGGCGGCGTTGTCGTGGTCACCGGCATTCACCTGGTCGGGAAGTTCGCTGAGCGCGAGCCCGCGGTCAGGGCCGTGGTCGATGAGATCGGCGGCATCGCCACCGAGCAGGACGAGTTGTGGCAGCAGATGCTCCGCCGGGAGGTTACCGAGCGTGATTACTGGGCGGAGCGGGCCCGTCAGCTCGGCGCCGCCCTCGGCCAGCGCTGGGACACCCGCGCGATGATCAGCAGGCTCTACGACCTGCCGCAGGACGAATGGCTGCAGGCCGGGACGGTCGCGCTCATGCGGGACGCCAAGCAGGCGGGCCTCCCGCTCGGCGCGCTGACCAACGACCTGGGGCTGTTCCACGGCCCCGACTGGGCCGGCCTGCAGGACTTCCTGCGGCTGTTCGACGTCATCGTCGATGCCTCAGTCACCGGGATCCTGAAGCCGGACCCGCAGGCCTACCTGTCCGCCGCGAGCCAGCTCGGGCTCGCCCCCGAGCAGATCGTGTTCCTCGACGACATGCCGTGGAATACCGCCGGGGCGGCGGCCGTCGGCATGGTCGCCGTCCGGGTGGCCGCCGACGATCCCGGCCCCGCGATCGAGGTCGCCAGGCAGCGCCTGGGCCTGCCAGCCCGGGTCGGGTAACCGGCCAGGTACGCCAGCGGGATAGTGCCCGCGCAACGGAAGGAAGTGGCCATGCCGCTAGTCCGCATCGACATCATGGAAGGCCGGCCGCCGGAGATGATCAGGGAGCTGCACGGCCGGGTCGCCGCGCTGGTGGCGGAGATCCTGGACACGCCGGTCGAGCGAGTCCGTACCTACATCACCCAGTTCCCCCCGCAGGCCTGGGGAATCGGCGGCGTGCCCGCCGACGTGGCGCGCGCCGACGAGGTTGCCGCCCGGCAGGCGGCTGCGGCGCAGAACGGCGCGCTGGCCGGGACCGGACCTGAGGCATCGCCGGCGGGCGGCGCGTGACCACGGCCCGGGGTCATCAGCTGGCCGCTGGTGATCCGGGCGGGCGGCCGCGATGACGGAGCAGCCCGCGGGCCAGCGTCAGCAGGCCGTCGTCGTCGGTGCCACCGGCGCGATCGGGGCGGCGGTCGTGCGCCGCCTGACCGCGCGCGGGCTGGCTGTGGTGGCCGTCGCCCGCAGCGAGCCGGATCTGGCCGGGCTGGCGGCCCGCTGCGCCGGCGTAACCCCGTGCGCGGCCGACCTGGCCGACAACGCCGCCATCCCGGTCATCAGGGCCGCGCTGACCGGACCGGTGAAGATGGCGGTGTTCGCGGCGGGCCTGCCGGTACGCGGCTCTGCCGACACGATCGACCCTGATCTGCTCGCCGCCGGCTCGAACATCAAGCTGGGCGGCCTGATCCGGCTGCTGCACGCGGTCAGCGGCAGCCTGGTCACCGGTTCGCGGTTCGTCGCCTTTGCCGGCTACTCGGGCTGGAACCGCGGGCGCACGAAGCGGGCCCGGGCGCCATCAACGCCGGCGTGCTGAACCTGATGCGCCAGCTCAGCCAGCTCTACGGGCCGCGGGGAGTGACGACGCACACGCTCTGCCCTGGCCCCGCTGACACGCCCCGGCTGCGCCGGATCATCGCGGCGGTGGCGGCCGAACGCGGCGTCAGCGAGGACCAGGTGCGCAGCGAATACCTGGCCCAGAATTCACTTGGCCGGCTCCCGACCGCGGATGAGATCGCCTGGGGCGCGGAATTGCTGCTCGCCCCCGAGGCTGATCTGCTGCACGGCAGCGTCCTGTACCTCGACGCCGGCGGCCACCGCGGTATTCACTAGCCGCGGCAGCGCGGCCCGAGCGGTCAGCCGCGGCCGCGCACCGGCCGGGCCGCCGGCACGGTAGCCCAGGCGCCGCGAGATCACCGCGGCTGACTGCACGACCAGAGTGGTGGCGCGGCGCATCATGGTGCCCATCCGGGCGCTGTCGCCGACCACGCTGACGGCCGCGATCACCCGTCCGTCCCGGCCCCGGATCGGCGCGCCGACCGACATGACCCCGGCGTGTCCTTCCTCGATGTTGGTGGCCCAGCCCCGCTGGCCGACCTGCTGCAGTTCGGCCAGCAGCCGGGTCCGGTCGGTGATGGTCCTGCTGGTCATCGCGGTCGGCTTCCAGCCCTCCAGCCGGGTCGCCAGGTCGCCGCCGGGCAGCGCGGCCAGGAGCACCTTGCCCGAGCTGGTCCAGTGCGCGGGCAGGCGGTGCCCGACCTCACGGAAGACCGGCATCATGTGGTAGCTCTCCAGCCGCTCCACGTAGACCACCTCGAGGCCGTCCAGCACCGCGACGTGAACCATCTCGCCGGTCTCGTGCCGCAGTGTCGTCAGCACCGGCAGCGCGGCCTGGTGCAGGTCGACGTGCTCGGAGACGGTGCTGCCGAGCTCGTACAGAACCAGCCCGAGCCGGTACTTGCCCGGCGCCGTGCCCCGGTCAAGCAGCCGCTCTGCCGCGAGCGTGGTCACGAGCCTGTGCACGGTGCTTTTCCCCAGGCCCAGCCGCCGGGCCAGGTCGGTGATACCGAGCTCCTCGCCGTCGCTGGAGAACGCGCGCAGCACCCGCGCCGCGTTGCGGACCGACCCGAGCAGGGCCCGGTCGGACCGGAGTTCCGTGCCGGCAGGAGGCGCTGCGCTGATAGCCACGCAAACACGGTAACCCTTTGTTCCGCTCTGCGGGAAGCGCCCATTGGTAGCAGGCACGCTGACCCGTACCGTCAGGGGCAATCCGCAGATGAGGCTGGAGGCGCGGTGGGTCACATCGTATGGTTCAGCGACTGTCACCCCCATGACACCGGAGCGGTCGGCGGCAAGAACGCCAGCCTGGCCGCGATGGTGCGGGCCGGCCTTCCCGGTACCGCCGGGGTTCGCGGTGCCCGCCGACGTCTACCGCAAGGCTCTCGCCGACTCGGGCCTGGCGGGCGAGATCGAGTCGATCGCTTCGGCGGCAGACCCGGCGGACTCGGCGTCGGTGTCGCGGGCAGGCTCGGCCGCCCGGGCCGCCGTGTCCGCTATGCCGCCGCCCGGCGGCCTGGCCGATGCCGTCGGCGAGGCCTACGAGCAGCTGTGCCGGATGGCGGGCATCTCCGACGTCCCGGTCGCGGTGCGCTCGTCGGCAACCTGCGAGGACCAGCCGGACGCCAGTTTCGCCGGCGAGCACGACACCTACCTGTGGGTGCGCGGATGCGAGGCCGTTCTCACCCACGTGCTGCGCTGCTGGGCCAGCCTGTTCACCGACCGGGCCCTGTGCTACCGCCAGCAGATGGGCTATGCCACCGCCGCGGCGGCGATGAGCGTCGGCATCCAGAAGATGGTCCAGCCGCGCGCGGCCGGGGTGGCGTTCACCCTCAACCCGGTGAACGGCGACCGCTCTCAGGTGGCCATTGACGCGAGCTGGGGTTTCGGCGAGGCCGTGGTAAGCGGCGAGGTGACGCCGGACAACTACCTGGTCGACAAGGTGATGGGCCAGGTTACGCACCGGACCGTGTCAGCGAAGGCGCTGGAGTACCGGCTGGCCGCTGACGGCACCGTCCGGCCGCAGGAGGTGCCGGAGGAACGGCAGCAGGCGCCCTGCCTGACCGATGCCGAGATCCTGGCCGTGGCCGCGATGGCGCGGCGGGCCGAGAAGCACTTCGGCTGCCCGCAGGACGTGGAGTGGGCGCTCGACGGCGAGGCCGGCCAGGAGGCCAGCGTGGTGCTGCTGCAAAGCCGCCCGGAAACGGTCTGGAGCCGCCGCTCGCCGGTCATCAGGTCGGGCGCGTCCGACTCGATCAGCAGCATCGTCGCGACGTTGCTTGATCCCCATCACGGCCGACCCGCGGTGAGCGGGGCCTGATGCCCGGCGCGTTCCCGCGCCTGAAGGTTGTTGGTCCATCCGGCGGCCGCCCCGGCCGACGGAAGCTGGTTTGAAGGAGGAATTCCATGGCAGACCGGTTTCCCAGCCCGTTCGACATGCCCACGCCGCCGGGCGCTGAAGGCTGGCAGGACCTGTACGCGTACTCCTCGGTGTTCAGCGAGGACCGCCGCGAGTACGAAGACTCGATGTTCTGGTTCATGGACGGCGTGCACACGCCGGAGGTGATCCCGCCCTGGGACGCGACGATCCTGGAGTACGCGATCATCGCGCTGTCGCAGTACAACACCCGGCACTACGTCATCCCGCCCGCCCTCGGCGTGGACATCAGGTTCCTCAACGGCTATATGTACCTGTCGCCGGTCGGCGTCGCGGACCCGGAGGAGATCGGCTCGAGGGTGCCGGAGTTCGCCGAGCGGGCCGGCTATTACTTCCAGCACTGGGACGAGCTGTACGCGGCCTGGCTGCCGAAGGTGCGCGCGCTCATCGACGAGCTGGAGGCCATCAGCTTCGCGCCGCTGCCCGACCGCGAGGACATGGCCGTCATCACCGAGGGCCGGGGTCAGGGCAGCGCCCTTGACCTGCTCACCTCGTATCACAGCCTGATTGACCTCACCCTCAAGCTGTGGCATCACCATTTCGAGTTCCTGAACCTTGGCTACGCCGCGTACCTGGACTTCTTCGGCTTCTGCAAGCAGCTGTTCCCGAGCATCCCCGACCAGGCCATCGCGAAGATGGTGGCCGGGATCGAAGTTGACCTGTTCCGGCCGGATGAGGAGATCAAGGAGCTGGCCCGGCTCGCGGTCAGCCTCGGGATCGATGACCGGTTCGCCGGGTCAGCGGCCGAGGCGCTGGCCGGGCTGGCTGACTCCGAGCCGGGCCGGACCTGGCTGGCGGCCTGGGAGAAGGCCAAGGAGCCGTGGTTCAACTTCTCGGCTGGCAGCGGCTTCTATCACTCCGACAAGGTGTGGCTGGAGAACCTCGACATCCCGTTCGGTTTCCTGCAGACCTACATCGCCAAGGCGCGGCGCGGGGAGAGCCTGGAGCGGCCGATGGACGAGGTCATCGCTGAGCGGGACCGGATCGTGTCCGAGTACACCGAGCTGATCGGCAGCGACGAGGACCGGGCCACCTTCGAGGGCAAGCTCGGGCTGGCTCGCACCGTGTTCCCGTACGTGGAGAACCACAACTTCTACATCGAGCACTGGGGCCACTCGGTGGTCTGGCGCAAGATGCGCGACCTCGGCAAGATCTTCGTCAAGGAGGGGTTCTTCGCCGACGCTGACGACATCTTCCTGCTGAGCAGGCACGAGGTGCCCGAGGCGCTGTACGACGTCTATCACGGCTGGGCCGTCGGGTCGCCGTCCCGCGGCCCGAAGTACTGGCCCCGGGAGATCGCCCGCCGGGCCGGGATCATGGCCGCGCTGCGGCAGTGGTCGCCGCCGCCGGCTCTGGGCGTGCCGCCCGAGGTGATTACCGAGCCGTTCACGGTCATGCTGTGGGGCATCACCTCCGACAGCGTGAAGCAGTGGCTGGGCGGCGCCCAGGCCGACGGCGGCCTGACCGGGTTCGCCGCCTCGCCGGGTATCGCCGAGGGCCCGGCCCGGGTGATCATGTCGGCCGACGGCATCGGCGAACTGCAGGAGGGCGAGATCCTGGTCGCGCCGCTGACGGCGCCGAGCTGGGCGCCGGTCTTCGGCAAGATCGCCGCGACCGTCACTGACGTCGGCGGGATCATGAGCCACGCCGCGATCGTGTGCCGGGAGTACGGGCTGCCCGCGGTGACGGGCACCGCGTTCGGCACCAAGACCGTCAAGACCGGCCAGCGCCTGCGCGTCGACGGCAACACCGGGAAGGTCACGATCATCGACTGACAGCCACGGCGGAGCGCCAGCCAGAAGCGACCGCCAGAACTAACCGCCAGACGGACACGCATCACAGGGACACGCAGGGAGAGTCACGATGCTGACGGCCGAGCAGAACGACGAACTGACCCAGGTAGCCGCCGGAACGCCGATGGGCGAGTTGCTGCGCCGGTACTGGTACCCGGTGGCCTTCACCCGCGAGCTTGACGAGTTCCCGGTCCGGCAAACTCGCCTGCTCGGCGAGGACCTGGCCCTGTTCAAGACGCCGGGCGGCAGTTACGGCATCCTGCCCGAGGCCTGCCCGCACCGGCGGGCGTCCATGGCCTACGGCGTAGTCGAGCAGGACGGGCTGCGCTGCCCGTACCACGGCTGGCTGTTCGGCACCGACGGCTCCTGCCTGGACCAGCCGGCCGAGCGGGAAGAGACCAACTTCCGCGACCGGGTGCGGGCCAGGGCCGGCCGGGCGCAGGAGCTCGGCGGCCTTATCTGGGCCTACATCGGCCCCGAGCCTGCCCCGCTGCTGCCGCGCTTCGACGTGTTCGTGATGGATGGAGTGCGCGACATCGGCTGGGCTGAGCTGCCGTGCAACTTCGTCCAGATCATGGAGAACGCGGTCGACCCGCACCATACCGAGTGGCTGCACGGCCGGTTCTTCGAGTTCATGGCCAGGCAGCAGGGCTTCGACGCGCCGCCGTCATTCGGCAAGAAGCACGTCAAGGTCGGCTTCGACGCATTCGAGTGGGGCATCATCAAGCGGCGGGTGGTGGAAGGTGCCTCCGAGGAGGACGACGACTGGAGGATCGGGCACCCGCTGGTGTTCCCGTACAACATGCGGGTCGGCGGCGCCAACATCGAGCAGATGCAGATCCGGGTGCCGGTGGACCGCACCACGACCCGGTTCATGCTCTACACCGTGCACGCGCCGGCCGGGGTCGAGTACCCGGAGCAGCCGCAGGTGCCTGACTACCCGATCCCGGTGTACGACGAGCACGGCAGGCACCGGGTGGACTACGTCGAGGGCCAGGACATGATGGCCTGGGTCACTCAGGGGCCGATCACCGACCGGACCGTCGAGCACCTCGGCCGTTCCGATGTCGGGGTCACCATGCTGCGCCGCATGTTCAAGGAGCAGATGGGCCGGGTGGAACGGGGCGAGGACCCGCTCGGCGTCATCAGGGACCCGCACGACCGCATCGACCTGCCCTGCGAGAAGAACAAGTTCGACTCCGGCGGCTCGTTCGCGATCGAGTTCATTGAGCGGGCCTCGTCCCGGTTCAGCCCGCAGGCGGACGCGCTGAAGAAGCTGCACATCAAGGCCCACGAGGACCGGGACGCCGTCGCGTGACCGCTGCCGCGAGCGCGGCGGCCGGCGGTGTGGCGGCCGGCGGTGCGGCGGCCGGGGCTGACCGCGGGCGCGGCTGGTTCCCCGCCGATGCCGAGCGCCACCGGCGGGATGCGCCGCGGTACTGCCCGGCCTGCGCGCTCCCGCTCGGGCTGGCCGACGGCGGCCGCGGCCTGGTAACCGAGTACTGGAGCGGCGCGGACCGGGTGTTCGCCTGCTTCTGCGGAGCCTGCGGCTGGGCTGGCGACATCGTGCTCGCGGCCCGGGTCATTGGCCACGAGGCAGCGGAGTGACAGGCTGCCCGGTCGTTGTCAGATCTGCATGACGATCGCCTTGGGCTCGGTGAAGAACTCGCGGCTGAACGTGCCCCCCTCACGGCCGATGCCCGAGTCCCCGGCGCCGCCGAAGGGGGCGCGCAGGTCCCGGATGAAGAAGCAGTTCACCCACACGGTGCCGGCCCGCAATGCTGCCGCGACCCGGTGCGCTCGCGACAGGTTCTCGGTGAAGACCATGGCGTTCAGCCCGTAGGGCGTATCGTTGGCCGCCGCCACTGCCTCGGCCTCGGTGTCGAAGGGGGCGACGGTGACGACCGGCCCGAACACTTCCTCGCGGCAGATCCGCGCCTGCGGCGGCGCGCCGGTCACGATCGTCGGCCTGATGACCCAGCCGGCAGCCTCGTCTGGTGCCGGGCCCGGTGCCGCAGTGCCGCCGCGCCGCTGGCCGGGCCGCAGCCGCCGGTCACGACCGTGCCGCCGTCGGCAGCGATGCCGTCCAGGTACGACCGCACCTTCTTGTAGTGCTCCAGCGACGCCAGCGGCCCGAGCTGCGTCTGCGGGTCCTTCGGATCGCCGATGACCATCGACTCCGCCGCGGTGGCGAGCCGTTCCAGGAACTCGGGGTAGACGCCGCGCTGCACGTACAGGCGGGAGCCGGCCAGGCACACCTGCCCGGCATTGCCGAAGGCGGCCCGGACCGACCAGTCGACCGCGTTGGCCAGGTCGGCGTCGTCGAACACGATGTTCGCGCCCTTGCCGCCGAGTTCGAGGCTGACCGGCACCAGGTTCCTGGCCGCGGCGGCGCAGATGACGCGGCCGGTGCCGGACTCGCCGGTGAAGGTGATGCGGTCGATCGCGGGGTGCTCGGTGAGCGCGGCGCCCGCCGAGCCGGGACCGAAGCCGTGCAGCACGTTCAGCACTCCGGGCGGCAGCCCCGCCTGCAGGGCCAGCCTGGCCATCAAGGTGGCGGACGCCGGGGTGTCCTCCGCGGGCTTGAGCACGACCGTGTTGCCCCAGGCCAGGGCCGGAGCTACCTTCCACGACTCGAGCATCAGCGGAAAGTTCCACGGCGCGATCGCGGCGACCACGCCTGCCTGCTCGAACCGGCTGTAGGCATGATGGCCGGTATCCATCGGGAGCACATCCGCGGTCGCGAGCCGGGCGTGATCGGCGAAGAACCGGAAGTTCGCCGCGGTTCGCGGGACGTCCCTGGTCCGGGCGTCGGTCACCGGCTTACCCATATCCCGGCTGTCGGCCAGGGCCAGCTCGGCCGCGTTCTGTTCGATGAGGCCGGCGAGGCGGCCGAGGATCGCGCCGCGTTCGGCCGGGCCCATCCGCGGCCACGGCCCGCTGTCGAACGCCCGGCGGGCCGCCAGGACGGCGCGGTCGGCGTCAGCGGCCCCGCCCAGCGCCGCCTCGGCATACGGCTGCCGGGTCCAGGGGTCGACCGAGGCGAACCGGCCGGCGGATAGCGACTCGCAGTCCTGCCCGTCGATCACATGCGGGATGAATTCCATCACTGGTGCCCCTCGGGTTACAACAGCTGCGGAGTCAGGTTCCCCGGCGGCCGGGCCGTGGAGGGAGCCTCCCGCGGGTCGTCGCGCTCGCGGGCCAGCTGCAGTGCGACATCGATGATCATGTCCTCCTGGCCGCCGACGTAGCCGAGCTCGCCGACCCGCTGCAGGATCTCGTGCGCAGGCACCCCGTAGCGTTCGGCCGCGTGCTCGGCGTGCAGCAGGAAACTGCTGTAGACCCCGGCCCAGCCCTGCACGACCGCGGTCCGGTCCATCTTCGGCCACCGGGGCAGGAACGGGCGGACTACCTCCTCCGCCGCCGCCAGTACGCCGCCCACGTCCACGCCGGTCTGGATGCCCAGGTGGTCGAAGGTGGCGGCCAGGACTTCGGTGGGGGAGTTGCCGGCCCCGGCGCCGAGGCGCGCAGAGCGCGCCGTCGATCTGGCGGGCGCCGTGCTGGAACGCCAGTACCGAGTTAGCCACCCCGAGCGAGAGATTCTGATGGCCGTGGAACCCGACCTCGCGCGTCGGCTCGCAGCTCGGCCACCATGGCCTGCACTCGTTCCTGCGCATCGCCGAGCACCAGCGCTCCGGCCGAGTCCACGCAGTACACGCACTGCGCGCCGGCGTCGGCCATGATCCGGGCCTGCCGGGCCAGCTCGGCCGGGCTGGTGCGGTGCGCCATCATCAGGAAGCCGACGGTCTCCATGCCGAGTTCGCGAGCTAGCCCGAAGTGCTGGATGGAGACGTCGGCCTCGGTGCAGTGCGTGGCGACCCTGGCGACCGACGCGCCCGCGTCCCGCGCGCCGCGCAGATCGTCCATCGTGCCGATGCCCGGCACCAGCAGCACCGCGATCGCCGCCTGAGTGGCCTCGTCCGCGCGCCGCTTTGATCAGCGTCAGCTCGTTCTCGCGGGAGAAGCCGTAGTTGAACGACGAGCCGCCGAGGCCATCGCCGTGCGTCACCTCGATGACGGCGACCCCGGCCGCGTCGAGCGCATGCACGGTGGCGCGGACCTGCCCTTCGGTGAACTGGTGCGCCATCGCATGACTGCCGTCACGCAAGGTCGTGTCGGTGATCCGGAGCTGCCGCGCGCCTGCGGCCGCCGGGGCGGTCATGCCGTCACCGCCGCGGCGGCCGGGCCGGCGCTGGGTCTGCCCCAGCTGGCTCGCCGGCGGCTGGCGGTCCTGGCGGCGCTCCGGCAGCACGGCGCTGCGCGATGACCTCGCCGACCCGGGCGGCGGCAGCGGTCATGATGTCGAGGTTTCCTGCGTACTCAGGCAGATAGTCGCCGCCGCCGCGGACCTCGAGGAAGACCGCCACCCTGGCGTTGCCGTTCCAGGACTCGCGGGCTTCGTCGTACTGCGGCTCGGCGCGCAGCGTGTAGCCGGGCACGTAGCGCTGCACCTCGGCGACCCTGGCCTCGATCGACGCCGTGATCGCGTCGGTGTCCGCGTCGGCCGGGATCGCGCAGAACACCGTGTCTCGCATGATCATCGGCGGCTCCACCGGGTTGAGAATGATGATCGCCTTGCCCTTGCTGGCACCGCCCACCGTCTGGACCGCGCGCGAGGTGGTGTGCGTGAACTCGTCGATGTTCGCGCGGGTGCCCGGGCCAGCCGACTTGGACGCCACCGACGCGACGATCTCGGCGTAGGGGACGTCGACGACGCTGGACACGGCGTGCACAATCGGCACGGTCGCCTGGGCGCCGCAGCTGATCATGTTGATGTTCGGCGCGGACAGATGCTCCTGCAGGTTAACCGGCGGGCAGACCAGCGGGCCGAGGGCGGCGGGCGTCAGGTCGATCGCCGTGATGCCCGCCTCGGCATAGCGCGGCGCGTTCGCCGCGTGCGCCCGGGCTGAGGTCGCCTCGAACACCAGGTCCGGCAGCGGGTCCTGGCGAATCAGCCAGCCGACGCCTTCCGCCGACGCGGCCAGGCCCAGTTTCCTGGCCCGGGCCAGGCCGTCGGATTCGACCACGCCGACCACGTAGCCGACCTCGATGTTCTCGCTGCGCGTGAGCTTGGCCAGCAGATCGGTGCCGATGTTGCCCGGCCCCACAATGGCCGCGAGCGTGCGTGATGCTGCCATGTCAGTTCATCCCGTTCCCGGTCCTGAAGTCGTTGGTCGCGATGGCAGTGCCCGCGGCGGCCGCGGCCCTGACGCTGGCTGGCACTAGAACTCCCACACCGGTATCTCGTCCGGCGGCGGCACATTCACCTCGGTCACCCGGTTGCGGTAGGCCACCAGGGCGGTTCCGCCGCCGCGCCGCATCCGCACTACGACCTCCTCGGTGTTGTAGGGCTCGCCGGGATCGTATCCGTGGGCCCAGGTGGCGAACGCGCGGATCGGGCCTGAGTGCGTCGCCGCGATGATGCGCGCGTCCGGGTTCTCGGCGATGATCCGGTGGAACCCGCGCCAGAAGCGGCGCACGCACGACTGCGGCGGCTCGAAGTACATCAGCGGGATTGTCATCCACATGTGAATCGGGTCGGCGCCGCCGAGCTGCGTCCGGTAGAACCGGTCGATCTCGACGAGCCAGCGCGGCCGCTCGCCGACGGCCATCCGCTCGAGCCGTTCCATCTGCGACTGGTACTGACGGAACGCCGACGTCACATCGCGCAGCCCGTCCGGGGTCCAGACCGTGAAGTTGCGCAGTTCGGGGATGATCTGCGGCTCGCTGATGTCCGCCTCGCGGCCCCACTGCTGCAGCCCGTCCAGCATGCCGCGCCGGATCTGGCCGGCGGTCTGCCGGGCCCGGCTGGTGTCCGCGCAGATGATCCGCACCTGCTGGCCGGGCTTGACGCTCTTGGACAGGCTGTGCCCGCGCTGGTGCGCCTGCCAGCCGCCCATCGGGGTGAGCCCGGCGTCGGTGGAGTAGCCCTGGGTGATGCCGTGCCGGATGATGCGGATCTCGGTGGCGAAGTCCTCCTGCGCTTTGCGCTCCGGCGGCGCGACGATCTCCTTGTCCCTGGAAGCCGCGGCGAACTCGGAGGTGAATCGCTCGCCGTCCGCCTCCAGCAGGGCCGCGGTCGTGCCCGAGCCGCCTTTAGCCCGGAAGCGCCGCAGGTACAACGGCACGCTCTCGTCGTCTTCGCCGGCCGCCGGCGCGGCTGCCCGGCTGGCCTCCCGGCTGCGGCGCTCTGCGTAGCGGGCCAGGTAATACGGCGCGTCGGTACGGTCCGTGCGCCGGAACGCCAGCTCGCTGGCCTCGGTCTGGTCCGCAGCGGTCTCGTCCGTTGCCGTCACGATGTCACCTGCCTTCTGAACGGCCCCGCGCTACCCGGCCGGGCGCCGCTGGTCACGAGTGCACCGTGAAGAACCGCTCGTTGACCTCGCGGGCGTAGTAGAAGATCGCGCGGCCCATCTCCTCCTCGGTCCAGGTGATGGGCTCGAAGTCCGGGTCCACCCAGTAGCCGCCGGTGAAGACCTCGTTCCTGTTGCCAACCGGGTCGAAGAAGTAGACCGTGTAGCCGCGCGTGACGCCGTGCCGCGTCGGGGCGATGTCAATGGTGACGCCGTTGTAGGCCAGCAGGTCAGCGGCCTCGCGGACGGCGTTCCAGTCGTCCAGCCAGAACGCGAAGTGATGCAGCGCGCCGTTGGGGCCGGTGACGATCGCGAGGTCGTGCGGGGTGTGCGAGCGCTCGAGCCAGGTAGCCAGCTGGTGACCGTCGTTGGCCAGGATCTGCTCGGTCAGCCGGAACTCCAGCACGCCGGTAAAGAACGACGTCGTCGCCTCCACGTCCTCGGCCATGATGAAAATGTGGTCAAGCCGCGGCGGCGCGATGCCGACCATCCCGGCCGGCCGGGGCGGCGGGTTGGTGAGCGGCAGCATGTTGCCGACCTTCTGCATGCCGTAGACGAGCTCGACCAGGTGACCGGACGGTGCCTCGAACCGGATGGCCTCACCCCAGCCCGGACCGAGCTCGCCGGGTGCGTACCGCTTCACCCCGATGCCCGCCGCCTCGACGCGCTCGGTGTAGTAGTCCAGGTCCGCCTCGTCAGCGACCTTGAACGACATGTGGTCGAGCCCGTAGGTGGGGGCCTGCCGCAGCACCACCGAGTGATGCTCATGCTCGTCCCAGCACTTGAGGAAGACCCGGCCCTCGGTATGGGCGACCTCGAAGAGGCCGACGACCTCGGTGTAGTACGCCGTGCACAGCTCGAGGTCGGGGACGCGTATCTCGACGTGCTGCAGGCGCAGGATGCGGTCGCTCATCTCGCGTGACCTCGCTTTTCTCGGAAACTTGCCGGACCGGGGTGCAGGTTCCGGTCAGGTATGGAAGCGCAGGAAGCGCTGGGCGACGACGTTCTCGTAGTAGAAGAGGCCGCGGCCGAACTGGTCCTCGGTCCAGGTGATGGCGGGGAAGTCGGGGTCGGCCCGGTAGCCGCCGGTGAAGACCTCGTTCCTGATGCCGAGCGGGTCGAAGAAGTAAATGGTGTTGCCGCGGGTGACGCCGTGCCGGGTCGGGCCCTGGTCGATCTGGACGCCGTTGAAGGCGAGAATGTCAGCGGCCTTGCGCACGTGGTCCCAGTCGTCCAGCCAGAATGCGAAGTGGTGCAGAGCGCCGTTCGGCCCGTTGACGATCGCGATGTCGTGCGGCGAGTGCGAGCGTTCCAGCCAGATGCCGAGCTGGTGGCCGTTGGCGTCCAGGACCTGCTCGGTCATCCTGAATCCGAGCGCGTCGCGGAAGAATGCGCCCGCCTCGGCAACTTCCTCGGCATTGATGAGCAGGTGGTCGATGCGCGGCGGCGCGATGCCGGGCAGGTCAGGGGGCGGTACCGGGGACGGGTTGCGCTTGCCCAGCAGACCGCCCGTCTTCTCCAGGTCATAGACAAGCTCCATGGTCTGGCCGGACGGGATCTGGAACCGGATTGACTCCCCCTGGCCGACCGACTCGCCGCGGGAGACCCGCTGCACCTGGCACCCGTACCTGGCCACGCTGTTCTCCAGATCGGACAGGTCGTCCTCGGCCTCGACCCGGAAGCTGAACAGGTCGAGCCCGATCCGGGCGTCGTAGCGGAGCCGGACGGAGTGGTGATCTTCCTCGTCCCAGCACTTCAGGTAGACGGTGCCGGCGTCCCGCTCGGCGAGTCGCAGGCCCAGGACCTCGGTGTAGTAGGCGGTCGACAGCTCCAGATCGGGCGTCCGGACGTCGACGTGGGCCAGGCGCAAGATCCCCACGGGTGCCTCCAGCTGTGGCTTGACGAATTGACCATAACCCGCCTACCGTTCCAGATAAAGATGCAGCGTTCCAGATAGCAGAACACCAGTCATCAGGACGGGGAACGAGGCGCTCTCGGCACCCGGCCGCCGCAAGGAGAGCGGAAGCGATGTCCTCGCCGGAGCAGATGCGCGCCGCAGTCGCGCAGTACGTCGCGGAGATCCACCGGGCCTACCTGGCCCAGGCGATGACGTTTCCGCCCGGCGTGCGCGGCCAGCTGCCGCTGCTGGCGCCCGGCCGCCTCACCGTGGCCGCGGCCGGCGCCCGGAACCTGCACATCCTCGCCACTCGCGAGCCGCTCGGCCCGGTCACCGGACCGGAGGTCGAGCAGGCCGACTCGGTCGGTCCGCTGGAGTGGACGCTGCGCTTCTTTGACCCGGTGGTGCTGCCGTCGCTCGCGCTGATCGACGAGACCGCGGCGCCAGCGTTCACCGAGGTGCGCCGCGAGCTGGGCATCGGCACGGTCGTCTACCACTTCGTGGCTGAGCCGGGCGCGGGGCTGTCCGGCCACCAGGGAGCGCATGTCGGCACCGGCCTCGCGAACGGGCACTCCGCGGCGGCCCGCGACTTCGAGACCATCAGGAGCCGCGCCGGGCGGCGTGCGGACCTGGTGGACGAGATGGCCGGCGTGGCCCGCGCCTGGTCTGGTGCGGGCGCACGCGCTGCTGGCCGCCGCCATCGCCCCGGCCAGCCGGGAACTCGCCGAGTTCGCCGGGCAGCCGCGTCCCGACCCCGATGACGTCCGGCACACGCTGCTGGCGGCCGTCGGCGGCCGGACCCAGTGGCAGCCGTCAGGAAAGCCGCGGTGACCACCGGGACCGGGCCAGCGCCGGGCACCGCGACGGTATCGGCGCGGTCTGGGCCGGCCGGGCCGTCTGCGCCGGCCGGGCCGCAGCCGTCGCTGAGCAATGGCCTGTCCACGGTGCGGAACGCGGCCAGGCTGCTCAAGGTCTTCCGCTCCCGCGAGAGCGACCTCGGCGTCTCCGAACTGGCCCGGCGGCTCGGTCTCGGCAAGAGCACGGTGCACCGGCTGCTGACCACGCTGGCCGCCGAAGGACTGATCGAGCAGGATGCCCGCACCGGGAACTACCGGCTGGGCCTGGTCATGTTCGAGCTCGGCGAGGCCGTCCGGGTGCACATGGACCTGCACGCCGCGGCCGGCCCGGTGCTCGCCGAGCTGCGGGCCCAGACGCAGGAGTCCTCGCAGGTCGGCGTCCTGGACGGGGCCGAGGTCGTCTATATCGACCGGCTGGAGAGCGCGCATTCGCTGCGGCTGTTCACCGAGACCGGCCGCCGGGTACCTGTGCATTGCACCAGCTCGGGCAAAGTGCTGCTGGCCTATCTGCCTGAGCCGGAACTGCGAGCGCTGCTGCAGGCGGCTCCGCTCACGGCGATGACGCAGCACACGATCACCGGCGCCGACCAGCTGCTGGCCGAGCTCCGGCGGGTGCGCCGGCGCGGCTGGGCCGAGGCCGTCAACGAGCGTGAGCTCGGACTGGCCTCGATCGCCGCGCCGATCCGTGACTCCGCTGGCGCCGTGGTGGCCGCTATCAGCATCGGAGTTCCGCTGGCCAGGTGCACCGTGATGAACTTGCGGCGGATGGCGCCCGTCATCGTCGAGGCCGCTGAGGCCGCGTCCCGCAGGCTTGGCTGGTCGGCTGAGCTCCCTGCCGCCGAGGGCGGCTGACCGTAGACAGGAGGCTGACCGGTGCCGCTAACCGACGTGTCGGGCAAGGCCAAGGCGCTGTATGAGGCAAGGCGGAGCAGGCAGGCGATCGAGCCATTCACCGATGCCGATCCCGGCCTCGGCATGGCCGATGGCTATGCGATCGCGCAGCAGCTCACCAGCATGCTGATCGCCGACGGTGACACGGTAATCGGCTACAAGGTCGGGCTCACCTCCAAGCCCATGCAGCAGATGATCGGCGTCGACTCGCCTGACCACGGGCCGGTGCTCGGATCGACGGTGTACGCGAGCGGAGACACGATCTGCCTGCGTGACTTCCTCCAGCCGCGGATCGAGGCGGAGATCGCGTTCGTGCTCGAGACCGGCCTGCGCGGGCCGGGCGTCACCGTGCTGCAGGCCCGCCGCGCGATTGCCGGGATGGTCGCCTCGGTCGAGATCGTCGACTCACGGTTCGCCGACTGGCGGATCAAGCTGGCCGACACCGTTGCCGACCTCGCCTCCAACGGCGCGGTCGCCGTGTCCAGCCGGATCGTGTCGCTGGACGGCCTCGATCCGCGGCTGATCGGCATGGTGCTGACACGGTCCGGCGAGCTGGTGGATACCGGCGCCGGGGCGGCCGCGCTCGGCGACCCGGTCGCGGTCGTCGCCTGGCTCGCGAACACGCTGGGAGAGATGGGCGCTGGTCTGGAGGCTGGTCAGCTGATCATGACCGGCGCGCTGCACGCCGCGGTGCCGATGCGCGCGGGCGACGTGTTCCGGGCTGAGTTCGACCGGCTCGGGCCGGTTACCGTACGTGTGGCGGAGTGAGGAGCGCTGTGACCATGCCCATCGACACTGCCGACATTGCGGCCCGGCTCACGAAGGCCAGAACGGGCCGGACAGCGATCGAGCCGTTCTCCGCCGAGTTGCCCGACTTCGACCTGGCTGCCGCCTATGCCGTGCAGCGCCAGCTGCGGGCCGAGGCGGGCCCGCTCGCGGGCTGGAAGCTCGGTGTCACCTCGCGGGCGAAGCAGGCCCAGGTTGGCGTCCGCGAGCCCGTGCGCGGGTTCCTGGCCGCCGCAGCTGCGCTCGATCTCGGCGAGTCCCTGCTGGTCAGCGACTATATCCAGCCTCGGGCCGAGCCCGAGATCGTCTTCGTCATGGGCGCTGACCTGGCCGGGCCTGCGGTGACCTCGGCGGATGTGATCGCGGCCACGGCCACGGTGGCGGTCGGCATCGAGATACTCGACTCGCGCTACCGCGACTATCAGTTCACGATGGCCGACGTGGTGGCGGACAACACCTCGGCCGGCCGGTACGCCATCGGCCCGGCTGTTCCGGCCGCTGGCCTGGACCTTCGGCTGATCGGGGTGCTGCTTGAGCACAACGGCGAGGTCGTGGCGACCGCGTCCGGAGCGGCCGCTCTCGGGCACCCGGCATCGGCAGTGGCCTGGCTGGTGCGGTCGCTGGCGACGGAGGACGCGGGCCTGCGGGCCGGCGACGTCGTGCTGTCCGGCGGGCTGACGGCGGCTGTGCCGGTTAGAGCTGGTGACGTCGTGGTGGCCACCGCGGACCGGCTCGGCAGCGTCGAAATCGGCTGCCTGTGACCGGGCTGCCTGTGACGGGGCTGCCTGTGACGGGGCTGCCTGTGGCCGGGCTGCCGGGCTGACCCACCCGGTGCGCACTGAGGAGGCGGAGCGCCGATGAGCGACGAGCCCAGGGTGGCACTAGTGCCGCTCGGTGAGCCGCGGGGCCGCAGCGCCTGGACAATCAAGCACCGCGGCCGCGCGTACTCGGTCTTCGACGTAGACGGCGAATTCCAGGTCACCGATGCGGGCTGCCCGCACAACGGCGGCCCGCTCGCCGAGGGGCTCGTCCGGGACGGTGTCGTCACCTGCCCCTGGCACTGGTACAGCTTTGACCTGCGGACGGGCGAGTGCCGGACCGCGGCGGGTTACCAGCTGCGCAAATATCCGGTGATCAGCCGCGACGGCCGGCTGTTCGCGCAGCTGCCGGATGAGGTCAGCCCCCGCAGCTGGTCGCACCTGCTGCGCGCGCACGCAAAGTCGGCCGGCCCCGAACGCCCTAGCCGGGCGAACGCGCGGCTGATTTAGCTCTGCAGGCGGCTGGGTTCGTGGTCCGAGTTTGTACTGTCTGCCGTATTTGCGTCGCCAGGCCGGAGCGGATCGGGCCGCGCGGCGCCCGCTGACGCCGGATCGGGCGCGGCTAGGTCTGGCGAATGCTGGCCGGAGGCAGCCTGGTCCGGCGGCCGGCCTGGCGCGGCCGGCTGCGGCTGCGGCTGGTCCGGCCGGATGACGTCGGCCCGCGCGGCCGAGGTCAGCTGTGCCGGGTCCGGCCCGTCGGCGGTCAGCGACGCAGCGGCCCGGTCGCGGCGGCGGAGCCAGATGGCGAGCCAGGTGCCGCCGCCCAGGATCAGGATGACGCCGCAGGTCCAGCCAAGCGCGGTAGTGCCGACGCCGACGTACTTGAGGCCGGAGGCGAGGATCACGAAGGTGATGACCGGCCGGATGAACTTGTCCGGGCGCCCGCGAGGACAGCAGCGACCCGACCAGCACGGCGGGCACGCTGCCGATGATGATCGAGATGCGTGACGCCGAACTCGACGTGGCCGAAGACCAGCGCGCCGAGGGCGGCCGCCAGCGTCAGCGGCACCGCCTGGGTCAGGTCGGTGCCGACCAGCCGCCCGGCGCTGATCATCGGGTACAGGAACAGCAGCAGCACGATCATCAGTGAGCCGGAGCCGACCGAGGTCAGCCCGACGATGACGCCGCCGACCATGCCGATCGACGACGGTCGGCACGCGGCCTGCACCACCAGGTCGCGCAGAGCCGCCTGCCGGTCCTTGCCGCCGCGCACGTCCATGACGTAGCGGATGACCATGGCCGCGGCGCCGGTGAGCAGCGCGGCGCCGAGCGCCTGCTCCACGTGCGTCGGCGCGCGCTGATGCGCTGCCGAGCAGGTGCAGCAGGTAGGCGCCGAGGAAGGCCATCGGCACCGAGCCGAGCACCAGCCAGCCGACCAGCCGGTAGTTGACCGTGCCCTTGCGCATGTGCACGGCCGCGCCGACCGGCCGCATCAGGACGGCGGCGACCAGATCGCTGGAGATGGCGCTCGGCGCCTTCACCCCGAACAGCAGGATCAGCATCGGCGTCATCAGCGCGCCGCCGCCGGCTCCGGTCATTCCGACCAGCAGGCCGACAACCGCGCTGCCCAGCACGATGTAGGGGTCGATGTGCACCTGCGATACCTCCCGGCAGGCGAGGGCTCGACTACCACGTTTCTGTATAGGAATTGTTCTGTAGGTTACCGGACTATACCCGCCGGACCGAGCCGGTATGCCGGCTTAGCTCAGATAATCCTGCGCGATTGGCCCAGCTAGGCTGGCACCGGCCAGCGCGAGCGCACTGCCCGGCGTCGGTACCCTGTAACGGTGCCTGTGCAGTCGGTGTACCCCCTGCTTGAGCCGCTGCTCCCGCTGGTGCGCAAGCCCATCCAGTACGTCGGCGGCGAGCTGAACTCTGTCGTCAAGGACTGGGAGTCCTGCGACGTCCGCTGGGCGCTCATGTACCCGGACGCCTACGAGGTAGGCCTGCCGAACCAGGGCCTGCAGATCCTGTACGAGGTGCTCAACGAGCGGGACGGCGTGCTCGCCGAGCGGACCTACAGCGTCTGGCAGGACCTCGAGGCGCTGATGCGCGAGCACTCGGGTGCCCCAGTTCACGGTCGACGGGCACCGGCCGGTCCGGGCCTTTGACCTGCTCGGGGTCAGCTTCGCCACCGAGCTCGGCTACACCAACCTGCTGACCGGCGCTCGACCTGGCCGGGATCCCGCTGTCCGCGGCCGACCGCGGCGCCGACGACCCGATCGTGCTGGCAGGCGGCCACGCGGCCTTCAACCCCGAGCCGATCGCCGAGTTCATCGACGGCGCCGTGCTCGGCGACGGCGAGCAGGCCGTGCTGGTCATCACCGAGCTGGTCCGGGCCTGGAAGGCGGCCGGGCGGCCGGGCGGCCGCGACGGCCTGCTGGAGCAGCTGGCCGCGGCCGGCGGCGTGTACGTGCCGCGGTTCTACGACGTGCGCTACGGCGCCGGACGGCGCGATCAGCGCGGTGACGCCGAACCGGCCGGGCGTGCCGCGGTCGGTGTCCAAGCACACCGTGATGGACCTGGATTCCTGGCCGTACCCGGCCAAGCCGCTGGTGCCGCTGGCCGAGACCGTGCACGAGCGGTTCAGCGTGGAGATCTTCCGCGGCTGCACCAGGGGCTGCCGGTTCTGCCAGGCCGGGATGATCACCCGGCCGGTCCGGGAGCGGTCGATCACCACGATCGGCTCGATGGTCGAGGCCGGGCTGGCCGCCAGCGGGTTCAGCGAGGTCGGCCTGCTGTCGCTGTCCAGCGCCGACCACAGCGAGATCAACGAGATCGCGGTCGACCTGGCCGACCGGTACGAGGGCACCAACACCGGGCTGTCGCTGCCGTCGACCCGGGTGGACGCGTTCAACGTGACGCTGGCCGACGAGCTGAGCCGGAACGGGCGGCGGTCCGGGCTGACGTTCGCGCCCGGAGGGCGGCTCGGACCGGATCCGCAAGGTGATCAACAAGATGGTCACCGAGGACGACCTGATCAAGACCGTGACGACGGCCTACGCCAGCGGCTGGCGGCAGGTGAAGCTGTACTTCATGTGCGGCCTGCCGACCGAGACCGACGAGGACGTGCTGGCCATCGCCGCGCTGGCGCAGCGGGTGATCCAGGCCGGGCGGTCGGCGACCGGGCCGCCACGACATCCGCTGCACGGTGTCCATCGGCGGGTTCGTGCCCAAGCCGCACACCCCGTTCCAGTGGGCGTCGCAGTGCGATCACGAGACCGTGGACGCCCGGCTGAAGGCGCTCGGCGCGGCGATGCGGTCCGACCGCCGGTACGGCAAGGCCATCGGGTTCCGCTATCACGACGGCAAGCCGTCGATCGTCGAGGGCCTGCTGTCGCGCGGCGACCGGCGGGTGGCCAAGGTCATCCGGGCGGTCTGGGCAGGACGGCGGCCGGTTCGACGGCTGGAGCGAGTACGTTCTCGTTCGAGCGCTGGGAGAAGTGCGCTGAGGTCGCGCTGGCCGGCCGAGGGCGTCGACCTGGCCTGGTACACCACCAGGGAGCGCGGCTACGACGAGATCCTGCCGTGGGACCACCTGGACGCCGGGCTGGAGCGGGACTGGCTGTGGCAGGACTGGCTGGCGGCCATCGACCCGGACGGCGCCGCCGAGGTGGACGACTGCCGCTGGACGCCGTGCTTTGAATGCGGCGTCTGCCCGGCGATGGGCACCGAGATCGAGGCCGGGCCGACCGGGAAGCGATTGCTGCCGCTCAGCGTTGTCGGACTGCGGTGATTCTGGTCACGGTACCTGGCGCGTGCCTGGTCCGGCTCGGCCGGGCCGCGGTGGCACGGCGGCGAGGGCTAGCATGGGGCGCCAGCAGCCGCGGCCGTACGGGACCAGCGCCGCTGCCAGCAGTTCAGCGGCTGGTCGATCAGGTACGCTAAGCGTGGCAGGATGCGATTCGCGAGTCACAGGGATATCGCGCGTGCAGTGGAGCGGGGAGTTCGGCGGGCGGGCCTGCCGGTCGCCCACTCGGCGGGATTCTCTCCGCATCCGAAGATCTCCTACTCGGGCGGGGCGCCTACCGGCGCCGCCAGCGAGGCTGAGTACCTGGAGATCTCCCTCACGGCAGCGCTCGACCCCGGCACTGGTCCGGGACCGGCTCGACGCCGCCCTGCCGGACGGGATTGACGTGATCGAGGTCGCTGACCTGGCCGTGGCGCCGGCGCCGCGGCTGGAGGCCTCGGAATGGCAAGTCGTGCTGCCAGGGGTCGCGCCAGAGGACGGCGATCAGGGCAGTTGAGGCGTTTCTCGCCGCCGCGCACGCGGAGGTGGAGCGCCTCACCAGCAACGGGGTTCGCCGGCTCGACACCAGGGCCGGGGTGGTATCGCTGGAGCTAGACCGGCGTGCCACGGCGGACGGGCAACCGGGATGTGCGATACTTCGAATGGTTGTTCGGCACATGACACCTGCCGTGCGACCCGAAGACATCCTGGTTGCGTTCCGCCGCATGTCGGCCCTGGAGCCTGCGTCACCCGCAGTGGTGACGCGGCTGGCTCAGGGGCCGCTGGGCACTGAAATGCTGCCGCCGCGGAGGCCAGCGTGCCTGGTTCCGGTGATCTGGCTGTTCTGCCGGATGAACCGGGATCGACACCGCGCCGGCCTGGCCGGGGTCGTGACCCCGCAGGCTCAGCCCGGCGGAAGCGCCCCGGCCAGACAGCCGGGACGCTGCACAGGGACAGGTAATGGCAACGTGCCTGGATGCGGGGAGCGCCAGCATGGCGAGTACCGCTCCAGAGAGCGCGTACGAACAGCTCCCGCGTGGCGCGGAGCGGCCCGATGAGGCCGGCTGCGCCCGGGAGCCTGACGGGAGAGATCGCCCGCATGCTCGAGATCGAGCGACAGAACAGAGAGTCAGCTGATGGCCCGGCCAATGGGTCAGGGCGGGTCGGCCGGGATTTCCGATTCGGCCGGAGGCAGCGACAAGCAGAGCGGAGGGCCTGCTACGGCGGGCCCGCCGCGCGGTAACGCAGGCCGGCCGGGCCGCCCGCGCCCGTACCGGCCGCTGAGCCGTCCGCGCCTGCAGGCACGGCGGCGCCGGGGCCACCGCGTCGGGTGCCGGAAGCGCGTCGGTTGCCGGAAGCGCGCCGGGTGCCGGAAGCGCGCCGGACGCCGGAACCAGCGGGCCGGACGCCGGTTCCGCTGCCAGGTCGGCGCCGGTGCGCAAGCGCGCCTCGCGGTCCCGCGCGGCCGGAGGCGGCGATGCCGGGAGCGGAGACTCCGCCAGTGGCGACTCAGCCAGTGAGCGACTCGGGCGGGGGTTCTGCTCAGGCGGACGCCGCCGCGGACACGACGGCTGCCGCCGCCACTGCCAGCCAGCGCACCACCTCATCCCGGCGCCGCGGCTCTAGCCGCAGCAAGGCGGCAGGCCAGGCTGACGGCGGGGAGGCGAGCCAGCCGTTCTCGGGTCAGGACGGCGACCAGGGTTCTCGCGTATCCGGCGGGAGCGGAGGCAGTCAGGACCGCCGGCGGGCGGACGACCCGCCAGGCAAGGCGCCGTCGCACGCGTCTGCTTCAGCGGCGTCAGCCGCCGCCCGCGCCGGCGGCTTTCCAGCCGCCGCTGGTTATCTTCCAGCCGCCGGACATCTCGGCGGCCGCGCCGGTCGCGGCCCCGAAGCCGCAGCGGCAGCAGGCAGACCGCGCCCGCTGAGACCGCTGGCAGCGACGACGAGTTCGACGACGGCGATGGCCAGGACGAGGCCGGGCCAGGCTCGGCCAGCCGGCGGCGCCGTCGCGGCGGACGAGGCCGGGGCAAGGCCAGCGGAGACCGGGGCCGACGGCACCGAGCACGCTGGCCGACGGTGACGACCAGGGCCAGCCGGACCGGCGAGGACGCGGGACCGACCAGGAGGACGACGGCGCTTCAGGCGGGCCGGGCACAGCGTAAGCGCCGCCGGCGCCGCCGCCGCAGTGGCTCTGGCGCCGACTCCGACGCAGCCCGCCGCGACCGGCCGGCCGACGATCCGCCGAACACCGTCGTCCACGTCCGGACGCCGCGCGAGAAGAGCGCCGACGTCACCGACGTCCGGGCGGTCAAGGGCTCGACCCGGCTGGAGGCCAAGCGGCAGCGGCGGCGCGAGGGCCGCGAGTCTGGCCGTCGCCGGCCGCCGATCATCACCGAGTCGGAGTTCCTGGCCAGGCGCGAGGCGGTCGAGCGGGTCATGGTGGTCCGCCAGCACGGCGACCGGACCCAGATCGCCGTGCTCGAGGACGGCGTGCTGGTCGAGCACTACGTGGACAAGGCCAGCCACCAGTCCTACGTCGGCAACGTGTACCTCGGCAAGGTGCAGAACGTGCTGCCCTCGATGGAGGCGGCGTTCGTCGACATCGGCAAGGGCCGCAACGCCGTCCTGTACGCGGGCGAGGTCAACTTCGACGCCAGCGGGCTGGAAGGCGAGTCCAAGCGGATCGAGTCCGCGCTGAAGTCCGGCCAGTCGATCCTGGTGCAGGTCACCAAGGACCCGATCGGCCACAAGGGCGCCCGGCTGACCAGCCAGGTCAGCCTGCCCGGCCGGTACCTGGTCTACGTGCCCGGCGCGAGCATGACCGGGATCAGCCGCAAGCTGCCCGACACCGAGCGCAGCCGCCTCAAGCAGATCCTCAAGCAGGTCATGCCGGAGAACGCCGGCGTCATCGTCCGCACCGCCGCCGAGGGCGCCTCGGAGGAGGAACTGTCCCGCGACGTGGCCAGGCTGGCCGCGCAGTGGGAGGCCATCGAGAAGAAGGCCAAGACCGCCAGCGCGCCCGACCTGCTCTACAGCGAGCCGGACCTGACCCTGCGCGTGGTCAGGGACATCTTCAACGAGGACTTCACCAACCTGGTCATCGCCAGCGACAGCGAGTGGGACCTGGTCGACGAGTACGTCCGCTACGTGGCCCCGCACCTGGCCGACCGGATGCAGCGCTGGGACGAGGACGAGCGACGTCTTCGCCGCTTACCGGATCGACGAGCAGCTGGCCAAGGCGCTGGAGCGCAAGGTGTGGCTGCCGAGCGGTGGCTCGCTGGTGATCGACCACACCGAGGCCATGACGGTCATCGACGTCAACACCGGCAAGTTCACCGGTCAGGGCGGCAACCTCGAGCAGACCGTGACCAGGAACAACCTGGAGGCGGCCGAGGAGATCGTCCGCCAGCTGCGGCTGCGCGACCTCGGCGGCATCATCGTGATCGACTTCATCGACATGGTGCTGGAGAGCAACCGCGAGCTGGTGCTGCGGCGGCTGCTGGAGTGCCTGGCCAGGGACCGGACCAAGCACCAGGTGGCCGAGGTCACCTCGCTCGGCCTGGTTCAGATGACCCGCAAGCGGGTCGGCTCCGGCCTGCTCGAGGCGTTCTCGGTGCCGTGCGAGCACTGCAACGGCCGCGGCGTGCATCATCTCGCTCGAGCCGGTGGACCACTCGCACGGCCGCGAGGCCGGTCAGGGCTCCGGCGGCAAGGGCGGCCAGGGAGACCGCAGCAGAGGCGGCGGTCCGGCGGGTCAGGCCGACGGCGGGAGCCGGCGGACGCCGGCAGGCCAGGGGACTCCGGCAGGTCAGGGACGCTGGCAGTGGCGAGCCAGGCCGCTGACGGCGCGAGTGGCGGCGGCGATGGTGTGCCGGTTCCCGGCACGGCCGGTTCCCGAGCCGGAGGTCGCGGTCAGGCGCCTCGAATGGCGCTGGCCCCAACGAGCGGGCGGAGGCCGCTCGGCTCGGACCGCCGGCACTGCTCAGGCCGACGGTCGTCGGCCGACGTCCCAGGCCGACGGTGCGGGTCAGGCCGACGGCTCGCGGGTCAGGCGCCGACGGTGCGGGTCAGAGCGACGGTGCGGGTCAGCGCCGACGGTGCACCTCAGGCCGATGGCGCGACTGTGTCAGGCCGGCGCAGTCCGCGACCGGCGGCACGCGGACCGGCCGAGTCGCGCACGTGACACGACCGGCTGGCACTGACACGACCGGCGGCACGGCTACGGCGGATGCCGCTGCCGGGCGGCCAGCATGGTGCCGCTCCGGGCGGAGGCCCGGCGGCAGCCGCCAGCGGCCAGGTCAGGCCGTTCCCGGTCCGGTCGGGGCAGGCGCGCGGCAGCCTCGAGCCAGCGACCGGCGCAGGCCGCGAGCGCGGCTGAGCCTGGCGGCGCAGGCGGTCCAGCCAGCCGAGCGGCTGAGGACCCGCGCGGTCTGATACGCTTTATGGTCGGCGCATGTACAGGATCAGGCGGCCTCGCGGCCGGATGGCCTAGTGCGCAATGGTCAGGCAAGCCCGACTCCAGCCGGAATCTCGCGCGGGCTGGCACAAAGAGGAGAGAACTCTCGGTGTACGCGATCGTGCGCTGCGGCGGCAGGCAGGAGAAGGCGTCGGTTGACGACGTCCTGACCGTCGACAAGCTGTCTGGAGAGGTCGGGGCCAGCGTGACGCTGCCAGCCCTGCTCGTCGTGGATGACGGCAAGGTCATCAGCGACCCGGCGGAGCTCGGGCGGTTACCAGGTCACCGCCGAGATCGTGGGCGCCGCAGCCGGCCCCAAGATCAACATGATCCACTACAAGAACAAGACCGGCTACCGCCGCCGTCTGGGCCACCGCCAGAAGTACACCCAGATCCGGGTGACCGGCATCGGCGCGGCCAAGGCCAGCGCCGGGTCGAAGAAGAAGGGCTGAGCCTCCAGATGGCACACAAGAAGGGCGCGTCCTCCAGCCGGAACGGCCGGGACTCCAACGCGCAGCGCCTCGGCGTGAAGCGCTTCGGCGGCCAGATCGTCGGCGCCGGCGAGATCATCGTGCGCCAGCACGGCACGCACTTCCACCCGGGCGTCGGCGTCGGCCGCGGCGGGGATGACACGCTGTTCGCCCTCGTGAGCGGCAAGGTCGAGTTCGGCAGGCGGCGCGGCCGCCGGGCCGTGAGCGTGCTGCCGGTCGAGACAGAGGCAGCAGCGCGCAGCTAGCGCGCCCGCGCGGCGGCCGGCCGCGGCCGGTTTCGCGCAGCGCAGGCTTTCCGGAGGGCGGACCGGCTGCGGTCCGCCCTCCGTCTTACCTGACGGGCAGCGCCCTGCCAGGTTAGTGCACTGGCGAGCCAGCCGGGCGGGCAGGTAGACAGACAGCAGGCCCGCGACTGCGCGGCACGAGGCAGAGGAGGCTCGCGGTGGCGGAGTTCGCCGACCAGGCCGAGGTGCGGGTGCACGCCGGCCACGGCGGCCACGGCTGCGCCTCGGTCCACCGGGAGAAGTTCAAGCCGCTCGGCGGCCCGAACGGCGGCAACGGCGGCCGCGGCGGTGATGTGATCATCGAGGTCGATCCCGGCACCTCCACCCTGCTGGACTTCCACCGCAAGCCGGTGCGCCGGGCGGGCGACGGCAAGCCGGGCCTCGGCTCGCAACCGCAACGGCGCCGACGGCGCCGACCTGGTCCTCAGGGTGCCGGACGGCACCGTGGTCAAGACCGCGGACGGCGAGCAACTCGCCGACCTGATCGGCCCCGGCACCCGGTACGTGGCCGCCGAAGGCGGCCGCGGCGGCCTCGGCAACGCGGCGCTGGCCTCAACCAAGCGCAAGGCGCCCGGCTTCGCCCTCCGCGGCGAGCCCGGCCCGGAGCTGAACCTGGTGCTTCGAGCTCAAGACCGTGGCCGATGCCGGCCTGGTCGGCTTCCCGAACGCCGGCAAGTCGTCGCTGATCGCGGCCATGTCCGCGGCCCGGCCCGAAGATCGCCAACTACCCGTTCACGACGCTGACGCCGAACCTTGGTGTCGTCGAGGCGGGCGACGTGCAGTTCGTGGTCGCTGACGTGCCCGGCCTGATCCCGGGCGCCAGCACCGGCAAGGGCCTCGGCCTGGACTTCCTCCGCCACATCGAGCGCTGCCTGGTCTTCGTGCACGTGCTGGACTGCGCGACCGAGGAGCCCGGCCGGGATCCGATCAGCGACCTGGACGCGCTCGAGGCCGAGCTCGCTGCTTACGAGGAGCTGACCGGCGCCCGGATGGCTGACCGGCCCCGGATCGTCGCGCTGAACAAGATCGACGTACCGGCCGGCCAGGGAACTGGCCGACCTGGTCGAGCCCGAGCTCGAGGCCCGCGGGCTGACGGTGCACCGGGTCTCGGCCGCCACCACCGAGGGCCTGCGGGATCTGGCGTTCACCATGGCGTCGGTGATCGCGGCAGGCGCGCGCCGCCGCTCCGCCGGCCGAGCCCACCCGGCATCGTGCTCCGGCCGCGGGCCAGTCGCCGGACCCGACTTCGAGTCGTCGCGATCGGCGAGAACAGCTTCCGATCATCGGCGACAAGCCGCGCCGCTGGATCCTCCAGACCGACTTCGCCAACGACGAGGCCGTTGGCTACCTGGCCGACCGGCTGGCCAAGCTCGGGCATCGAGCAGGCGCTGGCCGACGCGGGCGCGACCGCCGGCGCCGAGGTGCTGATCGGCGAAGAGGATAACTCGGTCGTCTTCGACTGGGACCCGATGTCACCGCGAGGCGTGCCTCGGCCCGCGCGGACTGACGCTCGGCTCGGCTAGGGTCAGCGCGCCGGAACCGACGCCCGGGCCGTCGGCTGGCACGTGCGGCCACGCGCGCGGGTGCCGCCGGCAGCCGGTCCGAGCTGCCCCGTTCCGGGAAATAAAAAGACGCGCTACATTCTTGTAGCGCATACGAGAAAAGCCTCAAGGCCATATTCCTCACGGCGATGTTAACAAGAAGGAGCATGGTTGTCAAACGCGGAACTGGATCGCGAGCAGGAATACATTTCCGCTGCTCTATCACCGGCTCGATGACCTGAGGGAGCGGGCGGACCGGCGCATGGCCGGCAGTGCTCCGCCAGAGCGGCGGGACGCATCAGGCCAGGGTCGAGCGGGAGACCTTCAGCGCCATGTACCGCCAGCAGCTAGCCCAGTTCGACGCGGCGGAGAACGGGCTCGTGCTTCGGCCGCCTCGAATTCGACGACGGCGAGCTGCGCTACATCGGCCGGCTCGGAATTCACGCCGATACCGACGACTACGCGCAGCTCCTGATGGACTGGCGCGCCGACGCGGCGCGCCCGTTCTACCTCGCGACCGCGGCCTCGCCCGGCGACGTCCGGGTGCGGCGGCACATCAAGATCCCGCGGCCGGAAGATCACCAGCCTCGATGACGAGGTCCTCGACCTGGCCGTGGCCGACCCGTCCCGGCATGAGGGCCTGACCGGCGAGTCGGCCTTGCTGGCTGCGCTGAACGCCAGCCGCACCGGCTCGATGGCCGACATCGTCGAGACGATCCAGGCCGAGCAGGACGTGATCATCCGGGCGCCGATGGCGGGCGCGCTGGTCGTCCAGGGCGGCCCGGGCACCGGCAAGACGGCCGTCGCGCTGCACCGCGCCGCCTACCTGCTCTACACCTACCGCCGTCAGCTGGAGAAGCGCGGCGTGCTGGTGGTCGGGCCGAACGCCACGTTCCTGCGCTACATCGGCCAGGTGCTGCCGTCGCTCGGCGAGACCAGCGTGCTGCTGTCGACGATCGGCGACCTGTTCCCCGGCGTCAGCGCGACCGGCGGCCGAGCCCGCTGAGGTGGCCGCGATCAAGGGCCGGATCGGCATGGCCAGGGTGATCGCGGCGGCGGTCAGGGACCGCCAGCACGTCCCGGACGAGCCGCTGGAGATCCGGGCCGATGTGGCCAGCATCCGGCTCGTGCGACGGCCGCTGGCCGGGAGGAGGCGCCGCCGCGAGGTCGCGCGCGGACGCTGGCCGGCTGCGGCTGACGCCGCGGGCGATCGCCCAGGCACGGGAACGCGCCCGCCGGTCCCGGCGGCCGCACAACCAGGCGCGGTCGGTCTTCGCGCAGGGAGATCGTCAACGCGCTGACCCGCCAGCTGGCCGCGCGGATCGGCACCGATGTGCGCAGACCGGCGACAGGCCTGATGGACCAGCAGGACCTCAGCGATCTGCGGCGCGAGCTGCGCGCCGACCGCGCGGTCCGGGCCGCGATCAGCCGGCTCTGGCCGGTGCTCGACGCCGCAGCAGCTGGTCGGCGAGCTGCTGTCCGACCCGGAGCGGCTGGCCGCGGCCGCGCCGCGCATGCCGGCCGCGGACCGCGCGGCGCTGCACCGCGCGCGGCGGACGCGCCGTGGACCCCGGCCGACGTGCCGCTGCTGGACGAGGCAGCCGAGCTGCTCGGCGAGGACGACCGGGCGATCCGGGCGGCCGAAGCGGCCAGGCGGCGCCGGCAGGAGGAGGCCTACGCCCAGGGCGTGCTCGACATCATCGGCCGGGACGACGAGGACGACCCGAGATCCTGATGGGCGCGGACCTCGTCGACGCCGAGCCGGCTGGCCGCCAGGTACGAGGACGAGCAGAACCTGACCGCGGCCGAGCGGGCGGCGGCGGACCGCACCTGGGCGTTCGGTCACGTGATCGTGGACGAGGCCCAGGAGCTGTCGCAGCTGGCCTGGCGGATGCTGATGCGGCGCTGCCCGGCCAGGTCGCTGACGATCGTCGGCGACGTCGCGCAGACCGGTGACCTCGGCGGCCTGCCGTCCTGGGGCGAGGCGCTCGATCCCTACCTCGGGGACCGGTGGCGGCTGGCTCCGCTGACCGTGAACTACCGGACGCCCGCCGAGGTGATGGCGGTCGCCGCGGACGTGCTGGCGCGCGATCGACCCGGCGCTGGAGACGCCGCGATCGGTGCGCGAGTCCGGGCACGCAGCCGTGGCACCTGCAGGCCGCGCCGGGCGAGCTGGCGGCGACGGTCGCGCAGGCCGCCGTCCGGCTCGCCGAGCAGGCCGGCGACGGCAAGCTGGCGGTCATCGTGCCCGGCGGCCTGGCCGCCGAGCTCGGCGCGGCGGTCAGCGCGGCGCTGCCCGGCACGGCGATCGGCGCCGATCCCGACCTGACCAGCCCGGTCGTCGTGCTGACGGTGCGGCAGGCCAAGGGCCTGGAGTTCGACTGCGTGCTGATCGCCGACCCGGCCGGGCTGCTGGCCGAGTCGCCGCGCGGGCTGAACGACCTGTACGTCGCGCTGACCAGGGCGACGCAGCAGGTCGGCGTCGTGCACCGGGGCCGCTGCCCGACGTGCTGGCCCGCCTCAGTCCCGGCGCTGAGCCCGGCCGGCGATCAGCTAGCCCGGCAGCGGGGCCTGACGGCGATCGGCCAGCCCCGCGCCAGCACGCGGCTACTCGTCGTCGTCGCGGCGGTCGCCGCCGGCGAACCGGTTGAACAGCTTGCTCCCGGCCCCGGCAGCGCCGTTGGCGACGCCGCGCACGGCGCCGATCAGCGGGTCCGCGCTGCGGTTCCAGGAGTCCTGGTAGGACTTGGCCGCGGCCCTGAACTCGTCGCCGACCGACGTCTCGGTGTCATCCTCGCGGCGCGGGTAGTTCCCGGCCAGGATGTCGCGGTACTCGCCGTCATCGGCCCACCGGTCCAGCTCGGCGAACCTGACCACCGCGAACGGGTGCGTCGTGCCCTGCAGCTGCAGCAGCTTGAGCAGGCCCTCCCGGACGTCCGGCACGGCGTCGTACTCGCGCGCCTGCCGGTGGAACTCGTCGTGGCTCAGCTCGGCCAGCCGCGCGCCGCCGGCCATCTTCATCAGCGCGCGCCGGGCCGCCTCGACGTCCTGGCTGGCCAGCAGGCCCGCCCGGTCGCAGGACAGCTCCGACTTGCGGTACCACTCCTCCAGGCCCCAGATCACGCCCTTCAGGCCGATCCAGGCGAACGGCACCAGCGCGAGCCGCTGCGCGAGATTCGATCAGGTGGAACAGCATGGTCCGGTAGACCGAGTGGCCGGACAGCACGTGGCCGAGCTCGTGCCCGATGATGAAGCGGATCTCCTCCTCGTCGAACAGGTCGACCATGCCGGTGGTGATCACGATGAACGGCTTGTCGGTGCCGAGCGCCATCGCGTTGACCGACCGGGTTCTGGCTAGATGAACAGCTCCGGCACCTTCGGCAGGTCCAGGATGTAGCAGCCGTCCAGCATCGCGCTGGTACAGGTCGGGGAACTGCTCCGGCGACGCGCGGACGGAGCTGGCCAGGAACATCAGCCGCAGCGCCCGGTCGTTGAACAGCCCGGCGAGGTTCTTCAGGATGGTGTCGAAGCCGGTCAGCTTGCGCAGCGCCACGAGCGCTGACCGGTCGGCGGGGTGCTCGTAAGCACGAGAGCTAATACCCGGCAGACGGATCCGGGAGCGGTCAGGCACAGTGGTCATACCTGTCATCGTAGGCGCCCGTCGCGGGAGGTTGGCCACATGTCAGCAGCGGAAGCCCCGGCCATGTTCGAGCCCGACGCTGAGTCGATGCCGGCCGAGCAGCTGGCCGGGCTCCAGCTGGAGCGGCTGCGCGAGCTGATCGACCGGCTGATCGCTCTCGGCGGACTCCAGGGCACCCGGCTGACGGACGGCCGGCGTCGCCGCCGGCGCGGACGTGAACCTGGCCACGCTGTCACCGGCTGCCGACGACGACAAAGGCCGACCTGTGGGACGCCTACCCGTTCGGCCTGCTCGCCGTGCCGCGCGAGGACGTCGTCGCCGTGCACGGCTCGAGCGGCACCGGCGGCCGCCCGACGCTGGTCGCCTACACCCGCGACGACCTCAGGCTCTGGGCCCGGATGTGCGCGCGGGCGCTGGCCGCGGCTGGCGCGACGCCGGCCAGCCTGGTGCACAACGCCTACGGGTACGGCCTGTTCACCGGCGGCCTCGGCATCCATCAGGGCGCCATCGAGCTCGGCGCGACGGTGGTCCCGGCGTCCGGCGGGATGACGCCGCGGCAGGTGACCCTGATCAGGGACCTGCAGCCGGACATCCTCACCTGCACGCCGTCCTACGCGATCCGGCTCGGCGAGGCGCTGGCCGAGGCCGGCGCCGGGCCCGGGCGAGCGGCCTGTCGCTGAAGGCCGGGCATCTTCGGCGCCGAGCCGTGGACGCGAGGAGATGCGGGTCCGGCTCGAGGACCTGCTCGGGCATCCGCGCCCTCGACATCTACGGCCTGTCCGAGGTCATCGGCCCCGGCGTCGCGGCCGAGTGCATCGTCGCCGCCGACGGGCTGCACGTGAACGAGGACCACTTCCTGGTCGAGGCGCTCGACCCGCTGACCGGCGACTGCCGGTGCCCGACGGCACGCCCGGCGAGCTGACGTTCACGACGATGACCAAGCAGGCGCTGCCGCTGCTGCGGTACCGGACCGGCGACATCGCCTCGCTGCGCCGCGGCACCTGCCGCTGCGGCCGCACGCTGGTCAAGATGAGCAAGGTCACCGGCCGCAAGGACGACATGCTCGTGGTCCGGGGCGTGAACGTCTACCCGAGCGAGGTCGAGCGCGTCCTGCTGGGGCAGGACGCGCTCGCGCCCGACTACCTGCTGGTGGTCGACGAGCGCGCGGCCCAGCACCGTCTGATCGCCATCTGTGAGATCGGGAACGGGGTGGTCCGGTCCGCAGCCCGACGCTCGGCGCAGCTCGAGTCCAGGCTCAAGGACGTGCTCGGCCTCTCGGTCGCCGTCCGGCTGCTGCCGCCGGGCTCGGTACCGCGGACCGAGGTCGGCAAGGCGGTCCGGGTGCATGCGCTGGCGCGGCGGCGAGCCGCCGCTGCCCGGCACTCGCTGAGCTGCGATCGCCATGGCGGGGCGCGTCGGCCTGGTCGCGCACCCGTGGCGTAGTCGCGGCCGCCGGAGAAGATGCGCAGGAAGAACAGGAACACGTTCAGCGCGTCCAGGAAGATCGACGCGGCGATGAGCGGCGCCGACGCCATGCCCTTCGACCGGCGCAGCCGCTGGAAGTCGTACATGGTCAGCCCAGCGAAGATCACCAGGCCCAGGATCGAGTAGATCAGGTCCGCCGGCCGGGATCCGGACGAAGATCAGGATGATGCCGAAGATGATCAGCCCGATCAGGGCGAAGAACGAGACCCGGCCGACGCACCGACAGGTCTCGCCTGGTCGCGTAGCCGAACGCGCCGAATCCCGCATGAACAGGGCCGTCGCTCCGGCCGCCTGCCAGACCACCTTGCGGGCTCGTCGTCGTGTAGTACGCCACCGCCGGGCCCATGCCGAGGCCGAGGAACAGGCCGACGCACATGAGCAGGACCACGCTGGCGCCGCTCGGACGACCGGCGGGTGAAGTTCATCGCGATCAGGCAGCCGAAGCCAAGCATGAACCAGGCGATGGACCAGCCCGCCGACAGGTCCCGGCCCGCGTAACAGCCGAGAGCGAAGAACCCGGTCGCGACCGCGACCAGCCACATGACATGGCTGAACAGGGCCCTTGTCTGATCCCTGGTAGCCGTCGCATAGGTTGCCGAGTAGTCCACGATTGAGCCTCCGTTAGTGAATGCCGCCACCGCCCAGCGTGAGCAGGCTGAGGCAGGCGTCCCTGCTCCGCCCATATTTACCCATCGGCGCGGTGAGATTGCTGCCCGGCGGCCAGAGCGTGCTCGCATGATGTGCTGGCCTTGTCGCAGCGTGACCGAAGGGAACCAGGATGACGCAGCGCGGCGGCGGCCGGCCAGTGGACGGCGCAGGATGTAGGCGACCAGCATGGCCGGATCGCGGTGATTACCGGCGCTAACTCCGGCCTCGGGCTGGAGACGGCGCAGGGTGCTGGCCGAGCACGGGGCGACCGTGGTGCTGGCCGGGCGGGATCCCGGGCGCACGTCGGCGGCAGCTGGCAAGCTCAGGTCGGCCAGCAGCCGGACGCCACAGGTCGAGACCGCCGAGCTTGACCTGGCTTCGCTGGAGTCGGTGCGGACGGCCGGGCCGACCTGACAGCCCGGTTCCCGCAGCTAGACCTGCTGATCAACAACGCCGGGATCATGATGCTCCCGCCGGACGCCTACCAAGGACGGCTTCGAGCTTCAGTTCGGCACCAACCATCTCGGGCCATTTCGCGCTGACCGGGCTGCTGCTGCCGTCGCTGCTCGCCGACGCCCGGATCGCGCGTCGTCACCTTGAGCAGTAACGGCCACCGGGCCGGCCGGATGAACTTCGCCGACCTGCAGTCCTCCCGGCATACAACAGGTACGCCGCCTACGGCCGGTCCAAGCTGGCCAACCTGATGTTCACCTACGAGCTGCAGCGCCGGCTGTCGGCAGCGGGTGCGCAGACCATCGCGCTGGCCGCCCATCCCGGCACGGCGCGGACCGACCTGACCAGGCACATGTCCGCGCTGTCCAACGCGGCGCATGAGCCCGCGGTTCGGGCCGCTGAACTCCTGGTGGGTCCAGGACGCCAAGATGGGCGCGCTGCCGACGCTGCGGGCCGCGACGGATCCGGACGCGGTCGGCGGCACCTATTACGGGCCGGACGGGTCATTCAGTTCACTGGGTACCCGGTCGTGGTGCGCGTCCAGCAGCCGGTCGCAGAACAAGGAGGTGCAGCGCCGGCTGTGGGTGGAGTCCGAGCAACTGACCCGGGTCAGCGTACCCGGTCTGAGCTGCGCCGTCTAAGGTCACCTGCATGAGCGAACGATCATCGCATGGGTAACCGGCTCGGCGTGATGGGCGGTACGTTCGACCCGATCCATCACGGGCACCTGGTGGCGGCCAGCGAAGTCGGGCACTTCTTCGCCTGGACGAGGTCATTTTCGTGCCGACCGGCCAGCCGTGGCAGAAGGAAGACCGCAAGGTGTCGCCGGCCGAGGACCGCTACCTGATGACGGTGATCGCGACCGCGTCCAATCCGCGGTTCTCGGTGAGCCGGGTCGACATCGACCGGCCGGGGGAGACCTACACCATCGACACGCTGCGCGACCTGCGGGCCCAGCGAGGACCCGACGCCGAGTTCTTCTTCATCACCGGCGCTGACGCGCTGGCCAAGATGATCTCCTGGCGGGACGCTGACGAGCTGTTCAGATGGCGCATTTCGTCGGCTGCACCCGGCCTGGTCACCAGCTGTCGATAACCGATCTGCCGGACGGGCGGGTCAGCCTGGTGGAGATCCCGGCGCTCGCCATCTCCTCGACCGAATGCCGCGAGCGGGTCCGCGGCGGGCAGCCGATCTGGTACCTCGTTCCCGACGGGATCGTGCAGTACATCTCGAAGCGGCAGCCTCTACCGCGATTAGGCTAGCAGGCTAGGCGAGTGAGCAGTGCGGCTGGAGGCGGTCGGCAAGCGCTACGGGCTGCGGCAGCCCTGGATCGTCCGCGACGTCAGCCAGCGACGTCGCCGCCGGGCAGGCTGATCAGGCTCGAGGGCCGGAACGGCAGTGGCAAGTCCACGCTGCTGCGGGTGATGGCCGGCGTGTCGATGCCGTCGGCAGGCCGGGTGACCGGTCGGCCCGCGGTCGGCTACGTGCCGGAGCGCTTTCCTGGCGGGCTCGCCTTCTCGGCGCGGGAGTACCTGCAGCACCTGGGCCGCATCCACGGCCTGGCCGGCCGCTGCGGTGGCCGCAGCCGTCGATGAGTGGCTGGAGCCGCCTCGGCGCTGCCGAATACGCCGGCTCGCCGCTGCGAACGCTGTCCAAGGGCATGTGCCAGAAGGTGGCGATCGCCCAGGCGCTGCTAGCCCGGCCGGGCCTGCTGGTGCTGGACGAGGCGTGGACCGGACTGGACCAGGCGGCACGCGGAGCGCTCGACGCGGCCGTGGCCGAACGGCTGGCCGAGGGCGGCATGGTGCTGTTCGTCGATCATGACCCGGCGCGGCTGGCCGGACATGGTCGACCGAGCGGTGGCAGCTGCATGGCGGCACAGTCACGGTCTGGCCGGGCCCGCGGCCGCCGCGCCTGCCGCGGGCGGGCCAGACTCGGCAGGCCCGGGTATGACGGGCCAGCGGCGACTGGGTCAGCGGCGACTGGCGCTGGCGGAGCGGCGGCGTCAGCCGGTGGCGCCCAGGAGGCGGCCTGAGCTTGCCGGTGTTGCACGGGCTCAGTGTCGCCTGGCGGCATGCCGGGCGTGTGTCGGTCCGGCCGCGGCGGGCCGCCCGGCGGACTGATGTCCGGTGCCGTCGTCGCGGGCCCCAGATGCTTGTCGGACTGACGGCGTCAGCTGACCGTAGCCGGGCAGATTCTGATGCCGTCCTCAGGCAGCTGCTGACCTGGGATCGCATCCATGTGCGTCGCGGTCCGGCCGGGCCAGGAGGCGGCGCCATGATCGCGCTGCTGCGGTACCAGACAGCGAACCTGTTCCGGTCGCACCGGTGGATCTTCCCGCTGATCACCTACGCGCTGCTGATCTCGGTCGGCGGCGGCGCCGCAGGCCCGGGCGGGCATTGCGCTGACCGACGGACTGGACTGGAGCGCGGCCATCCTGGTGCCGGTCGTGGCGCTGCTGACCAGGTCGATGCTGACTGCCGAGCCGCCGCCGCCCGCGCCTGCGTATCGGCGGCCCGCGGGCCAGGCCGGGCGCAGCTGGCGGCGCTGATGACCGCGTTCGCGGCCGGGGCTGTGCTCGGCCTGGCCGGCGCTGGTTACGAGCTGGTGACTAGCTGGCGCACCAGACCGCAGCTGCTCGGTCCCGCTCGCTGCCGGGCCTGGGCAAGGCGCTGGTCTGCGCCCTGGTTGGGTCGGCGGTCGGGACGCTGTTCAACCCGCCGCTGATCCGGCATCCGGCAGCGGCCCTGCTCAGCACCATCGCGGCGGTCGTGGTCGCGCTGGTGTCCAGCGTGTCCCCGGCCAGCGCGGCGTTGCGGGGCAACGGCGCGACGATCCAGGTCCGCGGCGTGGCCGGCGGGGCTGCCGCTGCTGGCGGCGCTCGCGCTGGCGGCGGTGTCCTGGGCGGTCTCCTGCTGGCTTGCCGGGCGCCGGGCGGGCTGACGATGACGGCTGCGGTCCGGTGCGCTGCGGCCGCTGGCTGAAGGCTATTCTGACTAGGCCCCGTTCCCGGACCTTCGATGGGGTGAAAGCGCGTCGATCATCGCGCCGGATCACGCGTGTTGTCGGTGACGCCGGTTACCCTCGGTCGTGAGATCCTGGGAGACGGGCTAGCCGAGGAGGACTGCCAGCACACGTGACTGCCACCAAGAGGGCCGTCGAGCTCGTGGAGATCGCGGCCGCAGCCGCGGCTGACAAGCTCGCCTCCGACATCATCGCCTACGACGTCAGCGAGCAGCTTGTGATCACTGACGCCTTCCTGCTCTGCTCGGCCGCCAACGACCGCCAGGTTCGCGCGATCGTGGATGAGATCGAGGAGAGGCTCCGGAAGGCCGGGCGCCAAGCCCGCCCGCCGCGAGGGGGAGCGGGAAGCGCGCTGGGTGCTGCTCGACTACATCGACGTCGTGATCCACGTCCAGCACGCCGAGGAGCGGGTCTACTACTCGCTGGAGCGGCTGTGGAAGGACTGCCCGCTGATCCCGCTGCCCGAGCCGGTAGGCGCTGCTGGCGCCAGCGGCCAGGGCGGGCCAGGTCCGGGCAGCGCTGGCACCGGCCGATCGGGGCTGCGCTGACGCCAGCTGCCGAGGACGCCGCGCAATGCCCAGCCTGTGGCCAGGCTGCGACGGCACCGACGTTGTGACGCTGGTGCTCTGGCGGCACGGCCAGACCACCTACAACGTCGAGCGCCGGTTCCAGGGCCAGAGCGACGTCCCGCTCGAACGAGGTCGGCCGCCGGCAGGCGGCCAGGGCGGCCAGGTACCTGGCGGCGCTGCGGCCTCGGCGCATCGTTCTCCTCTGATCTGAGCCGGGCCGTCGGTGACGGCCGACGCGCTGGCGCGGCTGACCGGCCTCAGCGTCCAGCTCGACAAGGACCTGCGCGAGCGCTCGGGCGGCTCCTGGGAGGGCCTGACCGAGGCCGAGATCCGGGAGCGGTTCCCGGCCGACGCGCGGTGACCTGGACGCCGCCGGACGGGGAGCCGGCGCTGGCTGTGGCCGATCGCGCTTCGGCGGCGCTGGAGCGGATCGCCGACAGCATGGCCGGCGGTTCGATGGCCGTTGTGGTCAGCCATGGCGCGGCGCTCGGCCTGGCGCGTCGCGCGGCTGCTCGGACTCCCGGAGGAGCTGCGGGTGCTCGGGCCGTTCGGCAACTGCCACTGGTCGGTGCTGTCCCGCCGCCGCGGTAGATGGCGGCTGCTTGAGCACAATGTCGGCATGCTTCCGGAACCTGTGCCTGCCGGAGGACGCCAGCGACGAGGACTAGCCGGTTTCTTGTACACTGGCGTGGCGCTTCGGCCGGAAGGCCGCGCGCTCCGAGGGGCTATAGCTCAGTTGGTAGAGCGCTTGCATGGCATGCAAGAGGTCTGGGGTTCGAATCCCCATAGCTCCACCTGCGGAGACGTGAGTTTCCAAGATCGCAGACGGCAAGCGTGCAGCCGTCTCATGTAGCAGTAGCCGTCAAGCCCGGTCGGTGTTCAGCCCGTCCTGTCTGCGGTAGTGCATCCCGCCGTGACCTGCGCGAGGGCGCGATGCTGAGGCGGTGAAGCCAACAGCTTGGAGGCACGAGCGCGTTCGTTCAGAGCATCGTGATGAGCATGTAGCCCATGGCAATGCTCATCGCGATCTTGTACGCGGCTGCGAATCTAGGAGCGAGGGCTGCACTGGCCGCGCTTCCCGCCAGCGAGACGGCCGATGAGCTCTGAGTGGCGCCTTCGGCGCCGGCTGAGGCGGCGACGGCCGACGCAAGTCGGGCGGCACCATGATGCGGGGAAGCCGCAGCCCCCGGGCGGGAGAGTGTCGCGAGCCGGTCGGTGTTCCAGAGAACGTAGCCCAGGATGAACACCGCCAGCACCAGGGCAATAGCTGGATTGCCCGCGGCTCCGGGGCCGTTCATGCCGCCCATCGCCATGGCCGGAAGGTGACCTGCCGACATCGCTGGGAAAAGCATGTAGACCATGACCGCGCACTCAGCGGCATGAGGTGCTGGGTGCGCACAGTGCCAGCTGCCGGGCCGGTGGCGCCGGGCACGAACGGCCTGCCAGGAGAACCACGCGGCGGCAGCGGCGAATACGGCCGTCCACGCGCCAGCTGGAATGATGGCGAGCCGGGGCTCGAACATTCCCGCCATGGTTATGCCCATGAGGACATGAAGCCCGTCAGCGTCAGCTTCGGTAGTGCGGCCGCGTGTCCTGCAGATTGCGAGGCGGCCTGTGCAGCAAGCGGCCACGAGCAGCATCAGTACTGCCAAGACGACCGCGAGCCATGCAGGCGCGGTCATCTCGGCGTCCGGTGAGCTGCGCGACCTCGGCACCTGTGGGTCCGGTTGCCCAGGCCGCAAAGCCTGGGCTCGCGGTCGTCGTCTGGTTGAATCCGCCGGGGCCCGGACAGGAGGTTTTCGTTCTTCAGCATCGCGGTGAAAGACTAATCTGCCGCGCCCGATTGCCGCAAGGCAATGGACCTACTACGATCGCCCGGAATAGGGCGTAAGTTGTTCGGCAAACCCTCCGGGGGTATCAAAGATACTGCCGCAGGGTATTCATCGCCCTCACTCGATACCATGGCAGGGTATTAAAAAAACCCGGCCAGGGTATCCGCGCCGCAGATAGCCGACGCTTTTCACTCACATTCTGTTGCAGGCCGCTTTCATGAGTGTGTAGATTCCCCGATGCGGCGGCGACGTCGCCGTATCCTGCAGCCAGGCGTGTGGCGCATCCGTTTTGTGAGCTGGTGCGCTCAGCCGGGCTGTCCGCCTGAAAGGCAGGGCTGAATGTCACCGGCTGCAGTCGTCGGCGCGTCTTCGTCGCCGGGGTTGAGAGAAGTCGAGCTCTCGATTCGGGGTATGTCGTGCGCTGCGTGCGCGGCGCGGGTCGAGAAGACGCTCGGAGCAATCGGCGGCGTCACGGCGTCGGTTAATTTCGTCACCGAAAAGGCGACGGTGACGGCGTCATCGCCGGTGCCGGTGGAGTTGCTCATCACGGCGGTGGAGCAGGCTGGTTACGGTGCTGAACTGGCGGGAGCCAAGGCCGCCGGTGATTCGGCAGCGGCCGGCGCGCCTGGAGCCGACGCATCCAGGGTGAGTTATCTGCGGCGCCGCCTGCTTATCGCCCTGGTGTTCTTCGTGCCGCTGAGCGACCTGTCAGTTCTGCTGTCGCTGTTCCCCGCATTCCGGTTCGCCGGCTGGCAGTGGGTGCTAATCGCGCTGGCCCTGCCGGTTGCGGGATGGGCCGCCTGGCCCTTCCACGCCGCGGCGCTGAAGCAAGCCCGGCACGGCTCAACGTCGATGGACACGCTGGTGTCGCTGGGCATAATCGCGGCCTGCGGCTGGTCGCTGTATGCGATGTTCGTGCTGGACTCCGGCCAAACCCGGGTGAGCGCGCTGCAGTTGCTGATCCACGCCGCCGGCGGCGGGATCTATCTGGAGGTCGCCGCCTCGGTCACCACCTTCTTGCTCGCCGGCCGGTGGTATGAGGCACGGGCTCGCCGCAATGCGGGCGACGCGATGCGGGAGCTGGCTGCTGCCGGGGCACGGGACGCGTGCCTGCTAGCCGCGGATGGCAGCGAACGCATGGTCCCGGTTGGCGAGCTGCAACCTGGCGACCGTTTCGTGGCGCGGGCCGGACAGGTGATCGCTGCTGACGGCGTGGTCGAGTTCGGTGAGTCCGCGGTCGACACCAGCATGATGACCGGGGAGTCGCTGCCGGCTGATGTCACGGAGGGGGGAAACGTCACCGCGGGCACCGTGGTGGTGAGCGGCCGCCTGGTCGTCGCGGCGACGCGTACGGGTGAGGACACGCAGCTGGCCCGGCTGATCGCTCTGGTCGACCGCGCTCAGGCGGAAAAGTCTTCAGTCCAGCGGCTGGCCGACCGGATCTGCGGGGTGTTCGTCCCGGCCGTGCTCGCAGCGGCGGCACTGACCCTGGCCGGCTGGCTGGCAGCCGGAGCCCCTGCGGAGCGCGCGTTCAGCGCAGCCCTGGCGGTGCTGATCATCGCCTGCCCGTGCGCGCTCGGCCTGGCTACCCCGGCCGCTCTGGTCGTTGCGTGCGGGCGCGGTGCGCAGCTCGGCATCTTCATCAAGGGCTTTCCGGCGCTGGAGGCGTCCCGCAGCGTGGACACGGTGCTGCTGGACAAGACCGGGACGATGACGACCGGGGTGATGACGGTCGCCGGGGTGCAGTGCTCTGAAGGGATCAGCAAGGACGCCTTGCTGCGACGGCTGGGCGCGGTTGAGAACGCGTCCGGCCATCCGATCGCCGTGGCGGTCACGGCGTCCGCTCGTGCCGAGCTGGGCGACCTGCCTCAGGCCGCCGGATTCACAGCGCTGGCCGGAATGGGCGTCTGCGGTGTCGTCGACGGCCTGGACGTTATCGCCGGCCGGGAGAAGCTGCTGCGTGATCGCGGGATCATCATTCCCTGCCGGCTGGAGCGCCAGCGCGATGAGTGGGAGCGAACTGGCTACACGGTGGTTTTTGCCGGCTGGGACGGCCAGGCCCGCGGGGTAGTTGCAGTGGCCGACACCATCAAGCCATCGGCCGTCGCTGCGGTCACAGGCCTGCGGCGCCTCGGCCTTCGGACAATCCTGCTGACTGGTGACAGCGAGCCCGCTGCGATCGCCGTCGGAGCGGCGGCTGGCGTCGATGAGGTAATCGCCGGGGCGCTGCCCGGCGACAAAGCTGCTGTCGTCCGCAATCTGCAGGCAGACGGAAGACGCGTGGCGATGGCCGGGGACGGAGTCAATGACGGGCCTGCGCTGGCCTCGGCGGATCTGGGTCTCGCGCTCGGGTCAGGCACAGATGTGGCAATCAGCGCAGCGGACATGATCCTGATGCGCGATGACCTCGCTGTGGTGCCCGAGGCGATCAGCCTGGCCAGGGCAACCCTGAGGGTGATCCGTCGGAACCTGGTCTGGGCGTTCGGCTACAACATCGCCGCGATCCCGCTGGCCGCTGCCGGGCTGCTCAATCCGCTGATCGCCGGGGCCGCCATGGCAGCCTCCTCAGTATTCGTCGTCGCCAGCAGCGTGCAGCTGCGACGTTTCGGCCACACGCCCGCTGGCCAGTCCAGGCGGCGGGCAAAACCCGCTTCGCAGAGCCAGGATCCGGCGGCTCTCGCGGCCTCAGAAGAGGCGGTGACGCCATGCCAGGCATGAACTCCGGTCTCAACATCGGCGACCCGACGGTCGTCGCTGCTTTCAAGAACGCGCTGCTGCACCAGGGACTGACCGCCCTTGCCATCTTCGCGATCCTCGGGCTGGTCTGGCTGACCGTGCGGACCTGGCTGCCAGGCATCACGGCAGCAGCGACGTCAAGCTCCGCCGTCGCTGAGCCCTCCTGGCGCCGGCTGCTACGGGTCGGTTTCGGCGTGATCTGGGTGTTCGACGGAATTCTGCAAGCGCAGCCGAAGATGGCGGTTGGCATGCCGTCTCAGGTGATCGAGCCCACGGCGGCGAGCTCGCCGCCGTGGGTGCAGCACGTCGTGAACTGGGCCGGGACGAACTGGTCCTATCACCCGATGCAGGCCGGCGCATCGGCGGTCTGGATTCAAGTCGGAATCGGCATCTGGATGCTCGTAGCGGCCCGGGGACCACTGTCCCGGCTAGCGGGTCTGGCCAGCGTGGGCTGGGGGCTGGTCGTGTGGGTATTCGGCGAATCGTTCGGCGGGATTTTTGCGCCGGGCCTGACCTGGCTGTTCGGCGCGCCGGGCGCCGCGCTGATCTATGTAGTCGCCGGGGTGCTGATCTCACTGCCCGAGCGATCCTGGTCTTCCCCGCTGCTGGGACGCCTGACGATGGCCGGCACGGGACTCTTCCTGGCCGGAATGGCAGTCCTGCAGGCCTGGCCCGGCCGCGGGTTCTGGCAGGGGACCGCACACGGCCAGCCGGGCACCCTGGCCGGCATGACCTCCGCGATGGCGCCCACACCGCAGCCGCATGTCCTGTCAGCCTGGATTACCGCGTTCACCGCCTTTGACGAGGCTCACGGTTTCGCGGTTAACCTCTTCGCCGTCGCCGTGCTCGCGGTCACCGGCGCGGCGTTCCTGACGGGCAGGCCCCGGCTGATCCGGCCCGTGCTCATCGGATTCACGATCGTCTGCCTGGCGGACTGGGTGCTGATCGAGGACTTCGGCTTCTTCGGCGGTGTCGGCACCGACCCCAACAGCATGATCCCCATAGCGCTGATAGCTGTCGCCGGATACCTCGCCCTGACCGGGCAGCCGCAGACGCGGGCGGAACATGGGCAGCAGCCAGCACCCGCCGGCAGCTGGCGGGAACGGCTCCGCCCCGCGGCAGTCCGCCAGTCGGTCGCACAGGCAAGCATCCAGTCTGTGGCAGCCATCGGCGCGATCGGCCTGATCATCCTGGGCGCAGCGCCCATGGCCGCCGCGCAGGCCAACCCCGTCGCCGACACCATTCTGGCTCAGGCCATCGACGGCTCCAGCGACCCGGTCAACTACCGAGCGCCGGCGTTCAGTCTCACCGACCAAGATGGACAGACCGTCACGCTGGGCAGCCTGCGCGGCAAGGTAATCCTGCTGACGTTCCTGGACGACACCTGCACCACCGACTGTCCCCTGATCGCGCAGGAGTTCCGCCAGGCCGGGCAGCTGCTCGGCGCGGACTCCCGCAATGTCGAGCTGGTCGCGGTTAACTACAACCCGCTGAACACACAGGTGAGCTACCTCCAGGCCTTCGACCGGCAGGAGGGCCTGAACGGGGTGCGGAACTGGCTGTACCTGACCGCCCCCGCTGCCCAGTTGGAGCGCGTCTGGCATAACTACGCGCTGCCCGTGCAGATCCTGCCTGCGGGGTCGATGATCGGCCACGGCGACTACGCGTTCGTCATCGACCAGGCAGGCCACATCCGCCAGGAACTCAACTTCGACGTCGGCCCCGGAACGCCGGCCACCAAATCGTCATTCGCGGCCGAGCTAACCGACGCCGCCCGCCGGCTGCTGAGTCACCCATGAACCGCCGCCACGCTCGTTCAATCGCCGCCGCGCTGACGCTCACCGTCATGGCCCTGATAGCAGGCTGCGGCAGCGCCGCCGCCCCGGTTGCCTCCAGCACTGAATCCGCCGGCACTGTCACGGCCGCTTCGTCTCTGGCCACATCCCTGGACACGGCTGCCGGGACCTGGGCAGTCGCGGTCATGGGCGGCACAGCCGCATCGCACAACAATTTCTGGCAGCTGTTCATGCGCCCAGCTGACAGCCAGCGGTGGAAGCTGGTCACGCCGGCTGGCACCGCCGATAACGGCGGCCTGGTTCTGGCTGCCGCCGGGCCCTTGGTGATCGGCGCCTTCCGGCCCAGCCAGAACCTCACCTTCACACCGCTCACTGCGACCCGGAACGGCGGCCAGGGGTGGGCTTCGACCGGACCGCTCGACGGAGCGCTCGCGAACATCCCGGACGCGCTCGCCGCCAACCCGGGCAGCGGGCACCTGCTCGCGCTCCTCTCCAACGGCACTGCGGAGGTCGCCGCACCCGGATACACGAGCTGGCATCCGCTGACAACCAGGCGAGTTCTCGCCAAGACGCCTTCCGGACGGAGCTGCGGACTGGAGGCGCTCACCGCAGCTGCCTACACGCCTTCCGGGGTGCCTATGCTCGCTGGCGGATGCTCCCGGCCGGGAGTTGCAGGCATCTTTGCCGAGGCCGATGGGAACTGGCAGGCAGCAGGACCCGGGATACCCTCGTCCGACTCCCGGCAGCCGATCAATGTCCTGCGTCTCAGCCGTACCGCGAGTCAGACGATCGCCCTGCTAGCCGTCGGCTCTGGCCGAGCCGCTGATCTGCTTGTGGCCTGGTCGAGCGACAACGGCCATCAGTGGGCACTGTCGCCGGCCCTCTCCCTCGGCGGGGCGAGCCCCGCGTCGACATCCTTCAGTGACCAAGGGACCGTCGCCGTCATCGCCTCGAACGGCCGGGCCGAGATAATCGCCAGCGGCGACAGTCAATGGCAGACGCTGCCTGCGCTGCCCCCAGGCACCGCAGATCTCACGCCCGGCACCGGCGGGCAGACCCAGGCCCTGGCCGTTGAGCGCTCCACTCTCACCATCTGGCAACTGCGGCCTCAGGGCACAACCTGGACCAAGGAGCAAACCATCATTGTCCCCATCCAATATGGCTCGTCAGGTTGAGCCGAGCCGGATATCTGCCGCTGCCTGCCCATAGACTCATGCAGGAACATCGGGGACAGCCTGGTCTGCACCCTGGAGCCAGTTCAACGACTGCAGACCTCTAATGCCTATGACGGCGCAACCCAGCTGAAGCCATCTTGCTCAGCTCTGTTGGCGCGGGCAGGACATTGCGGGCAGCCTGGATCGTGTGTGCCGAGGTGTATTGCTGGCAGCACTTTCCGATGGCACAGCACCCTTGCCGTTTCTCGGGCCGGTCTTCATCCTTGCCCTGTATGCAGCACTGGCAGGTAGTGGCGAGGCGGTTAACCCAGCTCTGGACATCGCGAATGGCGAGCCGGTCAAGTCGCTTGCGGCCGAACGCCGGAGCGATGTAGACGCGCACCCTGGTTTCGTACATCGCGTAGGTCGCGGGCTTGACGTGCGGTCTGATGACCTCAGCGAGCCAGTAGGCGAGGTAGTTGGCTACGGTCGGCGTCGTCGTCGGAACTGGCCCTTGGCTCGCGCGGTTCTTTGCCTGCTGCCACTTTTCCGCTACCAGATCGCGGTCTTGGCATAGACCCACTTGCGCTTCCGGGTGCCGTCTGGCGTTGTGACCCAGACGTAAGCGGCGTAGCCGTTCCTATACGGAAAGATCGAGCCCTCTCCATTGCCCCGCCCGCGCTTACGCGTCTCACGATTCGGGTCTCTGGACTGGGTCGACAATGTGACCAGCAGGTTCGCGGTTCGCGGTGCCTATTTTGGCGCACTAATCCGGGCCGCAGCCAACGCCGCTGCGGGCGCCAGAGTCCGGCCTCGCCAACATCTCTGACATGACACCCGTTATGGCGAGGCGCCGGGTGCAGCTGGCGGTCAGGAAGTCGCTCAGGCCGGTGTCTTCGGGTCCGCCGTGGGAACCGACATACTGAGATCCATGTCGCTCTCTGCACTGGCGCTCAACGACGGTGCCGTCACGGTGGCGTGGTCGTTCCAGGCGCCCATTGCGGCTGTCTGGCGGGGACTGACCGATCCGGCACTGCTGTCACGGTGGCTGGGCACCGTCGTCGAGATAGACATCAGGACCGGGGGAAGGCTGGTTATCGACCATGGCCAGGGACAACTGTCTCGCAGCGAGGTGACCGAGGCGGAGGCGCCCCATCGGCTGACCATGACCTGGGAGTTCCCCGACGAGCCTCGGTCTCGGATCGCTGTCGAACTGCGGGAGTCCGATGAAGGCGCTGCTGCGAAGCTCACGCATACCGGACCGGATCTTGCCGCCTCCTACGGTCCTGGCTGGACGACGCACCTAACGTATCTGGAGGCTGCCGTCCAGGGGGAAACGATCCCTCTGTCGCAGTTCTGGAGGCTTTACGCGACGTTCGCCGCGCTGCGCAGCGAGGGCGCGTCCATCCCCTGAGCAAGTGGTCGGCTGCCCGAGGTTGCTCGCGACGCTTCGTAGGACGATCCCCTTGTGGCAAGACCATCAACGGTCAGCGCGCACGCGCCCAACGTAGAGATGCCTCAAGACTGCTGACGTAGCTGCTGTCCGCCAGAGTCGTGCGGAGCCGGTCGTTCGCCGTCGCTTCCCATTCCGGGGACGTCCAGGGATCTTGCGGACCCTGGTGCGCCCTAATTGAGCCAAGACGGGTCCGACGGAATCGCAACGGGGCGCGGACGAAAACTGTCTGAAACGATTGGCCTTTCAGCGCTGTGGAGCTGTCAGGTTTCGGTGATCCCGACGAGGACGGCCTGACGACCCTGAGAGAAGCCCAAGGGTTGGTGGTACAGCACGGAAGTACAGCAGCCGAGACCCCATCAGCGTGGCTGTTAACGACCGTCGTTGGCTTCTCGCGTGCGTCAGCAACTCACATAAACTCGACCGCCATCAGATGGCATGCAAGAGGTCTGGGGGTTCGAATCCCCATAGCTCCACCATGTGGGCTTGACCCCATTCGGTGTACCACTTTTAGGACAGAGTGGCCTGCTGGGTGGTGGTTGAGTGTGCCGCTTCGAACTCGTTCGGGGTGAGGTAGCCGAGCGAGCTGTGGCGGCGGTTGCAATTGCAGTAATGGTCGATGTAGTCGGCCAAGACGATGGTCAGCTCGTGGCTGCCGTGGTCGGAGTGGATCACCGTCGAGGGCGAGGTCGTCCTGGATTTGCCGGTCTTGTCGATGGCGTCGAGAACCAGGGCGGGTTCGCAGCGCCGTTCGATGGCTCAGCCGCCGCTTTGCGGGAATACAGGTCGAGCACCACGCAGCAGTAGAGCTTCCCCTCGCTGTCCGGGCGTTCTTCAGGTTCTTGTAGCCCTTCCTCGGGCCGGGCAGGCCCTTGAGGCCCAGCTCACGCATGATTCGCTTGACCAGCGCGGATGTCCCGGTCGCCAGGTCCTGAATTTCATGTCGTAATAGGTGGGGCGATGAACGTGCATTAGGGTCAGCACCGCCCTCCCTGAACAGGTCGCTGGCCGCCCTGACCACTTTGACTCGGCCTCCACTCGGCGACACCGAGCTCCTCAGGCCAGCCGCCCGTAGTTCGCGCTCGAAGCTACGCAGCTCCTGCCGGAGATCATCAATGGTGTACCGCTGATCGTCCACGACAGTCTCCGTCGCTCTCGCGCATCAGCCGTGGCGGCCTGAAGGTGCAGCAGCGAAAGGCTGCGGCTGTCGCAGCGACGGGCCTAGTAGCCGGCGGTCAGGATGTCCTGATACCGGTCGAGTAGCACCGGGACATCGTCGCGGTCGACGCGGCCCATGCCGCACTCGGTGCAGACGCCCCAGGTTCGTCCGCCGCCGCTCCGGCGCAGGGCGCCGTCGATCAGCCGGGCCTGCTCCTGCGTCGTGCCAGCGGGCTGGTCGGCCGGATGATAGGGCACCAGCGCGAAATTCAGCTCGGTCTCCTGGCCTGCAGTCAGGCTGGCCAGCGGCGCGAAGTATCGTTCGTCCGTCTGGTTCTGCGGCACCGTGAACGAGACGAAGCTGACGGGCCTAGAGGACGCGGCTGCGACCCCGTTCAGTACCCTGACCTGTAGTCCCAGCGAGTCGGGCTGACGAAAATGCTGGTGTCCGTAGTCGCCGTAGCACAGGTGCAGCCCGGCCGGGATGTCTGCGGGCACTTGATCGACGCACCGGACGAGGTTCGCGACGATCATGTCGAACAGCTCCGGTGCCGCCTGCCGAACCCGCCCACCATGACGCCGAACTCGACTGCGACATCCCACTGGACGGCCAGGTCCTCATGCGGGACCGCGGCCACAAGCTGGGCGAGATCGGCGAACATGGCACGCTCATACGACGGCAGCACCAGCTGCTGCTGCTCTGGCACGACATAGGCGCCGACCGAGGCCAGCGGCGTCGGGTACTGCACCTGGAACCGGCTACCCGCGGCGATGATGCCTTGCTCGCGCAACCGGACAAACGTCTGGTACGACTCAAGGTAGACGGCGGCATACCCGAGGTCAGGCCAGGTCAGGCTTTCGGGGTCGACGCCGGGCGCCAGCCGGACCAAGGGTGTCTCGTACGCCTCCGGGTCCGCCTCCGCGCGAACGACCTCGAAGTCCGGGTTACCGGTGAACCGCTGCAGTTGGAAGAAGATCCAGTTGCTGCGGTCCTCACCGGTCTCGCCATCAGGGAACCTCCGCACGCCCGCGGGAATCCGGGCGGCAATCTCGCGCATCACTGTCTCGGTGTCCGCCAGGTTGACGCTGCCGTTGAAATGAGCGCTGATAGCCGGCATGACCATCCTCCTGAAGCTGGCGCGGGACGTCCGCGGGATCGGAACTTTAGCTCATCGTGGCACTCGCGCTACTGCGCCGCTCTTATCTTCCCGGCAAGGGTGATATCCGGCGCGTCGGCGTGGGCGCCAGTCTGTAGGTGACGACCACAATCCGGGCCGCGACGGCCGGCTTTCGGCCGGCCTTGGAACGGCGGTCGATCCGGTGAGCGGTCACCAACGCCGGGCGAGCCCTCGGCATTGCCGGGCATGCCCTGCTCCGAGGGAATCCAGCGCCCGGCGAGGGGTCAGCGTGCCCGCCGAAACCGGGAGCGGGCACGCGTAGCGACGGTCACTGGCATCCATGCTCGCTATTTGATTCATCGATAAACCGGATGAAACAGCCGTCGCGAAAGCTGCCGTGGCATCCGGGCATGAACCAAGGCGAGGGCATCGCGACCAAGTGCTGGCAGGGCATGCATCTGGGAAAGATCAGCGCGTGACTCTCACCGCGGTGAATGCGATCGCTGACATGGTTGCACCGGTCGTTTTGCTGACCGCGGGCGGCGTGCTCTCCAACGGCCTGATCACGATATACAGCGGCATCAATAACCGCATACGCGAGATGACGCGCGAGCGGCTGGAGATCCGGCAGGGGCCAGCAGGCCAGGTCCTCGATGACGACAGCGTGGCGGCTATCGGCCGGGAGCGGCTGTACGAGATCGACGTCCAGCGCCCCATGATGCTTCGCCTGCGCATGCCTAGCTCCGTTTGCCTGGCGCTGTTGCTTAGCTCCACCTGATCCTTGACGCGCGGGGCAAGTTCAATGGGTCAGCGTCACTTAATCCTTGACACGGCGTAGATGAAAGTTGTCACCGGAGGTCTGGGGCCGGCATGCGACTGCCACAGCGGGACGTTACTCGCCGAGGAAGCTCGTTACTGCTTCATAGAACTCCGGAGATTGTTCGGCCGTGAAGTGGTCGCCGGGTACTTCAACATGCCGGCCGCGTAGAGCAGCGGCCAAAGGCCCTCGCGGTCTGGTTATGCCAATCTTCTGTGCCAGTCAGGACGAGGACTGGCACGGCGACCGAGGCGAGTTCCTCACCGGTGGTATTCACCCAGGAGGTTAGGGCCAGCAGCAGCGCCCGCGGGTCGCCATTGTTAGGCCGGAGCCAGTTCTCTGTTTCCTGCTCGTCGCTGCCCGGCTCAAAGTCGCCGGTCCCGCACGCCGCGAACAACTCGCGATGCCAGCCGGGCCGCTCGGCGGCATGCAGCATCGAGTCAAGCCCTTGCCCGCTGATGACTGCCCGACGTGGTGTGGCACCCCGGATCAGCATTCGCGCCACGGTCCGCCCGCCAGGCGAGCGCCCGGCGAGGTCGTAGTCGGTAAGCCCTAGGTAGTCGACGAGCGCTAGCCCGTCATCAGCGAGGATGTCCGGCGGGTAGGCGGCTGCGTCATGCGGCTTGGCGCTGTCTCCGTGCGCCCGCATGTCTGGCATGATCACGCGGCGCCCGCGTTCCGCCAGGCGCCGGCGAAGCCCGACTTAATCCAGTGTGACCCGCGGTCCTGGTGGCCGTGAACAAGGATAAGCGGCCGACCCTCGCCGATCTCAATAGGCCAGCAGCAGACCGTCCCGACCAGGAAAGAACATAACTGGTCAACCTGCCGGGCCAGGCAAAGGGGCCTGAAATGTGTTCGCGGCTGCCTGAACCTGGGCCAAGTAGGCCCGCCAGCCAGGCTCGGTGAGGACCTGGTCGTGGTCAGCTCCGGCAGCGCCGTCGATGAGCTCCCTGACGATGTCGGCATGACCGGCGTGCTGGGCGGTTTCCCAGATCATCCAGATGAGCAGCGCGCCCAGGGTCGTGTCGCGCTGGTCTTGATCCCAGTGAGCGACCGCCCCTGGCGCATCCAGCTCGAGTTCGGAGATGGTCCTGTCGGCATGCGCGCAGGCCTGCTGGTAGAGGCTGATGATGGCCTGGCTGGATTCCCCGGGTCTGGCCCACATCTCTGCGTTGGGATCGGAGATGTCCCAGGGCGGCAGCGTCGCTGGCGGCGGGCGCCTGAATGACGAGCCGAGATAGATGTATTCCATGCTGGCCAGGTGCTTGACGAGGCCGAGGAGGTTGGTGCCGGTGGGCGTCATGGGCCGCCGAAGGTCGTACTCATCCAGGCCGTCGAGCCGGCACAGCAGGGCCTGCCTGGTGGCCCGAAGACTGCGGTGCAGGTCTCCTTTAAGGCCGCACAATGTTCCTCCAGTTCGGGCCGTGACGAGATGCAGAACAGTCTGACGCCGCAAACCATCCTCGGGTGGAGGATATGGACTCACCATCCACCCGTCCTGGTCGCGCACAGTTATGCGCCGGACTGAGATCGCGCGGTCGGCGGCGACCGGGGCGGACGAGGTTGCGGGGCTCGACCGGCCGCCCGGTTCTCGTGGTGAAAACGAGATCAGTGTCAGGCCAGGCAAAGGCGAGCATCGTACGGTCGGCGGCTTGCTGTCCGGCGCGTAGTTTGAGCGCATCGCCGGCGAGGTCGGGCACCGGCAGGACCCGGTTGCCGGCGTGGGTTTTGACCGGTCCGATCCTCAGGGCTAATCGTCGTCGCGAGCGGAGCAATGCTTGAGACCTGTGGATCGGCCGGAGAGGGCGGGATGTGAAGGGGGTGTACCTTCCCGGTGGTCGAATCGTAGAGGTCTCAAGCAATGGCTGGCGCTGGAACGCCGGCTGGGAAGGCACACCCATGTTTACCGTAGTCCCTGATCCGGCTGGCCGCGACGGCTCGGAGCCGGCCTTGGTGATTGATGAGATCGTTCGGGAAGGTGCCAGGCGGATGCTGGCCGAGGCACTGCGGGCCGAGGTGGATGCCTACGTCGCGGCGTTTGCCGCCGAGCGGGACGGGGACGGTCGGCGCCAGGTGGTCCGTAACGGATACCACCGGTCCCGGGATGTGCTGACCAGCGCCGGGACGGTGAAGGTGACCGCGCCGCGGGTGAATGACAGGCGGACCGATCCGCTGACCGGGGAGCGGAAGCGGTTCTGCTCGGCGATCTTGCCGGCCTGGGCGCGCAAGACCCCAAAGGTGACCGAGGTACTGCCGCTGCTGTACTTGCACGGCCTGTCATCCGGTGACTTCGTGCCGGCGCTCAGCCAGTTCCTCGGCTCGGGCGCGGGGCTGTCCGGGCCGGTGATCACGAAGCTGACCGAGACGTGGCAGGACGAGCAGAAGGCGTTCGCCGGCCGGGATATGTCTGGCGTCGACTACGTGTACCTGTGGGCGGACGGCATCCACATGAGCATCCGGCTGGAGGAGCACAAGCTGTGCTTGCTGGTGATGATCGGCGTCCGCGCGGACGGCCGCAAGGAGCTCATCGCCCTGGCCGACGGGTACCGGGAATCAGCCGAGTCGTGGGCGGACCTTCTCCGCGACTGCAGGCGACGCGGCATGCGCGCCCCGGTCCTGGCAGTCGGCGACGGCGCGCTCGGCTTCTGGGCCGCGCTGCGCGAGGTGTTCCCCGAGACGGCGGAGGGCCGCTGCTGGTTCCACAAGACCGGGAATGTCCTGGCGGCGCTGCCGAAGTCGGCGCACCCCGGGGCGAAGAAGGCCCTGGCCGAGATGTGGAATGCCGAGGACAAGGACCACGCCGCCGCGGCCGCGAAGGCGTTCGACGCGGCCTACGGCGTGAAGTTCCCCAAGGCTGCCGCGAAGATCGCCAGCGACCTGGACCAGCTTCTCGCGTTCTACGACTACCCGGCCGAGCACTGGGTGCACCTGCGGACCACGAACCCGATCGAGTCAACTTTCGCCACGGTCAGGCACCGGAGTAAGGTCACCAGAGGCCCGGGCTCCCGCGCAGCCGGGCTGGCAATGGCCTTCAAACTCATTGAGTCCGCCCAGACCCGCTGGCGCCTGGTCAACGCGCCCCACTTTGTCGCTCTCGTCCGAGCCGGAGCGACCTTCACCAACGGCCAGCTCATCGAACGAGCCGACGAGCTGGCGGCCTGACCATGGCCGATGTCGCCAGGCAGGGCCGGACCCCGCTGCATTAGGCCGCGCTGGCCGACCACGCCGACACGGTCACCACGCTGCTCGCCGACGGCGCCGACCACTGGGGCGGCAGGCCGACGCATCTCTGAGCGCCGCTGTATTCTCCGGCTCCCGGCGAGCTGCGTGCGCTGGGAGCGCTGACGCAAGGCCGGCTGCTCGGCGGCATCCGCGGCGAGACCGTCGAGCGCGGCCCTACCGTATGGTGCGTCCTCAGACCGACTGCTGCGGCTGGTTCGATCACGCTGTGTCCATGCGCGCCGCCGTCGACCCGGACCGCGTTGTCGCCGCACTGTCCGGCGGCCAGCTGACTGTGCGTACGGCCAATCTGGCGCGCGGACGCGGTCGCCGCCTCCAGGGCAGGCCTCTCTGGCAGTGCCGCGAGCCCTGGTCGGGACATCAGCAGGAGACTGGCCGCCGGGTCCTCCCGAGCTGCGTCGCAGTCCTGCTCGGGCTGAAGTGTTCGCGCAGCGCCGGGCCGGTTGACCTGTCCGTGCCAGCTGGCTGCTGTCGTCATGGGCGGACCGGAGTGCAATCCACCATCGATATGGTGTTACGCTTAACCATAACAATTCCTCAGCCGGTCGACGCCGGGAAGGGACGTGCGGTGTGATCGACTTCCATATCGACAAGGCGGGCAGCGTGCCCGCCTACGCGCAGCTGGTGCGCCAGGTGCGGGAGGCGATGCGGCTGGGCCTGCTGCATCCCGGAGACCGGCTGCCGACCGTGCGCGAGGTCGTCACCTCGTGCAGGGTGAACGCGGCCACCGTGCTCAAGGCGTACCGGGAACTCGAGGTGTCCGGGCTCGTCGAGTCCCGCCAGGGCTCGGGGACGTTCGTCACCGGCACCCTGGGATCGACCGATCCCCACGTGATGGCGCGGTTGCGCGGCGGCCTGGCGCGCTGGCTGGATCAGGCCCGCGAAGCCCGGCTCGAAGACGAGGACGTCCAGGCGCTCGTGACCTCCGTACTGGCCCAACAGACGACGGGCACGGCGCGGGCCGCCGACACCGGAGGTGCGGCATGACGAGCGAAGAGCCGATAGCGCTGGAGGCCAGGAGGCTGAACAAGCGCTACCGCGACGTGGCGGCGCTGAACGAGTGCAGCTTCCGGCTGCCCGCGCAGCGCATCATCGCGCTGGTCGGCGCTAACGGCGCGGGCAAATCCACGCTGATGAGCATCGCCGCCGGGCTGATGCTGGCCAGCAGCGGCGAGATCCTGATCGGCGGCCAGCGCATCGACGCGTGCCACGAGAGTCGGCAGACTGACACCGCGCACCGTGTCACCATCCTCGCCCAGGACAAACCGCTCTACCGTGACTTCACCGTCGCCGACATGCTCAGCTTCGGGCAGCGCACCAACCGCGTCTGGGACCAGAGACGGGCAGTGACCTGGCTGGACCGCTTCGAGGTGCCGCTCGGGCGGCGCTGCGGTCGGCTGTCCGGCGGGCAACGAGCCCAGGTCGCCCTCGCGGTCGCGCTCGGCGGCTGCCCCGGCCTGCTGATGCTCGATGAGCCGCTGGGGGAATCTGGACCCCGTCGCCCGCAGCGAGGTCACCGGGGAATTGCTGGCCGATGTCGCCGAGAGCGGCATGACCGTGATGCTCTCGACCCACATCGTGGCCGAGCTCGCCGGAGTCGGCGAGCACCTGCTGCTGCTCGCCGCAGGCCGGTCGGTGCTCTGCGGCGACATCGAGGAACTGCTCGCCGGCCACGTGCGGCTCACCGGCCCGCGCGCGGACCTGCCGCCGAGCCCCGGCACGATCGTCCAGGCCCAGCACACCGAACGCCAGTCAACGTTCATCGTCAAGCTCCCCGGCACATCGGTGCCCCCGGCAGTCGCTCCCGGGTGGAGTAGCGCGCCGCTGACCCTCGAGGATCTCACCCTCGCCTACCTCAAGCCGTCCGCGAAGCCGCGTCCAGTCCTGGAGGCCGCCGTATGAGCACCCTCACTCACGCCGGCCATTCCGCCCCCGCGGCGAATCCCGGCCGCAACCGCGGCGGCGCCCGCCTGATCGACCTGGCCTGGCTCACCTGGCGCCAGCACCGCGCGGTCATCATCGCCGGCATCACGCTCGCCGCCGCGGTGACCGGCGCCATCCTCTACCTCGCCGCGCGCATCGCCACGATCAACCACGAGTGCGGGAACACCGCCTGCCCAGGCGGATCGGCCCAGGCCGCGTCCCTCGCAGGCCCCTTCGGGCTCAGCGAGCTGTCGAGCTACCTGGCCATCGCCGTCATTTTCGTGCCGCTGCTGGCCGGCGTGTTCCTCGGCGTCCCGCTGCTGGCCCGCGAACACGAGCAGCGCACCCTGCTGCTCGCCTGGAGCCAGGACATCACCCCGCAGCGCTGGCTGTGGACCAAGCTCGCCCTGCTTGCAGCCCTGACCGCGGCCGTGGGCGCGGCAGTGTCGGCCGCCGCCGGCCACCTAGCCGACGTCACGAGCATCGCGACCGGGCGTAGCCTTTTTTATGGCAGTGCCTTCCTGGTCACCGGTATGGTGCCGCTGGCGCAGAGCGTGGCGTGGATCGCCGTTGGGGTGGCCCTGGGCGCCGCGTACCGCCGCACCCTGCCCGCCATCTTCACCGCGCTCGCCGGGTACGTCGGCGTGTACATCCTCGTCCAGTGGGTGTACCCGACCTTCATGACGCCGCTGACAGTCCTGGTCCCCAGCGACGGCCACCGGGCGGCGACCGCTGGATGGGCCTCGCGGAGCCTCACCTCTCACGTCGGTACCAACATCCTGCCCGTCTCCCAGAACCCGATCTACGACGCGTCCGGCCACCCCGTCAGCCAAGCCACCATACAGTCGCTGTGCCCCGCCCCCGGCGGCAACATCAACAACCAGTGCCTGGTGCAACACCACTTCAAGACCGTCGCTGACGTGCTGAGGTACCAGCCCGGCAGCAGGATCCCCGACTTCCACCTCATCCTGATCGGTGGCTACCTCGGCCTCGGCATAATCGCTGCCGCCGTCGCATGGTGGCTGGTGCGACGAACCAGTATCAGCGCTGGCTGACCACCTCTTTCCTGCCGGACGGCTCCGGCGCAGACGATCTACACCGACAACAAGACCCATCCAAACCGCAGGCCGCCTACCTTCATAGGGCCGACCAGACCACCATGCAACAGATCCACAGGTATTGACCATTGCTCTCGCGAGCGGCCCGCACACTAGTCGAAGCTAGCGAGCAGTCGGGTGTACGCGCTCTCAAGATGCGCGGTGACGAGGCCCACCATCTTGGCCGGGTCGTTGCTCGCCAGGACCTCCGCTAGTTCGCGATGCTCGCCGACTACGATGCCCGCATAGTCGTCGGGGAGCGCGCGCCGACGCAGCAGGGCCAGGGCGACCTGCGAGCGTATCGTGATCCAGGCCGCGTACAGCCGGGGGTGATGGGCGGCCTGGTAGATAGCGTCGTGAAACTCCGCGTCCAAGCGGACAAGCGCATCATCGTTGCCAGCGAGGCGGGCGGCCTGCATCTGCGCGATGACGTCGTGCAGGCGCCTGAGATCGTCCGGCGTTGCTTCCCTGCTAGCTTCGCTCGCCGCCATCTGTTCGAGGGCTATCCGAAGGGTGGCGAGCTGCCGGATGTCGGACTTGGTGAAGTCGACGACCGTCGTTCCTTTGTGCCACTCGCTGACCACCAGGCCCTCCTGCTCTAGCCGCACGAGTGCCTCTCGGACCGGCCCCCGGCTGACGGTGAGGACTCTGGAGAGTTCGGCTTCACCCACCTTCTCTCCCGCAGACAGCTCACCGCTCAGAATCGCATCGCGGATGCGGTCGGTCACCTCGTCAGCTAGTCCCCGGCGGGTGGCTGGCGTTAGCGAACGCATGGCTGCCTCCTAGCAGGGCTCCTCTTCAGCCGCCTCGATGTCAGCAAGGTCACCGTTCACCCGCTTGTAGCACTTTGATTACTATGCCGCGCTGGCACATCATATGGGTTGACATTAATCACATCTGAATGTTGAATGTCAACATTCTACCTCACAAGCGTTATGCCCGAGATGCGAAGTACTCGAGAGGAGCCCTGATGATCCGCTGTCAGAAGGGTCGTCGCCGTCATCCGGTGGTTGTACTGGCTAGCCTCGCTGTCGCGGTCGCCGTCGCCGCCTGCTCGTCTCCAGGGTCATCGGGCAGCGGCACCGCCGCGGGAGGCACGGTCACCTTCGCGCTGCCGGCCGGTATCACCCCCACCTACATATCGCCGTTCGTGAGCGGACCGGTCTCGAACAATGTGGACCTGTTCCAGTTCACCCCGTTCATGTGGAGGCCGCTCTACTGGTTCGGCATTAATGGGTCGCCGGACATCAACTATCAGCAGAGCATGGCGGGTGCCCCGACCTACTCAAACGGCGGGAAGACCGTGACCGTCACCTTGAACCGCAGGTTCACTTGGTCAAACGGGAAGTCAGTGACCAATCGCGACGTCGAGCTCTGGCTCAACATGCTGAAGGAGGAGAAGGGCAACTACCTGGGATACAGCCCCGGGAGCATTCCTGACGACGTCACCAGCATGAGTTTCCCGGCATCCAGCCCTTACCAGTTCAGCATCACATTCAATAAGGCATACAGCCACCTCTGGGTGCTCTACAACGAGCTCAGCGAGATCGTGCCCATCCCTCAGAATACCTGGGACAAAACCTCGGCATCGTCTCCCGTCGGCAATTACGACACCACCGCTGCCGGAGCCAAGGCGGTCTACAAGTTCATCAACGGTCAGGCAACCCAGGAGGCCAGTTACCCCACCAACCCTCTATGGCAGGTCGTCGACGGACCGTGGAAGCTCAGCGCCTTCTCGACCGCGACCGGCGCCTCCACGTTCGTGCCCAATAAGGCCTACACCGGACCTGGCAAGCCCAAGATCGCGAAGTTCGAGGAACTCCCCTTCACGAGTACCAGTGCCGAATTTGATGCTCTCCGGTCTGGGCAGGTTGACTACGGCTATCTGCCGCCAGAGGACGCCTCCCAGGCCAGCTACTTCACTAGTCGCGGGTACAAGGTGAGCAACTGGACTGACTTTGGCTTCAACAACTTCATGTTGAACTACACAAACCCGACGGTGGGGTCGATCTTCAAGCAGCTTTACATTCGCCAGGCGATGCAGTCTCTGATCAACCAGCCGCAAATTGCTAAGGACATCTGGCACGGCTTCGCGTTTCCGACCTACGGGCCAATTCCCCAGACGCCCAGCAGCTCCTACCTGTCCAGCGCTCTGAAGCAGAATCCGTATCCTTACAGCCTGAGCCACGCGGTGTCCCTGCTGAAGTCACACGGATGGAACGTGGTGCCCAACGGCACCGACACTTGCGCCCAGCCCGGAACCGGGCCCACGCAGTGCGGGGCCGGGATAGCCGCGGGAGCCAAGCTTGACCTGACGGAGGAGGTCGCCACGGGCTCCGCGCCGTTCCTGGGTGAGGTAGAGGACATGGTCTCCAGCTGGAGAAGCGCCGGCGTGAGCGTGACCCTTCAACAGAAGTCGGAGTCCTCCATCTTCGCCACACTCCAGCCTTGCTCGGGCGGGAACGCGGGCTGCAGCTGGGAAATCGCAAACTTCGGGGCGCCCGGGTCCACGCCGACGTACTCGCCTCAGTACCTGCCTGCGCCTGGGCCATGGTTCGGTACGAATGCAGCTAACAACGTCATGGGCTACAGCGACGCCGAGATGGATCGACTGATCGCCGCGACGTACACCAATGGGTCAGTCCAGGCCATTCAGAACCTGGCCGAGTATTGCGCCCAGCAGCTGCCGGGTCTCTGGCAGCCTGACTACGCCTACCAAATCTCGGTCATCAGCCCGAAGCTTCGCGGGGCACTTCCTCAAGATCCGAACCTCAATCTGTACCCGCAGAATTGGTCCCTGTCATCGTGAGCGCTGCTGGGGCAGCGTAAGGGTTACCGGAACCAAGTCCAATGCTGGCGTGCGGGCCACTGGGGTCCGCACGCCAGCGCAGAGATTGTTGCCGCCATCCCATCGGGTGCTCGGTGAACGGCAGTAAGGGGCAGGGAACTACTGGCGGATAGAGATGCCGAGCAGGTGCCATTCGGTGTCAAGTCGGCCACCCCAAGGCTTGCATCGCGGAAGATGAAGTCAATGCGAGCGGCGTCTGAGCGCGGAGAAAGCTAAGAATGACGGCATACCTGATCCGACGGGCCCTCCATGCAGTGATCGTTCTATTTGGCGTGTCCCTCATTGTGTTCCTGCTTCTCCACCTGCTTCCGGGTGGCCCGGCCCGGGCAAGCTTGGGCCTGCGGGCGAACCCCACATCAATCAGGGCGTTCAATGCCCAGTATGGGCTGAATCAGCCACTGCCTATCCAGTATGTGGTGTGGATGTCTCAGGTGCTCCGGGGGAATCTGGGTTTCTCCTATAAGCTCAACCAGAGCGTGGACTCGCTGCTAGCCGAGAACATCCCCCGCAGCTTGGTGTTGATGGGGTCGGCCACGGCCATAGCCGTCGGCATTGCCGTGCCGCTAGGCGTGATCCAAGCCGTCAGGCGCAACTCGGCGGTTGACTACGCACTGACGGGATTCGCCTTCATCTTCTATTCGATGCCCAGCTTCTTTCTCGGGCTGGCGCTGATCATTGTGTTCAGCGATGTCATCCCGATCTTTCCCTCCACGGGGCCCACGGCGACGGCATCGCTGTTCTCGCAGATTCCGAACCTGATCCTGCCAGTGGCCACTCTCACGCTGATCACGGTGGCCCTATTCAGTCGGTACATGCGCTCGGCGTCGCTCGACAATCTTGCCGAGGACTACGTGCGCACGGCGAGAGCGAAAGGGGCGTCAAGCGGTCGCGTCGTCTTCCGCCATGTACTTCCCAACGCCCTGATGCCGATCATCACCCTGGTGGGGCTGAGCTTGCCCGGCATTCTGGGCGGCGCTTTGATCATCGAATCGCTCTTCAACTATCCGGGTATGGGCTTGCTCTTCTGGAATGCGGCTCAGACCGAGGACTTCCCAGTCATGTTGGGCACCAGCCTGGTGGTGGGCCTGGGAGTGGTCCTGGGATCCCTGGTGGCCGACATTCTCTACGGAGTTGCCGACCCTAGGGTTCGGTACCAGTGATCGGCGAATGGCGATAACGAACCGATGGCGATAGCAATGAGCGGCCAAGTGAGAAGGGAACAGTGAGCGTGGTACAAGCCGACGTCATTGTGGAAGATAGCGGCGTCAGGGGTACCTGGCTGCGGACGGCGGGATTGACTGTCTTCCGCCAGAATCGCCTCGCTCTCGCCGGGCTAGTAATTGTACTTGGCTTCGTGCTCTTCTGTTTTGTCGGGCCAGTCTTCTATCACACGAATCAAATTGCCACTGACGTTGCGATAGCCAACCAGCCGCCGAGCGCCCAACATCTGCTTGGCACGGACTCGGTCGGATACGACGAGTTGGGGCGGTTGATGGCTGGCGGACAGATCACGCTGGTTGTTGCTCTCACTGTGGCAGTATTGGCTACCAGTATCGGACTGATCTGGGGCTGCGTGGCTGGCGTGAGCCGGCGCGGCGTGGACAGCGTGATGATGCGTATCGTGGACGCTGCCCTGGCCATTCCCGGGATCTTTCTGCTGATCTTCCTGAACTCGATCCTGAAGCCCTCGGTGCTCGTGCTGATCTTCGTGATTACCGCGCTTGCGTGGCTCGTTCCCTCGCGGCTGGTGCGGGCTGAGGTGCTCAGCCTCCGGGAGCGTCCCTTTGTTGCGGCGTCGAGAGCCGCAGGGGCGACTGTGCCGCGGATTGTGATCACGCACTTGGTTCCCAATGTTTTCGGCACCGTGGTCGTGAATGCGACGTTTCAGGTCGCGGATGCAGTTCTGACGGTGGCGGCCCTGAGCTTCCTGGGCCTGGGCATACCGCCGCCGGCGGCGAATTGGGGGAGCATGCTCGCCAATGGTGTCAACTATGTGTTCGCAGGATACTGGTGGCAGATCTGGCCCGCTGGACTCTGCATCGTCGCGGTGGTTGTTGGCTTCAACTTCATCGGCGAGGGTTTCCGGGACGCCATTGACGTGCGCTTGAGGGCGGACATCAGGCGTTGACCGAGCGACGGCTATCTGGCTGCGGCGGAATGAGTTGCTGGCCGGAGATGGGACGGGTGACGCGATGACGGTGCTGCTTGCGGTGCCAGGGCAGTGGTCGTTGCCGCGCCAGCGGCAGGCGGCGGCGAGAGATGAGGGAGGTTGGCACGGTGGCTGAGGTGCGCGATGCCTGGGTCTTCTTGACCGGGGCGGCCGATGGTCTCGGGCGGTCTGTCGCTCAGGAGCTGGCTCGGATCGGCATGAAGCTGGCGCTATTTGACATTCAGGGGGACAAACTGCAGGAGCTGAGTCGAGCGCTGTCCGAGAACGGAACGGAGGTGCATTCGTACGTAGTCGACCTCAGCGATGCGCGCGCTACCGAAGACGCGGTCGGTTCTGCGCTTGCGGATTGCGGCACCCCCCGCGCCGTAGTTCACGACGCCGCCGTCCTGAAGGAGAGAGAGATTGAGAGCATTAGCTATCCTGAATGGAGGGGAGAACTTGATGTCTCCATTCAGGCCGCCTTCATTCTTTCAAAGGCAGTCTGGCCGGGCATGAGACGGGCACGGAGCGGAAGCATCGTGTTTGTCTCGTCCGGCTCCGCAATTCACGGCTTTAGGAAGGAAACTGCCTACACGCCGGCGAAACATGGTCAAGAAGGCCTCATGAAGGTGCTGTCTCTACAGGGGAGGGACCTGAATATCGCGGTTAACACCGTTACCACGGGCGCGCCTATTGACACTCCGATGTCGGCGTCCCACTACACGGAGGAAATGAAGGTGGGCATGGTATCGCCAGCCCGTTTGGCTCCCGCCTTTGGCTACTTGGCTTCGCTCGAGGCCGTGAATGCGACTGGCATGCGGTTTGACGCCTTCCAGCTGTCGGAGGCGATCGCCTGGAGCAAGGAGCACTGACTAACGCGGGTGTGGCCTGCGAGGCGGATCCGGAAGCCCGTGGTGCGCGGGCGGCGAAAGCTGGGCGTGGATAGGAGGTGCATAATTCAAGGTGACGAGGGAAATTGCTGCGGTGATTACGACACGGCTCGACGGCGAGCTGGTTGATGGCCTGCGGCGGCGCCACCGAAATGTCAATTTCACCTATCCGGAAGAGCTCTTGCCCGTTCCGCGCTACTCAGGGGAGCATCGGTTTCCGGAGGTTGGTGACGAGAATGTCGCGGGCCGGTGGCGAGAGCTTCTGGGGAGCGCGGAGGTTCTATTCCACTTCGGGCCCGCTGCCTTTCACCAGAGCCTATTCGAGCTGACGGACCTCCGATGGATTCAAGCAGCCAGCTCCGGGGTGGGGCAGTTTGTACACCAGATTGGCCTCGACTGCAATCCAGCTATCACCGTCACGACCGCTCGAGGTGTGCACGGCGCGGCACTAGCCGAGTTTGTGGCGATGGCGCTGATCTACTTCAGCCGCGACATGCCCGCAATTGAAGCCGATCGAAAGCAGCGCCATTGGCAGAGGCGATGCGGAAGGCTGATAGCGGGACAGGAGGTGGCGGTTGTTGGCATGGGTAGTGTCGGGCGGGAGATAGCAAGATTGCTGGGCCTTCTGGGTGCGCACGTGACCGGAGTGGTGCGAGACGAGGCGGACCGCAGCGCTGGCGACCTTGGTGTTGAGCGAATAGTTCGGCTTTCGGAGTTGGACAGCGTGCTAGAGACGGTTGATGCCGTTGTTCTGGCGGTGCCTCACACGGAGGCGACTGAGAACTTGCTGTCCGCCACACGCATTGCGCTGCTCAGTTCCGACGCTGTGGTCATCAACGTTGCCCGGGGCGCGGTCCTGGACGAAAGTGCCCTGACCGAGGCTTTGCTGTCGGAGAGGCTGCGAGGCGCAGCCTTGGACGTGCTTCGAGCGGAGCCGCTTCCCGAGGACAGCCCCCTGTGGGCATGCGACCGGGCGCTTGTGACGCCCCATTCGATGAGCACCGTCGAGGGGGAGAATCAAAGGCTCTGCGATCTGTTTTCGGAGAACTTGGCCCGGTATGAGTCGGGGCGGCCGCTGGTGAACGTGCTGGATCCGCGCCGGATGTACTAAGCCTTTGCCATCGTCGCAAACATCGGCGTCGTCTTCCGCTAGTCCCTGCTTCATTCACGGGTCAGGTTCTCGTGACCTTTGTGCGAGGTCCGCTCTGCGCCGATAGGAAGGAATTGCTGAACAGTATGGATCTACATCTCACTGGCTTGCGAGCTGTGGTCACGGGTGGCACCCGGGGAATCGGGCGTGCTGTCGTCGAGACTCTCCTCGACGAAGGCGCCATGGTTTCTTTCTGTGCCCGCGACTCCGCCGCGGTGTCTGCGACAGTGGCCGAACTGGAGTCCACAGGCAGGACGATCGTCGGCTCGGCCGCCGACGTGGCTGACGGCGCGGCACTAACACGATGGGTCAGCGAGTCGGCTGCCGCTCTGAACGGTATCGACATACTCGTGGCGAACGTCAGCGCGATGGCTACTGCGGATACGGAAGAAAACTGGTTCAAGTGCTTCACTGTCGACGTGATGGGCGCGGTCCGCATGGTCGAGGCGGCGCTGCCTTATCTTGAGACGAGCAGCGCCGCATCAATAGTCACGATCTCGAGCGTCTCCGGCCGAGAGGTCGACTTCTTCGAGGGACCATATGGCTCCATGAAGGCCGCGCTCATTCACTACACCCAGGGCATCGCCCGGCGCCTCGCTCCGGCGGGTATCCGGGCCAATACGGTCTCGCCCGGCAACACGCTCTTCGAGGGAGGCAGCTGGGACAACGCTCAGCGGAACAGGCCGGAGTTCTTCCAGACGGCGCTAGATCTGATTCCGGCCGGCCGTATGGGCACTGCGACTGAGATGGCTGCGGCGGTCGCATTCCTGGCCAGCCCTGTTTCGGGCTTTACGAGCGGAACGAATCTGGTCATAGACGGCGCGCTTACACGTGGAGTGCAGCTGTGACCGGCGTCAGCGTAGTGGCGGATAGTGCGCACGAGACCGCTCAGCGGGTTCTCGAGCGACGAAGCGCGGCAGTTATCGCCGGTATTGAGGCGATCGACCCTGACCATGTCCTGCATCTAGCCAGCAGCACGCTGAAGATTGTCTTGTCACACTTCCTTGACGGGCCTGGCAACAAGCCGGGTCGGCGCATCTTCTCGATGCCGCGCGAGGAGGAGGGCGTTGCGATCGCGGCCGGCCTGGAACTCGCAGGGGCCCGCCCCGTGCTGATATTCCAGGACAACGGGATCGGGAATCTGCTAACCGCTCTGCTCACCCTGTCCCAGCCCTACCACCTGCCATTGCTTGCTGTGGTAAGCCGCAGAGGCGGTCTCGGTGAGTACAACTCTATGATCCACACCATTAGCGAGCGGACCGAGGCGCTGCTGGATGCCGCAGGTGTCAGGTGGTTTCAGCTCGACGCGCGTACCCCGGTCGATCGCTGGGCCGCGGAGATCGAGCGAGCGTGGGAGTTCGCGCGCACTACGCATAGGCCCGTATTCGTGCTCGTTAACCTGATGGGTTCCTGACCATGGCAGGCCTTGATCGTGCGGACGTGCTGCGCTTCATTGACAGGGCGGCGCCCGCGTGGCCGGTGGTCCTCGGTCTCGGCGGGATATCTCGCGAGATGCTCGCGGTGGCCGGCCGCAAGGGTAACCATTTCATCAGCCTGGATGCGATGGGCCAGACAGCCTCAGTTGCTCTGGGCGTGGCTCTGGGCCTGGAGCGCTGCGACCCCGCAAGCAAGGTGATTGCCATCGAGGGCGATGGTTCACTGTTGATGGGCCTGTCCATCCTCAGTACGGTGGGCCATCTGAAGCCATCCGGGCTGGTGGTCTACGTGCTCGACAATGGGGTCTACCTTGCCACCGGCGGTCAGCCCACGGCTTCAGCCGACATCGACTTCGTCGCCGTAGCAGTCGGCTGTGGCTGGGGCGGCGGCCGCGATGTACGAACCACCGAGGAACTTTCCTCGGCCACGGAATGGGCGCTGGCCGCCGAAGGGCCTGTACTCATCCGGGTCCGCGTCAGCACAGCACAACTGCCGACCGAGTACTTCCTGGAGGATCCTGCGATTCTCGCCGAGGACTTCCGGCGCTGGCTGAGATCAACCGGATGCCGGAGCTAGCTCCCTAGCGTCTCACCAATGCACTCGCGCGGCACGGCCGCATAGGTAGCTGGCTCTTCTCAATCCAGGGTGTAGCTGGGGTTGAATCCACCGCGAAATGATGCGGGCATGACCCTGCAACTCGCTTCCGAAGAGCCAGAGGCTGGCCCGTGGCACGTCGAGCCGCTGGCTGCCCTCGCGCAGGTCATCATTGAGCGCGGGCCGAGCCAGGATGTGTCCGGGCGTCCGCTGATCCTTGTCATCGATGGCCGCAGTAACAACGGCAAGACGACGCTGGCGGGGCGGATCGGCGCGGCGGTCGCCGGGTCGGTTGTGATCCATACGGATGAGATCGCCTGGAGGCACTCCCGTTTCGGCTGGGCGGACTTGCTGATAGACGGGATCCTGGCGCCCCTGCATGAGGGACGGGAAGTCAGCTACCGGCCGCCGCGCTGGGTCGAGCATCGTCGCGATGGGTCGCTTGACGTGCCGCCTGACTGCCCGCTGGTCATCATTGAAGGTGACGGCGCCGGGCGCCGGGAGGTCGCGCACCTGATCGATGTCTTGATCTGGGTTCAGTCCGACGAGCGCGAGGCCGAGCGGCGGATCCTTTGCCGCATCGGGAAGCCGGGCGAGGTGCCGACGATGCTGGCCCACCGCGAGTGGATGGCCGAGGAGATACCCTTCAACGCCGCCGAGCGCACCTGGGAACGGGCCGACATCATCGTCTGCGGCACGCCTGAGGTCCCCTGCGATCCGCTCACCGAGGTGGTCGTCGGATCGGCACGGCCGTGATCAGGACTATTTCACTGTGCAGTTTGTCAAGGATCGAATCCCGCGTCAGTAGCTACGCGGTCTCGTCGCGGTCGTCGTCCGCGGCTGGATCATCCTCTCGCTGCGGCGACGGTCCGTCATCCCGGACGGGTGTCGGGCGTTGCGACGGGCTGGCCGTCAGGGTGCTCAGGGGTCCGGTTAGCTAGCTGCCGCGGTTCGAACGGGCTCCAGGCGTGGCGGCGCGGACCGGACCAGCGCGCGGGGACCGCGTCGAGGCCTGACGCTAGCTTGTACGCGGCTGCCTCGTAGTTGATCCGCCAGCCCCGGAAGTGCGGCCACGCTTCCTCAGCCGTCCGCTCGACGGGGAACCCGACGGACGTGATCCGCTCCCAGCCCTGGAGGTATTCCTCCCAGCTCAGCTGGATCGGGCCGTCAGGCCGCGGGTCCTCGTCGACGGGGATACGGAGCGTGCGGGTCAGCTTCCGCAGGCAGTTGAAGCCCATCTGAACGCACAGCCGCGCTGTGAACGGCGCGCTCGCCGGGCAGGCCGCCAGATGGAGAGCGGCGGCGTCGAGTACGGCCAGCTGTGAGACTACCCATGAGCTGTGCGACTCGGGTGACCGGAAACGCAGCAGCGACGGGTAGCTCGAGTGGGACTCGGCCACGTCGGCTGACCAGCGCTCCCAGTCGTCGTAGATGACCGTCAGCTGCTCTACTCCGTCCACTATCTGCGCTCTGGCCAGCAGCTCCGGTCCCCACGCCGGGCTCCCGGCACGGGGGCCGAGAAGCGTCACTACCGTTTCGCGCCGGTTGTAGGCCGCGTACAGAGTGGGAAGGTAGGCGATCTGCAGAGCGACGATGATCAGTCCGGAGGCAGCCGCGAGGAATTCCACAGCGCTCGGCTCCGTGCCGCTCCTGGCCGCGAATCCGAGCGTGAACAGCGATGAGCCCGCCTCGCGAAGGGCGTCAGGGAAGCCGCCTCCCGGCAGCCACAGCAACAGCCCGAAGCCGACCAGGAAACCGGCAAGCCAGATCAACAGGAGCAGGCCCAGCGTGGCGACAGGCTGACTGGCGAGCAGCGCGTCACGCCGGTCCCAGCGCCTCACGAAGCGGCCGCTCACGGTGTACACCCGGTCGACGAACCGGTCGACGATCTTGATGAACCCGATGCGCCCTCGCGGGATGACGAGAGTGATAGCCACGTTCACCCATACCGCGCCGACAAGTAGGACCCCGAGAACTGCTGCTGCGATGCGCACGCCTTGATGCTAGGGCCGGGACGGCCACCTTCGGCGCTGCGTTTCCGGACGCGGCCGGGTCAGCAAGAAGGGCGTCGTCACTTTCTTACTGCGCGCGAGATGAACCTGCGGCGATGGCTGAGATGATCACCGCGATTGAGGCTGAGCTGGCGGCCGGCCAGTTCAAAGCTCGCCAGGTCAGCCGACACGGTCCGACAATCGCGCACTGTGCCGGTTCTGCTCCGGCCGCATCCAACGGCTGCTGACCGTTAACGGGGAGTAAACCTTCGGTTTGTCCTCCCGGCCTTCCGGGCCGGAAGCATTGCTCTGTCTCGTCTGCGTGCCTCAGGAAGGACAGTAATGACGGAGAGCATGGAGCGTGTCGGCCTCTCGCGCCGGTCGTTCATCGGCGGCGTCGGCGTCACTGTCGGCGGCCTCGTGGTCGGCGGCCCGATGCTATGGCAGCAGGCTGCCAGGGCCGGCACCGTCACCGCTGAGCAGGTTCATCTGACCTTCGGCCAGGACCCGGCCCGTGAGGTCGCGGTGTCCTGGGTGACCCCGACCTCGGTATCCAACCCGGTCGTCGTGGTCGGCACCCCGGCCGGCGGCTTCGGCCGCAAGATCGCAGCGGAGACCCGCACCTACACGGACTCCAACAACGGCATCCAGACGATCACCCAGCACGCCCGGATCGAGGGCCTGCGGCCGGACACCGACTACGTCTACCGGATCGTCAGCGGCGGCGAGACCCAGGTCTCCAGCGCTTTCCGCACTGCGCCCGAGGGCCGGGTGCCGTTCCGCTTCACCAGCGTCGGTGACATCGCCTGCGGCGACACCGCCTTCTCTAAGGCGTCGCTCAACGCCGTGGCAACCGCCGCGTCGGTCGAGCTATTCGACCCGGTCGTGCACCTGGTCAACGGGGACCTGTCCTACGCCAACTCCAATCAGCTGTCCCAGCCCCAGGTCTGGGAGGAGTACTTCGACAACACTCAGCTCTCGTCCGCGAACCGGCCGTGGATGCCGACGCTGGGCAACCACGAGAACGAGCCCGGCAACGGCCCGCAGGGCTACTTGTCCTACCAGACCCGGTTCGCCCTGCCGAAGAACGGCTCTGCCGATTTCGAGGGGAACTGGTACAAGTTCCAGATCGGTTCCGTGCTGTTCGTCATGGTGGACAACAACGATGTCTGCTACCAGGTCGATACCGGCACCTACTTGAGCAGTGGCGGCAACCAGCTCCTGACTGGCTACTCCGGCGGCGAGCAACTGAGGTGGCTGGAGCGGACGCTGCGCGAGGCGTCGTCCGACACGTCGGTTGACTGGATCGTGGTGGTCATGCATCAGCCGGCCATGTCCACGTCCGACGCGGACGGCTCCGACCTTGGCATCCGCGAGACCTGGATGCCGCTGTTCTACAAGTACGGCGTCGACTTCGTGCTGGCCGGTCACGACCATGACTACGAGCGCAGCTACGTCGTGCACGGCGTCGACTCCGGCACCGTTCTGCGGCCCCACGTCGTCAGCACCGACCTGGACAAGGTCGACTCCGACAAGGGCCTCGTCCACCTGGTGATCGGCACTGGCGGCACCAAGGGTCACGACGACGTGTACCAGGAGGGCACCGCGGGCGAGCCGACCGAGACCGTCAACGTCAGCGGCACCGCGACCGAGACGGAGGACGCGCCGTGGTCCGCGGTCACCGATCCCAACACCAGCTACCCGTGGGGGCTCGGCGTGTTCGACGTGGATCCCGGCCGCTTCCCCGGCGACAAGACCACGATGACCTTCACCTACTACCACACCTCGGCCTGGTCGGGCTCGGGCCCGTACCCGACGCCGATCGAGTACGACACCTTCACGGCCACCCGGACCCGGTCGGACGGCTTCGGCTTCCGCCGGCGTCACGCCAAGTAGTCCTTCCGGCGGCGCGCCGCAGCGCGCGCGAGACTGTGGATCTGACGGTGTTCCCGTCCCGGTCCGATCGCGCTGCTGACCGGCAGGCTGCAGGAACCTTGCCCGGCGCGAGTCGTTGCTGATGGTGCCGTTGACGACTAGCGTTGACTCACGCGGACCCGAACTTGTCGGGACAAGCTGGCCGGAGGGATGCGGATGTCGAAGCGGGCGGTGGGCGGGAGCCGCCCTGGCGGTGCATACTCGCCGGGAATCGTTGGCGAGGGCCGGTTCCTGTACGTTTCCGGCCAGGTGCCAGTCAGAGACGGCGTGGTGGTCGGGGAGACCGTCGCCGAGCAGACGATGGTCGCTCTGGACAACCTCAGCGCTGTCCTGGCCGCAGGCGGCGCGAGCTTGGCCGACGTCGTGCGATGCGGCGTCTACCTGAACGACATGGCTGATTTCGCCGAGATGAACCAGGCCTACGCGGCCGTCTTTCCCGAGCCGCTGCCGACCAGGACGACGGTCGGAGTTACCCTGGCGGGCTTCAAAGTGGAGATCGACTGCGTCGCGGTACTGCCAGATCCTGCCTGAGTGGCGACGGGCCGCCCGAGCGACCGGGTCAGCGCCGGTCAGCGCCGCAGCACAGCCGGCGGCCGACCGCAGGGGGCGCATGCCGCCGGATGACCTCCAGCGTGCTGTCCAGGTCAATGATCCCGGCATCGGAGCCGAGCCCGCCGACGACCAGCGAAGCAGCGGCCATAGCCAGCCAGGGCGCGTCTTCCAGAGGCCAGCCGCGCAGGAGGCCGGCGATGAACCCGGCCGAGCACGCGTCTCCGCACCCGGTAGTGTCGACGACCGCGGCCGGGAACGCCGGGTAGTCCACCCGCCGGCTGGAGGTCAGGAGCGAACAGCCCAGCTCACCCCGGCTGACCAGCACGGCCTGCACTCCGGCAGTCAGGACCTGGCCAGCCGCCTCGTTCAGATCACTCATCCCGGTCAGTCTGCAGAGCTGTTCCTCATTGGGCAGGAAATAGTCGACCAGGGGGAGCACCGGCAGGAGCCGCGACCACGCAACGTCATCACCGGGGGTCAGGACGTCCATCGTCGTGATAGCACCCCGGCTCTTAGCCACCGTCAGAACGGTGCGCAGCGGCTGCCCGCTGAAATGCGCCCAGTACGTCAGGGCCTCCGATGTGCAGGACGCTCGCCGTGGCGATGGTGTCCAGATCGACGTCGGCGAGCGTGAGCAACGCCGTCGCGCCGGGCGCGTGCAGCGCCGGCCGCTCGCCGTTCGGACGGATCGGCAGCATGGTCGCTGATGTCTGAACGCCGCGTTTCCGGACGAGCAAGCGTGTGTCAATGCCGTACTTCCGCAGTACTGACATCAGGAAATCGGCGAGCTGGTCGTCGCCCACCGCGCCCATGGCGACGACGCTGCGCACCGAGCTTGGCCAGGTCGACGCTGGTGCCGGCGGCCGTGCCGGCAGCCGTGATCCTGATCTCGTCCAGCAACTGGCGGCCCTGGCCCGGCGGGATTCCCGTCACCGGCCGGCCGAGGATGTCGACAATATGAACGCCCAGGCTGACGATCACGGCGGGCTCGCCGGCTGTCATCTGGCTCCTCCTGACTGGTACCTGTGTCGCCTGGCCGCCGCGCTGACCTCGTCAAGCTCGGCGGCATCGAGAATGCGCGGGGAACCGACGAGCAGCGCCCGCCAGTACACTTCGGCCAGCCATTCGAGCAGCAGCGCCCGGTCGTATGCCTCCGCTGAGCGAGGTGCCGCAGACGACGGCGCCGTGATTTTCCAGGAGCGCGCCGGTCCGGTCCGCCAGCGCAGCAGCCGCCTGATCCGCGAGGCCTTCGGACCCGAAAGTCGTATAGGGCACAACCGGCACGGTGTGGCCGCCGAGGCGCAGGATCGAATAGTGGATGGCCGGGATCTCATCGCACACCGTCGACACGGCTGCGGCGAACGGTGAGTGTGTGTGCACCACGGCTCCGGCCGCTGTGCTCTGGTAGATCTTCCGGTGCATCGGCCACTCAGAGGACCTCCGGCCGTCGCCAGCGAGCACGGTTCCGTCGCGATCGAGCAGGCAGATGCTCGCCTCCGGGATTTCGTCGTAATTGACTCCTGACGGTGTCATGACAAAATTCTCGCCGATGCGCATGCTGATATTTCCGGCGCTGCCGACTACCAGGCGGTCGCGTGCCATTCGCCGGCCCGCGAGGACGAGTGATTTCCTGCCCGCAAGAAATTCCGCGCTGACATAGGCATCAGTGGTCACCGCGCACACTCCTATTTGAGAGCCAGGGCATTAGGCGGAGATCCGATGCCGCCGGTCGAATTCAGCGGCGAGCTCGTCAGCATGAATTCGTAGACACCGTCCTGCGCGCAATCTGCGGCCAGGCTGTCGAGCCACCACAACTCGCCGAGTGCCATGCCGAACTGCCCGATGAGGATCCGGTGCAGGAAGCCGAAGGGCGCTGCATCCGGGCTGAGATCTGGCGGCCATACCTCCACGGCGAAGGTGTCTGATGCCACGCCCATAGCGCCGCTGTCCCACAGATAGCGCGCCATGTCCTCGCTGTGCTCGACGCCGGGCGCGCGCAGGTCTCGGGCCACGGCGGCTCGAGCAGACCAGGGCTGGCTTGTGTACCAGCCGAGGAAACCCGTCCTGAGCAGGATGATGCAGCCCGGCGAATAAGAGACGCCGGCTTGTTCTCTGGCGGCCTCCAACTCCGCGACGCTGAAGGCGGCGCCGCCGTCAGGCGCGTACCGGCCGCTTGCCGAGGCGAGGGAACGCTGCAGATCGAGCAGCACGGCCCTGGCCACGATCCCGCGCCGGGCCCAGTGGTCGATCGTGTTGCGGCCTCCGCTCAGCACGTCCTGGTCGGTTGCTCCGTTGTAGAACACGCCAGGTGAGTAGGCCACATGCGCGAGCGAGTCCCATTGGCTCGAAATCTGGGGGTAGAAGTTGTCGTAGACGTCATCGAGGTCCTCGAGCCCCGGGCCCGGCTTATGCAGCAGCCGGTGCCTCGGTGTTCCGCGGTCAGCGTCGAGCGGCGGGTCAACGGCATCGAGGGCGGCGTCGAGCGGGAATACGACGCCACGTTTCACCAAGCCGACGCACGCCAGGACGCTGCTGGTGGTCTGCAGGTTCAGCAGGCCTGCTGAGTCATCAGGCCCGAAGAGTCCCCAGGCGCTCTTCCCGCCGAGCGGCGCGGCCGGAAGTTCCGCGTACCGGGGCAGCTCAGAGCGACTCACGGGCACTGATCCGCCGTTCTTGTCGACGTCGTTCACGGGCGCCTCCCTGGCAGGACCGGGCGCGGCACAATGCGGTGGCGGCGGCTAGCTCGGCCGGCGGGCCGGGTGAGCCCGGGCTCGTTCCCCGAAATCGGGGAGCGAGCCCGGGCTGCTCAGGCCGTCCCTAGGGCGCGGGCAGCGCAGCGATCAGGCGGTCGATGTCATCGTGGTTATTGAATAGGTGACAGGAGAACCGGAGCCTGCCATCCCGCACCGCGCACTTGACCTTCTGCTGGGCCAGCCCGGCCTGCAGAGCTGGCACGTCGCCGCCGGGTACCTCAGCGGAGATGATGCCCGACATCTCGCCTGGCCGATCTGAGCTCACCACCCGGTAGCCCTTCTCGTTGAGCGCGCCGGTGAGGGTGCGAGTCAGGCCCAGCACCCAGTCGGTGATCTGCTCGGATCCCGCGGCCAGGAACAGGTCGATGCTCGCGCCCAGCCCGTACATGCCCGCCAGATTCTGCACTGAAGGCTCGTACCGCCGGGCGCTGTCGGCGTACCGCAGGTTGTAGTCGAGTTGCCTGGAGATGAACGGGGCATCCTCGATGTTCTTCCAGCCCGGCGCCGCGACCTCCAGGCTGGCGCGCAGCGCCGGGCGAGACGTAGCAGAAGGCTGATGCCGTAGCCCGCGCACATGCTCTTGTAGCCATGGGCGGAGACCAGGTCGGCTCCCAGCGATGCGACCTGGACGGGCAGCACCCCGACCCCCTGGACGGCGTCGACCAGCAGCCAGCAGCCGCGTTCGCGGCACAGCGCCGCCATCTGCTCCACCGGCGCACGGAAGCCGTGGTAGCAGTTGACCAGGCTGATGCACACCACGCGGGTGCGATCCGACATCACTTCCGCCACGTCCGCGACGTCGAACCGGTGCCTGCCGCGGTCCCGGACGAAGACGACCTTGACTCCTTTCTTCTCGAGCGCCAGGAACGGGTATACGCCGCTAGGGAACTCGTGGTCGTAGACAACGACCTCGTCGCCCGGCTGCCAGTCAAGCCCGAGCGACACCAGGCTGATGCCCTCGCCCGTACTCCGCAGCAGCGCGACATCGGCCGGATCACACCCGATGAACTGGCCGACCTTGCCCCGCACCTCGGCCGCTCCATCCCACCAGTGACCTAGGCCGGGCGCGTCGACGCCCAGCATCATGCCCTCGATCAGCCTGGTCTGCGCGCGCACGTTCGACACCGGCAGCGGGCCGTAGGTCGCCGTGTCGAACCACACCTTCTCCGCGGTGACCGGGAACTCCTCGCGCCGAAGCCGGCTCATGGTCTCTTCGGGCGAGGCCACGGCCGTCATTCGCCCGCTCCGGCAGCTGGCGGCTCGACTTGGCCAATCGAGCGGACGGCTGGCTCGGCAGCCAGATCCTCCCGGCCGGCCAGCCGGCCGAGAGTCAGCGCCTGTCCGGCTGTGCCGCGCCGCAGGCGTGACCGGAGCCCGCCGTAGTACCACGCGACGGCGACTACCTGCCCGGCGACCGCGACCTCGGCGGCGGCATGGAAGCTGGACGGCAGGGTGAAGTCGACGATGATCACGACCTCCCAGATGATGGACAGCACGATCAGCGGCATTGCCCAGCGCCCCAGGTCAAACGCCTTTGACTTCGGGATCGTGTTCCGGCGCGCCGAGTAAGCGCCGACGATCATGAGATAGACGAAGCTGGCGAAGATCGGTGTCGCGCCGATCAGGTCGACATAGGCGTTGCCCTCTTCGGCTGCGAACACCATCACCGCGATGTAGATGACGGTCGTCAGCGCGATTGCGGCGACCGGTGTCTTCGTCTTGGCGTCGACCCGAGCAGAAGATCCTCGAGACCCGGGGAACATGTTGTCGCGCGACAGCGAGAAGATGAGCCGCCCGATGGCGGCGATCTGGACGACCATCAGCGAGAACACCGAGTACACCACGGTGACGAGGAAGATCCTGGAGAACGCCGAGCCGAACCAGTACTTGGCCAGGTAGGCGATAGGCGTGGGGCTCGAGGCGACGGCCGCCAGGTTCGGGATGCTGATGGCGAAGCAGATCAGCGTGATCATGCCGACGATCCCGGAGATGGCGACGGCACCGATGATGGCCCGCGCCACGGTGCGCTGTACGCCCACCGCTTCTTCGCCGAGGTCGGCGCAGGCCTCGAACCCGCCGATGGTAAACACGCCCATCAGCAGCGCGAGCGAGGCGGCGTACCAGGGAGCCTGACCATGCAGCGGCCCGTGGGTGAACAGGAAGCCTCCGCCGTGCACGGCCGGATGACTGCACCAGGAACGCGACCAGCAGCAGAATGCCGAGAACCAGCGTTCCGAGGATCTCCGTCGTTACCGAGAGGTTATTGATCCGGGCCGTGAGCCGGACCCCCACGATGTTGATCAGCCCGGCCAGCAGCAGCACGATGACCGAGATGATGATCATCAGACTCAGGTTGCCGACATTGAGCCCGAGTACCGTGCCGATCATCGGCGACAGGAGAAGCAGCGTCTCGCCGCCGCTGGCCAGCGCGAAGCAGCACAGCAAGTTGAAGCCCGACGAACCAGCCGTAGCCCGGTCCGACCAGCCGGCCGCCCCACTGGTAGGAGTATCCTGCCAGCGGGATCCGGGAGGCCAGCTCGGCCAGGACGAAGGCCAGGATCATCGCGCCGATTGCCGCGACCGGCCAGAGCCAGATGGCGCCGGCCCGAACTCTGAGGTGGCGAACGCGAAGTTGGTGAAGATCCCGGTCGTCACCGAGATGACGGAGAACGATATGGCGAATATCGAGAAGAGCTTCAGTGTTCGCCGCAGTTCCTGCTTGTAACCAAACGACGTCAGCAGCTGTTCATCTGCATGAGCGATGCCCTGCTCGTTGTCAGCCATTGGCCTTCCTTCCCGGTGCTTCGTATCGGCGTGTGAACGTCCTCCCAACGCCAGCGGCGCTGTCGTGTCTGTGCGTATTCGCGGGTCCTGCGTTCACTGAGCTCGTGGCGCTGGCCCACCTCCGAATCGCGCTCGCCGCCACCCGCTCCGGGCACGACGGGGAATCCGTTGCCTGGCCCGGTGCAGGCACGGCGATGGAGCCGTCGGGCCCGACGTCAAAGGTCGGCTCGACCAGGTCCTGCTCGTAGAAGATGCGGGCCGGAGACATGTCCGAGTGCAGCGTGAAGCCGGGCAGCGCGGCCAGGGCGAGGTTGAAGCCGCGGCCGATGCCGGTCTCGAGCGTCCCGCCGCACCAGGCCGGCACCTGCCGGGCAGCGCAGAGGTCGTGGATGGCGATGCTGGCCAGCGGTGCCGCCGAGCCGGGGCGGCTTGATGTTGACGATCCGGCCCGGCATCCAGCTTCAGGGCGGTCCGGATGGTGTTGTAGCTAGAAGCGCTCTCGTCCAGGCACAGCGGGGTCCGATGGTCTGCTGCAGCTCCGCCAGCTCGATCAGCGCGTCGCCAGCCAACGGCTGCTCGATCATGACCAGGCCGTAGTCGTCCAGCGCCTGCCATGGGCCGCTGCCGGGGAGGTAGCCGCAGTTGGCGTCCACCGACACCGGCACGCCGGGGTAACTGCTCGTGGACCGCCGCGACGGCGTCGACGTCCCAGCCCGGGGCGATCTTGAGCTTGACCCGGCCGAAGCCTTCCCGCAGCCGGGCGTCGACCTCGGCGAGCAGCACGTCGGTGCTGTCGCAGATCGGGAACGACTCGCCGACCGGGAACGGCGTCGCGCGACGCCGCCCCAGAGGCGGGCCAGCGGCGAGTCCAGCTTGGCCGAGGTGATAGCCCAGACGCGCGCTCTCGACGGCGTTCTTCGCGTAGTTCTGCCCGATCAGGTCCGCCCAGGTGCCGGCCAGCTCGGCCGGGCCGCTGAACGGCCGCCCGATGAGCGGCGGCAACGAGCAGGTCGGTCAGGGCCGACCAGGTGCTCTCGGCGGTGTCCGGGCAGTACAGCGGGCGCTCGGCGATCGGCGCCTCGCCCCATCCGGTCGGCCCGTCGCTCGTCCTCCAGCCGGACCACGATCAGCCGCTTGCGGCCGGCTGACCGCCCGTAGGCCGACCTGAACGTCGGCACCATCGGCAGCGACAGCATGCAGACCTCGGCCCGGGCCGGCCGGAGCGGGCAGCCGACCGTCGCGGGCCGCGCGCGAGATGACCGGCGGAGCGCGCCGCTGCGATCGGTCGACTCGGCACCGCACGGCTGCCCCTTACAGCATTTCCCGGTATTCGCTGATCTCCCAGTCGCTGACGTGGCTGAGGTAGCGCTGCCAGTCGAAGCGGAGCACGTCGGTGAACGTGCTGGTGAACACCGGCCCCAGGGCCTGAACCAGCTCCTCGTCCGCGACCAGCGCGTCCAGGCCCTCGGCGCGGGCTGGCAGGCAGCCGCGGGAAGCGGATGTTCTCGAACAGGTTCTCGCTGGCCGGATCCGGCGGTTCGAGGCTCCGGCGGATCCCGTCCAGGCCGGCCGCGACCATGACCGCGGCGAGCAGGTACGGGTTGGCGTCCGAGCTGCCGAGCCGGTTCTCGATCCTGGTGTCCGGCGCCGTCGGGCAGGGCGCGGACAAGCGCTGTCCGGTTCTCGATGCCCCAGGCGATCTGAACCGGAGCCCAGGTGCCGACCTGGTAGCGCTTGTACGCGGTGACCGTGGGGCTGGCGATGGCGGTCATGGCCGGAGCGTGCGCCAGCTGGCCGGCGATGTAGTGCCGGGCGGTGCCGGACAGCCCGTCGCGGCCGCCGGGTCCGGCGAGCACATTCTCGCCCGTCCGCGTCGAGCAGCGACTGGTGCAGGTGGTAGCCGCTGGGCGGCGTGATGTCCAGGTTGGTCGGGCGGGCCATGAACGTGGCCCGCAGCCCGAGGGACTGCGCGATCTCCTTGATGGCGATCTTCAGCGCCACGACCCGGTCGATGGCCAGCAGGCCGGGCCCGGGCTCCAGGTTGATCTCGAACTGGCCGGCGCCGTGCTCGCTGAAGATCTCGTAGACCGGCAGGCCCATGAGCCGCGGCCGCGCGGTCCAGTTCGTCGATGAACCTCTGGGCCATGCCCAGCGCGTGCACGGAGAACCAGGACTGCGGGCCGTAGACGGGCGCGTAGCCCTGCTCGATCCGGGTCCGGGCCGGAAGACGTAGAACTCGAGCTCGTTGCCGAACACCGGCTCGAGGCCGAGCGCCTCGCGCGTCGTCGAGCACCCGGCGCAGCACGGCCCGCGGAGTGGCCGGACGAGCTGGCCGGTCGTCGTCGTAGCAGGTCCGTGAGCAGGTGCGCGGTGCCGGGCGTCCACGGCAGCGGCGCGAACGTCAGCGGGATCGGCGCGCAGGATCGCCGTTGCGGTAGCCGATGTCGTGGCTGTAGACGTGCTCGCCGGGCGCGTGCCGCTGCCAGAGGTTCGACGCGAACAGCGGGATTGCGAACGGGTGCCCCTCGGTCAGCGCGCGCTCCATCCGCTGCGCGGTCACGACCTTGCCGCGCGGCACGCCGTACAGGTCGGTCAGCGACCAGCCGGACGTTGCGGATGTTCTCGGCCTGGATCCGCTTGAGCACGTCGGCGGGGCCGGGCGCTCCGCTGTCCGCCGGAATGTCGGTCGCCTCGACATTCGCCATGAATCCGTCCTCTCTGGTGCCGCTCGGTGGTGCCGGCCGCAGCGGTCTCGCCGCCCGGCCGGCGAGCGGGCCGCTCATCCCGGTAACCGGTCGGCGGCCACCCCCTGCGCCGACAGCGCCGCTGCGACCGCATGCTCAGTGACCGCGATGTGGGCGCGCATGGCCTCGCCCGCGCCAGCCCGGTCACCCTGGCGCAGGCAGTCAAGGAGCAGGCCGTGGCTGTCGAGCGACTCCTGCCGGCGCACCGGCGAGGAGTCAAGCAGGTCCAGGGCCGGTGCCATCCAGACCCGGATGTCGCGCACGGCCACGATCAGGTAGTCGTTGCGGCAGGCGCTCGCGACGATCTGATGGAGAGATACGTCGATCGCCCGGAACCGGTTGCGCCCGATGGGCGGATCCTGCAGCTCCATCTGGTGCAGCCGGTCCAGCCGGGTCAGCTCGGTCTGCGTGATCCGCTCAGCCGCCAGCTCGGCGGCGAGTGGCTCGATCGCGGCGCGGTACTCGAACAGGTGGCGGAAGTTTACAGCCATTCCCCGGAGTCGCTCGATCGCCACGTCGAGCGCCGGCTGAACGACGTAGGCGCCCCCCAGCCGCCCCCGCTTGACGTGGATGTACTGGTGATCCTCCAGCCAGCGCAGGCCTTCTCGGACGGCCATCCGGTTCACGCCGAGCTGCGCGCAGAGTTCGGCCTCGGGCGGCAGCCGCTCGTCCGGCAGAAATTCGTACAGCCGGATGGCCGTCAGCAACAGGCTGGCGACCTGCTCGCCGAGCCGCTGGCGGAGTGGCTGCACGCGTGGCAAGCCTGGTGTCGGCCGCGGGCTGGCTCATAGCACTGTGCTTTCGGCCACCACGGCCCGGTCAGTGGCGCGCGGGAAAATCAGGCGGAACAGCGAGTCGTCGGGGGAGTGCAGCTCGGTCGCCGCTACATCGGCGTCGCCGTCACGGAACGTCCAGAACCGGTTCCGCTCATGGTTGCTGTACAGCGAGAGCGTGCCGTCCGCCGCCAGTGCGGCCAGGTTCGCCTTGGCCGCCCAGCTTCTCGTAGACTATTGCTCAGCGCGTCTCCCACGCGGACGCCCGACGCCATCAGGTCCTCGCAGCATGCAGAAGCCGATCTCGCTGTCGGCCACTCCGGCCAGGCGCTCGGCGTAGGCGGCGCGGTAGGACTCGTAGTCGGCGAACAGGCCGTTGTGGCAGAAAGCCAGGTCGGCGGCTTCGGTGAGGAACGGCTGCGTGTTAGCCAGATCTGAATCGTCGACAGCAGAGTGGGCCGGCGGAAGTGGACTACGAACTTGGTCGACTCGACCGATGCAGGTAGCCGGACGACCGCCGTCGTCCTCTTCCATCCGGCCCTCGTCCGGTGCGCGCCGGACCCGTGCCGTCCTCGAGCCAGCCAGCCCCAGCCGAACCGTCCCGAGCCGTAGTACTCCATCGCGCGGGCGTTCTCGGCGATGGCGGAAAACGGCCGGGCTCGTGGTCCAACGGACGGCAAGGATCTCACACACGGCCGCGTGCCCTCCTGTCGATGTCACCTGTCGCTGACATAGATGTTCTTCACCTCGGTGTAGTCGTAAAGGCCCTCCAGGCCCTGCTCCTTGCCCAGGCCGCTCTGCCGGTATCCGCCGAACGGCGCCTGGATGTAGGAGCTGGAATCGGAGTTGATGCTGAGCAGGCCCGACCGGATCTCGCGCGCCGACGCGGATGGCCCGGCCGATGTCACGGGTCCACAGCGATCCGCTCAGGCCGTACCGGGTCCCGTTGGCCAGCGCGATAGCCTCGTCCTCGTCGTCGAACGGCAGGATCGTGGCAACCGGGCCGAACACCTCCGTTGTCGCGACCTCGCTATCGGGCGCCGCGCCGGTGAGCACGGTCGGGGCCACTGCATTGCCCGCCTCGAGCCCTGGCTTGGTCCACGACCGTGCCGCCGCAGACCACCTCGGCTCCGTCGCTGACCGCGCGCTCGATGAAGCCGAGCACCCGGTCCCGCTGGCCTGCCGAGATCAGGCTGCCGAGCCGGACGTCGGGATCGAGCGGGTCGCCCTGCGGCAGCTGGCCCGGCCAGTTCCGCCAGCTGCGCGACGAACTGGTCGGCGACCTGCCGCTGCACGATGATCCGGCTGCGAGCGCAGCAGTCCTGACCCGAGTTGGCGAAGACGGCCGCGATAGCGGAAGCCGCGACCTCCTTGATGTCGGCGTCCGCGAAGATCACGTTGGGCGACTTGCCGCCGAGCTCCAGGCTGACCCGCTTGATGCCGGCGGCGGCGCGGGCGAGGATATCGGCGCCGGTATCGGTGCTGCCGGTGAAACTGATCTTCGCCACGTCCGGGTGCGCCACGAGTTGCTGGCCCACCTCGCGTCCCGACCCGGTCAGCACGTTGAAAACACCCGGCGGCACTCCGGCTGCCCGGCAGATGCCCTCCAGCTCAAGCGCGGTCGCGGGGTCGGGGGTGCCGGCTTGAGCACGATAGAGTTGCCCGCGGCCAGCGCGGGCGCGGCCTTCTTGGCTGCTATCGCGATAGGGCCGTTCCACGGCACGATCAGGGCACAGACGCCGACGGGCTCCCGCAGGGTCAGGTCGAGGCCGGTGGCGTTGACCGGGATCGTCTGCCCGGTCATGTAGTTGACGGCCGCCCCGTAGAAGCGGAAGTAGCGTGCGGCCGCCTGCACCTCGGCCCGGCAGTCGGTGATCGGCTTTCCCGAGCACACCGACTCGAGACTGGCCAGCTCCTCGCACCGCGCCTCGATCATGTCGGCTGCGGCCCGGAGAATGTCGCCGCGCTGCGGCGCGGGCAGCCGCCGCCAGATGCCCGACTGGAACGTTGCCGTCGCGGCCGCTACGGCCTTCGCGACGTCGGCCTCGCTAGCTTCGGCGGCCCGTCCGATCTCGCTGCCGGTGGCCGGATTGGCGAGGGGGTAGCTGCGCCCCGCCTCGGCCGGGACTTCCTGGCCGCCGATGCGCAGCGTGCCCGCGAACACGGCATCCGCTCATGCTGCCCGGCCGCCTGCTCATACCGCTGTGTACCCGCCGTCCACGACGAAGAAGGCACCCGTGATCCAGCTGGAGTCGTCGCAGGCCAGGAACAGCGCCATCTTGGCAACGTCCTCGGGCTGGCCCCAGCGGCCGAGCGGCACGTGGCTCTCGACCGCCTTCTCGTACTCAGGCGTGAACGGCCCGGCCAGCGGCGTCTTGATGGCGCCGGGGAAGATGCAGTTGCAGCGGATCTGGTACTTGGCATGCTCCACCGCCAGCGTCCTGGTGATCGTCACCACGCCGCCCTTGGCCGCGGTGTAGGCGTCGGAAGCGCCCGAGCCGACCCGGAGCGCGGCGATGCTGGAGACGTTGATGATCGAGCCGCCGCCGACCTTCTGCATCTCGGGGATGGCGTACTTGCACCCGAGGTACGTCCCCTTCAGGTTCACGCTCAGCGTCCGGTCCCAGATGTTCTCCTCCAGGAGCGGCGACGGGGCGTCGGTGATGCCCGGCCGGTAGTTGCCCTGCGCCGAGAACCAGAGGCCGGCGTTGTTGTACAGGACGTCCAGCCGCCCGAACTGCGTGGTCGCCATCGAGATGGCGGCCTGGACCTGCTGCGCATCGGAGACGTCGCACTGCGCGAAAGCCGCGTTCCCGCCCGCCTCCGGTCACCTCGTCGACGACGGCGTGACCGGTATCGGCGTTGACATCCGCGACGACGACGGCCGCGCCTTCGCTGGCGAACAGGCGGGCCGCAGCCGCGCCCTGTCCGCTGCCTGCTCCGGTGATAACGGCGACCTGACCAGCTAGCTTTCCCACAGGCGCGATCTCCCAGGACTCGAACTCCGACAAGGACCGGATCGACCAGCGGTCCACGGCGATCATCGACTCCGCGTGCCGCGTGCCCACGAGCGGCAGGTAGCTGCCGACCTGACCACAGCAGGCCAGGTTAATGAGCGATAAATAGCAAAAGATATGCTGAATTTGCGCTTAGCGTAAGCAGGCTGAAATGGCGTGTCAAGGGGTCAGCGGAACAATGCCGGCCCGGCCAGCAGGTCTCCATCGCCATCTGCACCGGCCTCGGCGGACTGCTTGCCGACGTCACCAGCACGCGCACAGCTCTCGCGGCCGCGGGACTGCTCATCCTCGCCAGTCCGCTACTGCTACCCGGCCCCGAGAGCCCTGGCGCAGGTCGCTATCGCCGCGCGGGACGCCACAGCGAATGCCGGGACAGCCCGGCTTGAATGTCGGCACTGACACGCTCAGGCGGCTGATCGGCGTCGACCGCGATGAGGATGCCGCGTCCGGAGTAATAGGGAACGAGCGGACCTGTCGTCTCAGCGAAGACGCTGAGCCGGTGCCGGATCACGTCGGCTTTGTCGTCGGCGCGCCCGCCCTGGCTGCCGCGATCCAGCAACCGCCGCGTGAGCACCTCCTCCGGCGCGTACAGATAGATAGCGGCCTCGAGCGTCACCCCGAGCCTCGCGGCGAGTTCTGCCGCTGCGGTCGCCTGGGGGAGGGTGCGCGGAAAGCCGTCCAGGATGTACCCGCCGGCTGCCGCGGCCTCGACGACGGCCGGCGTCAGCGCGTCCAGCACGACATGGTCGGGAACGAGGTCACCACGGGCCTGATGAGCAGCAATCTCGCGGCCCGCCGGGGAGCCGGTCAGGGCTTGCGCCCGCAGCAGGTCACCGGCGGCGATATGCCGGGCGCCAGACCATGCGGCAAGCCACTGTCCCTGAGTCCCTTTGCCCGCGCCCGGGGGAGCGAGCAGCAGCAGCCTCATCCGAGCGAAAGGCCGGCCGGGATGACGATGTCCCGCTTCTGGATCTTGCCGGTCGGCCCCTTGGGCAGCACGTCGACGATCCAGACGTGGCGCGGGTATTTGTACGCCGCGACCTGGCCTTTCACGTAGTCGCGCAGTTCTTCCGCACTGACAGCCGAATCTGGTTTGAGCGCGACCGCCGCACCCACTTCCTCCCCCAGGGCCGGATGCGGGAGCCCGATCACGGCTGCTTCGGCGACAGCGGGATGCTCGTAGAGCACTTCCTCGATCTCGCGCGGATAGACGTTGTAGCCACCGCGGATGATCAGGTCCTTCTTCCGGTCCACGATAGAGAAGTAGCCGTCCTCGTCGACGCGGGCCAGGTCGCCGCTGTGGAACCAGCCGTCGCGGATCGCCTCGGCGGTGGCGTCAGGGCGATGCCAGTAGCCCTTCATCACGTTCGGGCCGCGGATGACGATCTCGCCCACCTCGCCTCGCGGAACCTCGTGATCGGAGTCGTCCACGACGCGCATCTGCACTCCGCGGATCGGCGTGCCGATCGAGCCGGGCTTGCGCTCCCGGCCGGGGTGGTTGAACGAGGCCACCGGCGAGGTCTCCGACAGCCCGTATCCCTCCAGCACGGTGCAGCCGAACGCGTCCTCAAACCCGCGCAGCACCTCGACCGGCAGGGCCGCGCCGCCGGAGATGCACATCCTCAGCGTGGAGACGTCGTAGCCCGAGCGGTCAGGCTGGTGCAGCAGCGCCACGTACATCGTCGGCACACCTTCGAAAACGGTGACGTGGTGGCCGGCGATGATCCGCAGCGCATGCGCGGGGTCGAAGCGGGGGAGCAAGGTGAGACACGCGCCGGACGCCACCGCAACGTTGAGCGCGACGGTCTGCCCGAAGACGTGGAAGAGGGGAAGGCCGCCGAAAATGACGTCCTCCGGCCGCGCCCGGACGATGTCTGTCCGGGCCACCTCAGTGTTACTGATGAGGTTGCCGTGGGTGAGTTCCGCGCCCTTAGGCTGGCCGGTCGTGCCAGAGGTGTACAGGATGACCGCCGTGTCCTCGCTGAGCCGCTCGGCGACGCCCTCGACGGCAGTGGCGGAGGCCAGCAGGTCGGGGAACCCGACGTCGTCGACGACGATGAGGTCAGCTGCGGCCTGCCCGGCGCCCGCGCGAGCCTCGGCTGCGAAGGAATGCCAGGCGAATACCAGCTCCGCCCCGGAATCGCGCAGGTAATACGCAACCTCTCGCGCCTTGAGCAGCGGGTTCATCGGCACGACGACGCCGCCGGCGCGGAGGATGCCGTAGTACACGACGGGAACCTCGGCGACGTTGGGCATCATGAGCCCGACCCGGTCGCCGGGCTTGAGCTTCCGTTCATGCAGCAGTCCGGCGACTCTGGCGCTCGCCTCATCCAGCGCCCGGTAAGTCATCGCCGCGTTGTCCACCCGCACGGCCACGCGGCCGGCGTGGACACGAGTTGTGTCCGTCAGGTTCTTTGCCAGGTTCGTCACGCAGTCATTGTCTGTTCGGCCTGCAGCCCAGTCGTCGGTCCGCGGTATCAAGCCTGTCCGGAGTCGTTGGTACCCCGGCACAACCGGGCGCAGCCGACCCCGTCGCGTCGGCGCGCCGGGTTGTGCCGGCAAGCCAACGCGGCGATCGGGGCTTGTACCGCCGGCACGTTGATACCGGGCCGGATCCTCCTTAGCGTGGGGGCGCATACCTGGCCCGAACCTGGCGGACACTGGTGGAGTTTGACGTCCTGATCGAGATTCCGCGCGGCAGCCGGAACAAGTACGAGGTCGACCACGATAGCGGCCTGATCCGGCTGGACCGGACCCTGTTCACCGCGACCCAGTACCCGGCCGATTACGGCTTCGTGCCGGGCACTCTCGGCGAGGACGGCGATCCGCTCGATGCGATGGTTCTGGTGCAGGAGCCCACGTTCCCCGGCTGCCTGATCCGCAGCCGCCCGATCGGCATGTTCCGGATGACCGATGAGAAGGGCGGCGACGACAAGATCCTCTGCGTGCCCGCAGGTGATCCCCGCCAGGAACATCTGCGGGACTTGCCTGACCTGCCCGGGTTCTACCGGCTGGAGATCGAGCACTTCTTCCTGATCTACAAGGAACTCGAGCCGGGAAAAAGCGTCGAAGGCGCGTCCTGGGCTGACCGGGCCGCCGCCGAGGCAGAAGTGGAGGCATCCCGGTGCCGGCTGCGGAATCAGCCGGAGACTGACTCCTAGCAGAACGCGCTGATGCCGGTGATGGCGCGGCCGACGATGAGCGTCTGCATGGTCTCGGTGCCCTCGAAGGTGTGGATAGCCTCCATATCCACCATGTGCCGCATGACCTGATAATCGAGCAGAATGCCGTTGCCGCCGAGCAGGTCGCGAGCGTCCGCGGCGATCGCCCTGGCTTTGCGGGTGTTGTGCATCTTCGCCAGTCCGGCCACGGTCGGGGTCAGCCGGCGGCCTCGGACAGTCTGCCGATCTGCAGGCAGTACAACTGCATCGCGGTGAGATCCGCCAGCATCGACACCAGCCGCTGCTGGATGATCTGGAAACTCGCCAGCGGCTCGCCGAACTGCCGCCGCTGCAGCGCGTACCGCAAGGCGGTGTCATACGCGGCCGTCGCATGCCCGAGTGCGGCCCAGGCGCAGGTGGCCCGGGTGGTAGCCAGGACCCGGCTGGTGTCCCGGAATGAGCGAGCCCCGGCCAGCCGGTTCTCCGCGGGCACTCGCACGTTGTCGAGAGTGATGTCGGCCTGCCAGACGGCGCGCAGCGACACCTTCCCCTCGATGACCCGGGCCTGGTACCCGGCTGTGCCCTTCTCCACGACGAAGCCGTTGACCTGGCCGTCGTCGGTATTCCGGGCCCAGACGATTACCAGGTCGGCAACCGTGCCCAGGCCGATCCACCGCTTGCGGCCGTTGAGTACCCACCCGCCACGGCCGTCAGGGCTGGCGGAGGTCTCCAGCGCGATCGAGTCCGAGCCGTGCTCTGGTTCGGTGAGCGCGAAAGCGCCGAGCTTGGTCATCGTGGCCATGGCCGGCAGCCAGCGGGCTTTCTGTTCCTCCGAGCCGCACAGGGCGATGGACTGCATGGCCAGTCCCGCATGAACGCCGAGGACCACGCCGAGGCTGCCGTCGCCGCGATGCAGTTCCATCGTTACCAGCCCGCATGCCATCGGGCTCATACCGGCGCAGCCGTACCCGGTGATGTCCTCGCCGACGATGCCGAGCTCGGGCAGCCGCCTGATCAGCGGCCAGCAGATCTCGGCGCGTTCGAAGTACGGGCCGATCACTGGCACGACTTCCTCGTCGACGAATCGCCGGACGGCAATGAAGCGTGACCACTGCTCGTCGGTGAACTGCTCGCGCACGGAGAAGAAGTCCGTGCCGAGAGCCTCGCCGAGGTGCTCGCTCACCTGAGCCATCACTGGCCTCCTGTCATGGACGGGCTTGCAGCGTGGTGCGCGCGGGGTCGTCCGCAGTGAGGAATGCCTCGACGACCGGGGCGATTCGGTCGGCTCGCGCGGCCAGCTCCAGGTGGCCGCCCGGGTAGACATGCAGCTCGCTGTGCGGCAGGAGCCGGTGCATGATGCGGCCGTTGGCCAGCGGGACGATGGGGTCATCGTCCCCGGCCAGGATCAGCGTCGGCGCTCGCAGCCAGGCCAGCCGGGGCAGGCTTGTCCATCCGGCAGCGGAGATCAGCTGATAGAAGTAGCCGCGAGCCGGTCCGAGCCTGGTGGTCGCGTGCAGCAGATCCCGTGCGACCGTCGGCTCTGTACGCGCGCTGCCGCCGTACAGATGACCGGCGATGCGGGCCGCATAGGGAGCGTCGCGGTGGCGGCGTGGCGTGAGCATGTGCAGGAGAACCGTCGGTCGCGCGGGCACCATCAGCACGCCTGGTCCGGTTGCCACCAGCACCAGGCGCCGCACCCTGTCCGGGCGGCTGAGGGCAAACTGCTGCGCGAGCGCGCCGCCCCAGGAGATCCCGAGCACGTCCGCCTGCCGGTAGCCGAGCTGGTCGAGCAGGCCGGCCAGCAGCGGCGCGGAGGTGGCGAGGTGGTAGGGCAATACCGGCGCGGGCGAGCCGCCGACGCCCGGCATGTCGAACCGGATGACCGGCCGCCGCTGATCAAGTTCGTCGACGAACGGCTGGAGTAGCTCGAGACTCGCGCCGATGCCGTTGCACAGCAGCAACGGCGGCCAGCCCGCTGTGCCGTCCCTGACGGAGACGCGCATGGTCCGGCCGCGGACTGTCAGGAGCCTCATTCGCTCGGCCGGCGCGGCCCGGCGCAGCCGGCCCCGGACGGAGCGGCCGGGGCCCGGTCCGCGGTGGTCGTCTCCGGGCGATGGCGGACGCGGGACATCAGCGGTCATAGACGTATGTCCCCGGCGCGTCGCAGATCGGCTCTAGCCCGCCGCCGCCGGGCTCGGACGGAGCGTCCTTCTCTTCTCCGCACCGTTCGGCGAGCCAGCCCGTGTAGTCCGGCCACCAGGAGCCGCGACAGGTCTCCGCCCGGCGCAGCCACTGCGCCGGGTCAGCCGGGCTCTGCCCGGCTACCTGGTAGCTGGCTTTGTCGTTGCCCGGCGGATTGACCATCGCGGCGATGTGACCACTGGTCGACAGCACGAACCGGTTGTGGCCGGACAGCAGCTGGGTGGACCGGTAGCAGCTCTGCCACGGGCAGATGTGGTCGGTGATCCCCGCAACCAGGTAGGTGTCACGGTCGACGAGCGTCAGGTCGACCGGCGAGCCGAGCATGGTCACGCTGCCCGGCCGGACCAGGCCGTTCGTGACTCCGAGCTGAAGGAAATCACGATGCAGGCCTGCCGTCATGCGGGTGGTGTCGGCATTCCAGAACAGGATGTCGAACGGCGGCGGCTTACGTCCGAGCAGGTAGTTGTTGACCCAGTAGTTCCAGATCAGGTCGCCTGGCCGGAGCCAGGCGAATACCTCGGCCAGTGAGCGGCCATCGAGGTAACCGCGGGCTTTGGAGGCGGCCGCCGCCAGCTGTGCGGTGCGCTCGCTGATGACAGCGCTGGCCAGGCCTGCCTGGGCCTGGTCGAGAACAGTGACCATGAGGGTGAGCGCGGCGATCCGGTGCTGCTGGCCCGTGTGCGCCAGGTGCGCTGCCACCATGGCGCTGAGCACGCCGCCCGAGCACGTTCCGAGCAGTGCTGTCTGCTCGCTTCCGGTGACGCGGGCCGTCGCGTCCATGGCATCCAGGATCGCTTGCCCGTATGTGCTGAAGTCCCAGGCCGCGTGCCGGGCGTCCGGATTGCGCCAGGAGATCATGAACACTTGCAGGCCGCTGGCGACCAGGAACTCGGCCAGGCTGCGGCCGGGCGCCAGGTCCATCACATAGAACTTGTTGATCGTCGGCGGCACGATCAGCAGCGGGACCTGCCGGACCGCGGCCGTAGCCGGGCGGTACTGGATCAGCTCGAAGACCGGGGTACGCAGGATCACCGAGCCGGGCGTAACGGCGAGGTCCACCCCGACCTCGAACGCGTCCGGCTCGACCATCGCCGGAATGCGCGGCGCGACTGCCATGTCACTGACGAAATGCCGCAGGCCGGTCACGGCGCTCCCCCCGCCGGTGTCGACTGCGGCCTTCAGCGCCGCCGGGTTCAGCAGCGGGTTGTTGCTCGGTGCCAGCGCGTCGACCAGGTTAGTCACGACGAAGCCGATGCGTTCCGCGTCAGCCGGGCCAGGCCGGCGTCCGCGATCACGCCCCCGGCTGTCTCCGCGGCCGCCAGGTACGCCTGCATCGCCCGGCGCAACAGCGGGTTGCCCGCCCAGCCGGGATCGGCGAACCGGCGGTCCCGCCGCGATGGCTGGACTTGCGAGGTGCCGGCGGCGACGCGGGCCAGCTCGCCCAGCAGCTGGACTCCGCGGCCTGCCACCAGCCTCGGTCGCGCGGCCAGCTTCGCGGCCAGCCGCAAACCGGAGCCGCCGGGATTCGCCCGGCGCAGCATACCGAGGGCCGCACTGGTGAGCAGCAGGTCCATGGGCGCTGCGGCCGCGTCGGCGGCGGCCGACCTGATCGTCTCGCTATCGGGATTCATGATCTCCGTCCTCCCGGCGAGCGTAAGGCGCGGGCGCCTTGGTGCCATTGGCCTGACGTCACAAAGCTGGGCTCGCGCATGGTCCCGCGGGCACACTAGGCAGGTTCGCCGCGATACGCGAGGATCCACTGATGGACATGGATACAGATGGCCGGGGGGCCGCTGATCTGGTCGCTGCCGTTGCTGCCGCAATACCGCGGCAGGCGGCATCCGCGGACGTCTTCCAGGCGATCGTCAGGGAGATTCCGCAGCTGGAGGAGGACAAGCCGCTGCTGGCCCTGCTCGCCTCCAGCGTCGAGAGCAACGTGGAGACATGCCTGCAGATCATGCAGCACCAGATCGATCTGTCGGCCGTGCAGGCCCCCGCGGCGGCCGTCGAGTACGCGCGCCGCCTGGCTCAGCGCGGCACGCCGCTGACCACCTTGCTGCGCACCTACCGGCTCGGGCACGCTCGCTTCTCCGACTGGCTACTGAGGGAACTCGCCCGGCAGGCCGACGACGCCGAGGTGGTCAGCGCGACCACGCTCAGCATGTCCAGGATCGTGGCCGCCTACATCGACCAGACATCCGAGGAGATGGTCGCGGCCTATACGAAGGAGAGGGAACACTGGCTCCGGAACCAGAACGCGGCGCGGGCGGCCAGGATCCGCAAGCTGCTGTCCGGCGAGCGGAGTGACCTGCGCACCGCGGAGGCCACACTCGGCTACCGGCTGCGCCAGTATCACGTCGGCGTGGTGTGCTGGGTGGATGCGGCCGGCACAGCGGACGAGCTCACCAAACTGGAACGGGCAGTGGGCCAGGTCGCTGCGCAAGCGGCCTGCGCTGGTGAGCACGTGTTCCTGCCTCGCGACGAATCGAGCGCCTGGGCCTGGCTGCCGCTCGGAATCCGGGACAGATTCGACTCGGCGGAAGCCAGCACGGCCGGGGTGAGCGCCGACGTCCGGTTCGCCTTCGGCGACCCCGCGAAGGGCCCCGGCGGGTTCTGCCTCACTTACCTGCAGGCCATGGCGGCCGAGTCGGTCGCGCTCGCCGCCGGGGCGCGGGCACCCCGGGCGCTGACATTTGCCGAGGTGGCGCCAGTCGCGATGATGCTCGGATCTGCGGACCTGCTGCGTGGCTGGGTGCGCAGTACCCTCGCGGGCCTCGGCGCCGATGACGAGCACCACGCGCGGCTGCGCGAGACGCTGCTGGTCTTCCTGCAGACCGGCGGCAGCTACAAGGCCACGGCAGAACGCCTGGTGCTGCATAAGAACACGGTCCAGTACCGGATCCGCAAGGCCGAGGAGAGCCTGGGCCGCGCCGTGGGCGATGACCGCCACGACGTGGAGCTCGCCCTGCAGGTGAGTTACTGGCTGGGCGGGGCGGTCCTGCATCCTGGCCCTGTGCCGGCCGCCGCGAGCGGGTCGCGCGAGAAGCCAGCTCCCTGACCGCTCCCGGACGGCAGCTGAACCTGCGTGCGGCGTCAATCACGGTGCGGCGAGGACGATGGCGTGCAGTGCCAGCCCGACGGCCGCGCCAACCACCGTGCCGTTGATGCGGATGTACTGCAGGTCCCGGCCGAGCAGGAGTTCCAGCTGGCTCGACGTCTCGGCCGCGTCCCACCGCTCGATAGTCCCCGTGACCAGCCCGGCGAGCTCATCATGAAACTGATCAGCGAGTGCCCGGCTGCCGGACTCCACGACCCGGCCGAGGCTGTCCTGCAGGCGTTCGTCCGACCCCAGGCGCCGCCCGGCTGCCGCCAGCGCGCTGGCCAGCCGGCGGCGCAGCTCTGATTCCGGATCGGCTGCCTGGGCCCGCAGGCCCTCTTTGATGTTCTGCCACAGGGACGAGGACCAGTCCCGCAGAGCGGCGCTGCCGAGGATGTCACGCTTAATGCGCTCGCCGCGCTCCCGTAGCTCCGGTGATGTCTCGAGGCGATCGGGCAGGGCGGCGATCCACTCCTCGAACTGCTGCCGGGCCTGATCGCCGGGATCGGCCGCCATCGTCGCCAGCCGCTTCCGCAGGCGGGCGTACAGGCTGGCGAACAGGCGCCGGTTGGCCGCATCGGGCACCCAGCGGGGCGCCTCGGCCTCGAACAGCTCCCGGAGCTCGTCGTAATGATCATCGAGGTAGCGGTCGGCAACGGACAGAATCGCGTCGAAGAACTCCGAATGATGGCCGCCCGCGATGATGATCCGGAGGGCCCGCCCGGCTAGGGGCGCGACCTCGACGGTGTCGACCGTCCTGGTCAGCTCGGCCGTCAGCACCCGCTGGACATCCTCGTCGCGAAAAGTGTCGGCCACCGCGACAACCAGATCTGCCGCCCGGCCGGCAAAGCGGGCGGCGCTGGCCTCATCGGCCAGCCAGGCAGCCAGCCGGGGAGCCAGGCGCGCGGAACTTATCCGGCTGGCAAGGACGTCGGCGGTGAGGAAGTTCTCCTGCACGAAGCGGCCGAGGGTGGCGGCAAACTGATCCTTGCGCTCGACGATCAGCGCGGTGTGCGGGATCGGCAGGCCCAGCGGGTGGCGGAAGAGCGCCGTTACCGCGAACCAGTCGGCAACGCCGCCGACCATGGACGCCTCCGCGCCGGCCTGCACGTAGCCGAGCAGGATCCCGTGAGCGCCGGCCGCGGTGACGACCGCGAACAGGACGGTGACGCCCGCGAGGAGCGCAGTCGCCCGGCGGCGCGCGGCAGCAAGGGCGCGGGCTCGCTGCGCCACCGACTCAGATCCGGGCGCCGACAGAGCCGAGGTTGGTGCAGTAGGTTCCATCCGGCATCCCCCCGGTCAGCCCGCGCGGCGACGAGCGGACAGCGACGACATGACCCGCCAACGATTCAGACTCGCCAACGATATTGACCGGGCACCCGTCATCGGCCAGGAGGGGCGGCGCGGTCAGGCCGTAAGCGGCCGTCACCGGCATCCGGCCGCAACGGTCTCCGTCCGGCGCAAGACCGTCCGAATACCCGCAAAAAGGCTGGAGCTACAATTACCTGCACCAGTGCGCGCTGCCCGGAGGCCCGGATATGACGACGACCGCACCCACGACCGCTCGAGCCGAGGACGCGCACGAGATCCAGGATGCCGGTCACGTCGACGTGCTGATCGTCGGCGCCGGGGTTTCCGGCATCGGCGCCGCCCACCACCTGCGGGAGAAGTTCCCGGACCGGACCTTCGTGATCCTGGACGCCCAGGACAACCGGGGCGGTACCTGGTGGACCCATCGGTACCCGGGCGTCCGCTCCGACAGCGACCTGTTCACCTATGGCTACCGGTTCAAGCCGTGGCGCGGCCCGTCCATCGCGGCCGGCGAGGAAATCCTTGCCTATCTCGACGAGGTCATTGACGAGGACGACCTGAGCCAGAGCATCCGCTACCGGCACCGCGTCACCTCCGCGAGCTGGTCCACGCAGGAGGCCCGCTGGACGGTCGAGGTCAGCCGGGAGGACAACGGACAGCGCCTCCGGTACACCACCGGCTTCCTGTGGATGTGCCAGGGCTACTACAACCACGCCCGCCCCTACCGGCCGGAGTGGGACGGCACGGACCGGTTCCAGGGCGTGATCGTGCACCCGCAGCGATGGCCAGAGGATCTCGACCTGGCGGGCAAGCGAGTCGTTGTCATCGGCTCGGGCGCCACGGCCGCGACCCTGATCCCGGCCATCGCCAAGACCGCGCAGCACGTGACGATGCTCCAGCGCTCCCCGTCTTACTTCTTCGCCCCGCCCACGACCGATGAACTCGCCGTGACTCTGCGCGCGCTGGACATTCCCGAGGAATGGACGCACGAGATCCTGCGCCGTCAGCACATCGCGCAGACCGATTTGCTGGCCCGGATGGGGCGGGAATCTCCAGCGGAACTGCACGCCTTCCTGATGGAGTCGATCCGGCCGCTGCTGCCCGAGGGGTTCGACGTCGATCGGCACTTCACGCCCCGGTACCGCCCCTGGCAGCAGCGCATCGCCATCGTGCCGGACGGCGATCTGTTCGCGGCACTGCGCGAGGGGACGGCCTCGATCGTCACCGACACCATCCAGACGTTCACCGAGCACGGGATCACGACCGGCTCCGGGGAGGAGCTCCCCGCCGACGTCGTGGTCAGCGCCACCGGCTTCAACATGTCGGTACTCGGCGACGTCGCGTTCACCGTGGACGGCGAGGCGGTCGACTTCACCGAGCGCGTCACCTGGCGCGGCATCATGATCAGCGGCCTGCCGAACATGGCGTACGTGTTCGGCTACTTCCGGCACAGCTGGACCCTGCGTGTGGACCTGGTCAGCGATCTGGTCGGCCGCCTGCTAGCGAACATGCAACAGAAGGGAGCCGGGATGGTCGTTCCGACCCTGAGGGCTGAGGACGCGAACATGCGGCTGCTGCCGTGGTCCGACCCGGAAAACTTCAACTCTGGCTATGTCATGCGCTCGCAGCACATCCTGTTCAGGCAGGGCGATCGCGAGCCCTGGACCCACATGCTGGAGCACGAGGAAGAGCGCGAGATCCTGCCCGCGGCCGACCTCGACGACGGGACGCTCGTCTACCGCTGAATCGGCGCCCCGTCCTGCGTGCGGGTCCGGTCAGCGAGCCGCCAGCGGTACGATTCTGGGCGTGACTGCACTCGTGGACGGAGCCAGCCCGGCCGATCCGGGCGACGCCTCCGGGCTGGGGTCTTCTAACCCCGGCCGGGATGTTCAGAAGGTCGGGACGGCGGCCTTTCTGGGCCAGGACGTCCGGAAGATCCATGACCCGGTCTGGGCCGTCGTCGGCAACCTTGGTGACAGCCAGTGCTATCTGGGTGTCCAGGCCAAGGTAGCGGCCATTCAGGCTGCGGTGTCGCGGCGTATCGCCCGCGAAGATCTGCCGGTGCGCCTGATCGCGCCAGCCTACACGCTCGGCGTTTCTGACGGCCAGCTCAATGGGACTCCCGAGATGCGGTACTCCCTGGTCGGCCGGGAACTGGTCAACGACGCAACGGCCGTGCACCTGGCCGCGAACGATGTGGCGGGCCTGATTGCCGTCGTGGCGTGCGACAAGCCGCCGGTCGGCACCCTTGCCGCCCTCCTCGAGCACAACGCTCCCGCGGTGCTGCTGTCTGACGGATCGATCAGGCCAGGCACTGATCCGGAGACGGGTGCGCGGATCGACCTCGTCACCGCATTCCAGGCCGCCTGCCGATCCGGACGAGGAGGTCCGGGCCCGGATCGCGCTGCATGCCTGTCCCGGGCAGGGCAGCTGCGGCGGCATGTTCACCTACAACACGATGCAGACCTTCATCGCCGTGCTCGGCATGGAGCCGCTCCACATGGTCGCCCCGCCTTCGGACGACCCGCGCCGGACGGCGAGTTTCCCGGCCAGCTGGTCGACTGCCTGGTCGCGATGACGTCGCAGGGCATCAGGCCGCGCGACATCGTCACGCCGGCTTCGCTGCGCAACGCGCTGACGGTCGCGATCGCGATGGGCGGATCGACCAACGTGGTGCTGCACAGTGTCGAGATCGCGCGTGCCGCCGGGTTCGACCTGTGGGACGACGTGCTCAGCCAGAGCGGATTTCAACGCGCTCTCGCGCCGGCTGCCGGTGCTCGTCAACCTGCGGCCGTTCGGCTTCTACTCGATGGTCGACATCGATGCGAAGGGTGGGCTGCAGGTGATCGTCAAGGAGCTGCTCGACGGCCGGCCTGCTCGACGGCGCGGCGCTTACCTGCACCGGCGAGACGCTTGCCGAGCAGGTCCGCCGGCTCGATCCGCCGCCGCCCGACGGCGGACGTGATCCATTCCGTCGCCAAGCCGTACAAGGACACCGGCGGGCTGCGGCTGCTGCACGGAAACCTCGCGCCCGACGGCGGCGCCGTGCTGAAGATCGCCGGCGTCGAGGGCGGCTCTGCAGGACGGCGTCTTCCGCGGCTGGGCGCGGGTCTTCAACAGCGAGCGCCAGCTGATCGAGGCGCTGGAGCAGGACCCCGACTCGTTCGCCGACCACGACATGGTCGTGATCCGCTACGAGGGCCCGCGCGGCGCCCCGGGGATGCCGGAGCTGCTCGACCCGACGTCGCGGATCACCGCCCTGTGCCGCCAGCGCAACATCACGATCGCCCTGATGACCGATGCGCGCTTCTCGGGCGGATCGGTCGGGCTCGTGATCGGCCATGTTGCTCCCGAAGCGTTCCTCGGCGGCCCGATCGCGCTGGTCGAGGACGGCGACACGATCGTCGTCGACGTCAACGCCGACCGCATCGACTGCCTCGAGCTCGACGACACCGGGACGCTCGAACTGCGCGCGGCCGCGTGGCAGGCCGCCGCCGACGCCAACGGCGGCGTCCACCCCGATGCCGTTCCCGTCACCCAGCGGGTCCTGAGGAGGATGCGGGCGACCGCGCTGCCCGCCCTGCTCGGCGGCGGCATGACGGCCGGATAACGGCCGCTCGGCTCGCTGAGCCCGTCCGCCAGGGCCGTCACTGCCCGAGATCGTCAGAGCGGCCTTGCGCGAGCCGCGGCCACTGGGCTGCGGGCCGTCCGCCCGGCCACGCCGGCACCGGTGCCCAGGCGGGGGCGCCGGACTGCGTCCGGGCGTTCGAGCACTGCTGCGGCCAGCCGCCGGGCGAGTCCTCCCACGGCTCCTGCCGCCCGTAGGCGGACAGGTCCATGAGGGCGTAGCTGACGTCCATGGCCTCGACACCGCGGCGCGTCGTCCAGTAAGTCTCGAACACGCGGTCACCGTCCCGCAGGTAGCAGACGAGGTGGAACAAGCCGGCTTGCCGCCCGACGAGGAGCTCGTCGAGGGAGCCCACCGCTGAGTACCACGGCATGTCCCAGCCCATGAAGTCCCGGTAGCGGACGCTCTCGTCGTAGGGGCCCTGGCAGAACGTCGCGAAGGTGATGTCCCGCGAGTGCAGGTAAGACAGCTCGCCGACTTGCGTGGTGTAGAACGTGCAGCCTTCGCACTGCTCAGCGGCGGGCTGGCCGGGACTCCACATGAAGTAGTAGGCGATGAGCTGCCGCCGCCCTTCGAACGCGTCGAGCAAGGTGACCGAACCTGCGGGCCCGGTGAGCGCGAGGGATGCGTCGACCTCGACCATGGGCAGGCGCCGCCGGGCGGCGGCGATCGCATCGCCTTCCCTGGTGTGCGCCTTCTCCCGAACGCGCAGACTGTCCAGCTCGGCCTGGAAGGCCGCACGGCCGACCGCGGCCGGCCGGGCCTCAGCCGGGCGCGCGGCCGGGACGGCCAGGTTCTCTGGCTGCATCATCATGACTGTCCTCCTCGTTCTGCTCCGCTGCTGCGGGAGCTCTGCCTCGCCGCTGCGTGCGCCGCCTCGGCGAGCTGCTTGATGGCCGCAAGCCGCCGGTCCCAGCGCGCGGCCAGGTCCGACATTGCCCGGGTGGCCTGGTCCAGGCGGTCCGCCTGGACCTGGTAGAGAACCTCGCGACCGTGCTTGCGCCGCTCGATCAGCCCGGCGCGTTCCAGCACGACCAGATGCTTGGCGACCGCCTGCCGGGAGAAGGGCACGTGCCCGGCCAGCCAGCTCGCGCTGACGTCGCCATGAGTAATCACGAGGTCGAGCACCCGGCGGCGAGACGGGTCAGCGATGGCCGTCCACAGCTCGTCCTCGGCCTGCGTTGTCATCCCGGCTGGCGCTTGTCGATCGCCTGAGCGAGGCGGTCGAGGAAGTCGCCCCAGCCTTCCTGATGCTCGTCGGCATAACGCTGCTTCTCGGCGGCTGGCCAGGGCATCAGGTCGTGGCCGCTTTCGGTGACCCGCAGGCGCGTCCGCTCGCCGCCTTCGGGCGTCAGGGTGAACTCCACCAGCATCGAGTTGCCGGCCACCGGCTCTTCCCCGCCGGGGAAGTTCCAGCGGAATGAGAAGCGGGCCGGCGGATCGACCGTGCCCACCACCACCGGGCCGCCCTGGTCCCCGAACTGCAGGTAGCCGCGAGCACCCGGCTTGATCACCAGGTCAACCCGGTCGGCAAACCACAAACTCATCTGATCGGGCTCGGTGATCGTGCGCCACACCACCTCCGCTGGCGCGTCGATCAGGATCTCCCGCTCGATTGCAAGTCCTGGCATCGGTATCCGGTCCTTTCCTGACCGCGGCGGCGGTCACTTGAACTGCAACCGAAGGTAGCACATGCACGAATCGAGTTGCAACCGAAGGTTGCATTTAGCCGTCAGCGATGGCAGCGGACGGCCGGCGGCCGGCGGCTTGCTTCTCCCCTCAGGGGAGGCGCGAGGCTTGCCGTGCAGCCTCAGCGCGGCAGAGAACACGAAGCAGCCGAGAACACGGAAAAGAGGGAGATCATGAACCTGGCCGGGAAGCGGGCGCTGGTCACCGGCGGTACTAAGGGCATGGGCGCAGCCGTCGTCGCGGCCCTCCAGGCGGGAGGTGCCGCGGTTGCCGTGGTCGCGCGGCACGATGACGGGAACGCCACGGCTCCAGTGATCCAGGCAGACCTGGCGACGGCCGATGGCGCGGCATCGGCGGCTAGTCAGGCCGCCGGGCTCCTGGGCGGCCTGGAGATTGTCGTGCATTGCGTCGGCGCCTCGTTCGGCAAGCCGGGCGGCATGCTCGCACTGACCGATGACGACTGGATGCTGGCCCTGAGCACCAATGTGCTGTCGGCGGTCCGGCTCGACCGGGCTGTCCTGCCCGGCATGGTCGCGCAGGCATCCGGCGCCATCGTGCACATCTGCTCACTGCAGTGGAAACGGCCGCACGAGTCCTCGCCGGCCTACGGCCCGGCCAAGGCGGCATTGCGGAGCTACAGCAAAGGCCTGGCGACCGAGTTCGGGCCGCTGGGCATCCGGGTCAACACGGTGACGCCCGGCTATATCGCGACGCCGCAGGCCGATGCCAGGATCGGCCAGATTATGGAGCAAGCCGGGATCGGGCGAAACGAGGCGGCGGCCGAGTTGCTCGCGACCATCGGCGGCGTGCCGCTCGGCCGGCCCGGCACACCGGGCGAGGTAGCCGAGCTGGTGGCCTTCCTTGTCTCGGACGCCGCGTCCTATATCACCGGGTCTGAGTTCGTCATCGACGGCGGCAACAACCGGGTCCTGTAAGGCGGCCGTCGCCAGGCCGGCGGATTGGATGGCTGCGAAGCCGGGTAGCTGGCGGTCAGGCGGCGGGGTGTCCGCCTGACCGCGACCGGGAGGAACCATGGCTGACAACGTCCTCGAGGAGCTGCTGGTGTCCTCGGAGGTGCAGACAGCGCGCGACCGGCTGGAAGACTACGAGATGGCCGAGGCGGCAGCGGCTAACAACCCCGACGGCGAGCAGGAACTCGCCGACCTGCGCGCCGCTATGGTCGATATGCCCGGAGCGGTGCGGATGCTGCTGACCGCGATTGACCGCGCCGGGACGAGCAGCGGCGAGCCGCAGTACGACAACGGATCCTCGTTTGGTCCCTGACGGCTGCACTGACGGCGGGCAGGGCGCCGTCGTCACGGAACCGGCGAATGGTGGTTGCACCAGGCCGGCCATTTCGCAGCCGGCGAGACAGCTGCTTCGCCTCCGAGCGAGACATTCTCGGTGCGCGTGACCCAGCCGACTTTGACCAGCAGCGTCAGATGATCGGTTCCCTGGCTGCCTCCCGGCCCCTCCAGATAGCACTGCCAGGACCGCCACAGGACCCGCAGCCAGGCGTAGGAGTGCGGCGCGATCGCGCCGCCGGCCTGGTAGGCCACCGTGCGGGGGTCCCCGTCCTGCCGAAAGGACCGGATGCTCGCGACCGCGATCTGAGCGGGAACGGGAGCACCGATGCTGATCGAGTTCGCCGGTGCGCCGAGGATGCGCTGGGTCACATCAGACGGGTTGTAGACCTGGATGACGAGTCCCTGGATGTGACCAGGCCGGAGCGGGATGGTGTCCTGGCTCGCCCCGTCGGCCTCCGTCTGGACGGCATGCGCTCCGTCTTGCGGGTCCCACCACAGGAAGCTGCCGTCCCAGCTGACCTCGTCCTGAGCCTGCCAGTAGAGCAGCGACCCGGCCGGAAACGCCGATGACCACGATCAGCACCGCCAGGGTGAGCCAGGCCCGCCAGCGCATGCGCCTGACGGCGGCAACGGCGCGCCGCGCCCGCGAGGCGTCAGGCGCTGCCGGGCCAAGCCGCGCGAGCACCGCGCGCACGGTCGCGTCGTCAGCCCCGGCTGGCAGCACCGCGCGCAGGCGAGTTCGCCGTAGCCCGGCCCGCTCCGCTGCTCGTGCTGACGCGTCCGCCACCGCGTCGTCCAGCTCCCGCAGGTAAGCGACGACGAGCGGACGCTCAGGCGATGCGCTCATGTCACCCCGTCAGGTGCTGGCCCCGTTGCCGTCATCATGCCGCCCTGCGCTAACTACCGCAAGATGGGGCAACCACTACGCAACGGACCCGCGCCGGACGCCTGAGATAGCGCGTCCGGCGGGGTAACCGCGGGTCTGGATCTACTCGTAGACGGAGGCCAGCCAGTTCTTGAGCGCGGCCGCGGCAGCGGCCGCATCGACGCCGTCGCGGAAGACGTGAGCGCTCATCCCGACCACGCCGCCGTACTGGTTGCGCCCGAAGAAGCGGTACAGGCTGTCGTTCGTCCGTACTCCGAGGAACGCCGTCGTCCGGTAGTCGATGACGCCGTCGAGCACGCCCGCCTCGCCGAGGTCGGCGTGCACGGCGTCGCCAGCAGTGGCGTCGCCAGCGATGCCGAGTGCGGCGGACAGCAGTGTCCATGGCATCCGTGCGTTCCCGCCGCCTTGGGCCCTTCGATGCCGGCCGAAGGCTGGCCGACGTAGGTGACGGGGCGGCCGTTGAAGTGCTCCAGGTACTCGCTGAGCGTGTGCAGGTAGAAGTCGGTGTGGCCATCGATGGCGTCGTACTGGTCCGCCCAGTCGTCGGCGAGGATGCCGCTGTGGACGTAACGCAGGTGCGCGGTCCCGCCGTCTCGCGCCTCGATCGCGTAGTCCAGGGCATTGAACGTGCCGTCCGGCGACTCCATCCTGATCACGAGCCGGCGCGGCGGATCCCAGGTCTGGACGGGAGCTCCCTCGGGCGGCTGGCGCCGGCCGGAATCTCCAGTCCCGTCGGGAACTGCCAGGCGGCCGTGTCGGCGGTGATCGCCGTCCAGACGTCTTCCGGAGCGGCAGGCAGGTCGATCTCGCGGCGTGATCTCGAATGCACGGCTCATGAGGCGGGCTCCTTGGTGATCTTGGGATGAAGTGCGATGACGAATCGGTGCTCGCGGCCGCCGGGCGCGTCCTCGTCGTGGTAGCGGGCGACCAGCTCGTTCACGGCCTCGGCCAGTTCCGCGGCGAACGCGGCCCGGTCCCTGGCCGACGCGAACCGGATCTCGCTGTCGATGCCGAGCGTCGCCACCGGCTGGCCGGCCGCGCCCGACGCGGACGATCAGCTCGCCGACCTCACGCACCAGCCGCCCGGCCAGCGCCAGCAGCCAGCGCGCCGAGCGCTGGTCTGGCTCGACGGGACGGATCCGGCGCCACCGCAGACAGGGCGGCGGGCGAGATGACGTAGGACGCGGCGGTGGCCTGGAGCACGCGCTCGGTGCAATTGCCCTTGCGCCGCTCCTCGACTAGCTCGACCAGGCCGTGCCGCTCGAGCTCACGCAGGTGGTAGTTCGCCTTCTGCCGGGTCAGGCCGACGCGCGCCGCCGAGTGTGCTGGCGGATGCCGGGCGGGCCAGCTCGGCGAGCAGGCGAGCGCGGATCGGATCCAGGCAGGTCTGCGCGGCGGCGGGGTCGTCGATGACGGTGACGTCGTACATAGCTGCATCGTCGCACCGACGATTTTTCTTGTCAAGACAATTTTCAATGTCGGTCGGAAACCCCGGCCGACCGGGACCCGATCGGCCGGTTACTGGGTGTTCAGCCATTTCCAGGGTTTTTGCGCCCGCTTTTCCCGGCCGGCTGCCGAACGGCAGGAAGGCGGGCATGATGTGTGATGCCCGGCACCACTGGCGACGGAGGAGCATCCTGATGGCCTCGGTACCGAAGCTGGCCGCAGGCACCGTGGCGGCCGGCTGCCTCGTGGTCGCGGCTGCGGTCATGCCTGCCTCCGGTGCGCTCGCGGTCCCCGCGCCGGCGGCCGTCGTGGCCGCCCCGGTCACTGCGGCCGCAGCAGTCCCGGCTTCACCGGCCGCGGCCGCCGGGGGCGTGCCCGCAGCGGAAGGGCCCGCCAGCGCGGCGCGCAAGGGAGTCGCGGCCTGGACCTTCCGCGGCGTCAGCACTGCGCTGGCCCGGTCCGGCACCTCCTGGTACTACACCTGGGCGCCGGGTCATGCTGGCATCAGGACCCCGCGGGGAGTGAGCTTCGTGCCCATGATCTGGGGCGCTGGCAGCGTCACGCCGGCGAATCTGCGCCAGGTCAGAGGCGAGGGCCGCTACCTGCTGACCTTCAACGAGCCGGACAACGCCGGTCAGTCGAACCTGACCGTGTCGCAGGCACTCGGCCTGTGGCCGCAGCTCATGGCGACCGGCATGAAGCTCAGCAGCCCGGCGGTCGCCAGCGGTGCCGCGACACCGGGCGGCTGGCTGGACCAGTTCCTGGCCGGGGCGAAGAGCCGCGGTTACCGGGTGAACTTCATCGCGCTGCACTGGTACGGCGGCGACTTCGCGGCCGGCGCGGCCGTGGCCCAGCTGAAGTCCTACCTGCAGGCTACCTACGCGCGGTATCACCTGCCGATCTGGCTGACCGAGTTCGCGCTGATCAGGTTCGGCGCTACGGCCACGTACCCGTCGCCGCGCGGGCAGGCGGCCTTTCTGACGGCGGCCGCCCGGATGCTGCGGCGGCTGGCCTACGTGCAGCGCTACTCCTGGTTCGCGCTGCCGGCGACATCCGGGGACGGCAGTGCCGGCTTGTTCCGGCCGGGCGCGCTGTCCACCGCGGCCGGCCGGGCGTTCCAGGCAGTTCCCTAGCCCCGGCGGCCCGTGCCCGGCTCCGCGGGCCCGGCTCGCCGGGCCTGCGGCCTATGCCTGCGGGCATAGGCGGGCCGCAAACAGCGGCCCGCAGGCAGATGCCGGCCTGCGGCCGGTTCCGTAGCGTCATGGCTAACGGTGCTGCTGCTCGATGATGCGACAGCTGGCCGCAATAAGGCTGGAGAAGCCACCATGGATAACGCTGCCCGAACCCGCCAGCGCGTTCTTGCCCTGTTCCTGCCGCTCACAGCACTGCTGTATGCCAGCGCCGAGGCGGTCAGCCCTCGGGGCACCGACCAGCTGATCACGACGACCGGCACTGCGATGAGGCAACTCGCCCTGGCGGCGCGGTACCCGAGCCAGCTCTATGCCGCGGGCACTCTGGTCGTGCTGGCGCTCGGGGCCCTGGCCGTCTCCTACGCGGCGATTGCCACCCTGGTCAGGGGCCGCGGGTCGGCGCTCGCCACGACCGCGGCGCTGATCGGCGCCGTCGGCGCTTTCTGCGGAGCAATCGCCAACGTGCTCGTCTTCGCCAATCTCGCCACTGCCGCTACCGCACATCTGACCAGAAGCGCCGCCGTGCAATTCCTCACGACTAGCTCCGGCTCCGGATTCGCGCACGTCTTCCTGTACGTCTATCTCGTCGGTCAGTACGCGGCACCGATCCTCATGGGCGTTGCCCTGTGGCGCAGCCGCAGCGTGCCGCGCTGGCTGGCGGTCCTGTTCGCCGTCGGCCTGGAGATCGCTGAGCAGGCGACGTCCGCCGGACCGGTCACCGTCGTGCTGATCATGCTCCCGTTCGCGGCCGCGATGGTGCTGCTGGCCGTCAGGACCTGGCAGGCGGCCGCCCAGCCGGGCCGCCAGCCGGCCGCCAGCCGGCCGCACTGTCGGCACAGCCGGAATCAGCACAGCCGGAATCAGCACAGCCAGAATCTGAGCGGGAACGCACCGGGCCGGACACAGCGGCCTATCGCCGGTGATCGGACGATATCCGTGCAGGCCGGTCTCTCCGCAGGCGGAGAGGCCGGCCTGCCCGGCCGGTGCAGGACGGCTGAACTGCGAGGAGGATGAGGGAGTGTCCTTCTGGAAGCAGGCCGAGAACCCGCGAACGCGGCCGGCCCGATCCTGGGCCCTCGACATCGCCTGCGCGGTCGCCGCGGGCGGCGCGGCACTGGCCCGCTTCTCATTCGGGCAGGAAGGGCTGCCCGGGCACCAGCCGCTGGCGGCCGGCATCGTCGCCGCGGTCCTGACGGCCGCGGCGCTGCCGTTGCGCCGGGTCTGGCCGGGGCCGGTGTTCGGATGGACTGTCCTCGCCGCGGCCGTGGTCGCTCAGTGGCCGGACCGCGGTGCCGTGTTCCCGGTCGCACTCGCGATCAGCCTCTATACCGTTGCCGCGATGATGCGGCGAGCCGCGGCCGTGATCGCCGCCGTGCTCACGGCCGGCGTCCTGGTGGCGGTGATCGCGCAGGATGGCACCCGGCACTGGGTCCTGGCGGTCTCCGATGTCGTCGGTCTGACCGCCGCCGTCCTGATCGTGGGCCTGTACGTCGGCACCCGGCGGGCCTACCTGGCCGCGCTGAGCGACCGGGCCCGGCAGCTCGAGATCGAGCGTGATCAGAGCAGCGCGCTGGCCGCCGCCGCGGAGCGAGCTCGCATCGCCCGCGAGATGCACGACAGCGTCGCTCATCACCTCACCGTCATCGTGGCGCTGTCGGACGGCGCCCTGCGTGCGGTCACCCGCTCGCCGGCCGAGGCGGCCGAGGCCATCGCTGACGTATCGGGCACCGCCAGGCAGGCGCTGGCCGAGACCCGACGCCTGCTCGGCGTACTGCGGGCCGACTCCGGGCACGAGTCTCGGCAGCCGCTGCCCGGCCTCGCCGACCTTGACGATCTCGTCGGTCACGTCCGGGCCGCCGGCCTGCCGGTGCGGTACGAGCTCAGCGGCTTCGGGACCGGCACTGCCGCGGCGCTGCCAGCAGATCTCCAGCTCGCGGTTTTCCGGCTCGTCCAGGAGGCGCTGACCAACACGATGAAGCATGCGGGTCCTGGCGCCAGCGCGACGGTCCGGCTGCGGCTCACCCCGGCCGGTGTGCAGGTGGAAGTGCAGGACGACGGCGCCGGGCCCGCCGCCGGGCCCGGCGCCGCCGGCGGCGGCCTCACCGGCATGCGCGAACGCATCAGCGCGTTCGGCGGCGAACTCGACTTCGGCCCCCGTGGCGGGCGTGGCTGGCAGGTCACCGCCCGGCTTGCTCGCGATCCGGCGCCCACGTGATCACCGTGCTGCTCGCCGACGACCATTCCCTGATCAGGAAGGGCTTCCGGCTCATACTCGACGCCGAGGCCGACATCGAGGTGGCGGGCGAGGCCAGCGACGGGACGATGGCCGTAGCAATGTCGGCGGCGCTGCGTCCCGACGTCGTGCTCATGGACGTCCGGATGCCCGGCCGTGACGGCATCCAGGCGACCAGGGACATCACCGACGCCGGCCTGCCGTCGAAGGTGCTGATCCTGACCACGTTCGATCTGGACGACTATGTCTACGCGGGACTGCGCGCCGGCGCGAGCGGCTTCCTGCTCAAAGACACCCAGCCCGACGACCTGGTGGCGGCCATCAGAACCGTCTCCTCCGGCGACGCGGTTCTCGCTCCCGGTGCGACCAGGCGCCTCATCAGCCAGTTCACCGCTTCGCAGCGCGAGCAGCAGGGGCAGCCGGCCGCGGCCCGCGCCGAGCGGGTCCGGCGCGCTCTGACCGGCCGTGAGCTGGAGGTCTTCGCGCTGATCGCCGCGGGCCTGTCCAATACCGAGATCGCCGGCCGCCTGCACCTGTCCGCGGGCACGGTCAAGGTGCACGTCGGCCGGATACTGGCGAAACTCGGCTTGCGCGACCGGGTCCAGGCCGTGGTGCTCGCCTACGAATCAGGGCTGATAAGTCCGGGGCCCGGCCCGTCGCCTACGGGCTGACGATGCCGGCCTCGTGCGCCAGCAACCCGGCCTGAGTGCGGTTAGCGCAGTTCAGCTTGACCAGCAGCCGCGATACATAGCCCTTCACCGTCGCCTCGGACAGATACAGGCGGCTCGCGATCTGCGCGTTCGACAGCCCTTCGCCGAGACAGCCGAGTACCTCCGCTTCCCGCTCGGTCAGGCTGGCCGCCAGGCCGCGAGCCCGGTCACGCGCCGACTGGCTGTCAGCCGATGCGGCGATCAGCCGGCGGGCGGCCGCCGGGCGACAGCACGGTGTGGCCCTCGGCCGCGACACGGACCAGCCCGATCAGGTCATCGGGCGGTGTCGACTTGACCAGGAACCCGGCGGCGCCAGCCCGCAGCGCTCGCAGCACGTACTGGTCGGCGTCAAAGGTCGTCAGGACCACGACCACCGGCGGCTGGGCCAGCGTGCCGATCCGCTCGATCGCGGTAATCCCGTCCACGCCGGGCATCCGCAGATCCATCAGCACCAGGTCGGGCCTGCTGCGCACGACTGCCTCAACGCCCGCGGCCCCGTCGCGCGCTTCATCCACCACCTCGATATCCGCGGCCGAGCCGAGAATGGTCCGCAGGTGAGCGCAGACCATCGGCTCATCATCGACGACGACGACCCTGATCACGCCGGTCATGCCGCGGGCTCGGCGGTCGGGACGTAGGACGGCATCGTCGCCTCCAGGCAGAACCCGCCGTCGGCTGTGACCCCGGCTCGCAGCGTTCCCTGCACGACGTCGATCCGCTGCCGCAGGCTCGCGATACCGAGGCCGGATCCGGTCGCCGCGAGGTCCGGGCCGGGCCCGGCGAGCCCGGCGGCGCTGCCGGATGTGCCGCTGCCGGAGCCGGGGACCGGGCCGTTGCGGACGCGGACACGTACCTGCGACTCGCCGTAGGTCACCTGCACCAGCACGCGGGCGCCGGGCGCGTGCTTGCGCACGTTGGTCAGCGCCTCCCGCACGATGCGGTAGGCCGTCCGCCCGACCACGGGGGACGCCAGCGCGGGGTCGCCGTCCTCCGCCAGCTCGGCCGGGCTGCCGACGGCGGTTGACTCGGCGATCAGCGCGGGAAGGCCCGAAATCGAAGGTGACTGGTCGCCGTCCGGCTCGGTCCGCAAGATCCCGACCAGGTCCCGCAGCTCGTCGAGCGCCTGGCAGCCCGCTGCGCGCAGCTCCTCCGCCGCGCGCTTGGTCGCGTCGTCGGCCGCGGTGATCCCGAGCGCGCCGGCCTGCAGCACCATCAGGCTGACGCGGTGAGTCACGACGTCATGCATCTCGCCCGCCAGCCGGGCCCGTTCGTCCGCCCGGGCTTGCTCGGCCAGCAGATACCGCTCCCGTTCGGCCCGTTCGGCGCGATCACGCAGTGCCTGCACCATCTCGTGGCGGGCGGTGAAGTACAGCGCCAGCAGCGGCCCGAGTGCCGTCCTCAGGATGCCGATCGTGATGACCGTCGCCGACGGCTCCCAGACGCGCGCGACAATCAGGGTCAGCATGCCGACGGCGGCGAACGCGGCCCGCCGGTCTTTCCGGTAGTAGAAGGGCCCGTAGGCCGCGAGCACGGTGCCGAGCGGCGCCCAGACGTTCCCGTCGTGAGCGGGGGTCAGCGCGGCTGCCGGCGAGATCAGCAGCGAGATCGCCAGGGTGAATCCGGCCAGGATCGCGATGACCGCCATGGGCGCGCGCCGCCGGGCGATGAGCGACAAGTCGGCCAGCGCCTGCAGGCCGAGCATCGCCCAGGCCAGCGTGTCCGGGCGGGCCGGCCACCACGACGCGCCGCTCAGCGTCGTGATGGTGTCCAGCAGCGCGAAGCCGACCGCGAGCAGGACGTCAAGCACCAGGCGGTTGCGGCAGACCCGGAATGGGCTCCTCATGCAGATCACGGTATGACACCGCGCCGGGCCGGCCCGGCTCAGCACGACCATCGGCCGGCCAGGAACCTACGAAAGTCGCAGGCCCGCCCTGCCGGGCATCCGTTCGTCGGGCCAGGACCCTACCGGCAGCCCTGCCGCGACGGCAGGCCGCCCGGCTGCACTGGGGGGCATGGACAGAACAGAGCAGCTCCCACCCGCGACCATCGCCCCCGGCCAGTATGTGATCGACCCCGGCCGGTCGGCCATCACCATCGCCACCCGTCACCTGTTCGGGCTGGCACCTGTCCGCGCCGCCCTCGCCGTGAGCGGCGGCAGCATCCGGATCGCTGAGCCCCTGGAAGCCTCGGGCATCGAGGCCGGAGCCTACTCGGCGAGCTTCCGCAGCGGCAGCCCCCAGCGCGACCGGAGCGTCCGGTCAGCCCGGTTCCTGAACGCCAGCCGTCATCCCGTGATCAGCTTCGCCTCGGTGCAGGCCGACACCGGGCGGGCCGACACCTGGCGGCCGGCACCGCGCGCGGGACGCTCGCCGGGACGCTGACCGTTCGCGGCGTCAGCCGTCCGGTCACGTTCTCCGTCGCGGCGATCGTGAGCGCCGGCACCGGCTTCACGGCCAGGGCGGCCGCCCGGATTGACCGGACCGAATTCGGCATCACGGCGGCCCGCGGACTGGCCGGCCGCTATCTCGACGTCAGCGTGGAGGTCACATGCGTGCGCAGCTGAATGAAGCCTTGGCGCCGGCCGTGGCCGTCGCGGGACTGAGCAAGAGCTACGGCTCGGTCCAGGCCGTGCGTGATGTCAGCTTCACGGTCGCCCGCGGCGAGATCGTCGCGCTGCTCGGGCCGAACGGGGCCGGCAAGACGACCACACTGGAGATTCTCGAGGGCTTCAGGGCGCGCGACGGGGGAGCGGCGCAGGTGCTCGGTCTCGACCCGGCCGACCGGTCCAGCGCCCGCGAACTCCGGGAGCGGACGGGCCTGGTCCTGCAGGACATCGCGGTCGAGCCGTACCTGACCGTCCGGGAGACCATCGCTCGTCAGGCAGGCTATTACCGGGCGCCGAGGAGCGCGCCCGCCCTCATCAGCCTGGTGGGCCTGTCCGGGCAGGAGCGCCGCAAGGTCTCCGCACTGTCCGGGGGCCAGAAGCGCCGGCTTGACCTCGCCCTCGGCCTGGTCGGCAATCCGGAAGTGCTGTACCTGGACGAGCCGACGACCGGATTCGACCCGGCCGCCCGCCGGGATGCCTGGAACCTCGTGCGCGGGCTCCAGTCGGACGGGGTGACGATCCTGCTCACGACGCACGACATGGACGAGGCGCAGGCTCTGGCTGACCGCGTCATCCTGATGTCGGCGGGCACGGTCGTGGCCGAGGGCGAGCCGGGCAGCCTCGGCGGCCGTGACGGCGATCAGACTCGTATCGCGTTCCTGCTGCCGGCCGGCTCTGCCCTCGCCGATCTGCCGGTGCGAGCAGGGGTGACCGACGGGGCCGTCGTGCTGCACACGGCGCAGCCGACCCGGACGCTGCGCCTGCTGACCGCCTGGGCGCAGGACATCGGAGTCGAGCTGGCCGGGCTGACCGTGGGCCGGCCCAGCCTGGAGGACACCTACCTGAGGCTGACTAGCGAAGGCGCGCCTGGACGCGCGCAGAAGGAGAGCATCAGATGACCACCGTGGCGCTCACCCGCCGTCCGGCGCGCCGCCGGCCCGGACTCCGCCTGCTGGCGCACCAGGTGCGCTACGAGCAGCTGTCGTTCTGGCGCAACCCGCAAAGCGCGATCTTCACGTTCGTCTTCCCGGTGGTGTTCGTGGCCATCATCGGCGCGCTTTTCCGCGGCGGCGGACGGAGCTCGTATTTCGGCGGCCTGTCCGCGCTGCAGTACTACGTGCCCACCATCGCCGCATTGTCGGTGGTCGGATCGTGTTACGGACAGCTCGCGGTGGCGCTGGCGGCGCGGCGCCAGAGCGGCATACTCAAGCGGGTGCGGGCGACGCCGCTGCCCGCCTCCGTCTACTTCGGCGGGCTGCTGGCCCACTGCATTCTGGTCAGCTTCGTCGATGTGGCCCTGATCGTCGCCATCGGGCGCCTGTACGGCGTCGCGGTCCCGTCGCAGTGGCTGGCGATCCTGCTGACCCTGGTCCTGGCGGCCGCGTGCTTCTGCGCCCTCGGGGTCGCGGTCGCGTCGGCGATCTCCAATGCCGAGGCGGCGCCGGCCGTCGCGCAGCTGGTGCTGTTCCCGCTGCTCTTCCTCTCCGGCACCTACCTGCCGATTCACTCGGCGATGCTCAACCGGATCGCCGGCTGGCTGCCGGTCCGGCCGTTCAATGAGGCCATTACTGGCGCGCTGGCCCGCCAGCAGGGCGCCGACTGGCGGCACCTGGCCGTGCTGGCAGCGTGGGGCGTCGCCGGCGCGGTTGTCGCGGTCCGGCGATTCCGATGGGACCCCAGGCCGGAGTGAGCGCCCGGGCCAGCCTGAAACCGGCCCGGTGCCAGCGTCTGGGTCTAGGCGGCGAGCTCGGCGTAGCGGCCCTGAGTGGCGAGGAGGCTGGCGTGAGTGCCTGTTTCGACGACGCCGCCGTGGTCAAGGACGGCGATCTGGTCGGCATTGCGCACGGTGGAGAGCCGGTGCGCGATGGTGATGGTGGTGCGGCCGCGGGCCAGGGCGTCGAAAGCCTGCTGCACCGCGCGCTCGGTCTCGGTGTCGAGGGCGCTGGTTGCCTCGTCCAGGACCAGGACCCGCGGATCGCGCAGCAGCGTGCGGGCGATCGCGATGCGCTGCTTCTCCCCGCCGGAGAAGCGGTGGCCGCGGGAGCCGACCATGGTGTCGTAACCGTCGGGCAGCCCGGCGATGAGGTCGTGGATCTGCGCGGCCCGCGCGGCCGCCTCGATCTCGGCGTCCGTTGCCTGCGGCCTGGCGTAGCGCAGATTCTCCCGCACGGTGGTGTGCAGCAGGTAGGTCTCCTGGCTGACGACGCCCACGATCGAGGCAAGGTCGGTCAGCCTCAGGTCGCGGATGTCGATGCCGTCGATGCGGACGGCGCCGCTATCCGGGTCGTACAGGCGGGAGATCAGTGACGCCAGGGTGGTCTTCCCTGATCCGGTCTCGCCGACCAGGGCGAGCGTGCTGCCAGCCGGCACGTACAGGTCAACGCCGGTCACCGCGGGCCGGCCGCGCCGGGTAGCTGAAGCTGACGTCCTCGAGCAGGACGTTCCCGCTGATAGCGGCCGGATCGATCTCGACCGGCCGGACGGGGTCATCGACCTCGACCGGCAGGTCGAGGTAGTCGAAGATCCGGGCGAACAGGGCCAGCGAGCTGATCACCGAGACGCTGGTGCTGAGCAGGCCGGTGATGGGGCGGAAGAGCCCGTTCTGCAAGGTCGTGAAAGCAATGAGCGTGCCGATGGTCATGATGCCGGCGGTGAGCGGCAGGCCGGCGGCGAGGTAAATAATCGCAGGAATCGCGGCGAACATGATGCTCATGGAGGCCATCCGCCAGCGCCCGGCCAGCTGCGAGCGAAGCTCCAGGTCAATGAGCCGGGCCGAGGACGCAGTGAACCGGCGCACGAGCGCCGGGCCGGTGCCCATCGTCTTGGCCAGCTGCACGGCATTGATGGACAGGCCTTCCTCGATCGCGACGTTCAGGTTGGCCAGCTCTTGCTGCTGCTCGGTCGTGATGGCCCGGCGCATGCGCGCGACCTTGCGGGTGAGGTAGATCGCCGGCGGCATGACAACCAGCGAGATCAGGGACAGCCGCCAGGACAGGGCGACCATCGCGACGGCAGTCGCGACCGCGGTGGTGAGGTTCGCGGCGACGGACGTCGCTGTCGACGTGACCACAGACTCCATGCCGCCGATGTCGTTGGTGATCCGGGACTGAACCTCGCCGGTTCTGGTCCGGGTGAAGAATGCGACCGATTGCCGCTGGAGGTGGGCGTAGACGCCGGTCCGGAGCTCGTGCATGACGTGCTGGCCGACTTTCGTGCTCATCCAGGTCTGGATCACGCCGAAGGCCGCCGTGACACCGGCGACGGCGATCATGCCGGCGACCAGCAGTGCCAGCAGCCGGACGTTTTTGTCCGGCAGGGCAACGTCGATGACTGCGCGGAGCAAGAAGGGGGACGCGATGGAGACGATGGACGAGGCGACGATGATGACGATCACGACCGCGAGCTGCCAGCGGTAGGGAGCGAACAGGCGCCCGATCCGGCGCAGCGAAACCTCGCGCGCCTGCGCCTTCTCGGCAGCGGTGACTGTCCTGGCGCCGCGGCTTCGGCCGCCGGCGCCGCTGTCTGTACCGGGGGAGGGGGATGCCAAGTGCTTCTCGATTCTGCCGGGGATATAATTTGCTGAGGGTACCTCAATATGAGGCTACAACACTAATGGCTGATACGCTATTCCCGTGACCAGGGCGCGTGATCCGGCCGGGCGGGACGACGGCGGCGAGGAGTCGCTGTCGGAGGCCTTCACCTCAGTCGCGCGGCAGCTGCGGCATACCTCGCAGGAGGTCCTGGCTCCCTGGGACATCACGCCCTCGCACCTGCGAGCGCTGCGCGTACTCGGTCACCACGGGCCGATGCACATGTCCCGGCTCTCCGGCCACCTGCAGATTGCGGCCCGCTCGGCCACTGAGGTCGTCGACGCACTTGAGGCTCGCGGACTGGTCGAGCGCCGGGCTGATCCTGATGACCGCCGGGCCACGGTGGTCGAGCTGACCGACAGCGGCGGTAGCGTCCTTGAGGCCATCCGCGCGGCTCGCGGGACCGAGGCTGAGCGCCTGTTCGGCCGGCTCAGCCTGGCGGACCAGGAACACCTGGCTCGCATCCTGCGCCTGCTGCGCGACTGAGCGCACGGGCCGCGCGGCTGGAGGACCGGCACCGGCCCGGAGCGGCCGGCCGCGGTCCGATGGTGGCCGGCCGGACGGCCGCCGGACCCGGCGCCCGTCCGGCCGGCGGTCTAGCCGATCGCCCAGCCGCCGTCGACCAGCAGTTCGCTGCCGGTGGCGTAGCCGGACAGATCAGAAGCGAAATAGACGACGGCGGGGGAGATTTCGTCCGGCTCGGCGATGCGCGGGACCGCCAGCCGGTCCTTGCCCCGGCTGACGAAGGCCTCCTCGGTGAGCCCGTCGCCCATGAGCAGCGGGGTGGCCACGGCGCCGGGGTGGACGGAGTTCACCCGGATCCCGTAGGTGCCGAGCTCGGCGGCGGCGGCCTTGGTCATCCCGCGGACGGCCCACTTGCTGGTGACATAGGCGAGCGCGTTCTTAGTGCCGAGCATGCCGGCATTACTGGAGATGTTCACGATCGAACCACCGCCGGCCGCCCGCATGGAGTCCAGCACCGCCCGCATGCCGAGGAAGATGCCGCGCACATTCACGTTCATCGTCGTGTCGTAGTCGGCGAGCGTCCCTTCCTCCAGCGAGCCGCGCAGCAGCACGCCGGCGTTGTTCACCAGGACCCGCACCGGGCCGAACGCGGACACGGCCGTCTCGACAGCCGTGGCCCACTGGTCCTGCGCGGTCACGTCCAGATGCACGTAGCGGCCGCTGTCGCCGAGCTCGGACGCCAGGTGCTCGCCTTCCTCATCGAGCAGGTCGGTCAGCACGACCCTGGCGCCTTCAGCGGCCAGGGCGCGGGCGTGAGCCGCTCCCTGCCCGCGCGCGGCGCCGGTGACGATGACGCAGCGGCCGGCGAGGCCCGTGTCGCGGGCGCCGCTCACGACTGCCCGTGCCCGGGTGGCAGCCGGCGCCAGGTAGCGGCTCTGTCACTGACGAATGGCAAGATGCATACAGTCCGTGTGCTGGTAAGCGTAATTTTCCACAAGATGATCCGACCTACCTTCTCTTCGACGTCAGCATTGCATACAATCGCGACGGGAGGTAGGTACTTGACTCACGTCGGAGAACAGACCGGGGACGGGACGGACGCGACCGGAGGTCCGCTCGCCGGGATCCGGGTCGTCGAGTGCGGCTCCCTGATCGCCGGGCCGTTCTGCGGTCAGCTCCTCGGCGACTTCGGCGCTGAAGTCATCAAGGTGGAGGACCCCGCGGGCGGGGATCCGATGCGCGACTGGGGCCCGCGCAAGGTCGACGGGCTGTCGCTGCACTGGCCGATCATTGCCCGCAACAAAAAGTCCGTGACGGCCGACCTCCGGCAGCCCGACGGGCAGCAGCTAGTGCGGCAGCTCGCGGCCGCGAGCGACATCCTGATCGAGAACTTCCGGCCGGGCACGCTGGAACGCTGGGAGCTCGGCTACGACTCGCTGGCTGCGGCTAATCCGCGGCTGATTCTGGTCCGGGTGAGCGGCTACGGCCAGACCGGGCCATACGCCGCCAGGGCCGGTTTCGGCTCGGTCGGCGAGGCCATGGGCGGCATCCGCTATGTGACCGGGGAACCCGACCGGGCGCCGTCGCGCACCGGCATCTCACTCGGGGATTCGCTGGCGGCCACGTTCGCGGCCATGGGCGCGATTCTGGCGCTGCATGCGCGCGATCGCACCGGCCGGGGGCAGATCGTGGACTCGGCCATCTACGAGGCAGTGCTCGCGCTGATGGAGTCCGTGCTGCCCGAATGGGAGCTGGCCAGCTACCAGCGCCAGCGGACCGGATCGGTTCTGCCCGGCGTCACGCCGTCGAACGTGTACCCGACCGCCGACGACGGTGAGGTCCTGATCGCGGCCAACCGGGACACCGTGTTCAGCCGCCTGGCCGCCGCCATGGGCCACCCGGACCTGGCTGCCGACCCGCGGTACGCCACCCATGCCGCCCGCGGCGGCTGGCAGGCCGAAGTGGACGCGCTGGTCTCCGACTGGACCGCGACCCTCAGGACCGATGAGCTACTGGCGGAGCTGGCCGCGGCCGGGGTGCCGGCCAGCCGGATCTATCAGACCAGGGACATGTTCGACGATCCGCAGTTCCGGGCCCGGCAGGCCATCCTGCACCTGACCCACGATCGCCTGGGTCCGTTTCCGGTGCCGGCGGTGGTGCCGCGGCTGTCAGACACCCCCGGAGAGGTCCGCTCGCTCGGGCCGGAACTGGGCGAGCACAACGAGGAGATCTACTGCGGCCTCCTCGGCATTGAGGCGGGCCGGCTGGCCGACCTGCGGGCGAGGGGGATCGTGTGACCGGCCCGGCCGCCAGGGCCAGCGTCACCATCGTCGAGGTAGCGCCGCGGGACGGGCTGCAGAACGACCCCGGCCAGCTGAGCACGGGGCAGAAGATTGAGCTGGTGGCCCGTGCTTTCCGGGCGGGCCTGCGCCGGATCGAGGTCACGAGCTTTGTCAGCCCGCGCGCCGTGCCGAAGCTGAGCGACGCGGAGCAGGTCGTCGCCGGATTGCGTGAGCTCAGCCTTCCGGGGCTGTCCATGATCGGCCTGGTCGTCAACGAGCGCGGCGTCAGCCGTGCCGCCGCGGCTGGCGTCGACGAGGTCAACGTCGTGGTCGTGGCCTCGGAGCCGTTCAGCCAGCGCAATCAGGGCATGAGCGTCGGACGCGCGCTGGCCCAGCTGCCGGATCTGATGAGCGCCGCGCGGGCTGCGGGGCTGCGCACGACGGTGACGATCGGCACCGCGTTCGGCTGCCCGTTCGACGGGGAGATCGAAACCGGCCGGATCGCCGAGGTAGCCGCTGCCGCAGGCGCCGCCGGACCCGACGAGATCGCACTGGCCGACACCATCGGGGTGGCCGTGCCGACGGACGTGACCGAGCGCTTCGCTGCCGTGCGGGCAGCCGTACCGGACGGCACCGGCCTGCGGGCGCATTTCCATGACACGAGGCGCACGGGCATGGCCAACGCCGCGGCGGCCGTGTCGGCCGGCATCGCGGCCCTGGACGCGAGTCTCGGCGGCATCGGCGGCTGCCCGTTCGCGCCGCGGGCCACCGGCAACATCGCCACCGAGGATCTGGTGTACCTGCTGGACCGCATGCACCGCAGGACCGGCGTCTCGCTCGGAGAACTGATCAGCGATGCCGAATGGCTCGGCGACAGCCTGGAGCACGAGGTGCCGGGCATGCTCAGCCGGTCGGGCGTGTTCCCGCCCGCCCGGCCGGCCGGTTCCTGACCCGGCTAGTCCTGCCCTGACCGCGATGCCGGACGGCGCGGTCCGAGCTCCACCACGCTGAGCTGCTCGCTGGCGTACTGCGAGCGCAGCAGCCGCTTGTCGTACTTGCCGACGCTGGTGCGGGGGATGGCCTCGGCGAACACCCAGCGCTCGGGCAGCCACCAGCGGGCCACGCGGCCGTCCAGCCAGTCCCGGAGTTCGTCCGCCGTGACCGCGGACCCGGCAGTCGTGGTAACGACGACGCACGGCCGCTCCCCCCACCGCTCATCGGGCACGCCGATAACAGCGGCCTCGAGCACCTCGGGATGCGCGGCCACCTCCGCCTCGAGGTTGATCGAGGAGATCCACTCGCCGCCCGACTTCACCGCGTCCTTAGCCCGGTCAGTAAGCCGCACGTAGCCATCCGGGTCGACCGTGCCGATGTCGCCGGTGCGCAGCCAGCCATCGTGAAACTTGGCCGGATCCTCGTCGAACAGGTAGCTCTCGGACACCCAGGGTCCGCGCAGCTCGAGTTCCCCGATGCTGCGACCGTCGTTCGGGACCAGGCGGCCGCTTTCCGGGTGCACCAGTCGCAGCTCGACACCGGGCAGCACGCGGCCCTGGCTCAGCGCGTCCTCGAGCGCCTCGCTGCCGTCGTGTCCACGGCGCGGCCGGGCCAGCGTGACCAGCGGGGAGGTTTCCGTCATGCCCCAGCCCTGGATCAGCGGGACGTCGTACTCGTCGCGGAAGGCCTGCATCAGCGTGCGGGGCGTGGCCGAGCCGCCGATGACCACCCGGGTGACCGACGAGATGTCCGCGTCCGGGTGCTCGCGCAGATACCGCAGCACGTCGATCCAGATGGTCGGCACGCCGTTGACGAAGGTCGGCCGCTCCCGCTCCATCAGCGGCACCAGCTGGCCCGGCTTGAGGAACCGGTGCGGCAGGATCAGGTCACCGCCGCACCAGAAGGTCGCGTGCGGATAGCCCCAGGCGTTGGCATGGAACATCGGCACGACGATCATGCCGCGGTCACTGGCACTCAGCGCGACCGCGTTGGCCGTGCACAGGGACAGCGAGTGCAGGTAAATCGACCGGTGGCTGTACGCGACGCCCTTCGGGTTGCCCGTCGTCCCCGACGTGAAGCAGATGGCGGCGGCCGCGCGCTCGTCCAGGTCGGGCCAGGCGAAGTCACCCGGCTGCGTCCGGACCAGCTCGTCGTAGGAATAGACGCGAACACCGTCGATCTCGGTGGCGGCCGGCGGGGCTGGCCCCGGACGACGATCGCCCGGACGGTCGGCATCCGCCCGAGCGACGGTGCCAGGCTGTCCAGCAGGTCGGCGTCCACCAGCAGGATGCGGTCCTGCGCCTGGTTGACCGTGTGGACCAGCTCATCGGCGAACAGCCGGATGTTAGCGGTGTGCAGCACCGCCCCCATCGCCGGCACCGCGAGGTAGGCCTCCAGATGCTCGCGGTTGTTCCACAGGTAAGTCCCGACCCGGTCATCGCCGTCAACGCCCAGGTAGCGCAGGGCATGGGCGAGCTGCGCGGCGCCAGCGCCGACCTCAGCGAACGACACCCGGCTGGTGCTCTGCTCATCCTCGGCGGTGACCACCTCGCGATCACCGTTCCAGGTCGCGCCGTGGCGCAGAATCCCGGTCACGGTGAGGGGCTGGTCGTCGCCCATGGTGCTCTTCACGGTTCCTCCGTCAGCCGCGCCGCGGAGCCAGCCAGTCCGCGATCGCGGACGCGACCTCGTCCCGTGCGCCCGGCGGATCACGGAAATAGTGGTCGCCCTTGAGATCAAGCCGGGTCTTGTCGGCGGCCGCGATCTGGGCGTAGATCTGCGCGGCATCGCTCGGGAACACGCCGGAATCGGCAGTGGCCTGGATGACCAGGGCCGGCATGGTCAGCCTGGCCAGGTGCAGCTCGCTCCGGCACTGCGAGGTCTCCAGGCTCCACATCGACAGCCAGCTGTGCAGGGTGTTGATCGCGCCCACGCCGGTCACGCCGGCGTTGGCCAGCCGGGGATCACCGCGGTAGCAGTACGGCACCGGCCGCTCCGACGGGTCGATCGACGCGTCGGTAAAGCGGAGATCGGCCCAGGTACGGGGGAGCAGGAAGAGCCGGTCGGGCACGCCCGTCGCGGTCAGCCGGGCCAGCTCGGATTTTGCCCAGTCGGTCACGCGCTGGTTCCGGGCGCGTTGCCCGGCCCGGTAGCGCGCGACAAACTCAGGGTCGAAGGGGGCCACCCGCCCGCCGGCGTACATGTCCAGCTCGGGGTCGACGGAGGTCGGGTCGGTCTCGTCGGTCACCGACGGATCGAGCCAGCCGGTCAGCACCTCCGGCCGGCCGGGATGCGCCGCCAGGCTGACGTACAGATCGCCCGCAGGCAGGTCCTGGACCTCGGGCAGCAGCGGCACGCCGAACGATTCGGTCAGCACGTCGCCGTGGCTCTGCGCGTTATACGCCGCCATGAGAGATCCGCCGCCGGAGTTGCCGAGCAGCACGACGGTCTGCGCTCCGTGCTCCCGCAGCCAGCTGACACCGCGGCCGATGTCGACGAGTGCCCGGTCCAGCTGGAAGTAATGATCAGCACCGCGGAACCGGGTGTTCCAGCCAAGGAAGCCGTAGCCGCGCTCGGCCAGGTACGTCGACAGGTAGTGCTCGGAGAAGTCGACGTTGTAATGCGCGGCGATGAGGGCTACCGCGGGCATCCGGCCGGCCGGGCGGGTGTAGAAGCCCTGGAGCGGGTAGCCGCCGGCGCCCGCGCGCACCGCTCCCGGTGCCTCCATGGTGACGATGTCGCGCTCGACCCCGGCGGGCAGCCTGCTGCCTCTGGTCATGCTGCTGCTTCCGGTCACGCTAGTGCCTCTGGCCGTGCCGCGGCCCGGCCGGAACCGTCGCCGTCGCTCATGAACTATCTCCTTCGTGCCTGGCTGCCGCCGGGCTGGCTACCGCCGGGCTGGCTGCCGCCGGTCCGTCTGGGGCGATGATAAGCCCGTTCACCGGACTGTATGCAAGGCCTGAATGTATGCAACGAGGCCGGGTTCCCTCCTGAGTCCGGTCAAGTCGCAACAAAGCGACTCAGACCGGTAAAGAACTCCAGGATACGCTGCACCTATATGTACATAGCCGGTTGCCAATCCACTGCTCGGTCCGGTCCGGAGCTTGACGGCAGAACAAAGCCAGCCCTAGATTGCATACATTCTACGGGCTGACTGGTCCGAAGTTCGTCGCGCGGAGGTGACGCAGAGGTGACTCCGGCAGATGGCACAACGGAGGGAACGGGGTCCGTCCCCGCCTCCGTGGCCGACGGAGCCGGTCCTGCTACGGTCTTTGCGTCCAGGATGGAAGGCACGGCGGGCTGGAGCCTGTGGCTCGGCGTGATCCGCGGGCCGGCCCTGGTCGCCGTGGCCTTCGCCATCGTGATCGCGGTCGGCTCGAGCTTCGACGTGTACGTGGCCGGCAGCATCGCGATCTACGGCCTCGCGGCCGCGGGCCAGGGCTGGCTGATGGGCCGCGCCGGGCAGGTCTCCCTGGGCGGCGGCGCGCTGTTCGCCGTCGGAGCGTTCGCGGCCGGCTTCACCACTCAGGTGCATAGCCTGGCCGCCTTCCCGCTGCCGCTCATCGCGGCCGGCATCGCCGGGGCCATCGTCGGCGCCATCGTCGCCGTTCCCGGCCTCCGCTTCCGTGGTGTCTACCTGCTGCTGGCCACGCTCGCACTGCTCTATGTCGTCCAGTTCGCGGGCGAGCGGATCCAGCAGGCGCCCGCATACCTGGCCGGTATCACCATGAACCCGGGGCCTGGCTCAAGCCTGATGGCGGCCGGCCTGCCAGCGACCGAGACAGCCGTCGTCGTGCTCGTCATCGGGCTGATCGTGATCGAGCGGCTGTACCGGACGCAGGCCGGCCGCGAATGGGCGGCCGTCAAGGAAAATGAGATCGCCTCCGCGGCGATGGGCGTCCGGGTCCGGCGGCGCAAGGTACAGGCCTTTGTCGGCAGCTCGGTCATCACCGCGGTTGCGGGCGGGCTGTTCGCCTACTACATCGGCCTGGTCAGCTACACCTCATTCGACCTCACCCTGACGCTGCAGCTGGTCGTCATGGTGTTCGTCGGCGGCGCCACCGCTGGCATCGGCCCGGTCGTCGGCGCGGCCATCGTGACGCTGCTGCCGTACCTGCTTAACGACACCGTCGGCAAGGTGGTCAGCCAGAGCTGGTATTCGCAGAACGGCCCGTTCGTCGAGCAGATCATCTACGGCCTGGCGCTGGCGCTCATCCTGCTGTACGCCCGCGGCGGCCTGGCCAGCCTGCGCACGGCCGTCGCCCGGCTGCGCCGCTCGTCGGACGCGGGCGGCCAGCCCGCCGGAGACGGTACGGCGGGCAGTATTGCGGCAGGCAGCGTTACGGCAGGCAGCGTTACGGCAGGCAGCGTTACGGCAGGCACGGTTGCGGCAGGCACGGTGACGGCGGCCGATGAGCCGTCAGGCAGCGGGCCCGCGCCCACCACGCCCGCGCCCACCACGCCCGCGCCCATCGCTCCCGCGGCCCCCGCGCCTGCAGCCCCGGCGCCTGCAGCCGCCGCGCCCGCAGGTACCGCGCCCGCGGGTACCGCGCGCGAACCGTTCGCGTCCGCGGCCTGCCCGCACCCGGCTCCGTCACGTCAGACCGCGCCGGGCCTGGCCGCAACAGGGCCGGATGGCCGTTCGCCGGCGCTGCTGACTGTCGCCGGGCTGAACGTCCGGTATGCGGGCGCGGGACTGGCCGTCGAGGACGTGAGCCTGGAGGTGCCGGACGGCGCCATCCTCGGCGTGCTCGGCCGCAACGGCGCCGGTAAGTCCACGCTGCTGAAATCGATCGGCGGGTTCCCGCCCGGAGACCGGGTGCGGCTCACCGGGTCCATCAGGATCGGCGCGGCCAGCCTGGCCGGGCGCTCGCCGGAGTACTGCACCCGGCACGGGGTCGTGCTCGTGCCCGAGCAGGGCAAGGTCTTCCCGGCCCTGACGGTCCGCGAGCACTTCGCCCTCGCCGGCGCCCGCGGCCGGGCGGTAGCCGAGACCCTGCGCGCGGCCGGCCTGACCATGCTCGAACAGCGGATGGACAGCTACGCCGCCAGTCTCAGCGGCGGTGAGCGCCAGTTCCTCGCGCTCGGCGTGGCCGTGTTGCGGCGGCCGAGGCTGCTGCTGGTCGACGAGATGTCGCTCGGACTCGCGCCCATCGCGGTGACTGAGGTTGGTGCGGCCATCCGCAAGATCCGGGACACCACCGGCTGCGCGGTCATTCTCGTCGAACAGAACGCTCCGGTCGCCGCCTCGATCGCCGACGAACTCGCTGTGCTGGAGAACGGGCAGGTCAGGTGGCGCGGGCTGCCGGCCGACCTGCCCGGCGAGGCGCTCGAGACCGCGTACTTCGGTGCCGGCGCCGCCAGCGGCGGCGCGGCGGGGAGGGCCTCGTGACCGCGGAACTGGAAGTGACCGACCTCGCCGTACGCTTCGGCGGCCTGCACGCACTCGACGGTATCGACTTCACGGTCGAGGCAGGCACCATCCTCGGCATCATCGGGCCGAACGGGGCAGGCAAGACGACCCTGCTCAACGCGGTCTGCGGCCTGGTCAGGCCCGCGCGCGGCGACGTGCGATTCCGGGGCGAGCGGCTGACCGGCCGCAAGGGCGAGCAGATCGCCGCGGCCGGCGTCGCCCGGACGTTCCAGCTCGCCGAGGGATTCGCCGACTTCACCGTCTTCGACTACGTCCGGCTCGGCATGGCCGCCGCGGCCGGGCCCAGTAAACAGCGCCACGGCGCCGGCGACCACTGCGCGGCCGCGCTCCAGGCCGCCGACCTGTGGCCGCACCGGTCCCGGCTGCTGAAGTCGCTTCCCTACGGCATGCGCAAGCTCGTCGACGTCTGCCGAGCGACGGTCAGCGACCCGCACGTCCTGCTGCTTGACGAGCCGACGTCCGGCCTGTCCGAGCGGGAGCGCTCGGACATGGTCGTCCGCCTGCGCGCCCTGCGGGAGACGATCCCGACGATGCTCATCGTCGACCACGACGTGGGCTTCATCTCGGCTGTGTCCGACCAGCTCTACGCCATCGCTTACGGCAAGCCGCTCACCTCGGGCCTGCCGGAGCACGTCCTGACCCATCCCGACGTCATCGCCGCCTACATGGGCTGACCGGGATCAAGTCCCCGCTCACAATCAAGCGACCATACCCACTGAAGGGGTAACGCCACATGAAGTACCGTCGGTACTGGGCCATCGCGGCTCTTGCGTCCCTCGCCGTTGCGACCGCCGCCTGCGGCAGCTCCGGCAATTCCGGCTCATCAGGCGGCAGCGGCGGCGGGAGCAGCAGCAAGGCTCCCTACAACATCGGCCTCGCGGCCGGCATCACCGGTCCGGCCGCGGCCATCGTGACCGGCGAGATCCAGGGCATCAAGGCCGCGTTCAGTTCGGTCAACGCCAAGGGCGGGATCGACGGCCGCAAGCTCGACCTGGTCACCGCCGACACCCAGAACGTGGCGACCACGGCGGTTGCCGCGCTCACCCAGCTGGCCACCGACAACAACGTGATCGCCAGCTTCGGCGACGTCCTGGCGAATAACTGCCAGGCCCAGGCCCCGGTGGCCAAGGCGCGGCAGATCGCGCTGCTGTGCGGGACCCTCGACCCGGCTCAGCTCCAGCCGCCGGAGCCCTACCTCTACACCGAGTACGGCTCGGAGGTCACCGAGGTCAACGGCATGGCCTCGATCATCGAGGGGACCCCGCTGAACCTCAGCCACCCCAAGGTCGCCTTCGTGTACATCCAGTCCTCCAGTACCGAGCCGATGTTCAACGCGCTCGCGGCCAAGATCAAGGCCGATGGCGGGCAGGTCGTGCTCAACGACGGAATCGGCCCGGTACTGAACCTGTCGGTGGACGCCAGCAAGGTGATTGCCAGCCATGCCAACGTCGTGGTCGAGCAGATCATCCCGCAGCAGCTGCAGTCGCTGGCCCAGTCGCTGACGACCTCCGGCTCCAAGGTGCCGATCATCGCCGAGGCGACCACGTCGTCCTACCAGCAGATGGTGCTGCTGAAGAACCCGAACATCTACGAGCTGTCCCTCAATCCGTTCGTTGACCCGACGTCGACTTCCCCGGCTGTCCAGGACTACGTGAACGCGCTGAAGGAGCAGAACATCACCGGGGTCAGCGCCATCAACGGCCAGTCGATCGCGATCACCTACGCGGCGGCCGAGTCCCTGATCGCCGCCCTCAGGACCTGCGGCGCAGACTGCACCAACGCCAAGGTCAACGCGGCGCTGCAGACCGTGTCGGTGAACCTGCCGGGCATCAACACCGACTACTCCTACACCGCCAGCCGCCACTACCCGCAGACCACCTTCCAGCTGTACCAGTGGTCGGCCACCAAGAACGACGTCGTGCAACTGCGCGACGACGTGCCGTCCAACCCTATCCCGTCCGGCAGCTGAGCTAGCTCAGCTGAGTAGACGACGCGCGCACGAGCGGAGGCACCCCCGTGGGATCACTGATTCTCATCACCACGCTGACGCTCGGCGCGGTCTACGCCCTCATCGGGGTCGGCTTCGTGGTCATGTTCCGGGCAACCGGAGTGCTGAGCTTCGCGCAGGGTGCCTTCTTCCTGCTCGCCTCGCTCATCTTCTACAGCCTGACCAACGCCGGCCTCGGCCTGTGGACCGGGCTCATCGTGACCACGATCCTGGTCGGCCTGGCCGGAGCACTGTGCTATCTCACGGTGTTCCGGCCGGCTGGCTACGACCTGCTGTTCGTCTCGCTGGCGACCGTCGGGCTGGGCACGGCCATCGAGGCCGCGGTCGCGCTCGGCTGGGGCTCCAACCTGTTCGAGCCCAAGCAGCTGCTGCCGTCGGCAGCGCACACGCCGTTCGCCGGCATCAAGATCACCGACTCGCAGATCGTCACGATCATCCTGGCGATCGTCCTCATCGCGGCGCTGTTCGCGCTGATCTACCGCACCCCGGTCGGACTGCGCATGCGCGCGGTCGCTAACGACAGTGCGCTGGCGGCTTACGGCGGCGTCCGGGTCGGCCGGATCTCGGCACTGGCCTGGGGTATCTCGGCCGCGGCCGCAGGCGCGGCCGGAGTCGGCTACACGCTCGGTACCGTGATCGACCCGACCTCGCTGCCCTCGCTCGGCATCGTTGTCTTTCCCGCCATTATCATCGGCGGCCTCGACTCACTGGCGGGGGTCGCCGTCGGCTCCCTCATCCTCGCACTGGTGCAGACCCTGGCCTCGGTCTACATCGGCAGCGACTGGCAGGACATCGTCGCGTACGCGCTCCTGCTCGTGCTGCTGTGGGTGCGGCCGACCGGGCTGTTCGGCTCCAAGAGCCTGGTCCGGGTATGACGCGCCCGGCGGGACTACGTTCCGGCAAAGTACGACCTGATCTCGGCAATGAGCTGCTGGTGGACGGCCGGCAACGTCCGGTTGCGGCGGTGCACGAGCCAGACGGGCGCGACGATGTGCACGCCATCGACCATGACTTCGCGCAGTTCTCCGGTCTGCAGTTCGCGGCGGACGGCGCTGCGGAACAGGCAGGCAACCCCGACGCCGCTCGCGACCGCGGTCTTGATGGCCTCCGGATGGCCGAACTCCATGACCGCGCGCCGGGCCGGCAGGCCGAGTATCTCAAACTGATTGTCGATGAACACCCGGCGCAGCGAGCCGTCCTGGGCTTCCACGAACGGGAGCCCGGCCAGGTCAGCGACGCTCAGCCGGCGGCCTCGGCGACTGCGCCCGGCGGCGCGACGATGACCAGTTCGTCCGAGCCGATCTGCTCGCAGACCAGGGACGACAGTGCCGGCGGGCGCTGAACCGCGACCACCGACAAGTCGTTCCGGCCGGTCAGCGTCGCCTCAATCGCGTGCTCGGCTCCTTCCACGTCGACCCGGATGCGGACGTCAGGCTGGCGCCGGGCGAACGTGCTCAGCAGCGACGGCAGTTCGTAGCTGCCGATGGACATACTGGTCGCGATGACGATCGACCCGCGCAGCCCGTCCGACAGCCCCTGCAGTTCCCGGTCGAACTCCCTGGTCCGGCGCAGCATCTCGGTGCACCATTCGTGGGCCAGCCGCCCCGCCTCGGTCAGCACCAGGCGGCGCCCCTCGCGCTCGAACAGCCGGGCGCCGAGGCGGCGCTCCAGGGACTGGATGTGCTCGGTCACCACGGGCTGCGCGACCTTCATCTGGTCGGCGGCGCGGCTGATGCCGCCCAGTCCGACGACATAATCGAAGACCTGGAGCTTCTGGAAGTTGATGCGGTCGTCTATAGCCACCTGACGAGGTTAGGCCGGGAAGATGGACATTGACGAAATCCTCAGGCCCGCCGCGGCCGGGCGGCCGCCGGCTGCCATCTACAGCTCGGCCGCTGTGCACGAGGCGGAGCGGGCGCGGCTGTTCCCGCGCACCTGGCAGTTCCTCGCGCACGAGTCCGAGATTCCGGCGCCCGGCGATTTCGTGGTCAGGCGCATCCTCGACGACTCCTTCATCGTCTCCCGTGACGACCAGGGCACCGTCCGGGTCCTGCTCAACATGTGCCTGCACCGCGGCATGCAGGTGTGCCGCTCGGAGACCGGCAACACCACGCACTTCCGCTGCCCGTACCACAACTGGACCTACCGGAACACCGGTGAGCTCGTCGGCGTGCCGTTCCACCAGGACGCCTACGGCGGCGAAGCCGGCCTGGCCAAGGCTGACCGGCGCCTGGTCAGCCCGCGGCACGAAACCTACCGGGGGCTGATCTTCGCCTGCCTGGACACCGCTGCCCCGAGCCTGGCTGAGTATCTCGGCGACTACAGCTTCTTCCTGGACTTCTACCTTCATCAGAGCGAGGGCGGAGCCGAGTTCCACGGCCCGCAGCGCTGGATGATCAATGCGAACTGGAAGATCGCGGCCGAGAATTTCGCCGGTGACAGCTACCACACGCCGCACACGCACGCGAGCATCGTGGAGATCGGGCTGTTCCGCGAGCCGCGGGCCAGCAAGCGCAAGGAAGGTGCCACCTACCAGACCGGCCCTGGCGGTGGCACCACCTACAAGCTGCCGACCGCCGACGCGAGGGAGAACCTGGCCTACGTCGGCTACCCGGCCGAGATGATCGAGCGGATGCAGACGGCCTGGACGGCTCAGCAGCACGAACTGATCGGGCCCGGCCGTTTCATGGTGTCGGCCTCCACCTTGTTCCCGAACCTCAGCCTCGTGCACAACTGGCCGCAGGTGAATGCCGAGGGCCTGATCGTCCCGTTCATCTCGGTGCGGCTGTGGCAGCCGGTCGGCCCGGCGGAGACCGAGGTGCTGTCCTGGTTCGTGGTCGACAGCGAGGCGCCGGAGTGGTTCAAAGCGGCCTCCTACCGGGCCTACCTGCTGTGCTTCGGTTCCTCCGGCATGTTCGAGCAGGACGACGTGGAGAACTGGACCTCGATCACCGCGATGTCACGCGGTTATCTGTCCCGGTCGGTACTGCTCGACTCGACCATGGGCCTGGCCGCAGCACCTCCCGCGGCCGAGGTGAACTGGCCTGCGCCGGGGGAGGCGCACGTCGGCTTCGGCGAGTACGGCCAGCGCGCCTTCCTGCGCCGCTGGGCCGACTACTGCGCGGCCCCCGGCGAGCCCGGCCGGGAGGGGAACGACTGATGACCAGTCCCGGACGCCGCCTGGACGCTGCCGGCCAGCACGCCGTCGAGCAGTTCCTGTACGACGAGGCAGCACTGCTCGATGATCTCCGCTACCGGGACTGGCTGGCGCTGCTGGACCCGGGGATTCGGTACGTCATGCCGGTCCGGGTCAGCTCAGCCCAGGGCAGGCCGGGCCACCTCGCGGACATGGATCACTTCGACGAGGACCTGTACGGCCTCACCAAACGGGTGGAGCGGCTGGAGACCGAGCAGGCATGGACCGAGGAGCCGCCGTCGCGGCCCCGGCGCTTCGTCACCAACGTTCGCGGATTCTGGCTCGACGACGGTGACCTGGACGTCCGCAGCTCGCTGCTGCTGTTCCGCAGCCGCGGTGACCTGCGGCCGCCGGAGTGGCTGTCGGCTGGCCGAAAGGACCGGCTGCACCCGGCCGGCCAGAGCTTCCGGCTGGTGCGCCGGCAGATCTCCGTGGACGAGTCGGTCCTCAGGACGCAGAATCTTGCCCTCTTCATCTAGCGGCACCGCCCCCGGCGGCGCCGGGGGCGGGCTGAGCGGCCGGGTGGCCGTGCTGACCGGAGCCGGATCGGGCATCGGGCGGGCTGCTCTGGACGCGTTCCTGCAGGCCGGCGCCCGCGTCGCCGTGCTCGAGCACTCGGCCGCCAAGTGCGGGGAACTTCGCGGCCTTGGCCCGGACGTGGTGGTCGTGGAGGGCGATGCGACCGACTGGGCGGACACCCAGAACGCGGTCGCTGCCGCCCGCGCGTTCGGCCGCGTTGACGTCGCCGTCAGCTTCGTCGGCACCTTCGATCACTACCGGCCGCTGACCGAGATCCCGGCGGATCAGTTCGACGCGGCCTTCGATGAGATGTTCACCGTCAACCTCAAGAGCGCCCTGCTGCTGGCCCGTGCGGCCGTCGCCGACCTGCGCGAGACCCGCGGAACGCTGATCCTGACGTTGTCGAGCTCGAGCTTCTACGCCGGCCGCGGCGGCCCGCTGTACGTGGCGTCCAAGCACGCGCTGCGCGGCGCCGTGCTCCAGCTCGCCCGCGAGTTCGCGCCCGAGGTCCGGGTGAACGGGGTGGCGCCCGGCGGCACTCTCGACACCGACCTGCGCGGCCTGACCAGCCTCGGCCAGGACGCGCTGCGCCTGGACGACCGGGCCGGGCGCAAGGAGCAGCTGGAAGCCCGCACGCCGCTCAGCCGGGCGTTGTCGGCCGCCGACCACGCCGCCTGCTATCTGTTCCTGGCCTCGGCCGCCGCGGCCGGGATGACCGGGGAAATCCTGCGCAACGACGGAGGTCTTGGTGTCCGCTGATCAGCCGGCAGGCCCGTCCGGCAGTACGGTGCCCGAGTTCCTGATCCGCAGCGCCGAGCTGTGGCCCGACCAGGAGTGGGTGCGCACGCCGACGGCCCCGGCCTCCCGGGCCGCCGTCCTGACCAGGGCGCGGCACTGCGCCGGCGGCCTGCGGCAGGCCGGCATCAGGCCCGGTGACCGGGTCGTGCTGGCCGCGCCGAACTCCGTCGATTTCCTGGTCGCGTGGTTCGCCGCGATGTTCGCGCGCGCGCCCGTGCTGGCCGTCAATCCCCGTGCGGCCGCCGCGGAGCTGGCGGGCGTCACCGCCGCGCTCCAGCCGAAGCTGATCATGGCCGCCGGAGACAGTGCGCCGGAACTGGCGGCCGCACTGCCCGCGGACCGGGCCGCCGGGTCAGGCCCGGCCGTACCGGTCCTGAGCATCTCCGAACTCGAGCAGGCGGCGCCGGCCGACCCGCTGCCGGCCGACCCGGACGAGCATGTCGCCTACCTGCAGACGTCCGGGAGCACCGGGACGCCGAAGTTCATCATCCGCACGCACCTGATGTACACGCTCGCAGCCGAGGCCTTCCCGTGGTGGCTGGGCCTGGTTGACCGTGACGTCATGCTGACCACCCTGCCGCTGGCCCACGGCAACGCCCAGCTGTACTCGACCCTCGGGTCGCTGGGCCTGGGCGCGCGGCTCGCCTTGCTGCCCGGCTTCTCAGCTACGACGTTCTGGGATGATGTCTGTGCCTACCGGGCGACCCAGTTCAACGCGGTCGGGGCGATGCTGGAGATCCTGATGCAGCGGGCGCCGGACGCGGCTGAGCGGGACCACCGGGTCCGCCTGTGCTATACGGCGCCAGCGCCCGGCCGGCAGCGTCACCAGGCGATCTCCGAACGATTCAACCTGCACCTCGTCACCGGCTACTCGCAGTCAGAGGCGGGCGGCTTCGGCTTGGTCATGCCCCTGCAGGGAGCACCCAGGTACGGATCGATGGGCCGGCCGCGCCAGCACCCGCGGCTCGGGACCGTCACCGCGGCCCGGCTGGTCGACGCCGGCGGGGCCGAGCTCGGCGATGACGCGATCGGCGAGCTTGAGATCCGCAATCCGACCGCCACGCCCGGCTATCTGGGACGGCCGGAGGAGTCCGCGGCCCTGCAGCGAGACGGCTGGCTGCGCACCGGCGATCTGGCCTGGCGCGACTCCGACGGCTACTACTACTTCGGCGGCCGCAGCAAGGAGCTGATCAGGCATAAAGGCGAGAACCTGAGTCCGGCTGAGGTGGAGCGCGTTCTCGAGGACCACCCCGCGGTGGCGGTAGCGGCGGTCATCGGCGTTCCCTCCGAGCTGAGCGAAGAGGACGTCAAGGCGTTCGTGGTGCTGGAGAGCGGCTCCGCTGCTCTCGAGACCGAGCTGTTCGAGTGGTGCGAGAAGCGGCTCCCGCCGTACAAGTGCCCGCGCTACCTCCAGATCGTCGCGGACCTGCCGACGACCGATAACCAGAAGATCGCCAAGACACGGCTGGCGCGCGAGCGGACCGCTGCCGAGGCCGATCGTCGTACGATGCCGGCGGCAGCTGACGGCCCGGCCGGCCGGGAGGCCTGACGTGCGGCCATCGGCACACAGCCTGCAGGACGGCCAGCGGCACGGTCCGCCGCACGGTCCGCTGCACGGCGTCCGCGTCGCCGAGGCCGGGACGGCGATCGGCGGCGCTGTCGCCGGGTTGCTGCTGGCTGAACTGGGCGCGTCGGTGACGCGCCAGGCAGCCGGCCCGGCCGGTGACGGGCCGGCCCGGATTGCCCACCGCGGCAAGACGACGTCAGGTCCGGCTGACCCGCTGCCGTCCGCTGATGTTTTTCTGCTCGGGCCGGGGCAGCAGGCGCCGCCCGGCGCCCCGGTGGTCGTGCAGTTCCCAGACCAGCCGACCGAGGACCTCGAGGGCCTGAGCCCGGCCGGGAGCATGCTGGCCGAGGCCGGATCGGGTCTCATGCGGCTGCAGCTCGGGCATCGTGACGGCCCGTTCTGCCTGGCGTCGCCGGTCGCCGGCCTCGGGCCGGCATTCTCGGTGCGCTGAGCGCGGTCTGCGGCCTGCTCAGCCAGGCCCGCGGCGCCCGGGCCGGCTGGTCGGGCAGCGTCAGCTATGCCGACGGCGCCTGGGTGATGCAGACGCTGTCCGCCTCCTTCCTCAGTGAGCGGGCCGGCGCGGACCTGCGCGGCAGGTACCGCGACCCGTACACCGTCTCGTTCAGCCCGATCATGAGATTCCACCGGGCGCGCGACGGCTGGGTCTTTGTCGCCGCCGTCTCCCGGCACATGTGGCACACGCTGTTCGGCCTGGCTGGCCGCCCGGAGCTGACGGAGGATCCGGCGATCGAGTCGGCCCTGCCGTTCAACATCGCCGACCAGGCGCAGGGCGAGGCGCTCGCCGCGCTGGTGGCGGAGTTCGTCGCCGGCCGCACGGTGGCCGAGTGCGTCGACCTGTTCGTCGGCCACAAGATCGTGGCGGCGCCAGTGCTCAGCGGACAGGAGTTCCTTGTCCACCCGCAGGCGGCGGCCAACGGGCTGCCGGCGGAGATACACGACGGCCACGGCTCGCAGCTCCAGGTCGGCCGGTTCGTCCAGTGCACGCCAGGTGAGCAGGACGCCGCTCCGCTTGATGCCCTCCCGGACGTCAGCGCCGGCCCGCTGCAGGGCGTGCGCGTCATCGACGTGTCCCGTGCCGCTGCCGGGCCGATCTGCGGCCGGGTGCTCGCCGACCTCGGCGCCGAGGTGGTCAGGGTTGAGGATCCTTCCGGCGAGACCAGCAGGCAGGTGGGGCTGACGTTCGCCGCCAACAACCGCAACAAGCTCTCGCTCGGCGCCGACCTGACCCGGCCGGAAGGGCTGGACCTGCTTGCGCGGCTGACCGGGCAAGCCGATGTCGTGCTGACCAACGCGCTGCCCGAAGCCAGCGCCAGGCTCGGGATCGATCCGGTCTCCGTCGCCGCCCGCAACCCGGCGGCGTGCCATATTTCCATACTCGGGTTCGGCCGCCAGCCGCCGTTCGGCGGCAGGCGGGTGGTCGACGCGGCCGCGCAGGCGCTGTCCGGGCAGGCCCTGGCTGAGGGCGGCGGCCAGGAGCCGGTCGGCTGCACCGGCGGCTTCCTGGACAACGGCACCGGCTGGCTGGCGGCGCTCGGCTGCGTCGCCACGCTCTACCAGCGGCAGCGGTCCGGCCGGTCCGGGGCGGTCGAGGCCAGCCTGCTGAACACTTCGGCGTTCATACAGCTCTTCAGCCTGGCCGATCCGCGGCCGCCGGGTCTCGCGCTTGATCCCGGCCGGTGGGGTTACGCCGCGGACCAGCGGCTCTACCAGGTCCGGGACGGCTGGATCTGCGTCGCCGCGACCAGCCAGCAGGCGCGCGCGGCGTTCGGTGCGGCCGCGCGCCAGGCTGGCGGCAGCGATCCCGGCCGGCTCGTGCACGGGCCGGCGGCCGTGCAGTTCGCGCGCCTGCTGGCGACGATGGATACTGCCGCCGTAGGCGAGCTTTTCGAGCAGGCTGGCTTCACCAGCTGGACACCGGTCCGGACGCTTGAGGACGCCGCCAGGGCAAGTGAGGACTTCGTGCGCATACCGCAGGACCCGTGGGGCTCCGTGATCCAGCCCCGGCTGCTTCCCCGCTACCGGGGCGATGACCGCCCCGCGGTCGCGGGCGCGGCCGGCGCTCCCGGCCGCGACGATGCCGAGATCCTGCGGCGGTACGGGCTGGCCGCCGAGCGGGACCGGCTGGTGGCCAGCGGGGCCATGAGACAGGAGCCGGGCCCGGTCCGGCTGCAGGCGAGCTCGGTGTGACCGGGCAGCCCGGCCGGGGCTCGGTGCTGCTGACCGATCACGCCTGGCCCGGTGTCGAGGTGGAGGCTCGCCTGTGCGCAGACGCCGGATTCGAGCTGATCGAGGCGCCGCCGGATGCGTCGGAGGATGTGCTCGCCGGGCTGGCCGCTGACGCCGACGGGATCCTCACCTGCTGGGCTCAGGTCACCGGCCGGGTCATCGGGGCGAGCCCCGCTCTTAAGGTCGTGAGCCGGATGGGCGTCGGTCTCGACAACATCGACCTGGCTGCCGCGGCCGGCCGGGGAGTGGTGGTCACCCGCGTTCCCGACTACTGCGTCGAGGAGGTGTCCGATCACGTCATCGGCCTGCTGCACGCGTGGGCCCGCTGCATCGTGGCCGGCGATCGCGACATCAGGGCCGGACGGTGGGATCCGGCCGGCTACGCTCCCCGCCGGGTTTCCAGCCAGGTGGCCGGCGTCATTGGCCTCGGCCCGATCGGACGGCGGACGGCGGCGAAGCTGCTGGCGCTTGGCTGCCGCGTCCTGGCCGATGACCGGCACCCGGAGCGCGCGCCGGCCGGCGTCGAGACGGTGCCCGCCGAGGTGCTGCTGGGCGAGTGCGACGTGGTCAGCCTGCACCTGCCGCTGACGGCTGCCACCAGCGGGCTGATCGGCGCGGCCGAGCTGGCGCTGATGAAGTCCGGGGCACTGCTGGTCAACACCAGCCGCGGCGCCCTGATCGATGTGCCGGCGCTATGCGCGGCTCTGGACCGCGGCGCACCGGGCTGTGCCGCGCTCGACGTCTTTCCCGGCGAGCCCGCAGTCCCGGCCGCGCTGCTGCGCCGCGGCGATGTGATCCTCACGCCGCACATCGCCTTCTCCTCGGATGAGTCGGTTCTGGAACTGCGGCGGAGCGCCACCGAGGATCTGCTGCGCGTGCTGGCGGGCGCGCCTGCCCGGCATCCGGTGCCGTCGTGACTCAGCGCGCCGCCCCGCCAGCGGGCAGCGAGGACAGTTTCGACACGATCGTCGCCGCCCTCCGGGAGGCTGGCCGGCTGACCGGCGCCAGCACCATCAGGCGGCTGGCGGGCGGAGTGTCCAGCTTCATCGCGGTCGTCGACGAGGACACCGCTCCGTGGGTCGCCAAGGCATCCCGGCACCGGCTCGACGTCGCCGAGGACTGGACAGCCGACCCGCGCCGCGCCCACCGCGAGGGCGCCGTGCTGCGCGCGCTGGCCGGCCGCCTCGGGCCGCTGCGCGTCCCGCTGGTGTACCGCGTCCATGAGGCTCCGCCGATCCTGGAGCTTGAGTGGTTCGGGCCGCCGGCGGTCAACTGGAAGGACGAGCTGCTGGCCGGGCGGGTGGACCTGACGATCGTCGGCGCGCTGGCCCGCGGGATGGCCGTGCTGCATCAGACCGCTCTGCCTGCCGGGCTGGACCGGGACACTGGCGCCCTGCTGTTCGAGACTCTGCGGCTGGCCCCGTATTACCGCGAGGTGGCGGCCAGGCGGCCGCAGGACGCGCCCGCGCTCGCGGCCCTGATCGCCGAGTGCGCAAGTCCGGCGGCCGCCTGCCTCGTGCACGGCGACTTCACGCCCAAGAACGTGCTCGCCACCGGCGGCGATCCTGTCCTGCTGGACTGGGAAGTCGTGCATGCCGGCGACCCGGCGTTTGACCTCGGCATGCTCAGCGCCCATCTGCTGCTCAAGGCCTGCCGCTCGGCGCCGGTCACGGCAAACCCGGCCTGGACCGCGGCGCGCGCGCTGGCCGCCGGCTACGACGGCCCGGCCGATCCGGGCCTGGCCGTACGGCACGCAGGCGCGATCATGCTGGCCCGGTTGTGGGGGAAGTCCACGGTCGACTACCTCCGCTCGCCGTCCGAGCGGTCCGCGGCGGCGGACATCGGGCGCCGGGCGCTGCACGGGGGCTGCCGCTCGCTGCCCGCGCTGCTCGACGACCTGCACCGGGAGGGTCTGTGATCACCATCGCGTCGGTTGACGCCGGCTGGCTGCTCGACTCGCGCGCCACCCCGACCATTGAGGTCACGGTCACTCTCAGCGACGGGTCCCGGCACCGGGCGATGGCGCCGTCGGGCGCCTCGACCGGTTCGCACGAGTCGGTGGAGCGCCGCGACCGTGATGACCCGCGCTGGCGGGGCCGCGGGGTTGCGGCCGCGGTCGCGGCCGCCCGCACCGCTGGCCGGGCCGGCCCTGGCCGGCCTCGCCCCCGACGACCAGGCGGCTGTCGATGCCCGGCTCATTGAAGCGGACGGCACCGCCCAGCCGGGAGCGGCTCGGCGTCAACACCCTGGTAGCAGCATCCGTCGCCTGCGCGCGGGCCGGCGCGGCGGTGACCGGCCGCGAGCTGTGGCAGCACCTCGGTGACGGGCGCCGCCCGGTGCTGCCGGTGCCGATGGTGAACATCATGAGCGGCAACCTGCACGCCGCCGGGGGCATGGACATCCAGGATGTGCTCGTCATCCCGGCTGGCGCCAGGGACTTCGCGACCGCGCTCGAATGGGTGCACGATGTGTACCACGCGGCCGGAGCGCAGCTGCGGGCCCGCGGCGCCGTCGTCCTGGTCGGCGACGAAGGCGGCTACGGCGCCCCCGCCGCCGGCAGTGAGGACGTGATCGCGCTGGTCGCCGGCGCCATCGCCGCAACCGGCCGGCGGGCCCCGCGCAGGTGAGCATCGCGCTGGACGTGGCCGCCACGCACCTGGCCCGGCCGGACGGCACCTACCGGCTGGACGGCCGCGAGTACACCGCCGCCGGGCTGGCCGGCGTCCTGGCCGGCTGGGCCGCCGCCTACCCGCTCACCTCGATTGAGGATCCGTTCGGCGAGGACGACTGGCCGGCCTGGCAGGACTTCGCCCGCCGGTGCCCGCGGCTGCAGCTCATCGGGGACGACCTCATCGCGACCCACCTGGACCGGCTGCGGCGGGCGGCCGCGGACGGTGCCGCCAACGCCGTCCTGACCAAGATCAATCAGATTGGCACCGTCACCGAGGCGCTGCAGGTCGCCGATGAGGCCGCCGCCCTCGGTCTCGCGGCGGTGATCTCGGCCCGGTCCGGGGAGACCGAGGATGACTGGCTGGCCGACCTGGCCGTGGCCTCCGGAGCCGGCCAGATCAAGGTCGGGTCGGTGGCCCGCTCCGAGCGGCTGTCCAAGTACAACCGGCTGCTGCGGATCGAGCGCTCGCCCGGAGCTCCGCCGTACGCCGGGTCAGCCGGCCGGTCTTCGGCACGTTTGAGCGGCTCCCGGCCGGCCGGGACCCGGCCGCGAGAGGATAGGAACGCCGCCGGTCACCGGACTGGCAGCAGGACGGCACAGAAGCGGGAGCTGATGGCAGGAACGTCGAAAGACGACCGGACCGGTCCGTACGAGCAGATCTACCGCCGGATCATCGAAGGCGTGTACCGGCCGGGTGAGCGGCTGATCGAGCAGCGGATCGCCGAGGAGCTGGCGGTGTCCAGGACACCGGTCCGCGAGGCCCTGGTGCGGCTGGAGGGCGCCGGCCTCGTCGTCAACGCGCGGCATAAGGGGGCCATGGTCAGGACCCTGACCCGCGAGGACATCGTGGACCTCTACGAACTGCGCGCGGTACTGGAATCGCTGGCCGCCAAGCGCGCCGCCGCGCACGCTGACGAGGACGACCTGACCCGGATGGACGAGGCCATCGCGGAATTCGACCGCGCCATCGCCGGCACCGGCCCGATGACGATCGATGAGCTGCACGAGCTGAACGCGGCGAACAGGAAGTTCCACGAGACCGTCCTGACGGCCGCCCGGCATCCGCTGCTTGGCCAGCTCCTGTCGGTGACGGTCGACGCGCCGCTGGTGTTCCAGGCCTTCCGGCGCTTCGACCGGTCCGAGTCGGAGCGGTCTAACCTGTTCCACCGCCTGCTCAGGCACGCTATCGGGGTGCAGGACGGCTCGCGGGCCGCGCGGCTGATGACCGAGCACATTGAGCAGGGCCGCGACGTGCTGCTGGCCGGCTTCGACGAGGTCGGCTCGGTGGATGGCCTGATGGACGCGGCACCGACCCTGTCACAAGGCTGAGCCGCCGCTTATCCGGCGGCTCAGCCTCAGCGGCTCAGCCCGGCGGCTCAGCCTCAGCGGCTCAGCCCGGCGATGTCGGCGCCGATGTCGCGGCTCTGCGCACCCTCAGGAGCGGCGATCTCCTGCACCGGCTCCTCGCGGTCGTCGTACTCCAGTCGCAGGGCGCGGCTGATCGTCGCGTGCATCGCGTACATGGCGGTGATGTAGGTGAGGTCGAGTACCTGCGAGTCGCTCAGGTGCTTCTGCAGCACCGCGAAGACCGCGTCATCGACCCGGCCCCGGTCGGCGACGATGGCATCGGTATAGGCCAGCACGGCCCGCTCCAGCAGGTCGAACTGATCGGATACGCCCCAGGCCGGGATGGCGCGGATCTTCTCCTCCGGCATGCCGAGGCGGCGGCACGACTTGCAGTGCTGGGAGAACACGAAGCTGCTGCCGGTAAGCCAGCCGGCCCGGGTCTGGCCGAGCTCCCGCAGCACCGGGCTGAGGCGGTCCTCGGACTTCTGGTACAGCCGGAAGCCAGCGACCGCGTGGTGGAAGACCTCGGGCGACAGCGCGAAGACCGTCCACCAGTTGCCGGGCGTACCGGTGGCAGTTCCCGGCTCGGCGACGGGATCACGATCGGGCCCGAACATGCGGTCGTAGGCACGCTCCACGAACTCATTCGGGATGTCGGCCCTGGAGACCTGACTCAGACGGGGCATGGTGCCTGCCTTTCGCTTACTGGGCGATGTGGTGATCGGTACGCGCGGTCGGGTTACTCGCTGATCAGGGCGTTCCAGGCCAGCTCGTAGTTGAACTGCCCGCCGAGGTCGGGCAGCTCGGCCAGGTCAGCAGCGGGCACGTCCGGAGCGGCTGCGCGCAGGCGCGCCAGCTCGACGGTCACCGAGCACAGGACCTCGAGGTTGACAGCCCGCAGCGTTGCTTCCTCGACCGTGCGTCCGGTCGCCGTGATGCCGTGGCCGCGCAGGAGGCACACCTGCGCGGTGCCCATGGCCGCGACCATCTCGGCGGCGAGGTCGGGCCGGGTGATCAGGACAGAGCGGGGAAACACCGGAACGCCGGCCAGCGCCAGCTGCAGCGCCGGTATGTTGTACGCGCCGAAGACCGGGCGGAGGGTCAGGCCGGCCAGGCCGCACAGCAGCGCGGCCGGCGGATGCGCGTGCACGACCGCGCCGACTTCGGGCCGCGCCTGGTAGAGCGCGGTGTGGATCGGATGCTCGTTCGGCGGGTGCCAGCCCGGTCCGGCGTCGGTCAGCCGGCCGTCGAGGGTCATCAGCGCGATGTCGGCCGGGGTGGTGTTCAGCAGGCCGCGCTCAGCGGGCCCGCGCGAACGGATGAGGATCTCCTCGCGGCCGGGGACGCGAGCCGACACGTGGCCGAGGATTCCGGTCACCAGGCCGCGGCGGGCCAGCGCGCGGCAGGCCTCAGCGGCGACCGCCGTCAGGCGGCCGAGCTCAGCGTGCGCAGGAGCGTCCATAAATGTGCATTGTATACGACTTCTGCGAAGGTGGCAGGCTCTTCCGGGGTAATCCCGTGCTTTACGCACGATACTTTGGCGCTCGCGGCACCGTCGGATCTGTTTCGTATGCAATATCGGGAACGCACTGCTGATCACCCGGCCGCGCCTCGCCGGCGCGCGGCCGCTGCGGGCAGCCAGCCGGGCCGCGCCTTCGCGACCCCGCGAGCCGTCGGGGATCATGGCCTCAGCCCGGCTGGCCCGGGCGCTGCGAGTGAGGCTGACAGCATGGAGACGGCGTGGTGACCCGTGCGGGCACGGTGCGGGCACAGTGCGGCACAGTGAGGCCGTGGTGACGGCGCGGTGAGGGCATCAGGCGCGCAGACCGGGCCGGCAGCCGGCGCGGCGGCACTGTTCGCCCGGCAGTTCGGGCGCGAGCCTGCCGGCGTCTGGCGGGCCCCCGGCCGGGTGAATTTCATCGGCGAGCACACGGACTACAACGACGGGTTCGCGCTGCCGTTCGCCATCGCGCCGGGCGTGTGCGTGGCCGCGGCGGCCCGCCCGGACGAGGTTCTCGCGCTCACCTCCCGCCAGCACGGCGGCCGCGTACTTGAGGTTCCGCTGGCGGCACTCGCGCCCGGCGATCCGGGCGGCTGGGCTGCCTATCCGGCCGGGGTGGCCTGGGCGCTGCGGGCGGCCGGCTATCAGGTCGGCGGCGCCAGCGTGGCCATTGACGCGGACCTCCCGGCCGGCGCGGGGCTATCGTCGTCGGCCGCGCTGGAATGCGCCACCGGACTGGCCCTCGCTGACCTCTTCGGGCTCAGCCTGCCGCGCACCCAGCTGGCGGTGCTCGGACGGCGCGCCGAGAACGATTTCGCCGGCGCTCCGACCGGGCTGATGGATCAGCTCGCGGTGCTGCTGAGTCAGGCGGGCCGCGCGCTGCTGCTCGACTGCCGGACCGCGACCTGGACGCCGGTGCCGTTCGACCCGGCCGGAGCCGGGCTGGTGCTGCTGGTGATCGACACGCGCGCGCAGCATGAGCTGACTGACGGCGGCTACGGCGCGCGCAGGCAGGCCTGCGAGGACGCCGCCCGTGCGCTCGGCGTGTCCTCGCTGCGCGAGATCGACGACGCGGCCGGCCTGGACGGGCTTGGCGACGCGGTCCTGCGCCGCCGCGCCCGGCACGTGGTCACCGAGAACCGCCGCGTCCTTGCCGCCGCCCGGTTGCTGCGGGCCTGGCCAGCCCGGCCGGACCGGCGAGTTGCTGACCGCCTCGCACACCTCGCTGCGGGACGACTTCGGGGTGTCCTGGCCCGAAGCAGACGCGACGGTTGACTCGGCCATCGGGGCCGGGGCGCTCGGCGCCCGGATGACCGGCGGCGGATTCGGAGGATCGGTGATCGCGCTCGCGCGCGCGACTGCGGCCGGCGACGTGACCACGGCCGTGACGGCGGCGTTCGCCCGGCGAGACTGGCCGGCTCCCGTGATCAGCACGGCCGTGCCGTCACCGGGCGCGAGCCGCGTCTGGTGACCTGGAGCCAGCCTGGCGCCTCAGCCCAGCTGTCGCAGGCGGCGCGCAGCATCCTCGGGCGCGACGTCATTAGCGAACGCGCCCATGCCCGACTCCGAGCCGGCCAGGTACTTCAGCTTGCCGGGCGCCCGGCGGACCGTGAACAGCTCCAGGTGCAGGGCAAAGTCCGCGGCAGCCCGCACCGGCGCCTGATGCCAGGCCGAGATGTACGGGGCCGGCTGCCCGAACAGCCGGTCGAACCGGCCCAGCAGGTCGAGGTAAAGCTCGCAGAACTCGGCCCGGGCGGCGTCGTCGAGCGCCGGGAGGCCGGGCACCCGGCGGCGCGGGTACAGGTGCAGTTCGTACGGCCAGCGCGCCGCGTGCGGGACGAACGCCACCCAGTGGCTGCCCGCCGCCACCACGCGCGCGGAATCGGCCAGCTCCGCCGTTACCAGGTCGTCAAAGAGATTGCCGCCGGTCTCCTCCCGGTAGCCGGCGAGTGAGCGCAGCATCCGGTCCGTGCGCGGAGTGAGGTAGGGGAAGGCATAGATCTGCCCGTGCGGGTGCGACAGCGTCACCCCGATCTCGGCACCGCGGTTCTCGAAGCAGTAGACCTGCTCGATGCCCGGCAGCGTGGCGAGGTCGGCTGACCTGTCTGCCCAGGCGGTCAGGACCAGCCCGGCCTGCGCCGCGGACAGCCCGGCGAACGAGGCCGTGTGGACCGGGCTGAAGCAGACGACCTCGCACCGGCCGGCCGCGGGCCGGGAGCTGAGCAGGCCGGATGCGCTGGCCGGCGGGGCTTCGGGCGAAGCAGCAAGGGCGGGGAAACGATTCTCGAAGACGACAACGTCGTAGTCGGGCGCCGGGATCTCGGTGGCGTGCGCCGGCGTCGACGGGCAGAGCGGGCACTGATCGTCGGCGGGCCGGAACGTGCGCTCCTGCCGGTGGGCGGCGATGACCACCCACTCGCCCAGCAGCCAGTCGAAGCGGGCCTGCGACGCGGCCGGCGGCCGGGTCAGCCGCCGCCGGTCGGGATAGGCGGCCGGATCGGACGGCTTCGCGCCGAAATAGATCAGCGTCCGGCCGTCGGCCAGGGTCACAGTGGTCTTCTGCGTCATCTCTGTGAGCATCCCGGGTGCCCGCGCGGAGTTTAGCCACGCGGTCAGCAGGTAGACGGACCGCTGCGGCTGAGCGTCCGCGGAACAGATCGGAAAAGGTGATCATAATGGTGTCCTACACCGTGCCCGGCATGAAGGCCGGCGATGCCGAGGCTGTCATCAGCCTCCTGCAGGACCGGCTGAACTCGCTGAGCGATCTGGCCCTGACCCTCAAGCACGTGCACTGGAATGTGACCGGGCCGGAGTTCATCGCGGTTCACACGATGCTCGATCCGCAGGTCGAGGATGTCCGCGACATGACCGACGACACCGCCGAGCGCATCGCCACGCTGGGCGGATCGCCCGTCGGAACACCCGGCGCGCTGGTGGCTCAGCGCAGCTGGGACGACTATTCGATCGGGCGGGCCGACGAGCGCGCACCTGGCCGCCCTGGACGTCGTCTTCACCGGCATCCTGGAGGGGCACCGGGAGGCGATCGAGAAGACTGAGCAGCTCGATCCGGTCACCCAGGACATGCTCATCGGACAGGCGGGACAGCTGGAGCGGTTCGGATGGTTCATCCGCGCCCATCTCGAGCAGCCTGACGGCTCGCTGCTGACCCAGAACGCCCGCACTGAGAAGGCCGCGGCCAAGCGCGCTCGCGCGAAGAAGTGACCGCGCAGGCGGCGGTGCCGCCCGTCGCCGCAGGCCAGCGGCTGGCGGTCGCCCGTACTGGCCAGCCGCCGCAGCTGATCCGGAGAGTCAGCGCCCGGATAGCACTGCAGGTCGATCAGCGTGCCGAGGCCGCTCTCCAGGTTGCGGTGGCCGGGCCGCCCGGCCTCGTCACCGAGAACCTCACGGTGCTGCAGGCAGGCCTGCCAGTCGCCGCGCGCGAGGTTGTCATCGAGGGCGAGGGCCGTGTGCATGTCGCTGACCTCGACCGCGGTGAGGTCATTGTCAGCTACCAGGCGGAGATTGCCGGCCGTATGCCCGAGCGGATGGTCACGCCCGCGGAACGCCTGACGTACCTGCGCCCCAGCCGGTACGCGGAGTCTGACCGGCTGGCGGCTGTCGCCAGGGCCGAATTTGCCGGCCTGGCGCCTGGTGCCGACCTGCTGTCGGCCGTGTCGTCATGGGTGGGCACCCGGCTCGCCTACGTACCCGGCAGCAGCAGGCCGACCGACGGGGCCGTGCAGACGCTGCTGTCCCGGCAGGGTGTCTGCCGGGACTATGCCCATCTGGTCGTGGCGCTGCTCCGGGCGCTGGACGTGCCGGCCCGGGTGGTCGCTGTCTACGCCCCCGGACTCGATCCGATGGACTTTCACGCGGTGGCCGAGGTGGCCCTGGACGACCGCTGGCGGGCGGTCGACGCCACCCTGCTCGCTCCCCGCTCGAGCCTGGTCCGCATCGCGACTGGCCGCGATGCCGCCGACACCGCGTTCCTGTCCACCTACGGCGGCGCCGTCAGGCTGGCCGGCCTCCAGGTCACCGCGGTCACCGACGGCGACCTGCCCGGTGACAACCCGGCTGAGCTGGCGGCCCTTTCCTAGGCAGCCCTGCGGGGACTGCCGGGCGGTCAGGTCGCGGCCAAGCCGATGCCGCCTGAGTCCTCGACCGCCGGAAACATGACCGGCCCGCTGTCGCGGGCCGGCTGCTGATCGCGCGCGGCTGCATCAGCCGGCCCGGCGCTGGCGACCGCCTCGCGTCCCTCGCGGAGATCCAGGTACCCGTCGAGCCCGGTGAGCCGCACGATGCGGCGGACGACCGGCTGAGCCCCGGTGCAGATCAGCCCGCCGTTCCGTGCGCTGAGCTGCTGATGGGCCCAGATGAGCACAGCCAGGCTGCTGCAGTCGACGAAACCGACCCCGGCGAGGTCGAGCGTGACCGCCTGAGGCCAGCGGCACTCAAACAGCCTGGCGAGCGCCGTGGCCAGGTCATCCCGGCTGGCGACGTCGAGATCCCCGGCCAGCACCAGCACGGGATCGCCGTGCCGGTCGCGGGTGACCGAGATCGTCAGATGGGGGGAGCTAGCCATCGGCGGCTCCGGCCGCGGGCGCAGGCCGCTGCGCAGAACCGCCAGGTATGAAGGCATGTGTCACAGATCCTCCCTTGGGAGTGATCCGCGGACACACGGCGGAACTGAACCGGAAATCTACCGCGACCGGGCGCTGACGGCAACCGGGGCGCAGGCTCGCAGGCCGCGGGCCTGCCGGCCGCTGTCAGTGCGGGTCGGCGTCTCTCGCCCGGGCGCCCGGCAGCACCGGGCCACCGCCGGTCTGCTCACCGGAGCCGGGTGCGGCGACCGGCCCGAGCACGTCGGCGGCGACGTCGGCGACGCGGCGGCGCGAGTCGCGGGCCTGCTTGCGCAACGCGTCGAAAGCGGTGACCGCGTCGAGGCTGTGAGCGGCCATCAGATAGCCGACGGCGCGCTCGATGACGATCCGGTAGTCGAGCGCGTACTGAAGCTGGCCCGCGAGTGCGCTGTGGTCCTGCGCGGCCAGGGCTGTCCCCACAGCCTCGGCGATGAGGTTCGTATAGGCGCGGAGCGCGGCAATGTCCGAGTCATCCCAGTCGGTGGGCTGGTCGTGGTAGGTGTTGAGGGTCCCGACCGGGCTGCCGCTCAGCATGATCGGGATGCCGGCCACCGCCCGGATGCCAGGCGGCAGATGGGTCACCAGGGCCGGCCACCGGCTGTCGGCCTGAAGGTCGGAGCTGGCCACCTCGCGCGCGTAGACGTACGACTCATAACACGGCCCCTCGCCGGCGGCTGCCTGGGCCTCTTCGAGCTTCCGGCCGTCGTCGTCGGAGGCCGCGACGTAGGACAAATATCCGGAATCGGTGACAAACATGATGCCGGCTCCGCTGTAGCCGAAGACCTCGTTGACCGAGTCGACGGCCCGGTCCATGACGGTGATGAGGTCGGAGGCGCTGGCGGCACCGCGCAGCCGCTGCAGGCTGGCCTGCAGGGCCTGCTCATCGATGTGCGCCATTGCTGTCCCGCCTCCCCGCTCGGCCCGTCCGCCGGCGAGCCCTGACTGAGCCGGAGCCGGTCGCGCACGGTCAGGCAACGCTACCCCGGCCGGGCGCACCCGGCGCCAGGGTGCCGGCGCCGGGCTGCCAGCCGAGTCAGTGCGGCCGGTTCGCGCTGGCCGAGTGGTGGTGCTGGTGCTGGTCCAGTGCTTCAAGCGGGCCGGGATAAGCAGCCTCGGCCCGGTCACCGAGTTCGCCGGCCTGCCGCCGGACCAGCCAGACCGCGACCGCGATCACGACGATCGCGAGACCGCCGAGTATCCAGCTGATGGTGCCGGAGACGCGCTGCAGGGTGTCGCCGGCCAGATAGGACGCGGCCGTGTAGATGCCGGCCCAGACGATGCCGCCGGCCGCGTTCGCCAGCGCGAACTTCCACCAGTGCATCCGGCTCACCCCGGCCAGGAACGCAGCGTAGGTCCGGAGCACCGACACGAAGCGGCCGAAGAAGACGACCTTGCCGCCGTGCCGGTCGAAGAGGTACCTGGCGGTCTTCAGCTTCCGCTCATCCAGGCGCACCTTGGAGCCGTAACGGCGGGCCAGCGGGTACCCGCCCTTGGCGCCGAGCCAGTAACCGATGTTGTCGCCGATGATCGCCGCCGCGGCGGCCACGATGAAGATCAGCCAGGGGGACAAGTGGTGGGTATGCCCGGCGTACACGCCGGCCAGGATCAGCGCCGTCTCGCCGGGCAGCGGGATGCCCAGGCTCTCGACCGCGACCAGCACGAAGACGGCCCAGTAGCCAAAGCTGGCGATCAGGTGACTGACGTTCATGCCGGCCCGGCACGATCCGTTCAGCGCCGGCCTCCTTGATCGGGGAGCTTTATTCCGCCGGGCGCCGCTGCGCCCGCCGCCAGTATAGGTTCTACAAATTTGTAGAAATTCTCACGTGCCCGGCCGCTGGCCCGGCAAACACGGCCCGCAGGTCAGCGCCGCAGACCGGCCAGTAGGATCGCAGCGTGCCCTCAGAAAAAGGCCGGGCTCACCTATGAATACCCGCAAGCCGCCGTCGATGCTACCCAGCCTCCGGCTGGATGAACTGCTGGCCGAGCTTCAGGTCCGGCTGCAGGCAGTGGTTGCCACCCGGGATCGCGTTAACGCGCTGTTTGAGGCCGTTATGGCCGTCGGCGCCAATCTCGATATCGAGGTCGTGCTCCGCGGCATTGTCGAGGCGGCGGTGAATCTCGTCGACGCTCGCTACGGTGCGATGGGCGTGATCGGCGACGGCGGACGGCTCGCCGAGTTCATCCCGGTCGGCTTTACCGACGAGCAGATCTCGCAGATCCACCACTGGCCGGAGGGCCGCGGGCTGCTCGGCGCGCTGATTGCCGACCCTCGCCGCTGCGCATCTCCAGCCTGAGCGAGCACGAGCTGTCATCCGGGTTCCCGGCCGGGCATCCGCCGATGAAGTCCTTCCTCGGCGTGCCGATCCGGATCAGGGACGAGGTCTACGGGAACCTCTACCTGACCGAGAAGCGCAACGGCGACGAGTTCGACGAGGAAGACGAGGCCGTCCTGATCGCGCTGGCCGCCGCGGCCGGCGTCGCCATCGAGAACGCGCGGCTGTACGACGAGGCGCGGCGCCAGCAGCGCTGGCTGGCCGCGAGCGGCGAGGTCACCAGAAAGCTGCTGTCCACCTCGGATGCCGGAGACGCCCTCGCGCTGATCACCGCGAAGGCGCTGGAGATGTCCGGTGCCGATCTGGTCGTGCTGGCGCTGCCGGCCGCCGACGGCACGATGCTGCAAATCGAGCACGCGGCCGGCGATGGCGCCGATGATGCGCTCGGCCTGATGCTGCCCGTCGCCACCTCGGCCTCCGGTCAGGTGCTGGCCAGCGGCCAGCTGATGACCGTCGAAACTTCAGCCAGGACCCGCACGTCGCTTCGGCTGCCAGGGAGAACATTCAGCTCGGCCCGGCGATCCTGGTGCCTCTCGGTACCGCCGGCAACGTGCGCGGCGTGCTCACCGCCGGCCGTCGCCCCGGCGCCATGCCGCTGACGCCGGCCGCGGCCGACATGCTGGTGACGTTCGCCAGCCAGGCCGGCATCGCGCTTGAGCTGGCCGAGCACCGCCGTCACGCCGAGCGGGTCGCGGTCTTCGAGGACCGCGACCGGATCGCCCGTGACCTGCATGACTTTGTCATCCAGAGGCTGTACGCCACCGGCATGTCGCTGCAGGGCACGGTGTCGCTCGTCAGCTCACCGGACGTGGCCGACCGGGTCAGCTCGGCGGTGGACGCGCTGGACGAGACCATCAGGGAGATCCGGTCCGCGATCTTCGCCCTCCAGACCCGCCAGGACACGGCCGCCACCGGTCTGCGCGCCCGGATCCTGCGCATCTCGGACGACATGGCCGGCAGTCTGGGGTTCGCGCCGGCGCTCCAGCTGGAAGGACATCTGGATGACGTGCCGTCCGACCTGGCCGAGCATGTGCTCGGCGTCCTGCGGGAGGCGCTGTCCAACGCCGCCAGGCACGCCGGCGCGAGCAGCGTCGTCGTACAGGTGGAGGCAGCGCAGGACCTGACCCTGACCGTCACGGACAACGGATCCGGCATCACCGAGACTGGTCGCCGCAGCGGGCTGCGCAATCTGGAGCAGCGGGCCAGAAAGTTCGGCGGTGCCCTGACCGTGCGGCCTGCCTCCGGCAGCGGCACCGAGCTCGAGTGGCGGGTGCCGCTGGCCGCTCAGGACCGGTGACGGAGCCGGGCGGCCGATGTTCATCCGGGGCTGCTTTCGCAGCTCACTGGCCCGGCGTATGGTCGACAGTGGGTCCGGACCTCGCTCACGGTTTCACGCCGTTGATGGGTCTGCGCCATGCTCTGCCGGTGGTGCGGTTAGCCGGACTTGTCGGGTCAGGTGAAGTCCCGACGGCAACCTGAGGTGCTGCTGTGATCGCGGATATCTACCCGGTGGTCTGGACCGGCCAGCAGGCAGTGGTGGTATTTCCCGAGCATGTCGATATGTCCAACTCGGCGGAACTCCGGGGTCAGCTGCTGTCCGTCATCAACCGCGGCGCCACCGCGGTGATCGCGGACCTGAGCGCGACGATGTCGTGCGATCACTCCGGCACCGATGCGCTGGCCCGGGTCTATCAGCGGGCTGCCGTCAGCGGCACCAGCCTGCAGCTGGTGGTCGCCAGTCCGGTCGTCCGCCGGGCGCTGACCATCGCCGGCACGGACCGGCTGGTCTCGGTGTACCCGTTGATGGAAGCCGCGCTGGCCGCTCGGTCGCCGACCGAGGCCAGGGCGCTGGTCGCGGTGTCCGGCGCGGCTGCCCCGGAGGCGCCGCCCGGCCCGGACGTCGGTACCGAGGTCGCGCTGCTGGACGCCGGGGGCGTGATCGTGTCGGTGAACGGGGCCTGGCGGGAGTTCGCCGCGGCGAACGGCGGCGATCCGGCCCGTACCGGAGAGGGCATGTCGTACCTGGAGGTGTGCGCCGCGGCTGATGATGATCCGGTGGCCCGCGCCGTCGGGACGGGCATCCGGCAGGCACTCGCGGGTGAGCTTCCCGGCCCGCTGACCGTACAGGTGCCCTGCCATAGCCCGGATACCTGGCGCTGGTTCGACCTGCTGATCTCCGCCCGGGCGGAGGCCAGCCGCAGCCACCGGGGGCAGCGGTCACGCTGTCGCTGGCCCGATCGCAGCCCCGGTCCGCCGCACAGAGTCCGGCGGCACAGCTGAGTCCGGCCGGGGCCACGGGCCAGTCCGCCGACATCGCCCGCCGCCTGAGCGATGATCGGGACCGGATCGCGGCGAGCCTCAACGATCTCGTCGTGCGGCAGTTGTTCTCCGCCGGGTTGTCGCTCCAGGCGGCGCTGAGCCTGCTCGGCGATCATCCGGCGGCGGCGAAGGTGGACGACGCAGTCCTCAATCTGGATCTCGCGATCACTGCGCTCCGGGACATCGTGTTCCAGCCGGACGCGCCCGAGAGCCGCACTTAGCCGCCCATCGACAGGGCGGCCTCCTGCTGGCTGCCGGCATCGAGCGCGACCAGGCCCGGCAGGGTGTGGCCGGCCAGGAACTCCAGACTGGCGCCGCCGCCGGTGGACACATGGCTGAAGTTGCTGTCGGTAAACCCGAGCGAGCGAACCGCTGCCGCCGTGTCGCCGCCGCCGACCATCGTGAAGCCGTTGCAGGCTGACATGGCCTCCGCGACCGCCCGCGTCCCGCCCGCGAACTCCGCGTTCTCGAATGCGCCCATCGGTCCGTTCCAGAACACTGTGGCCGCGCCCGCGAGCGTGATCCGGAACAGGCTGGCTGTCTCCGGGCCGATGTCGAGTGCCTGCTGGCCGGGCGGGATGGCGTCGGACGACACGACCCGCACGGGCCCGGTGGCGAACCGGTCGGGTGCGACCAGCAGGTCGGCAGGCAGCACGACCTGAACTCCGGTGGCGGCTGCCTGCACCAGGCACTGGCGAGCCGCGTCCGGGTCGCCCTGCAGCAGCGAGGCGCCGACGCTGTGGCCCTCCGCGGCCAGGAATGTGGTCGCCATGGCGCCGCCGATGAGCACCTGATCTGCGACCCGGGCGAGCGCGCCGGCCACAGGCAGTTTGTCGGCGACCTTGGCCCCGCCGAGCACGACGACGTAGGGCCGGCGCACGCTGCTGGTCAGCCGGCTGAGCGCCGCGATCTCGGCCTTCATCAGATATCCGGCCGCATGCGGCAGCCGGGCCGGCACGTCGCAGACGCTGGCATGGCGGCGGTGCACGGTGCCGAAGCCGTCACCGACATACAGCTCGGCCAGCGCCGCCAGCTGGCTCGCGAACGCACCCCGGACGGCGTCGTCCTTGCTCGTCTCACCGGGGTTGAAACGCAGGTTTTCCAGCATCAGGACCTGACCGGGCTGCAGCCCGGCCGCGGCTGATCGCGCGACCACGCCGACAGTGTCAGTCGCGAACGAGACCGGGCGGCCCAGCAGCTCGCCGAGGCGGCGTGCGACCGGCGCGAGCGAGTACCGCTGGTCCGGCCGTCCGTCCGGGCGCCCGAGGTGGGAGCAGACGATGACCGCGGCGCCGCGCTCGATCAGCGTGGTCAGGGTGGGAAGCGACGCCCGGATCTTCCCGTCGTCGGTGATCGTGCCCGCGTTCATCGGCACGTTCAGGTCCAGGCGCACGAGGACGCGGCGCCCGCCGACCATCAGGTCATCAATGTCCTTCACGGCCAGGGACCGCCTCTCCGTTACTCCCCGGCCCGCGGCGCGGGGACCGCGCCGGCCGTGACCAGAAATCTGCTGTCGAAGCTCGCGGCGAGGCCTGCCTCAGCCGGCGGCTCGTCGCGGCGCGTGAGGTTCTGGGGGCTGATGACGACGACCGGGCAGTGCGCGCGGCTGAGGCAGGACCTGATGACCGGTCCGATCGACCGCCCGGCGTCCAGGCCGGATTCAGAACCGAGTACCAGCAAGTCGGCACCGCTTGAGCAGTCGACCAGCGTCCGCTCGGCCATGCCCTCGACGACGTCGGACGTCGTGTCCGGCCGGGCCGCCCGCCCGAGTGTCGTCCGCATCGTCGCGGCCAGGTCGCGCCTGGCCTTCTCCAGGACAAGGTGCGGCTCGCCGGCCGGGGCCGGCCGGGCGTACGGAGCTCGCGCGGGCCGTTCGACAGCCATGACGATCCTGAGCTGGCCGTGCACGCGATCGGCCTCGGCCGCGGCCCAGCGCAGCGCCGCTTGCGACGCCCGCGATCCGCTGACTCCGACGACGATCGCCGGGTTCCTGGTGGCGTTCATGACGACCTCCGGGGGCTAGGACTGGACGTCGACGGGTACGGGACGGGCACCGCGCTGACGTTCGGGCACCGTGCCGATCAGGACCGTCAGGATCCCGCTGGAGTAGCTGGCGGAGACATCGGAGAGATCCGCGTCAGCCGGAAGCGGGATATTGCGGGCGAACGTGCCGTAGTGGAACTCGCTCTCACAGTCGCGAACGCCGCTGAAGTGGCGCTCGGCGCGGACCGCGAGCGTGCCCGTCTCCACCGAGACGGTGAGATCGGGTCCCGGTTCGATGCCGGGCAGTTCCAGCCTGACCACGTAGCGGGAGCCGGCCGGGTACTGCTCGACCGGGATGGACTGAACGGGCTGGCTCAGCGGGTGCAGAGTCGAGATTGGCGATCCGGCCCAGTCCGAGGTAACCGGTGCGGATGACATCGTGCTCATAGGTCCGTCCTCCTGTTCTGTCTCCAGTCAACGAGGCCGGCCAGCGCCGCAGTAGGGACTTAGGTCGCGACCTGGACAGCCGTGTGTCCCGCTGCCGGGTACCTTCGCAGCGCCGGCCGGGCCGAAGGTCCCTGGTGCCGGCGGCTCCCGATGGGCTGTGCTGGAAGCGGCCCCTCGTGACCGGCGACGCGGGCCCCGGCGAGGAGGACTAGCGGATGCGCGTGATCTCGCACTCGATACTCGGCACCCTGCTCGGCGGGCTGGCCGGGATGCCCAGGGTTGTCGTCAGCGGCAACTTCGCCACGCCCTGGCTGGCCATGAAGATCCTCGACGCTGCCGTGCCCGCCTACCGGCTCTTCGCGCTGAACGCCCAGGCCGGGATTCCCGATCGGGCCGGCGTCTGTCTGGAGTCGCCGTTCGTCGGACCCGGCATGCGCGGCAGCGAGCGACTGCGTTATCTGCCCTGCCGGCTGTCGCTGGTGCCGAGCCTGCTGACCACGGCGCTGCCGCCGGACGTGGTTCTCCTGCACACCTCGGTGCCGGTCAGCGGAACCGTCTCACTCGGCACCGAGGTCAACATCCTGCCCGCCGCTATCGCGGCCGTGCGGGCCCGCGGCGGCCTGGTCGTGGCTCAGCTCAACCGGCAGATGCCCTATACCTTCGGCGACGCCGTGCTGGCTACTGATGAGATCGACCTGGCCATCGAGGCGGATGCGGAACTGCCGTCGCCGCTGCGCCGCCCGGCGGCGCCGGTCCACCAGTCGATCGGCGAGCGGGTCGCGGGGCTGGTGCCCGACGCCGCGACCCTCCAGCTCGGCATCGGGTCAGTTCCCGATGCCGTCGTCGGCGCGCTGCGCGGCCGCCGCGGGCTGACGGTCTGGTCGGAGATGTTCAGCGACGGTGTCCTGGAGCTGGAGCAGAACGGAGCGCTCGACCCGGACGTTCCGGTGACCGCGTCGTTCGCCTTCGGCAGCGGCGACCTGTACCGCTGGATGGACCGCAATCCGCGGGTGCGGATGCTGCGCACGGAGAAGACCAATGATCCGGCCCTGATCGCCCGGCAGCCGGCCATGACCTCGGTCAACGGCGCGCTGCAGGTCGATCTGTTCGCGCAGGCGAACGCCGCGCGCGTCAAGGGCGCGATCTACTCCGGCTTCGGCGGCCAGACCGACTTCGTAGTCGGCGCGCTGCACTCGCCCGGCGGCCGGGCCATCATCGCGCTGCCGTCCTGGCACCCGAAGGCAGGAGTGTCGACGGTCGTGCCGCGGCTGGCCGGCCCGGTGACGTCGTTCCAGCACAGTTTCTTCGTCAGCGAGCAGGGCACGGCGACGATCTGGGGGAACGACGCCAGCGTCCAGGCCGCCGAGATCATCTCCCGGGTGGCTCACCCGTCGGCGCGCAGTGAGCTCAGGGATGCGGGCCGGGCACTGGGCTTCCGGCTGGCCTGACGCGGTGGTATTCAACAGGTGTAGAGTTCAATGACCGTTGAGTTACTGGAGGCCGGCCGTGTGGGCGATGATTGTCAAGGAGTTCCGGGAGCTCAGGCGGGACCGGCGGACCGTGGCCATGATGATCGTGCTGCCCGTTGTGCTGCTGGTGGTCTTCGGCTATGCGGCGAACTTCAAGGTGCATGACATCCCGGCCGTCACCGTGGGACCGGCTGCGAGTCAGGCGGCCGCGCTGCTGCGGGAGCCAACCTTCAGGGTCACCGACGTGGATCCGGCCGCCGGCCAGGCCGCGGCGACCCAGAAGCTGCGCGACGGCCAGGCAGTCGTCGCGGTGGTCACCGGCGGCCGGCGGCCGCTGATCCTGCTGGACGGAAGCCAGCTGTTCTCGGTGGAGGCGGCGGAGAACGCGCTGGCGAAGCTGCCGGCGGCGGGCGCGGCAGCCGCTTCGGTGCGCATTCTCTACAACCCGGGCCTGACCACTTCGTGGGTCATGGTGCCGGGCCTGGCCGGGCTGATCCTGGTCTTCATCGGCACTCTGATCACCAGTCTCGGAGTGGTCAGGGAACGGCAGTCGGGCACGCTGGAGCAACTGGCGGTGATGCCGCTGCGAGCCTTCGACGTCATCGCCGGCAAGATCGCGCCGTACCTGATCGTGGCGGTCGTTGACCTGGTGCTGATCATCGTGATCGGGATGGGCGTGTTCCATGTGCCGTTCACCGGCAGCGTCGCCGTGTTTGCCCTCGGTGCCGGGCTGTTCCTGCTGGTCACCCTGGGAATGGGGGTTCTGGTCTCGACGGTCTCGCAGAACCAGGGCCAGGCGATCCAGCTGGCGTTCATGCTCACGCTGCCGCAGGTCCTGCTGTCCGGGCTGATCTTTCCGGTCGCCTCGATGGGCGCGGGCGTCCGGTGGATTTCCTATCTGCTGCCGCTCACCTACTTCATTGACGTCAGCCGCGGCGTGATGCTGAAGGCGACGCCGATCACGGCGCTGGGTGAGCCGCTGGCCCTGCTGGCGCTGCTGGCGGTTGTCGTGCTCGGACTGGCAATCGTCAGGTTCCGCCGCGACCTCGCGCCGGGCGGCCGGACCGCGCCCGGGCCGGCGCCGGCGCTGGCCGAGCCGGGCAAGCTGGCCGCGTCATGAGGTGGGGCCTGCAGGATGTGCACGTCAGCCGCGGCGGCACTGTGGCCCTGTCCGGAGTCACCGTCGCTGTCGATCCGGCCCTGATCACGGTTGTCGTCGGCGGGGACGGTGCGGGCAAGTCCACTTGCCTGGACGTGCTCGTCGGGCTGGCCGAGCCTGATGCCGGCGTTGTCCGCCGCCCGCGGAAGGATCGGATCGGCTACGTGCCGGCGACCGCCGGGCTCTACAGCGACCTGACCGTTCAGGAGAATCTCGACTTCGTCGCCGCCGCCTACCGGCTCTCCGGCGGCGAGCGTCGCCGCCGGGCCGGAGAGCTGATCGAGCAGACGGGCCTGACGGACGCCCGCCACCGGCTCGGCGGACAGCTGTCCGGCGGCATGCAGCGCAAGCTGGCGGTCGGCCTGGCCTTGCTGCACGGCCCGGACCTGCTGGTTCTTGACGAGCCCACCACGGGCGTCGATCCGGTCAGCCGGGCCGAACTCTGGCGCCTCATCACCCGCGCGGCTGCGGCGGGCACAGCGGTCGCCGTTGCCACGACCTACCTGAACGAGGCGGCCAGGGCCGCGACCGTGGTGCTGCTCGAGCAAGGACAGGTGCTGGCCAGCGGGTCGCCCGACGACATCCTCGACAGCATTCCCGGCTCCGTCGGCTCCGCCACCGGGACGAAGCGGCCCACACCGCGATCCTGGCGGCGAGGAGCCAGCTGGCGGGTCTGGGTTCCGGCGGGCCCGCTTCCGGCCGGCGTTCAGCCCGCTGAGCCCGACTTTGACGACGCCGTCGTCGTCGCCGCCCTCGCCGCCGAGTCAGGAGAGTCAGGCCCATGGAGGTTCTCGCCGAGGCCCGCGGGGTGTCCAGGCGGTTCGGCGCGTTCACCGCCGTCAGCGACGCCGGCGTGCTGGTGCGGCGCGGTGAGGTCGTCGGGCTCCTCGGCGCGAACGGGGCCGGCAAGACCACCCTCATCCGGATGCTGCTCGGCCTCGTGCGGCCCACCAGCGGCATCGTCAGCCTGTTCGGAGCCGTTCCCTCGATTGCCACCCGCCGGCGGGTCGGCTACGTTCCGCAAACGCTCGGCCTGTACGCCGGCCTCACCGTCGCCGAGAACTGGGCCTTCACCACGGCCGCCTTCACCACGGGCGCCTTCGGCCTCCGGGGCACCCCGGTGCCGCCCGGCATCGCCGCCTGGCGCAGCGAGCTCGTCGGCGACCTTCCGCTCGGCGCCCAGCGCCAGGTGGCGTTCGCCGTCGCCCGGTCGCACCGGCCGGAGCTGCTCATTCTCGACGAGCCCACCTCAGGCGTCGGCCCGCTCGGCGGCGCCCGGCTGTGGGAGGAGATCCGGCAGGCCGCCGTGGACGGCGCGGGCGCCCTGGTGACCACGCACAACCTGGAGGAAGCCGAGCAGTGCGACCGCCTTGTCGTGATGGCCGCGGGGACGGTCGTCGCGACTGGCACGGCAGCGCAGATTACCGGTGCCCGGACGGTCACCGAAGTACGCTGCGACGACGGGAACCGGGCCTTCTCGCTGCTCGACGCCGCCGGGATTGCCGTGCAGCTGCGCGGAAAGGCGCTGCGCGCCGCCGCCCCGGCCGCGCGGGTGGCGCAGCTCCTGTCCGGCGCGGGCATCGGGGCCGCGACCAGGGTGGTGCCCGCCGATCTGGAGGAGGCCTTCGTGGCCATCGTGACATCGCCGGCGGCGGGATGAGCCGGACCGGCAGGCGACCGGGCACGCCCGCTACCAGGGAGGCGATCGTGTCCGTGGCCCGCCGGAGATTTGCCACCCGCGGCTACGACGCGACGTCACTGCGCAGCATCGCCACCGAGGCGGAAGTTGACCCGGCGCTGCTCATCCACTATTTCGGCACCAAAGAAGGCTTGTTCGTCGCCGCCACCGGGCTGCCGTCCGGCTTGTCCGAGCTGTTCGGGAGCATGGCCGCGCTGCCCGTTGCCGACTTCGCCGCGGCGCTGGTGCGCGGCTACCTGCAGCTCGTGGACAGCGACAAAAGCCGCAACGCCATCCTTGCCCTGGTCCGCTCGGCGGTCTCCAGCGAGAAGGCTGCCGCCATGCTCCGGGAATTCCTGACCGCCGAGCTGCTCACCGTCATCGCCCGGCTCACCCGCCACCCGGACGCCCGTCTCCGGGCCGCGCTGATCGCGGCCCAGCTCATCGGCATCGCGACGCTCCGCCACGTCATCCGGGTCGACCCGCTCGCCCGGGCGAGCCCCGACGACATCGTCGCGCTGGTGGCGCCGGCCATCGAGCAGTACCTGCGGTAGGCAGCAGGACGCCCGCCGGAGTCAGCGCTGCGGCTGATGCCCGGCCTGGTCGAAGACACGGGACGCGTACGCGGCCGCCTGCGTGCGGCGCTCCATCCCGAGCTTGGCGAACAGGGCCGAGACGTAGTTCTTCACGGTCTTCTCGGCCAGGTACATCCGCTCGCCGATCTGCCGGTTGGTCAGTCCCTCGCCGATGAGCTCGAGGATCTTCTTCTCCTGCGAGGTCAGCCCGGCGAGCGGGTCCTTCTTCACGGCCTGATCACGCATCCTGGCCATGACCTTGCTGGCCGCCTCCGGGTCCAGCATCGAGTCGCCGGCCGCGACCGTCCGCACGGCCCCGACGAGGTCGGTTCCCCGGATCTGCTTGAGCACGTAGCCGGCCGCGCCGGCCATGATCGCGTCGAACAGGGCCTCATCGTCTCCGAACGAGGTCAGCATCAGGCAGGCGATCTCCGGATGCCGCGACCGGATCTCGCGGCACACGGTCACGCCGTCGCCATCCGGGAGCCGGACATCCAGCACGGCCACATCGGGCATCAGCGCCGGGATCCGGGCAAGCGCCGACTCAGCCGTTCCGGCCTCGCCGATCACCGTGATGCCGGGTTCGGCCTCCAGCATGTCCTTGACGCCACGGCGGACGATCTCGTGGTCATCGAGCAGGAACACCCTGATGCCCGGCTGGCCTGGCTGCTGGTCCGCCATCGACGTTGCCCTTCGCGCGGTAGGAAAATTCGTCAGGACGGGAACGAGGTCACTTGCTGCCCGCCGTCATCAGCCTAGCCGCGGCTGACCTGGCGGGCTCAGGACCTTGGTCCTGATGATCACCGGCCGAAGGACTCAGATTCGCTCCGGAACCATGTCGATGGCCCCGCACGGGCACTCGGCGGCGCAGATCCCGCAGCCCTTGCAGTAATCCAGGTCGATCTCGTACCGCCGGCCAGGGCCGAGCTTGATCACCGCGTTGTCGGGGCATACGCCGTAGCAGTTGTCGCACTCGAAGCAGTTGCCGCAGGACAGGCACCGGCGCGCTTCGTACAGCGCGGTCTTCTCATCCAGGCCGCCGGTGACCTCGTCGAAGGTGGTAACCCTGCGGGCTGCCTCCAGCCGGGGCCGGACGGAGGCCGGGGCGTCGGCGTAGTACCAGGGATTGAGCCGCGAGAAGTCGGCCAGCCGCGGCTCGCCTGCCGCGGGCTCGCCTGCCGCGGGCTTCACGGCCGCGGCCTGACGGGCGGCGGCTGGCCGGGCGGCCCCGTTCCCGTCCTGACGGCTCGCAAGCCAGGCGTCGATGCTGTGCGCGGCCCGTTTGCCGTGCCCGATGCCGACGGTCACGGTGCGCTCGGCCGGCACGATGTCGCCGCCGGCGAAGATGCCGGGACACCCGGTCTGCAGGTCCGAGCCGACCTGGACCACGCCGTCAGCGATGCTGATGCCGGGCACCCCGTCGAGCAGCGACAGCTCGGCCTCCTGGCCGAGGGCGAGCACGACCGTGTCGGCGTCAAGCGTGGTGAACTCGCCCGTGGGCTGCGGGAACCCCGTCTCGTCCAGCTTCATCTTCTCGATCGTGACCGAGCCTTCGTCGGCACGGGCGATGGTGGACAGCCACATCATCCGCACGCCTTCCTCGACGGCTTCCTCCACCTCGATCTCGTGGGCCGGCATCCGGTCCCTGGTCCGCCGGTAGACGACGACGGCGTCGGTCGCCCCGAGGCGGCGTGCCGTCCTGGCCGCGTCCATGGCGGTGTTGCCGCCGCCGTAGACCGCTACGCGGCGGCCGAGCAGAGGCGGCTGGGCGCCGTCCATGGCGTGCAGCAGGGTGACGGCGTCGAGGATCTTCGCCGAGTCGCCAGCCGGGATCTCGGCCCGCTTGCCCCGCTGCGCGCCGACGGCGAGGAAGGCGGCGTCGAATCCGCCGTCGGCCATCGCCGCCTCGATATCGGTGACTGTCTGGCCGCCCTCGAAGGTCACTCCCATGGCGAGAATGCGGCCGACCTCGGCCTCCAGGACGTCGCGGGGCAGCCGGTAGGCCGGGATGCCGAAGCGCATCATGCCGCCCGCCCACGGCGCCGTGTCGCGCAGCGTGACCTGGTGGCCGAGCAGCCGCAAGTGGTAGGCCGCGGACAGGCCGGACGGCCCGGCGCCGACGATCAGCACCCGCTTGCCGCTGTCCGGTGCCGTCACCGGCACGGTCCAGCCCTGGCGGATCGCCTCGTCGCCGAGGAACCCCTCGACCGAGTTGATCCCGACGGCGCTGTCGAGCTGGCCGCGATTGCAGGCGGTCTCGCAGGGCCGGTAGCAGACCCGGCCCATGATCGCGGGCAGCGGGTTGTCTTGCATGATCTGCCGCCAGGCGGCCTCGTAGCCGGCCCCGCCCTCCTCGGCGCGGTACAGCCACTGCTGGATGTTCTCGCCGGCCGGGCAGGCGTGGTTGCACGGCGGCATCAGATCCACGTAGACCGGCTGCTCGGTCCGCCAGGTCCCGGTCTTGTTAGCCAGGCTCGAGCCGGGATCCAGAGTGATCGCAAACGGCTTGTCCATTACCTGATGTCCTTTCCGGCGCTGACGGGCGGAAGCTGGCCGCTGAACTGCGCTTCCGGATCACCTGGCGCGGCCGTGTCGAGGCCGAACCTGGCGATGTTCGCGTCGGCGATCCGCTGCAGGTGGGCGATTGTGGCCGCGCCCTCAGGCGAGGTGAACAGATGGGCATAGCGGGTCTGCAGCCTGAGGTAGTCCTCGACCGGCGCGCGCCTGCGGATCGGCGAGACGCTGACCACCTCGCCGCCGACGGCCTCGAAGACCGGGAACAGCCCGGTCTGCTCGGCCAGCCGCGCGATCTTGATGGTGTCACCCGCCGCGCTGCCCCAGCCGAGCGGGCAGGGCACCAGCACGTGCAGGTAACGGGCGCCGCGCATCTTCATGGCCCGCTGCACCTTGTTCTCCAGGTCGCGCAGTCCGGCTACGGTGGCGGTCGCGACGTACGGGATCTCGTGCGCCATCGCGATCAGCGGGGCGTTCTTGCCCTGGCCGAACGCGTTGCCCGGGATCCGGGCCGACCGCCGGCGTCGTCGTCGTCCGCGCGGCCGGGGGAGTGGCGCCCGAGCGCTGCACCCCGGTGTTCATGTAGGCCTCGTTGTCGTAGCAGATGAACAGCACGTCGTCGTTGCGCTCGAACATGCCGGACAGGCAGGCGAATCCGATGTCGACGGTGCCGCCGTCGCCGCCCTGGCCGACGACGCGGACGTCGTCGCGGCCCTTGGCGCGCATCGCGGCGGCGACGCCGGTGGCGACCGCGGGCGCGTTGCCGAACAGCGAGTGGATCCACGGGATCCGCCAGGACGTCTCCGGGTAGGGCGTGGAGAACACTTCCAGGCAGCCGGTCGAGTTGACCGCGATGAGCTGGCCGCTGGTGGCCCGCATCGCGGCGTCCAGGGCGTACCGGGCCCCGAGCGCCTCGCCGCAGCCCTGGCAGGCGCGGTGGCCGCAGTTCAGCGAGTTCGTCGCGGCCGGGCTCCGACTGCACGGACCGCTGGTCGGGCGTCGAGCAGCCGGTTGCCGACGGCGAAGCTGCCGACCTGGTAGAACTTCACGGGCTGAGCGGGCATGTGCGGTGCTCCTATCCGATCCTGCTGGCGACCGCGCCCAGATCACGCAGGATGTTCTCGGCGGCGGGCCCCGACCGCCGGGCTGGCGGCGGTCCGGCTCAGCTCGCGGTCGATGAGCTCGGTGTTGAGGTCCAGGAAGGTCAGCGGCTCGAGCTCGTCCTTGCCCGCCCGGGCGAACAGCTCATGCAGCGACGCCTTGGTGATGGCACGGCCGCCGAGCCCGGCGATGACGGTGTAGCCGTGCGGGTGGCCGCCCGAGTGCTCCAGCGCCATCCGCACGTTCGCCGCCACGATGCCGCCGATGCCGACGGCCAGCGCCTTCTCCAGCACGACAACCCGGCGCGCGCCCGCCAGCGCGGCTGCGCACGGCCTCGAGCGGGAACGGCCGGAACGAGGTGATGCCGAGCGCGCCGATCTTCGTGCCGTCGGCCCGCATCTCGTCGATGACGTCCTTGATGGTGCCGAGCACCGAGCCGAGCGCGATGACGATGGTCTCCGCGTCCTGCGTCCGGTAGTGCCGCACCAGGCCGCCGGAGTCGCGGCCGAATTCGCCGGCGAACGCCGCGGCGACCTCGGGGATGAGGGCCAGCGCCTGAGTCTGCCGCGCATGGGCGAGGTAGCGGACCTCGGTGAAGGCCTCCGGGCCGACCATGGCGCCGATGGACACCGGGTCGGCGGGATCCAGCACCTGCCGGGGCTCATAGCCGGGCACGAACCTGTCGACCTGTTCCGCGGACGGGATCTCGAGCCGCTCGTGCGCGTGCGTCAGGATGAAGCCGTCCATGCAGACCATCACCGGCAGTGACACTTCCTCGGCGATCCGGAAGGCCTGGATATGCAGGTCCAGTGCCTCCTGGTTGGTCTCGGCGTAGAGCTGGATCCAGCCGCAGTCGCGCTGGGACATGGCGTCGCTGTGATCGTTCCAGATGTTGATCGGCGCGCCGATGGCCCGGTTGGCGACGGTCATCACGATCGGCAGTCCGAGGCCGGAGGCGTTGTACAGCGCCTCGGTCATGTACAGCAGGCCCTGGCTGGCGGTCGCCGTGTAAGCACGGGCCCCGGCCGCGGATGCGCCGATCGCGACCGACATCGCGGCGAACTCAGACTCGACGTTGATGAACTCGCAGGGTGTCAGCTCGCCGGCCTTCACCTTGGCGGCCAGGGCCTCCACGATGTGGGTCTGCGGTGAGATCGGGTAGGCGCAGATGACCTCGGGCCTGCACAGCGCGACCGCATCCGCGACGCCGCGGGAGCCCTCGATCTGGCCGATCCGGCCCCGGGCCTGCGGGCACCGGGCGGCCCGCGGCCGTCGCCAGCCAGCCGGGTGCCCGGCTGGCCGCATCCGCCGCGTCCAGGCCCAGCTGACCCAGCGCGGCGTCGTAGGCTGCCTGCGCGGCGGCCACGTTTCCCTCGCCGACCTGGCCGCCGAACCGGTCCCGGATCGCGGCCGCGACCGACTCGATCGAGACGACGCCGGTGAGCGCGGCGAACCCGCCGAGCAGCGCCGCGTTCGGAACCGGGCGGCCGGCGTGCTGCTGAGCTAGCTCGGTGGCCGGCACCGTGAGGACGGCGCCCGGTGCCAGCCGGCCGGTGAACTCGCCGATGCCGAGATCGGCTTCCGGCCGGGACGAGTTGATCAGCAGCCGCGCGCCGGGCCCGGCTCCGTCGAAGACACTGACCTGGTTCAGCAGCGTCGGATCCTGGATGATCAGGACGTCGGGGGCATGACCGGCTCGCGGACCCGGATGGGCCTGTCGTCGA
>CAWCHF010000015.1:0-169208 GCA_963795265.1 uncultured Actinomycetota bacterium | reverse complement strand
GCGAGCACTCGGGCTGCCGAGGTCAGTCGACCTGAGACCGGATCAGCCCTCGCCGATCACCGCCTGATACCTCGGCTCAGCCACGCTTAACTCCCTCATGCCAGGGGAGAGGCAGGCTTCAGCCCTCGGCCAGGTCCGCGAGAAGGTCATCGAATCCCCTGGTCACAGCTCCACGGGCACAGCGAATGTGGTCGTCCTGTGGCTGCACGGGCGGCGCTCATCCCTGGCGACAGGCTCAAAGGGACCGGCTCCCGATGACCAAGGGCCCTGGCCGAGCGCCGCCGACCGTGGTGATCATCAAAGCCATGCGCGTCCTCCTTGCCTATGCCGCCGCGAGCATCATTGCGTTGTGGGGCGTGGCGCACCTGATTCCCACCCGCCAGGTTGTCGCGGGCTTCGGTGCGATCAGTACCGACAATCGCCGGGTCCTCACCCAGGAGTGGCTCGCCGAGGGCATCGCCATGATCGGCATCGCCGCATTCGTGTTCGCGGCCACGGCTGCGAGCGGGCCCGGCGAAATCCGGGCATGGGTATACCGGATCGCAGCGCTGCTCCTGGTGGCCGTCGGGCTTCTGACCGCTCTGACCGGAGCGCGCACACCCGTCCTGTGGTTCAAGATGTGCCCGCTGGTGATGGCAGTCAGCGCCGCGCTGCTGCTAACGGCAAGCGCCATCTAAAGTACGAGCGTCCCAGCCCGCCCGGCTCGTACCGCGTCAGCCACGCGTGCACCGTCTTGCGCGCCACCCCGAACCGGGCAGCCACATCCGTAACCTCTCATCGTCGGCGATCACCGCCCGGACGGCCTCATACCGCTGCTCAACCACAGAAACTCCCTCATAGAACCCGGAGAGTCATCCATCAACCGAAGCCCGAATGGGCAGCATCAACCGGAGTAGTACCCCAAACTTGGTGGGGCGGGTGGGGCTCGAACCCACGACCGGCGGATTATGAGTCCGCTGCTCTGACCGGCTGAGCTACCGCCCCGGGCACTGACAGACCATTACAGCAGAGTCCGGCGATGCCCGGCGACTGCGCACGCCCGGCCTGCTGGCAACGGCCGCTACCGGCTGCTGAGCTGCATCTCCATGGCATGCTCCACCAGGGCGATCAGCGTCGACTTGGTGGAATTGCGGCCCCGCGCGTCGCACTGCATGATCGGCACCCGCGGGCTGATCGAGAGCGCCTCCTGCACGTCGGTAAGAGCGTGCGGGAAGTCGCCGTGGAACCCGTTGACCGCCACGATGAATGGCAGGCCGGCGGACTCGAAGTAGTCGACCGCGGGGAAGGAGTCGGCCAGCCTGCGGGTGTCCACCAGTACGACAGCACCGATAGCGCCCTGGATGAGGTCGTCCCACATGAACCAGAACCGGTGCTGCCCCGGCGTGCCGAACAGGTAAAGAATCAGCCCGGCATCCAGGGTGACGCGGCCGAAGTCCATCGCAACCGTGGTCGTCGTCTTGTCCGGGGTGTGGCTCAGGTCATCCAGGCCATCGCTGGCCGTGGTCATCACAGCCTCGGTCGTGAGCGGCGTGATCTCGGACACCGAGCCCACGAACGTCGTCTTCCCGACGCCGAAGCCGCCCGCGACGACGATCTTTACCGATGTCATCGCGGCTTCCGCGGCCGCCGTAGGGACGGCCCTAGAGCTTGCGAAGTCCACTGAGAACCCTTTCGAGCAGGTTGATGTCCGGGCGACCCTGTGCGTGGTCGATCTGGTGGACCCGGACCAGTCCTTCCATTGCCATGTCCGCGATCAGGACACGGGCGACACCGAGCGGCATTCTCAGCACCGCCGAAATCTCCGCCACCGATCGCCAGTCACGGCAGAAGCCGAGAATGGCCTGACACTCCGGGCTGAGTACCGACAGGTCATGCGCCTCGTAATGAGACGCGGCCACCATCGCCTCGATCTGCAGTTGGTAGCGGGGCTTGGTGCGGCCACCGGTCACCGCATAGGGCCGGACCAGTGCGCTGCCCTCCGGTTCCATGCCGTGGGCGATCTGGTCGAGCACACGGGCGTCCGTGGGCGCCGGGACATGCCCGGCGGCGAACTCGAAATCTGACCGGCCTAGGTCGTCACGGCCGACCGGATAGAGGCGCTCGCCCGCGTCCCAATCATCGCGGCCGGGGCCAAACACGGCAGCCTCCTGTCACTATCGGCCGCCCTCTCCCCACCCAGGCTGCCCGCCACCGCGGACCTCAGGTGTCAGGGCGCTGCCAACCCGCTCCACTAGCAGCGCCATCTCGTAAGCAACAAGGCCCATGTCGCAATCAGCAGCCGCCAGCACGGCGAGGCTCGAGCCATCGCTGATCGCCATGATGATCAGCAGGCCGCGGTGCATCTCCACGACCGTCTGGGTAACGGCACCACCTTCGAACACTCGCGCAGCGCCCTGCGTCAGGCTTGTCAACCCGGACGTGACCGCCGCCAGCTGGTCAACCCTGTCGGCCGGGAAGCCTTGCGAGAACGCCATCGGCAGCCCGTCTGCGGAGACCACGATCGCGTGGGCCACTGACGGGACCCGCTCGACGAAGTTCGTGATCAGCCAGTTCAGGTCCTGAGCCGGACGCACAAGCGGACTCACAGGCGCACCTTCCTCTCGCGGCGTGCATCCGGTCCCGTCGGACGCGGCACCGCCGTGGCTTCACGAGGACAGGCCAGCTGGCGCGTCCACGTTCTCAGGCTAAGCATGACCATCTCGGGATGATCGTGTCACCCTCATCGAGAACCGTCATCCCCATCTGAATCTCCGTCGTCCCCGGTGAGGGCCGCCCGTCCTTCCCTGATACCGCGCTGGAAGCTCGCAAATCGTTCCCTGGTCGCAGCTGCGGACCGAACGGGCGCGGGCGCTGCCGCCTCCGGAGTTGCGGTGCCAGGCACCAGGTTCGCCTGTGGTACGCGTTTCGGCAACCCCGCCGACGTAGTGCCGCCGGTGGATGGCGAGCTGACTGCGGCCGCGGCTTCCCAACCCTGGTCCGACGGCGTGGACCAGACCGCCTCGGGCGCCTCAGGAGCCTCCGCAGCCTCCGCAGCCTCCGACTGGGCTGGCCAGCCGCCAAGTCCGCTGCGGCCCCGGCGGAACCAGTCGGACTCGACGGCCTCAAAGATCGGCAGCCTGTTCGCGGCTGCGACATGCTCGGCTGGCGGCACGATCACGTCGTCCGGCGATCCGAACCCGGTCACCGCGCCGAGCCCGGCAGCCGAGGCCGTGCTGCCCGGCTGGCCCTGCCGGGGTATGACGGCCGGCGTCGCCATGAACTCCGTGGTGCCGGCGAACTCGGGCGTGCCGCCGAAGTCGGCCCCGCCAGCGAAGTCCGGTGCGCTGCCAAAATCTGACGTGCCGACGAACTCTGTCGTGCCGGCCTCGGCCAGGCCGGAGTCTGTGACCGGCATCGGGCCGGTGCCGAAGTTCGCGACTGGCATCGGCCCGGTGCCGAACGGCTCGCCAGGCGCGTAATCGCCAGCAGGGCTGCCCGCGGCCTGCTCGGCGGCCGCCATCGCCGCTGCCGTCATCGCCCAGCGAACTGGAGCCGAAGACCGGCAGCGGGCTCGTCGTCGCCGGGCCGCCCCAGGTGGACGTGCCCGGATGCGGCCCGGCGCCAGGCACCCGGCGCGGTCCCAAGCCCGCCGTTGCTGCCCGCCTCGGCCTGCAGCGAAGCGAACTTGGGCGCCCGCGCAGCGTTGATCTCGTCAGATACCGCGAGACCACCTCGGCGCCGGGCACGCTCGGACCCGTCGGCCAGGGCCCCTGCGGCAACCGGCGGGATCGAACCGGCGCATGCCCGGGAGCGCCAGCGTCCGCCTCGTGGCTGACGACCTCGTCCGGCAGCCAGACCAGCGCGGTGAGGCCGCCCGCCGACGCAGGCCGCAGCCGGACCCGGATGCCGTGCCGCGCCGCCAGCCGGGCGACCACGAACAGGCCCATCCGGCGGGACACGGCCACGTCGACCACCGGCGGGTTGTCGAGCCGCCAGTTGGCGTGCGCCATCTCCTCGGCGCCCATGCCGACGCCCTGGTCGGTGATGTCCAGCAGCACGCCGCCGCTGCTCAGCAGGTGACCGGCCACGACCACGGGGGTCTCGGCAGAGGAGAACGAGGTCGCGTTCTCCGCCAGCTCGGCGAGCAGGTGGACGACATCGTTGACGGCATGCCCGCGCACCGCGATGCCCGGCTGGACATTGAGGGTAACGCGCTCGTATTGCTCGATCTCGGAGACGGCGGCGCGCAGCACGTCGACGAGGGCGACCGGCTGGTTCCACCGCCTGCGTCGCGTCGTGGCCAGCCAGAACCAGCAGGTTCTCCGAGTTGCGGCGCATCCGGGTGGCCAGGTGGTCCATCTGGAACAGGCTGGACAGCCGGTCCGAGTCCTGCTCGCCCTGCTCCAGATCGTCGATCAGCCGGATCTGCCGCTCGACCAGCGACTGGCTGCGCCGGGACAGGTTGACGAACATGGCGTTGACGTTGCCGCGCAGCGCCGCCTCGTTGGCCGCCAGCCGGAGTGCTTCCCGGTGGACCTGGTCGAAGGCCCGCGCCACTTCACCGATCTCGTCGGTGGAGTCCACATCGATCGGCTCGACCTCGAGCGGCATGCCCGCGCCGTCGGAGTCGCTCATCCGGCGGACGGTCTCCGGCAGCCGGACGCCCGCCACCTCGAGCGCGCCGGACCGCAGCCTGCGCAGCGGCCTGACCATAGACCGGCCGACCACGGTGGTGAGCAGCAGCGCGAGCAGGAGCACGACCAGTACGGCGGCGCCAACCACGCTGGCGTCGATGATCGCCTGCCGGCGCAGGGCGGCCGCCCGATCCGACGGTCTGCAGCACCAGGTCCTGCTGGACCGCGCGCATGGCGTCGATCGTGCCGGTCGTCATTGCCCCGTTCCACTCGACCGACCGTGGTGCCCAGCGTCGCTGAGCGAAGGGCCCTTCTGGCCGAAGGCCAGCGCCTGCAGCTCGTACTTGTTCGCGTCGTCGACGAGGCCGCCGCGCCCCGGACACCGTGTTGTTGTACAGGCGTCCACTGCTGCGGGGTGGCAGGTGAGCTTGTACTCCGCCAGGTCGGCCTGTCTCCTCGTTCAGCGGCAGTCTGAACATCCTGCAGCACCGTCGGGCTGATGGACTCGACCCGGTCGCGAACGCGTAGTCCAGGTAGCCGCGCTGCTCAGAGGCGAGCTCCTCGATGCCGGACATCAGTCCCAGCACGCGCACGTCGTTGGCCAGCGCCGGGTCGCTGCTGCCCAGCGCGATGTTGTCATCGATCGCCAGCAGCTGGTTGATGAGCGCGTTGTACTTGCTGATCGACCACGAGCACCGGCAGGCTCAGCGTCGTGGCGGAGTGGCGCAGCAGCGTCACGTTGCCGAGCAGCGTGCTGATGTTCTGCGCTTCGCTCTGGACCAGCGCCGGGTACCGGCCCCGACCGTCGGCGAGTTCGTGCTGGACCTTCGTGATCCACGGATCGGTCTTGCGCCAGGCCTGGCGGATCAGGCTCGAAGCCGTCAGCAGCGGCGCTGTTGTGCGCCATGGTCGCCAGCCCGGCCCGCGTTGCCGGCGGCGATGTACTGGACTGTCTGATCACGCTCATCCTGCAGGGCGGCCGCCAGCTCGGTCACCGAGGAGCTGAGGTTGGCCAGCTGCTCGACCCGCTGGTAGGCCAGCGCGCTCTGGACCGATGTCACGATGCGAGTGGTGCCGAGTACCAGCGGCAGTGAGCGTGGGAATGATGATCAGCAGCAGCAGCCGCGACCGCACGCGCCAGTTCTTCAGTGACCGCCGCGATGGCCGCGGGGCGGGCTGCGCCTGCTGTCCGGATCCGGTGCCCTTCTGGTCATTCGCGCCGATGGCGGTGCTTCCCGCGGCCGGGCGGGCGGTGGTCACGCCAGTGTCGGCCGCGGCTGCGGCGCGGACCTTGCTGTCTCGGGACGGCACGATCTCTGAACCCCTTACCTGGTGGCCGCGACATGGGCGGATGCCAGTGCGGTATATGGACACTACCGACACGGCGAACCTCCCAGGTAACGACTCTGCATCGGGCGCAGTCACTTAGCCAGGCGCAACTCTAGCCGGTAACCGGGTAACGTGCGGCAATACGGGCACGAACCGGAAAAACCGATGTAACGTGACGTTTGCCCTGCCTCCTGGCAGCAATAGGGTACTCTCTGCCGCAACGTCCGTGTTCAGAAAACTGTCCGGTTCCCTTGCCGGATCGCCGGATGAGATCGCGATAGAGCCAACCGCGCAAGGAGAGTCATGAGGCTGTATCCGGCCGGAATCTCGCTGCCGAACCGGCGCCGCGGAGTCGCCAGGACGCGGCTGCTGCTCGCCGGAGCATCCGGACTGGCCGTCCTGCTGGCAGCCGGCTGCGGGAACAGCAGCACGGGAGCTGGCGCCTCATCAACCATCAAGATCGGCGCGGTACCCGGCATCGGGGACGCACCGCTTTACCTGGCCCAGCACGGCGGGACGTTCGCCGCGGCCGGCCTGACCGTTCAGATCAAGCCCTACCCCAACGACGCCGCTGAGCTCAGCGCACTCCAGCAGGGTCAGATCGACATAGCCGCCAGCGATTACGGCAGCATCTTCTATACCGAGGAACAGCGGACGACAAGCGACCTGCGGATCATCGCCGACGGCTACGACGCCACCTCAGGCGTGGTCGCGGTGCTGACCATGCCTGGCTCGTCGATCAAGACGCCGCATCGACCTGGAGGGCCAGCACGTCGGCGTGCCCAGCTACGACGTGCTCTCCGGCGTCAAGCCCGCAGGTCATCCGATCAGCCTCGAGTCCGCCGCGGCCAACCAGGCGCTCTTCAGCTACCTCGCAGCGAACTCGAACACAGTGACCTGGGTGCCGATGTCCCAGTCGGCCGAGCTAGCCGCGCTCAAGAGCGGACAGCTCAAGGCCATCCTGGTCAGCGAGCCCTACATCTACCAGGCGGAGAGTCAGTTCGGCGCGGTCGAGGTGCTCGATGCGGCCAGCGGCTCGACGGCGAACCTGCCGCTGTCCGGATACGTGGCGACCGAGGCCTGGGTCAAGTCACACGGCGCGGCGGTGGCCGCCTTCAGGTCCTCGCTCTCGCACGCACAGGCCACGGCGGCGATGGCCGGCCCTGTTCAGCAGACCCTGCAGACATCCCCCGTCGGCCTGACGAAAGAGCAGGCCGCGCTGGTGACCATCGGCACGTTCCCGACGTCCACCAACGCCAGCGACCTCGACCGAGTCGCCCGGATCATGTACGAGGAGCACCTGCTCAAGAACCCGCTGGGGGTCGGGCGGATGATCGTCCCGTAACTGACGGGACCGATCCCGGCTAGCCCAGGCCCAGCTGGCGGGCGATCACCATGCGCTGCACTTCGGACGTGCCCTCGCCGATTTCGAGTACCTTGGCGTCCCGGTAGAACCTGGCCACCGGGAACTCGTTCATGAACCCGTAGCCGCCGAAGATCTGGGTGGCGTCCCTGGCATTGTCCATGGCTGCGTTCGAGCAGGTCAGCTTCGCGATCGCGGCTTGCTTCTTGAATTCCTCGCCGGCCACCAGCCTGGCCGCCGCGTCGTACCAGGCCAGCCGGGCGACCATGGGCCCTGGCCTCCATGTCCGCGATGCGGAACTGGATTGCCTGATAGTGCCCGAGCTCGTGCCCGAAGGCGGTGCGCTGCCGGACGTAACGCAGGCACTCATCGATGCAGCCCTGGGCCAGCCCGGCCGCCAGCGCCGCGATCGCGACCCTGCCCTCGTCCAGCGTCTGCAGGAACTGCGCGTAACCCCTGCCGAGCTCTCCGAGCAGATTCTCGCTGGGCACGCGGCAGCCGGAGAAGGCCAGTTCCCTGGTATCGGAAGCGCACCAGCCAACCTTGGAGTACTCCGGGCCGACGGTGAAGCCGGGCGTGCCGGCCGGGACCATGATCGCGGAAATCTCCGGCCTGCTCGCTGCCCGGCCGGTAATCGCCAGCGCCGTCACGACCGAGGTGATCGAGGTACCGGAGTTGGTGATGAATGCCTTCGACCCGTCGATCACCCACTGATCCCCGTCCAGGCGCGCCGTGGTCCGCATGCCGCCGGGAATGTCCGAGCCGCCGCCGGGCTCGGTCAGCCCGAACGCTGCGAGGCGCTCGCCCCGGCACAAGTCAGGCAGCCAGCGTTCCCTCTGGGCAGCTGATCCGAACCGGAAGATCGGCATCGCGCCAAGGCCGACGGCTGCCTCCAGGGTGATCGCGACCGATGAGTCCACCCTGGCCAGTTCGTGAAGTGCCAGGCAGAAGGCGAAGTAGTCGCCGCCCATCCCGCCGTAATCTTCCGGGAACGGCAGCCCGAACAGTCCGAGCCTGGCCATCCGGGCAACGATCTCGTACGGAAACTCGCCGCGCTCGTAGTAGCCGCCGATCACCGGCGCTACCACCTGCCGGGCAAAGTCCTCGACTGTGCCGCGCAGCGCCTCCTGCTCTTCGTTGAGCGTGAAGCCGATCATGGCTGGATGCTACCGGCCGGTTCGGCGGGCAGCACGGGCGCCCAGGTCAGCGGCCTGATGCCGGGTCAGCCGGCCGGGCCTGGCACCATCACGCCGGCTTCGCGCGTTAGTCTCTCGTGCATCGAGGACAGCTTGCACCGGGCCGCTGGCCATGAAGCCCCAGGAGGACGTGATGGCGACGCTTACCTGCCCCAACTGCGCAGCTGCGGTGAAGCAGGACGACCTGATCTGCTTCACCTGCGGCGCCAACCTGCCGAGGGTCAGCTTGCGTGATGACGACGCACCCGCGCCGACCACCGTGATGCAGGAGTACCTGCGTCCGCAGGAGCGGAACAGCAACATCTCACCGGCCGTGCTACGGCTGTCGTTTCCCACCGGGAACGTGGAGGTCCCGGCCGGAACGACCTTGCTGCTCGGCCGCGACCCGGCCGAATCGCTGGTTGCCGCGGCCTTCGCCGACTTCGAGAACGTATCCCGACGACACGCCACCATCACCATGGACGACGGCGGGCGTGCCAGTATCAGGGACGAGAACTCGACGAACGGCACTTTCGTCAATGGCGACAGGGTGCTGCCCGGCATCGCGGTCCGGCTTGCCGATGGCGACGTCGTCCGGCTCGCGGCTGACGTGTCGGCCGAGGTCGTGCTGCCGCGCCAGGAACCGGACCCGTCCCGCTACAGCCGTCCGGATCACGCCTAACCAGCTGGGAACTCCGCCGGCAGCAGGCCTTCTGCAGTCCGGCCGTAATCTCGCGGCCAGCTGGCCTTAACCTTGGTGGACGTGATCCACTTTGAGCTGAGCTGGCAGCAGGCGGCCGCCGCGGCGGGCGCCCTCGCCGTCACGTCCGCGGCGCTGCGACTCTCCCGGCGCCCGCGGCTGGCCTCGGCCGCAGTCGGAACGCAAGAGAGCGCGCTGGCTCTCGGCTTGTTCGCGCTCTGGCAGTACGCCGGGTCATTCTCGGTCATGGGGCCCGGCGGTGCGCTCGGCCGGGCACGCTGGATCTGGCACTTCGAGCGAGGTGTCCACCTGCCCAGCGAGGCGGCCGTGCAACGGCTGTTCCTGCACCACCCGCTGGTGGTCCAGTTCTTCAACCTGTATTACGACGCGCTGCACTTCCCGGTGCTGATCGGCTGCATGATCTGGCTGTTCGCCAGGCATCGCGACAGCTACCGGCGCTGGCGCACGACACTGGTCGCGTTCACCGGACTCTGCCTGCTCGTGCAGCTGATCCCGGTGGCCCCGCCGCGGATGCTTCCCGTCGCCGGAATGGTCGACACGGCCGTGCTGTACCACCAGTCGGTCTACTCCGCGACGAGCGGTTTTAATCCCGACCAGCTATCGGCGATGCCGTCGGTGCATATCGGCTGGGCGATCCTGGTGGCGGTGGCGATCATCGGCACAGCCCGCAGCCGCTGGCGCTGGCTCGCCGTCGGCTACCCGGTCCTGACTACGCTCGCGGTGGTGGTCACCGCCAACCACTTCTGGCTGGACGGCGTCGTGGCCGGCGCGATCCTTGCGGTCGTGCTCGCCGTCCAGGCAGCCGTCCGGCAGCGCCGCGGCTCGCCGCGCACGAGCGGTGCCTACGGGGCCGCAGTCGTCGATGGTGATGCCCAGCGCTTCGGCCAGCACGGGAGCCACCAGCGCGAGCTGGCCGGAGCTGATGGTGGCCCCGCGCAGGGACTGGGTGTCGATGATCAGCCCGAGCGCGGCGCCACGCAGGTCGGTGCGGTCCATGGTGACCTTGCTCAGGTCAGCCCGGACGAGCTCGGAGCCGGGGAACGAGCACTGGCTCAGCGTTGCGCCCGCGAAGTCGACGTCCCGTAGCACGCAGTTGTCGAACGTGACCCGGGTCAGCTGGGCGGCCCGGAAGTTCACCGAGTCGAGCTTGCAGCCGCTGAAGACGACCTGGCGTAGCTCCGACCCGATAGACCTGCAGGCCAGCCAGCGATGATCCGATGACAGTCACCTCGTGCCAGTGGCTGTCTGCCATAGTCGTGCCCGGTCAGCCGCACGTCACGCATCCAGACAGTAGCGCAGGCTCGCACGCGAGCAGCCGCCCGTCAGCGATCGACACCTGGCGGAGCGCGCAGTCGAGCAAGCGGGCGTTCGGGGCGTTCGGTGCGTCGAACTCGGCCCGCTCGAAGAGCACCGTGTCGTAGTCGGCTCCGGCGCTGAGGTCGCCCTCGTGCAGGTCCAGCGCGTCAGCGAAGGGCAGGTCAGCAAAGTCAGGTACCTTCACGGCGATCCTCCGGGATGCGGCGTGACGAGTCCGGCGGCTCGCCGGCCGCCAGGTAACGACGGACATCCTGTGCCTCGGCTGCCAGCGCCGTGGCGGCCGCCGCGGGCAGCCCTGCGGAGCTGTCCAGGACGGCCTCGCCGGAAATCCAGGCCCAGCAGCCTGCAGCTGCGCCGCCGACCAGCGCGAACGGACGGAACAGCCCGTTGGTCGTCACGATGCCCTGCAGGTCACCGAGTATCGCGGCGCGCGAGGCCCAGCCGAGCAGCAGCGGATCGAACGAGCCGAGCAGACGAGGCGGCGGCAGGCCCGCCGTCTGGCGGCCCGTCGCGCAGCTCGGCCAGGTCATCGGCGCGGTCCCTAAGCTCGGTCGTGATTCCCGCCAGTCCGCGCCGGGCCTGGCCGCAGCGGAATGCCTGCCCACTTCGCCAGGTCGCGATCCGATGCCGGGCCGTGCCCCGCGAGGTAACGGCGCGCCAGCCAGGCGAGCGCAACCTCCGGCTCCGGCTCAGGCGGCCGGGCCCCGAGCCACTCCCGGACATGGACGTAGGCATGCTGGGCGCCGACCATCGGCCCGCGGACGGCGATTCCGCGCAGGCTGGCCAGCATCATGACATGCAGCGCCGCCTCGGCCGGCAGGCCAGTGCCGGTGATGACTGCGGCGACCTGCGGTCCGGTGAGCGGCCCGTCCGCGGTGAGCGCCGTGGCGACCGCCGCCACGGCCACGTCCGCGCTCGCCGCCGACACACCGTGCCCGGCCAGGATGCGCAGGCAGCCAGCGTGCCATTGGGGCCGCACCGTCAGCCGGTGCAGCCACCAGTAATCCTCGCTGCGCACCAGGTGCAGGGTCCCGCGGTTCAGCCAGGTGATGACCAGTGATCGGTCCGTGGTCAGCGCCCGGTCAACATCGGCTACGGACAGCCCGCTGCTGCGGGCCCGAATGGCGAGCCGCGCGCCGCGCGGATCCTGCCCCTGGATGGCCAGCAGCCGGTCTGCCACTGCGACAGGCGAAGCGGCGGGCGTCCCGGTCAGCAACTGCGCGGCGAAGCGGCTGGCCGCAAACTGACTGGCCCGGCTGTTCTCTGGCACCCGCCCATGATGGCGGATGAGGCTGACAGCCCGGTCATGACCGTCCCAGTCGCGCGTCACTTCCCGGTCCCCGGAAGGGCACTCTGACAATACTAAAGTAACCACTTGACTATTACGATGGTTATGGCATACTCAAGTACATGCTTAACCAAGTGGCTGACCGTAACCCGGCCACGGACCTGGACCGGGTGTTTCAGGCACTGGCCGATCCCGGCCGGCGGCTGATGGTAGAGCGGCTTACCCGCGGGCCGGCTTCGGTCAGCGAGCTTGGCAGGCCATTCGCCATGTCGCTAGCCGCGGTAGTCCAGCACGTTCAGGTCCTGGAAGCCAGCGGCCTGGTCCGGTCGCAGAAAGTCGGCCGCACCCGCACCTGCAGCATCAACGCAGTCGCGCTGCGGTCGGCTGAGGACTGGATCTCCGAGCGGCGTTCCCTCTGGGAGCGAAGGCTCGACCGGCTGGGCGACTACCTGGCCGATACCGATGACAGCGACAGCAACCGTCCCGAGGAGGGCACGCCATGACCAGCCAGGCGACCACGCCGCGTTCTGTGGAGCACAGCACTTTCGTCATCGAGCGCGCGTACCCGGCAAAGCCCGACCGGGTATTCGCTGCCTGGGCCGATAGCGAGGCCAAGGCAATCTGGATGGACGACCCCGACTTCAAGTCCGACGGAACCGAGGCTGTCCTGGACTTCCGGGTCGGCGGGCACGAGCGCTTTGGCGGCCTCGACCCATCCGGCGGGACCTACCGGTACGACGCCACCTTCTACGACATCGTTCCGGGCCAGCGCATCGTGTACTGCTACGAGATGTACGCAGGCGACGACCGGATGTCGGTTTCGATTGCCACCGTGGAGATCGTGCCCGACCAGGACGGCAGCAAGCTCACCTACACCGAGCAGGGCGCGTTCCTTGACGGCATCGACAAGCCGGAAATGCGTGCCGAAGGCACTGCCGCGATGCTCGACGCCCTGGGCACCTACCTCGCCTCGCAGCCCGCCGACTGAGGCCGTCCCCCGGAGCCCGGGCCAAGATCCACTTGGCAGACGTTCGGGGTTCTAGTGCTGCACCCCACTAGAACCCCGAACGTTCGGCAGCACGGCGCTTCCTACCGCTTCTCGCTGTCGAGACTGGCCATTCCGGGTGAGTCGTAACGGTCGCCGGCGACCTGAGAGCTCGGCATCGCCGCTTCAATGGCGGCCAGCTCGGCGGGGCTCAGAGCCAGCTCCAGGCCCTGCAGCGCCTCCGCCAGCCGGTCACGCCGCTTGGTGCCGATCAGCGGGATGATGTCGTCGCCGCGCGAGGCGACCCAGGCGACGGCGAGCTGCGCGGTGCTGACGCCGCGGCCCGCCGCGACTTGCTCCAGTGCGGTCAGCAGGTCGAGGTTGCGCCGCAGGTTCTCGCCCTGGAACCTGGGAAACCTGGATCGCGGGTCGCCTGCCGGCAGCTGGCGGGCAACCTCGCTGCTGAGCAGGCCGCGGGACATGATGCCATATGCGGTCACGCTGATGCCCAGCTCCCGGACTACGGGCAGGATCGACGCCTCAATCCCCCGGCTCATCAGCGAGTACTCGATCTGCAGCGCAGCGACCGGGTGCACGGCAGCGGCCCGGCGGATCGTGTCCGCGCCCACCTCCGACAGGCCGAGGTACCGCACGTACCCGGCCTTGACCATCTCAGCGGTCGCGCCAACCGTGTCCTCGATGGGCACCCGGTGGTCGAGCCTGGCCGGCTGATACAGGTCCACGTAATCAGTGCCGAGCCTGGTCAGTGTGTACGCCAGCGAGTTCTTCAGCGCGACCGGGCTGGCATCGTGGCCAATGAACGCGCCGCCAGGATCGCGCTGGCCGCCGAACTTGACCTGGATGAATACGCTGCCGCGATCTACGCCGCGCAGCGCATCACGCAGCAGTAGCTCGTTGTGCCCCATGCCGTAGAAGTCGCCGGTGTCCAGCAGCGTGATCCCGGCGTCCAGGGCCGCCCGGATGGTGGCGATGCTCTCCGCCTCGTCGGCCGGCCCGTAGATGCCCGACATTCCCATCAGGCCAAGTCCGGCCCGCGATACGCGCGGGCCGCCGCGGCCAAGTTCGGTTAGCTCCATCGGGCTCCGTCACCTCCATGGTCGGTGCTGGTTGATGATCCGCGCCGACCCGAGATGCGCGGTGGCCGGTTCCCGCGGTGGCCGGTTTCCCGCGCTGGCCGGCGATCGGCACTGCGCGGTCATCCGCACCTGTCCGCTCAATCCGCCACAGCCGCGCTCCCGGAAGTCGACATGTAGACCGGCTCACCCTGAACGTAAGTCGCCAGCACGCCGGTGCTGCCGATCTCCGAAGGCGGGCCGGCGAACGGGTCGCGGTCCAGTACGACAAGGTCGGCAAGCTTGCCCGGCTCGATCGTGCCGGTCTCGTCGTCGAGGTGATTCACGTACGCGGAGCCGATCGTGTAGGCAGCCAGTGCCTCGGCAAGCTGCAGGCTCTGGCCAGGCAGGAACGGCTCCGCCTCGGCGCCCGTCGACCCCTGCAGCGACCTGTTCACCGCGACGTGGACTGCGCGCATCGGATTGGCGCTGCTGACCGCCCAGTCGCTGCCCGCTGCCAGCCTGGCACCGGAATGCAGCAGATCGCCGAAGACGTACTGCCGCGCCGTCCGCGCTGGCCCGATGAAGGGGATCGTCAGCTCATCCATCTGCGGCTCGTGGGCTGCCCACAGGCCCTGCATGTTCGCCGTGACACCCAGGGCCGCGAACCGCGGCACGTCGTCAGGATGCACGACCTGGAGGTGAGCGATGTGGTGCCGGTTGCCGGCGCCGCCCCAGCCGCCGTCAGCCGAGCCGCCGTCAGCATCGATGCCGCCCGCACCGCCGCCGTTGGCCAGCCTGGCCGCCTCGATCGCATCAAGCGCCTCCCGCGCGGCCCGGTCGCCGATGGCGTGCACATGCACCTGGAAGCCCGGCAGCGTCCAGCTGCGTGACGTACTCACGCAGCGCCAGCGGGTCTACATAGGACAGTCCGCTGCCGTGATCGTGGCAGCCGGTCGGGTCGTGGTATGGCTCGAGCATTGCGGCGGTGAAGTTCTCGGCGACGCCGTCTTGCATGATCTTCACGGTATTGGCCCGGAACCTGGGTCCGCGGCCGCGCTCCCGCCTGGCGAGGATGTCGGGCAGCTGCTCGCCGCCGCGCTCCCGGTCCCACCACAGGGCGCCTTCTACCCGCGCCGTCAGCTGTCCGCTAGCTGCGGCCGCCAGGTAGACCGGCAGCGGGTCCGGCGAGCCCAGGTAGTCGCCGACGATGGCATCCTGCCAGGCGGTGATGCCGCGGGCGTGCATGTGGCGCTGCGCCAGGAGCAACCCGGCTAGCCGCTCCGCCACGCTCAGTTCCGGCAGCAGCCGGGCGACGAGGTTCGCGGCGCCCTCGTGCAGCGTGCCCTGCGGTCCCCCATCCGGCTCGCGCTCTATCCGCCCGTCAGCGGGATCGGGGGTACGGGCATCGATCCCTGCCAGCCCGAGGGCTCGCGTGTTCGCCCAGGCGCCGTGCCCGTCGCGGTTCGACAAGTAGGCCGGACGGCCGCCGGTCACCTGGTCGAGCTGGTGCCGGTCGGGCGTACCGCCCGCGAACCACTCCATCCGCCAGCCGGAGCCGGCGATCCATTCCCGGTCCGGATGCTGACGGGCGAACTGCTCGATCCTGGCCAGCGCATCGGCCAGATCCTGCGCGCCCATCAGGTTGCAGCCCAGCATCGTGATGCCGGCGAAGGCCGGGTGGCAGTGAGCGTCCTGGAAGCCTGGCAGCAGCGCGCGGCCCCGCAGGTCGACGACCTCGGTACCGGGCCCCATGAGGTCCTGGAGATCGCTGTCTCCGGCCGTCCCGATCGCCGCGATGCGCCCGTCGACGACGGCAACCGCGGTCGCCGGACGGCCATCTGGCGCTGTCGCCGGGATAAGCCGTCGCTGGCCGGCATCCGCGGTGTAGACCGCACCGCCGGCGAGTACCAGATCCGCCTGCTGCCCCATGCCGTCCGCCTCTCGATGTCGTAATGCCAGTCCGTGCTGAAGGCCTTTCGATCCTGGCACGGCTGTATCTTGCCACTGCCATCGCGGCCCGGCGGGGTGGGCGGCTACGCAGAAATGCCATCGCGCCACGCCACGCCACTGCGGCTAAGCTGCCGAGGTGCGGCGCACTGACCTGCTCGGGCCACTGGCTGACCGGCAGTTCCGGCTGCTCTGGCTGGCCGCTACCACCTCGGCCGTCGGGTCGGCGTTCGTGCCGGTCGCGCTCGCCTTCGCGGTCCTCGGCATCGGCGGCAACGCCACCTCGCTCGGGCTGGTACTGCTCGCAGGCACGGTTGCCGGGCTCGCGTCGTTCCTGATCGCCGGAGTCTGGGCGGACCGGCTGTCCCGCCGCAATCTGATGCTCTGCGCCGATGTCGCGCGCCTGCTCGCCGAAGTCGCCGTCGCGATCCTGCTGCTGACCGGTCACGCCCGGATCTGGATGCTCGCGATCGCGGGCGTCATCGTCGCGATCGGCTCCGCATTCGAGGGGCCGGCCTCGACCAGCCTGGTCGGCGAGATCGTGCCCGCCGACAAGCTGCAGAAAGCCAACTCGCTGCTGTCGATCAGCACCAGCGGGTCGGCTGTCGTCGGCCCGGCACTGTCCGGGTTGCTGGTGACGTTCACTAGCCCTGGCTGGGCCTTCGCGCTCGATGCGGTCTCGTTCGCCGGGAGCGCCGCCTTCCTGCTGGCAATGCCGCCGCTCGGACGGGTGCCGGCCGCACGGCAGCATTTCCTCGGCGAGCTGGCGGCGGGCTGGCGCGAGGTGGCTGGCCGCAGCTGGGCCTGGTCGACGCTGATCTGTAACGCGCTCTCGAACATGTCCTTCGCGATCTTCCTCGTGCTCGGGCCCGTGCTTGCCGTGCAGCGCCTCGGCGGTGCCAGGGGCTGGGGGCTGGTATCCAGCGGGATGTGGGCAGGAGCCCTGCTGGGCGGCCTGATCGCGATGCGGGTGAGCGCACGCAGGCCCATCGCGTTCGGGATGGCGGCCACCATGCTGACGGCGCTGCCGCTGCTGGCCCTGGCCGCCGGGCTGCCGCTGTATCTCGTAGTCCTGGCTGCTCTCGGCGAGGCCGGCGGAATCGTGCTGAATACCAACTGGGACACCGCCATCCAGCAGCTCATTCCGAATGAGGTACTGGCACGGTTCAGGAGCTATGACTACCTGCTGGCGTTCGTCGCCATCCCGGTCGGCTACGGCATCGCCGGGCCGCTGACGCACGAGTTCGCGCCGGACACTGTGCTGGCAGGCGCGGCTGCGGTGATCATCGTGGTTAACGCCATCCCTGCGGTCCTGCCGCAGGTCCGCGCTGTCGTGCGGGCGGCCGACGGCACGATCACCGGTCCGCCTCCCGGCCGGCTGGCGATGATTGCGCCGTCCGCCACCGAACAGACCTGATAGCTGGCGCCGCAAGGACCACCGCGCTGCTGACAGTGGCGTATGCGGCGGCGAAGCCGAGCAGCGTGGCCGGCCCGACCACGTCTGCCACCGGGCCGATCACCGCGTAGCCCATCGACCCGAGCGCATAAGCGCCAGTGAGCGTCAGCGCGGTCACCCGGCTCAGCATGCTGGCCGGCACCCGCTGCTGCTGCACCGTCTGTGACAGGGTGCCAAAGACCGCGCTCCCGCAGCCCGCGGCGAGCGCGCCGGCCGCCACCGCAAAGACCGGAGCGCGAAGCGCGAGCAGCAGGCACGGCACCGGGAACCCGAACGTTCCGATCACCGCGACGACGAGCGGGCGGCGCGGCCGCCGTCCCACCATCGCTAGGCCACCCAGGACCGCGCCGCCTGCGTAGGCCGCCGAGATGATTCCCCAGGCGCTCGCTCCACCCAGGTACGACCTGGCCAGGATCGGGCCGAGCAGCAGGTAAGGCGCCCAGGTGAACAGATTGAACAAGGCGAACTGCAGTGTCGTCAGCCACAGCCAGGTCTGCGCCCTGAACTGGACCCAGCTCTCGCTCAGGTCCTGCCACGGCGACTGCACGGGACGGCCAGAGGGACTGATCGTCAGGTGGGCCAGCACCACGACGCTGATGCCGAAGCTGCCCGCATCCAGCGCGATCACCAGGGCCGGGCTCGTCAGCGCGACCAGGCCGCCTGCCAGCGCCGGGCCGAGCACGGCGGCCCCTGACGACGCGATGCCCAGCAGCGCATTGGCATCCGGCAGCAGCCGAGGCGGCGCGATCTCGGCGCGCAATCCGCCCAGTGCCGGGTTGAAGAAGCCCTCGCCGACCGCAAGCAGCGCCGACAGCAGGACGAAGAGCCAGAGCCGCGGACTGCCCAGGAACAGCACGGCGGCGAGGGTGCCCTGCACGGCAAGCCTGCTCGTGTCGGTCATCAGCATGACCGGCCGCCGGCCGAGGCGATCGGCCAGCACTCCCCCGCCCAGCATGACCAGGACCAGCGGCACCACCGAGGCGGCAAATACGATCCCGAGGCCAGCCGCGCTGTAGCCGGCGTCCAGCACCGCGAAGGTAAGCGCGATCCTTGACATCGCCGAACCAAGCAGCGAGGTCGCGTAACCGGCGTAGAAGAGCCGGAAGTTCGGCTCCGCGAAGGGTCCGAGCCGACCCCGCAGACCGGTCCGGCTGGCGTCTTGCTGCCTTCCCGCAGCGACCGGCGGAATGTCAGCGCTTCGATTACTTCCGGCCCCGTTCCCTGAATCATCAATTGATTTACTGCGATTAGAAACGGACGAGTTATCTGCCGAGGACATGTTATTAAGGCTGCCAGAAATTACATTCTCAGCGCAATGTAAGTTGCGCTGTGGCGACGCAAAACAGGAGGCCAGCACATTGTTGCCGCAGTAAATCGGAGCGCCGCGCAGTTAAGCCAATGCACTAGGATGAGGGCAATGAATATGCTCGTGTCCGTTAGCGTCGCGCCGGTCGAATACGCCGTCGCGGTCGATTGCTACCTGGCCGGGTCGCAGCTCAGTGCGGCGTCCCGGCGGGTCTACCGGATCTCGCTGGCCGGCTGGGCCTGGCCGCTGGTGGGCAAGCAGCCGCCTGCCGGGCGCGGCAGGTGGCGGGCAGACCCGCCGATCGTGCCGCTGGCGCTCCTCGACGATCAGGACGCCGGCCGCAGGCTCGCGGACGCGGTCACGCAGCGGATCCGTCATGCCGAGGCACGCACCGTCAACCGGGAGCTATCCGCGCTGCGCAGCGCGATCAGCTGGTGGCAGCGGCGTCAGTGGATCACCACCGATCCCGCCGCCGCGCTGGCAGGGATCGCCAGCAGGCCCGTAGCCGCGGCGCCGCTCTCGCCGGCCCAGCTGGACGCGCTATTCCGCGCCCCGGCCGGGCTGCGCGAGCAGGCATTCTGGCATCTGCTGCGGGATAGCGGCGCTGCTGCGGAGGTGGTGCTGGCGCTGGACGCGTCGATGGCTGACCTGCCCGGCAGGCGCGCCCGGCTCGCTGGCGCTGGCCAGCTCAGCTGGGGACCGCAGACCAGTGACCTGCTCGGGTGGCTGCTGGCCGGCCGACGGCATGGGCCACTGTTCCTCACCGACCGGCGCGCGCCAGCAGGCACCAGCGCCGCCGACGTCTGCCCGCTCAGCGGCCGCGGCCGGATGTCCTACCGGCGTGCAGCCGAGCTGTTCACCGAGCACAGCCGGGCGCTGGATCCGAATGGCCACGGCTGGATGCTGCACCAGCTGCGGCGCAGCGGCTACAGCCCGGAGCCAGCCGCCGCGTCAAGGGCGGTATAGGGATACAGCGCGCCGACTTCCTCGATGCTGATCACGGCCCCGGCTGGCGCTTCCTGGCCGGATGCGGGCGGCGAAGTCCTCAGCCTGGTCAGCGTTGTTCGCCCCGACTACCAGGAAACGCCAGCGCCGTACCACCGAGTAGCCCTCGGCGCTGAGCTGGGCGGCAAGCGCCACCGACTCGCGATGAGACGGCAGCTGCACCCGGACCTCGAACAGCGCGTGCCCCTCGGCCAGCGACTCGCTCGTCTCCTCGGCGTCCAGCCTCGCTCGCTCGGCCTCGACTTCGGCCGGCGTGGACGGTAGCGGCTCGTCCGCGGCTTCCCATTCCTCCTCGATCGGATGCCACCGCTCGACCGCGTAATCCGCTTGCATGCCGTGGCTGGCAAGCAGGTCACTGACCGACTGCTGCGGCGGCCGTGCCGCATCCTGCGTGTGGGTGTACAGGTACAGCTCATCCGCCGCCGTCGGTGCCGACCATGACCCGGCCGCCGAGACGCTTGTGCACCTCGCCCTCGACCTTGTGCGCGCTGAGGTGCTCGGCCGCCTTGCTTGCCTGCCCGCCCTGCAGCCGGACGGTGACCCGCCAGTCGTTGTCGTCGGTCGTCGCCCCGCTGGCTGCGTTCTACATCTGTCACGGCCGTGAGCCTACTCCGCGCCTGCTTGCGCAATCATCCTGGCCATGCCCTGGCTGACCGCGGTCAGGTATGGCACAGTGCCCGCATGACCACGGCTATCACCAGGTACGGCACTGTTAGCGGCGAGTCGGCCGACGGGGTGACCGGTTCCTCGGCATCCCGTATGCCGCCAGCCCGACAGGCCCGCGCGGTTCAGGCCGCCCGAGCCGCCGCAGGCCTGGGACGGCGTGCGCGAGTGCGCCGGTTCAGCGCGACGCCGCCGAAGCCGGACTACGTGGCACCGTTCGACACGCTCCTGCCCGAGCCGAACATCCCCGGCGACGACTGGCTGACGCTCAACGTCTGGACGCCAGATCTGGCCGGGGCTGCGCCGGTCATGGTCTGGATCCACGGCGGCGCCTTCAGCAATGGCAACTCAGCCGTGCCGATGTACGACGGCCACGCCTTCGCCCGCGACGGCGTCGTCCTGGTCAGCATCAACTACCGGCTCGGCATCGACGGCTTCGCGCTGCTGCCGGACGCGCCGCCCAACCGCGGCCTGCTTGACCAGGTCGCGGCGCTGGAATGGGTGCGCGACAACATCGCCGCGTTCGGCGGCGACCCGGCCAACGTGACGATCTTCGGCGAGTCTGCGGGCGCGATGAGCGTCACCACGCTGCTCGGCATGCCGCGCGGCCCGGGGCCTGTTCAGCAAGGTCATCGCGCAGAGCGGAGCGGCGCAGGTAGGCGCCGATCCGCAGGACGCGCAGCTGGTCACCGGGCGAGCTGAGCGCGGTGCTCGGCTTCGAGGCCACCGCCGCCAGCCTGGCCGAGCTGGACCTGGACAAGCTGATCGAGGCGCAGGCGGCGGTGCGTGACGCGCTGGCTGCCGCCCCCGACCCAGCCCGGTTGGGCGCGAGCATCGTGGCGACGTCCATGGCGTTCATCCCGGTTATCGACGGAGACGTGCTGCCCGTACACCCGCTGGCCGCCCTGGCAGCCGGCCGGGGTGGACGTCGCCGCTGCTGGCCGGCACGAACACCGAGGAGTTCCGGCTGTTCTTCGTGCCGATCGGGCATGGCCGCGATGGTGACCGACGAGACGCTGCCAGGCTTCCTCGGCGCGCTCGGCATCAGCGCCGGCACCGCGGCGGTCTACCGGGCGAACCGGCCTGGCGCCAGCGCCGGCGACGTGCTCTGCGCGCTGATGACCGACCGGTTCTTCCGGCTGCCCACGCTTGACGCGGCGCAGGCGCGGCTGACCGCGGGCGGCGCTGCCCCGACGTACCTGTATGAGTTTGCCTGGCAGAGCCCGGTGCTGGGGCTGGGCGCCGCGCACGCGATGGAGATCCCGTTCGTATTCGACAACCTCGGCTGCCCCGATGCGCAGATGGCGATCGGAACCGAGCCCCCTGCCGCGCTCGCCGGGGAGATGCATGCCGCCTGGATCAGGTTCGCCAGCACCGGGGACCCCGGCTGGCCGCCGTTCGATGATCGCCGTCCGGTCAGGATCTTCGGCGGTCCCGCGGAGGTCGTGCTCGACCCGCGCGGCGACGAGCGCCAGAGCTGGGGGCAGCACTGACCGGCGGACTGACTGGGTCCGCAGTGAACCAGATCGGTGGCACGTCGTCTGCAGAGGTTCCGTCACGATCGGCGAAAGCCGGATAAAATCGTCATGATCGTATGAACCAGACGAACAGCACTGGATGGCCGAATGGAAGCTGAGCAAGCCGTCATCGCGAGTCTGCGGAAGGCGGTAGCAGCGCTTCCCGATGACGTCGCACTCCGGCTCCATCTGGCTAGGTACTCGCCGCTGCGGGCCAGCGCGACGAGGCAATCGGCCATCTTGGCGCGATCCTGCACGCCGATCCCAGCAACGCCGGTGCGCTGAACCTGCTGATCAGGCAGCAGTCAGGCACCGCCAGCAAGCCGGCCGCGGAAGCCGGTACATCGCCTGCCGGGCCGGGCCGCCCGGCCGCGGCGGAACCGTCCTTCGACTGGGCCGAGGCGGAGGCAGAGCTGCGCGACGTGCTGCCGCCGATGTTCGTCGGACCCGATGGCGCTACACCTGACGGCGTCCAGGCCGATAGTGCCGCGCGCCTTCGATGCCGAACGGCCTGGGCTGCAGCTAGCCGACGTGGCCGGCCTGGCCGAGGTCAAGGCTCGCCTGGAGGCCGCCTTCCTGGCTCCGATGCGCAACCCTGACCTGCGGAAACTGTATGGAAAGAGCCTGCGCGGCGGTCTGCTGCTCTACGGCCCGCCTGGCTGCGGCAAGACCTTCATCGCCCGGGCCGTGGCCGGCGAGCTCGGCGCGCGCTTCATGGCCGTGTCCTTCGCCGACGTCGTCGACATGTACGTCGGCCAGAGCGAGCGGAACATCCGGGAGATCTTCGCCACCGCCAGGCGGAACGCGCCCTGCGTGGTGTTCCTCGACGAGGTCGACGCTATCGGCCAGAAGCGCAGCCAGCTGCGGACCGCCCCGATGCGCAGCGCGGTCAACCAGCTCCTGCTCGAGCTTGACGACGTGACCGGCGGCAACGAGGGCGTCTTCGTGCTCGCGGCGACCAACCATCCCTGGGACGTCGATAGCGCGCTGCGCCGGCCAGGTCGACTGGACCGCACGCTGCTGGTGCTGCCGCCGGACGAGCCAGGCCCGCGAGGCGGTATTCCGGTACCACCTGGCTGGCCGCCCGGTCGCGGGGATCAAGCTGCCGACCCTCGCCAGCCGCACCGATGGCTACTCTGCCGCCGACATCGCCCACATCTGCGAGAGCAGCCGCCGAGCTGGCCCTGCTCGACTCGGCCAGGACCGGCCAGGCCAGGATGATCGGGCAGGATGACCTGCTCGCGGCGATGAGTCAGGTGCGGCCGTCGCTCGGTCCGTGGTTCGACTCAGCCAGGAACGTGGCCCTGTATGCCAATGAGGGCGGTAGCTACGACGACCTCGCCGCGTACCTGAAGAAGCGAAAGCTGCTGTGACCGGCCCGGCGGCCGGCGATCCGGCCGACCGGTTTACCGCCGAGCCTCGGTCGCGCCAGCATCATGATTGACCTGCGCCGCTATAGCGATGCCGTCCGGCTGCTGCGCGCGGCACTGGCGAGCCAGCCGGACAGTAGCCGGGCCTGGTGCCTGCTGTCCCGAGCGCAGCTGGGCGCGGGCAACTGCGCTGCTGCCGTGCAGGCGGCAGCCAGGGCAAGCGCACTCGATCCGGCGGACGACTGGCCGTTCCGGCTAGCCAGCACGGCGCTGATCGGCCTGGACAAGACCGCCGACGCGGTCGGGGCGGCTCTCGAAGCCCGCAGGCTGGCGCCGCAGTTCTGGCGCTCGCATGTCTGCCTGGCGCAGGCTGCCGCCGCCGACCAGCAGCTGGAGCTGGCCGGGGATGCGGCCGCCGAGGCGCTGGCGCTGGCGCCAGAAGAGGCTGATGTGCATGTCACCGCGGGGAAAGTCGCGCTGAGCCAGGGTCAGCTGACGCTCGCGCAGCAGCGGCAGGAGACAGCACTGGCGATCGACCCTGGTCACGATGGCGCCATCAACGAGCTAGGCCGGATCAGGCTGAGGGCCAGGGACGCGGCTGGCGCGGCCGCGCACTTCCTCCGGGCAGCTCAGTCCGCCCCTGCCAGCCCGGTATTCAGCGGCAACTCAGAACTGGCGATTGGCCAGGTCGCGCTGCGACTGGTCGCAACCGCGGCGGCGTGCCTGGCAGCCGCTCTCTGCCTGCTGCTGATCGGCCTGACTGGCCGACCGCTGCTGGCAGCCGGGCTGGCGCTGCCGCTGCCCGTGCTGTCCGGACGGGCCATCGCGGACACGCGACGGCTGCCGCCGGAGGGGCGGCGCCACCTGTTCCGGTTGATCCGGGCCCGGCTGAGAGCTGCGAAACTCTCACCCCTCAGACGGGAACGAAGCCGCGATCCGGCGGCGTGACCCGCCTGTCCAGGCCGTAACACCGGCTGGGTGGCCCAGGCCCACCCGGTGCTCAATCGTCAGGCCGCGCATTCCCGGCATACGGGCTGGCCCGCACGGTTGTCGGCAAGCTGGCTGCGGTGGTGCACAAGGAAGCAGCTCGAGCAAGTGAATTCGTCCGCTTGACGCGGAATCACCCGGAACGAGAGCTCCTCGTTTGACAAGTCAGCACCAGGCAGCTCCAGCGACTCGGCAATGTCATCGGGATCGATGTCAATCGCCGTCGAGGACTTGTCCATCCGCCGCGCCTGCAGTTCCTGCAGGCTGTCCTCGGTAACGTCGTCGTCTGTCTTCCTCGGGCTGTCGTAGTCGGTAGCCATGTTGGCCCTTACCCCTCCATCTTTACTAACCTCGTCGCGCGCTTGTAACGCACAGGACGGCTCGGTTGTGCCCGAATCCGGCGGGGAATTCTGCCACGTCCCGCCGTGAGCTACACCTACCAGGCCCACCCCGTCAGTGCGTGTCGCAATAACTGGCTTCGGGAATCGGGTTCTTAGCGGGCAATACGCCCCCGGAGCCCACTGGCTGCACTCACTTGCACCTCTATCTACCCCTGAGTAACTTAGTCGATTTACCGCACTGAGATGCACAAAGTGCGTATGGTACGAACCCACCACATGTGTCCACCTGCTTGCCGAGGCCGAATCCGGTTATGCCCCAGCAGACGCCGCTGCGCACCGGCGACCCCAGGCGGGTCGGACGGTACCGCCTGGCTGGGCGAATCGTAGGCATTCCCGCTGATGACCCGATCTACCTCGGTATTAGCCCGGATGGCGCCGAGGTGGCCATCAGCATGCTCAGGACTGACTGGGCACAGGATGCAGCCGCCAGGGACCGGTTCGCCGCCGAGGCAGCAGTGGCCAAGAGAGTACCGCCCTTTTGCGCGGCGCGCGTGCTGGACGCCGGGCTCGAGGGATACCAGGCCTACCTGGTCAGCGAATACGTGCCCGGCCTGTCCCTGCTGGATATCGTCGCTGCTGACGGGGTCAGGACGGGTGCCGAACTCGATGCCGTCGCGATCGGCATGGCTACCGGGCTTGCATCGGTCCATCAGGCAGGCCTCGTGCACGGTAACTTCGGCCCCGAGTACGTGATCATGGCAGCCGACGGCGCGCCGCGCGTCGTCGAGTTCGGTATCACTCCGCCTTATGGCACCGCCACGCCAGCCGCCGACATGCTGGCGTGGGCCCAGACGGTCGTGTTCGCCGCGACCGGCCGCCCGCCGGCCAGTCACTCCGACCTGGCCGTACTTCCCGGCCAGCTGGGCGCCGTCGCGGCCCGGTGCCTCGATCCTGACCCCGCAGAGCGCCCGGCTGCTCGCTCGGTCGTGCTGAACTTGCTGGGAAATGTGGACCTGCCGGCCGGCGTGCTGGCCGAGGGCCTGCGTCGCGCCACCAGATCAGCGAGCGATGCGGCGCACGAGTTTCAGCCAGCGGCCCGGCCTCGGCACGCCGCGGGCGCCGCAGGCTCGCCGCGGCCAGCCTCGTCCCGGCCGACCGCCCCCCGATCAGGCCCGGCCCGGCCCGGCCTCGCGCCGCCAGCATCATTCCGGCCGCCGTCGGGCCTGGCCACCGCGCACCAGGGGTCTGGCCGGCCCGTGACGGCAGGCACGGCCCAGCACCACCACGCGCCGCCGCGCGACACCCACGGCCGCCGGACCGGACTGCTGACCAGCGCCGCGGTAGTCCTCGTGGTGGTGATCGGCGTGACGGTCTTCCGGCTGCTGCAGGGCGGCGCACCGACTGGCCGGGCCGCGACGGACGGCGCCGGAGCCAGCCAGCGCCCGACTGCATCGGCGTCGGCGCCGCCCACGCCAACGGCGACTCCCACCGTTCCGCACGCCTTCACCGGAACGTGGTCCGGAGTCGTCAGGCAGCCACCCACGGACGCTTACCACGTCAGCGTGACCCTGACGGCGGGCTCCGGCCACGGCACCGTGAGCTACTCGGGTACCGGCTTCGGCTGCACGGGCGTCCTGAGCCTCAGTCATGCGACCGCCGCCAAGCTAACGATGAGCCAGAGCATCACCACGGGTACCTGCGAGAACGGCACCGTGACGATTTCTGCGACCGGTCCAGGCTCGGTCTGGTTCAGCTTCCGCAGTGCTGGCCCGGTCGCCGCCGGCAAACTGAACCGCGGCTAACCGCTGTCCAGCCCGGCTAGCAGCTCTCGTAGCTCGGCGAATAGCTCCGGCGCGGCCGCGATGGTCATCGCACGACTCGGTTCGGCCCCGGCCAGGCCGCCGACGACGGCGCCTGCTTCGGCGGCGATGAGGCTGCCTGCGGCGATATCCCAGTACCGCACTCCCTGCTCGTAATAGCAGTCCGCCAGTCCGGCTGCGACCGAGCAGAGGTCCAGCGCTGCTGATCCGGCCCGCCGGATGTCTCGGACCCTCGGCAGCACGGCCGCCACCAGCTTGCCCTGACTGGCACGCTCACTTGCCGAGTACCCGAATCCGGTGGCGACCAGCGCGCCGGACAGGGCCACGCCCGTATTGCAGGCCAGCCGCTGCGGGCCTGCCAGCCAGCCGGACTGCAGCCACGCTCCGCCGCCCAGCGTCGCGGAATACAGGCTGCGCCGCAACGGCGCACACACTGCACCGGCCGTCACGACGCCGTCAACTTCCGCCGCGATGCTGACCGCCCAGTCGGGCAGGCCGTAGAGGTAGTTCACGGTGCCGTCCAGAGGATCCACGATCCACCTGACCTCGGCACCCGCGCCGGTCTCGCCGCCTTCCTCGCCCAGAATCGCGTCGTCGGGCCTGGCGGTAAGCAGCCGGGCGCGGATCAGCTCCTCCGCAGCCCGGTCCATCTCGGTTACCACGTCCGTCGGGCTCGACTTCGTCTGCACGACCGCGGTCTGGCCGGCCGACGACAGCAGGAGCTCGGCCGCCTCCAGCGCAACTGCGCGAGCCAGGTCGCACAGTACTTCCGGATCACGCGCGTCGTCGGTAGTCACGGCGTTGTCACCCGGCTGGCCACCGGGCGCGCCAGCCCGGCGCCGCAGCAGCCGGCCGGGCAGCGGTCTTGGCCCGGCCCCAGCGTGCCCAGTGCGACCGCGCGCCCCGGGTCGAGGCCGGCCTGGCCATCGGTGCGCTCACAGACCAGGTCGGTGATCATCGAGACGAACCGGGCGTCGGTACCTGGAGTGGCGGCCCGAGCGAAGGCCAGGCCGAGCCGATCCGCGGTCTGCGCTGCCTCCACGTCCAGGTCGAACTTGACCTCCATGTGGTCGCTCACAAAGCCGACTGGCACGACCACGACCGCGCGGGAACCGGCGGCGGCCAGGGTGCCGAGCAGGTCGTTGACGTCCGGCTCGAGCCACGGCTGGGACGGCGGCCCGCTCCGGCTCGAGTAGCTAAGATGCCAGGGCCGCTGGTAGCCGAGCTCGGCCGCAACCAGGCCGGAGGCTTCGGTCAGCTGAGCCCGGTACCTGCCGCCGGAGGGACCGCTGGCAGCGGCCATCGCCTCGGGGATGCTATGCGCGGTGAAGACCAGTTCGTAGTCATCGCCGACGTCCGGCGGCAGCGACCTGGCCGCCGCGGCGGCGGCGGCGGCGAAGGGGCCGATAAAGCCAGGGTGATTAAAGAACGGCCGGATCTTGTCGATCTCGGGAGCGTCGCTGCCAACCCTGGCCCGGGCAGCCTCGATGTCGTTTAGATACTGGCGGCAGCTGGAAAACGAGCTATACGCGGAGGTCACGAACGCGACCGCGCGGCGCACGCCGGCTGCGGCCAGTTCGGCCACGGTGTCGGTCAGGTAGGGCCGCCAGTTCCTGTTCCCCCAGAACACCGGCAGCCCGACGGAACGGGCGGCGAAGTCCTTCTCGATCGCCGCCATCAGATCGCGGCATTGCTGGTTGATAGGGCTCACCCCGCCGAACGCGTGGTAATGCTCGGCGACCTGCTCAAGCCGCTCGCGCGGCACGCCACGGCCTGCCGTCACATTCTCCAGGAAGGGCATCACGTCAGCGGGACCTTCAGGCCCGCCGAAGGAGACGAGCAGGAAGGCGTCGTAGGGAGCCATGCTCCTATCCAACCAGGGCTAAGCCGCGCAACAGCCAGCGGTTGGCCTGGGCCCGGCCGTAGCCATGGCCCCTAGCCTCGCAGCTGCCGGGACGGCAGCGTCAGCGGTATGCGGCGGCGTACTGCGCGGCCAGCGCCAGTACCTCGTTGACGTACCAGTCAGCGTGGTTGTAGTCGAAGATCGCGTTATAGAGCGACCGGCCGCCAGCTGCTGCCCCGTCGGCACACAGCAGCCTGGCTGCCGACGGTACGGCGTCATAAGGATCGAGCACGTTCGGCGGACCGCTCTCGCCGAATGCGTCTATGCCCCATTGCGCCCAGGTCGACGGCAGGAACTGCATCGGTCCGAGCGCGCCGGCGGTGGACGGGCCCACGTTGGTTCCGTCGGCGCTCTCGATCTGGCCGATCGCAGCCAGCACTGTCCAGGACAGGCCGGGGCAGAATTGAGCGGCGGAAGCCTTGAACAGCTGAAGGTAGTTGGCCGGTTTGCCGCCCGCCGGGCCGACGCCACTGGCAGCTGGCTTCGCAACGTGACGACCTTGCCGTCGTGGCCGAGCACGGCCGAGACCTCGCGCGTCAGCGCAGTGAGGCTGACGCCAGGCGCGCTGATCAGGCCAGCCACCTGACGAACGAGGCCAAGCCGGGCCGAGGTGGCTTTGTTGACCAGCAGGTCGACGCCCGCGATACCCAGCCTGGCTGCCAGCCCGAACCTGACGACCTGCGCGGATCCGCCGACCAGCCGGTAGGAGGCTCCCGGCTTCAGCTGCAGGCTGCGACCTGCACCGGCGGACGCGACGAAGTCGCCCTTCCCTAGCGCGGTCCAGAACGGCTGGTCCGAGGCCGTCCGCAACGGTACCCAGGACCGGAACGTCGCAGGGTCCACGCCGATCACGCTGACCGAGCGGCCGCCAGCGGTGATCCGGGCACCATCGAACGTGATCATCGCGCGCAGGCCGGGGATCTTCCTGAGCCTGGCGAGCTGGGCACTAGTAAGACCGCGAGGCGCCACGATGAGCAGGTCAGGCAGGATAATCTGACGGAACGCACTCGCCTGCCGCACGGAGCTGGCCTGCCGGGCAGGCCCAGCCTGCCGCGCTGACCCAGCCTGCCGTGCGGACCCAGCCGAAGACCCGGCACCGGCCACGCCCGTGTCGCTTCCGCCCGTGCCGCTTCCGCCCGTGCCGCTTCCGCCCGTGCCGCTTCCGCCCGTGCCACGCTGCCGCAGGCTAGTTCCGCCGCCACCGGCCGGCCCGGCGCGGCAAGCTGCTGCTGGGCTGGCCGGACGGCGGCCTGCGCAAGCCCGCGGCCGACCGGGCGCGGACCCAGCGGCGCGGCCTTCGCAGGTGTATGCAGTGCGAGCCCGACAATCGCCGCGACGCCCACCGCGGCGATCCGGCGACCATTCCGGGGCCGCCCGGCACCGAGGCCGCGCCAGGCAGCGGGACCGCGGCCAGCAAGCAAACCACGGCCAGCAAACAAGCCGCGGCCAGCTACGGGACGGCGTCCGGCAACGGGACTCCGTCCGGGCATGGTGCCGCCGTCAGGCCGGTTTACAGGCGCGGCTGCCCTGTGAGCACGCCCGCGGAAGCGTCCCATAACGCCTCCACCATAACTTCCGGGCCGATCCAGCCCAACGACCCGGGCGCGAATATCGGGCGAACGCCTCCGGTTGCCCCGGCCAGGTACGGTCAGAGCGGAGGTACCGCGCACATGACGCACGTTCCGGCCGGTCTCGGGGCAGACCAGCTTGACTCGCCCGAGCCTGCAGGCGACGGCCGCCCGGCTGGCGGTGCTTATCTTGGCCTGCTCCGGACGCCCGGCGCTGCGCGGTTCTGCCTGGCGGGCATGATCGGGCGCGCCCCGATGGCCATGTTCGGCCTCGGCACCGTGCTGCTGGTAGCGGCGAGTACCGGGCACTACGGGCTGGCCGGCACAGTGGCCGCAGCCGGCGTCGGTCTGCTACGCGGCCTGCGCACCTCAGGTAGCCAAGCTCGCCGACAGGTTCGGCCAGCAGCGTGTCCTCAGGCCGCTGGTGGCCGTCTTCGGCATCAGCTCGGTGGCCCTCGTTACCTCTGCTGAATTGCGCGCCCCGCTCTGGGTCCTGCTGGTCACCGGTGGGATCGCCGGCGCGGCGATGCCGTCGCTGGGCTCGATGGTCCGGGCCCGCTGGAGCGCCCTGCTGGGAGATTCGCCAGCGCTGCAATCCGCGTTCGCGCTCGAGTCCGTCGTTGACGAGGTGATCTTCGTCGTTGGCCCGGCCGTGGTGACACTCCTGGCGACGTCCTTCCCGCCGTCCGGCGTGCTCGTCTGCGTGATCCTCTCGGTAACCGGCACGCTGCTGTTCGCTGCCCAGCGCCGGACCGAGCCGGCCATCAGGCCACGGTCGGCGCTGGAGCGCCGCCAGCACGGCCAGCGGTCCGCGCGCGGCCGCTTCCCGGCGGCTGGCCTGGTCACGATGGCACCGGTGTACCTGTGCCTGGGCGCCATGTTCGCTTCGATCGACCTCAGCACCGTCGTCTTCGCCCAGCACCACGGACACAAGCCGCTGGCCGGATTCATTCTCGGCACCTACGCACTGGGCAGCGCGATCGGCGGATTGTGGTACGGGGCCCGAACCTGGCGTGCACCGCTGGAGCGCAGGTTTGTGCTGGCCCTCGCGCTGACCGTGGCCGGGGTGGCCACGTTCTGGGCGCAGCCGGGGCTGATCTCCCTCGAAGCCGGCATGATTGTCGCCGGGCTGACAATCTCGCCGACGATCATTGCCGGATACGGGCTGATCGAGCGGCAGGCGTTGCCGGAGCACAGGACCGAGGCCATGACGTGGCTATCGTCCTCGATCTCGATTGGCGTGGCCGTAGGCTCGGCCGTGACCGGCAGGATCGTCGACAGCCTGGATCCACGCTGGGGTTACGGCGTAGCTGCAGGCTTCGGCGTGATGGCCGTCACCATCTGCCTGCTGGGGCAAGGGAGGCTGCGTGCGACAGCCGATACGCAGGCAGCACAATGGTTGAATGCGAAGTAACCGGTCCTATGCGTGACGACGGCGCATCAGCGGCTGCGCCATCCGGCTGGCACAACTGGGCGGGGAACGTGTCAGCGCAGCCCGCGGCGGCAGCCAGCCCCGGCTTCCGCGGCCGAGGTAGCCGCCGAGGTCCAGCGGGCTGCCACGGACGGGCTGACGGTGCGGATGACCGGCAGCGGTCACTCTTTCACGCCGACGGCTGTCACCGACGGCGTGCTGCTGCGGCCGGGCAACCTCACCGCGATCAGGTCGGTAGACAACGCCGCCGGGACCGTCACCGTCGAGGCCGGCTGCCCGCTGCACGTGCTCAACGCCGCACTGCTGGCCCGGGGCCTGTCGCTCGCGAATATGGGCGACATCCAGGTGCAGACGGTGGCCGGCGCTACGCAGACGGGCACCCACGGTACCGGCCGGGATGTCGGCGGCATGGCGGCTCAGATAGCCGGGCTGGAACTCGTCCTCGCCGACGGCCGGATCGTGACCTGCTCGGCAGCAGCGCCGAGCGGCGGACTGACCGGACCAGACGGCGCGGATCTCAACCTCTTCGACGCGGCCAGGGTGGGTCTGGGCGCGCTCGGAGTGGTTACCGCGGTCACCTTCAATGTCGTGCCCGCGTTCCTGCTGCAGGCACGCGAGGAGCCGATGACGTGGTCTCAGGTCATCAGCAGGCTCGATGAACTGTGCGCCGACAATGAGCATTTCGAGTTCTACTGGTTCCCGCATAGCGAGGGCTGCCTGACCAAGCGCAACAACCGCACTACCGGCCCGGCCAGCCCGCTGCCACGCTGGCGCTACCTGCTGGATGACGAACTGCTGTCGAACTCGCTGTTCGGCGCGACCTGCCGGCTGGGCCACCGGGTGCCTGCCATCATCCCGGCCGTCAATTCGGTCGCCGCCAGAGCGCTAGGCTCCCGCACTTATACCGACGCGGCCTACCGCGTCTTCACCAGCCCGCGGCGGGTCCGGTTCAAGGAACAGGAATACGCGATTCCGCGCGCTGCCCTGTCCGACGTGCTCGCCGAAGTGCGGTCACTGTTCCGGCGCCGGGACTGGCGCATCAGCTTCCCCATCGAAGTCCGCGTCACGCCGGCGGATGACGTGTGGCTGTCCACCGCCAGCGGCCGCGATAGCGCCTACATCGCCATCCACGTCTTCCGCTCCTCGCCGCACGAGCAGTACTTCACCGATGTCGAGGCCGTCATGACGGCGGTCGGCGGCCGGCCGCACTGGGGCAAGATGCATACCCGCGACGCCGCGTACCTGGCCGACGCCTACCCGAAGATGCGCGACTTCGTCGCTGTCCGCGACCAGCTCGATCCGGACCGCCGGTTCGGTAACGGCTACCTCCGGCAGGTGCTCGGGTCCTGACCCGGCGGCCGCTGGCGCCGGCCTGGCCTGAGGGACAATCGCTTACGTGGAATTTCTCAGCGCGCCCGCCCATGACCTGACCTACAGCGACGTTTTCCTCGTGCCCAGCAGGTCAGGCATTGGGTCGCGGCTGGACGTCGACCTGACGACCGGGGACGGCAGCGGCGCAACCATCCCGGTCGTGGTCGCGAACATGACCGCAGTGGCGGGCCGCAGGATGGCCGAGACCGTCGCCCGGCGCGGCGGCATAACCGTGCTACCCCAGGACATCCCTGCCGACGTGGTCGCCGAGGTGATCTCCTGGGTCAAGGAGCGCGATCTGGTCCACGACACGCCGCTGACTCTCGGGCCCACCGCCACGACCGGCCATGCACTGAGCCTGCTGCCCAAGCGCGCGCACGGCGCCATCATCATCGTCGATGACGATGGCAAGCCAATCGGCGTGGTGACCGAGGGCGACTGCACCGGAGTCGACCGCTTCACGCAGCTGAGCCAGGTGATGTCCGCCGAGTTGCTGACGCTGCCGGCCGGCACTGACCCGGAGCGCGCTTTCAGCCTGCTGCACGACGGCCGCCACCGGGTGGCCCCGGTCGTCGACACGGACGGGCGCTGCGTCGGCATCCTGACCAGGACCGGCGCGCTGCGCGCGACGCTGTATCAGCCGGCCGTCGACGCCCGCGGCCGACTCCGGATCGGCACCGCGATCGGCATCAACGGCGACGTAGCCGGCAAGGCGAAACTGCTCCTGGACGCGGGCGCGGACCTGCTGGTGGTGGACACCGCGCACGGCCACCAGGACAAGATGCTGCAGGCGCTTCGGGCGGTTCGCGAACTGAGTCCCGAGGTGCCCGTGGTGGCCGGCAACGTCGTCACCGCGGCCGGCGTTGCCGACCTGGTCGAGGCCGGCGCCGACATCGTCAAGGTCGGGGTGGGGCCAGGGGCGATGTGCACCACGCGGATGATGACGGCTGTCGGCAGGCCGCAGTTCAGCGCGGTGCTCGAGTGCGCGGCCGAGGCGCGGCGGCTCGGCCGCCACGTGTGGGCTGACGGCGGCGTGCGGTACCCGCGCGACGTGGCGCTCGCACTGGCAGCCGGCGCGGCTAGCGTCATGATCGGCTCCTGGTTCGCCGGCACCTGCGAGTCTCCTGGCGACGTCTTCAGGGACGTCGACGGCCGGCTGTACAAGGAGAGCTTCGGCATGGCCTCGGCGCGAGCCGTACGCCTGCGGGCCGCCGCCGACTCGCCTTTCGAACGGGCCCGCAAGGAGCTCTTCGAGGAGGGCATCTCGTCATCCCGCATGTACCTGGACCCGCAGCGGCCGGGTGTGGAAGACCTGCTCGACGCGATCACCGCGGGACTACGCAGCGCGTGCACGTACGCGGGCGCGGACAGCATCGATGGCCTGCATGAGCGCGCCGTCGTCGGCATCCAGGGAGCCGCCGGATACGCCGAGGGCATGCCGAGGCCCACCGGCTGGTGAGCACGCCCGGCAGACTTCCCCGGCGGTAAGCTGTGTCGCGGCATTTAACCCTGTTAAATTGCCATATCAGACCGGTTACCGGCATCGACGGGATGGTAATGCGCGCCGCAGTCCGCCTCGCCCTAGCCGCCCTGGTCGTCTGCCTCAGCTGCGCGCCGGTACTGAGCACGGTCCCGGCGAACGCTGACGCGGTCAAGGCCAGCCCGATCCAGGCGCATGCCAGGTTCGCCGTCAAGCCGTCCGGAATCGTGGCAGCTGGCGGCGAGCTAGTCGACGCCCGCACCGGTATCGTGCTGTGGAGCCGCGGCCTGCGAGCCAGAGCGCCCGATCGCGAGCATCACCAAGGTCATGACCGCGATCGTGGTCATCCGGGCCGGCCATCTTGCCCGGACGATCACCGTCACGCAGCGCGCTGTCGACTATGCGCGGCAACACGATGCGACTACCGCCGGCCTGCGGCCAGGAGACGTGCTCAGTGCATGGCAGCTGCTTGAGGGCCTGCTGCTGCCCTCGGGGGCGGACGCCGCCTACTTGCTGGCCAACGCCTACGGCCACGGCTGGCAGGAGTTCGTCCGGCGGATGAATACCACCGCACGTGCACTGGGCCTGACTCAGACTCACTTCGCCAACTTCGATGGCCTGCCCTGGCCGACCTCGCACTCGACCTATTCGACCCCGCAGGACGTGATCAGGCTAGGCGAAGCAGCGATGACGCTGCCGGCCTTCCGGCAGATCGTGCGGCTCCGGCAGGCCCGGGTCAGGGCCACCAGGTGGCACCAGCAGTACCACTGGTCGAACACTGACCTGCTGCTGGGCAGCTACCGTGGCGCCATCGGCATCAAGACCGGCTTCGCCGGCGGCGCGGGTTACTGCCTGCTCTTCGCGGCCATCCGCGGCAAGCGCGAGCTGATGGGCGTGGTACTGGACAGCACCGGCACCGATGCGGCGAGCCGGTTCAGCGCGGCCACCCGGCTGCTGAACTGGGGTTTCCGGCGCTAGGCCACGGCATTCGGGCTGGCCGCGACCGACGACGGCGGCCGCGGCCCAGGTCCCGATCCGGTCCAGCAACGCGGGGCTGGCACCCGACTCAGCATGCGCGAAGCCCGGCACTATCCACAGTTCCTTGGGCTGCTGCGCGGCGGCGAAGATCTCCTCGGCATGGTCGGCCGGGAAGTACTCGTCCCTGTCACCATGCACGATCAGCAGCGGCGTCGGCGCGATCCGCGCTGCTGCGTCCGCAGGCGGCAATGGCACCGGATCCCAGCGGCCGTCGCTGATCCGGGTGTTCAGCATCCGCCGGGCCAGCATGCGACCGAGCTTGCGCTCGACTGCCCAGTGCACGCGCCGCATTGACGGGGTGCCGCGGTAGTACCACCGGCCCGGACCGCTGACGGATACCACGGCGTCCACCCCGCCCAGCAGGCCCGCGTGCCGCAGCACTATCGAGGCGCCCATCGAGAAGCCAACGGTGACCACCTGCTGGTAACCAAGATCGCGGGCGAAGGCTACCGCCGCCTCGACGTCCTTGATCTCCTTATCCCCGACGGTGCTGAGCCCGCCGGAGCGGCCGTGGCCACGGAAGTCGAACGCGACCACCCCGCCGAACCGATTCAGCCTGTTGGCTACCCGCCAGACATGCGGTCGCTGCCAGTTCAGCGTGAAGCCATGTGCCAGCACGATTCCCAGGCTCTGGTCACCTGGCAGGTGAATTGCGTCGATCGGTACGCCATCGTCCGTTACCAGTGTTTCTGCCTTGGTCACGTGCTTGGTCATGCCTCTATTCTGCGCGACGGCCCGAGCTGTCCGGCCGATGCCTCTTCCCTCGGCGGTCGCCGCTGGGGCAGTCTGGTGGCTGCTGCGCTGCCACCCGGTGCGCACCGCTCCCCCGCGAGCACCGCACTCCTAACGCGCTGCAGTCCCCGTACCTAACCTGGAGGCGATTGTGTCCGTGCTCGAAACGCTTGTCGCCGCCCTCAGATCGTCCGCGGTCCAGATCGTGGACCTGACGGCCAGGCTTGAGGCAACGACCCCGGTCATCCAGCTGCCCGAGCCGTTCGCGAACACCATCCCGTTCAGCTTGCAGGAGGTCAGCCGCTATGACGACCGCGGGCCGGCCTGGTACTGGAACAACATCAGCACCGGCGAGCACACCGGAACGCACTTCGATGCGCCCGTCCACTGGGTGAGCGGACGCGACCGGGAAGACATCGCCGCCGTACCGCTGACCAGCATGGTCGCTCCCGCAGTCGTGCTTGACTTCAGCGAGCAGGCGGCGGCCGACCCCGATTTCCTGCTCGAGACCGAGCACATCCGGGACTGGGAGTCACGCCATGGCGCGCTGCCAGCAGGCGGCTGGCTGCTCTACCGAACTGGCTGGGATGCCAGGTCCGCCAGCCAGGAGCAGTTCCTCAACGCGAACCAGACCGGTCCGCACACGCCGGGCGTGTCGGTAGCGTGCGCCCGCTGGCTAGCCGAGGAAGCTCCGGTAATCGGGATCGGGGTCGAGACGGTGGGCACCGATGCCGGCGCCGCGCACTCCTTCGACCCTCCGTTCCCTTGTCATTCGGCGTTGCTCGGTGCCGGCAAGTTCGGGCTGACGCAGCTGCAGAACCTGGGTTCGCTGCCGCCGACCGGAACTGTGCTCATCGCCGGTCCGCTGCCCATCGTGGGAGGCTCTGGCAGCCCGGCGCGCGTGCTTGCCCTGGTGGAGCGACCCTGATGCTGGTCAGCGACGCGGTCGCCAGCACGCTGGCCGGGCTTGGCGTCGACACTGTCTTCGGGGTGGTCGGCAGCGGGAACTTTCACGTCACCAATGCGCTCATCGGCCACGGGGCCAGGTTCATTGCCGCCCGGCACGAGTGCGGAGCGGCCAGCATGGCCGACGGATGGGCCAGGCAGGCAGGACGGCCCGGAGTAGTCAGCGTTCATCAGGGCCCCGGCCTGACCAACGCGCTGACGGCCATCACCGAGGCAGCCAAGAGCCGGACGCCGCTGCTGGTGCTGGCTGCCGACGTCAGCTCCGGCGCCGTCAGCTCCAATTTCCGGATCGATGTCGCCGCGATCGCCGGCGGCATCGGCGCCACGCCAGCCCGGCTGCACTCTGCTGGCCTCGCGGTCGATGACACAGTGCGGGCTTACCAGACGGCGCGCAACGAGCGGCGCACCGTGGTGCTCGCACTGCCGCTCGACGTCCAGGCCGCGGAGTGCACCTGGCCGGGTCCGCCGGCACCGCGGACCGCCGTTGCGAGCCCGCCGGCGCCCGGTCAGGTGGCTGAGCTGGCCTCGGCGCTCGCAGCTGCCAGCAGGCCGGTCTTCATCGCCGGCCGCGGGGCCAGGAGCGGCGCGGCCAGGCACGCGCTGGAGCTGCTGGCCGACCAGTGCGGGGCACTGCTGGCCACCTCGGCGGCGGCGAAGGGCCTGTTCCGCGGCAGCCGCTGGGATCTGGATGTCAGCGGTGGCTTCGCCTCGCCGCTGGCGGCTGAGCTCATCGGCCGCGCCGACCTGGTTGTCGGCTGGGGCTGCTCGCTGAACATGTGGACGACGCGGCACGGCACCCTGATCGGCGAGTCCGCGACGGTAGCGCAGGTTGACTGTGACCGGTCGGCCATCGGGGCGCACCGGCCGGTGCGGCTCGGGGTGGTCGCAGACGTAACGCTGACCGCACAGGCCGTCAGCGCGCTGCTGGCTGGCGAGCATGCGAGCGCGGGACCGGACCGGGGCTATCGCTCCGCGGCCCTCGCTGACCGGCTCAGCGCGGCAATCCGCTGGCGGGACGTCCCGTACGCGGACGAAGGCGACGGGCAGCGAATCGACCCGCGTACGCTCACCATCGCGCTGGACGACATGCTGCCTGCCGAGCGCACCGTGGCCGTCGACTCGGGCAACTTCATGGGCTACCCGAGCATGTTCCTGTCGGTGCCGGACCAGGATGGGTTCTGCTTCACGCAGGCATACCAGTCGATCGGGCTGGGCCTCTCGTCGGCGATCGGCTCGGCCATTGCCAGGCCGGACCGGCTCACGGTCGCCGCGCTCGGTGATGGCGGGGCGCTGATGGGCATTAGCGAGCTGGAGACAGCGGTCCGGCTGGCCCTGCCGATGGTCATAGTGATCTATGACGATGAGGCGTACGGAGCTGAGGTGCACCATTTCGGCCCGGACGGCTACCCGCTGGACACCGTTCGATTCCCGGCTGCCGACCTGGCCGCAATCGGCCGCGGTTTTGGCTGCGCCGCCGTCACGGTGAGATCGGCGGCCGACCTGGCACCCGTCCGTGACTGGCTCGGCAGCAATCCTGACCGGCCGATTGTCATCGACGCCAAAGTCACCGCAGAGCATGGCTCGTGGTGGCTTGAAGAGGCGTTCCGCGGGCACTGAGCCGGGCGACCGCGAATCCGGGCTGGCTGGCCACGCGGACTGCGCGGCCGGCCAGCTCTTCTGGCTGTGTCGGGCTGCCCTGGGAATGTCCCAGGTCAGCCGATCGTCATGATGACTCGCCGCCACCGCCGCCGGCATCGGCCAGCACCTTGTGATGGTGCTCGGCGGGGTTGGGCTCGCCAGGAATCTCGCCGAACTCAGTCTCGGCGTCCGGCTCCTCCATCGGGTAGGCCACCTCGCCGTGGACGGCGATGTCACCGGCCAGCAGCTCGGCATCGGTCATCCGCAGCGGCGTGAAGAACTTGATCACGCGCAGGATCACGAAGGTCACGAGCGCGTCCCAGATGATGACCGTCAGCGCCGCCTCTGCCTGGATCAGCAACTGCTTCGGGTGACCGTAGAACAGGCCGGCCGTGGTGACGTTCGGGTTCTTGCCGAGCCCCAGGTAGACGATCATCTTGGGATCGGCCAGCAGGCCGACGAGCAAACCGCCGAACAGGCCCGCGAAGCCGTGGGTGTAGACCACGCCGAGCGCATCGTCGACCTTGTTGAACGGCCAGACCTTGCGCGGCAGGTAGCCGAAGAGCACCCACACCAGGGCTGAGGTGACCGCGCCGATGACGATGGCGCCGACGCCGTTGACGTAACCGGCAGCCGGGGTGATGCCGACCAGACCGCAGATCATGCCGTTGACGCCGCCGATGAAGGTCGGCTTCTTCGCTCTTGCCGAAGCCCATGTCCATGACGATCCAGGTCATCATGGCCACGGCGGTGGCGAGGTTGGTGTTGACCACCGCCGCGGTCGCGTCCGCGCCGGCGAAGTACGGGTCACCGCCGTTGAAGCCGTTCCAGCCGAGCCACAGGATGCCGGCGCCGACCGCGATGAACAGCAGGTTGTTCGGGACCGCCTTCTCGCGGTCGCGGGCCAGCCGCGGTCCGACCATCGCCGCCGCCACGAAGCCAGACACGCCAGCCGCCAGGTGGATGACGTAGCCACCGCTGAAGTCCAGCGCGCCCTTGCCCGCCCAGTAGCCGCCGCCCCACAGCAGGAACGCGTTCACCGCGTAGGCGAACGTGATCCACAGCGGCACGAAGATCAGCCAGACCTTGAACTTGATCCGGCCGACCACGCTGCCGATGAACAGGATCGGCGTGATCGCGGCGAAGACGAACTGGAAGTAGACCAGCGAGCCCTGCGGGAACCTGAACTTCGGCATCAGCCCGTTAAGCAGCGGGATATTCGCCTGCGCCTGCTCTCCGCCGGCGCCGACAACCGTCCCCGGCTTGCCGATGAACGTATGAGATCCACGGCGAGCCGAAGCCCATCTTGAATGCCCACAGCACCCAGACGATCAGGGTGAGGGCGAACGCGGTGAACACCATCATCATGGTGTTCACCGCCCATTTGCGCTGCACGATCCCGCCGTACAAAACCGCGAGCGCGGGGATGCTCATCAGACCGACGAGCGTTGCAGCTGTCATCTGCCAGGCGTTATCGCCTGAGCTGAGGAAGCTTGCGTACGGGTTCACTCTCCGCCTCCAGGGGCTGAAGCGAAGGGCTGCCGGGTAGCCAGGCGTCGGCGACCAGCACGGTCCCAGCCGACCGCTTCGGTTCTGTCAGGTACGGTTCATTTTCCCATGCGCTCGTTTCCGCCAAGTTTCGTGATCGTTACGTCGGCCGCACAAGCCGCTGCCAGGGCCGCCAGCATTGTTAAACCTTTGTTTCCTGCGTTGCCGAGATGCGGCACCAGGTCACCCGGCCTTGCGTGCTGGCGAGCGTGCCCCAGCTCTCGGCGAGCGCGTCAACCAGCAGCAGCCCGTAACCATGCTCGGCCGGCCGCGGAGCTGGCCGACAAGCTCCAGCGGCCGCCACGGCCCGCCGTTGTCGCGGACCTGAATGAGGATGCCAGCCGGCGCCGGGCACAGCGCGAGCAGTAACGTGCCGCCAGTCTGCGCCAGACTGACTGTGCATGATCGCGTTCGTGACAAGCTCGCTGACCACCAGCAGCACAGTCTCCAGCGCGGGGTGACTGGCACCCAGCACCTGGCGCGCAAGCGCTCGGGCGACGCTAGCCGACTCGCGGCGTTCCCGGCAGCACGCGAAGCACGGGCATGCGCACCGAGCGCCGGCGTGCCACCGGGTCTGGCGGTTGCCGCTGGATCGTGAGTGCGCATGGCCAGTACTCCGGCTATCTGGGGCGTGCTCGTGGCGGGATGCCGCCCGGTGCGGGCGGCAGCGTCACCACTCGGGTGGCGGTGACGACCGTAGCCGCCGTGCCATTACTGGCCCGTTACCCAGTGTAACCAGGACTCGGCGACCGGCGTCGACCATGCAGTGCGTCACCGAACGTTGTCCGAGCCGTCAGGCCTTGTTCGTGAGCCGATGCGCACTAAAATCGATAAGCGCGCATCCATCACGTATACGGCGAGTTGCGGTACCCTTCGGCCATTCCTCGGACAGGCGATCAATGGAATTCCGGATCCTCGGCCCGCTGTACGCGGATGCGGGAACTGGCGACGGCCCCGCGGTTATCCGCCAGCCGTTGCTGCAGTCCGCCTTAGCCGTGCTGCTGCTGCGCGCCAACAGGCCGTGCCCTCGCGGCTGGCTCATCGAGGCGCTGTGGGGCAGCCGAACCGCCGGGCTCACCGGAAGCATCGCTGCGCGTGTGCATCAGCAGGCTGCGGCAGAGCCTGGGTGATTGCGCGAGTCGGCTGGACAGCGTCGGACCGCCGGGCGGCCGGGCGCCAGGACATCGCCAGCAGCGCGGCTACCTGATGACGGTGCGGCCCGGCGAGCTCGATGTCGACGAGTTCAACGACCTGGTCGCGCAGGGCCAGGCTGAGCTGGATCTGGGCAACGCGGCAGCCGCAACCGCGTCCCTGACCCAGGCGCTGGCATTGTGGGCAGACCCGCCATTGCCTGACCTGCCCGATACCCCGGTGATCGCCGCCGAGATCGCCGGCCTGAAAACGCAGCGCGCGGCCGCCGTTGACGCGCTCATCGACGCCCGGCTGGCCGCGGGCGAGCACGAGCTGGTCCTCGGCCAGCTGCGAGCCGCGGTGCTGGCTGACCCGGGCCGGGAGCGGACTTCGCGCGCAGCTGATGCGCGCCTACCACGCCATCGGGCTACGCACGGAAGCCCTGGATGTGTACCAGCGAGCCCGCCGGGCCACCCTGGAGGAGCAGGGCATCGAACCGGGCCCGGTGCTCGGCCGTCCTGCACCGGCAGATCCTGGCCGAGGAACTGGCGGCCGAGCGCCCGGCGGCCCGGATCACCGGGCCGCGGCGCCAGCAGGCCATCCTGGCAGGTGCCCGGCTCCCCCGGCTGATTTCACCGGCCGGGCGGCGAGATCGCCCGCATCGCCGACTGCCTGACCGGCCCGGCCGGCCCGGTTGTCGTCGTGACGGGCGGGCCGGGCATCGGGCAAGAGCGCGGTCACCGCAGCAAGCCGCGTTCGCCCTGCGCGAGCAGTTCCCGGACGGCCAGCTGTACGCAGAGCTCGGCGGGATCGGGCAGCCGAGGGACTCGGCAGGAGGTCCTGGCCGACCTGCTGCTGAGCCTCGGCGTGGCAGCCCGAAGCATCCCGCCGGCTGGCCCCGCGCGGGCTGCCATGTACCGGTCCTTGCTGGCCGACCGCAGGGTTCTTGTCGTCGCCGATGACGCTGCCGTCGCCGCTCAGGTTCGCCCGCTGCTGCCAGGACCCGGCGGTGCGCTGATCGTGACCAGCCGCGGCCGTCTGAGCGGGCTAGCCGGAGCGCGCATTGTCGAACTTGACGGGCTGCCGGAGCAGGATGGGCTGGCGCTGCTCAGCGCAGCCGCTGGCCCGGACCGTACCGCCGCTGAACCACGCGCCGCCGCGGCAGTCGTGACCGCGTGCGACGGCTTGCCGCTGGCGCTACGAATGGCAGGCGCCGCGCTTTCCCAGCGGCCAGGGATGTCTGTCGCCGCGCTCGCCAGGGACCTGGCCGCGGGCCGGGCCCTTGATGTCCTGGCAGCCGACGACACTTCGGTACGCGATGCGATCGGCTCCAGCTTCAGGGCCATCTCCGCCCTGGCCCGCACCGCGCTCACGCTCGCGGTCACCGCCATGCCTGGCGAGATGCCCGGCTGGGCACTATCGGAGCTCGCCGACGGTGGCAGCACGGCAGCGCTTGAGCTCAGCGCCGTCGGGCTGGTCACACCGGCGCCGACCGAAGTCGGCGGCGTTCGCTTCCGCGTGCACCCGCTCACCAGGGCCTACGCCGTCGAGCGCGGGCCAGATCAGGCGACGCCAGGAGCGCCGGAACAGCTAGCCCGGCTTCGCGCGGGCTGGCTTCGCCGTGCTCGCCAAGCAGCCGCGGCCGGGCCGTCGCTGCCGTTCCTGGCCAGCTCGCCGTTCCCCTCCTCGCTGGCCGAGGACGACGCCGCATCGCCCGCACCGATCGGCCTCGCGATCGGGGCCGACTGGCTGACGAGCGAACGGGCTAGCTTGCTCGCCGTCACGGCGCATGCATGCGAATCCGGTGACTATCTGGCCGCTGCTGCGCTGGCCGTGGAACTGACGGGCAGCCAGTGCGTGCATGGTGACTTCGGCGCCGTCATTGGTACCTGGCGGTCCATCGTCGCCGCCGCCGCGGCGGCAGACGACGAGCTCACCGTCGTCATGGCGTCCTACTATCTGGCGTTTGCCCTGGCCGAAGCCCATCAGCCCGGCGAGGCCGCGCAGTTGCTCATGGCGAACCTGGGCGCTCTGGAGGAACGCTGCGATCAGCAGCTGGCTGCCATGGCCGCCGGGCTCGCTAGCCGATGCCATAGCGCCAGTGGGCGGCATGCAGCTGCCCTGCGGGCCGCTAGAACCGCGATGCGGCGGGCTGGAGATGGGCCGGACGGCGACTTCACCCGTTGCGCAGCCCAGTCGGTACTCGGGCTGACCTTTGCCCGCGTCGGCATCCTCAGCCGCGCCGAAGATCACTGCCGCCGATCCCGTCAGCAGGCTAGGGACCTGGGTCAGCCGGCCTACGAGTCGGCTGCCGTCCGCGCGCACGCGCAGGTGCTCATGCTCGGCGGCCAGTACGGCGCTGCCGAATTCCTGTGTGGCGACGGGATCCGACTGGCTCGCGGTTACGACAGCGAGATCACTGCGGCGAGGTTCATGCTGCTGCTAGGCCGGGCGCGCCAGCTCAGCGGCAATTCTTCCGCCGCTCTCGGCAGCTTGCGCGCCGCATTGGACGTCTTCAGGGGTCTCGGTTGCCTTGCCGAGGAACTCACCGCGCTGAGCCTGCTCGCCGCGTGCACCGAACAGGCCGGGACGGCTGGCCAGGCGGCGGTCGACCGTGAGCGGCTGTCGGAGTTCGTAACCAACCGGGCTGGACTGGATCCCGAAGCAACCACGGCCGCGGCGCTGGCCGCGTGCCAGGTAACCGCCGCTGACTGAGCGGCCGCCGTCGGCTCATGGCAGTCTCAGCAGCCCGGCGAGTACCTGCTCAAGTATCTCCGGATCGTCAGTCAGCCGAACCCGGCGACCGACAAGCACGCCGCCGGCCCCCCGGACCGGCCGGACCGGAGTCTCGGCGCGCGGCGCGGCTGGCCGCGGTCCGGAGCCGCGGTCCGCCAGCACTTCCGTAGGCTGATCCATGCGCTGGACGGTAACGCGATGACCGTAACGGGGTCGTTGCCCAGGCGTTACCCGGCGACATTGTCAGGCCCATTCCCAGTAAAAACCGGCTACCGCCTTTTCGAACGACCGGATATAGCGGTGCACGGAGTGCTGACTATCCAGCTTGACGGCCTCCTGATCGAGGACGTCTCCTTCGATGCCGTCCCACTGCGCCCACCACACTTGCGCGGGCAGTTGGTCAGGGTGGAACTCGACCCGCATGTCGTAGTTGGCGATGTGCCGAAAGACCGCTCGCCGGTACTGTCGCTCACCTGGGTCGTCAGGGTCACCGGGATATCGGTAGCTAACCCAGTATTCGAGCGTAATCGTCTCGCCAAGGTCGAGCGTCCTCGCAAGCACGATGTCAGTCGCGAATACGTCTGACCCGATCCTGATTACCTCACCCGCGACCTCCCGGCAGCCTTGCCCCACCTCAACGGTGAGCACGTTCGTGTCGACAAGCAATGGAATACGATCCACGCCCTGTGCTGTGGCCTCTATCACTTGCAGCGTTCTAATGCGCTCGAGGCGAGCATCAGCACCGACCCACACGTGATCATGCAGCGTTAGTGTCTGGTGCCGGCGGGGGCCGAGCACCTGCGCTACCTCATGCTCCTCCTGTGCCGTCACGGCATGGCTGCCCGCTATGACCCGCACAGTGGTCGCGCCATTCCACAACTGCCATAGCCGGGCCGTCTCATCGTCTGTGAACCCGAAGCCGTCGATAAAGATACGGAGCGACTGCCGACTGACCTGGCGGCCAGAGAGGACATCAGCCACTACGTCGCGGAGTTGGTAAGGCATGACTTTCGCGTCGCGGAGCTTGGTAGGCGCCGATGTCAGCTGGCCAGCTATGACCTCGGCCACGGCCATCTGATTGATCACGTCGTCGCGCGGTCGGGCGACTTGCTGCTGCCAGGCCCGACGGTAGCGGCCGGGCTTGAGCAGCAACTGGCGGACGTACTCGGCGGCAGCGCGCTGACCGGCGGGGGGCGCCACATCTGTCATGGGCTCGGGCTTTCTGAGTGCGCGTCCAGTTTCTCGGTCTTGCAGGTACCCGCCGCCGATGAGCTACATAGAGCCGAAACAGATCAGAAGAAGCGTGCTCGCTAGAACACTGCTTATATCAGACACCCGCGGGAGGGCTGCGAGTTACTCCCACTGCCAGTAGAAGCCCGCTACCGCGCGCTCGAAGGAGCGCAGGTACCGATGCACCGAGCACTGGCTGTCCAGCGTAACCTGCTGACGCTCCAGCACGTCGCCTTCGGCGCCGTCCCAGCGAGCCCACCACACTCCGGCGGGCAGCTTCTCCGGGTGGAACTGCACCCGGATGTCGTAGTTGTCGAGGTGCCGCAGCACCGCGCGGCGCCATTCGCGCTCGCCCGGATCCTGCAGGTCGCCCGGATAGCGATAGGTGGTCCAGTACTCCAGCGTGATCGTCTCGCCCATGTCGAGCGTGCGGGCGAGCAGGATCTCGGCCGCGAACACCTCCGTGCCAACCTGCCGCAACTGGCTGGCCAGTGCCTTGCAGCCCTGACCGACCTCGATGGTCAGCACGTTCGTGTCACACAAGAACGGGATGCGGTCAACGCCGGGTGTCGTCGCCTCGATGACCTGCAGCGTCCTGGCCCTATCGGTCCGGCCGTCCGCGCCAATGTAGACGTGATCGTGCAGCGACAGCGTCTGATGACGCCGCGGCCCGAGCGCGCGCGCCAGGTCCTCCTCGGCCTGCAGAGGGACGGCATGGCTGCCGGTCAGGACGCTGATGGTGGCCGAGCCGTTCCACAGCCGCCATAGCCGGTCAGCCTCGTGCTCGGAGAATCCGAAAGCGTCGATAAACAGCCTCAGCGCGGGACGACTAAGCAGCTTTCCGGTGAGCGCCCGGGACACCGTATCTTTCAGCTGGTGCGGGGTAATGTTCACATCGGCGGGCTCGCGCGGCGACGAGCGCAGATAGCTTGCGATTACCTCGGCGACGGCAAGCTGATTGACCGTTCCGCGTCGTTCCCGGCTGACGTGCTGCTCCCAGGAATGCCGGTAGCGTCCCGGCTTCAGCAAAAGCTGCTGCAGGTAATCCGAAGCGGCACGGCGGCCACCTGGTCGCGTCACTTCGCTCACAAGGACATCAGCTGCTCGGCAAACCCTCGGACGTAACTGGGATTGCTAGCTTACCGATCCGGAGCCGAATCCGGTATCGCCATATGAACGCGAGTGTTCGCTAATCTGCCGAAGCGGCTAGCGCGGCAGCTTTTACGGTATGCACCGTCCGTACTCGTAATGGGTGGTGCCCGGGCACGGTGTTGTGGACGAAATGCTGGCCGCGACCGTCACTGCTGCGCTCGGCGCACTGACAGCCGCAGCCACTGTCAGGCCGCTAGCGAACAGGGCGGAACCGGCTAGCGCTCCAGCTGCCAGTGCCCGGATGACCTTCATGACGTGTCCTTCCCGGCATTCCCGTCCACGTGCCGACGCTGGTGCGTCCCTGGTGGCAGCCGCTAATACGATAGTAATAGGACAAATAGGATTCCGTCAATGAAGATCTCAGCCAATTTAGTGTGCTTCGCGTGATTTCTGAGGCAACCGTTATGGCCCGGCCAGGACTCGACTCGGGAGATACCCGGGTTCACTCAGCCAGCGACCAGCTCTGCCTCGAAGCCGTCAGCGTTCTCCAGGTAGGCGGCATAATGGTCGGCTCCGCCAGCGAACGGGTGCTTGTCAGCGAACATCAGCTTCCAGCCGTGCAGCTGGGCTTCGCTGGTCAGCGCGTCCACTTCGGCGCTGCTGCCAGCATGGAAAGCCAGATGGTTCAGGCCGGGTCGGCATCGGTCATGGCGACCAGCCGTCCTGGCCGGCGACTGCTCGACCACGATGTAGGCGTGCCCGGACCGCCAGCTACGTCCGCCGGGCCAGTCCTGGAACATCCGGTAGCCAAGCGCGGTGAGCAGCCAGCCCCAGCTGACAACCGCGCGGTCAAGATTGGGAACCCAGAGTTCGACATGATGAATCGCGCCGACGGCAGGATCTTCCTGCACGCCAGGCGCGCTCGCGGGCGCTGCGCCGACGAGACCCGTGCTGGCGGGCGCAATGCCCGCGAGACCCGTGCTGGCGGGCGCAATGCCCTCAAGACCCGTGCTAGCGGGCGCAGCGCTGGCGGGCGCCGCACTCTCGGCAAGGGCACCGACCGGGAGCTGGGCAGCCGACAGCGGACTGTCCGGGCTGTTATTGTCCGGGCTCTTACTGTCCGGCTCACTGGTGGAGGTGGCCGGGACTTTCCGCGGCATAAAGACGTCGACGCGGGCCTGGTCCTGGCTCCGTCCTGCTTGATTATCTGTCACGCTCAAGTCCCCGCGGTACTCCAAAGGTGCCAAGCGGCCGCGGCCCGACATGCACCGCAGCACTGAGGACGACCACGTTACGGCATCTAATAGAGATTTTCGTTTGTAATCGCGTGATACAGGACTGAGCCAAGCGCAGCGGGCCGGCCTACCTTTCGGCGGGCGGCAGGTTCGACAGCTTCGCCAGCCTGGCCCGGTGTGCGTCCGCGGTACCGAATCCGATCGAGTCTGCCTTGGCCCGCTTCAGGAACAAGTGCGCCGGGTGCTCCCAGGTGAATCCGATGCCACCGTGCAGCTGAATCGTTTCCTGCGCAGCCTTCATCGCTGTGTCGGAGCACGCCGCTTTAGCCAGCGCGACCGCTAGCGCCGCCTCGGCGACCTGGTCCGCGGCGACTGACTGGTCGTCGCGCTGGCCGGTCGCGGACACTGTCGTGAGTCCGTTCGCAGCAGCCCGCGCCGCGGCCCGCGCCTGGGTGATCGCGACCCACAGGTCGGCGAGCCGGTGCTTGATCGCCTGGAAGCCGCCGACCGGGCGGGCGAACTGATGCCGTTCCTTGACGTAGCCGACCGTCATCTCCAGGCACCGCTCGGCCAGCCCGAACTGCTCGGAGGCGAGAATCCCGGCACCAGCGAGCAGCGCCGCGGTGACCGCCCGCTGCGCCACCTCGCCGGCCGCAACCCGGCGCGCAAGCACGCCGTCCAGCACTACGTCGCACAGCTGCCTGGTCATGTCAAGCGATGTCACCGGCGCCTTGCCGAGCCCGGCCGCACGTGCCTCGACCGCGTACAGGCCGTACGGCACGCCATCGGCAGGGACCAGCAGGACATCGGCCGGCAGCGCATCGGCGAGGCCGGCGATCATCCCGGTCAGCCGGTAAGTGCCGGGCTCGTCGCCCTGCTGCGAGGATGTAACCCGGACGGTCGCCGATGGGACGCCGGTCGGGCCCGGCGGCGAACGGGACCGCTAGGGCCGCCGTGACCGTGCCGGCTGCCAGCCTGGCGAGCAGGTCGTCCTGATCGCCGGCGCAGAGCAGCGCGGTCGTCGCCACCACGGCGCTCCCCACGAACGGAACTGGGGCCACGGCCCGGCCGAGTTCCTCGGCCACCACCGCGGCCTCCCGGTAGCCCGCGCCGGCGCCACCGAGTGCCTCGGGGATCAGCAGGCCGGCGCAGCCGACTTCGGCACCGAGCGTGTGCCACAGCGCCGCGTCATAGGTGACAGGTGTCTCGGTCCTGGCCAGCACATCCCGCCAGGCCGCCTTGTCGTCCAGCAGCGACCGGACGGCACCGCGCAGTTCGGTCTCGGTCTCGCCGTACAGCAGGTCGTAGCTCGCGCTCTGACGGCCGCGACCGCTCGCGCCGGGGCCGGTCGGCTGGGTAGTCGTTCCCTCATTCACTGCAGTCACCGGGGCAGGTCCTTCCATGGTCCGGTATCCACCCTGGCTTCCTTCGGCAGGCCGAGCACCCGCTCGGCCACGATGTTGCGCAGGATCTCCGACGTGCCGCCCTCGATCGAGTTGCCCTTTGCCCGCAGGAACCGGTATCCGGCGTTCCGGCCGAAGAAGTTCGCGCCCTCGGGGCGCCGCATGGTCCACTCGTCGTACCGCAGCCCGTCGGCGCCGGCCAGCTCCACCTCGAACTCAGAGATGTCCTGGTTCAGCCGGGCGAACGCCAGCTTGGCCGCGGAGCCTTCCGGTCCAGGCTGGCCCGCCGCGAGCTGCTGCCGGAGCCTCGTGGCGGCGAGCCTGGCCACCTCGGCGTCGGCCCACAGCCGCAGCAGCCGGTCGTGCATGCCGGGCGTGCGCAGGTCCGGCTGCTCGCGCCAGGTCCTGGCGGCCGAGGCGATCATGCCGCCTTCCCTGGGCATGGCGTTGCCGCCGATAGAGACGCGCTCGTTCATGAGCGTGGCCATCGACACAGTCCAGCCCTGGCCGACCTCGCCCAGCCGGTCGGCGTCGGGAATCCTGGCGTCGGTCATGAAGACCTCGTTGAACTCCGCCTCGCCGGTGATCTGGCGCAGCGGCCTGACTTCCACCCCCGGCTGCTTCATGTCGAGCGCGAAGTACGTCAGCCCCTCGTGCTTGGGCAGGTCCGGATTGGTCCTTGCCACCAGCAGCGCACGGCTAGCCACATGCGCCGAGGACGTCCAGACCTTCTGCCCGTTCACTGTCCACTCGTCGCCGTCGCGGACCGCGCGGGTCGCGAGCCCGGCCAGATCCGACCCGGCGCCAGGCTCGCTGAACAGCTGGCACCAGATCTCCTCGCCGGTCCATAGCGGCCGCAGCCAGCGCTCCTTCTGCTCGGCCGTACCGTGGGCCAGGATCGTCGGCGCGGCCATGCCGAGGCCGATCCCGTTGCGCTCGGGGTGATTGGACGGCGCGCCGGCGGCCTCGAAGTCGCGGTCAACGACAGACTGAAGGGACCGGGGCAGCCCCTGCCCGCCGAGGCCCGCCGGGTAGTGCACCCAGGCCAGCCCGGCATCGAAGCGAGCGCGGAGGAACTCCAGCCGCTCGGTACCGGCGGGATCATGGGCGGCCAGGAATTCGGCGACCTGGGCGCGCAGCCCGGCGGCGTCGGCCGCCGGGGCCTTACCGTTGCCGGTCAGCACAGGGGTCCGCCTGCTACGTAGATCACCTGGCCGGAGACGAACCCGGCGCCTTCGCTGACCAGGAACGAGATCAGGTGCGCGACGTCGTCCGGGGTGCCGACGCGGCGGACCGGAATCTGGGTTGCCGCTGCCTGCTGGAATTCCTCGAAGCCGACGCCGATCCTGGCCGCTGTGGCGGCGGTCATGTCGGTGGCGATGAAGCCCGGCGCGACCGCGTTCGCCGTGATGCCGAACTGGCCCAGCTCGATGGCCAGGGTCTTGGTGAAGCCCTGCAGACCGGCCTTGGCGGCGGAGTAATTGGCCTGACCGCGGTTGCCGAGTGCGGAACTCGAGGACAGGTTGACGATCCGGCCGAACTTCTGGTCCACCATGTACTTCTGGCAGGCCCGGCTCATCAGGAACGAGCCCTTCAGATGGATGCCGAGCACGGTGTCCCAGTCGTCCTCGGTCATCTTGAACAGCATGTTGTCCCGGATGACACCGGCGTTGTTGATCAGGACGGCAGGCGGGCCGAGCTCGGCCGCCACCTTGTCGACGGCGGCCTGGACCTGCTCCGCTTCGCTCACATCGGCGCCCACGGCCAGGGCCTTGCCGCCAGCCGCCGTGATCGCGTCGACGGTAGCGCCGCAGTCGCCTTCCTTCAGGTCCAGCACCGCGACAGCCAGCCCGTCGGCAGCCAGCCGGCGGGCCGTACCCGCGCCGATACCGCGCGCGCCGCCGGTGACGACGGCAACTCGCTGGGACGCCTCTGACATGTGTTCCTCCTGATTATCGGCAACCCGCTGCGACGGCTAGTGCGTCGCGCAGCGAGCGTGCGTTCGTTCCTGCTAGCGGTATTCGGCCAACTGTGGTCAGCGGTATTTCCTCAGCTCCCGGTGGGCGAGCGAGCGCTTGTGCACCTCGTCCGGGCCGTCGGCCAGGCGCAGCGTCCTGGCATGCGCCCACAGCGCGGCCAGCGGGAAGTCCTGGCTGACGCCGCCGGCGCCATGCGCCTGAATGGCCTTGTCCATGATCCACTCAGTCATCCGCGGCACCAGGATCTTGATCGACTGAATCTCGGTGTGCGCGCCCTTGTTGCCGACGGTGTCCATCAGCCAGGCCGTCTTGAGCACGAGCAGCCGGGCTGCCTCAATCCGCACCCGGGACTCGGCGATCCAGTCCTGGATGACGCCCTGCTCTGCCAGCGGCTTGCCCCACGCGACCCGTTCGGTGACCCGGCGGCACATCAGCTCGACGGCCCGCTCGGCCGCGCCGATCTGGCGCATGCAGTGGTGGATCCGGCCAGGACCGAGCCTGGCCTGGGCGATCGCGAAGCCCTCGCCCTCGCCGGCGATCACGTTCTCGACCGGGACCCGGACGTCGGTGAACACGACCTCGGCGTGCCCGCCATGAGTACCGTCGGTGTAGCCGAAAACATGCATGCCGCGCTGGATGTCAACGCCGGGCGTGTCGGTGGGCACCAGGATCTGCGACTGCTGGCGGTGCCGCTCGGCGTCCGGGTTGCTCTTGCCCATCACGATCAGGATCTGGCAGCGGGGATCCATCGCCCCCGATGACCACCACTTCCGGCCGTTGATGACGTACACGTCACCGTCGCGGACGATGCTGGTGGAGATGTTGGTGGCATCCGACGACGCCACGTCCGGCTCCGTCATGCAGAAGGCCGACCGGATCTCGCCGTCGAGCAGCGGCCGCAGCCACCGATCCTGCTGCGCTTTGGTGCCGAACTCGGCGAGGACCTCCATGTTGCCGGTATCGGGCGCCGCGCAGTTCAGCGCCTCCGGGGCCAGGAACGATCCCCCGCTCAGCTCCGCCAGCGGCGCGTACTGGAGGTTAGTCAGCCCGGCGCCGTCAGGGTGGTGGGCCAGGAACAGGTTCCACAGCCCGCGGTGGCGAGCCTTCGCCTTCAGCTCATCCATGACCGGCGGCCGTTCCCAGCCGCGGCCCTCGGCGGCCAGCTTGCCCGCCTGCTCTTCGAAAACCTTCTCGGACGGAAGGACGTGCTCGTCAATGAATGCCTGGAGCTGGCCGCGGAGTTCCTCGGTGCGAGCGTCGAACGCGAAATCCATCTGCTACCTCCTGCGGCCCTGACGAGTCCGGATAAGACTACCTACCGGTCGGTACGGTCACCACGCTACGGTGCTGGCATGCCACAGGTCGAGACTGCGCGAGGACCGGTCGACGCCGACAGCCTGGGCACGACGCTCATGCATGAGCACGTGTTCGTCCTGAACGAGGAAATGCGGCGGAACTACCCCGCAGACTGGGACGAGACCGAGCGGATCGATGACGCTGTCACCAAGCTCACCGCGCTGGCCGGGCGCGGCTGCCAGACCATCGCTGACCCGACGGTGGTCGGTCTCGGCCGCGACATCGGCAGGATCCAGCAGGTCGCGGCCAGGGTGCCGGTAAACATCATCGTGGCGACGGGGCTCTACACCTACAACGACGTGCCGTTCTACTTCAAGTTCCGCGGTCCCGGCCAGGACGGCGTGGACCCCATGACGCGGCTTTTCACCGGGGACATTACCGAAGGCATCGGCGATAGCGGCGTCAAGGCCGCCTTCCTCAAATGCGCGATCGACGACCAGGGCCTGACGCCTGGTGTCGAGCGGGTCATGCGCGCGGTGGCCAGGGCGCACGCCGACACCGGCGCACCGGTCACGGTGCACACCCATCCCGGCTCGGGCACCGGCCGGGACGCGGTTCGGGTGCTGCGCGAGGAGGGCGCGGACCTGACCAAGGTCGTGCTCGGCCACAGCGGCGACAGCACCGACCTCGACTACCTGTCCGAACTGGCTGATGCCGGCTGCCTCCTGGGCATGGACCGGTTCGGCCTGGACCTGATCACGCCGTTCGATCAGCGGGTGAGCACAGTCGCGGCGATGTGCGAGCGCGGGTATGCGGGCAGCATGGTGCTGTCGCACGACGCCTCCTGCTACATCGACTGGTTCCCGCAGCACGTCGTCCCGATGTTCGCGCCGTCCTGGCACTTCGAGCACGTCTTCGACGAGGTACTGCCAGCCTTGCGCGAGCGCGGAGTAAGCGATCAGCAACTTACCGCGATGCTGGTCGATAATCCGCGGCGCTATTTCGGTGGCTAGCGGGTTCGGCCGCCAAAATCTTGCAGCTTCAAGTCATTCTTGGCGACCGAGTTGTCCGTTATGCACCCACGGTACCGACACTATGCTGAGGGGAACGGGGCCCTAACCCTGCCCTAACCCAGGCCCAGCGCCTCGGCGGCAGTCTGCAGTGCGGTCAGGTGACCGTCGACGGCGCCGAGGCCGGCGCCCATCGTGTTGACCGAGACGTGCGTGGCGCCGGCCGTCCGCCACCGGCCTGCCTGATCGGCCAGCTTGTCCGCTCCCTCGGCGGTCCAGCTGACCCGGCCCTCCATGCCGATAACCGCCGGGTCGCGGCCGGCCTCGCGGGCGGCTTGCTCGACGACCGCCTTCGCCTCGTCGAGCCGCGGGCCTGGCGGCACTTGCGGGAACCAGCCGTCGGCAAGCTGCCCGATGCGCACGTACGCGGGCTGCGACTGGCCGCCGAACCAGATCGGGATCGGCCGCTGTACCGGCAGTGGTGACAAGCCCGCACCGGTGACGGACTCGTACTGCCCGGCGAAGGTGACTGACGGCTCGGTCCACAGCCGGCGCAGCAACCTCACCTGCTCGGTCATCCTGCGGCCCCGGTCGGTGAAGCTCTTGCCGAGCGCCTCGTACTCCACGGCATTCCAGCCCAGGCCGATGCCGAGCCGGAACTTGCCGCCCGTCAGCAGGTCCACCTCGGCCGCTTGCTTCGCGACAAGCGCGGTCTGCCGCTGCGGAAGGATGATGATGCCGGTAACGAGTTCCAGCGAGGTTACGCCGGCCAGGTAGCCGAACAGCACCATGGCTCATGGAACGTCGTGCGCACGTCGTAGGGACCGGTCCAGGGCTGATGCACCTCGGGGTCGGCACCCAGCACGTGGTCATAGGCCAGCAGATGGGTGAAGCCAAGCTCCTCGACCCGCTCGGCGTAAGCGCGGACGGCACCTCGATCGGCGCCGATCTCGGTCTGCGGGAAAACGACACCGATCTTCACCAGAGAGATTCTGCACCTGCCGCTTAGCCGGCGATGCCGCCGGGTTGGCCGACTGCCTCCGATGGGAGTGGAGTTGCCTGGCCTGCAGGCCAGGCAACTCCGCACCCATGCAGCCTGGATGGCCGCCGCGCGCGTGGCAGTGCCGCCGCGCTGCTGCGCGGCGGCACTGCCCGGTTAACCCAGGGTGAGGGTGGCGTCCTGGTCGTCAGCCGCGGGGCCGGGCCAGGAATCCGTCCACGTTCCCGGCGTGGTCGGTGTAGAAGCCGACCAGCTCGCCACGGTCGTTCAGGCCGTTGATGAGCGTGGTGCCGATGCCGTGCGGGTCGTTGACGGTCTTGAAGCCATGCGCCTTGGTCCAGGTGAAGCCGTAGGTCTTGGCGGTGGAGCCGGAGCCCACGGTGTACGTGCCGGCCACGATGCCGGAGTCGTTGATGCCGAACGCCTGGGTCATGCTGGCGCCGTGCCGGGAGAAGGTGACGAAGTGGCTGCCGGACTTGATGAACGAGACGGTCTTGCCGCCGCTGTTCACGTAGAAGCCGGTAACCGTGCCGAAGTTGTTGATGCCGGACGCGGTCAGGCTGATGCCGGTCAGTCCCTGCGGCGCCCCCGGCTTGAGCACCCGGCTGTACTTGCCGGTGTGGATGTTGTACTCGTAGCCGCGGTTGTTGCCGGCGCTGTTGGTGTAGAAGCCGACGGCCACTCCGTGGTCGTTGATGCCGAGCAACTGGTCAACCTGCGGTGACGCATTGGTGGCCTTCGGGAAGTCGACCTGGTGGAACTTCCCGTTGGTGGAGGTGTAGAAGCCGAAGTTGGCGCCCTTGGCGTTGGCCCAGAAGCCCACGGTGTTGCCAACGTCATTCAGCCCGGTCACCTGGGTCTGCGCGGAGCCGGGGAAGTTCTCGTTCTTGTAGTCATGCTGGCCGTACGGCAGGTGCAGCGTGTAACCCTTGTTGGGGTGGCCGGCCATGCCCGAGCCGAAATATCCGGCGATCAGGCCTGCGTTGTCGATGCCCAGCAGCTGGTTGAAGGTGACGTCCCGGTGGTTGTTGAGCGTGGTGAAGTTGTAACCGTGGCTGGCGGCCACGCTGCCGGTGCTCGCGCTGGCCGAGCCGGCCATCGCGATGGTGGCAGCAGCCGTGACGGTCGCGGCGGCCGTGACAGCGGCAGCGGCGGCCTTGATGCCAGCGCGAGTGAATGTGGCAGTAGTCATGGTCAAGCCCTTTCTAGTCAACCTGGCGGGCTCACCGGCTTATCCAGGGCGGCCCGTCCTTGTCCCTACGCCAGGAAGACTGGCGGGTGCTTCCGGGGAGAACGCCAGGGGGCCGGGGGGATTCGCAGGGGACGCGTTACCCAGGCGGCGGCGAATCAGCCGCGGTATCCAGGCGCCACGCATCCGCGGCGATGCGCCAGCTGCCGTCCGGCTGTCGCCGCGCCACGGTTGCGCCGAACCCCCGCAGGTCAACCGGCTGGCAGTCGGGACCAGTTCCGGCGATGCGCCGGTAGGCCAGTACCAGAGCCAGCGGGCAGCAGGCGGCGCCGCCACCGCTGACGGGCGCTGCTCCAGCCTCGCCGCTGGCCAGCACACCGCAGACGGTAACCGATAGCGGCAAGCGCAGCTCCATCAGCTGCGCCAGCAAGCTCGCCAGACCCTGCGCTGTGGCTAGTGCGCCTGGCATCCATGGGTCGAACACTGCACCGGGCTCGTACTGGGCCAGCGCGGCGTCAAGATCTCCGTCACTGACTGCCAGCGAGACCAGCGCGACAAGCTCGGCCGGAGAGCGGGCTGCCGCGGGCGCGATGGGATCGGGCACGACCGTGACCTCCGTCGTGGCGGCGACGCGCGCCTTGTCGCCACGTCATCTCGTTACCGCCAGCCTGGCGTCAGAGTGTCAGCATGCTCCGGGGGGAACCGGCGAGCTCAGGGGGAAACTCAGGGGGGTCAGCTGCGCTGCTGAGTAAGACGCTGGTACAGCGCTGTCGTCTCGGCTGCAGGAGACACGCCAACCTGACGACGCAGCAGTTCAGCTAGTTCCTCGTAGTGCCGCACCGCCCGTGCCGTCTCGCCTAGGCGAGCCCAGCACATCATCAGTTCGCGGTGTGCAGTCTCGTTCAGCGGCTCGTGGCTTACCGCTCGCCGGAACGCGGTCGCGGCCGGCTGGAACCGCCCGGCGGCCAGGTGCAGCCTGCCGGTCGCGAGCAGCGCCGATTCGAAGCTGCGAGCGAGCTCATCGCGTCGCACGTGCGCCCATTCCGACGCCGACATTCCGGCCAGGAACTCGCCGCCGTAAGCTGCCAGCGCCCGCTGCAAATCGGGCAGCGCGGCCGCCTGCGGCCGGGCCTTCCGTGCGGCGGCGAGCGCCTGCTCGAAGGTACTGACATCGCAGTCGTGCTCGCGCTCGGTGTTGAAGCTGTACCGGCCGTCAGAGTAGATGATCCAATCGGGCGCGCCGAGCGCCCGCCGGACGCCCCGCAGCGCGGTGTGCAGCGTGCTGCCGAGGCGCTCGTGTGCCTGGTCCGGCCACAGGGCGGCGCCCAGCTGATCCCTCGTCATTGGCTGCGAGGTCGCGAGCAGGAACAGCAGCTCCCGAGGCTTGGCATAGCCCCAGTCGGCTGCGGTGACCGGTGCCTCGCCCAGATGTACCGTCGCGGCGCCAAGCGCGCGGATGCGCAGCAGGCCAGTCCGGGGCTGCCGGGGGCGCGGCACGCTGGCGGCAGCTTTCGCGGCGATCGCTGCCCCCGCGGCCGCGACGCCGCGGCCGGCGACCCGCGGCCGGCGAGCCTGCAGCTGTCTTCGCGACAACTGCCTCCGCTACACCAGCCTCCGCCGCGGCTGCCTGCGCCGGTGGCTCTGCCAGCGCGGCCAGAACGTCTTCGATCTGGGCGAGCATGCCCCGTTGCGACGCGGCGGCGAAGTCAGCATCGCTGAGTGCCGCCCGGGTCGCGGTGACAGTCGCCTCGTGCAGCGCGCGCTCGCACGGCGCGACGACAGTGCCGATAGCAGCGCGCATGGTCTCGGCCGCAGCGAGGAGCAGCGCGGCTCTGCCCGGCTGATGCTGGGCGACGGCGAGGGCGGCCAGGTCAACGAGCACGCTGCAGACCCGCCACCGGTCCCGGAGGTGATGATGTATCTCCAGACTGCTGCGAAGCAGCTGGCCAGCCCCCGGGTCACCACTCTCGACGGCAAGCAGGCCTAGTTGCTCGAGCGACCAGGCGATGCCCTCGCGGAACCCGATGCGTTCGGCTCGGTCCCGGCTCTCGGTGAGCAGCGCGAGCGCCTGGTCGGCGTGCCCCTGGTAGCGCGCGATCGTGCCCAGGCTGATCAGCGCCCAGGCGATGCCTTCTGTGTCGCCGAGTTCGCGCGACAGCGCCAGCGCCAGGTTGCATTCGGCAGCCGCGCGCTCGAAATCCCGCTGCAGCCAGGCGGCAAAACCGATGTAGCCGTGCGCGCTGGCGACGGCCCACGTGTCGTCCGCCGCCTCCGCCGTCGCCAGACTCTCCGCGTGCAGGTCGACTGCGCGGGCATACCGGCCCTGCTCGCGGGCGACGCTGCCGAGTACCTGCAGCGTGGCGGCGATACCCCCGGCGTCGTCAAGCTCGCGGTAGAGCCGCAGCGCCGCCTCGAGCCGGCGAACGGCGGGCTGGTAATCACATTGCAGCAGCGCCAGGCGTCCGCTGCCGAGCAGCGCCACCGCCCGCAGGTCCGCAGGCGCGTCGGCGCCGAGGATGACAGCCGCGTCCATCCACTGCCGGACTTCCTGGTAGTGCCCGCGCAAGTACGCGTACTTGCCGAGCGGACCCGCGATCTTCAGCGCCGCGATGGCGTCATGGCACTGACGGGCGAGTTCGATCGCCGCTCTCAGGTTGCCCGTCTCGGCGTCGAGGGCGTCCAGCTCTCGCTCCAGTCCGCCCGGCCCGTCGCCGCCGCGATCGATTCGCGGGGCAATCTCGCCGACCAGATCGGCCATCCGGGCCAGATGCGCCCGGCGCACCGCATCTTCCTCGCCGGCTTCCGCTAGCCGCTCGCGCGCGTACTCGCGGACGGTGCTCAGCAGCTGGTAGCGCGCTGCCGGGCCGGAGTGATCCACGTGCAGCAGCGACTTGTCGGCGAGCCTGGTCAGCAGGTCGAGCATCTGCTGCGGAGCGATGCCACCGCCAGCCGCCACGTGCTCGGCGGATGACAGCGTGAATCCGCCGGCGAAGACCGCAAGGCGCCGGAAGACGGCCCGCTCATCCGCATCCAGCAGGTCGTGGCTCCAGTCGAGGGTGGCGCGCAGCGCCTGATGCCGTGGCGGCGTCGACCGGGTGCCGCCGACGAGCACGCCGAAGATGTCGTCCAGCCGCTCGGCCAGCTGCTGCGCGGACAAGATCCGCATCCGGGCTGCGGCCAGCTCGATGGCAAGCGGCAGGCCGTCGAGGCGGCGGCAGACCTGCAGGACGGGCACGGCGTTGTCGTCGGAGAGCCGGAATGACGGCAGCGCAAGCTGGGCTCGCTGCTCGAAGAAACGGACGGCATCGAACCCGGCGATAGCCGTGGCTGCCCGCCCGACGCTGACGTCGGGCAGGGACAACGGCGGTACGGGCCAGTTGCGCTCGCCGTCCACGCCGAGGATCTCGCGGCTGGTCGCCAGTATCGTGAGAGCAGGACAGCTGGCTAGCAGGCGCTCGGCTAGCTCGGCTGTGGCCGTCGTCAGGTGCTCGCAGTTGTCGAGCACCACCAGCACTTCGCTGTCGCCCACGTGGTCGGCCACTGCGGCGGCGGCATCTTGGCCGGGATCCTCGGGCACGCCGAGCCGCGTTGCCACTTCCCTGGCGACTATCGACGCGTCATCGAGCGCGGCCAGCTCAACCCAGCAGACTCCGGCCGGGAACGACTGCCGTGCCGAGCCCGCGGCCGCGAGCGCCAGTCGCGTCTTGCCCGTCCCGCCGGGCCCGGTGAGCGTCAGGAGCCGGCTGCGCGACAGCGTCGCCAGGATCTCCTGAAGCTCAGTCTCACGGCCGATGAGCGGTGCCAGCCGCACTGGCACCTGCTCGGTGACTAGCGACGCCACGCTTGCTGGCCTCCGGTTCGTGCTTTCCCTGGGCGCCCCAAGTGCAGCGGCGGCGGTGCACGACGTATCTGCCCCAGACTATTAGACCCGAGATTGCGGAGGTTGGGGAGCCGGAGCGGCTGGCATGGTTGGCTTCGGGCATGGACCTGGACCGCTGGCTCACCGCCGCGGCACGCGCAGTCAGCGACTGGCAGAGCGCGTTCGGCGCGTTGGAGTCACACCCCGCCACGCAGGTGAGCGACGAACAGTTCGCCGCAGCCTTCGGTGCGCTCACGACCCGGCTGGCCGGGAACTACCCGTTCTTCCATCCCGCCTACGCCGGCCAGATGCTGAAGCCACCGCACCCGGCAGCAGTGGCCGGCTACCTCGCCGCCATGCTGATCAATCCCAATAATCACGCCCTGGACGGCGGGCCGCCGACCGCTGCGATGGAGAAGGAGGTCGTCGCCCGGCTGGCTGCCATGTTCGGCCTGCCCGTTCACCTCGGGCACCTGACCACGAGCGGCACCATTGCCAACCTGGAGGCCCTGTTTGTCGCCAGGGAACTGCATCCCGGCCTCGGCGTCGCCTACAGCACGGAGGCGCACTACACCCACGGCCGGATGTGCGGCGTCCTCGGCGTCCAGGGAACCGCAGTCGGAGTGGACGAGACAGGACGCATCGACCTCGCCGAACTCGAGGCGCTGCTGGCGACCGGGCGCATCGGCACTGTCGTCGCCACCGCCGGTACCACCGGTCTCGGCGCGATCGACCCGGTGCACGCCGTTCTCGCACTCGCTCGCCGGTACGGCGTCCGGGTCCACGTCGACGCCGCCTACGGCGGTTTCTTCACGCTGCTGGCCGGCGCGTCCGCGCCGGCCGGGCTTGACCCCGCACCCTGGCAGGCCATCGCGGCGTGCGACTCGGTTGTCGTCGACCCGCACAAGCACGGCCTGCAGCCCTACGGCTGCGGGGCCGTGCTGTTTACTGACCCGAGTGTCGGCAGGTTCTACCTGCATGACTCCCCCTACACCTACTTCACGTCAGGCGACCTGCACCTCGGCGAGATCAGCCTGGAATGCTCGCGAGCCGGAGCCGCCGCGGCCGCGCTCTGGCTGACCTTCCAGGTGCTGCCCCCGGACCGGGACGGCCTCGGCGCGGTGCTGGCCGCCGGCCGCCGCGCTGCCCTGGACTGGGCGGGGCGTCTTGCCTCGTCGGACTGCCTGACCTTGTATCAGCAGCCGGAGCTGGATATCGTCTGCTACTTCCCGGCTGAGCCGAGTCTGTCCGCGATAGACGCAGCGTCGGCACGGGTGCTGCAGGCCGGGATGACCGACGCGGCTGAGCCTGTCTACCTCAGCACGCTGCGTGCCTCGGCGGCCGCCATCGGCCAGCGCCACCCCGACATCGCCGCCGACGCAGCCGGGGCCAGGATCCTGCGCAGCGTGCTGATGAAGCCCGAGCACGAGAGGTACGTGGCTGTGCTGCACCAGCGGGTGGAACGGCTGGCGCGCGGCTAGGTGCTATCTCAGCAGCAGCCGGCTGAGCCGGCGCCCGGCCAGCGCCAGCGTCGCGACACCCATGGTGGCCAGGTAGAGCACGTGCCACAGCAGGCCAGGCCCGACATAGCCGAGGGTGAGACCGCGCAGCAGCGCGATCCCCTGGTACAGCGGCGTGCAGTCGACGAAGTACTGCACCGGCCGCGGATAGACGCTGAGCGGGTAGAACGTCGCCGAGAACAAGAACATCGGCAAAGTGGCCAGCGTGACGAACTCGAAATGCTGCCAGCTACGGAAGAAGGTCGTCGCTGCCATGCCCGCGCCGGCGAAGGCGAAGCCGATCAGCAGTGCGACCGGGATATCCAGCACGGCCCAGGCCGAGTGGACCAGGCCCATCGCCAGCATCACGATCATGAACGCGGCCGCGTACAGGCCGCCGCGGATGAGCGCCCAGCCGATCTCGCCTAGCGCCACGTCCCCTGACCGCATCGGCGTGGACAGCGCCGAGTCGTAGAGCTTGGCGTACTTGAGCCGGAAGAACACGTTGAAGGTGGAGTCGAGGACCGCGCCGTTCATGGCGGAGGTGGCCAGCAGGGCGGGAGCCACGAAGCTGGTGTAGCCGATGGCCTGGCCGCCAGGCCCGCTGACGTTGCCCACCAGGACACCGATGCCGACGCCGATCGACAGCAGGTAGAACAGCGGCTCGAAGAAGCCGGAGACCAGGATCAGCCAGGCGTGCCGGTAGGCGCGGGCGTGCCGCTCGATCAGGAATCCGCTGCCGCGGCCGCCCAGCGCGCCCCGCCGCGCAGCGAGCATCGGGGCCGGCAGGATGCGCAGCGGCAGCCGCGGCCGCATCCGGCCGGGCGGCGGCACAGCGCGGTTTGACGTCTGAGGCGGACTAGACATACAGCCGCCGCCGGTAGGTCCGCTGGCCGACGACCAGTCCAGCCAGCACGAAGACCAGAAGGTAACCGGCGTGCCCGAGCGCGCCGATCAGGTCGGCGGTGCCCAGGCTCAGCTCGCGGCAGAGCGCGACCCCGTGCCAGAGCGGAGTGGCATAAGCCACCGGCCGGACCCAGGCCGGCAGCTGGCTCACCGGGAAGAACGTGCCGGAGAACAGGAACATGCGGGATCATGCCGAACCTGAACAGCATGGCGAAGTTCTGATCCTTGTCCTGGGTGATCGCGAATGCCTCGACCGGGGTGGCAAAGGCCAGCCCGGTCAGCACTGCGACCGGCCACGCGGCCACCACCCACCAGGACCTGATCGCGCCGAACGCGGCCATCGTTGCCAGGAAGATGGCGCAGTTCATGATCAGCCGCATGGTGGTGAACAGCAGGTGACCGTGCAGCAGGTCCGCTGGCCGCAGCGGGGTGGCGGCCGCGGCCTGGTAGGTCTTCAGCCACTTGACCGAGGCCAGCACCGGGTACATCGACTCGCCCATCGCGGTCTGCATCGCGGACGCAGCGAGCAGGCCGGGCGCCAGGAAGGCCAGGTAGCTCACGCCGCCGAGGCTGCTCACCCCGTGCTTATCCACCAGGGTCCCGAGGCCGAGCCCCATCGCGCCCAGGTACAGCAACGGGGCTGAGCACGCTGGAGTAGATCGTTCCCCGCCAGGTGCGGCGGTAGTTGACCAGCCAGAACATGAAAGCCCGGATCGCCATCGACCAGCGGCCAGGGATGGCTTGCCGCGGACGGCCGGCGGCTGGCCGAGGCCGCGGAGCCGGAAGCGCCGAGGCCGTCATCCGTCCTCCAGCCGCCTGCCGGTCAGCCGCAGGAAGACGTCCTCCAGCGTGCTGCGGCGCACCAGCGAGGTCAGCGGCTCCAGGCCGAGCCCGCGGACGGCGGCCAGCGCCGCGTCGCCGTCCGGCACGTACAGCAGGATCCGGTCGGCGAGCACCTCCATCCGCTCGGCCGGGGCGTTCGCCACCTTCTCGGCCGCCTGCTCATGCTCGGACACGTGGAACCTGAGTTCCAGCACCTCGGCGCTGGAGTAGGTCGCAATAAGCTCGCGCGGTGAGCCCTCGGCCGCGATCTTGCCGCCGTCCATGACCACCAGCCGGTCGCAGAGCTGCTCGGCCTCGTCCATGTAGTGGGTGGTCAGGATCAGCGTGACGCCCTGCTGCTTGAGCCGGAAGAGGCGGTCCCAGACAACGTGCCGGGCCTGCGGATCCAGGCCGGTCGTGGGCTCGTCCAGGAGCAGGATCTCCGGCTCGTTGATCAGCGAGCGGGCAATGGTCAGGCGCCGCTTCATGCCACCCGACAGCGGCTCGACCTGGTCGTCGGCCCGCTCCGACAGCTGCACGAAGTCCAGCAGCCTGGCTGTCCGCTCCGCGATCAGGGCCCTGGGCAGGCCGAAGTAGCGGCCGTAGATCAGCAGATTCTCCCGGACCGTCAGCTCGACGTCGAGGGTGTCCTCCTGCGGCACGACGCCGAGCCGGGCCCGGATCGCGGGGCCGTCGGCGACCGGGTCCAGGCCCAGGATCGACAGCTCGCCACCGCTCGGCGGCGAGACGCAGCCGATCATCCGCATGGTGGACGATTTCCCGGCGCCGTTCGGGCCGAGGAAGCCGAACGCCTCCCCCCGCCTGAGCTCGAAATCAATCCCGTCCACGGCGGTAAAGTCGCCGAATCGCTTCGTCAGGCCGTGAGCGTGGATGAGGATGTCAGGTTCTGGCACGCCCGCGACACTACCCGGACGGGTCTGTCAGTTCCGAATCCGAATATCTGGGCCGGACAGGGTGATTTGGCTGCCCGATGTTGGGCACGTCATACGGGCAGGGCGGTACTCTCACATGGTCACACTGAGGCGTGGACCACCAGGAGGCAGGATCCAGCGGTGAGCAGCGTTCGCGGGCTGTACGAGCGGTTCCGCCACCTGATCCACGAGGGCGCCAAGTTCCTGGTCATCGGCGGCAATCGGCACGCTCGTCACCATTGGCGGTGGCCAACGCGCTGCACGGCTCTCGGCAGGTACAAGGCGGTCACGATCGCCACGATCCTGGCCACTGTCTTGACCTTCCTGGGCAACCGCTACTGGACATTCAGGCACCGCGAGGGCCAGGGCACCGCCCGCGAGACCGACCATGTTCTTCGTGCTGAACGGGATCGGCCTGCTCATCTACTACGGCTGCATCGGGTCATGCTCACCTCGCTGGCCTGTCCGGCACAGCAAGCTCTGGTACAACGTCGCGCTGATCATCGGCACCGGCCTCGGCACCCTGTTCCGGTTCTGGTCCTATCGCAAGTGGGTCTGGCCGTCCATTGCCGGCAGCGCAGCTGTCCACAGCGGGCAGAAGCACGGCTGGGTCACGGTGCCGAAGGGCGCCGTCAGGATCGGGCACCAGGCCTGGCCCGGCGCCCGCAGGGCCGGCCATGCCGCGAACGGTCGCAGCACCGGCGCCAGCCCGGTGCAGCAGGAGAGCCTGCCGGATGCCGAGGTCAGCGAGACCTCGGCCTGGCCGCGCCAGGTCGGCTCGCCCTGTCAGGACCGGCAGCCGCCAGCCCCGGCGAGCAGGCTGCGCAGCGGGATGGCCAGATACCTGTCCGCCTGCGCCTGGGTGAGCGCGCCGACGGCCACCAGCCTGCCGATGACGTGCTGTTCCCTGGCCAGGCCGTGCGGCAGGATAGGTCAGCGGATCGTCGGCACTGGGGCGCCTGCACCAGCCCGGCCAGCAGGGCAGCCTGCGGCCAGGACAGCTGATCCGGCCGGACGCCGAAGTAGCCGCAGCTCGCCGCGGCCAGACCGTAGAAGCCGTGGCCGAAATACGCCACGTCCGCGTACAGCCGCAGGATCTCCGGCCTGCTGTAGCTGAACTTCAGCTTCACCGCCAGCGCGATCTGCTCGGCTTCGGCCACGAATCCGGTCTGCGCGGGCGTGTACAGCATCTTGGCCAGCTGCTGGTAGAGCGTGGCGCCGCCCTGATCGCCCTGCCGGGTCACGAAGCTGTAGATCACCCGCACGATCGCGATCGGGTCGACGCCGGGCTCGGAATTGAACCGGTGGTCCTCGGTCGCCTCCAGGGAGGTGGCGAACCGGTACGGCACGACGACGCCCGGATAGGCAGCGTGGTGAGCCCGGTCGAACGCCCTGGCCAGCTGCCTGGCGTTGCCGACCGACGGGGTGACCAGCAGCAGCGTGCCGAAGGCAACCACGAACGCCAGCAGTACCGCCACGCATGCCAGCACGATCCTCCTGGCCAGCAGATCCGAGGCGGCGGCGCGCTGGAGCGGGTCGGCCGCCGTCGCTGATGCCTCCCCGCGGTCCGCTGCACTGACTCTGCCCGCCTCATCGACTAGGCCAACGATGACGCGGGCCGCTAAGTGCCATGATCAGCTAACGGTATGGGTGCTCAGCAACCGAGCCGCCGCGGCCCCTAGCTCGACGGCCAGGCCGCCGATCAGCAGCTCGGTGAACTGCCCGCCGACCTCGGCCGGGGACAGCGCTCCGTCCGGCTTGAACCAGGAGCCGAGCTGATTGACCACGCTGAGGAAGTAGTGCACGACGATGTCGGCCGGGATGTCTGCCGCGGAACGTCCCGGCAGCGACGCCCTCGTCGACCAGCGCCTTGAACTTGTCGTGGTACAGACGCCGCTCGGCCCGGATCTGGGCCTGCTTGTCCTCCGGCAGCATGTGCAGCGAGCGGAAGAAGACGATCATGTCGTCCAGGTTGTCCAGGCTCGTCTCGACCACGTCCGCGGCGGCGGCCCGCAGGCGCTCCTCCGGGCGTGCCCGGACCTGCGGCGATCTCGTCCAGGTGGCTAGTCTGCATGGTGAGCACCTGGTGGTAAACCTCGTACAGCAGGTCGTCCTTGGAGCCGTAGTAGTGGTACATCGCGCCCTTGGTGACGCCAGCGGCGTCAACGATGTCCTGGACCGAGGTGCCTTCGAACCCGTGCCGGGCAAAAAGCCTGGTCGCGACGTTCAGCAGGCGTTCTTTTACCGGCGGCCGGGCGACCTGGCCCCTGCCCCGCCCGGTGGACTCCTTCGACCTCACCGCCATGCCGCACACTCCGGGTCACTCTGCTCCGGCCGGATCCATACCGGCCGGTCGGTCTTAAAGTAGGCACGCACAGACCACTCGGGTCAACTCGTTGCACTCGCTAACCTTGCCGACGGCGTTACCGCCCCTGCCCGCCGGCCAGCTGACCGAGGTAGACGGCAACATCTTCCACCAGGTAGCCGGGCCGATGGCGGCGCGGTCCGGTGCCGCCCTGCTGCCATGGGCGCGGGCCGGCCAGCGGCCGGTACTCGATCCCGGCAGCATCTAGTCTGCGCAGGTGCGCGGCGATCCGCTCGCCGCAGCGACGGCTTGTCCTGCTCGCCCTCAGCGAACGCGGCGCTGGCCGCCAGACCACGCGACCTCGGCAAGCGCGCAGGCTCCGCGGGAAGATCATGTACTCCAGCGACCTGGCGTCCGGAATGTACTCGGTCCATACCTGGAACTGGGCGCCCATCAGCTTGCGGCGCGCTTCCTCGCGGCCAGTCCGGCGGGGACAGGCGCGAAGGCCGCCACGTCCTCAAGCCGCACCGGCCCGCCGATGGCGACTGGCTCGTCCGGGCTCCGTTCCTGGTAATAATCGAAATACGTCGGGAACACCGGCGCTGCCACGACATCGTGCCCGGCCAGCGCTGCCTGCCGGGCGATCTCCATGCCGCGCCATGCCATCACGACTGTGTCCTGCCGCAGCAGTCCGGCCTTACCGTCCGTGCTGGCAAAACCCTCGTCCCAGACGACGGCCCGGACGCCGAAGTCCTCTGCGAGCATGTCCGCGACATCGTGCAGGAACGCGGCGTGCAGATCCTCCGCCGTGGCCAGGCCGCGGTCGCGGCGGCTGGCATCGATGCGCGGGTCGTCGCGCCACGCGCCGAGCAGGCATTCGTCGCCGCCGATGTGGACGAACCTGGAGCCTGTCGCGGCCAGCAGTTCGCCGAAGACATCACGCAGCAGCGTCATCGATTCCGGCAGCGGGGCAACCAGGTAGGGGAAGATCCCCCAGTCCGGGATGACCTGGTAACCGCCGGGCGGCGGGGCGCCCGAGCCCAGCTCCGGCATCGCCGCGAGCAGTGCGGCGCAGTGCCCTGGCAGGTCGATTTCGGGAACGACCTCCATGCCACGCTGCGCCGCGAATGCCGCGATCTCGGCCAGGTCGGCCAGTGTGTAGTAGCCGCCGTGGGGCACTTCCTCGTAGACCGGCGGCTGCTCGTCGTTCAGGCTGATCCTGGACCGCGGCCGGTGCGAGCCGACTTGCTGCAGGACCGGATGCAGCTGGCTCTCGATTCGCCAGCCCTGATCATCGGTGAGGTGCAGGTGCAGCCGGTTGAGCTTGAGCGCGGCCAGCGCGTCGATCAGGCTCAGCATCTCGCGCTTGGCGAAGAAGTGCCTGGCGACGTCGAGGTGCGCACCCCGCCACGGCAGGGCGGGAGCATCGTCAATCTCAGCGCACGGCAGCCGCCAGATCTCCCCCGGCACCGGCGCGGCCCGCCATGCCTCGTCGGGTAGCAGCTGGCGGAGGGTCTGGGTCGCGTAGATGGCACCCGGCGTGCCGCCGGCCACGATCGAGATGCCAGCCGGCTCAATCGTCAGGCGGTACGCCTCGGCGCCGAGGCTAGTGTCGACCGCCACGATGCACCGGTGCTCAGGCGAGCTCTGCGCCGGGCTCACTGGCCAGGGCAGTCCGGCCAGCAGGCGCCGGACCGCCGCCACGGCAGCGGCTGGCTGCGAGCCTTCGGCGACTGCCAGTACGGCGGGCGGCGCGGTGAGGGTGAGCTGGCCGGGTCGCGCCCGGACTGCGCAGGGCTGCGGCACCAGCCCGGCCAGACGACCGTCCGTCATCTGAACTGCTCCTTTACTACTGGCCCCGTTCCCGGCCGAACACTAACAGCGGGCGGGCGGCGGACAATCTTTCGGACGGGGGTCAGGCGATAGCCGATGCACCATCGGCGCGTCGATATTTGCTCTTGATCTGGCATATATAAGCAAATAGGTTGCCTGGTGACGATAGCCGCCGTAGTTCCCCGGAGGTGCCTGGCGCATGTTTCGAGCGCGTTCGGTCGTCCTGGCCGCTCCGCTGGCGATCGCCGCCCTGGTGCTCGGCGGCAGCAGCGTTGCGGTGGCCGTGGCCCGCCCGGCAGCACCGGAGGACTGAAGCAGATCAGTACCCCGAACCCGCCGCACGCACGGTGGGCAGACATAGCCGGCGTGTCCTGCCTGTCAGCCACGGACTGCATCGCCGTGGGCGACGTCGAAAGTGCGGCCAGACACGTACTGATGTTCTCACTATCGTGGAATGGCGCGAAGTGGCGGTTCCTGGCCGGCACGCCTAACGTCAGGCACCAGGCTCAGAGCCTGTTCAGCGACATCTCCTGCGCTAGCGCGACCCAGTGCGTGGCAGCCGGCTGGTCGGTCAGCGCCGGGAAGCATCCGGTCACGCATCCGTTCGCAGCAATCTTGGCAGCGGGGAAATGGCGGCTGTCGCCAGCGCCAGGGCGCGCCGGATCGGCGCTGTCCGGCGTGTCCTGTCCGGCTGTGTCGTACTGCATGGCGGTGGGAAATAATGGCCGGCTGGGATTCGCCGAGCGGTGGAATGGCTCATCCTGGCGGATCCTCAGCGTGGCCCGCACCGGTGGCCAGCGAAACGCCGCCGAACTGGCGCACGTGTCCTGCGTCAGCACGTCACACTGCGTCGCAGTGGGCGCCCGGTACAACCCGAGGCACAAGTACGGCGACAACACGCTCGCCGAGGTGTGGAACGGCACGACCTGGAGGGTGCAGGCCACGGCTAATCCGTGAATCTGGCCATGCCTGCTCTTTATGCTGAGCTGCGCGGAATAGCTCGTTAGCAAGTAGTTTCAGTAATTGCGCTGATAAAGCGGCACGGTACGATGCTGGCGAGTTTGCAGCTGAGTGGCCAGCCCTTTAGTTTCTCGTGACTCATCCTGGCGATCGCTGTAGGCTAGCGGCGGCGCGGCATTCACCATTACGGCACCATGGCCGTTGAATTCTCAGTAGACCTCGTAACAGACGGCAATAGGCCTGGCTTAGCGCCATAAAAGGAGGAACGGGATGCGTAAATTAACCGCGGGGCTGTGCGCCCTGACCCTGGCAACCGGCCTCGGCATCGCTTCTGCGACCGCCGCGAGCGCGTCGCCGTCGGGGGCGGCTGCCCACCGGATCGTGATCGGCCCCGGACAGTCCATCCAGCGCGCCGTCGACAGCGCCAGGCCCGGCACGACCATCGTGCTCAGGCCCGGTGTCTACCGCCAGAGCGTCCTGATCAGGAAGGACAAGATAACGCTGCGCGGATCGGGCGCGGGGCGCACGGTGCTCAAGCCGCCGCGGCGCGCACCGCACAACCTGTGCACGGCCGCATTCGGCGAGACCGGCATCTGCATCCTCGCGGCGAAGGTCAGCGGCAGCGGCAAGGTGCTCAAGACCGTGCGCGGCGACACGATCAGCAAGCTATCGGTAGCCGGGTTCCCTGCCAATGGCGTTTTCGGCTATGGCACGGTCGGCCTGACGGTCACGCACGTAACCGCCATCAATGACGGCGACTACGGTATCTCGCGGTTCAATTCGACAACCACTGAGTTCACCCATGATGTCGCCATCGGGAATCATGAAGCCGGGTTCTACGTCGGGGACTCGCCAGACGCGGACACCGTCGTGCGTTACGACCGGGCAACTGGTAACCAGTTCGGGATATTTGTCAGGCACGCCAGGGAAGTGCTGGTTGCGAATAATTACGCGGCCAGGAACTGTCAGGGCATCCTGGTTCTGGATGATGGTCAGCGCGGCGGTGCAGGCAACGCCCTGATCAAGGGGAACGTTGTCGTCCGCAACAACAAGTTCTGCCGCAGGCACGGCGACACCCCGATCAACCTGAAGGGCGGAGGCATCCTGCTCCTCGGTGCCACCAAGACGATCGTCATCGGCAACCTGGTCAACGACAACAGCGGGAAGCAGATCAACTCCGGCGGCATCGTCGTGGCCAGCGCGCACAGTCTGTCGCACGGCAGCAATCCCAACTTCGATACGATCAAGGACAACTGGGCGCACCGCAATCACCCGGCCGATCTGATCTGGGATGGCACTGGCAAGCGCGTCCGGTTCTCCGGCAACCACTGCACGACGTCGCTGCCGCCAGGGCTCTGCAAGTAGTGAGGCGCTGCAAGTAGTGAGGCGCTGCCGATGGTGGGGCGCCGCACCCGAGCATGCCTGGTAGCTCGGTGCGAGGCGGCGCCCTGCGCGGGCGCCGCCTTTCACCTGCCTTGCCGCGTCCGCTCGCCGTCTCGGTGAACCTGGCCGAGGCCGACTCTGGCCAGCACCTCGTCGGCCAGCTCGGCCGGGGTGAGCTTGTCCGAGCGCAGCATCAGCGTCCCGTGCGGCTGGCGGCCCGCGGCAGCCACCATCTCGGTCACGCCGGTCATGCCGAAATCGCGGGCTGCCTGGTCCCATTCCGGGTTGTCGGGGTGAGTCACGCGGGCGTTGAGCCGCTCCCGGAGCACACCGGCATCCACCTCAAGGAAGGCGTGCAGGACCTCCTCGCCCGCGTCGGCCAGGCCGCCTAGGATCTCGGTCCTGTAAGCGTCACGGATCAGCGACATCGGCACGATGAGCAGCTCTGCGTGATGCCTGCGCAGCGACAGCGCCGTCGCAACGACCAGTTCCCGCCAGCTCGGCAGGTGCTGGAAGTCGCCGTTGGGCCGCATCCACTTCCACAGCATGAGGCCGACGTCCTCCGGGTCATAGACGACCGCGTCCGGAAGCCGCCGGTGCAGTTCCTCCGCTAGCGTCGTCTTGCCGGGCTCCGAACCCGCCGTTGATCCAGATAATCACCGGCACAAGCTATCCGGTTTGTCACCGGGCTGTCTGGCCCGGAGCGGGGTAGCCCGGCCGTCAAGGCCGCCCTCCCGCCAACGAGCCACCCAGGCAGGCGACCGGTCCCCGTCGCGGTGCCCAGTTTGCGATAGGGTATCTAGGCCTGCCCGGCCAGGGCAGGAAGCAGTTCCGGGACGTAGCGCAGCTTGGTAGCGCACTTGACTGGGGGTCAAGGGGTCGCGGGTTCGAATCCCGCCGTCCCGACTGAAGTTCTCGCAGGCCATGGCCGCGCTACTCGGCTAGTGCGGCCATTCACATGGTCCCGGCAGGGCCGCAGTGTCACACTTTTGTCACATCGCGTTGATGATCTTGCTCAACACTGCGCCGCGGTGGCCAGGTCCTCCGGCCGTGCGTGTGTATATGTGCCCTCGTTGACTGCCTCGGTGTGGCCGCACCAGGCGCCCCCCCCCCCCCGCTGACTTCAATGGAAGCTCCCCGGGCGGTGCGGTGACTGGCTGACCCCGGCCTGCACCCCTATCGACCGCTCGCCTCGCCTGCTTTCTGCCGCCCGCTTGACTCTCCCCCTGCGAGAGGCAGCACGGTCAGGCGATGAGTGCTGACGAGACATCGATCCTGCAGGGTAAGCGGGCTTTGGTCAGCGGGGGTACCCGCGGCATGGGCGCTGCTGCCGCCGACGAGCTGGCGCGACTAGGGGCGCGGGTCATCGTGGCCGCGCGTACGCTGCCAGCCAGCACCGATCACGGGTCCGTCGCCGCGGATGCGGCCACGCCGGACGGCGTGCGCGCGATAGCCAAGGCAGTGACGCGTGAGCTCGGCGGCATCGATGTGATCGTGCACTGCGTCGGCGCCTCGTTTGCCGGGCCCGGTGGCGCGCTGGCGCTGTCGGATGCTGACTGGGACGCGGCGCTGGCCACCAACTTGCTCTCCGCGGTCCGCATCGACCGGGAACTCGTGCCCCTGATGGTCCAGCAGGGTTCCGGTTCGGTCGTGCACGTCTCCTCGGCTCAGTGGAAGCGCCCGAGCCCGTCGTCGCCGGCCTACGGTCCCGCGAAGGCTGCCCTGGTGAGCTACAGCAAGGTGCTCGCTACCGAGTTCGCGCCTCACGGCATCCGGGTTAATGTCGTAACCCCGGGATTCATCGCTACCAGCCTCGCGGAGGAGCGCATCGAGCTGATCCGGCAGAACATCGGGGGAACCCGCGACCAAGCAGTGGCGGAGCTGATTACCGCGATCGGCGGGGTGCCACTCGGCCGCCCGGGCGAGCCAGCCGAAGTGGCCAGGCTGATCGCGTTTCTCGCCTCGGATGCCGCCTCCTATATCACTGGCACGGAGATAGTCATCGACGGCGGGAACCTGCCGACGCTGTGAGAGATTACGGCTCTATGGTGAGCTGGCTGATCCGTCCGTCCCGTAGCGTGAACTTGAACTGAAGGTCGGCGATCCCGCCCGGGAAGTTACCCTCCAGATGATGGATCGCCACGTAATGCTCGTCGTCGATCCGGCTGGCCCCGGTCAGCTCGATGGTGTAGGTGTACTCGGTGGCGGCGGTGGCCAGCCAGTCCCGGATCTGCCGCGGCCCGCGGTAAGAGTGGCCCTCGTCGATCGCGATGGCGTCATCGGTGTAGTAGCCGACCGCGGTATCCAGGTCGCGGGCATGGTGTGCGACGAGGTAGCTGCTGATCGGCTCGGGCAGCTGATTCGGGCAGATGGCCTCGGCTGAGCTGGTCACGGTGTTTCCTTCCGGTGCTGGTCTGCTGACCTGATCACCGTGCGGCCTCCCGCAACGGGAGAGTCAAGCCGCGGCGCGGCCCGGCCAGTTGACCCTCCCTCAGGAGGAGGGTGCACAGTGGCACAATGCAGCAAGGCTTGACCATCGGCGAGTTCGCGCAGCTGACCCACCTGAGCGTGCGAACCTTGCGCCGCTATCACGAGTCCGGTCTGCTTGAGCCGGCCACCGTCGATCCGTCGAGCGGCTACCGGTACTACACCAGTGCTCAGATCCCGTCCGCTCAGGTGATCCACCGGCTGCGGGAACTGGACGTGCCGCTCGCCGAGGTGGGCGAGATCCTCGCAACCGAGGACCCGGAGGCACGGGCCGAGCTGATCACCGGCCATCTGCGGCGTCTGGAAGCCAATCTCGACCGCACCCGCGCGGCAGTCACGTCACTGCGCCGGCTACTGCGACCGGAGGTCGAGGAACTCCGGGTGCGGCTGAGCTCGTTGCCGGCTCGAACAGTCGCCGGGATCAGCGGCCGGGTCGAGCGGTCGGACGTTGTCGCCTGGTACGACGCCGCGATGGCCGAACTGGACGAGGCAGCCGCAGGCCGGCCAGCGCCCGGGCCGCCCGGCGGCCGCTACGCCAACGAGCTGTTCACGGCCGGACGCGGCGACGTGCTGGTCTACCGTCCGATGGCCGAGCCGCCGATCCGCGGCCGGGTCGCCCCCGTCGTGCTGCCACCTGTCGAGCTGGCCACCGCCGTGCATTACGGACCGCACGACGACATCGACGTCACCTACGGCCGCCTCGGGGCATGGGTCGTGGAGCACGCCCTGGCCGTCGACGGGCCCATCTACGAAAGCTACCTCGTCGGCCCCGGGGACGATCCGGTGCCGGAGACCTGGCGCACGGAGATCGGCTGGCCCATCTTCCGCCTAGCTCCCCGATAACCACCCCGTCCATCCGAGTCCGGATGACGTCACGGAGCTGCTGAGAACGAATCCGATGCTGGTATCACATCAGGCCCGGCTGAGGTTGCACCTGAAGGGCACGCAGCCCTACCACGGATCCGGAGAGGATTGACATGCCCGACCAAGCGCCGGCGCCTGCTCGGCGGCGGATCGCCCTGATCGCGCACGACAATAAGAAGCAAGACATGCTGGAGTGGGCCGAGTACAACCTCGACCTGCTGCGAGACCACGAGCTGTTCGCGACGGCTACGACCGGTCACCTTCTGATTGAGAATCTCGGCCTGCCGGTCACCTGCTTCCGTAGCGGCCCCTACGGCGGCGACCAGCAGATCGGCGCCCGCATCGCCGAGGGCGAGATCGACCTCCTGGTCTTCCTGTGGGATCCGCTGGAGCCGCACCCGCACGATCCGGACGTGAAGGCGCTGCTACGAGTGGCAGTCGTCTGCAACATCCCGGTCGCCTGCAACCGCGCAACCGCGGACTTCCTGATTTCCTCGCCGCTGATGGGCCGCAGCCACGACCAGTGGGACCCGGCATCCGGCCAGGCCAAGCACGACCAGGCAGCCCTGAAGGTAGTGCGAACCGGCTGACGACCGCGCCCGGAGCGCAGGCCGCCTGCGGCATATAGCTGCAGATCCGAGCCGCGACGGCGCTAATGCAGTCAGGAAATCGACAGCATCATGCGAGGTGCGGTGCCCAACTGCCTCTCTGCGAGGCCGCTCCGGCTACGGAACACGCAGGCCCAGTCGGTCAGGGGCACAGGCAATCGGCACCGTATGCTCGGATTGAGAGACTCCCGGGGGCATCGGAGGTGCGGTGAGGGGCTACTGGCCCATGACGCTAACCGATCTTGCCGGCCGCCTGGCACGGACATCTGACGGCAAGGTGCGGTGGAAGCTGGTCTGGGAGTTCCTGGAGGAGTACCGGTGGGAGCCCGAGCAGATTCAGCCATCGCTACTTCGTGACGAGCCGCCCCCTGTCGGAGATGAACGATGGGACACGCTACTGGCGGCGTTGGCCGAGCATCTCGCCGCGCAGCACGACCTGGCCCCGCCGGATTGGTCTGAACTCCGTGTTCTGCGGCGCCCGTGGTTCCCGGCTGAGCTGCGAATCCAGCGGGCAGACGCTCTGGTCTGGGCACCAGCGGCCTTCCGCAAGCATGGTGTCTATTTGTCGGCCAGGGACCTGGAGGCTGCATGAGTGGCGCGGATGACGTCCTGCTCGGCCGGGCGGATCTGGAACGTGTTTTTACGAACCTGGGCGAGCGCCTGGCGCGCTGGAGCGTTGTCGCCGACGTATTCGTTGTGGGTGGCGCTGCAATGGCGCTTGCATATGACGCTTCCCGGGTCACGCGCGACGTCGACGCCAGGTTCCTCCCCCACGGCATCGTGCTGGAAGAGGCCAGGCAGGTCGCAGAGGACTTGGGACTGCCACCGTGGTCGCTGAACGAGCTGCGGAATGCGTCGTGTTCCGGGGGCGCGGCCATGGGCGGCGCGGCCCAGCGTGCAAGCGCATGCACGGGCTCGGCCAGGCCCTGGCCCCATTCGGTGAGGTAGTACCAGGTTCCGGCTGCTTGACGAGCCGATGGATCGATTGTTCGGATATCGCGCGGTCCTTGGTTACAGCGTGATCACGATCTTGCCGTGGACGTGGCGTCCGGCCTGCAGTGCCACGGCGTCGCGGATCTGCTCGATCGGGAAGGTCGCGGCGATGGGCACCGTGATCTTGCCGGCAAGGATCGCGTCGGTGATCCGCCTCAGGTCGGCCGGACCGGCATCGCTGCCCCAGGTCGCGCGCACGCCGCCGGGAGGGTTCGGGCCTGCGGCGATCGTGGAGATCCGATCTGGCGATACCCCGAGTGCGAGCGCGGTCTCGGCCGTCTCGGTCCCGAACAGGTCCGTCGCGGCGGTCACGCCGTCGGGAGCCAGCGCCCGCACCCGGTCCGCTAGCCCTGGGCCGTACTCCACGGGCTCGGCTCCCAGCTGCCGAAGGAACCCGAAGGTGCCCTCCGAGGCGGTCCCGATCACAGTCGCGCCGGCCAGCTGCACGAGCTGCACGACGAACACGCCCACGCCGCCGGCCGCGCCGCCCACCAGGACCGTGTCGCCGGACCGCAGGCCGATCGCTTTCAGCGCTGCCGCGGCGGTGAGGCCAGCCACCGGAAGCGTGCACGCCACCGCGTCGCTGATGCCGTCCGGCGTGTGAAACAGCGCATCCGGCGCCGGAGCTGGAACCTTCATGACCAGGACGTCGGCGGCGGCCTTCGCCATCGCGCCGCCATAGACGCGATCACCCACGGCGAAACCAACGACGCCGGCCCCGGCCTCGTCGACGATGCCGGCGAAGTCGTACCCGAAGCCAGACGGCACGGTGACGCCGAACATCGCCGCCACCTCGGGCATGGAGGAGATAGCCCCGTCCATCGGGTTCAGGCCCGCGGCTGCCACGCGCACGCGAACCTCCCTCAGGCCGGCGTGCGGCTCAGCCACCTCTCGCGGCGCCAGTACCTCGGGACCTCCGAACTTCTCGTAGATCACGGCTCGGCTCACGGCGGACCTCCTGCGCGACAGTGATGGAACTCGGTCCCATCACTATATAGCCAGTAACGGCACCGAGTCCCGTACTCTGTTCTCATGGCCCGCTGGCAGCCCAACGCATCGCAAAGGCTCGCTCTGGCTGCCCTCGATCTGTTCACGGAGCGCGGCTTTGAGAACACGACGGTCATCGAGATCGCCGAGCGCGCGGGGCTGACGAAGAGCACCTTCTTCCGGCACTTCCCCGACAAGCGGGAAGTGCTCTTCGGCGGGGAGACGATGGCGGGACTACTGGCCGGCGGGATAGCCGCCGCGCCGGTCACGGCCAGCCCGCTCGAAGCCATCAGGCACGCGCTGGACACCGTCGGCAGAGAAGCATTCACGCCAGGTCTGCGTGAATTCAGCGCCCGCAGGCGGGCGGTGATAGCGGCTAACCCTGAACTGCAGGAGCGCGAGGCGCTGAAAGCTATCGCGCTCGTCGCCTCCATGACCGGCGCGCTCCAGCAGCGCGGCGTTCCCGACCTGACCGCTTGCGTGGCCGCGCAGCTGGGCGCACTCACCTTGAAGCTCGCCTATGACCGCTGGAGTGACACCACCGACGGCGACGAGTTCAGCGACGTCGCACGGCGAGCACTCAGCGAAGTGCACGCCGCCAGTGCGTTGTGCTGACGCAAACTGACCTTCAATGGTCCCGGCCAGCCGAATAGAGGCGCTAAGACGTCGGCCGCCGTTGCCAGGAGGCGATCCTGGTCGTGACGGCTGCCATCCAGGTCGGGTGCGATTCGGCCACGAGACCTACGGCGAGCACCGCAGTGAGCGACGGGACCAGGTATACGGGAAGGACGATGGAACCCATGAAGACCAGGCCAAGCGCCGCCGCGGCCGTCACCACTCGGATGGCGCGTGCACACCCGGTCAGCTTGCGTGACGGCAGGACCGCGCTCGCCAGCATGTAGAGGCTGACGCCGCCATAGAGCGCTACCCTCGGCGCGATGGCGATGGTCGATGCACCGTCAGCGGCCAGGATCGCGATGTGCATACCTGCGCTGGCGGCCGCGGTGCCGGCCACGATCGGCAGGTTCATGGCGGTGAACGCGGCGATCGGCCGGGGCCCGTCCAGTGCCTTCCGGTCGGCGCCGGTCAGCCAGGTCCACCATAGGGCCGCGAGCGAGAGCAGGGCGGCGGCGAGCACGACTGCCAACTGCACGCTCCATGGCCGCATGGTCGCCGCACTGATGAGCCGCGCGACCGATTCGCCCAGAACGATCAGGATGAATATCTGGAAGCGATCGGACAGGTGCCACGTGTTCAGCGGCACCCGCCGCCGCGGTGACATCATCGCCGTCGCGCCGACCGCATCGGTCAGCAGCGCCGCCGCCCAGAAGGCGTACCGGGTAGCACCGCTGACAGCCAGCGACGCCAGCCACAAGCTTCCGGCCGCGCTGAAGAAGATCAGGTACCACGCATAGAGCGCCCTGGTCGCGGCGATGTGCCGACGGGCGCGGGCGTACAGAACGAGCTGCAGTCCGCGCAGGCAGGCGAGGGCGATGACGAACCCGGTCGTGCTGCCATCCAGGGCCCTGGGTGCGCTCGCGGCCAGGGCGACGCACAGCAGGATCGCGGTGAGGAATGCCAGGCGGTGCGGCACATCATCGGACTCATGCCGGTCGGCATAAAACGTCAGCTGCACCCACAGCCACCAGATGGGGGTGAACAGCATGACGAACCGGGCCAGGGCGCCGAGGCTCGGGTGGTCCTGGAACGCCCCGGCGAGCTGGCCGACGGCACCGGCAAAGACCAGGTCGAGGAACAGCTCGAGCCAGCTGGCGCGGCGCTCTTCGAGGTCGTGCCCGTTGGCAGTGCGCAGCGGTGGCGGGGTCAGCCGTACCGGATGGAACGGCACCTCAGATATCCGGGCCGCGATGGCCCGGGTCCGGGTCACCGCGACCGGCGCGGTCACGCTTCGGGTGGCCGTGGCGGCGGGCATGGGGATTCTCCTCCTTTTCGTGGGAACGGGGCTTGCGCCGGGCGGCCTGCAGGCCGCCCGGCGCCGATTCTCAGCGTTTCTCAGTTTCGGGCGCCAGCACCCGGGCCAGATCACGCAACAGCGCCGGGGCATCGTCCTCAGGCAGTACGGCCTCGATGAGAACCAGGCGTCCGGCATTCCTGCTGGCCGCTCGGAGCGCTCGGTCGAACTGGTGCGGACTGGTGGCCCGGATGGCCAGCGGTGCCGATGCCGCATTCAGCGCGGTCGGCAGCGCTGTCCAGTCCCACTGCGGGATGCGGTGGTAAGCGGCCGACGGACTATGGATGGCCCGCTCGATGACATATCCGTTGTTGTTCAGGACGATGACAATCGGGGCGACACCCTGCGCGAGGAGCGTGCCGAGTTCTGACGCCGTCTGCTGCATCGCGCCGTCGCCGATGACGAGGATCACCCGCCGGTCCGGCGCGGCCAAGGACGTGCCAAGCGCGGCGGGCAGTGTCCAGCCGATCGACGCCCACAATGGCTGGCCGATCAGAAGTGCTCCCGCGGGCAGGGTCAGGCCGGCCGCACCGTAAAACGAGGTCCCCTGGTCCGCGATGATCAGGTCGCCGGGCAGCAGGAAGTCCTGCACGCTGGTCCATAGGTGCTGCTGGGTCAGCTGCGCGTCGGTCCGGCCGGCCGTTCCGAGACCGGCGTCTCAGGCAGGTCGTCGATGCCGCCCGGGGCGCTGACGCGGCTGGCCGCGATGGCAGGCGTCAACGCGGCCATCGCCAGGCTCATGCCGACGCCTGGGTAGACGACCTGGCCGATGGTGGCATGGTCGGCACCCAGGTCAATGCGCGTGGCCAGGGGCAGCCGGTGCGTCGCGCCGCCCGTCACCGTATCGGCAAGAGTGACGCCCACCGTGATCAGCACGTCGGTATCCTCGACTGCCAGCCGGGCCTTCTTGGCCGAGGCCGCGCCGGCGTACAGCCCGGCGAATCGCCGGTCGGACTCAGCGAACTCTCCCTTCGCCGTGGACAGCACGGCGACCGGAAGGCCGGCCTGGCGGGCCATGGCCGCGACTTCGCCGGTCAGGCGGTACCGCGCGGCGAGATGCCCGACCAGGACACCTGCCGTTCCCGCGCCGTCGAGCAGCCTGGCGGCGTGCTCGGCGAAGGCGCGCAGGACCCTCGGCTCCGGCGAGTCGCCGAGCCGCGCGACGCGAAGAGGCGCGGCCGGCCCCGCGACTTCCGCCGTGGAAACGTCGGCCGGGATGGCCAGGTACACCGGGCGAGAAGTACCGAGCGCCGTCGCGATCACGCGGTCGATCTCGGCGGCTGCGTTGTCTGGCCTGAGGTCGGCCTGGGCGGCCGTGACCTGCCCGGCCATCCCAGCGAAGTGCGTATAGCTGGCGCCGGGCAGGTTGTGATGCGGCGGCTGCCCGTCCCGACGCCTGGCCAGTGCCGGAGTGCCGACGACATGCACCACCGGCACCGACTCCGCGCAGGCCCCGGCCACCGCGTTCAGGGCCGACAGCTCGCCGGCGCCGAAGGTGGTGATCAGCGCGCCGAGGCCGCGCTGCCGCGCATAGCTGTCGGCCGCGTATCCGGCACCCTGCTCGGACGCCATGCCGATCCAGGACATGCTCGGCCGGTTCTCAACGGCATCAAGCAGCCCGAGGTTGTAGTCGCCTGGCACCCCGAAGACCGAGACCACGCCAGCCTCGGCGAGGCGGCCGACCAGGTACCCGGCCACCGTAGTGGTCGGTGCCGAGCTGCGGGCTTTCGGGCGGCCCGGCTCAATCGTTACTGACATGTTCATGATGACTGCCTCCGTGAATGATTGCGCGACCCGTCAGCGGGTCGCTGGCGGGATGGGGTGGTTGGCGCGGATCAGGTCGTCGGTGTCGACGGCCCGCTTGATGTGGCGCAGCCGCTCGTAAGCACCGGCCGTCCAGAAGCTGGCCGGGTCCCGGCTGGTCTCGGCGAGGTTGAGGTACATCTGCCGGGCAGCCCACGGCGACAGGGCGGACTTGGCCGCGGCAACACCCGCGGCGACGGCGAAGCGGTCCGCCGGCGTCGCGACCATGCCCACGGCGTACACCGCGTAATCGGCCTCGACCGCCGCCAGCGCGCCGCTACCTGGCCGCGTGCGAGCAAACTCGCCGCCGACCTGGCGCAGTTCGACGGCCAGCAGCCGGCCGCCGACAGGCTCCCCGAATGCGCGCACGACGCGGTCGATCGCCTCGGCCGGCAAAGCCGCCAGCATGAGGCCGTCGCCGACGCTGGGCGTCGGCTGCTCGGGCTCCATGTGCAGGTGCCCGAGCGCAGGCATGCCGATCATCTGAACCGTGTCCAGCTCTGGCTGCAGCGTGCGCAAAGGCCGCAGCAGCGTGTCGGCCTCGGCAGGAGCGCCGAGATGGATCACGTCGATGACGACAAGGGACCGGCCGCGCACCCGCGCGGGCAGCGCGGAAGCCACCGGGAAGCGCATAAGGCGCGCCGCGGTCGTGAACTCGTCAGGAACGCCTGCCTGAGTGAGTTCGCGCCAGGCCTGCAGCACCTCGGTGGCGGCATCGGCCGGCCACCACAGCAAGCCCGCATAGACCTCGGTAATCGGAAACAGGCGCAGTTCGATGGCCGTCACGATGCCGAAGCTGCCGCCACCGCCGCGCAGGGCCCAGAAGAGGTCGGGCTCATGGTAGGCATCCGCGCGCACCAGGCGGCCGTCGGCGGTGACGAGATCGACCGCCTCGACGTTGTTGGCCGATAGCCCGTACGTCCGGCCGAGCCAGCCCATGCCGCCGCCTAGGGTGTAACCCACGACCCCGACGTTCGGCGACGAGCCGGTCAGCGCGGCCAGACCGTGGGCAGCAGCCTCCTCCACGACTTCCTGCGACGTCGCGCCGGCTTCGGCCCTGGCGATTTTGGTGACCGGATCGACGGTGACCCGGCGCATCGCGTCGGTCTTCACCAGGAGGGTGTCCGCCAGCGGTCCGAGCGGATCGGCATTGTGGCCAGTACCCTGGGCAGCCACCCGCAGGCCGTGGTTACGGGCAAACGCGACAGCGGCCACGACGTCGGCGACTGACTCTGGCCGCGCGATAGCGGCAGGGCGCTGGTCCACAGCCAGATTCCAGGCCTTGCGCGCGTCGTCCCAGCCGGCGTCGGCTGGAGTCAGGATTGTACTGATTGGTGAGGATGCAGTAGTAGTTGCGGTGAGAGTGCTCGACATGGATCGGGCTCCGTAGGTTCTGAGACTCGCAGCTCACATCGGCCGCGACGATCAGTCAGTCACTGAGTGCCTGAGCTGTTGCATGCTCTCGACGCTACGGATGACAGGCGTTTCCCGAATCCGCTGAGCACACGGAATCCTGGCCTGCCTGACCTGCGGTCTAGGCACCCGTATCCGTGGGACTACGGAGGCCGCGGTCCGTTATCTGGCGGATGGGGACGAAAGTCGGCGGGTGAGCTCGGCTCGATTGCGCACTCCGAGCTTGCGGTAGATCGACGCGACATGAGACTCGACGGTGCGCACGCTGACAAACAGCGCCGCCGCCACATCACGATTGGTGGCGCCGGACGTGATCAGTTCCGCAACGCGCTGCTCGGTCGCAGTGAGCTCGGACCTGGACCGTGCGGCAGCAACTCGCGGCAGCTCGCGCTCGATCTCTGCCACCAGCGGCAGGTGCCGGCATTCCGTGGCCAGCTCGAGGGCGCGACGCAGGGAGCTGCGTGATTCCTTGCGCGCTTTGCGTCGCCGTTCTATCTGGCCGAGGACCAGCAGGCTGCGCGCTAGCGCGGGCCGCATCGAGGACGCCTCATGCGCCGCTACAGCTGCCCTGGCCGATGCGGCCGCCGTGTCGAGGTCACCCGCTGATGCCGCGCCGATTGCGTCCACCCGGCTTGCGTCACCGATCAGGACGGGGCGTTTCAACCGGTCCCCGAGTTCGCGCAGCCATGTCGCGATACGTTCCGCATCGCCGGTGCGCCCGACCGCCACGTAGGCCTCGGCCAGCAGCGGGTCGAGCCGGTCCCGAAGCCCCGGCTCGACCCACTCCAGTTGCTCGGCATACATGGCCGCATTCTCGAGATGGCGCACGGTTTCCTCTGGATCACCACGCCAGACGCTGACCTTGCCCCGCACGCACTCGCCCATGTACCGGTAGATGGCAGGGACCGAGTCGTCGTCAGGCAGGACTGCGTCGGCCAGACGGACCGCTCCTTCGAGATCACCGGCCGCGATGAGCATTTCGCAGCGTGGCTTGACGTGCCACGGGGATACCGGCCAGTCATGCCATTGGGCGACGGCGCGCTCGCTCTCGAGCACCGCCGCAGCGGCGGTGAAGTCGCCTGCCAGCTCCTCGACTGTCGCCAGGTACGACAGGAAGATGCACAGCGGGTAGTCATCACCGGCGGCCCTGGCCCGAGCGATGCAGCGCTGCAATGCGGCGCGAGCCGTGTCCAGGTCATCGACGAATCCGGACCATATCCCTCGGTGCAGGTCCGCCGTATCATGCAGCTGCACGGCAGCCAGATCGGTTTCTAGCCCCGCGGCCCGGTCGAGCAGGCCAGCATCCAGCCCCTCGGCCGCGAACACCTTGGCCACGACTAGGTTGACCAGCGCCCGGTGCAGCGCGGGCTTTGCCGCGTCGCCGGCCAGCTCGGCGCACCTGATCGCCTCGATGGCTGCCTGGCGTCGGCGGCCGCGGATTCCGTAGGCGTAGTCAGAGGCAAGCGCCATGACGAGGGCGCGTCGGCGCGGATCAGCGCCGACGCCCTCGGCGGCGCGGGTAATCATTGCGGAGGCGGCAGCCGAGCCGCGCGCCAGGTCCGCCATGTCCAGCAGCATCGGCAGCGCGCGCTCAAGTTCCCAGGTATCGAGCCTGTCGATATCGAGCAGTTCTAGCTGCCTCAGTGACTGCTCGACCTCACCGGCCAGGAAGAGGAGTTCGCCTGCCCTGATCCGGCGGCGCACCAGCGCGGTGGTGTCTGATTCGGGAGTGAAGCCGACCGCCTGCACGGCGAACTGCGCTGCCGCTGCCTTCGCGGCCCGGGCGTGGCCGGCGGCCGCGGCCTCGTCGAGCGCCTCGGCGACTCCCGGGTCTGGTCCCGGGCGGGCCGCGAGCGCGGCGAAGTGTGCCCGCCGCTCTGCGCCGGGCGACGCATCAGCAAGCCGATGGTAGAGCTTGGCGCGGCGGGCAGGGGGTATGGCGTCTACCGCTGCCGCCCCGATCAGCGGATGGGACACCGCGATCCGGTTCCCGGTCTCGACCAGGACGCCGGCTACCACAGCGGCGTCAACGGCAGCGGCTGGATCGTCCAGGTGCTGGAGCATGGCCAGCGCCTCGGGCAGCGTCATGCGGCCCGAGGCGGCCACCACCGCAAGAGCTTCGGTCGCCGCCCCGCTCAGGGACTGCGACAGTCGGTCCGTCAGGGTACGGGCCAGCGATGGCACCGTCGCCTCGTCCGAGCTCAGGCCGGCCGCCAGTTCCTTGGCCCAGAACGGGTTGCCGCGCGACTCCCGTGCCACAAGGCGGGCCTGCGCTGCGGTGACCGCCTGCGGTAGCAGATTCTGGATCTGCCACATATCCAGGGGCGCAAGCTCGAGGACCTGCTGACCGCGCACCGACGCCAGAAGACTTCGCCAACTGCCCGGTGGCGGCGGCTCCCCGACCGTCAGCGGGTCGACCGCGGCCGCAGTTCGCGCGGCAATCAGCACTGATAGCGGGCCCTCGGCGATCCTCCGGAACGCGAATGCCAGCGCTTCCCTGCTGGCGTCATCCAGCCACTGCACATCATCGATGGCGACCAGGACCGGCCCGTGCGAGGCGCAGGCCCGAAGCGCCGCTAGCACCGCCATGCCGACAGCATGGGCCGTAGGCGGCTGCTGGCCGGGCGCTCGCATCATCAGCGCCACCTCCAGCGCCTCCAGCTGCGGGGCCGGGATACCGGCAGCCACGTCTGGTAGCACCCCGGCCAGCACATCAGACAGCCCGGCGAACGACATGTCCATCTCGCCCGCCGAGGCCTCGGTCCGCAGCACCCGGCGGCCGGCCTCCTCGGCCGCCGCGACGCCTCCGCGCCACAATGTCGACTTGCCCGCGCCGGCCTCGCCCAGCAGCGCAAGCAAGCCCGGCGTTAGCCCTGCATCCTGGACGAACTCCCGGACCCGGCGCCATTCCGCTGGGCGCACGATGCCACCGTCGGCGGCAGTCACACTCCTATCTCACCACAGCCAGGCTAGGGCGGCGTCACCTCGCCGCGACAGTTAGCCCGGGTACGTCAGAGTCAGTCGGTCAGTGCCTGCTCCGGACGGATGCTGGCTCAAGTTCCGCGCCTGTTCGCTACGCCGAATTTGCTGACGCGACTTGCTGACCGGGCAGCGCTCCAGCAATGGCGCGGACGCTGCGGATCCCGGGAACTCGCTCACCCGACGTCTGAGATGGCCGCCTGTGAGGGTGTGGCGTGCGGGGACGGCAGGTATGCGGTCGTCCACTGGTCAGTGGCCCGTGAGGTGTATCACGCCAACATCCGCCAGGCCGTTCAGGGCTAGCTGCACCCCCAGCGCCGCGAGCAGGAATCCGAAGATCTTCTCTGTCACCAGCATCCGGCCTGCGTCCATGTGGTTGCCGACTTGGACGGCCCACCGGAACACGGCCACGTCCAGTGCAAATACCACGATCAGGATGCCGACGACGACTGCGAACACAGCGACCGAGCTGGCCTCGGCCGAGGCAGTGACCAGCACAACGATCCCCGCCGGGTTCAGCAAATAGGGGACCGCCAGGGGGAACACCGCAGCCTGCATCGGGTCCCGGTTGCTGTCCGCCATCCCGCCCTTGCTTCCGTCGTCTCGCCCGAGCACCATGGCGACCGCGATGATGAGCAGGATGATGCCGCTGGATACGCCCAGCGCGCCCGGCGAGAAGTGCAGCAGCCTGGTCAGCAGGCCCCCGAGGACGAGCAGGACTACGGCGGCCGAGGCGGCGGTGGTCAGCATCTTGCGCAGGACCCGGCGCCTGGTGGCTTCCGGCATCGTGCTGGTCGTTTCGAGGAACGGCACCAGTGCGATCTTCGGGCCGACGCCGATCAGGAGCAGCAGGAACGTATCGATGACGAATGCGGCGTCCAGCGATTCCAGTTTCATCTGCCCTGCTCAGATCCGGTGAGCCTTGGACGGCAGGCGCATAGCGCGTAGCACCTCGGGATCCAGCCTGGTGAGAGCGTCGCCTGCGGCCAGCTTATAGCCGTAAGTGTAGGTCGGCGTGTTGTAAGCCATCCGGACCACGTCCTCGATGGTCGCCTCGTTGTGGATCATGGCCTGGCCGGTCCCGGCGATCTCGGAGGCGATCTCGCAGATCGCGTGCACGCCGATGAGAACCCCGCTGGCGCCGTGGAAGACGAGTTTGATGAGGCCTTCCTGGCCGGCGATCACACCGCGCGGGGTGGTGCCCAGCTCGCATCTCCCGATCTCGTACGGGATGCCTTCCGCCGCGCAGTCTTCCTCGCTCTTGCCGGCGCGCGCCACTTCAGGCAAGCCGTAGATTGCTGCGGCCGGAGTCTGGTCGACGTGCACGGAGAAGTCAAGGCCGAGTGCCCCGCACAAGGCCTGCCGTCCCTGGTCGCTGGCGATGGAGGCGAGGGAGGGGCCGATGACGTCGCCGGCCGCGAACACCCAGGGGCAGCTGGTCCGCCGTTCGGCGTCGACGACGATCCACCCTCGCTCGTCGACGATGACCCCGGCCTGCTCCAGACCTAGGCCTGCTGTGCTCACGCTGCGGCCTGCGGCGAACAGCAGCGCGTCACAGGAGAGCCGTCGTCCGTCGCTCAGCTCGACTGCGAGGTTCTCGCCGTCGCGGCGCACGGCGGCCATGCCAGCGCCGAGAATCACCTGGTTCCCCCGGTTCTGCAAGACGTGCTCAAGCCGCCGGGAAATCTCGGAATCCATCATCGTGGCTAGCCGCGCAGCGGTGTCGAGGATGGTGACGGGGACGCCGAGCGCCGCGAAGATGGTGTCGTATTCGATCCCGATTGCCCCGCCGCCGACAATCAGCAGCTCGCGTGGCCTGCGCGCGATACTCGCGATGGTCTCGGAATCAAAGACGCCAGGATCATCGAACGGCACGCTAGCCGGTCGGAGCGGTCTCGATCCGGTTGCGACGATGACCCGCTCGGCCCGCAGTCGCTGCTCTGACCCGCCATCGCCAACGACGACCTCGTGCTCGCCTGCCAGCCGTGCCTCGCCGGGGAACAGCTCCACGCCGCATTCGCGCAGCTGCTCGAGGGTCAGCTGCCGGAGCCGTTCGCTGACCTCGCGCGCCCGGGACAGCAGCGCCGGGTACACGACCTCCGGCGGTGCGGACACCGAGACACCATAGATCTCCTCTTTCTCGAAGCCGCTGAGGTAGGCGGCAGTCTCCCGGAAGGTCTTGGTGGGAGCGCCGCCGCTGGTGACAACGGTGCCGCCGACGGTGTCGCGCTCCACCAGGGCCACGGAGTAGCCCAGATTTCCCCCGAGCTGTGCCGCTGACTGCCCGGCCGGGCCGGCGCCGATGACCACCACATCGTGCTCGTTGTTCATCCGGTCAGCATGAGAACGCACGGCTAGATCTCCGCTCCGTCAGGGGTCAAGCGGCGGGGAACCTGAGGACGGTTTTAATGTCATCGGGCTGCCGGGTGTAGGCATCGGCCCAGCGGTCGATCGGCACCTGGCGGGTGATGAGACCAGCCAGCATGTCCGGGTCGGCTTTGGCCAGGGCCTCGGCGGCGAGTTCGTAGTGGTGCCGGTTGGCGTTGACGGAACCGAACAAGACGGAATTCTGCAAGACCATGTTCCGGTTGAGCAGCCCGGCGTCGATGCTGGATGCCTCCCCCGCGGCCGAGACGCCGGTGAGGCAGGTGATCCGGTGGCGGACATGATGCGCGCCCGCGTCCAGCAGCATCTGGACGTGGCCCGTGCATTCAATGATGACGTCGGCATTGGCGGCTGCTTCGTCAAGCTCTCGGGTGTGGACATAGGTTGCGCCGAGCCGACGTACCATGTCGGGCTTGCGGCCCTCGGTGACCAGGTCCGCCACATACGTGTCATAGCCGCGTTGCGTCGACAGAAGGGCGGCCAGAAGTCCGATCGGCCCCGCGCCCGTGATCAGAACTGCTGCGGGCGACCAGGTAGCTCGCTGGCCGATCTTCTCAATGTGGTCCCACGCCTTGGCGACGACGGTGGCCGGTTCGAGCAGCACGCCGAGGCTGCCGAGCCCGGGATCAACGGCCACGAGATACTCGGGGTGAATGCGGTACCGCTCGGAAGCGTAGCCGTGCCGCGCCTTGATTCCGCGCTCGGTGTACTGGCCGTTGGCGCACATGTCCCAGTCCCCCGCCCCGCATGCAGGGCAAGGGACCGGGTCGGGCCGGCGCACGATGCCGACCACTAGGTCTCCCTGGCTCAGTCCCGTTCCGGGGGCGGCTTCGATGACCTGTCCCAGCGATTCATGGCCGATGATCAGACGTTCCTCGCCCGGGGGTGCCCAGCCGTAGTCGCCGTTGATGATCTCCAGGTCGGTGCCGCAGACGCCTATCGCCCGGGTCTGGACCAGGACGGGACCGTCGTCTGGCGGCGGCTCCGGCATGTCGGTGAGCGCAGCAGAGCCCTGCCGCCCGGGTATGGCCGTGATCGCAAGCATGGACTCAGCGTAGTTAGGACCCGGCTCACCGTAGGCACCAGCCGGGCGGCCCTTTGGGCTCTAATCACTCGTCGCCGCGCACCTCGCGGGCTGCGGTCCGGTCTTCCTGGCCGGGCAGCGCGGCTCCGCTGTCAGGATGGCTTTCCCAAATCTGGGTGACAAAGGTATGGACGGCGGGGAAGGCAAGGTCCGGGCGGTCGCGGAAGATGGTGTGACGCGCCCCGGGAAGCCGCACCAGGCGGGTGACGCCGTCCGGCAGCTGGCCGGCTAGTTCCTCGACCACGGGCAGCGGGCAGACCGGGTCGTCCTCGCCGGCGAGGACCAGGACTGGACACCGGACAGCGCCGAGCAGGCTCCAGGGATCGAAGCTTGAGACCTCGTGACTGCTGTAATGCGCGGCGACGTCCGGGTTCCTGATCATCCGGGCCAGGAACCGGCGGGACTCCTCGGCCCAGCCCGGCGTGGCGCTGTAGAGCGGGTAGCAGACGCGGTTGAACTCAGCCTGGAGATCCTCGGCGTCCCCGGCGTAGATGCGCTCGATGAGGGCGGCCGCTTCGGGGCCGCCCACGCGGCCGAACGCCTCGACGACGCGCGGTCCGCCCCAGTGGCCACAAGTCGTGTTGGCCAGGATGATGCCGCCAGGGTGGTCGGGGAACAGCGCTGCGTAGGTGAGCGCAACGTCCCCGCCGAAGCTGCTGCCGAGGATGACCGGCTTGCGCAGCCCGAGCGCGTCGCATAGCCGCCGCAGGTCATCGGCCCAGGTCCGCATGTTCCAGGACCCAGCGCTGCTGCGGTCGCTGCGGCCATGGCCGCGCAGGTCGAAGTACAGGACCTGGAAATCGTCGGCCAGCGGCTCCAGCGCGGACTTCACCGTCATGTGGTCCAGACCGGGGCCGCCGTGGACGGCCACCAGGACCGGGCGCTCCACCGTCGTGTCCCCCTGCGGGACTACTGACGGGCCGGAGACATCGAACCACAGGGACACGTCGCCGAGGCTGATGCGCACGCGACCTCCAGGACGACTGCGCCGGGCCGGTTCGAATGCCCACAGTAATCTCCAGAACGCCGCCCACGCACCTTTCGTGACGAAGTAGCTACAGTTTGGCCACCGCTCTCTTGCCGCCGACGGTGAGAGTGCCGCGCACCATGTACCTGCTCATGGCCGGACACGACGAAGGTCAGCAGGCGGCAGTCCGTGACCCGCGACCTACCGCAGCACGTGCACCGCACACCTGCTTCGGCCATCCGAGCCTTTGCGCCGCCACCTACCCGGCGGTGGACCTGCACGTCGTGGTCGACAACTACGCCACCCGCTCGTCACCAGCCGATGAGCGTGAGCGTCCCCGCCCCACTCGTGTGCGCGATTGTCGTCAGTAGCGGCGTGAGTCGGCCGGTGCGCACATCGACTGCGAGCACGCGGACGGTGTACGGGCTTGCGCCTGGATAGAAGTGCGCGGTTGCGATGGCCACGAGCAGATGTCCGTGTACGGGGTTGGGCGCCAGTGAGCACCAGGCATTGAGCCCCGTCCAGGTGTGCAGGACCGCGGTCCGGTGGCCGGTCGCCAAGCCGTACACACCGAGCTGGTTGGCGATCTGCGAGTCGGATCGGTCAGCGCTCGTGCACGCATACAGATCCGGGCCGACCGACAGCGATGAGGCGCCAGGAAGCCCGACGACGGTGCTGGCCTGGTCGACCGTTCCCGATGGCACGTCCGTGCGTAGCGACTTGACGACGACCGCCGACCCGTTGGGCAGGTACTGAGCGAAGGCGAGCTGACTACCGTCCGGTGTCAGCGACATGCTGGTTGCGTAGTCCTCGTCCAGGGCGTACGCCCAGCGCCTGGTGACCTTTCCGCTGGCAGTGTCGAGCAGCCCGATGTAGCCGATCGCCTGGCTCGGGGGGATGACGGTGCGTCCGCCATTAGCACAGTGCGTGATAGAGATAGCAAGTTTGCGGCCGTCTGCGCTGGCCGCGAGCGCGGTGGGCAGGCCCGCCTGCTCGCTGCCCGGCAACGGCGTCAGCGCCGACGCCTGACCATCGCCGTTGAGGCTGAACCGGTAGACGTACGCTCGGCAGGCGGCCGCCACGTCGGCTTGCTGCGCCGACACGTAGAACGTATGGTCACTGGCGTCCCCGGCAAGGTAGTCGAAGATCTGTCCGGCTGGCGTGCTGACCTGCCCGGTGACGCGTCCGGTAGCGGTCTGCACGACTTCCAGGCCGGTATCCGTGCTTACCACGGAGAATTGCGGCAGTCCGGGGATCGTCGCCGGATGAGCCTGCGCACCATGCTGTGAGTGTGCCCGCGCCCGCGCGGCAGCGGGTGAGTTCGCATGCGGCCGAGCGTGTTGTCCAGACAGGACGTGCGGAACAATAACGCCGCCAGTCACCGCGATAACCGCGACCGTGGCTGCGGTGCCTACTGGTACAGTCCACCGGGCATGACGGGCTGAGGTGTTCTCAGCGCCGCTAGCTGATGCAGCTCGGCGCCTCGAATCAGATCGCCGCGTGGGCGCTCCGGCGGGAACTGCGTCTTCCCCAACAAGTTCCGCAACAGCGAGGTATGCCTCCCTCAGCCGGTCTTCCAAGCCGCTCACTTAGTCCTCCTCAAGTTCATGCGCCAGAGCCGTTATGGCATGTGACAACGTGGACGACACGGTCCCGGTAGTAATGGACAGAGCTTCGGCGATTTCCGCGTGGGACAGGCCAACGTAATACCGCAGCGCAAGCACCTCGCGCTGGCGGGGAGGAAGCGTGGCGATGGCGGCGAGCACTGCGCGCTGGTCCTCCCGGACCATTACCGCCGCCTCAGCCGACCAGACTGGCGGGTTGTAGTGCAGCCGCAGCGACCGGCGGCGGTTCCGGGAACGGAGCACGGTGCGCGCCCCGTTCAGTACGGCCGAGCGGAGGTATTCCGGCGCTTTCGCGGGGTTGCGCAGCCGCGGCCAGGCGCTGTACAGGCCGATAAATGCGTCCTGAACGACGTCCTGGGCGGATTCCGGATCGCCGACGAGCACCATTGCTAGCCGGGTGAGCCGCAGAGCGTTCTCCCGGTACAGCTCGTCCACGGCGTCGGTCGCCCGCACCGTCCACCGCCCGGCCGGGAGCGCTGAGCTGTCAGTTGCCATACCTATAGTGACGCCGCAGCCGACCCGGCACTGAGCCTGAGCGCGAACTTTTCCGAGAATAAGTCAGTGCGGCCCTTGTGGTGCTCCGTCAGGACCACAGGTGTCACTGGGATCGAACGGAATAAAACGCACGGCCTTCCATGCGCGCAGGCTTGTCAGGTCACCTGACATCGCGCTCGATGAATCGCGGACGGTCACTCGTCCGTGGCGAGCCAAGTACGCCGATGTCAGCAACGACTCGAAGCGTCTGCGGGCAGTACCACACCGCGACCTTGTCGTGTGTCTCCGGTTCGAGCGGGTGCGTGCCTGGATGGTCGGGGCAGACTGGCCACGGGCGCCGTGCTGGGTCGTACTGGACGTCACAGGCCCAGTCCTGGAACTGCTCGGCCAGATAGTAGAGCTGGTCAGCCGGTCCGCAGTTCAGCCACGCCGTGATGCCCTGCCCGCACACTCCGTCGGGCTCCTGGATCCAGCCGCACACGGCATCCGCTCCGTGATCCGAGTGCGAGTCAGCCCGGATGTCTGGCCTGGCCTGGCCGGTGGCATCCATGTCACGCAGCACAGGCGCGACAGCATTCCAGAGGACCGCGGCCTCTTCATCGGCCAGCGGCCGCGTCCGGGCGTCATCGGGCATGCCCCACATTAGGCCGATGAGCATGACAGCGGCCACCGCCACGAAGGGCGGCGAGCTTGACAGAAATGAGAGCGTCAGATTTGTCCTATTTACCCGATGATCTTGCCAACAGCGGCGCCAAGACCGAACTGGCCCGCCGCCCGTCTGCCGGAGTGTCTGCCGCCGCGGCCGGGGTTTACTATCGCCGGATGAGCGATGAGCCGTTCGTTCCGGACGATTTCGCGGCACCCGACGGGCTCATAGCCAGGGAGTTCCGGCTGGCCCCGCTCGGGCCGCAGCACAACGACGCCGATTACGCGGCCTGGACGGCCAGCATTGACCACATCCGGGCGACGCCGGGGTTCCTTGATGGCAGCTGGCCGCACGAGATGTCCCTGAATGACAATCTCCGCGACCTGGAGCGGCACGCACAGGACTTCGCTGGGCGCCGCGGGTTTACCTATACCGTGCTCAGCACGGGGAACGGGGACGTCATCGGCTGCGTGTACATCTACCCGGCCGGCGGCCGCGAGCCTGGCGGCGGCGCCGGGGGTCGGCGGGCTTCCGTCGAGTCCTGGGTCCGCGCGGACTGCGCCGCGCTCGACCCGGTGCTCCACGACGCGGTCCTCGCGTGGCTGCAACGCGACTGGCCATTTGATTCGATCGAGTACGCTCCGCGGACCTGACCTGCGCCGACGTTCCTGAAGAGCTCGACCAACTTCGATGCGGAAAGCTTGGAAACTACCTTGGCCAGGGTGTCGTATCGCCGCGGGTGCGTTCGTGGAGAGGGTGAGTGGCAGCCGTCCGGGCTGCCGGTGAGCAGAGGAGCTTGAGATGGCGCTGTACCTGATCGCCTTCAACGACGAGTGGGTGCCCGACCTCACGCTGGAGGAGGTGCGCGAGCGGGGCACGGCCGCTAGGGCCGTGATCCAGGAGATGACGGCCGCCGGGGTCTTCGTCTTCAGCGACGGCGGCCTGGACGCGTCGACCGTCGTGTGCAGTGTCGACCCGAGCAGCGGCTCGCCGCTATTCACCGACGGGCCATTCGTCGAGACCAAGGAGCACCTCGGCGGTTTCGCAGTCGTCGATGTGCCCGACGATGCCGAGGCACGGTATTGGGCCGGCCGGATCGCGGTCGCGGTCGGCTGGCCGCAGGAGGTGCACCGCTTCCCGCATTCGATAGCGCTGAGCACTGACGCGCAACCTGATGCCGTGTCCTGAGCGGCATGTTCTGATGGGCACGCCCTAGCGGACGGCAGGTCTCGCCCTCGTCGATCGGGCCTACCCTGGCCGTAGGGCGCAACGAAGCGTGGTGGCTGCCAGGGCCGGTCCGATCGGGAGCGGCGTGCTACGCGGAGCCAGCAAGGGAGCATGCGTGGATGAGCTCAGCCTCGGTGTCATGGGCCGGTCGCGCAAGGAGAACGAGCGCCGGCTCGCGATCCATCCGCTGCACATCGAGCGGATCGCGGCTGACCTGCGGGAACGCATCTACCTAGAGCGCGGTTACGGCGAGCCGTTCGGCGTCTCCGACGAGCACCTCGCGCAGAGCGTCGCCGGGCTCCGGACCCGCGCCGAGCTCTTCGCGGATAGCGCCGTCATCCTGCTCCCAAAGCCGCAAGCAGCCGACCTCGAGTGCATGCGAGCGGGCCAGGTCTTGTGGGGCTGGCCGCATTGTGTTCAGGACGCGAAGATCACGCAGCTGAGCATCGACCGGCGGCTCACCTTGATCGCGTTCGAGGCGATGAACTACTGGGCCGCTGACGGCTCGTTCAGCCTGCATGTCTTTCACAAGAACAACGAGATGGCCGGTTACTGCTCGGTCCTGCACGCCCTGGAACTCACCGGCCTGACCGGTGAGTATGGCCGGCGGCTGCGAGCGGCCGTCATCAGCTTCGGGGCGACGGCGCGCGGCGCGGTGACCGCTCTGAACGCGCACGGCATCGGCGATGTGGACGTGCTGACGCATCGCGCCGTCAACGCGGTAGCCTCGCCGATCCACTCTGCGCGGATGGTGCACTTCGAACTTGACCATGATGACCCGAGCCGCTGCCACGTGCTGCGCAAAGGCAGCCGGGTGCCCGTGGCTGCCTTCCTCGCGGAGCACGACATCGTGGTCAACTGCGTCCTGCAGGACACCGATGCTCCGCTGATGTTCGTCACGGGCGAGGATCTGGACTCATTCGCGCCGGGCAGCATCATCGTGGACGTCTCCTGTGATGAGGGCATGGGGTTCAGCTGGGCGCGGCCGACTTCCTTTGCGGAGCCGATGTTCGCCGTCGGCAACAATGTCCGCTATTACGGCGTGGACCATAGCCCGTCGTACTTGTGGGACTCAGCAACCTGGGAAATCAGCGAGGCTCTCCTGCCCCTCCTGCGGCCCGTGCTCGGCCGGCCCGTCATCGTGGGAGGCAGACAATACCGTCCGCCGGTCCATCGAGATCCGCGACGGCATCATCCAGAATCCGCGCATCCTGTCCTTCCAGCGCCGCTCACCCGACTACCCGCACCAGCTGCTCCGCTAAGAGCTGCCTTTCGGGCTGTGGGACGAAAGTCGGATGGCCGCACCAGGCCTTGCGCCTTTAGTAGGGGCGGGACCCTCCCGATGGCGCTGCCCGCCGACATGCCAGCTGGCATGCAATGGAGACATGCAGACATATTCAAGGTTCGCGCAGTCCGCCTCTCAGCCGGGCCGCGGCGAAGGCGAGATCAGCACTGCGACTGTGGCCGCTCAGCTGTCCGGGCCGCTCACCGCCCTGTTCGGCAGTGCCTTCATCAGCGGAGTCAGCTACGGTTTTTTCGAGTTCCTGCAACGCTCACCGGTCCGGCACAAGCACCTGGCCGGGACCGCCGGGTGGGGGCAGCAACTGACGGTGGCGCTCGTCGCCATCGTGATCTTGATGGTCGCGGGGGCGCGGCATCGGCGGAGGTTCGGCCCGAGATCAGGCCGGCTCTGGCTGCTCGCGCCGCTCGGAACTCAGGCGGCGCGCCGGGTGACCCGTGCGCTCGGTTTCGGTAGCGAGCCCGCGCAGCCTGTCCGGCTGATACTCGCACTTCCACCTGCCGCGCTGTTGCTGTTCTGCTTCTGGCGGGCAGGGGTCCAGGTCACGGGCGGCCTGGACCCGAACTTCACGGTCAATGCCTGGGGCGGCCCCGGCTATGCAGGCGCGATGGCCTGCCACTACCTAGACCTGTTCCTGATCGCCGCGGGTGCCGCCTGGCTCATGGACCTCAGCCTGCCGGCAGAGTGACTCGCACAGAGTGGCCGGACTGCTCGTAAGAACTGTGCTCGTTGTCGATCACCTGCCGAGGTCACCCCGCAGCGCCTAGACCTGGTCCTTGTCCGTAGCTATTTCCGGGCCGGAAATGAGGTGCAAGGCTGCTGCTATGCACCAGGCTCCGGAACCGGATCACAGCGAGTGGGTCGCGTCGATGCGCGAGCGTGCCCGGCTTGATGCCGAGGAACTCCTGCCCCGCCCGCCGTTCGCCGTCTTCGGGCTGGCCGAGCCCCGGCTGCTGCCTGCAGCGCTGGCCGAGGCTGGTCGGGTGAACGGGGAATGGGAGAGCATTGGCCTGGCCTACGGTGACTGGGCAAGCCCGGCCGGGCCATGGCTTGTGGTTACCACCAGGACCGGGTGCGCCGATGCGCCGGACCGTGAGGTTGAGGCTGACCTGCTGCGTGCGATCGACCACGACCGTAACCGGATCGCCGCCCAGGCGGGCGTCGACGAGGCCGGTTACGACGTGCCGCCGGACTACTCGCGCGCGGACCTGGCCGTGGGCGACAAGACGGTCAGCGGCATCGTGGGGCGGCAGGAACATGTGTGGGCGGCGCGCGTGACGGCTGGCGGGCTGATCGTGACACTCGTCGGCCGCGGCGTCGAGCCGGACTCGCTCCGTCTGGACCCGGTGGCCGATCTTGCTCCGTACCTGCAGGCCCGCAACGAGCTGCTCGGCCGGCTGGCCGAGTTCCACCGGCAGCAGGCTGCGCCGATCCTGGCGCCGGCCGAAGGCGTCGCGGCCTATCGCGCGCTGGCCGAGGCGACGCTGGCCTCCCACGCGCGACATGTCCAGGCGCTGCAAGCTGGTCGCGAGCCCCGCCACCTGGCTGGTGAAGGTGCCACCTGGCATGCGCTCTGGCAGCGCGCGGTACGCGAGCAGGTACGCATCTCGAACATCGGCGAGCGCCAGGCGAACGAGATCGTGACCCTCGTGATCAACCATCTCACCGAACTGCACGAAGAGGTGCCGTGGTTTACGGCCGAGCCGCGGCTGCGCGAGGCCGCGATCGATGAGACGCTCCGGCATGCGGTCCTGGGTGACGACGTCCCCAGCCAGTCAGCTCAGCGGGCCTGGGCGCGCTACTGGGCGCAGCGCTTGCCATCGCCGGACCCGGAGCCGGAGCCGGGCGAGGAACTCCGCGCCCGCCGGCAGGCGGGCAGGCCGCTCCTCACCGCCTGGCGGCAGGCCTGGGACGCCTGGGCCACGCAAGCTTGACGCACTCAGCCGAAACCGCCGCTGCCGTTGCCGCTCCTGAGACCGAGACCGAGACCGGTGCGAAGCGCCGACGCTGACCTCGGTCCCTGGCCTCTTTTCGTCCCGTGCGCGGGCTGAGAGAGTGGTACAAATCGCCGGGCCGCCTGCCGCACGGAGTCATCATGCCCAGATTCAGGGACCACGCGTGCTCCACGGTCCGCAAGTGCGCCCCGATCATCGCTGCCGGCGCGATCGCCGCCGGATCGGTCTCATGCTCGAGCCAGGTCGCTGCACGGCCGCCCCGCTTCACGCGTCCGGCACTGACAGTGACCACCACCGACGGCAGCCTGCGGGGATTGCGGACCGGCAGCATGGACGAGTACCTCGGTATTCCGTACGCCGCACCACCAATCGGATCGCTGCGCTGGCGGCCGCCGCAGTCGGCGGCACGATGGACCGGTGTCCGCGGCGGCGACCAGGTTCGCCCCGCATTGCGCCCAGCCCGCAGGAGTATTCGGCCGAGCGAGCATGTCGGAGAATTGTCTCTACCTGAACGTCTTCAGGCCAGGCCGGACAGCACGACAGCAGCCTGCCCGTCATGGTGTGGATCCACGGCGGGGGCTTCGTGGGCGGCGAGAGCGACGACTACGACCCGAGCGGACTAGTTGCTGACGGCGTCATCGTCGTCACAATCAACTACCGGCTCGGGGCGCTCGGCTTCCTGGCTCACCCAGCACTGGCGCAGCATCCGGGCGGTCCCTCGGGCGACTACGGCCTCATGGACCAGCAGGCCGCACTGCGCTGGGTGCAGCACAACATCCAGGCCTTCGGCGGCGATCCGGCTAACGTGACCATCTTCGGCGAGTCGGCCGGCGGCCAGAGCGTGTTGCTTCAGCTCGCCTCGCCTGCCGCGCGTGGCCTGTTTGCGCGTGCCATCGCGGAGAGCGGCGGCTACGCGCTGGCACCGCAGTCGCTGGCCGCTGCCGAGGCGGCAGGCCGGGCGTTCGCGAAAAAGGCTGGCTGCGCGAGCCAGACCGCTCTGTGCCTGCGCAGTCTGTCAGTGTCGGCCATCCTCGCCAGCCAGAACCAGACCGGCGCCAGCGCTGACCTTGACGGCCTGGTGCTGACCGGGCCGCTGAAGAGCGCGCTCGCCAGCGGGAACTTCAATCGCGTGCCCGTGATCGACGGGTCCAACCATGATGAATGGCGGCTGTTCGTCGCGGTCAGCACGTTCGAGGGGCACCCGGTGACTGCGGCGAACTACCTGCCGATGATCGCATCCACGCTGCACGTCTCCCGGGCTATCGCCAGGGCCATCGCGGCGCAGTACCCTCTCAGCGCCTACCCCAGCCCCCCGCTCGCTCTCGGCGCGGTCGGCACCGATGCGATCTTCGCGTGCCCGACGCTCCAGGTGGATCAGTCGCTGTCACGGTTCGTGCCGACGTACGCCTACGAATTCAGCGACGAGAACGCGCCGGCCGCCTACCCCAGCCCGGGCTTCCCCTATGGCGCCACGCACGCTTCAGAGCTGCAGTACCTGTTCGGGCTGCCTGCGTCATCGCACGGCATACTATCCGCGCAGCAACAGCGGCTCGCCGTAGTGATGCGGAGCGAGTGGACCAGCTTTGCCAAGTCCGGCGTGCCATCGTCGGCGGGCGCGCCGGGCTGGCCCCGATTCACCTCTGCCGGCCAGCCGATGCTGTCGCTGGCCCCGCCGGTGCCGCGGTCTGAGACGACCTTCGCGTCCGAGCACCACTGCGGATTCTGGGCCTTGGGCGGCGACTAGAGCCCAGGCGCGGTCGAGACAAGACGCTGCTACGGCGAGATGCCGACTAGGCGCGGCGGTAGGCCTCGGCATCCGCGACGCGCAGCGACATGCCCAGGCCCGGCGCATCCTGGTCCGGCGTCATCGAGCCGCCCTGCGGGCTCAGCGCGCCGTCAAACAACATCTGCTCGATTCGCTGGTGGTCGTGGAAGTACTCAACGTGGCGCAGATTCGGCACGCAGCCCGCCACACGCGCATGAAGGTTCGGCGCACAGTGGCCCGATATCTGCGTGCTGCGCGCTGCCGCTAGTGCCGCGGCCTGCAGAAATCCGGTAATGCCGCCGCACCGGGTGACGTCGGCCTGCAGGCAGTCGACTGCCGAGGCGTCGAGCAGCCGCGCGGAGTCCGCGAGCGTCCAGCTGTACTCTCCCGCAGTGACGTCCGGACTGATCTGCCGGCGGATCGCCGCGAGTCCGGCAGTGTTCTGCGACGAGACTGGTTCCTCAAACCACGTCACGCCGTAAGCCGCCAGGACGATTCCCATCCGCACTGCCTGCCCGGTGCTGTAGGCGCCGTTAGCGTCGACGTACAGCTCGGCGTGGTCGCCGATCAGCTGCCGGGCAAAAGCTACCCGCTCGAGATCACGTCTCTCGCAGGTGCCCCACGACTCACCAATCTTGATCTTGACGCGGGGAATCTCGAGCTGGTCAACCCACTCCGATAGCTGTGCCCGCAGCGTTGCGTCGTCGTAGCTCGTGAAGCCGCCGCTGCCGTAGACAGGTACGTCCGGGCGAGCCTGGCCGATCAGCGCTGCCAGCGGCACGCCGAGCAGCCTGGCCTTCAGGTCCCACAGGGCGATGTCGACTGCGGAGATCGCGGTGGCAGCGATGCCCTCCCGTCCGATGTTCCGGACGGCCCGGTTCATCGCCTCACTGGTCGCCGCAATATCCAGGGCGCTGCGGCCCTCGACCACGTCGGCCAGGATCCCGGTGACCACCGCATGGGCCGCTGGGCTCGCATACGTCCAGCCGATGCCTTCGGCGTTCCGCGCTGTGACCCGGACGACGATCATTGTGGTCTCGTCCCAGGTCAGGGTTCCGTCAGCTTCCGGCTTGTCGGTAGGAATGACATAGGTGGATGCCTCGACGGACTTGACCAGACAGTCGCTTGGCACGCTTTGCCTCCGGCTTGTGAGCTCGCTCGCTGGGCACGGTGACCAGCTACCGCTGCCTGGCGCCCGCAAACGCAGCCGAGCCCCCGCAGCACGGATCAGCTAGCAGCGCGAGCCGCAGAGCGCGGCTATTCCCCGCAGTCGCGAATGCGACGGCTTCTACCGGGTAGCAGAGCGTGCCAGCGAGGATGCGACATCAGTGCGGAGGACCCATGAGAGGCCGAAAAGTGACAGCTTCGCGCCACGAGACCATCGACCCGGAAGCGGGGATCGTTCATGCCTGGCGCGTCCGGCAGCTGACGGGACTCGGCCTGCCGCGCGCGATCGCCGAATCCGTCGCGGACAAGGTCGACTGGCACGAAGTCGCGCGCCTCGTCGCACGCGGGTGCCCGGCGCCGCTGGCGGTGTCGATCGTGAAGTGACGAAGTAGCCAAGCAGCCACCTCCCTGCCGCCTGGCAGGGTCCGCACGCCGTGCGCCACCGAAGGCGAGGACCGATGACGCAGACAGTTGTCATAACCGGAGCTAGTGCGGGCGTCGCCCGTGCCACCGCGAGACTGTACGGCCAGCGGGGGGCGAGGGTCGGTCTCATCGCGCGCGGCCACGCGGGCCTGAACGGCGCCGCCGCAGACGTCACAGACGCCGGCGGAACCGCGCTGCCGATCAGCGCGGATGTCGCTGACTACGACCAGGTTGACGCCGCCGCAACTCGCATCGAGAGCGAGTGGGGACCCATCGATGTCTGGATCAATGTCGCATTCACGTCCGTCTTCGCGCCGTTTGCCGAGATCAAGCCAGCGGAGTTCCGCCGGGTTACCGAAGTCAGCTACCTGGGCTTCGTGCACGGCACGATGGCAGCACTGGCACGGATGCGCCCGCGAGATCACGGCACGATCGTCCAGGTGGGCTCGGCCCTCAGCGCCAGGAGCATTCCGCTGCAGTCGGCCTATTGCGGCGCGAAGCATGCGATCAACGGCTTCACCTCGTCCTTGCGGTGCGAACTGCTGCACGACGGCTCGCAGGTGCGGGTGACCCTCGTGCAGATGCCGGCCCTCAACACGCCGCAATTCTCCTGGGTGAGATCGAAGCTGCCGAATCAGCCGCAGCCGGTGGCGCCGATTTACCAGCCAGAGGTCGCTGCGCGCGCCATCGTCTTCGCCGCCGACCACCCCGGCCGGCGCGAGTACTGGGTCGGGGCCAGCACAGCCGCGACGCTGGCCGCGAATAAGTTCGCGCCCGCGCTGCTCGACCGGTATCTAGCGCGCACCGGTTACTCGTCGCAGCAGACCAGCGAGCCGGCCGAGCCAGGCCGAGCCTGACAACCTGATGCAGCCGGTCGACGGATCCGCCGGGCACTGATCATGGCGCGCACGGCAGCTTCGACGAGCGCTCGCACCGCCGCAGCGCCCAGCTCTGGGTCTCGCACCACCCGGCGCTGAGCGCGCTCGCTGGATGCGGCGTCGGCGGCCGCCGCGGCGCTCCGTGGCGCGGCGGCGATGACACCTCGCCAGCGCAGTGCCGGACACTGCCGCGACTGTGACCGTCGCTTCGGCCGGCCCGGCACGACGCGCCGCCGCTCGCGCTCGGCCCGGCACCCGCTGGGCAAGTCTCGTCCAGGGCCGGCTACGGGCTGGCGCTGCTCTGCGTGCCCGGGCGGATGATTACCGGCCGTCACGGGCGCGCCAGCCAGCGGCCGGGCGCGGGCCGTCGCCCGTGTGCTCGGTGCCCGGCACCTGGCCCAGGGCGCCATCTGCGGGATGGTTCCCGCTCGTGGCCTGATACGGGCGGGAGCGGCGGCCGACGGTCTGCATGCCGCCTCGATGCTGGCACTTGCAGGAGCAGAGCCTGGCCTGCGAAGCGCGCTTATAGCGGATTCAGCCATCGCTGCCACGTTCGCATCGGCTGGAGTTAGCAGCATTGCGTCGATGACGACGGCGCGATGGTGTGCCGCCGGAGTAGCTAACCGGTCAGCAGTCCCGCGAATCTCGCTCAGCGTGCGCTGCCGACTCCAGCAGCAACGCGTGCACGAAGGCCTGCGGAAGGTTGCCGCGCAGCTGCCGCTGAGCGACGTCAAACTCCTCGGTGAACAGGCCCGGCGGCCCGCAGGCGGCTCTGCTGCGCTCGAAAAACCGGGCAGCCTCGATCTGGTTCCCTTGCTGGAGCAGCGCGAGCGAGAGGATGAAGCTGCACAGCAGGAAGGCGCCTTCGGCATCGCCGAGCGGGCCATCGTCGTGCCGGAAGCGATAGGCATAGCCGTCCTCGACAAGGTCGCCCAGGTATGCATCCAGGGTGCTCGTGCTCCGAGGGTCGTCGGCGGGAACGGCGCCACGCACCGCGGCCAGTAGCAATGCGCCGTCCAGCCCGCTGTCGTCAGGCGAGCGCTGCCAGCGCCCGGACGGATGCACGGCGTGCGCCCCGGTATCGGCGACGATCGTGTCGGCCAGGCGCTTCCAGCCGGGCGCCAGCGCGGGCGGAGCGCAGGTCGTCGCGGCTGCGCGCAAGCCCGCCGCGCAGGTCAGCCTGCTGTGGGTCCAGGCCCTGTCGTCGATCTCCCAGATCCCTGCGTCGGGCTGCTGCCAGCGTCCTTCAATCGCGTCCGCTGCGATCCGGGCTGCTGCCGCCGCGTCCGCGTCAAGCTGGTCAACCCTGGCGGCATTAGCGAACAGGAGCAACGCCTCACCGAAGGCGTCCAGCTGGAATTGCTTGTTGACCCAGTTGCCCGTCAGGTCGAATCCGCCGGGATATCCCGGCAGTTCCAGCCGGCACTGGTCAGGCACCGCGCTGCCATCTGCCGTGTACGCAGGCTTGAGGCCGGGCCCGTCGGCCTGCAGCCGCGCACTGACGAACCGGACCGCCTGATCGAGCAGCGGACCGCCGCCGGCCTGCGCCACGGCCGAGCCCGCATAGCACTGATCCCTGATCCAGGCATATCTGTAGTCGTAGTTGCGCCCGGCCTCAGCACGCTCGGGAAGACTGGTCGTCGCCGCGGCAACCATCCCGTTACAGCAGCTGGTAAGGCCGCGCATGACCGCGTAGGCGTGCCGGATATCCCGTCCGGCGGTGAGATTCTTGAACTCGGGCACGACCTCGTTCCAGCTGCTTTTCGTCGCCCGCCAAGCGTCCTCAGCATCGGGCGGGCCGCCGGCCAGCGGCCGGTCAGAGATCTCCAGGACGAGGTCGGCGGTCTGGCCGGCAGGGACGATCAGGTCCAGGTCCAGCCGGACGCCACGACGGGCCCGTGCGCCGGCCGCGCAACCGGACCAGCGCAGGTACAGCGCCCCAGCCCGGCCAGTCCAGGCGCCGTCAGGTTCGCGCCGCAGATCGCGCAGTGGCTGCTGGTCGTAACCCGCGCGGGGCTCGAGCGCCACCCGCACGCTGGCGGGTCCGTTCCTGGCTACTACACGGCGCAGCAAGATGAGCCGGTGCAGGTCGCCGGGGAAGGCCAGCGCCTCCCGGCACTCGATGATGCTGTCGGTGTCGGTCACCCAGCGGCTGCGCCAGATGAGCGATCGCGGCTCGTAGTAGCCGCCCCAGACGAAACGCTCGGCGGGACAGATCGCGTAGACGCCTGCCCCGCCGATCAGCGAGGAGAATACCGAGCCGGAATGCCACGACGGCGCGCACAGCCAGGCAATCTCGCCAGCCGGGCCGATGACCGCGCCGCGCTCTCCGTCCGCGAGCAGTGCGTAGTCACGAAGAGCATGTGGCGCGAACGCATGCTCTGCCCGGCCGGTCACCGGGGCGAAGCCTGACGCAGGCAGAGAGGAGATCCCATCGTGGGCCCCGCTACCCGCGTCCCCCGCCGCCAAACGGCACGCTAACGGCGGCCGGCCTGGCCGGCTGCGCTGGCCCGATGGGGATGACTCCCCTTGTCGTCGGCTGAGCGCGACTGTCAGCATGGTTGCCCGTCGGCGGTGGCCAAGACGCGCCGTCAGCGCGTTTCCGGGAGCTGTCCCCGTTCGCATGCCTTATCCAGAGCGTGGAATTCGGCCCGTGCTCCGATCCAGCTGGCCTCGCAGTCAGCCCCAACGGCAACATCGTCGTCGCCGACACCGCCAACAACCGGGTTCGCGTCGTCGCCGCGCGCGACGGCGTCTTCTACGGGCTGAGGATGACCGCGCGGCACATCTACACAGCCGCCGGCACTGGCGCCAGCGGATTCTCCGGTGACAATGGCCCGGCCACCCGCGCCGGGGTGACCGCTCCGGGCGGCGTGACGGTCGACCAGGCCGGGAACATCCTGGTGGCTGATGACGCACGAGTCAGGGTGATCGCGAACCGCACCGGCCGCTTCTACCGCCGGCACATGGGTCGTCGGCGACATCTACTTTCTCGCCGGCGGCGGCACCGCCGGAGGGAACGGGCTGCCCGCGGGCAACGTGAACCTGAATCCGTGGGGCCTTGTCGTTGACCGGAACGGCAACGTGCTGATCGCGAACGGCGGCGCCGGGCCGCTGGTCGTCGCGGAGAAGGCAGGCACCTTCTACGGGCAGCGAATGAAAGCGGGCCGCGTCTACGGCATTCCCACCCACCAGAGTCAGACGGGACTGTATGCGCTGGCATTGGCGCTCGACCACGCGGGGAACATCGTGGTTGCCAGCGGCTCGAATGAGATCGTGGTCTTCGCCGTTAAGGCAGGCACCTTCTACGGCATCAGGATGACAGCTGGCCACGTCTATACAGCCGCGGGCGGATGCCATCATGACCTGGGTGACGGCGGCCGGGCGACTCGGGCTGAGCTGTCGACCCCCGTGCGGGATCGCCCGTTACGGCAACGGGCTGATCGTGCTGGACAACGGGAACGCCCGCGTCCGGGAGGTAACGAGCTGACCGGGTACCAGCGGTACGGCGGGTCAGGACCTACGGCTCGGTAGCGCGGACTCCGGGAAGATCAGCGAAGCGCGCCTTCGCGTCGAATGTCACGATGGTCCGATCCATCTGCACAGCGTGAGCGGCGACGATCAGATCATGAGCGCCGCGAGGCGTTCCTGCCCGGCGCGCATGGGCGATCAGCCGCGCATGGCAGGCTGCAGTGGCCTCGGTGTAGTCGAGCACCTCGACAGCAGACGTGATGGCGACGAGGGCCCGCGCGCGATCAGCGGCTCGGCCGGGAGTGTCGGCAAGCTCGATGCCGACCCGGTACTCGGCAATGGTGACGGCCGCGACGGCAAGCTCGTCCGCGTCCAGGGCAGCCCGGTCAATAGTCCCGCGCTCATAGGCGATTCAGGATATTAGTGTCGAGGATCAGACGCCGGACCACGGATCATCTCCCTCCACGGATCATGGACAGCGCAGCTGCGATGTCTGCGGCGAACCTGTCATCGGGCGCCGGGATCCGCTTGAGCGCTGCCCGCAGATCCGCCCCGGTCCGGCGCCGGGCAGGCATGATCTCGGCCACCGCATGATGGCCGCGGCTGATCGTGACGGTTTCGCCTCGCTCGACCGCGTCGAGCAGCTCGGAGAAGTTGCGTGAGGCCTCGGTAGCGGTCATCGTTCGCATGCTACTCATCATGTCTGATAATCAGATCTGCGTACCATGACCGTCGCCAGCGATCGGGACCCGTGGATTCGCGCCGTAATACGAGTCGAATGTCGGTTTCCGCTGCGGAAGGCCTTATCCGACCTGATACTTGGGCGGGTGATGGGTGCCGCGTTCGGAGAAACTCTGGCCGGCGCGCAGGACGGCGACGAGACCGCCTTCGCAGTGCTGTTCCGCGCGGTGCAGCCTGCGCTGCTTGGGTACCTGCGGGTGATCGCGCAAGACGGGGCCGAGGACGTTGCTGGCGAGACGTGGCTGCAGGTAGTGGCAGGCCTTGGGGCATTCCGCGGCGGCGAGGAAGCCTTCCGGGCCTGGGTATTCACGATCGCCCGGCACCGGGCCGTCGATGCCGGCCGCAGGCGAGCCCGTCGCCGCACCGTTCCGCTGGACCAGAGCGCGCCGGTCGAGCGGCTGACTACCCCGGACGCAAGCGACCTTGCGCTCGAGGCACTTTCCACGAAATCCGTCCTGGCGATGGTGTCGGCGCTGCCGAAGGACCAGGCTGAGATTATCTTGCTGCGCGTGGTCGCGGGCATGGATACCCAGGACGTTGCGCGCATCGTGGGGAAGAGTCCCGGGGCAGTGCGGGTGGCAGCGCACCGCGGTCTTCGCCGGCTCGCCGCAATAGTCGACCAGGCGGGTGTAACGGCATGAGCGGTCCGAGCGCTTCTTCGGGCGAGATGCCTGGGTTCCCGCGGTTCCGTTGGCCAGCCCCCGAGCTGGAGGACTCACTGCTGGACGCACTGCTGTCCGGGGATTCGCTCCCGCCCGATGCACCCGGACAGGCGCGCATGATGGCAGAGATGCTCGCCAGCCTGGCAGACCCGGCGGTGCCAGGCGCGCTGGCCGGGGAGGCAGCCGCGCGGACGGCGTTCGTCCGAGCCGCCTCCCCGGCCGCGCTCGCGCCCGCTACCAGGCGAGCTGACCGGCACCGGCACCGGTGGGTGCCAGGGTCGCTCGCTGCGAGGCTCGGAGCGGCTGTCGCCGCGGTCGCGTTCGGGCTCGGAGGTGCCGCGGCGGCCGGGTATGCAGGCGTCCTGCCCGGTCCGATCCAGGAACTCGCACATCGCGCCATCGGCGCCCCGCCCGCTCACGGCACTCCGGCCGGTCACGGCGTGCCAGCGCGGAACCGGTCTCATGCAAACCCGCCGCCTGCCGCGAAGCGGCTATGCGCTGACTACGAGTACGCCAGGAAACGTGGCGGTCGCGGAATACCGCACGCTGAGCTCGCGAAGCTGGCCGCTGCCGCCGGTGGCAGCGCCAGGATCGACGGCTATTGCACATCAGCTGGGTGGTCAGGCCCAGGCCACGGCAACGCCCGGCACGGCAGCAAGAGTAAGCCAGCCACGGGCGGCAAGCGGAAGTCGCGCGAGCCGAAGCCCAGCCGCAGTCGCCAGGCGCATGCCCATCCGAAATCGCCGGCCAGCCCTGGGCCGCACGCCAGCCCGACGCATCCTGTCCATCCGGCCTAGGGACCCTGGCCAGGGAGCAGCGTCCGGCACGGCGGCTGAGAACTCTGTAACACGCTGGGCTGCTGCGTCGCTTTGGTGGTGTCCGCAGCCGCCTCAGGACCTGAGGCCTTATGTGAAGGAGACCCATGCGCGCAGTTCGAGCGTCCCTGCTGGCCCGCATCGGCTCTGCCGCAACGGTGGCAGCGCTCGCCACCGGCGGCATGCTGGCAACCGCCGGCGCCGCCAATGCCGCTGGCCACGGCCACGCCAAACTGGCCACCACGCTGCACATGTCCAACAAGGTCGTCGCCCGCAATCATCACCACGCTGACGCCCTGACCGGCGTGCTGAAGTCGCATCGCAAAGGTGTGGCCGGCGAAACAGTCACGCTGGAAGCGAGGACCGGCACGCACAAGAAGTGGATCGCCGTCGCGACAGGCACCACTGGCAGCGACGGCTCGGTGACCTTCACCGTCGGAACTCCGACCAAGAAGACGCAGGCCGAGCTCGTCTTCGCCGGTGACTCGACCTACCGCAAGAGCCACAGCAACGTCATCACCCTGAAGAAGTAGTCGCGCGGTAAGCATGCAGGCCGGGCCAGGAGGCCTTTGCCCGGGTTAACACCCGAGCGTCTCCTGGCCCGGCTCGCATTTGCGCTGGATAAGCGCTATTGACGCGTTGGTTCGGAAAGTATACAAACTAAACAAGTGTTCAGGGGGGCAGCCAGGTTCTCGGTTTGACCGTAAGACGGGAGTTGCCAAGCATGACCCGAGCCACTCGTACACCGTTAGTCGCTGCCGTCGTCGCCGTGCTGGCGGCGGGCACCCAGCTCATGAGTATTCAGCCGGTGCACGCCTTGCCCGTCGCGGCTGGCCCCAGCCACAGCAGCACCTCCGCCAGTACTATCCGCGCGGGCCTCAGCTCGCCATCGGACACCGGCGCCTCTGACCTTGCCAATCTGGGCGCCAGCGGCTGGTCAGTGCAGAGCAGCGCGACCGCGACCCAGACCGGCGCGCAGATCTCCACGCCAGGCTTCAATACCAGCGGCTGGCTGCCAGTGACCAACGACGACGCCGGCGCTCCTGGCACCGAGATCGAGGCACTGGCACAGAACGGGAAATGCCCCGGTGACACCGCACTGCAACCTGTCAACCAGGCCACCAGCGGTGCCAGCAGCGTGTTCTTCGCCACCAACATGCAGCTCTGCTACGGCTCGATGAGCAAGATCGGCCCTGACACGGTGGCCGAGTTCAGCGTGCCGTGGTGGTGGCGGACCGACTTCACCCCGAACCTGGTCACCGGCCAGGCCGCGACGCTCGTCGTGAACGGCGTGGTCGGCTCGGCGAACGTGTGGGTGAACGGCACCGAGGTGGCCACCTCCGCGACGGTGACGGGCACCTACACGCGGTTCAGCTTCAACATCACTGGCCTGATCCGGTCGGGCACGAACTCGCTGGCGATCGAGGTCAACCCGAACGATCCGACCAGCATGTTCACGCTCGACAACGTGGACTGGACACAGATTCCGCCGGACAACAACACCGGGATCCAGTTCCCGGTGCAGCTTCAGGTCGACGGCGGGCTCGCGGTCGGCAACTCACACGTCAACCAGAGCGATGCCGCGGACCTGTCGAGCGCCGCGCTGACAGTCAGGACCGACGTCACGAACTACGCCGCCAGCGCACAGCAAGCGACCGTGACCGCGACGATCACTCCCCCGAACAGCGGTACGCCCATAACCGTCAGCCAGAACGTGACGGTCCGCGCGAGTACAACCCAGACCGTATCGTTCACGCCGGCTAGCTTCCCGTCCCTCACCATCGCCAGTCCGCAGGTCTGGTGGCCCTACCAGCTGGGCGCTCAGCCGCTGTACACGCTGGGCGTCACCGTCGCGCAAGGCGCCATTCAGTACAACACGACCACCGAGACATTCGGTATCAGGACAGTGACGTCCTACCTAACCGGCTCGAATGCCATCGAGCCGAGCGGCGCCCGGGCATTCAAGGTCAATGGCGTGCCCATCGTGATCCGGGGCGGCGGATGGGACCCGAACCTGTTCCTGCACTACTCGGCCGCGGACACCGCCAAGCAGATCGCGCTCATGAAGACCATGGGCCTCAATGCGATCCGGCTCGAGGGTCACATCATGCCCGCTGACTGGTTCGAGCAGATGGATGCCGCCGGCATTCTCGTCAATGGTGGCTACCAGTGCTGCGACGCCTGGCAGGTGGGCAACAGCCTCACTCAGGCCCAGCTGACCGTGCTGCAGGACTCGGCGCTGACGATCGGCCAGAACCTGCGTAACCATCCGAGCGTGTTCAGCTTCCAGTGGAGCGACAACCAGCCGACGGCCCAGCAGGAGTCGGTGTCGATTACCGGGTTCACCCAGGCGGACTTCTACCCGCAGACGCCGCTGATCTCGTCAGCCGAGTACAAGTCCAGCACGCAGCTCGGCGCGTCAGGTGAGAAGGAGGGGCCCTACGACTGGGTGCCACCTGATTACTGGTACAACACCACCAAACTCGGCACCGACTCGACCGTGACCAACGCGGGCGCGTCCTGGGGATATGACAGCGAGGAAAGCGCCGGCAACACGATCCCGACCATCGATTCGCTCAACCGCTTCATGTCGGCCAGCGATCTGTCGAACCTGTGGCAGAACACCAAGTTCAACCAGTACCACGCCAACTACGAGCCGCGATGCAAGACCGGCTACTCATTTGGCACGCTCTGCCACTTCGACACCGCGCTGACCAGCCGGTACGGAGCGTGGTCCAGCCTCAGCCAGTACGTGCAGGAGGCGCAGGTCCAGAACTACGAGAACACCCGGGCGCAGTTCGAGGCGTTCATCGACCACGCCAGCAACACGCCGCTGCCATCCACCGGGACTATCTACTGGCAGATGAACAAGGGCTGGCCCACCCTGTTGTGGTCCCTGTACGGCTCTGACGGCGACCAGGCCGGCAGTTACTTCGGGGTGCAGGAAGCCGACAGGACGCTGCACGCGCTGTACGCGCTGGACAACGGCACGGTCACGGTCGACAACCTCGGCGGGACCTCGCAGTCCGGCCTGTCGGTGGAATCCAAGGTCTACAACCTGGCCGGCACCGTTGTCGATGACCAGACGGCGAGCAGCATCACGCTGGCCAGCCAGCAGGTGGACAACAGCGTCCTCACCCCGAAGGTGCCCACCACTCCGGCGGGAACGACGTACTTCGTCGAGCTGCTGCTCAAGCAGAATGGCAGTTTTATCGACCGCAACGTCTACTGGCTGTCCACCACCAAGGATGCTGTCAACTGGTCTAAGACGCTCGGCCAGCCGCAGGGAACGATCTCCACTTACGCGAAACTGACTGGCTTGCAGACGCTGCCGGCCACCTCGGTGACAGCGACCGCCGCTACCAGCCAGCAAGCTGGCCCGGACGGTGCTGACCTGGCCACCACCGTCACCATCACCAACACCTCCGCGTCCACGGTGGCTTTCTTCCTGCGCGCTGACGTGCGCCGGGGCACTGCCTCCGGGCAGGAACTAGCTGGCGACAACGAACTGCAGTCGTCGATCTGGCAGGGCAACGACATCACGCTTTTCCCTGGCGAGTCGCAGACGCTGACTGTCACCTACAACTCCGCTGACCTGCAGGGTGCCACGCCGGTGATCAGCGTCTCCGGCTGGAACCTGCCCAAGATCGACATCGCCGCGCCGGTGCCGTAGTCCCGTCAGCGCGGCGCGGGCCACCTCCCCTGCGCCGCGCTGCACCGGGCGCGACCCCACTCACGAAACTCGCAATCCATCGTGGCTAGCCAAGATCGGAGATGTTCGTGCGAATCCGGTATCGAATCGCGCTCGGCGCGACGCTTGCCGCCGCACTGGCGGTGCCGTTGACGGGTGCGGGCACGGCAGCCCTGGCAGCCAGCTACACGCCGCTGCCGGTCCACGTGTTCGCCCCCTATTACGAGACCTACCTGGCACCCAACACCCCGAGTATCATCGCGACGGCCCAGGCTTCCGGTGCCAAGTACTTCACGCTGGCCTTCCTTCAATCCACCGGCAAGGGATCATGCACGCTGGCCTGGAATGGCCTGGCCTCACAGCCGCTCAGCTATTACAGCGCCGACATCGCGTCGCTGCGGGCGATGGGCGGCGATGTTATCCCGTCCTTCGGCGGCTACAGTGCCGATCACGGTGGCACCGAGATCGCGGACTCCTGCACAAGCGTCCAGCAGATCGCCGCGGACTACGAGCAGGTGATCACCACCCTGGGCGTCACCAGGCTCGACATGGACGTGGAGTCTTCCTCGCTGAACAACACCGCAGGCATCGACCGGCGGAACCAGGCGATCGCCCTGACCGAGCAATGGGCCGCGGCGAACGGCATCCCGCTCCAGATCCAGTACACGATCCCGGTCGAGCAATACGGGCTCGACCCGAACGGCGAGGCCGTGCTGCAGAGCGCGGTCGCCAACGGCGCGGCCGTGACGTCTGTCAACATCATGGTCTTCGACTACTACATCGCCAAAGAGGGCGTGGTGAACATGGGCCAGGCGGCCATCAATGCCGCTACCAATACCCACACCCAGCTGGCCAGCATCTACCCGAACCTCACGTCGGCCCAGATCTGGAACATGGAGGCCATGACCCTGCTGCCCGGCATCGACGACCTTCGCAAGAAGACCGAGGTCACTTACCTTCCCGACGCAACGACCATGCTGAACTTCGCCCGGGCCAACAATCTGAACCTGCTCTCCATGTGGGCCATCCAGCGCGACAACGGCGGCTGCCCCGGCACCGTAGACAGCAACACCTGCTCGGGCATCACCCAGAACACCTGGGACTTCAGCCACCTGCTCGAACCATTCACCGGCTAACGACGATGCGCACGGCCCCGGCAAATAGCCGGGGCCGTCGCCGCCGGACGGGGATGGCATTCCGGCCTAGGTCAGCGCTAGCACCGCGTAGGCGGCCAGCCAGTGCTCGACCATGTAGTCGTCGCCGCTGACGTGCGGCAGCGCTGCGTCCAGGTGGGTGCGCGCGGCCGCGAGGGCCAGCGCGATCCGGGCGTCACCAGCTGGCAGGGTCTCCGCGATCCGCCGCCAGCAGTAGGCGCGGCTCGCGTTCAGGCCGTGCAGGTGCGCGATCTGCCCGTCGCTGGCGTCAGAGACCACCGCAGGGGTGAACAGCGGGGCCGGCTCGCCGTCGGCGATCCCGGGCAGGAACGCGGCCAGCCAGTCGGCAAACTCCGGCTGCGCGAGCAGCCTGCTCATCAGCTCTGCCTCGGTCAGTGCGGGCGACAGGAAGTCATGGCCGGACGGCTCGTACCCGCCCGGATAGTCGGTGTCGCCGCTGAACCAGCCGAGTGCCTTGGTCTCGATCGCCGCGGCCAGTTCCGGTCGGCCGGCCTGCGCCTGCCTGGCCGCGAACGGCAGCGCGACCGACAGGCCAAACGCGCTGTTGGCGTGCACGCCGTAGCGGACCGGGTAGGTGGCCTTGGGCAGCCAGTCCAGGAAGCCTTTCGTCAGCGCGTCGGCGAGCGGGGCGATCGCGGTCAGCCACCGGCGCGCCTGAACGTCGTCCAGGCTCGCGATCTCGTGTACCAGCGCGAGCGCCCAGGCCCAGCCGTACGGCCGCTCGTCACGGCCGTCGGTGCTGGTCACGAACCTCGCCTCCGCGGCCAGCTTGTCCGCGGTGAACTGGGCGTCCAGCAGTTCCCTGATCTCGCCGGCTGGCACCGAGTCTCCGGCCAGTCGCAGCAGCCGGACCAGCAGCCAGTGCATCTCGACGCAGGAGTGCCAGTCCAGGCTGCCGTAAAACACCGGCGTCCGGTCAGCAGGCCGGGCCGGGAAGTCGCCGGGTTCTGTCATCAGGTGAACCAGGTGCGAGGGGAACTCCCTGCCGATGTTGGCGACCGCCACCTCGGCGTAGGCGGCCGCCTGCCCGTCCAGGATGTCCCGCCAGTCCGCCGCGGGCGCACCAGCCCGCCCAGTCTGTCTGTCATGCACCCCAGCAGCCTAAGGCAGCAACCAGGCTCCGCAACGCGGGGCCGAAGGTCCTGGCAGCCGGGACGATCGGCCGTATCCGGCCGGCGCAGCCCCGTGTCTACCATCAGCAGAAATGACCTCAGCCGGCGCGCATGCGGCGCTCGGATGAAGCCGCTATGTCATATTTTGGAGCTAGGTCATGGAGTTGCTGAACTCGCTGGACGCGGCCTTCGTGGATGCGGAGGACCAGGACCAGAACACGTCGTTCGCCATAGCCTCGATCGCAATATTCGAGGGCCCGGCCCCTACTCACGAGGAATTCCTGGCGTCCATCGCCGCACGGCTGCCGCTTGTGCCGCTCTACCGCCGGAAGCTCCGCAAGGTGCCGTTCGGCCTTGGCCCGCCTGTCTGGGTTGAAGACCCGAATTTTGACCTCCGGTACCACGTCCGGCAGACGGCTCTGCCAGCGCCTGGCGGGGACGCCGAGCTCCGCCGCCTGATGGCGCGGGTCATGACACAGCGCCTGGACCGCGACTACCCGTTGTGGGAGTACTGGCTGGTCCAGGGCCTCGACCAGGACCGCTGGGCGCTGATCTCCAAAGTGCACCATTGCATGGTCGATGGCGTGTCCGGGACGGACCTGTATCGCGTGATCTTCGATACCTCCCCCGAGCCGCCGCCGCTGCCCCCGGCCGAGGAGCGTCCGGCGCCGCCCGAGCCCTCCGGGCTGGAGCTAGCGGCGCATGCCGTGCTGAACTCGGTCTTGCTTCCGCTGCAAGAAGGCGGCGCGATCCAGCGCGCGCTGGCAAACCCGGAGGAAGCTGTCCGGCACGGCGCGGATGCGCTCAGGGGCATCGCGCGGATGGCTGAGGCGCTGCCGCCGGCCCCGGCGTCGTCCCTGAGCGGTCCCATCGGGCGCCAGCGCCGGTACACCTGGGCCAGGGCATCGCTCGGTGACGTCAAGACCATTAAGAACGACCTGGGCGGCACGGTGAATGACGTCTTCCTGGCCGCCATCAGCAGCGGTTTCCGTACCCTGCTGCTGGCTCGCGGCGAAGAGCCCGCGCCATCGATGGTGCCATCGCTGGTGCCGGTCTCGGTCCGCGCCGCGGGCGAGGAGAGCATCTACGAGAACAGGGTGTCGGCGCTCGTCGCTAATCTCCCCGTCGATATCGCCGACCCGGTCGAGCGCCTCGACTCGATCAGGACCCAGATGGCAGCGCTCAAGGCGAGCAACGAGTCCATGGCCGGCGAAGCTGTGATCTCGTTGCGCCGCTACACGCCGTTCGCCCTCGCCTCGATGTTCGTCCGGCTCGCCTTCAGCCTGCCGCAGCGCGAGATTGTGACGGTAACGACGAACGTCCCTGGCCCCCAGCAGCCGCTCTACGGGCTCGGAAGGCGGCTGGTCGAGATCGTTCCCTACGTGCCCATTGCCACCACGCTGCGCACGGGGGTGTCCATCTTCACCTACTGCGGCCAGGTCACCTTCGGGCTCACCGGCGACTACACCACGACTCCCGATCTTGACGTGCTGGCCGCCGGCATCGAGGACGGCGTCGCGGAACTCCTCAAGGCCGCGGAGTTCCGCAGCGGCCAGCGAGCGGCCGAGGTGCAGGTGCAGCCGGAATCCGGCAACCACGCCAAGGCTTCCAGCGCTGGCCGGGCATCCGGCGCTCCGAAGGCCCGGACTGCGGCGAAGACCGCGAAGACTACGAAGACCGCGAAGTCCGCGAAGTCCGCGAAGAAGCCAGCAAAGCCGGTGAAGGCGAAGACCGCCAAAGCCAGCTAAGGCCGATTGCGGCCGAGCCGCTCATGCGCGGCAACCCACTCGCCCGCTACCACCGCTGAGCCCAGCGAGATCTCGCCGCACAGGACAGTCGCGGCGATGATCTCGGCGAGCTTGCGCACCTTGCCGGGGCCGTAGCAGCCAAGCAGTTCCAGGCACTCGCGCTGGGTCGGCAGGCCCGTGCCGCCGCCGTAGGTCGCGACGATGAGCGCCGGGATGGTTATCGAGTAGTAGTAGCTGCCGTCGGCGAGCAGCTCGGCATGCACGAGCGCGGCCGACGACTCGGCCACATTCGCGATGTCCTGGCCTGTCGCGGCGAACAGCGCGGCCACCGCATTTGCCGAGTGGTTCCCGTTGTTGTTGACGCCCGCCATCATCCCGCCCAGGTTGGAGACCTGGCGGGCCCGGAACATCTCCTCCGGCGTGGTGTGCATGATCTCGCGGATCAGGTCAGCCGCGATCGTTGCCTCGGCGGTCACCCGCTTGCCGCGGGTGTCCAGGATGTTGATCTGCGAGCTCTTCTTGTCCGTTGCCAGGTTGGACTCAAGGCAGAAGTGCCGGATGCCCGGATACTGCTGGCGGATCCAGGCGCATGCCCGCGCGGTCGCCTTGCCGGCCAGATTCTGGCCCGCCGCGTCGCCGGTCGTGAAATTGAACCGGAGGAACAGGTACCGGCTGGCGGAGAACTGCTCGATGTCCTGCAAGAGCCCGACGCTGGTTGTCGCTTCGGCTTCCTGCTTGATCGCGTCGAAGCTCGCCGCCACCCAGCGCCCGAATTCGCGAGCTTCCCGTGCGCTGTCGAAGCCGAATACGGGCGCGCGCTGCATGCGGTCATCCATCACGGTTGTCGTCACGCCGCCCGCCCGGTGCAGCAACTTCATGCCGCGGTTATAACTGGCGACCAGGGTCCCCTCGGTCGTGGCCATCGGCACGTAGAACTCGCCCTCCGCGTGCTCGCCATGCACGAGCAGCGGTCCGGCGATCCCGACGGGCACCTGCGCGGTGCCGACGAAGTTCTCGATGTTTCCGGCGAGCAGCGCGGGATCGACTGAGTACCGTCCCAGGTGCTCCGGTTCCGCGCCGGTCACGTTCCGGAGGAACTGCATCCGGGCAGCCGCGGCAGCCGGACTGTAATCATCGGGCAGCCGTGGCATCCGGTCGTGCTGCTGCGAGGGTGCCGTCATGGCCAGGCCCTTTCCGTGCCGATTGCGCTCGGGCATCGCGAGTTCGTGGCGATGCCGCCGTCAGGACGCGAGCAGTTCGCTCTTGAGGATCTTCCCCAGGGTGTTCTTCGGCAGTTCGTCACGGAACGCGATGACGCGGGGGTACTTGTACGCGGCCAGCCGCTCCCGGCAGTAAGCGATCAGGTCGGCGGCCACCAGCGACCAGTCGGCTTGCAGTCTGACGAAGGCCATAACCTCCTCGCCGAGCCGGTCGTCCGGTATCCCGATGACTGCGGCTTCGGCGACAGCCGGATGGGAGTGCAGCACGTCCTCGATCTCGCTCGGGTACACGTTGTAGCCGCCGCGGATGATGAGTTCCTTCTTCCGGCTGACGATGAACAGGTAACCGTCCTCATCGAAGTAGCCGAGGTCGCCCGTGTGCAGCCAGCCGCCGGTGAAGGCCTCTTCGGTAGCGGCGGGGTTGTTCAGGTAGCCCTTCATGACGTGCAGCCCGCAGGTCACGATCTCACCCACGTGGTCCCGCCCTCGCGGCAGCGGGTTGCCGTCGGAGTCCCACACCTCGGTCCTCGTTCCCCAGATGGGCTTGCCGACGCTGTACGCGCGCCGGTCACTTTCGCTCTTGTTGAACGTCGTGGTCGACGCGGTCTCGGTCATCCCGTAGCCCTCCAGGATCACCACTCCGAAGCGTTCCTCGAAGGCATCGAGCACCGGAGCCGGGATCGAGGCGCCGCCCGAAATGGCGACCCGCAGCGACGAGGTGTCATAGCTATCCACGTCAGGGCACGACAGCAGGGAGATGAACATGGTGGGAACGCCCTCGAAGATCGTGGCACCGTCGCGCTGGATAGCCGCGAGTGTCGTCTCCGCATCGAACCGCGGGATCAGGGACATGGTGCAGCCGAACCGGACGCAGACATTCAGGATGCTGGACAGCCCGAAAACGTGGAAAAGCGGCAGCGCGGTAATCACGACGTCGTCCGCCTGGACGTCGAAGAGGCGGCCGGGGATGTCGGCGTTCATGTACAGGCCCAGGTGAGTGAGCTCGGCGCCCTTGGGCCGGCCGGTTGTGCCCGAGGTGTAGACGATCACTGCCGTGTCAGTCGGCTCGCGCGGGACTAGCCACCGCACGCTCGTGCTCGTCGCGAGCAGTCGCTCGAACGGGAGGGCGTCGGCCGTGCTATCCAGGTGACCGACGGCGTAGATGTCGGATACCCCGGCGGCCGCGGCGCCCTTGGCCGCCTCGCCAAGAATGCCCTCCCAGGTGATGAGGACCTTCGACGCCGAGTCCGCCAGCTGGAACTCGATCTCCGGTGCCTTGAGCATCACGTTCAGCGGCACGACAATGCAGCCTGCCTTCAGGATCCCGAAGTAAGCGATCAGGTACTGGGGAATGTTCGGCAGTTGCAGCGCTACCGCAGTTCCCGGCTGCAGTCCCGCCGCATCCAGGCCAGCCGCGAGCCGGTCAGACAGCGCGTCCAGCTCACCGTAGGTCAGCTCGCCGCCTGCATAGATCGCAACGGCCTTGTCGGCTGATACGGATGCTGTCTCGCGCAGCATGGCAGCGAGATTGAAAGTCATCATCGTTCCGTCCCCTTCCCGCGACGCACTTTCGCGGGGGCCGGGAATCGACCGCCATCGCCGACGAACGCATCACGGCCAAACCAGTCCTCAAGTGCCAGTTGCTGCCATTATGCGACGCTCAGATTGCCTGCATACGGGCCATGGTCACGACCCTGCGGGACCTTGGTCGCGAGCCCGCCAGTCGAGGTCCGGGCCCTGAACCGCGAGCAGCATTCTCTGGTCACTGTACAAATTGATGACACACAGAGTGTACAATCCAGAGATGGACGTAGCCATCACCGAACTGCGAGCGCATCTCAGCGAGTGGCTAGAGCGAGCGCGCGACGGCGCCGAACTCGTCATCACCGACCGAGGCGTTCCCGTCGCCAGGCTGCTCGGCCTGACCACCACCACCAGTATCGAGCGGCTGACGGCAGCGGGAGTCATCGGCCGCCCCCAGGCCGTGCGGCGGCCACGAGCTTCGGAGCGCGCCCGGCCGCGCGTCGGCCGACCACTTGCCGATTTCGTGAGCGACCAGCGGCGCTGAGATGACCCTGGTCTACTTCGACGCCAGCGCCTTCGTGAAGCTGCTAGCCGAGGAGGCAGGAAGCGATCTCGCGGCGGAGCTCTGGGACGGATGCGACGCCGCAATGTCGAGCCGCCTGGCCTATCCCGAGGTCCGCGCCGCGCTCGCCGCGCGCAACCACGACCTCGGCGCCGACGACTACGACGCGGCCGAGCAAGCCTGGGACGACTACTGGTCAGCTACGCGTCCAGTCGAGCTAACCGCCGCAGTCGAACAGCACGCCGGCCAGCTGGCGCGCAGCCATGCGCTGAGAGGCGCCGATGCCGTCCATCTCGCTAGCGCCGCAGCTATCGGTGACAGCGACCTTGTATTTGCCGTCTGGGACCGCTGCCTGCATGCCGGGGCGCAAGCAACCGGACTCCGCGTCGCCCCGGCCCACCTGTAGCTCGCTGCCGTGCTGCTTGACCGGTTCACCAGCCCGGCGAGGGTTTCAGGAGCGATCGTCGCGGGCTTTGAGTTCCTGCTCGATCGACGCTACGAGGTCCGGATGCCTGCTCAGCCTGCGCAGGAAATCAGCCGGCAGCCCCAGCTGGCGGCTGGCTTCCTCCAGCACCGGCCTGGTCATCCCGAGCGCCCTGGCCAGCGTGTCGTCGCGCTCAAATGACTGCGGCAGATCGGCGATGGCAAGATCAGCCGGGCGGCGGAAAGTCCCGTCCGCGGCCGGCAACCACGCCGCTTCGCTGGCTACCTCGCCGATGGGTGACAGCAACTGCTCGCTGCTCGAGTCGGCGAACTCCAGGCGGTGAGACTTCTCGACGACTCCCGCGATCAGGTGCCGGCCCGGCACCAGCAGCGCGTTCCAGACGAATTCCGAGCGAGCCTGATTCGGGTTCTGCAGCGCGTACTCCAGCCCGTCAAGCTGTGCCGACGGATCGAAGCCCGCCACCCCGCGCTCGTGCCAGGCGAAGTCGTCGGCAATGGTCACATAGCCAAGCTCGTCCGCCGCGCGCGCGTCCAGCCGTACCGTGTCCCGGACGCCCATTCCGCGCAGCTGCGGCAGCCAGGGGCCATACACATCGGCCGCGAGCCAGGCGTCGGGGTTGCCGTCGAGATAGCACTCCAGGGCCTTCGTCCGCTGGTAGAGGTCGCCTGGCCGCTTCAGCCGCTGCTCGCCAGTAGCCGCGTTCTCCCCCACCAGGAAGGTGGTCTGCGACAGCCTGTCCAGCAGCCGTTCCCGGCTGGCCTGACCAGCCCCGTCGAGCGCACGAGCGACTAGTTCCAGGTCAGCGTTGTGCTTGGCCGCATCCAGGTTCGCTACATCTGCTTCGTCGTAGCGGGGCAGCACGTAATCCAGTACTTCGGCAACCACGTCCGGCTCACCGAGGCCGAGCGCGGTCAGGAACTGGCGGGCATCAGGATGGGCTGCGATGGCCCGGCGGACCGTCGCCAGGCCGGCTGCTGCGGTGCCCGGAAGATCAGCCGCGCCCGGAAGATAGGCAGCGGGCCTGCCCTGCGCGTCGAACGGCGCTATCTGCGCGCCGTCCTCAAGCCGGATGATGGGCTGCGACCGGGCTGGCCCCGCTGGCTCACCGGGATGCCTCGGCTGCTGCCACAACGACGGATGCTGGTAGAGGAACCAGTAGAAGCCGGCGACCCACTGATCAGACCTGGCCGAGAGAAACTCGGTGGTGAGGCTCGTCACGACGGCTTGCGGCGTCACCTCGTCTATTCCTGTTTCCTCGCGCAAGTACCGCCAGAGGACAGGCGTCCCGATCTCCGAGATCGAGTCGGCAGCGAAGGCGATCGTGGCCTCCCCGCCGTACAGCTCGGCCAGCACATCTGGCGGCAGCAGCTCGCGCAGGCCCGCGCCGTTGGCCAGTTTCAGCTGCCGGGCGGCACGGTAGCCGCCATCGGCAGCAGGGATCAGCTCGTCCTGGGCGAGCGCTGCGCGTGCCGATTCGAACAACGCGCGGAACATCGTGTCCGGCCCGAATCGGGCGGCCTCCAACGGCAGCGCCTGCAGCACCTCTACGGTCAGCAGTCCCTCATCGCGCAGGCCCGCCAGCACCTCCGCGAGCAGGCTGGCTGTCTCCTGGACCAGGGCCTGATTCCACTCGTCATGCTCGGGCACGTTGTCCCGCGCTGGCGTGGTCCGGTACGGGCCCTGAACGACAAACCCGAGAAACGTCTCCTTCTGCGTCGGGAAGAACACGACAAGAGGTGAGGTCTCGCGGCCGACCAGCCGTACGGCGTCGATCGCGGCGCGCGCCATGAAGGCGATCTCGACCCGCTGCTCCGGCTGACCGAGTGCGTCCAGGTGCCGTTCCCAGACGAGCCATTCCTCGTCCCCACGGCCGAGCGGGCGCCCGCTCGACAGCGAGACTCGCCTGCCGGACTGGGCGCGCACGGCCGATGTACGTTCCAGCACGACGTCGGACGCCACCAGTCCGCGGCAGCGGACGCGGCCGATGTTGCGGAGGAACAGCAGCGTCTCGACGCCGATGTCGCCCAGGGCCGCTGAGATCTCCTGGACGGCGAGTGCCGCAGGGACTTCGGGACGGTCGAAGGGCAGCACGAAGACGGTCCCCGACACGGGCTCAACGGGCGGATCCACCGCGCACGGCCGGACATATTTCTCGATCCGGAAGTTCTCTGCGCCGCTGTGGATCCGCGGGTTCTCGGTGTAGGCGTACACGGCCTTGAAGCCGATGCCGAACTTGCCGATCTGGGTGAGGTCATCCGCCTTGGCGCTCTGACCGACACCGCAGATGCCGCGAACATCGGCGACCGTGAAGTCATGGCCGTCATGCCAGACCTCCAGCCGGTCGGAGTGGAGCGTGAACGTCAGGTCGGTAGCGCCAGCATCCTCAGCGTTCTGGATCAGCTCGAAGATAAAGTGCGTCCGCTCGCTGTACAGCTGGCCGAGCAGCTCGAGCACGGCCGTATCCCAGCCGTAGCGGGCGACATTCTCCGCCCGGATCGTGTCATAGTCAGCCGGCACTAACGATCTCCGAGGATCAGCAGGTCAGCACGCGCCCCGGAGTCCCGGCGCCTGATGCGGACGCAGGCAGCCATGCTATCTGGCCGGGTTACCCGCTCCTCCGACTGTTCTTCGCCGCGTTATTATTCGCGCCGATTCAAATCAGTTAGAGCGATATGACGCTTATAATCCTTTTCTGCAATTCCGCGAAGGTAGCCTGTAGGTAGAGGGGTATGGAGCTACCGGCCCCGGAGCGCTTGCCCGAGGGGTACCCAATGATCAGCACAGCAGTCGCGAAGACCACGGTCGCCGACATCCGGCCCACCTGCGCCGCTGACCTTGCTGCCGAGCAACTGGCCAGCCTGCCCGCGCCTAGCGTGGTTGCCGCCTGCGGCGGGTCAGTCACGACCTCTCGCGAGCCACCGGGCGAACGGACCAAGGCGGACGACGCCCCGGGCGAATCGGCAGCCACTGCGCCGTTCGTCAGGGTCAACATGGCTATCCGGATACCGGAGCTGGCAAAGTGGATCGCCGCTCGCCCCAGCTTCACCTTCGCTGAGGCCGGCGCTGCGAGCGCGCCGTCACCGTGCAGCCCGACCGTGATGGCCTACACGCTCCCCGACACCAGGCTTACCTCAGCGCTGGCTGACCTGGGCTATGAGATAACGGCCGGTGGCAAGAACGGCTACACCGTTACCGCGATCAAGGCCCCGGTCCAGCAGCAGACCAGCCACGCTCGCCATGCTGCCAAGACCACCACTTCGGCGGCCGGCTGAGACCAAGCTCACCCATAGCTGTCACGCCGGCGCCTTGTGCTCTGACCGGTACCTGCGCCGACCAGGGGACTGCGACCATAGCTCGTGCATGGAGATCATCCACGAGAACTGCCCGGCGTGCGACGGTGAGCTGACGGACGACTACGGCACCGGTGCAGCCAGCCAGGCTACATACCGCGCCATGTTCGACCACACCCCTCGCATCGACACGCGTACACCAGCCGACGTAGCCGCGCAGTTCCATCAGCCAGCGAGGTAACGCCCGTCGTCGTCGGGCCGGGCGGAGGCGGCGCCTGCCCGACCGCCAGCGTTAACGTCGAGACAGCACGCATCAGTCAGTTGCCTGTCAAGTCCGTTCGGCGCGCGGTTAACGCGGACTGCTTGCCGACGATCATGACGGAGCTTCCCAGCGGAACCCGGGATAGGACGCGGAGTGCGGCTGAGGGAACTCGCACACAACCGTGCGTGACCGCGTGGCCGAAGACCACATCGTCCGGCCAGCCGTGCAGGCCGACCGTGCCGGGGCCACCGCCAAAGGTGCTCAGGGTCCTCGAGTGCTCGCCGAGCGGAAGAATCAACGGGCTGTAGGTCGGATGGACGGGCGCCATCGAGGCGAGTAAGAAGGTGCGGCCAGTGGGAGTGGGCGTGGCTGGTGACCCCACCGCGACTGTCCATGATCCTAAGCTGCGGCCGGCGTCGAACACGGTCAGCCGGTATGCGGCCAGGTTAACCACTATCCGGTAAGCGCTGTAGGCAGTCACGAGACCTCCGCCCCTGAGGTACATCCAGCCCGTCGACCCATTCGGCCGGCTCGGCAGCAGGACCTGCCCCCAGCCTGACCGGGACTGGACGACCGGGACCCATGTCGGGCTGCCGAGCTCGGTGGGTGGCAGCGCCGCCAAGGGCGGCCCGCCTGGGCGGAGGTAAATCACCCTCGTCGCCGTGGGGTGCAGCACGATCCCTGTTTCGGGTCCGAAGGGATCTGGGTCTCTCGGTGCCGCGGCCGAACTGCCGAACGTGGTCGCCATCGGTAACCGCGCCAGTTGCGCTGCGGAGACGCGTACTGGCAGTAGCGACGCGGCTTCGGGCGAGCTCGTCCCCCCGCACCCAGAGACTAGGGCAGCCAGCGCTACCGCCATTAGTCGCGTGACCGGCCGCACCCGTGCGGGCGCAGGGCATTGCCTGTCGCATAAGAATCGGCAATGCATGGGTAAACCTCCGGGGAGATAAGGCGAAAAGGCTGCCTATTATATCCGCTAGCAAGCCAGCGATAAGCGTATGGCGTACCGCTGTGCATGGGCAATAACAATCAACTAAATGGCGAGAGCACGACTGTGATGCAAGCTCATTTGCAACTGCACATGCCGTCCGGCCAAGGCAGAGTCGGCATATTTGCCCGGCATTATCTGACTACTACTAACATGACCCGCCATGCAACTTGACACAAAGTTTACCGGCGGAAACGGCTCGCTGTCCGCACGGCGCCGCACATCAAGGTGTAGCGTGCTCGCCAACTTCGTACAATTGAATACGAACATATACTCATCATTGGCTGCGGCTATGGCTAAGCCGGACTCGTTGCACCCGAGCACTCATTTGACCGCCGCTAGTGCTCTTATTAATGGTGAGCGAAAGGATCGGCAAATGACGGACATCAGCAGTCCCGGGCAGCACGGGCGCGCTGCTTACCCATTCCTGGCGGCATTCCTCGCATTCAGTGCCGTCATAGCAATGATCATAGCGATGACGGCATCCAGCGCGGGTGCCGCCCCGGGGCCAGTGGACCTGGGCACAGCCAGCAGCTTCGCCGTCCTGGGCGCGACCACGGTCACGAACACCGGCAACAGCGTCATCAGCGGCGATCTCGGCTTAAGCCCGGGGACCTCAGTAACCGGCTTCCCGCCGGGCGTAGTGGTGAACGGCAGCATGCAAATCACTAATGCCCTCGCGGCCCAGGCACAGTCCGATCTGACCACCGCGTACAACGCGGCCGCCGCACAGACCCCGACCGCTCCCAGCGTCGCATTCCTCGGCGCCGGCCAGACACTTACGGCGGGCGTGTACAACGCCACCAGCTCGCTTGACGTCGGCGGCACGCTGATATTGGACGGGCAGGGCGACCCGAACTCGGTGTTCATATTCCAGGTTGGATCGACGCTGACCACCGACGTCGGAACTGACATCCTACTCACCAACGGCGCCAACGCCTGCAACGTCTACTGGCAGGTGGGCAGCTCCGCGACACTGAACACCAGCACCACGTTCCAAGGCAGCGTCATGGCCCTGACCTCGATCGCAGTCCAGCATCGCGGCACCATCGTCGGGCGCATGCTGGCCAGCACCGGAGCGGTGACGCTCGATGACGACAGCATCATCGCGCCTACCTCGTGCGGACCAGCTCCCAGCCCCAGCCCGAGCAGTCCGACACCCAGCCCCACCACCACCAGCCCGAGCCCGACACCCAGCCCCACCACCACCAGCCCGAGCCCGACACCCAGCCCCACCACCACCAGCCCGAGCCCGACACCCAGCCCCACCACCACCAGCCCGAGCCCGACACCCAGCCCCACCACCACCAGCCCGAGCCCGACACCCAGCCCCACCACCACCAGCCCGAGCCCGACACCCAGCCCCACCACCACCAGCCCGAGCCCGACACCCAGCCCCACCACCACCAGCCCGAGCCCGACACCCAGTCCCACCAGCGTGAAGCACCACAGGCACAAGCACCCTAGGCCAGCCCCTGTCCCTACACCGGTCCCCACAACGGTGCCCGTGACTGGGTGATCTGCCTTCCGCCGGTCGTCCGGCTTCACATAGCGGGGCCGGTATGGCTGATTCGACCCATCACGTGAAGATATTCGCCGATTGATCGCATGAAACCGAGTCAGGTATTGGCGCCGTTTCAGAAAGGCAGGGCAAGGTGAAAAGTCTCAGCAGTCGTGTCTCGAAGAGGCAGGCTGGTCGTGCCCGGTCGGGGGCAGTTTCGGCGCTCATCGCGGCCATGTCCTTGTTCATCGCGTCGCAATCCGCTGAGGCGGCCGCGATGGAAGTGAATCTCGGAACTGCGGCAAACTTCGCGGTTCTGGGTGGGAGCGACGTCACGAACACCGGCCCGAGCCTGATCAGTGGCGGCGACCTGGGCGTGAGCCCGGGAACGTCGGTTACCGGGATCACTGCCGGGAACTTCACCCCGCCCGCCCAGGAGGACCTTGCCGACAGCGCACAAGCTCAGACGGACCTGACGGCCGCCTACACCCAGGCCATGAGCGAAACCCCGGCGACGACGATCCCCGGCAGTGCTATCACTGGCCCGACGACGCTCACGCCCGGCATCTACAGTGCTGCGTCCGGGCTGCTCGTCGACGGGGCAGTGACGCTCAACGGGCAGAATAACCCGAACTCTGTCTTCGTATTCCAGGTCGGTACGGCCCTTACGGTCGGCTCGGTCACAGCCGCCGATTTCACTCTTGAGAACGGCGCATCAGCCTGCAATGTCTTCTGGCAAGTGGGCAGTTCCGCGACGCTGGATGGCGGCTCTAACTTCGTGGGCTCCATCCTTGCCTCGGCGTCGATCTCGGTGCTGTCGGGCGACACGATTAATGGCCGCCTGCTGGCAAGCACTGGCGGGGTAACTCTGATCAACGACGCCATCGACGCGCCCACCTGTACGAGTGTGGCGACCCCAGTGGCCTCGCTGCCCGCGATAGCGGCCGCAGGCGGAATCGCAGCGCTGGTTTGGGGAGGCTGGTCCCTGGCCAGGCGTAGGCGGACAGCCCGGTGCGCATCGGCATGAGCTCCTCGGATGACCGGGCAGCTAGCTGCCTCGCGGCCGATTCGCCACTGTGCCGGCTGCCTGACCTTAGGGATCAATAGCACCAGCCGCTCACAATCGCCGACCATTTCGACTCCTGCCCCTTCTCTCACCGTATAGGCGACGAGGTATGTCTTAGTACAGTCACTTAACAACCTTGCGTCACTGATGACATCCGTTGCCTCGTGGCATCCGGATTGACACTGGCGCCTCGTGTAAAGTTCGGGTCTGCCCGGTCCGCTTTCCATCAAGTCGCGCTGCCACGATGCTTATTGGAGCGCGATTCTCGGCGCACTTTCTAGGCAATTAAAGACCCTATTAGGGACGACGCACCCGCCTTCGGGCACAAGACGGCACTTTACGCACGGGGGGTTGTGCCATGACCGCAGGACCGGAGCAGCACCCGGCGGGGCAGGACGCCCCGCGCAGGCGGCCGCGCAGGGGTGCCTGGTTGTTGCTGGTCGCAGGCGTGATCCTCGGGATCGCTGCCGTCACCTGCCTGGCCGCGGGCGCGGTCAGCGCACAGCAGGGCATGGCCATGGGCTTGCCCGCAGTTCTGCTCATCATCACCGGCCTGCTCGTAGCCGTGGCTCCCGATCCCGCAGATGTCGAGCGGTTCGGCTACCGGGCCGGCACTCTGACCGGCGCCGCTTTCGGCCGCCTTCGAGGCGCCTTTCGACGATGCGGCAGCAGGTTTTAGCCACTCGCACGGGACGAGACCACCCAGCGCGGGTGATTGCCATGGCCCGGTCGACACGGAGGTGCGCTTTCACCCGCGCCGGGCGATGCCCATAATGCTCTGTCGTGCTTGCCTAACAGCAGCGGCGCCGGTGCTGGCCTGCGGTAAGCCAGCCTGGCGCGCGTGCTTATGCGGCCGGGAGGGAAGGGAGGAGTCTGTGACTATGGCGGCTGACCTCGCCTCATGGTCTGGCTTCGCCCGCAGCAGGCCGCGGTGACGCCAGTCCAGGCCATCCCGCTGGCCCTCACCGCGAGCCTGTATCCGTTCGGACTGGCGGTGCTGCTGTTGCTAGCCGAGGCAGAACGATACCGGGGCCGGGTGAGCATATTCCTGGCCGGAGCGGCCATCTGCACCCTGGCCATCGGTTTCGCGGTCGTCTTTGCCCTGCATGGTGCCGGCCTTAGCCAGCAAAACCAGCAGCCGCCACGGTACGGGCTCAGGCTCGGCATCGGCGTGCTGTTCGTGATCGCCGCGATCATCTTGGCCCGCAGGCCGCCGAAGCCTAAGAAGGAAAAAAGCGAATCCCGGATGACCAGGACCGCCAGGGAGGGCGGCCTCATTGCTGCGCTCATTGCAGGCATCGTGCTGTACCTGCCGTCACCGAGCTACCTCTCGGCACTCCAGGTCGTTGGCTCCTCGAAGCTGAGCACGACGGGGACGATCGTGTGGGTTCTCATCGTGGTCGCCATCACGCTCATCACCATCTGGGTGCCGACGCTGATCATCGTGTTCGCGCCGGGCTGGTCCAAGCCGAAGCTCGCCACGCTAAATTCGTGGTTGTCCCGGAATTCGCGGACACTGCTGATTGTGGTGCTGGCCGTTCTGGGCGTGTGGGAGATCATCGACGGCATCGCCGGTCTAACCTGACGCTCGCGCGGCACCAGGACCCGGCTCCCGTTTTGGTGCCGTTACCTACGGAGGTTAGCGCGTGCCGTGGCTGCTGATCGTTATAGCGGGGCTTTTCGAGACCGGTTTCGCAATCTTGCTGAAGTTGAGCGCCAACTTCACCAGGGTGTGGCCGACGATGGGATTCGCAGCCTGCGCACTGATTAGCTTCGGGCTGCTGAACCTCGCCCTGGGCAAGCTGGAGGTCGGCCCGGCGTACGCGGTCTGGACAGGCATCGGCGCGGCGGGCACCGCCGCGGTGGGCATCATGGCGCTAGGTGAGTCGGTATCGGCGCTCAAGCTTGTGTCGATCGGCCTGGTGCTGGCCGGGGTGGTGGGCCTGAACCTGTCCGGCGTGACGCCATGAGCGCGGTGCGAGTGGCGTCAGCCTGCGAGGTGCCCGACGAGCAGGCCAACGGCGTAGGTCACACCCATGGCGATCAGGCCGCCAGCGATATTGCGCAAGATTGCCGGGCGGCGTGGAGCCTTGCCTAGCGTGGCGCCGGCGCGCCGGTGGCGGCCAGCGCGGCAAGGACGGCAAGCACCGTCACGGCGACCTGGCCGGCCGGCGTCAGGGTAATGGCCAGCAGCGGCAGGATCGCGCCGCCGGTAAAGGACAGGAAGCTGGCGACGGCGGCGTGCCAGGGGCTGGCTATCTGCGCAGGATCGATGCCAAGCTCGGCCTCGGCGTGCGCAGCGAACGCGTCTCGGGCGGTTAGCTGGGTGGCGACCTGCCTGGCCAGGTCTGGCTCCAGTCCCTTGCCCCGGTACAGGGAAGCCAGCTCCGCCAGCTCTGCTTCGGGAGTTTCGGCAAGCTCGCGTCGCTCCAGCAGGAGCAGGGCACGCTCGGAGTCGCGCTGGCTGCTGACCGAGACGAACTCGCCGGAGGCCATCGCGAAAGCCCCGGCGAACAGGCCAGCCAGGCCGGCGGTCAGGATAGCGGTCGCCGACGATGTCGCTCCGGCCACGCCAACCACCAGCCCGGCAGTGGACACGATGCCGTCGTTGGCGCCAAGCACCGCAGCGCGCAGCCAGTTCAGCCGCGTGGCCATACCGCCACCGTGCGGCTCGTCATGGTCCGTGCGGTGACCGGTCGTCGGCTGCATGCGGGCTCCTGTCTGCAAGTAGCCTGTGCGTTCCGCGTGAGCATCTTTCGCGCTGGCGCCGCGTGCACTCAGCCTGGCGTCGGTCAGGAGCGCCCGGCAGGGCAGAAGGTCCTGCCCGGCCAGAGCCGATCGGCCCGATCGCGCGGGCACGAGCCACGCCAGACTAAGGCGATGAGCGCTAGGGCAGGGCCATGCCGGTAGCGGTGACGCCAGCGGGCGGCCTCAGCAGCGCGGAGGCTGCGCAGCTGCGCGAACAGGGCATGGGGAACGCGGGCGGCGAACGTACAGCCGGCCTGTCGGCGACATCCTGCGTGCGAACATCCTGACCCGGTTTAACTTCATCCTGGGCGTCCTGCTGATCGTGATCCTGGCCACAGGCGAACTGCAAGACGCCGTGTTCGGCATCATCCTGGTCACCAACGCCGGGATCGGTATCTGGCAGGAGCTGCGCGCCAAACGGACGCTGGACCGGCTTGCTGTCCTCACCGCACCCACAGTCCGGGTGATCCGCGATGGCGCGCCGGCTGAGGTCCGGGTCGCTGAGCTCGTGGCCGGCGACCTGGTCGAGCTTCGCGCGGGCGACCAGCTCGTGGCGGATGGCGTCGTGCGATCAGGCCCTAGCCTGCAGGCTGATGAGTCGCTGCTGACCGGCGAGTCGGCGCCAGTGGACAAGGAGGCGGGCGATCTCCTGCTGTCTGGCAGCTTCGTGGTAGCAGGCTCGGGCAGCTACCAGGCCACCGGGGTTGGCGCCGAGTCGTACGCACGCAAGCTCGCCACCCAGGCACGGCGGTTCGCCCTGGTGCGCTCCGAGCTGATGGATGGCATCAACCGGATTCTGCGCTACGTGACCTGGGCGATCGTGCCGGTTGCCGTGCTGCTGCTGGTCAGCCAGCTGCGCGGCGGCGCTACGGTGCGGGCAACCCTGACCGGGACGGTCGCCGCCCTCGTCGGTATGGTCCCGCAGGGACTAGTGCTCCTGACCAGCGTCGCCTTCGGGGTGGCTGCGGTCACACTGACCCGGCGGCGGGTGCTGGTCCAGCAGCTCCCGGCGGTCGAGGGCCTTGCCAGGGTGGACGTACTGTGCTTCGACAAGACCGGCACCCTTACCGACGGAACGATCGCGTTCGACAGCCTGATCTGCCTCGACGATCGGGCGCCAGTGAAGGAGGCGCTCGGCGCGCTCGGCGCAGACGAGAACCGGAACGCGACACTGTCTGCGATCGGGCAGGAGTTTCCTGCGCCAGCCGGGTGGGCTCTGCAGGAGGCGGTGCCGTTCTCGTCCGCGCGGAAATGGAGCGCTGCGAGCTACGCAGACCGCGGCACCTGGGTGCTAGGAGCACCAGAGATGGTGATGCCAGCCGCAGATCCCGAGCTGCTGGCGCAGGCCATCCGGCTGGCTGCGCGCGGGCTGCGGGTTCTGGTCCTGGCCCAGGCCTGCGGTCCGCTGGGCGCCGACACGCTGCCAGCAAACCTGCAGCCCGCCGCCTTCGTCCTTCTCGCGGAGAAGCTGCGACCGGATGCCGCTGATGCCATCGCCTACTTCGCCGCGCAGGGGGTCGCGCTCAAGGTGATTTCCGGAGACAGCCCGCACACCGTCGCGGCAGTAGCCGCGCGGGCCGGCCTGCCCGGGGCGGGCGATCCGGTGGACGCGCGGGACCTGCCCGCCGAACCCGGCGAGCTAGGACAGGTACTCGAGGCGCACTCTGTCTTCGGGCGCGTCGCTCCGCATCAGAAGGAGGCGATGGTCAGGGCGCTCCAGGGACGCGGCCATACGGTGGCGATGACCGGCGACGGGGTCAATGACGTGCTCGCCCTCAAGATCGCGGACATCGGCGTGGCTATGGGCTCCGGCGCGCCAGCCACCAGGGCGGTGGCCGAGCTGGTGCTACTCGACGGCAGTTTCGCGGCCCTGCCCGGCGTCGTCGCCGAAGGCAGGCGGGTCACTGCCAACATCGAGCGCGTCGCCAACCTGTTCATCACCAAGACCGTCTGGGCGACGCTGCTCGCCGTGGCCGTAGGCGTCACGCTGCTGCCGTACCCGTTCCTGCCCCGGCATCTGACCATCATCGACACCCTCGCGATCGGCGTTCCCGCCTATTTCCTGGCACTTGCACCAAACCGGAGGCGCTATGTACCCGGCTTCGTCGACCGGGTACTGCGGTTCGCGATCCCGGCCGGCGCCATCGTCGCCGCGGCAACGTTCACGGCGTATGCGCTAGCCCGGTCGCGCGGCCTGCCGCTGGCGCAGCAGCGCACGGCAGCTACCCTCGTGGCCCTCGCCCTCAGCCTTACCGTGCTGGTGCTGCTGGCCATTCCGCTGACCTGGCGCCGGATAATCCTGGTCGGCGCCATGATCGCCGGATTCGTGCTGCTGTTCCCGTTGTCTGTGGTGCGCCGCTTCTACGAACTGGCCATCCCTCGTGGCTATCTCGGCATGACGCTGCTTGTCGCCGCGCTCGGCGCGGCCGCGCTCACCGCGTTCTGGCTGATGTCCCGCAGACGCGGCCGCGGCAATAGTGACCACCCGGCCGGCATCACGCCGGCAGGTGACCAGCCAGCAGGTGACCAGCCGGACGGGCCCTCGCCCGGCGCCTAGCCGTGGACTGCCTCGAAGGCCCGGCCGGCCGCAGTGGCGACCGGACCGCTGCGAAACAGGCCGGCGGTGCCGTCTCCGGGAGTGGCCGGGAGCGCGAACCAGGCGTAGCGCTGCACGAACCTCAGCCGGTGCAGCATCCCGGCCGCGGCCGTGACGAAGGCCGCCTGCTGGCGCGGTGCCGGGAAAGTTGTCGTGGCGCCGAACCTGATCAGGGCGAATTCCGTCAGCCAGATCGGCAGGTGGTAGCGAGCGTGAATTGCTCTCAGGTAGGACTCAAGCTGCCCGACAGCCGCGCCAGTCGCGAAGTCGGCGCCGTACCAGTGCACGGTGATGAAGCTGACGCGATAGTGCCGCGTCCTGGCACCGTGCATGAACCGGTCGAGCCAGCCGCCCGGCGTGGCCGCGTCGGTGGCCACCGCCGGACTGCCGAGCCGCAGGCCGGTGGCCATCAGCCGTGGCCACAGAGCCAGTGCCTGCGACACCGTCAGGTCGGACTGGGAACTGCTATCTGGCTCATTGAAGCCGAGCAGGTAGGGACCCTCGCGGCGCACCTCGCGGAGTGTTGCCGCGGTCACGCTGCCCGCTCCCCAGATCATCGGCACGAACCGCACCCGCCGCGGGCTGGTTATGCCAGCGTGACCAGCCGCCCACGTGTAATACCAGGACGCTCCCGACTCGGCCAGCGCCTTAGCCACGCCGCGGAAGGCCCATACCGAGACCCCCTTCTTGATGCCGGCTACGGCCACCGCGACCGGCAGCCGAGCGGCAGCCCGCTCCGATGCCGGCTCCGTTCCCTGTCCTGACGGGCTCGCGGTCAGCCTGACAGGCAACGTCGACGCAGGCGCCCACCGCAGCCCGGCACGGACAGTGGCGGAATGGCGGGCCGCCGGTCCAGCCGCGGCGGCCACGGCTACCACGCAGCATGCAGCCGCGGCGCCGGCTGCCAGCCTGGATCCCCAGAACATCACGACGTCAACCTCGCATCCGGTCCCGGCTGTGGCGGGTACGCGCCGCACGAGCGCATACGCATCATGCCGGGCTTCGCACCTGTCGAGGTCAGGAATCGGCATATCGCCAGCAACCGGGCCACTAGGCCTGCCTGGTGCTACCAGGCGTAGTGCTCAGGCGCAGGCTTGTAGCCAGGGAAGACAGCGTCGAGCCGGCTGAGCGCATCCTCGCCGAGCGCCAGGTCCAGAGCATTCAGCGCGTCGTCCAGCTGGCCGAGCGTGCGCGGTCCGACGATCGGCGCCGTCACCCCCTTCTGGTGCAGCAGCCAGGCAAGCGCCACCGTGGCCGGTTCCTGGCCGAGTTCCTCGCAGAAGATCTCGTATGCCTCGATCTGGTCCCGGCTGCGCGCGACGGCTTCCTGCGCCCGGCCCGCCAGCCGACGTCGGCCCTCGCGTTCCTTGCGCAGGACGCCACCAAGCAGCCCGCCCTGCAGCGGCGACCACGGGATGATGCCAACCCCGTACTCGATCGCGGCCGGCAGCACCTCTAGCTCGATCTCGCGGGTCATCAGGTTGTAGATGGACTGCTCGCTGATCAGCCCGAAGAACCCGCGCGCCGCAGCGCTGTCATTAGCCCGGGCGATGTGCCACGCCGCGAAGTTGGACGATCCGACGTAAAGGATCTTCCCCTGGGCGACCAGCACCTCCATGGCCTGCCAGATCTCCTCCCACGGCGTGTCCCGGTCGACGTGGTGCATCTGGTACAGGTCGATGTAGTCGGTTTGCAGCCGCCGCAGGGACGCGTCGCACGCACGGCGGATGTTCAGCGCCGACAGCCTCCCGTCGTTCGGCCAGTCCCCCATCGCCCCGTACAGCTTGGTCGCCAGTACCGTCCGGTCTCGCCGGGCTCGGCCGGACGCGAACCAGGCACCGATGATCTCCTCGGTCCAGCCCACGTGCGCTTCCTGATGCTGTCCGACCTGACCGGGCGGGCTGAACGCGCCGCCATAGCGGTTGGCGGTGTCGAAGAAATTGACGCCCACCTCATGCGCGTGATCCATGATGGCGTGCGCATCGGCTGGCGGCGTCAGCGGCCCGAAGTTCATGGTTCCGAGGCAGAGGCGGCTCACTGAGAGGCCGGAACGGCCCAGGTTTGCGTAGTGCACTAGTGACAGCCTTTCGCGGCGGTAGCTCGTATCGGTAGTCCTGATTGAAGCACCCGAGTGGCGGCCATGATTCCGGCCCCGAGGCCGAACCTGCCCCCCGGTTTCCTGGGAATCCTTGAGCTTCGCTTCGGTTCGCGGCGTATGCGGGTTTAAGCAAAAGTCATCCCGGACACGCTGGGTTGTACGCGTAGTTGTCGGGGGGTAGCTGTGCGGACTGAGCGTCCTGCTGCTGGACTTGCACCGTCGCGGCGGATCCGGGCGCTGGCGATCGTGGTCGCGGTGATGGCCGGCCTGACGGCTGGCTGGCCATTGCTCAATCTCACCGTCTCCGACAACCAGCCGGTCGCGCCTGGCGCACGGCTGTCAATCGGTCCTGACCACGCGCATACCGCGCGCTTCATGGTCGGCACCGGCTGGTCACTGCGCAGCTCCCGAACTGATCCCAAGCGCGTCTACAGCCTTCGCCGCGGCCAAGTTGACCTGCTGGTGACCTACGTGAGCCTGCGCAGCGGGTCGCAGGTTGCGCAGTTGTGGCCGGGGCTGCGGCAGATTTTGCAGGTCGCTAACGCTTCCGCCCGGCTCACCAGGCCCGCGCGAGTCACAGATGCGCAGGGCGTCAGCGGGCTGAGCGGGGCGGTCACCGAGCAGGGCCGTGCGGGCACCGCGACGATCTTTCCCGATCCGGCTGCCGGATTCGCCATCGAGCTGGTGATCCTCGCGCCCCGAGGAGCTGGCACAGCGAGCCGCGGCGCAGCGCGGCAGGTGGTCCGCTCGATCTTGTTCCCGTCGCCATCCTGATGGGCGCTGCGAGCGAGTCCGCGGTTGCGCCGGACACCAGTCTCCGGGCGGTGCGCATCACCGCCGTTGTCTTGTGCGTTTTCGGTACCGGGGTCATAATCCGGGAGTTCTACCGGATTCCGGTGGTATTCCCCGGTGCCGTAGTGCTTGCCGTGGCGATCGAGGTGCCGGTGCTCGCGGTCGGCTGCTGGCTGATCCGGCTGCTCCGCCCGGTCCGGGCACCGTCACGAGTCTGGTCCGGCGCCGCGGTCATCTGGGGAGCGACAGCCGCGACCGGGTGCGCACTGCTGGCCAACGCGGGCATGGTAGCCCTGTGGGCCAAGAGCACCGGCATTGGCTTCTCATCCGACTGGTCGGCCGCCCTGACCGCGCCGCTGAACGAGGAAATCCTCAAGCTCTCCGGCGTTGTCATGATCCTGCTGGCAGCACCCGGCAGGATCCTGGGACCACTCGACGGCATGATCTACGGAGCCCTCACCGGCCTGGGCTTCCAGGTGACAGAGAACGTGATCTACGGGCTGAACAGCATTGCCCAGTCTGGTGCCACCGACCCGGCCGCGTCCGTCGCCAGCTCGGCGGCCGTGCGGGTGGGTTTGACCGTGCTAGGTTCGCACTGGACGATGACCGCTGTGGCTGGCGCGGGGATCGGGTACGTGGCCGCCCTCGGCCCCCGCCGCGGCGCCGCGCCCGCGCTCGCATGCCTGGCCGCGGCGATGGGTATGCACTTGCTGTTCGACGCGCCGCGACTCCCGACCGCCGTCAAGGTGGCGGTGAACCTGGCCATCGTCGCAGCGTTCTACCTGACCTTGCGGCGGCGCTTCCGGGCCCATGCCCTCGAGGCCGTCAATCTCAGGGTGACCTGGGGTGACCTTAGCGATGCCGAGGCGATGGCCCTGCTCAGCCGTCATAGCCGGCGCAACGAACTGCGGTCCGCGCGACCGGGCAGGGAACGGGACCAGCTCGCCGCGCGCCAGCTAGCCGCCATGGACAGCATCGAGGCGGACGCGTCCTGAGGCGCCGACGTACCGGCCTGCCGGCCTGCCTGCCGCCGGGCCGACGGCTGGCCTAGCGCTTAGCCAGCGCCGGATAGTCGGCCGGGACCCCGCCCGCGATGGCGAGGCACTCCACGAAGAAGTAGATGGTCTTGAAGAACTCCAGCAGGTCGCCGTCCTCGAGCAGGATCTTGCGGTACATCACCGTGCGCTGCGCGTCGTACCCCTCGTGCAGTGCCTGCCAGTCCGCGTAGTCCATGCCCAGCACGTAGGTAGCCGACAGCGGTTCGTCCGGCCCGATGATGCGGCAGTCGGTGACCGTACCACCGCCCCACTGGACATACAGGTACGCCGGCCCGTCGCCGAGCTGTGCGGGCAGGTTACGGCAGCCGAGCGCCCACGAGGCCGGGTACAGGCTCTTGATCAGCTCGAAGAAGTCCCAGTACATCTGCAGCTTGCCGGCTCGGGCCTGCTCTGTCGGCCCGGCCGCCAGCGCCTCCCGGACCAGGTCAGCCCACTGCTTGCTGAAGAACTTCGGGTCGGCCATGGCTCAGCCACCTGCCAGCACAGGCTGCACCTGCTGGAGCAGCTCTTCCAGATCGGGGGCAAGATCGATGCCGACGTCGTTCAGCTTGCGGCGCAGCTGCTGGAAGAACAGCATCCGCACCTCGTCCTCGGTCCAGCCCAGTGGCTCGTAGTAGATCTCGCGGCTGTTCACGCCCGACAGCGACAGGATCGTCCGCAGCGTGTCGTGGATCTCCTTGATCATCGTCGGGTCCTTGCGGACCGCGTCCTGCAGGTACCGCATGCCGCCCTGCACGTGCCGTGACTCGTCGCGGCAGGTCGCGGTGAAGCCCGTGTAGTACGCGGGCAGGAACCCGCGCCAGCGAGCGTACGACAGTGTCACCTTCATGACCGACAGCGCGAGCACGCCCTCGATCCACAGGAAGTAGTTGGTGCCGTACCGGACCCTGGCGCGTTCGTCGTACGGGTTCTGCCGGACCTCGTCTGCCTGGTAGGCCAGCAACCCGAACGGTCCGACGAAGGTTTCTGCCACCAGCGGGAACGACGCGTCCAGGATGTCCATGATGTTGTTGCCCTGGAGGCCGACCACCTCCCGGTAGAACCTGTCGAAGAAGACCGTGTGCCGTGCCTCGTCCTCGATCTGCGCGGCGATGTGCAGCTTCTCCTCCTCGCTGGCGCCGATCATGAACACCGGAAGCTCGATCTCGACCTGCCGCTCGCCATGGTGGAATCCGGACGAGATTGCCATGAACGACTGCCGCTCAGGCTCGGTCATCTTCTCTGTCCAGTCGATCTTGTCCTGGGTGAAGTCGAGGTCATAGACGTCCCACCGCTGCTTCAGGTACTTGCGGTACAGCGTGGTGAAGTCCGGCAGCGACTTCAGGTCCTTGTGGACGTACTCGATGACGTCGTCGATGTCGATGTCGAGCACTCCGCTGAGGTCGGACTGCTCGATCTCGAGCACCTGCTGGTCGCTCAGCGCGCGAGGGCCTTCGTGAAGAACCGCCGTCGGGCTCTTGCGTTCGGTCATTCCGGCGAACCTCCCTGCATAGGCGCGGGCACAGAACCAATAATGGATACTAGAACGAGATTCTGTAAACCCCTCCAGCCGTCCCGGCTCCTGCTCGGCGTCAGTGGCACCGGGCTCCCCGGCGGGTGCGATGGCTCGCGTCAGCCGGTCCTGGCGACGGTCCCGTCAGCCACGGCGAGATCAGCCACCGCGCCGTCGAGGTAGGTGACGGTGTTGCGCGGCGATGCCGGGCACGCGCGGGCCCGGCAGCACGATGCCGGTCAGGTTCAGCGGATCGGCTGCCGAGATGCGCACAATCTCGCCAGCTCGGTGCTGCTTGCGGACAGACTTGAGCACGTCGATCGCGTCCGGATGCGCGTACTGCTCACCGCTGAAGCCGGCCGACGAACCGGCCGCCCCGGATCGTCCCCCGCGCTTCCATGCGCCGGAACGCCCACAGCAGATCGCGCCATGGGACAGCCAGGCTCTCCCGGACGGCGAGGTCACGGAACACCACGCCCCAGCGGGCAGCGAGCTGCTCGGCGACCGCCTCGGCCAGCTCGTCCCGGTCGGCGCCGAGCGGCCGGCTCGGGCAGCAGTGACCAGCGCCCGGACGGACCGCCTGTGGCTGCCGCGCAGGCCGCGCCGCAGCCCGCGGGCCGGGGCGTACCGCTCCGCGCCGCCGCGCCGCAGCAATGACCGGACGGCGCGGAACCCGTCGGCGGTGACGAGCCCGCGGGCCACGCCGTCCCAGAGTGCCTCGTCGACCTCGGCCGGCAGCCGGCCGGTCAGCGTCGCCAGGTCGGGCCGGAATAGCGCGCCGTGCTGGCGGAGCGCGTCCAGCACGTCGCGGGTCCGGCCGGAGGCCAGGCTCGGCCGGCGCTGAGCTCGCCGCGGGCTGCCCGCAGCAGCCACGGCAGGTCGTCGCGCATGGCCAGCGTGATCGGCGTGGCGCGCGACGGAGTCAGGCCGCCGCGCCGCGTGCGCGAGGTCGGGCTCGGTGTCGCGGACGGACAGCCGGCCCCAGCAGGCCTGCCCGGACATGCACAGCTCGTCGAGCCATTCGCGCCGGTAGCCCGTCGACCCGCGCGGCGAGCACGGAGCTCTCCCAGGCACCGGTGGCGATCTCGAAGCCCTGCAGCTGCTCGATGACGGCCAGGACGCCGAACCGGCCCTCGCGCCTGGTGCCGGCGGCGACGATGCTGCCAGCGCAGCAGGAACCGCATGAAGTCCCGCGCGGTGACCGGCTCGATCTCGCGCCTGCGCCGCTGCCGGGTGTAGGCGTGGATGCGCGACAGCAGCCGCCGCGAGCAGAACTCCTCGGCTCCGCCTCGGTCCGGTGAAGTGCCCGCGGATCGCGAAGCCTTCCGCCTCAAGCACGCGCGAGCGCGCGGACGACTCAGCGGCTCCGGCAGCCCGGCAGCCGCGGCCAGCGCCGCGGCCGTGGCCGGCCCGCGGCACTCCAGGTGGCCGCGAAGCAGGTCCGCCGCTGCGGTTTCCTCATCGGGCGGCTCGGCGGGCACCGGGCACGGGATGGCCGGGAACGGGCTGCGCCAGCGGGAACAGTGCCCGCATCGCTGGCAGCCGCTCCACCGCTGACCAGAGCACGCCCGGCTTGGGTGTGCATCTCGCACGGCGCGACGGCCGGCGACGAGGGCCTCGAACCACGGCCGCCAGGCTTCGGCCGGCCGCAGTCGCCACCAGGCTCATCAGCAGATCGTGCAGCTCGTGCTGGTCCCGCGGATCCGGCCGGACCTGCTCGATGACGCGCTCGATCGCCGCCGGATCCAGGCGTGCCCAGCTCGTGAGGCTCGACCGGCAGCCCGCGGCGCAGCGGCACCGCGCGGCTGCGGCGCTCTTCCAGCGGCGCGTCATCCAGGTAGGTGAACGGCCGGCCGTTGAGAATCTCGTGCGCCAGCACGGACGGCTCGGTGGTGTCACGGACCAGACCGAGACGCGGCCCGACTCGATGCCGGCGACGAGCTCTTTCAGGCCGTCGATGTCCATGGCCTCGCGCAGGCAGTCCTGCAGGGTCTGCCGGACGAGCAGGTGATCGGGGATCTCCAGCGGGCCGGGTGCGACGTTCTCCTGGCAGGCCGCCAGCGTCGGGAAGACCGCCGCCATCAGGTCGTCGGCCTCCATCCGCTGGATGGCAGGCGGGTTCTTCCGGCCGCCCCGCCTCCGCAGCACGGCCAGCGAGGTGTTCAGGTTCCACCGCCACCGGGCGGCGAACATCGGCGAGGTCAGCACTGCCTGCCGCACTACCTCCTCGACGGTGCCCGAGGCCAGGAACTTCGGCACCCGGTCCAGCGGGAAGCTGTGCTGCGGGCCGAGCGATAGCAAGATCGCATCGTCGCTGGCGGCTGCCTGCAGCTCGAAGTCGAACGTGACGCAGAACCGCTTGCGCAGCGCCAGGCCGAGCGCCCGGTTCAGCCGCGCGCCGAATGGCGCGTGCCCGACCAGCTGCATGCCGCCGGCGTCGTCGAAGAACCGCTCCAGCACGATGGTGTCCATCGTGGGCAGCACGCCCGAGCTGCGCCAGCCCGGCACCGAGGTACGCGACGATCGTCTCCGCGGCCGCGCTCGCCGATGCCGCACTCGGCCGCCAGCCAGCGCGGCCGCGGCGGCAGGTCCCGCTGCGGCAGCCGCTCGGCGACCGCCGGACCTGACGCGCGCAGACCTCCTCGGACAGCTCCGATGGTCCGGCCCGGCGCCTCACCGAGCCAGAACGGCACCGACGGCGGCGCGCCCTGAGCGTCGACGACCCGGACGATGCCAGGCTCTACCCTGCGGATCCGCCACGACGTCGTGCCGAGCAGGAATACGTCGCCTGCCATGCTCTCGATCGCCCAGTCCTCGTTGACCGAGCCGACGACGGTGTCATCCGGCTCGGCGAGCACCCGGTAATCGCCGAGCTCGGGGATCGCGCCGCCAGAGGTGAGCGCCGCGATCCGGGCACCGCGCCGGCCGCGCAGCTCACCGCTGACCTGATCCCGGTGCAGGTACGCGGCCCGGCGGCCGCGGCCGGTACGGATCCCTTCCGACACCAGCTCGGCCACTTCCTCGAAGTCCTCGGCGGACACCGACGAGAACGGGGCCGCGCCGCGGACCAGCGACAGCAGGTCGTCCGCGACCCACTCCGCCGCGGCGCACTCCGCCACCACCTGCTGGGCCAGGATGTCCAGCGGGCACGCCGGAATCCGCAGCCGGTCGAGCCGCCCGGCACCGCGCGCCGCGCATCAGTGCCGCGCATTCCACCAGCTCGTCGCGCGTGGTCGGATAGAGCAGCCCGGCCGGAACACCGTGCCGCGCTGTGATTGGATCGCCCGACCCGCTGCAGGAACGTGGCGAAGCTGCGCGGCGAGCCGATCTGGCATACCAGCTCGACCGGTCCGATGTCGATGCCCAGCTCCAGCGACGCGGTCGCCACCAGCGCCCGCAGGTCGCCGTCTGCGCAGCCTGGCCTCGACCCGCTGCCTGCGGTCCCTGGACAGGCTGCCGTGATGGGCCGCCACCTGGCCGTCGCCCGAGACGCTCGCCGAGCTGATGGGCGAGCTGCTCGGCCATCCGCCGGGTATTGACGAAGACCAGCGTGGTCCGGTGCTCCGAGCACATGCCCGGCGATCAGGTCGTTGATCTCGGCCATCTGCTCAGTGGTGGCGACCGCGCCGAGCTCGTCACCGGGCAGCTCCAGGCCGAGGTCAAGCTCACGCCGGTGACCTGCGTCGACGATCGCGCAGCGCGGCGTCGCCGTCGGCCGCTGACCGGTCCGGCGCCGGCGCCGACCAGCAGCCGCGCCACCGCCTGGATGCGGGCGCTGAGTCGCGGACAGCCCGATCCGCTGCATCGGCTGGCTCGGCCACGTGCTGCAGCCGCTCCAGCGTCAGCGCCAGGTGAGATCCGCGCTTGTTGCCCGCGACGGCGTGAATCTCGTCCACGATGACGGTGGTCACCGCGGCGCAGCATCGCCCGGCTGCGCTCCGCGGTCACCAGCAGGTACAGCGACTCCGGGGTAGTGATCAGGAAATCCGGCGGCCGCTTCAGCATCGCGGCACGCTCAGCCGCCGCGGTATCCCCGGTCCGCACCGCCACCCTGATCTCCGGTGCCGTCAGCCCGAGCTCGGCGGCCACCGCGGCGATCTCGGCCAGCGGCCGCTCAAGGTTCTGCCAGATATCGACGGCCAGCGCCTTCAGCGGCGACACGTAGACAACCTGCGGCCCGTCACCGCGCTCGCTCGCCTGCCTCGTGCGCGCGGTAGATCGCGGTCGATGCAGACCAGGAATGCCGCCAGCGTCTTGCCCGAGCCGGTGGGTGCCGCGATCAGCGTGTGCCGCCCCGCGGCGATCTCGAGCCCAGCCCCCAGCCTGCGGCTCCGTCGGCCCGGCCGGGAACCGCCGCTCAAACCAGGCACGCACGGCCGGGTGGAACGGCTCCAGCATGCAGCCACACTAACCCGGGCTGCCGACAGCCGCCCGGCCGCACAACCGACCAGAACGGGACTAACTGAGTCGCCAGTTTCCGGGCTACTGCCTCGCGCCGCACCGTTTCATCGGTTCTGGTCGTTGCCGAGGGATGGTCTGTCCTGGTTTGTGGAACCAGAATTCAGAATCGAATGAAACGTGCCGCAGCCGAGATCGCGTCCCGGCTAGGCCGGGCCGGTGAAGGTGTCGATGCTCTCGATCCGCCACCTGCCGTGCAGGTTCACAGCGGTCACGGCGAACATCGCGCCGCCGTAGCTGGTCTTGCCCGTCCCCGCGGCGGTGTCTTGCTGATTGGCGAAAACCAGGACGCGAGCGCGGGCACCGGTCAGCAGTTCCACCCCGATATTGCTGACCCGGGTCGTGACGGTCAGCCTCTCCTTCGGCGCCTGCTGCTCGACGATCGCGAACAGCTGGTTGTACTGGCGGATCGCGGCGCCCGTCAGCAGGCTCTGCGCCGCTGCTTTGGTCCGCGCGCTATCGGCGTAGCTGTAGGAGAAGATCGTGGCGACGGCTGCGGCGACCTGCTGGTCCACGGCTCTGGTGGCGGCCCGGTCGGTGAACGCACCGTTGGCAGCCGCCGCCGAAGCGCGCAGGTCGTGCGCCGCCACCGCAGCCCAGATCCCGAGGCTGCCGATGACGATGGTCGCCGCACCACAGATGGCCGCCAGCACTGTCCTCTTCCGGCGGTGAGAGAGCGATTCGCCGGCAGCGGGCGCGGGCTCGGCAACAGGTGCAGGCGCGCTGGCACTGCCGAGCGCGGGCTCGGTATGGGCTGTCTCCGCTTCGCCGTCGGCCGTCATCTCCGCGATGGCCCGGGCCCAGTCCTCACCAGGATCGTCCGCAGCGGCCCGGATTCCGGGATTAGCTGGTCACGTCAGCCTCCGCCCCCCGATGCAGAGCCACTGCTCGATGCAGAACCACTGGCGGACGCCGCCGCCCCGACCGGCACCTGGCCGAGCGAGCTGAGCTTCCAGCCTGACGGCGTCCGGGTCAGCTGGCCGGCCAGGCGGCTCTGCTTGGTCGCGGCCGGCCCGGTAGCGGGGGTCACGGTGATCTGGAGCGCCACGATGACGCTGGCGGTGCCGGACCCGGGGTTCAAGGCAGTGAGCGCACCGTCCAGGATCCGTGCCGTGGTGATCGTCTTTGCCTGTACTATCTGCTGTTCAAAGGCTGCCTGACCAGCCATAACCTCATTGTGCAGCGCTCCGGTCGAGGACAGCTCCCACAGCTTCACGCCTCGGCCGACCGTGCGGTAGTCGAGGGTATTGAAGTTGAGCACGGCCTGCTCGCCCGCCCGCAGCGCCTGGTCGCGGATTTGCGCCGTGCCGGAGACACGTGGCGCGCTCAGCCACGACCAGCCCGACCAGGCGGCGAATACCACCGCGGCGACCAGCAGCAAGCCGGCCGCGACCAGCAGCGGATCCCGCCGCCCGCCAAGCCTGGCCGTGCCGCCAGCGCCGTCTTCCATCGCCTTACCTCCCGGCTGTGTGCCGTCATGGTAGCCGCCGGATTGTCCAGCCGTGCGCCTCCAGCCAGGCTGGCGTCACGGGCTGGCTCGTCACCGGCCGACTCCGAGAAGCTGGGCGAGTCCCGGCTGCGCCGCGGGCGGCACCCCGCCGCCGGACGGCGCATGGGCAGAGCCGCGGACATCGACGCCGCTGCTCGCGGGCGCTGCGCAGCGAGCCGAGGTGTTCAGGGCGGGGGCCGGGCCGGTGTCCAGGCCGTTCCGGTAGACGGTGCCGCCGTACCCGGCGGTGCACGGCAGCGGGCTGAAGAACGTCAGCGCCATGCCGAAGCGGGCGCCCTGGAACTGATCACTGTCGAGCCGATCGCGATATCGGCGGGCAGCGCGGACAGCAGCTCGTCGAGGGCCCTGCCCCGGCTGAGCGTGACCTCCGAGGTGGTCAGCAGGTTGGCGATCAGCACGCCCAGGCTGGGATTGCTGTCCGCGAGCAGGTTCGCCACCTGTGCGGCGGCCTGCGGCGCGTCGATGATGAGCGTGCGGAGGCTGGCGTTGGACTTGTCCAGCTGCCGCGCCAGCAGCAGGGCGCTCTTGCCGAACGAGCCCAGCGCACCGGACTCGGCGATCTGGGTCGCGCAGCACGGTCCGGCCGTCGTCTGAGCAGGGTGATGGTCTGCGGAAGCGTCGCGGCGGCGGCCCTGGCCAGCGAGCTGTTGCCGTCCACCACAGCCTGCAGGTTGCTGCCCTGGCCGGCCGAACCCGGTGGCGAGTTCGTCGGTCAGCGCGCGCAGCGATCCCAGCGGCAGCGACGTCGCCAGGCCGTTGATGCTGGTCAGCAGGCTGGTCACGGGCAGCGGCAGCTGGGTGTCGCGCTCGCGGGATCACTGCAGCCGCCGGTGAGGTACGGCCCGGCGGAGGTGTCCGGGCGCAGGTCCAGGTACTGCTCGCCGACCGCGGACAGGTCCGCCACGGCGGCGTGCAGCCTGGCCGGGATCGGCGGCGCGGAGTCGCTGATGTCCAGCGTCCGCCTCGATGCCGGCTGGCGGTCAGGCGCATCGCGCCGACCCGGCCGACGGAGACGCCGCGGTAGGTCGACGTCGGCGCTCGGGATAGATGCCGCCGCGCGTCGGCAAGATCGAGCCGGACCACGTAGTAGCCGCGCAGGCCCAGGTAACGGCCGAGGTTCGCGTAGTGGATCGCCGGCGAAGCCGAGCACCAGGACGCCGAGCACGCGCGAACGCCGCGAGCTTGACCTTGATGGACCGGGTCAGCATCAGTGCCTGCGCCTTCCGGTGCGGCGGGCACGACCGGGCGGGATGATCGTCGTGCCCTTGGCGCGCCCGCAGCGACAGGTAGGCGTTGAGGTAGTCGCCCTTGATGTCGTTCAGCACCTGGTTGGTGAACGGGTAGGTCAGCAGCACCTGCAGCGCCAGCGGCAGGCTCTGGCCCGGCGTTGGCCAGTTCGCCGCAGGGTCGGCGCGAGCGCGCGCAGGTCGGCTGACGAGGCTGGCCTGGCTGGCATGGATGGTGTTGACCGCCACGCCGGTCAGCTGGTGCAGCGAGTTGAGCATGGTCGACCAGCGCGGCGCGCTGATCGGCCGAGCACGCTCAGGCCGGGGTGGAGGTCGGTCGAGCACGTGCCGATCTGCCGGTCGCGCGCGGCCAGCGTGCGCGACAGCGAGTTCAGGCCGTCCAGCGCGTCGGTCGATGTCCTTGCCGGTGCACGTTCAGGTTGACCAGCAGGTGTGCGAGCTGGGCTAGCAGCGAGCGGATCTGCGGCTCGTTGCCGGACAGGGCGGCGTTGAGCTGGGTCATGATGGTGTGCAGCTGGCTGATGCCGCCGCCGTTGAGCAGCAGCGACAGCGCGCCGAGAACCTCCTCGACGGTCGCGTTGGCGGTCGTGCGGGACACCGGGATGACCGCGTTGCTGGCTGAGCTGGCCCTGGGCCGGGACGCCCGGCGGCGCGGACAGCGCGATGTACTGCTCGCCCAGCAGGCTCGACTGCTGCATCTGGGCGATCGCGTTGGCGGGCAGGTGCACCCTGCCGTTCACCAGCATCGTGACCTGCGCGGTCCAGCTGTGCGGGGGCAGGTAGATCCGGGTCACCCGGCCGACCGCGACGTCGTTGACCATGCACCGCGGACTGCGGGCACCAGGTCGCCGACGTTGGCTGAACTCGCGCCGTCACCCGGAAGGGGTGGCTGCCCAGGCTGGCGCCGCCCGGCAGCGGGATGCTGTAGATGCCGTTGAACCCGCCCGAGCTGCAGCCCGCCACGCGTGCGGCGATGAGGCGACGGCCGTCAGCGAGTCAGCCGGCGCCGCAGCGGCCAGCGAGACGCCTGGTCGTCGTGAGCGCGCCTCACTGGCTGCCGCCGCGTCAGCAGTGCCTGCGGCGTGGCGTATTCGGTGCCGGTGACCGGCAGCGGCAGCGGCGGCAGCCAGCCGGTCCGGCTGACGGCACTGGCACCGAGCCGGGCGGCGCGGCACGGCTGCGACCGGGCGGCCGTGGTGGCGGTGGTCTGGCCCGCGCCGCTGATCACGCCGCTGGATGGCCGCCCGGCCCATGCTCAGCTCGTTCAGGTCGCCGCGGCCGACCAGCGTGTGGGTGGCGGAGTCGTAGGCGTTGACCAGGTTGTCCGCCGCCAGCGGCGCCACGTCCAGCGCCTCGGCCAGCGAGGCCCGCTCCGCGCACCAGGATGCGAGGTGATCGCAGCCAGCTTGCCGACGTTGGCCGTGATCAGCCCGCGGTTGCTGCCGATGAAGCTCTTGACCTGGCCCAGCGCGGTGGCAAGGTCGCTGATCGCGGCGGACAGGTTCTGCCGGTCGCCGGCCAGGAATGGCCGGACACCTGGGCCAGCTGCTGCTCGGCCAGCTGGACCTGGCCGTTGTTGGTCTTCAGCATGCTGGTGAACTGCTGCAGGCTGGTCGATGGTGGCGAACAGGTTGCCGGCCGATCCGCCCAGGACTTGCGACAGGCCGCCGAACTCGGTGATCATGTCGTGCAGGTAGCCGCCGTTGCCGTCGAGGTTGGCCGCGCCGGTCTTGATCAGGTTGCTGAGCGCGCCGTGGGAGTTGGCGCCGCCCGGGCCGAGCGCGTTGGCGAGCTTGGCCAGGCTGGCGTAGACCTGGTCGACCTCCACCGGCACGGCGGTCCGGCTCACCGGCAGCACCGCGCCATTCGCGAGCTGCGGGCCGCCGGTGTAGGCCGGGGTGAGCTGGATGTAGCGATCGGACACCACGCTCGGCGCCACCACGCACGGCGTCGGCGCCGGCCGGGATCGCGATGCCGGAGTTGATCGTCATGGTCACCTTGACCTGGGTCGCCGTCCGGCTGGACCGCGTCGACCGTGCCGACCGGCACCCCGAGGACCCGCACGGTCGAGCCCGGGTAGACGCCGATCGACTCGGTGAAGTAGGCGGTGATCTGCTTGCCGGGGTGCGCGGCCTGGTAGAGCAGGACGCCGCCGGCCGCCAGGCCTGACGGCGACCACCGCGGCGGCCGGCGGCGAGGATCCGCCGCTCCCGGCTGGTCCGCGCCAGCCGGCGGAGCCGGGAGCCGGCTGAGCGGCAGGTTCGTCGCAGTCATCGACATGGCACCTCAGGCACTGTCGCGTTCGCATCCTCAGGGCTTCGGGCGGCTGGCAGCCGTGGGCGGGAGTGTTGCCGGGCGCGTACGACTTGGGCATCAGGCCGCACAGGTAGACGTCGAACCAGCGGCCGGTGCCGATGGCGTTGCCGAGCAGCCGGTAGTACGGGCCGGCCAGCGCCAGCGCCTGCTGCAGGTTGGCCTGGTTGGCCTGCAGCACGCTGGTGACCTGATTCAGCGCCTGCAGGGCCGGGCCGAGCCGGGCCTGGTCGTCGTTGACCAGGCCGGACAGCTGGATGGCCAGCGCCTGGGTGTCGACGAGCATGGCGTGGATCGCCTGCTGGCGCTGGCGCAGCTCGGCCAGCAGCAGGTTCCCGTCGCCGAGCAGGGCCTGGAACCGGGCGTCCTGGCCTGCCAGCGTCCCGGTGACCTTCCTGGCACCCGCCAGCAGGCTGGTGACGGTGGCGTCCCGCGAGGCCACCGACGACGACAGCGCGGCCAGGCCGCGCAGCGCGCTGCGGACGTAGGGCGGCGTGGTGGCGAAAGCGTCGGACAGCGTCTGCAGGCTCTGCGCCAGCTGGCCGGTGTTGATCTGGCTGATCTGCTGTCCGACGCCGCCGAAGGCCTGGGTCACGTCGTAGGGCGAGCTGGTGCGCGATAGCGGGATCGGCCGGGACGGGATCCTGCGGCGCGCGGCCCGCCGGGTCGAGCGCCAGGTACTTGTCTCCCAGCAGGGTCTTGATCTCGATGGCGGCGGTGGTCCGGTTGCCGACCCACGCTCCGTTCACCCGGAACGTCACCGCCACCTTGCCGCCGTCCAGGCTCACGCCGGTGACCTGGCCCACCGTGACGCCCGCGATCGCGGACCTCGTTGCCGGCCTGCAGGCCCGCCGCCTCGGCGAAGTAAGCGGTGTAGCCGGTGCCGCCGCCGATCAGCGGCAGGCTGCCGGAGAAGTAGGTGAGCAGGACTATGACGGCGACGATGGCCAGCCCGGCCACGGCTACCGCGATCGGGTTGCGCTCCCGCACCGGCGTGATGCTGAGCCGCCTCACGACGCGCACCTCGCCGCCGTGACCGGGACGCCCCGCGGTGGCGGGCCGCCCAGGGAGCTGCGCACGCCGGTCACCGTGGCGTCGCAGAGGAAGAAGTTCAGCCAGGAGCCGTACGAGGCCATCCTCGCGATGTCCGCCATCTTGGCCGGCAGATCCTGCAGGAACGTACTGACCGTCGGGCGAGTTGGCGGCCAGGTTCGAGGCCAGCCGCTGCAGCTGGGTGATGCCGGCCTGCAGCGGTGCCCGGCCGACCTGCAGCAGCCCGGCGGTCGCGCTGGTGAGGCTGGCGATCGCGGAGATCGCGGTGCCGACCGACTGCCGGTCCGCGGCCAGCCCGGACACCAGCTGCTGCAGTGAGGTGACCAGGCTGGCCAGCGCGTTGCCGCGGGAGGTGATGGTGCGCAGCACCGAGTTGAGGTTGCCGATCACCTCGTCGATGACCTGGTCCTTGCTGGCCAGCGCGGTGGTCAGCGAGCCGACCGTGGCCACCAGCGCGGTGATGTTCGGGCTCTCGCCCTGGAACACCTGGATGATGTCGCTGGTCAGCTGATTGACGTCGCCCGGCGACAGGGCCTGGAACAGCGGCTGGAATCCGTTGAACAGCACGGTGAGGTTCAGCGCCGGCGTGGTGCGCGACAGCGGGATCGTGCCGCCCGGCGGGAGCGTGCCGTTGGCCGGCCCGGTGCCCTGGCCGAGCTCGAGGTAACGCTGCCCGACCAGGTTGAGGTACATGATCGACGCCGTGACCGAGGCGGGCAGCGGCCGGCCGGGCTGGACCGAGAACCCGACCAGCGCACGGTTGCGGTCGTAGACGCTGATCGAGGTCACCTCGCCGACCCGCACCCCGGCGATGTCCACGTCGTCGCCCACGGTCAGTCCGGTCACGTCGGAGAACACGGCCCGGTAGCCCACCGTGGCCGACACGCCGGTGTAGGCGATGCTGATGCCGAGGACCGCCGTGATGAGCACCGTGACGACGACGAAGATGATCGACTTGATCAGCGGCGCCGCCAGGCCCCCGCGCTTCATGGCCGGCTCACCGCAGCGTCACCTCCGCACCGCGGAACAGCGGCGCGGTGAGCAGGCTGCCCCAGGCGGGCAGCGAGCCGGGCGGCCCGGCCGAGCCACAGGCCGTCGAGCTCGGCGACCAGTTCGGTCTCGGCTGGCGAGCCGGCCAGGCCGCCCGGCCCGAAGTCGGCCAGCGCGTGTCGGTGCACCACTGCGCGCGACCAGGGTCCGCTTGGCCGGTCGGTGGCCAGGTGTCCGGTGGCGGGTGGCCTGTTCCCCGCGAGCGGGACTGGCTGGCTGGTAGCGCCGTCGTTGCGTCCTGGTGGTCCCGGTCGCCGGCGCGGCAGCGGGCCCGGCGCCATCGTTGAGATGGATGCCAGGGAAGGGAACGGGGTAGCAGTGCGGGCCGGTGTTGTCGCCGTAGCGCGGCGTATCGCGGCCAGCCACGTACCTGCCCGGCGAGGGCACCACCACGACCTGGACGTGCAGGCCCGGCTGGCTGGTCCCCATGCCGAGCACCTTGTTGACCTTGGGCACGAAGCTGGCCAGATCGCGGAGCGTGCAGGGGAACTCGGGCGCGTACCGTTCCAGGATCTGCAGCGTCGGCAGGCTGCTGACGGTCAGCCTGATCATGTTCGGCGCGTTAGCGTCGAGGAACGCGTGCAGGTCGTCCGAGGCGGTGGTGACGTTCGCCAGCAGCGCGGCGAAGTTGGACCGCTGGGCCGCGATCGTCTTGCCGGTGACGCCGAAGTCGTTCAGCGCCTGCAGGATCGCCGGTGCGTCGGCCGTGTATTTCCTGGCCAGCCCGCCGAGCAGCTTGATGTCGGCATCCAGCGTCGGCAGCTGCGGATTGAGCTGCCGCAGGTAGGAGTTGAGCGTGACCAGCGCCTGGCCAAGTTCCTTACCGCGGCCGCGCAGCCCGTCGGCGATCGCCGTCAGGGTGAGCGACAGCTTGTCCGGCTGGACCGCCGCCAGCAACGGCAGCAGGTTGTTCAGCACCCGCTCCAGCTCCAGCCCGTCCGCCGGACCGGTTCTCGCTGATCACGCTGCCGTTCGCCAGGGCCGCATGAGACGGGCTGGCAGGCAGGATGAGGGCCACGTACCGCTCGCCGAACAGGGTGGTGGGCAGCATCTCCGCGGAGACGTTGGCCGGCAGCAACGGCAGCGCGGCTGGCTGGATGGCGAGTTCCAGCCTGGCCCCGTTCCCGTCCGCGCTGATCTGCCGTACCTCGCCGACCTGCACGCCACGCGCCATTACCTGGGCGCCCGGGTGCATCTCGTTCCCGGCGCTGCTGGTGTAGAGAGTCACCATCACGGCCGGGCTGAACTTCTTCTGGTAGATCAGCACCGACAGCCAAGCCAGCAGGGCCAGCACCACCAGGAACGCCGTCCCGGCCAGCCGGCGCCGCACCTTGACCAAGCCCGGTGCCGAACTCATCCCGCGACCCGCACGGTCGTCGTCGCGCCCCAGATGGCCAGGCTCATGAGGAAGTCGATGATGTTGATCATGACGATGGCGGTGCGTACCGCCGCGGCCGACCGCGACGCCCACCCCGGCTGGACCGCCGCTGGCCCGGTAGCCGTAATAGCAGTGCACCAGGATGACGACCACGCTGAAGATCAGCACCTTGAGGAACGACCAGAGCACGTCCACCGGCGACAGGAACAGCCCGAAGTAGTGGTCGTAGGTGCCCGCCGACTGCCCTTCGAAGTACACCGTGACCAGCCGCGACCCGAAGTAGGAGCTGACCAGGCCGATCGCGTACAGCGGGATGACCGCTATCGCCCCGGCGACGATCCGGGTGGTCACGAGGTAGGGCAGGCTCGGCACGCCCATCCCTTCCAGCGCGTCGACCTCCTCGTTGATCCGCATCGAGCCAAGCTGCGCGGTGAAGCCCGCTCCGACGGTGGCCGACAGCGCCAGCCCGGCTACCAGCGGCGCGATCTCGCGGGTGTTGAAGTACGCGGAGACGAAGCCGGTGAACGCCGACGCGCCGATCTGGTTGAGCGCGGCGTAACCCTGCAGTCCGACCACAGTGCCGGTGAACAGCGTCATGCCGATCATCACGCCGACGGTGCCGCCGATGAGCGCCAGCGCCCCGCTGCCGAAGCTCAGCTCGGCGAGCAGCCGGAGGATCTCCCGGTAGTAGCGCCGGATCGCGCGCGGGGTCCAGGCCAGCGCATGGGCGTAGAACGACAGCTGGTCGCCGAGCAGGTCGAGCCAGCCGAACCAGCGGTCCAGCTGCGCATGCGAGCCGCCCGGGACCGGCTGGCTCGTCGCCGGCCGCTGACCCGGTCCCGGTCGCGCGGCTCGCCGGTCACCGCACCCATCTGGTCACGATCCCTTCGGGGGGACGATTTTCAGGTAGATCGCGGTCAGCACCAGGTTGACGAAGAAGAGCAGCAAGAACGCGATGACCACGGACTGATTGACCGCGTCGCCCACGCCCTTAGGTCCCGGCCGCGGGTTCAGCCCGCGGTACGCCGCGACCACCGCCGCCAGGAAGCCGAATATCAGCGCCTTGATCTCGCTGATATAGAGGTCGGGCAGCTGGGCCAGCGACGAGAAGCTGGACAGGAACGAGCCGGGCGTGCCGTGCTGGAGCGTCACGTAGAAGAAGTAGCCACCGAGCACGCCGACGACCGATACGAGTCCGTTCAGCAGCACTGCGACAGCCGACGCGGCGACGACGCGCGGCACGATGAGGCGGTGGATCGGAGAGACGCCCATCACCTGCATGGCGTCCATCTCCTCCCGGATGGTGCGGGCCCCGATGTCCGCGCAGATCGCCGAGCCGCCCTGCCCCGGCGATCAGCAGCGCCACGATGAGCGGGCTGGCCTGCTGAACCACCGCGAGCACGCTGGCGGCGCCGGTGAACGACTCCGCGCCGAGCTGCTGGGTCAGCGAGCCGACCTGCAGCGTGATCACCGCGCCGAACGGGATGGCCACGAGCATGCACGGCAGGATCGTGACGCTCGCGATGAACCAGAATTGCTCGATCAGCTCGCGCACCTGGAACGGGCGCCTGAAGGTGAGCCAGAGCACGCTGGCCGCGAGCGCGAACAGCCTGCCGGTCTGACGCAGCGCACCGGCGCCTGGCACCTGGGTCTGCTCGCTCATTCGCCGCCGCCTCCCGGCCAGTGCGATGGCCAGCCGCCGTTGCGTTCCGGCAGCTCGTCAGTGCCGTCGGCCAGCGGCTGCGCATCCTCCTCGTCGTCGGCCAGCGGCTGCGCGGCCTCGTCGCGGGCTAGCGGGTGCGCGGCCCCGTCGTCCGCGAGCGGCAGTCCAGGCCCCGTTCCCGCATACGTCGGAGGGGCCGGCCGCGATGGTGGCTGCGCGGGCTGGCCGGGCGGCAGGGTGGCCACGATCGCCTGCCGGGCTTCGTCCGGCAGCGTGTGCAGCAAGCCGAGCACCCGGTCCATGCGGCGCTGCACTGCCTGTCGTTCCGGCATGCCGGGACTGGGTGTGAGCTGGGGCACCAGCGCCGGCAGGCCGTCCGCGCTCCGCCCGTTCCTGGCCTCGGCAGCCTGCTCGAGGGCCACGGTCGCCTCGTCCTTCTCCTCCGACATCCCGATCGGGCCAGCCCGGCGGCCGTTCACGAACTGCGTGATCACGGCGTCGTTGCTGGTGAGCAGCACTTCCCTAGGCCCGAACATGACGAGGTTGCCGCGGAACAGCATCCCGATGTTGTCGGGCACCGTCCGGGCGATCTGGATATCGTGCGTCACGATCAGGATGGTCGCGTCGATCTCCGCATTGAGATCGATCAGCAGCTGCGACAGGTATGCGGTCCGCACCGGGTCGAGGCCAGAGTCCGGCTCGTCGCACAAGATGATCTGGGGATCGAGCACCAGCGCGCGGGCCAGGCCGGCCCGCTTGCGCATCCCGCCAGAGATCTGGCCAGGGTACTTATGGCCCTGATCCGCGAGCCCTACCATGTCCATCTTCTCGAGCACGACACGGCGGATGTCGGCCTCGGTCAGCCTGGTGTGCTCCCGGAGCGGGAAGGCGACGTTCTCGAACAGGTTCATGGAGCCGAAGAGCGCGCCGTCCTGGAACATCACCCCGAACAGCTTGCGCGCCGCGTAGAGCTGGCGCTCCGAGCAGGACACCGTGTCGATGCCGTCGACAAGCACGCGGCCGCGATCCGGCCGGATGAGGCCGACCAGCGACTTGAGGAACACCGTCTTGCCGGTGCCCGAAGGACCGAGCATGACGCTGACCTCACCGGCTGGCAGGGACAGCGAGACGTCGCGCCAGACCACATGGCGGCCGAAAGACTTGGTCAGCCCTTCGACGACGACCTCGATGCCCATATCACCTCCCAGTCCGGATGCCGGGAGTTGCCATGCGGATGCACGACCATTAGCCGAGCTTCGCCTTGCCGAGCTTGAGCGAGATCGTGTTCCCGGAGCCGGGAATGGTGATGTTGATCAGCAGGGTGGCCAGCCCGCAGTTACTGAACGACGGGATCGTGTAGGTGCCGGCGACTGTCCCGCCATCCAGGACGTTGAACTTCTTCTGGCTCGCTAGCGACACCACGGCCGGAGTTGACGTCTCGCACGAACTGCCGACCGGGATGCTCAGCCCGGCGACCGTCAGGCTGACGATCCGCATCGTGATCTTGGACGTGGTCTTGATGGCACCGGTCTTCAGGTTCAGCTTGCCGGTAGTCGGGCCATCGTTGATGAGCTGCGTGGTCGCCGTCACCGGGATGATCCCGTACTGCTTGAATGACCCGGTGGCGTTCGGCAGGGACAGGGTCGCCGTGAGCTTGCCGGTCGCGGCGTTCAGTTTCGCCGACAGCGTGCCCGGGCCGAGCGCGAGGGTGAAATTCGGGCTTTTCAGGTAGGTGCTGCCGGAGACCTTGTATTTCGCGTGCACCAGCGTGGTCGCTGATGCCGCAGCCGGGTCGAGGGCCAGCGCAGCCCCGCCGAGCAGTGTTCCCGTGGTCACCGCGGCCACCAGTCTGGCGCGAGTTCTGAGCATGGGTCGTGGCACGTTATCTCCTTAGTCGAGTGCCCGAGCTATCTATCTCGGCAGTGGACGAGCTGTCAATGTCGGGGCCTGGGAACCGGCGGAGGGCACACCCAGTTCGACGGCTGCGACGGTCCGCAGAGCTTTCCCTGCGTCATCTCCACGTGGTTGGCCGGACCCGAGATAGTTCCGGTGAGCAGGCGATCCAGGTTCTCGCTGAGGCCGCATCCGACGAATGGCGGGATCTTCGGCGCGCCCCACAGCGGGCCGCCGGTCGGAACCGTGTATCCCTTGGGCGGCAATGTGTTATCGCCCTTGCCGATCAGCACGAGCGTGACTGGTGTGGCCGTCCGGCACTGTGGTCCCACATTCAGCGGCACTCCGTTGACGCTGACCCCCGAGATGCGGACCGACACCGTCGTGATGGCCCGGACGGTAATCGGATAAGGCGGCGCCGTCACACCCGACGCAGACACGATCCTGATCGGCGACAGTTCGGTGAGGTGCAGCGTCGCTCGCACTGGCACGAAGCGGAAGGCCAGGAAGGTCGCCTGCACCGGCGGCAGCTCGCGATGACCCTGGTAATAGAGCGCCGCGTGTGAGTACTCGATGAGCTTGCCGTGCGCGAACACGTGGCGCTCGGCGAAATCAAGGTTCACCAGGCCCGGCCGCAGCGGCGGCCGCGGCTGCAGCAGCACGGCGCCGCCCAGCTTGGCGACGTCCGCGTAGCCGGTTATGTAGCCGCAGGTGGCCGTGCCAGTGCCGGTCACCCTGATCTGTCCGCAGCCGCGGGGCAGCTTCCGCCGCAGGCTAGCCGGGATGCGGCCCTGCTGCGCGCCGGGCTGGCCGCCTGACCGCGCCGCGTTCACCCGGACGGAAGCAAGCTGGGTGCTCGCCCCGCGGGCCGGGGTGCACGTCACCGGCACGGCGGCCGGGCTCGCGGCGGCACCGGCAGCCGTGCGCGGCGCTACGGAGATGGCGCAGGCGGCCGACCGCGAAGGTGACCGCCCCCCTGCTGGCGGCGGTGGCGGCCGGAGCCGACCCGGCAGCGGCCAGCTGCATGCTGCCCGTGGCCGGCAGCGCCGCCGCCGGTGCGGCGGCCTGCCAGCCGGCCGGCACCGATCTCCCGGCGTAGGACTCGACAACGGTCAGCGCCTCGGACGCGGTGACAGTGGCCGCGCCGCTAGTGCGCAGGTAGGTGACGGCCGGCTGGGGCAGGACCGCCGTAATCCGCACGCCAGTCGGCCGGATCGGCTGGCCGGCCGCGGCTGCTGCCGGGAAGGCAGTAGCGATCACCACGCTGATCGGCTGCTCGGCAGACGGGAACTGGCAGTCATAGCCAACGCGGAGCCGGACCAGCTGCGGCGCAGCCGGGCCGGCCGTGGCGCCCGCCGAACCGGCCGACGTGCCAGCCAGGACGCCAGCGGCCAGCAAGATCCCGCTGGCCACGGCCGTCCGGCCGGTGCCGCGGAAGCTCCGCTTGGCCATGCTGCTCACGACCCCGATCTCCTTGCTGGTGGCAGGCGACTAGCACGTCCCGCTCGCTGATGACGCAAGTGCCGGTGACCGTGCCGCGGTCACCGGCACTTGCCCGGAATGGGTCAGCTCGACTTGATCGAGATCTTGCGGTTCAGCACGTAGGCAGACGTGTACGTCGGGTGGTCGCCGTTATGGACCAGGCCTGGCGCAGCCATTCACGCCGGAGACGGTCAGCTGGGCGTTGCTGAGCGGCTTGACCGGCAGCTTCGACTTGGTCGTCATCGTGAGCGTGTGCTTGCTGTTGGTGTAGTAGCCCGCCGTGGTGCCAGACACGTTGAACGAGCAGCCGGTCATGCTGACCGCGACCTTGATGCCGCTGATGATGCCGTCGGTCTGGCCCTTGCTGTTGGTCTTGGAGTCGACGCTGACGGCGTACGGCGTGCTCTTGACGGTCGTCTTCACCGCGCCGAGCGGGCCGGAACAGTTGTTGAACGACAGCTTGGCGGCCGTGCCGACCTTGACCGGGCTGGCCTTCCTGGTAGAGCCGCTGGCGATCTTGCCGGAAGCGGTCGAGGATGCTTTCGAGTGGGTGCTTGCGCAGGTAACTGACACCCCATGGTCGGTGAGCACGGTCGTCTTGGCGCTGGCTGAGTAGTTGCCACCTCCGGATACCTTGACGGTCAGGGTCGTTGCCGCCAGCGCCGATCCGGCGCTCAGACCGACCACCGCGGCCGCCGCCGCAGCCGTGAAGAGGACGCTGCCTGCACGTTTCCTTGTCGTCATGAATCCGCTCCTTGATCGAGTTCGGCTGGTAGCCGGGCGCAGCCCGGTGCTGCTGTCACGCCCCGCACTGGTCGAGCGCGCGCAGCGCTGGTCGACATTGCCATGATCGGCACTGCCTGGTCGGCACTGCTCTAATGCGCACTGGTCGTGCAAACGCTCTGTCTTGCAACGCACTACGCACGCGGCTTTGCTACTGGCGAGTACGTTACGTCGCCGTAACATGGCGTGCAAGGGCATGCCGGAAAGGCCCGGTCAGGCTCCGCAAATCGGCTCGGTTTCTTGTCACATAAGCGCGACTCATTGACGATTTCTTGTCACAAGGTGAGCGTTTTACCGCCAGCGACAGCCGCCGCGCAGGCCGCGTCGGCGAGATTTTGTCGGCCGGGAGTTAATCCGAGCGGCTGGCTACGGCCGCCTTCGGGCGTTACCTTCTGAACTGTGCCGGATCGCGTAGTCCCAGATCGAGCGATACCAGACCGGGCCGGGCCAGACCGGGCCGGGTCAGAGCGAGCCCTGCCCAGACCGCCTGTCATGCGGCCGTCGCAGCTGGCTGCGATCATGCGCCCGGAACTCCCTGACCTGGCACACGACATCATCGCCGAGATCCGTCGCAAGATCCCCGAGTACGCCCGGCCGATGGACGGGCCTTACGGGCACGCCCTGCGGCAGGGCGTACAGCGGGCCCTGACGTCGTTCTTCGACTCCGTGGCCGATCCGTCCGCGCCGCATGAGCAGCGCGACCACATGTGCCGGATGCTCGGCCAGTTCGAGGCGCAGGAAGGCCGGAGCCTGGACAGCCTGCAGGCGGCATACCGGACCGGCGTGCACGTGGGCTGGCGCCGGGTGATGGAGGTGGGCCGCCGCTGCGCCGCGCCTTCCTCGGTGATGTCGTGGCTTGCCGACGCCATGCTCGCGTACATGGACGAGCTCGCCTCGCTGTCGCTGCAGGGCTATCTGGAGGCGAAGGCCCGCACGGCACAGTCGCGGCAGGAATGGCGCCGGCGACTGCTCCGGCTCATCCTCGAGCGTCCGGCCGCCCCTGCCCGTGCCATCACCGAACTTGCCGATCTCATCGGCTGGCCGGTGCCTGAGCACGTGACGCTCATCGCGCTTGATTCCGGCTGCGACGCCGCGATGGACCTGCCCGACGACGCACTTGCCGATCTTGGCGGGCCGCAGCCGCATCTGCTGCTACCGGGCCAGGTTGACCGGTCGCGGCGGGCAGCGCTCGAACTATCGCTCGCGGGTCGCCCGTGCGCGGTCGGGCTCGGCGTGCCGCTGGCCGAGGCAGCGCATTCGCTTCGGTGGGCGCGACGGGCACTGGCCTTGAGCCGCGACGCAATCATTGGCGACGGCAAGCTGACATTCTGCGAGGACCACCTCGTCGAACTGTGGCTGCTCGCCGATGACGCGCTGATCGATCAGCTTGGCCGGCGCTGGCTCGGCGCACTCGATCCGCTCAGCCCGCTCCAGCGGCGGCGTCTCATCGAGACGTTCGGCGCCTGGCTGGAGACCAGGGGAACGGCGCCGGCCATGGCGGAGCGCCTGCAGGTCCATCCGCAGACGGTGCGCTACCGCATGCGCAAGTTGCAAGGCATCTTCGGCAGCCAGCTAGCCGACCCGAATGCGCGCTTCGCCATCGAGGTGGTACTGCGCGCAAGCCGTCTGCGGGAGCGAGCCTCGCTCGACGGTCAGGCATCCCGCGATGCCGGCGATTCGCGCAGCGGGGATGAGCTCCAGGCGCAGCCCGAACTGCCCGTCAGGCTATCTTGAGCCGTTGCCGATCACGCCTGTCACTGATGGCGATTGTCCGCGATAGTTGCTGACAACCAGTTATCGATAGGCTGATTTCAGCCGCTGGCAGGAGGTCCAGATGAGTCCATTCGCGTCCCGGTCGTCGTTGCGGATGAGCCGCCCCCGGTCAATCCTGACAGCGGTGGCTGTCGCGGTGGCGGCCACTATTATGGCGGGCGGAACCGCGGCCAGCGCGGCCCCGCGCGCGGACGGTGCCGTTGCGCATGCCCCGGCTGCCACCGGCTGGCGCATCATCAGGACCTTCGGCGCCAGCAACACCACGCTGGAGCAAATCACGGCGATCGGCAAGAGCGCCGCCTGGGCCGGTGGCAGCACACCCGCGCGCACGCCGGTGATGTATCAAATGGCCGGCGGCAAGTGGCACAGGTTCCTGCTGCCCGGCGGCACCGGCGAATTCGTGGAAAGCCTTGGCGCGACCAGCGCCAGTAACGCCTGGGCGGCGATCGCTAACGCACCCGGCGGTACCGTCGAGCGGCGCATCAAGACCGGCTGGAAGAGCTACAGCTTCCCGCATGGCACCGACCAGATCCTTGCGAGCGGAGTAGTCACCTTCGGCGCGAGCAACACCTGGGCGTTTGAACTCGACTTCACCGCCGGGATCTCGTATGGCTACCACTTCAACGGCCATTCCTGGACCCAGCACGTCCTGCCCGCGACGCCGTCAGCCAACGCCGCCGTCGCTCCGGTCAGCGCATCCTCCCCTGCCAACATCTGGGCGCTGACGTTCGCCAGCGGCCAGAATGCCGCGCTCCGGTATGACGGCAAGCACTGGCAGATCGTCAAGTTCCCGAGCAGCCTGGTGCCGACGGGAACGACGGCCTATTCACGGCAGATCCTGGCCGAGTCGCCATCCAACGTGTGGGCGTCGATGTTCACCGTAACCGGCAAGCACGTCGGCCCCATCCTGCTGCTGCACTGGAACGGTCACAAGTGGAGCAAGGTCACCGGCAAGCTGCCCAGCGGTTCGCTGGTCGGCGCGATGGCGCCGGACGGCGCACGGCGGGCTCTGGCTCGCGGCCATCAATACGGCCAACACCAAGCCGACCCTGCTGCACTACGCGTCCGGCCACTGGTCGGCTGCCAAGGTACCGACCGCGGGCGGCAAGATCCTGGGTGACTTCTACTTCAGCCAGATCCCGGGCACTCAGTCGGTGCTCGGGTCAGCGCTGATCGACCAGACCGATGCCGGCAACTTCGGCTCGGTCGTGCTCAAGTTCGGCCGCTAGCTCCTGGAGGGCGAGTACATGCGCAGAGGTGGCGTGCAGCGCTGTGTGTTTGTCGCAGCCATGGGAATGAGCGCCGCGAGCGGCATCTTCACGACGGGGACGGCGCAAGCGAGCAGCGCCGCGTGGTACCAGGTCTACCAGTCACCTTCGGCCGGATCCTTCTGGCAGGTCGCTGCCGTCAGCCGGGCCAACATCTGGGCGGTCGGCCCGGCCTATACCAGCGCGGGCACCATCAGCTACCGGCCGTTCATCCGGCATTTCAACGGCACATCATGGCGGGCCGTCACGATTCCGCATGCCGCGGATTTCACCGCCTACTGGGTGACGGCGTCGGCGGCCAATAACGTCTGGGTCGGCGGGCTGGGGCTGAACAAGCGCCACCTCGACACGACCGTGGTGTACCGGTGGAACGGTGCCCGATGGACAAGGATCCCGCTGCCCGCCCTGACCGACCTGCAGGAAGTCCTCGCGATCGCGCCCAACAACGCGTGGGCCATCGGCACCTCCGGCACCGTCCCCGACTACCTCTTCCACTGGAACGGCTCCAGGTGGAAGTACTACCTTCACTCCAGTGTGAACTTCGTCCCGCAGGGGATCTCCGCGTCAGCGCCGGATAACGTCTGGGTGTCAGGGTTCGCGTACTCAGGCAGAAAACAGATTATCGCCGCGTACCGCTGGACCCGCGGTGCCTGGCACTGGGTTCGCATGCCGCATCCGGCGTTCGACAACGGCGGCCCGAACGTCACGGCCGTATCGCCCGCCAACATCTGGATCGGCTGGTACGACAACACCAGTGAGCACGTGCTGCACTGGGACGGGCACCACTGGCGCGCCATGACCCCGCCGTTCTTTGCCGACCCCGGCGACGTCGTCCCGGACGGGACGGGCGGCTACTGGTTCGGCGCAACGGCCATCTTGACCGGAGGAACCTGGACTACCGAGCGGGTCCCCGGTTTCACCGGCGGCTACTCCGGCGTCACCCGTATACCCGGTACCACGTCCTTCCTGCTCAGTGCTGGCGTCGCGACAGGCACGCCGGCAACCGAGAAACCGACGATTTTCCGGTTCGACCGCTGACAGCGCGCCGATCATTCCGCTTCTCGCGCGTCGCTGCACCTGGTTCGAGGAGTGGCCTTACTGACCCGGACGCCCCCACCCTCCGCGACGGCCAGTGACCAGCCTTCGCACATGACCAGCGGCAGCGGCCGCCTGCAGCGGTCAGTCGCGGACCCACCTGCTGACGGGCAGCCGGGAATCTGCTGATTGACTAGTCACGTGACTGGTCAATCAGCTGCTGAGTTCAATGCGCTGCCGGAGGACTGGGCGTCCGATCCCGACCTGATAGCGGGGCTTCGGGTAGACGACGACGACGAACACGACGACCCGGTGCTGCGCTGGCCTGATGGCCGGATAGTCGACACCTGGCGTGAGGACTACCCGTACTGCGAGAAGATGACGCGGGACGAGTACGAGTACCGCAAGCGCCGACTGCAGATCGAGCTGGTCAAGCTGCAGAACTGGGTCAAGTCCACCGGCGAGCACCTCGTCATCGTGTTCGAGGGCCGCGACGCGGCCGGCAAGGGCGGCACGATCAAGCGGTTTACCGAGCACCTGAACCCGCGCGGCGCAACAGTGGTCGCACTGGCCAAGCCGAGCGAGCGGGAGCAAAGGCAGTGGTACTTCCAGCGCTACGCGCCACACCTGCCCTCGGCCGGCGAGATCGTCATGTTCGACCGTTCCTGGTACAACCGGGCGGGCGTGGAGCGCGTGATGGGATTCTGCTCCGAGGCGGAGTACTGGGAGTTCATGCGAGAGGCGCCGGACTTCGAGCGCATGCTCGTCCGGTCCGGGCTGCGCCTGACGAAGTTCTGGTTCTCGGTGACGCCCTCCGAGCAGCGCACGCGGTTCATCATCCGCCGGGTCGATCCGGTCCGGCAGTGGAAGCTGAGCCCGATGGACATCGAGTCACTAGACAAGTGGGACGCCTACACCGCTGCGAAGGAGGCCATGTTCCACTACACCGACAGCGCGCACGCGCCATGGACGGTGGTCAAGAGCAACGACAAGAAGCGGGCCAGGCTCGAGGCGATCAAGCACGTACTCAGGAAGTTCGACTACGACGGCAAGAACGAGGCAGCCATCGGCGAGCCGGACCCTACGCTCATCGGGCCGCCGTCAGTGTTGTCCGAGCACGACCCCGAGATGGCCTTCCCCAGTCTGTAAACCTCCGCAGTAGATCAGTCCCGCCGTCCGCCGGGCTGCGCCGCGCGCTGCTAAGGGTCAGCTCCGTCCCGCCGGGGTCGCCAGTGCGGCGATCTCGGCGTGGGTGGCGAACCATGGGCGCCCAGCGCTGAGCATCCCGGTGATCAGCTGGCGCAGCATCTGCAACAGGTACCCCCGGCCGATGGCCTCGGGATGCAACGTGTAGGTAACAGCCCGGTGGTCCTGACGAGCCGATTCGTATTCCTCCAGCCAGATGCGCTCGACCGCGGCTGGGTCGGCCAGCAAACCGCCGTGGTACGGCGTCCACCCGAAGTAGGGCCAGTCGCACAGGCTCCAGTGTCCGGGCAGTTCCAGCAGCCTCGCGGTCCCGTCGGCCAGCCAGTATGGCCGGTCGTCAGCCATCAGGCTGCTGTCATAGCTGAATCCCAGCTCCGGCAGCATCGCCAGGGTCTCAGGCGACAGCTCCCAGCCCGGCGACCGGTAGCCGGCCGGGCGGATCTGGTGCCGGTCCAGCGCGGCCAGCCCCTGCTCCAGCTCTGCGCGCTGGCTGCCGGCATCCAGGCCGTCGGTGCCGCGGTGCAGGTAGCCGTGGTGGCCGACCTCATGACCGGCCGCCGCAATCGCGGTCACTGCGCCGGGGTGATGATCAGCGGTATGGCCTGGCACATAAAAGGTGCCCCGGATGTCAAATTCCGCCAGCAGGCTCAGGATCCGGTCCAGACCCCGGGCCGTGCCGAAGCGGGCCTGCGACAGCAGCGTCAGCCGCAGGCCGTACTCAGGACCCTCGGAGAGCCAGGCTGACTCTCCGTCGACATCGAAGGTCAGGGCGACAGCCACCTCAGCACCATCGGGCCAGGAAGCGAACACCGCCGTCGCGTCCGCCATGATTCACCCCTTCGCCGGCTGACCCGTCAGCCGCTTCGCCCGCCACGCCCAGTCTGCACTGCCGTTAGCCCGATCGCATCGGCCGCCCGTGCGCGGCCCGCGCAGACTGCCTGGCCGCCCGGCGCCAGCGTGGTCTACCGTGGCGGTCATGGACGACCCGTTCATTCGCGTGTCGGATGCCGACCGCGAGCAGACGGTGATCTCGCTTCGCGAGCATCTCCTCGCGGGTCGGCTGACGCTCGAGGAGTTTTCTGATCGCGTCGAACTGGCACTGCGGGCCAGGGTCAGCGCAGAGCTGGCTCGCGTGCAGCATGACCTGCCCCCGGTGCCCGCGGCAAGCGCCGGTGCGCGCCACCCGACCCGCTTCACCGGCGCCCTCTTCGGCCATGCGGTGCGCCGCGGCCGGCTCAGGCTGGGCAGGCGGACTGTCGCCGCGGTCGCCTTCGGCGACCTGGACTTCGACTTGCGCCAGGCTGCCATCGACCGGCCGCTCACGGCCGTGACCGTGCTGCTGGCGTTCGGGAATGCCGATGTGTACGTTCCCGAGGGCGTCAACGTCGTCGGCAGCGGAATCACCATCTTCGGTCACATCCGCGAGCGCGGCCACGACAACGGCACCCCGGACGCGCCGACCATTCGGGTTCGCGCAGTCGGCTGTTTCGCGACAGTGGACGTGTGGCGGGTGCCCCGCGACACGCACGGCAGCTACAGCGACGTCCTGCGGCAGGTCAGGGACCGCGAGCGCGAGCTCCCCGCTTGAGGGCGGTCAGCAGGCTGCGCCAGTATCGCTGCCCTGTCTCGTGGCCGGCCATCAGCAGCACTCGGTCATGCCGCGCTGCGCGCGTGCGCAGCGGTTGAGCCAGCGCCGGCAGGATCAGCTAGTCAGCTCGCGTAGCAGCCGAGGCAGCTCATCGGGAAAGAACGGCTCATCAGCAGACTCGAGGGCGGCGGCTTCCCACCAGGCGTAGCCCACCACTGTCTCCTGCTCTATCGTGTCCAAGCCCGCGAGGCTGACCTCGAACGGCTCGACACGCAGCAGGAAGTAGTCCTCTTCCTGCCGGTAACGCCTTCCGTCGAAGCCAAACTCGGCGATCCGGTGCCACACCGGGTCGCCGAGGTCGGCCGCAGCGACCACGAGGCCGGCCTCCTCGCGTAGCTCCCGCGCGGCCGCTTCGGCGGTGCTCTCCCCCGCATCGATCCCCCCGCCGATGGTGAACCAGAAGAGCTCAGCGGGCGCCGACGGATTGAATCCTTGGAGCAGCAGCACGCGGTTGGCGGTGTCAACGAGCAGGACACGCCCCGCGCGCCTCGGAATCACGTCCGGATCTGCCACGCGGGTCACCGTACCTTAGTGCCGTCATGCAACTTTCCGTGCCCAGGGTCCGCTTCCCGATACGCCGTCGTGGTTCCGACCCTCTCTCAGTGCCGCCTTGCGAATACCGGTTGAGTGGCGAGCGGTTGCACGCTGACGTCTTCGAAGCTGACGATCTGGACGGCGTGCATTCGTGGAGCTAACGGGAGCAGGTCGGGCTGAGCCCGCGCACTGGCCGGCACCCGAGCGCGGGCGTCATCCTGCCCAGGCGGCAGCGAAGGCACACCGGGCAGGCTGACAACCCGACGTCGTCTGCTCAGCAGGTCCGGATCACAGGCAGGCGAGAATTCCGTCGAGTGGCCGGGGCACCCTGGTCAGGTCCACGGCGTCGGCCAGCAGTCGCGCATAGCGGTACTTGTTGCCGGACCGCCCGCTCATGAAGCGCCGCAACTGGTCCTGCGCGGGCCGGCCCCGCTGGGCGGGCTGGCGCTGCAGGGTCCGCAGCGATCTGAGTTCACCCTGCGCCGCGATGATTTCTTCCACCGCTTCGGTCCCCAGTGCCCGGATCAGCTCGTCCTCCAGGTCGACGGTGCACACGAAAAATCCAGCCGCCTCCAGCTCGGCACGACAGGTCCCGACACCGACTCCGGCTCGCTGCAGCGCGCGCCGGAAGTAATCCTCCTCCGCAGCGTCGCACAGCCCGGTCAGCCTGACGTCCAGCCCGCCCGGACCATACTGCCGCAGATAGCGCCCGAGGTTCGTCGCGCCGTGCATGGCGATAACGGCGACGTTCTCGGCGGCCAGGTCACGGCCACGCCGCCGGGCCAGCACCTCAACCGCGAGCCGATCGCTCAGTCCCTCAACCAGAGCGACCGCGCGCGGCGGGCCCGCCGGCTCAGGATCCGCGATCATGCCGGCCACGCTACCGCCGGGCCCGGTGCGGGCCTGGCTGCACCGGTACGCGACAACCGTGCGTGCCATCCGGATGCCCTGGGAGTAGCGCCAGCCTGGCGGACGAGGACCGTCCTGCGGATTCTCCGTACCGTCGGCAGCGCCGGTAACCATACCCGGACGGTGATTGTCCGGAATCGGATTTAGCGTGAACCTCATGACGACAACACTCCTGAACGCCACCATCCAGGAGTCGTCGAGGACTGCCCCGATGACCGTGATCGACTGGCTGCTCGACTCCGACCCGGCCATTCGCTGGCAGGTACTGCGCGATCTCACCGACGCCTCGCCCGATGAGGTCGCCGCCGAACGAGCGCGAGTGGAGAACGAGGGCTGGGGCGCCCGGCTCCTGGCGCTGGAGGGCGCCGACGGGTTGTGGGATGGCGGCGCCTGCTTCCCGGCGTCCTACACCGGCGGCGAACCCGGGCAGCCCTGGACAGCGACAATGCACACCCTGCAGACCTTGCAGATCTTCGGGCTCGACCCGTCGTCCGGGGCGGCACGCCGTGCGATCGCGCTCGTCGCCGAGAACGGGCGCTGGGAGCACGCCGGGCAGCGGTACTTCGACGGCGAGGTCGAGCCCTGCATCAACGGCAGGACGATCGAGGCGGGCGCCTACTACATGGTGGACGTCTCGCCGCTGGTCGACCGGATCCTCGGCGAGCGGCTCGCTGATGGCGGATGGAACTGCGAGGCCGAGAACGGATCGGTGCGCTCCTCGTTCGACACGACCATGACCGTACTCGACGGGCTACTCGAATTCGAGCGCGCGACCGGCGGGTCCGGCAAGGTGCGCGAGGCGCGACGCAGCGGGGAGGAGTATCTGCTCGCGCGGGGCCTGTTCCGCCGCAAGAGCACTGGCCAGGTCGTTAATCCGGAGTATCTCGACTTCGCCTTCCCCTACTACTGGCGCTACGACGTGCTGCGCGCGCTCGACTACTTCCGCCGCTCGGGCGCCGAGCCGGATTCCCGGATGGCCGCAGCCGTGGAGGTCGTGCGCTCGAAGCGGCAGCCGGACGGCCGCTGGCTGCTCGACCGCGTCCATCCCGGCCGCGTTCACTTCGACCTTGAGGGTGGCGCGGGAGAGCCGAGCCGCTGGAACACCCTCCGCGCGCTCCGGGTGCTCGACTGGTGGCAAGACTGACAGACCGCGAGGTGCGGACGCTGCCGGCATCAGCGGCTAATGGTATCCGGATGCACCTGGCATGCTGCGTTGTAGTGCTTGAGGGTCAGCTTTCCCCGGCTATACGCCCATGAGCAGGTACAGGAGCTGGGCACGTGGTCGGACGTTATGACCTCGGCAGGTATGCCGCTGCGCCGCTCGGCACGGCCCGGCTGGTAGGGCAGCGGCTGCCCGATGAGGGCCAGGGCTGGCCCCTCGGTCTTGGCTTCCTGGACGGCTCCGCCGGCGAGTGCCAGCCACTCCCGTGGCCGGGCGTCTGACGAGGGCTGAGCTGGTGCACCTCGTTTGACGCGCACCCTGGCGCCGGGGAGTTTGTCACTCGCCCGGCTGTCCATGTCACTCAGAATATCCGCTCTGCGGGCGGAGGACAGTTCTCGTGGCAGGTGGCCAGTGGCTCCCTGCTGCCCGGTAGCCAGGGGTCGCCAGCATAAAGATCCGCTACCGGCTCCGCTCCGGAAAGGAGGGCGGACATGGCGACTTCCGTGCTTCGCCCGGGCGATCAGACGTATTGCTGACCGCCGTCGATGTCGTACGTCGCACCGGTGATGGCGGTGTTGATCATGATGTGGACGGCGAGTGCGGCGACGTCGGCCGGCGTGACGACGCGGCCGATAGGAAGCGTCGCCCGCAGTTCACTGCGGCGCTCCTCGATCTGGTTACCCAGCAGCGATGCCGACAGCTGCGTGTCGACGAAACCGGCCGCTATGAGGTTGACGCGAACCGGCGCGATTTCTAGGGCTAGCGCTGCCGTGAACGCCGGCAGTGCCGCGGTGGCGGCGGATGCGATCCCCTGACCATGCCCGATGCGCCGAGCACCGGTACCGCCCATGAACACCAGCGTGCCTCCAGGGCGCATCTTGCCGACGGCGTGACGCGCGACGTCGAGCCCCAGCACGACGTGATCGCTTATCGCATCGCGCACCTGGGCTGAGTCCATGTCCAGCAGCGGCCCGTAGGTCGGGCCGCCGGCGGTCACCATCACGTGGTCGATCGGGGCTGGCAGGTCCTGGAAGAAGCTGCCCAGCGCAGCCGAGTCGGTGGCGTCGAAAGCCGCCTTACGCTGCGCACCGACCTCGGCCGCGGCCTGAGTCAGCCGGTCGGGCTTACGGCCGGTGAGGACGACTTCGGCGCCCTCGGCGCGGGCCCGCCGGGCCGTCTGCAGCCCGATGCCCCCGCTGCCGCCGATCACCACGACCCGCTGCCCGGCCAGTTCAGCGTCACGCAGATCCGGAGCAGGAGTAGCGGCGCCCCCGGCGCCTGGTACGCCGCTCTGCTCGCCGCGCTGGTCCCCTGTCCTGCTCATCGCAGCCTCCCCGGGGCTGAGACGGATGAACGATCAGCCTCGCCGTCCGTCATACCCAGGACTCCGCTGCCTTCCCTGGGAGATAAAAGCCCTATAGATTACGTAAGCGAAGGAATCATCCCAGGCGGGGCAGCGCAGCTGCTCGGCGCTCGATCACCGCTCTCCCGCAGCCTTACCGCATTGCCACGTTGCCAGCGAGCGTCCAGCCGACGAGTGCGTTGGCGTGCCCGTGGCCCATGCCGTGCTCGGACTTGAGGTACCCGACCACGGCCATGTGCTTGTCCAGGCCGCAGTCGGCGATGATCTGTTGCCACTCCGCGATCGAGCGCCCGTACTTCTTCTCGATGGACGGGAAGTAGGACGCGGGTCCCTGCTTCGGCCATGGCGGCGACTGCTCGGCCATGCTGACGCTCCTCTCTGCCTGCGGCACCTGCCTCGGGCAACCTGCCTCGGCCAACCTCCTGCCTCGGGCAACCTGTGCCTCCGGCAATTCTGCCGCCGATAGTGCTGAGGCACCCGCAGCCCCGGTTGTGACGGCCGGCGGTGATGCTCGCGGGGGCCTACTGTCGAGCCATGACGAAATTCGGCGTGCAGCTGCCCAACTTCTCGGGATTCGATCCGGCCAGCTTGTTCGATCACGTCGCCGGGCTGGCGACCGACGGCGGAAGAAGCCGGGTTCGACTCGGTGTGGGTGATGGACCACTTCTTCCAGCTGCCGCCGCTGGGCGGCCCGGACCAGCCGATGCTGGAGGCCTATACCCTGCTCGGGGCGCTGGCCGCCCGCACCCAGCGGGTACAGCTCGGCACGCTTGTCACCGGCGTGACCTACCGCAACCCCGGCATCCTGGCCAAGATCGTGACGACGCTGGACATCATCTCGCGGGGCCGGGCCATCCTCGGCATCGGCGGCGCCTGGTATGACGTCGAGCACCAGGGCCTGGGCATCGACTATCCGAGCGACCGGGTCCGCCTGGACATGCTGGAAGAGGCGGTTCAGGTGTGCCGGGCCATGTTCACCGGCGATGACGTGAGCTTCACCGGCAACCACTACCGGCTCGATCACGCCCGTAACCTGCCCCGGCCGGTGCAGGCCGGCGGGCCGAAGATCATGATCGGCGGCGGCGGCGAGAAGCGGACGCTGCGGCTGGTGGCCCGCTACGCGGACAAGTGCAACGTCACCGGCGACGTCGCCACGCTGGCCCGCAAGATCAGCGTGCTCCGCCGCCACTGCGCCGAGGTCGGCCGTGACCCGGCTGAGGTCGACGTGACCTGGATGACCCCGCTGATCCTGACCACCTCCGACCAGAACACCGCCGAGGTGCGCCAGATGCTGACGGCGGCCGGTTCTGCCGACGAGACCGCCGGATTCACCGTCGGCCAGCCGCACGAGATTCCCGGCCTGATCGCCGGCCACATCGAGGCCGGCGCCGACGAAGTGATCTTCAGCTTCGCCTTCGCCGACGCCGCGGGAATTGCTGCGCGTCGGTCGAGGCGCTCGGGCTGGGCGGTCAGTAGGCGCCCGTCCGCGCTGGCGCCGGCCCAGGAGGTCGCCTGCCCGGGATGCGCCGATCCTGGATGATGACGTTCCAGCCGCGACTTCCGGACGGATAGTGTCCGCAATGAAGGTTACCGTAGCGCCATTAAGGCGGTGCTGATGCGGGAGAGGTCTTGATGATGCCGTGGACGGTCCAGCCCCTCGATACTTCCACCTGGGATGCCTTCGCGGAGCTCGTCGAGCGTAACAACGGAATCTTCGGCGGGTGCTGGTGCATCGGCTACCACCCCGAGTGCGGCCAGAAGGGAATCAGCTATCGGGCGGTCAAGGAGGACCGGGTAAGGACGGGTCGCGCGCACGCCGCGCTCGTCCTGGACGAGGACGGTTTCGCTCAGGGGTGGTGCCAGTACGGCAGCCCGGCTGAGCTGCCGGGCATCAAGCACAAGCGGGAGTATGACAAGGACGCGCCGCCGGCTCCCGACTGGCGGATCACCTGCTTCTACGTCGACAAGAAGCATCGCAGTCGGGGCATCGCGCGAGCGGCGCTGGAGGGCGCGCTCAGTCAGATCGCCGAGGCCGGCGGTGGCCTCGTCGAGGTCATTCCCGAGGTGACCGCGGGCCGCGAGGCGCCGGGCCGATTCCTGTTCAGCGCGACGGTCGAGCTCTTCGAGCAGTACGGGTTCACCCGCGGCCGGCAGGTTGGCAAGCACGCGCTGATCATGAGCAAGGTGGTCGATCCGCGCTGAGATCGGCCCGAGCGCCGGTCGCGGCAGGGCAACGTCACACGTCCCGGCCTGGCACAGCCCTGAACTGCTAGCCCTCCGCCCAGACATCGGCGGTCAGGGTGACGATCACTCCGTCAAGCTGATCCCACTGGTCGATCAGGCGGACCGTGCCCCCGGCGTCGGCGTACTCACGCCTCACGTCCGCTTCATGGCCTGCCCACGTGCCGACCGCACGGCGCCAAGCCCTGAAGTCCTGCCGCCGCTGGTCCATCTGGTAGGCGTCGCACCGGCCCGTGAGCCCGGCTCCGGCGACCGCAATCGTCCAGGCCACGCTGGGCAGCCCGGCGGTGGCGGCGCGCGCCAGCAGCTTCGCGAGTAAGGCAGCTGCCAGGCGCTGGCGGGAGGTCTGGCTGGCCGCGACGGATGCGCGGTGTTCCGCATCCGTTCGCCGGGTTGCCTCGGTCATGTAGTCCTCCTGGACGCTAGCGGGAAATGGTGCGCGCCCTGGCCGGGCCGGCGAGCGGAAAAGGTCCGGAACCTCTGCGGCCGCACCCCGCCGGCCAGAAGCCCTCCGAGAGGGCCCAGCCGACGGGGCGCGTTCTGGGCAGCCCCTGGTGCCCTCCGCGGCGGGCGCCAGGAGGAGCCATAAGACAGCATCCAGGGCCAGCCTGACCATTTACTGGAAAGAATCTGATTATCTACTGCACATTGACCGCAGATACCCTGAACGTCACGGTCGCTGACCAGTCCCTGGCTAGTCGGCTGGCAGGGCGATCCGCGGCTTACCGGGCTAGACCAGAATGGCGCTATGGATCTGCACCTCCACGGCAAGGTTGTCCTCGTCACTGGCGGGACCGACGGGCTGGGAGCGGCGCTTGCCGATCGGCTCGTCGAGGAAGGTGCACGGGTAGCGGTCTGCGGCAGGGACCTGCCAGGCTTGCGGCCACCGAGAACCGGCTGCGAGATGCCGGCGGCGACGCCCTGGCGGTGCAGGCCGACGTGACCCAGCTGGCTGACCTGGAAAGGTTCGTCGATGCCACCGTCAGCCGGGGGGCCGCCTCGACGGCCTGGTCAACAACGCAGGCCGGAGCGCGGCGGGCCGGGTAGATCAGGTCTCCGACGAGGACTGGGCCGAGGATCTCAGCCTTAAGGTTCTTGGCGCGGTTCGCTGCACGCGGCTGGCGGCCGCACCTGATCGCGGCCGGCGGCGGGGCGATCGTCAACGTGCTCGCCGGGCCGGCAAGGCCGCTGGCGCCGGATCCTGCTGACGGCTGCCTCTCGGCGGCCGGCCTGGCGATCACGAAGGCCGCGTCCAAGACCTGGGCGGGCCGGCATCCGGGTCAACGCCGTGCTCATCGGCCTGGTCGAGAGCGGTCAGTGGCGCTGTCGGCGAAGCGGCAGGCCAGTCGGAAGACGATGGTATGTCCAGCTAGCCCGCGCGCCGACATCCCGCTGGGGCGGGTAGGCCGGGCCGGGGAAATTCGCCGTCCTGGCCGCCTACCTGCTGTCGGACCGCTCCTCTATGTGACCGGCTCCGCCATTAACCTCGATGGCGGCAGCAGCCCAGTCCTTTAGCTGTCAGCGTCGGCCGTGCGATCGGCCAGCGGGTTCGCCCGGAGTAGGAGCCGATGATCTCGCGGCGGGTGGGTGCCGCCGAGTGGCGACCCTGGCAGCCAGGTCGCTGCCGAACTCCCGGAACGCGGCTAGCTCCGGCAGCGGGTTCGATCCGTCGGGGGTATCCGCCGACGAGATGTGCACGAACGACACACCGTCGTCGAGCCGAACGACCTTGTACTCGACATTGCCCGGCTGCTCGCGATCCAATTCGCGAACACTGCCCCGATCAGGCGAACGTGCTCGGCGACGGCCTCCGGACGTACCTGATAGCTCACAACAACGCTGCTGATCACGCAACACTCCCTTTCGGCTGGGCCACACAGTGGTCTGGTACGAAGGCCGCACCTACGCAGTACAGCACGAGCCGATGACGGTACCGGTGTCCGCCCGCTTGCGGCTCGCATCGCCACCCAGGTGCTGGGCACCAAAGGAGGGCCGAACTGCTCGGCGGGGTGCTCGCCTGGGGATACCTCCCCTTGTCGGCCACCCGGGCGGAAGTGGCAGCGTTGTGATTCCCTCGCCGTAGGTGAGATTTGCGCGGCGAGATCAACTTTCCGGGAGTGGCAATGAAAACAGACATCCACATGGGCCGTAGCCGTTCTCGTGATCGCAGCGGGTTTAACACTGCCCGCCTCCGCAGCCGGGGCCGCGGGTGCGGACCGGGCCGCCGCCCCCCGGCCGTTGGGGCCCGGCCCCTCGCACGCTTGGCGCGGCGACCCGCCCTTCTGAGCCCGGCCGTTTCTACGCCGTTGCGGTCACGTCCGGCAACGCCTGGGCCGTCGGACACTGCAGCCGAGCAACTCGCTGATCGAGCACTGGAGCCGCATACCGGGGGTAAGCAATAGAC
>CAWCHF010000014.1:0-156573 GCA_963795265.1 uncultured Actinomycetota bacterium | reverse complement strand
ACGCAAATTACCTATGTCCTCTACTCGTCGTTCATCCTCCTCCCTCACCAACACTCCCGCAGCACACAGAAAAACAGTATGCGGGGTCGGCAGCGATGTAGTCGCATTCTCAACCGGCTGGTCAAACTCCTACATTGGTCTCGGCGGGTATCACTTTTGCTTTGGTAGTCTTGTCACCGTGGGGCCTGATATTGCCAACGCCACCAGATAAGGGCGGCGCACAAGCGTGCTGCCTGACACCTTAACATGTCCTGTCATTTTTTGTAATGCAATGATATATGTGAGCGTTTGTAAGTCGAATTGCAACTGCCGCCTCGATTAATTTGTCAATATCACCCTTTGTCTTGTTCTCTTGAAGATAGATACAGGCCAAGTCCCATCGTATCATCAGTTATCACGTGACTAGAACTTCCCGCGCATATACCGTCCCGATGGCAGTTCGTTTTCAGGGTACGTCGAATACATCTGCATCAGCGGCGTGCGATTCTTCACGGTAGATAGGCCCAATACTTAACATATTCGGGAAATTGTACGTTACATACTTGCATCCATTTGGCGATGTCTCTTAGTTTGGCGGTCTCCCGTGTGCAATCTCCATGCAATGACTTTGTAATACCCCTCTCCAACTTCTGTCAGGTATCCATATACGTCATACTTCTTTGCAGCATATCCTCGTCCTCCACATCTCCGTACCCGATGATCTTGTTCCACTTTGCATCAGTCCGGTTCCCCACCACATACTTAAGACGAAACCACTCCCCGACGACTCATAAAGCCCACGAGCATTGACTGAGTGATGCCGCCGAGCGGACCTGACGCGCACGGTCCCTCCCACAGCGGGTAATAACTATCGTGCTGTCTTCAGTGCAGGGCGATATTAGCGGCGAGCGACGAGAGGATCCAGAACGGAATGTCTGAGTGGTTGGTCGGCTTGTCGGAGTTGTTTTCGGGTTGAGATGTGGTCGTGGATGGTTACTGGCATTGTTGTCTCCCCATTTGTAAATTTCGAGGCGATGGCCTTGGCCAGGAGCTTGGCTTCCATTTCCGCCATGCAGTAGCCGTACATGTAGTAGCCGTCCGGGACCTGCGTCGGGTTGTACTGCTTCTGGATAGCGAGGAACTGGGCCATGCCGGGGACGCTCGTGTCGCCCCAGGCGGCCGCGAAGCCGAGCACCCACGCGCCCACCATGGCCTTCTCCACCGGCGTGGGCTTGCCGCCCGCGGCTCCCGTCGAGGTCATCAGGTACTCCGACCAGGCCGGGCCTTGCAGGATCCATTGCGGGTGGTAGCCGATTGCGGCGGCGGTGCCGATGAGCGTCGCCGCCGCGGTGGGGATGGCGGTGACGACCACGTACTGGGCGCCGGCGTTCTTCATCGCCAGCGCCTGGGACGTGAACGACGTATCGGTGACCGCGTAGGACGCGTGCGCGACGTCATCGAAGTGATAGGCGGCCTTGGCCGCCAGGTAGCCCTTCATCCCGTCCGCGCCGTAGGCATCGTTCTGGTAGACGATGCCGACCTTGGCGTGCGTCTTGCCGAGCGTGTGCGTCAGGTAGTACAGGGCGTTCGTGACGTCGATGGCGTAGGGCGTGCCGATCACGGCGTTGATCGGCTGGTTGACGAAGGCCGATGACTGCGCGGCGGTACCCAGGAGCACGCTGGACTGCTGCGCCTGGGTCTCGATCGCCTGGGTGGTCGGGCTGCCGAGGGACTGGGCGATGAAGGCGACATTGCCGACGATCTGGTTGTAGTCCTGCACGTGCAACTGCGGGTTGTACTGGTCATCCTTGATGTCCAGGCTGACCTTCCAGCCACTGATCCCGCCGTGGGCGTTGAGATAGCTGAAGTAGGCCTGCTGGCCCGCCGTCAGCGGCTTGCCGATCAGTGCGGCCGGGCCGGACAGCGGCGTGAGTACGCCGAGCGTGATGGTCTTGCTCTTCACGTCCACCCCCGGCCCTGTCTGGATCGACCCGGTTGTTGACGTGGAGTTGGTTACCGGAGCTGCCGCCGGTCGAGCAGGCCGCGAGCACCAGCCCGGCAAGGCAGGTGAGCGCAGCGCCCTTGATGACGTTCTTCGCCATCGGGTCACCTAACTTTCTGGTGTGGCTGGTTATCTGGACTGGTTACCGAACTGACGACGCCGGGCGTGCTCAGCCGCACACGCACGGCGCCTGGCGAGCAGATGCCGCCCTGTGGCCGAGACCCACCATCCCCCTTGGTTCCACGAGCAGGAAGACGATCAGGAGCAGGCCGTACAGAATGGCGGCGGCATCGCCGACCGGGATGCCGGTGGTGTGCGTCCCGCCTTGCAGGAATGGCAGCTGAGTTGGCCAGGCTGTCGAGTTCGGACTGCGAGCCCCCAGACGAACAGCGCACCGAGCACGGGCCCCCACAGACGAGCCCATCCCGCCGACGATGATCATGGCGACGAACTGGACGGACAGGCCGAGGTCGAACTGGCCGGGGGTGGCGAAGTTGAGGTAGGACCCGTACATGGCCCCGGCGACGCCGGCGATGGCGGATGACACGACGAAGGCGGTGATCTTCGTCCGAGCGACGTTCACGCCGAGTACGGCACCGGCGAGCTCGCCATCGCGGACCGCCGCCATGCTGCGGCCAAGATGCGTCCGGCCGAGATTGCGGACGAACAGCATGCCGAGCGCGAGCAGGATGAACGCGAGGTAGTAATACAGCCCGTCCTCGTCGATGAAGATCGGCCCGATCGTCAGGCCGCTGGCGAAGTTGAGCGAGCCGAACGCGGGAACGGGCATCGACCTGCCGCCAGGGCCGCCGGAAAGGTACGAGACATTCGTGAAGATGTACTGGCCCAGGTAGACCAGCCCGATTGAGACGATCGCGAGGTACATGCCCTTGAGGCGCAGCGCCGTGGGGGCGACCAGGCCGCCGACTATCCCGGCGACGATCCCGCCCGCGGGGATCCAGAGCAGGGCGGGCAGGTGCATGGTTACGCCGAGCACTGCACCGGTGTAGGCGCCGATGGACAGGAAGAACGCGTGGCCGAGGGAGATCTGGCCGGTGCGGCCGGTCAGTACGTCGAGGCCGAGCGCTCCGAGCGCGAAGATCAGGACCCAGACCAGCGCGGACAGCCAGTACGCGCCCACCCAGAACGGCAGCAGGATGCCGACGACGACGGCGGCGATGCTGGCTGGTGCGGGCCGGCGAGGTTGTCAGCGAATGTAAGGACCCGGCTCATAGTCGCTCCGCTGGACGAGATCCGAACAGGCCGTAGGGACGGACGAGCAAGACGATGATCATCACGACGTACGGAGCGACCAGGTAGAAGTTCTGGCCTAGCCAGCTCGCGTATGTGCGGCTGGTAGCCGGCTGTCAGCTCCTGGACGATGCCGATGATGAAGCCGCCCGTCACCGCTCCGGTCGTCGAGTCGATGCCACCGAGGATGATGGCGGGGAAGGCGAGCAACGCCACGTCGCTGATCTGCGGGCTCACCGAGTTCGGATAACCGCCCAGGAACACTCCGCCGACACAGGCAACGAGCCCGGCCAGGCCCCAGGCGACGGCGTGCACGCGGCGCAGCGAGATGCCGACGGAGAGTGCGGCTTCGGGATCAGACGCCGCGGCGCGCATCGCGAGCCCGTACCTCGAGTGCCGGTTGAACAGCCAGAACGCCGCGAGCAGGATGACGGCGGTGACGATCGTCCAGATCTGCACCCAGGGCAAGCCGAGCTTCGCCGACGTGCAGGACGCTTGATCCCCACGGGTCCCCATTGGAGACGGGCACGGCGCCGAACTTGGCGTCCAGGGCGGCGTTGACCACGGTAGCGAGGCCGAGCGTCAGCATCACGATGGTGAATTCAGGCTTGCCGATGGCGAACCTGAGCACGAGCGAACTGAAACAGCAGACCCGCCCCCGCGGTGGCGACCGCGCCGACGGCGAAGGCGAGCCAGAATGGCAGGGCGTGGGCCGAGACCAGCCAGGCTGTCACGACGGCGCCGAGCGCGAGCAGTTCGCCCTGTGCGAAGTTGATGACCCGGCTCGCCCGGTAGATCACGGTGAAGCCGAGCGCGACCAGTGCGTACACGCCGCCGAGGGCCAGGCCGGCGAACAGCAGCAGCGCAAAGGTAGTCATTGCGGCTCGTCCTCCCGTGCGCCGGCGGCACTCCTGGCCGAGTTCGGCGAGCAGGCCCTCCGGCTTGCCGAGGTAGGCGTTGATCACGTCCGGGTTGGCCTGGATCTCGGCCGGTCCGCCGAGTGCGATGACGCGGCCGAAATCGAGGACGAGGATCCGCTCGGCCAGCGCCATCACCGTGGTCATGTCGTGCTCGACCAGCACGATGGTCGGGTCATACCGCTCCCGGATGGCCCGGACCAGGGCGACGACCTCGGCGCGCTCGGACTGGCTCATCCCGGCGACCGGCTCGTCGAGCAACAGCAGCCTTGGCTCCATGGACATGGCCCTGGCGAGTTCGACCTTCTTGCGAATGCCATACGCAAGCGCGCCGACCGGTGTGTCCGCGATGTCGCGACAGGCCGGCGAAGTCAAGAACCTCAAGCGCTGCCTGCCGGTGCAGCGCTCCTCACGCCGCGACCACGGCATCGACAGCCCGGCGCTCAGCGCTCCCCATCGCATCAGGTGGGTACGGCCGACGAGGACGTTGTCGATGACCGACATCGATCGGGAACAGCCCGAGGTTCTGAAAAGTACGGGCGATCCCCAGCTGCGCGCAGCTGATGCGGCCGGCGCTGGGCAGGTCGGCTCCGAAACACCGCAGCGTCCCGCCGGATGGCGGGTAGATGCAGGTCAGCACGTTGAACAGCGAGGTCTTGCCGGCGCCGTTAGGGCCGATGACGGCGAACAGCTCGCCAGGCCGGACCGCGAAGCTCACCTCATCGAGCGCGGCGACCGCCCCGAATCGCAGGCTGAGCTCGCTGACCTCAAGCACGAGGCCTGCGCCGGTGCTGGCGCCGCATCGAGTTGCCGGATCCGGTGACCGTCATGCGCGTGCCACCCCCAGGTAGGTGGCACGGACCTCGTCGTCGGCGAGCAGATCGCCGGTCGGACCGGAGATCTTGATCGCGCCGCTCTCGATCAGGTATCCGTAGCTGGCCACTGACATGGCCAGGCTCATGGATTGCTCGGCGAGCAGGATCCCCACTCCCTGCTCGTTGATCCGCCGCAGGGCCTGCCCGATCGAGCGCGACGATGAGCGGCGCGATACCCAAGCGACGGCTCGTCAAGCAGGAGCAGTTGCGGATCGCACATCAGGGCCCGGCCGATGGCGAGCATCTGCTGCTCGCCGCCAGAGAGCAGCCCGGCGCGCTGATGCAGTCGGCGCGCAACGGGCGGGAACAGCCCGACAACCTGATCGAACAGCTCGGTGCTGCGCCGCCTATCCCGCCTGCGAATGCGCCGGACCGCAGGTTCTCCTCGACGGTCAGGTCGGCGAACACGTGCCGCCCCTCCAGGACCTGGACGATGCCGTTCCGGACTACCCCGGCCGGGTCCGCCCGGGCAACGAGCTCGCCCTTATACCGGATCGTGCCGCCGGACACGCGGCCGCCGTGAAAGCCGAGCAAGCCGGACACTGGCGCGGAGAAGCGTTGTCTTACCCGCGCCGTTCGGGCCAAGCAGGCAGACTGCCCCGCCCGCGGGCACTCGCAGGCTGACGCCACCAAGGCCCCGCAGCCCCCGGTAGGTCACCGCGAGGTCATGCACCTCCAGCATTGGCGGCGTCACCGAGCCGTCCACCCTTCGCCGAGAACCCAGGGCGAGCCACTAGCGATGGCCCCCGGACCCGAGCTCAAAGGGGCGACTATTTCCGCGACTTCGAAGGGCTCGACCAGTTTCTCCACCAGCGCATTGCGTGCGTAGACAGGACAGCCGGTGCGCCCTGGTCCCGATCGCCAGTCCGCGGGCAGGCCGACCCCGGCCGGCCCGTTCTCCCCATGTCCAGCCCTAGCCGGCCCGTGCCTGGTCATTGGGACTCGCCGATTAGCCGCCCGCGCAGCAGTTTCTTGTCGAACTTGCCGACGCTCGTCTTGGGGATTCCGTCAATGATCTCTAGCCGGTCAGGGAGCTGCCATTTCGCCCAGCCCAGCCCCTCAAGGTGCTGCCGCAGACCCTGCCGATGATATCCGTTCCGTCCCTTGGCACGACGTAAGCGAGCGGTCGCTCCTGCCACTTCGGGTCAGGCACCCCTACAACGGCCGCCTCGGCAACACCGGGCATCGCCATGATCGCCGCCTCCATATCCACCGAGGAGATCCACTCGCCGCCCGACTTGATGAGGTCCTTGGAGCGGTCGGCGATGACGAAGTAACCCTCTGGCGAGCCGATCGCGACGTCGCCTGTGCTGAACCATCCGTCCGAGCTGAACTGCGCCGACCCTGCGCCCTTCCAGTAGCTGTCCGCGACCCAGGGGCCGCGCGCGAAGAGGTCGCCCATGGTCGTGCCGTCGAACGCAACCTGGTTGCCACCCGGGTCCCGGATAGATATATCCACCCCTGGCACCGGAAGGCCCGCCTGAGTGCGTGCCTGGCTCGTGACGCGTCTTCGTCCGAGTCGCGCATGGCGTGCGTGGGCCAGGCGACACTGGCCAGAGGCGACGTCTCCGTCATTCCCCAGGCCTGAATCATCGGGATCCCGAACTGGTACAGGTACTGTTCGATCAGCGAGCGCGGCGGCTGACTGCCCCCGCAGATGATGTGACGAAGGGCCGGCCGCGGCCGCCGGTGCCAGCTGAGTTCCTCGGCGACCCCGAGCCACACCGTCGGCACCCCGCCGCCACCTTACCCGCTCCAGGAGCACATCTCGACGAATACCGCACGTCGAAGGCGCCGGCTAGAACACCAGCTTGGCGCCCACGGCGACGGCCGCTACGGGATCCCCCAGGCGTTCGCATGGAACATGCGGAGACCGCCAGCGCGCAGTCGGAGGGCCGATGCCCAGCCCGGCGCCGGCGTGACGGCCATCGAGTGCAGATACGCCGAGCGGTGGGAGTACACGACGCCCTTCGGTCTGCCGGTGGTCCCGGAGGTATCAAGCAGAGACCCAGCGGCGTCTGCTCGTCAATGGGCTCAGGCAGATATGACTCGGGCTCGCCCGCGATCAGCTGCTCATAGGCCACTAGGCCAGGCAGCGAGGACTCGGGCACCCGGTCAGCGAGGACGATCACGTGCTCTACCCCGCGGCGGTCGCGCTCTGGCACCTGCGCGAGCAGTGGCAGCAGGCTGGGCTCTACGAAAACCGCCCGGTCGTCAGCGTCGGCGATGATCCAGCCAAGCTCCGCGGGCGAAAGCCGCGCATTGAGCGTATGCAGGACGCGCCCTGTGCACGGGACGCCGAAGTAGCACTCCAGGTGCCGGTAGCCGTTCCAGGCCAGCGTCGCGACCCGCTCGCCGTCGCCGATGCCCATACGGTCGAGTGCGTGCATGAGCTGCTGGCTGCGCCTGGCGAAATGCGCATAGGTATGCCGGTGGATGCCGGCTGCGCCCTGATGGGTGACGACCTCCACGTCCGCAAAGTGACGGGAAGCGTGCCCGAAGAGGAGCCAGGAATTGAGCTGGACATCCATCATCGCCATCGGCGATTACCTCTCCATTTCATCGTGCGCTGCACGCCCGACCTAGTGCTGTTCAGGCGCGCCTGCGTCCGTACGCGCCGTGGGTTCGCGTCCGAAGACACGCTGGCGGATCTGGGGGCCTCTTCCGTGCGGTAGTCGGCGCACGTGCGCTGTTCTAGCCATTGGCCCTCCACTGACACGTCATTTGGGGAAAGCTGCGCATGCACAGCTAATGTCGGTGCTCCGGAAATCGCTCCGGCTGTATGCGCAATAGCCTCGGGGCGATGCGCGGGTGTTTCACGTACGTTAACGAAGGTCAGACAGCCGTATATGCGGGAAATCGACGACTTCTCGCGGTGAAGCTGTGGAATCTGCAAATTGCCGGGTCTATGCGCCAGCGTCGGCTGGGTGCGCGCCGACGCGGCGGAGACGCGCACCGGCGCCGCGGCCGCGAGTTCTTATTCCGGGATAGGCCCGATCAGCTTCAGGCCCAGATGGAGCAGCAGCAGATCGTCGGGCACGTGCGGGTCGCGCCCCGTGAGCTCCTTGATGCGCCGCAACCGGTAGACGACCGTGTTCGGGTGCACGTGCCGCCGCTCGCGCTCTTGGTCAAGTTGAAGCCGGCATCAACATAGGCGCGCAGCGTAGGCACGAGCTCGGCCCTGTGCTCGGCGTCGTAGGCGAGTAGCGGCGCGATCGTGGTGTCCAGGATCTGCTCGGCATGGCGACTGGACGGACGACCGAGTCGATCAGCACCTCCTCGAACGTCACTACGCGGCCGCGATCGCCGGTACTGGCCGCAATCTCCACGGCTTCTCTGGCTTCGGCATAGCTCAGGGCGAGCGGGGCCAGTCCGGGTGAACGCCGCTCATTCCCACGCTCACGTCTGCCGCCTTCAGCTCGGCCGCTAGATCGAGGCACAGTTCCCTGGCCACCTCGAACTCGGCTGGGTCCCCGAACGGGTAGAGCGCGACGACCCCCCCGTGGCGCATGCCGACGAGCAACGAGCCGACAGTCGGGCTGAGCCGGGTGTGGGCCTCCGCGACGATTCGGCGCAGCAGGGCGCGCTCGGCCGGTGAGTACTCCTGCGCCTTTCCCGCCGACCATTCCCCAGGGCGAATGACCATGACGAGGTAGCTCTGGCACAGCCGGAGCCCTAGGGACCGAGCAGCCGGCGTACCCGCTGGAAGTCGCCTTCGCCTGCGATGAGCGACTCCAGCAGGTCGTGCCGAATGACCTCGCGATCACTCCATACCGCCTGCAGCTCGTCCAGTACCCCTGCGCGGCGGCGACCGACAGCAGGTCGATGTGCTCGAGAACCCGCCCGGCGATCGTGAGCGCGGCCTCGCGCTCGGTCGCGATCCGTTCGTCCGTGCAGCCCAGCACGCTCTCCCATAGCACCTGGCCCCACAGCCGCACCGCGTGCAGGAATGCCTCCACGTTAATGCCTTGGTGCACTCGCCGCGCCGCGCCGGCCCGGATGCCCTCGAACTCCTCCGGACGGGCCTGCCGCCCGCTTTCCAGCGTGTCGACTGCGCACTGCAGTCCATTCAGCGAAACCCGGTACACGTCGTTATAAAGGAAATCGTGATCGGCCAGTTTGTACTCGACGATCGTCAGCCGGTAGCGCTCGACCATGCGCACGGCAATGCCGTCAAGCTGCTGCGAGAGCCTGCCCACGACAATGCTCACCGCCTCCTGCTCTGCCGTGACCGACATGATGATCTTCCCTGACCTCGTGGAGATGCCTTTGGATAGCGGACGGTACCAGAGGCAGATAGTTCCTAGCCCAGACCATGAGAAATCAATGCAGCCGACGTCAAGCGGCGTGGCCTGTCGTCAGAGGGACCGCACAGAGCGGGCGGGCGGTCAGCCGTCAAGCGCTCTGACCATGTTCATAATGGTGATCATCTGCGGGGCACTCTTCACCGCGAAGTTGGACCCGTCATAGCCCGCCAGTCCCAGCATCACTTCGGGTTGTAGGGATAAGGCTGGCGATGGCCTGCGCAGAGCCGGGCGTTTGAGCGCACGGAGGATCTTCCCCTCGAGTCGGCTTACCCCATGCAGGACGGCGGGCCAGGTGTCCTGCACTACCTCCGCGGCGACAATCGGCACGGATCTGCGCTACCCGCACCATCGGGCGCGGGAGCTGTGAGGAAAGGGCCGGACATGGCCGAGGCTGACGGGAGCTGTGCGGTCCCCCTCGGGCGTGATCGAGTTCGCGGTGGGCGTCTTTCTGGGAGCTGAACCGAGCAAAATGGCTACCATCGGTAACAGGCGCGACAGCTGGAGGATACGGGTGACTCACGAGAACCTCGCCGCCCTCGCCGAAGGCGCGTTCGACCGGCTCGGCGATTACGAGAACCTGATCTTCGAGGGCAAGTCGTACTCCTCGGGCGAGCTGCTCGACCGGGCACGGCGCGCGGGGTCAGGGCTGAGCAAGCTCGGTGTCGAGCCTGGCGACCGGGTCGTCGTGCTGATGGCCAACTGCCCGGAGGTGGCCATCACTTACAACGCGATCTGGCGTGCGGGTGCTGTCGTCACCCCGGTGGTCTTCCTCATCAGCCCGCCCGAACTGACCCACATCTTGGCCGACTCCGGTGCGGTGGCAGTGGTGACGTCGCCGGAACTGCTTGTCACCGTGAGCCTGGCGGCGGCGGAAGCACCCGCCCTGCGCTTTGTGATCGTCGCAGGCGGTGCCCCCGAGCCTGGCGTGCTGCCCGCGCACGCGCGTGGAATCAACTTCGCCGACCTTGAGGCCGCTCCGCCGGGCGAGCTCACCGCCGTCGGCGGCGGCGACTTGGCGGCGCTCATGTACACCGGGGGCACCACCGGCCGGGCCAAGGGCGTCATGCTGAGTCACCGCAACCTGTACGCATGCTCGGCAAGCTCTCACGCCGCTTCCCAGGAAGAGGGCATCACCAGAAACATCACGCCGCTGCCCATGTCGCACGCCTACGGAATGATCGTGACCCTGGCTGGCTACCACGCCACCGAGCGCGCAATGGCGGTCCTGCAGCGCTGGTTCGATCCCGCCGATTTCTTGAAGCTGGCGACGCAGCACCGGATCGAGCGCACTGTTCTGGTCCCTGCCATGATCCAGATGCTGCTCGCGCAGCCGCTTGAACACTTTGATCTGTCCGCGCTTCGCTATGTGAACAGCGGCGCCGCGCCGCTGGCGGCAGAAACCCGCGAGCAGTGGGAGCGGCGAGTGCCCGGCAGCGAGATCCTCGAAGGCTACGGCTGCACCGAGTCCGGCGCAGTGATCTCGGTGAGCAAGGCAGGGGCAAGCAAGCCCGGATCGGTGGGACGGCCCATCCCCGGCTACGAGGTCGCCATACTCGACGATTCCGACGCCGCGCAGCCTGCCGGGACTGACGGCGAGATCTGCGTCCGGTCGGCCGGGGTGATGGCCGGCTACTGGAACTCACCGGAGGAGTCGGCGACCACGCTTCGAGGAGGCTGGCTGCACACCGGCGATATCGGGCATCTGGACGCCGACGGCTACCTATACGTAGTCGACCGGAAGAAAGACCTCATCATCAGGGGAGGGTTCAACGTATACCCGCGCGACGTCGAGGACGTCCTGCTTGAGCACCCGTCCGTGGCGATGGCAGGCGTGGTCGGCCGACCGGACCAGCGGCTCGGCGAGGAGGTCGTCGCGTTCGTGTCGCTGCGGCCTGGCGGCCAGGCGACACCGCAAGAGGTGGTCGAGTTCGCCAAAGGCAGGCTCGCCGCGAACAAGTACCCGCGCGAGGTGACGATCCTGGACGCGATCCCGCTCACCAGCGTCGGCAAGCTGGACCGCAAGGCGCTGCGCACCCAGGTCACGGCAGGCTGACGGAATCCCAGAACGCGCAGTCGAAAATCGTGAAGCTCATGGATGTGCGTGTAGTTTCCGCAGATAGATGCCCTGTGCAGCTGCCGGTTGTCAGCACGAACTCAGCACGGCTGCAGGCCCGCAGACAGCCGCCTGCGTGGCGCTACCCACAGCCGTCGCGAGGTCCGGTCCTGCCCGGCGCCGATGGCGCTCTGCTGCCTGGTCATCGCTGCCCCGCTCATACCCCGGTCCCGGGCATCGGCGAAGCTTCTGCGGTGACGGCGGACGGCCTGGTGGTGCTCGCGCTCCCCCGCTACCGCGATGGATGCCTTGAGCTTGTCCAGCAGTGCCGCTAGCGCCCGGACGTCCGCCCCTCCCACCGGACCTCCCACAGTTCACGCGGCCACCGCCAGCATGCACGTCAAGATGCACTCGGTTATTCACGACCTTCACTGTCTACCTCTTGCTTGCGGGTCTGGGAAGGCGGACCATACCAACCAGGAGGACGATGCCTATGGATGCGCCGGTCGAAGAGCTTGGCGCCCCGGCAGAGCCTCTTGGGCCCTCCGGGGCGCCTGATTTAGGGAGCGCTATTCATCCCGGTCAGTCCCGGCGAGCGTGGACGAAACGGAGCTGCGGCCGGCTCAACATTCTTGCTGGCTCGTCGCGATGCCGGGCTCACCGTGGGACCAAAGCCTCTGCCCCGCCTGGAGTTCCTGGCGGAATAATTGGGCTGGAGGTGGGGACTGTGATGACCGTGTTTACAGTGGATGCAGCTCTCGAGTCCACCTGCGCGACCTTCCGCGAGGGGGCTGACCGGGGCGACATCACTCCCGCTGACCGTGACCTCCTGATAGACGGAGCCATTCTGCTCGCCATGCACATCGATGACCTCCCTACGGAGGACCGTGCCTGCCCGACCCCAGGCTGGCCGCGAACGGCGCGACCGGCACCGGCTGGCCGTCACGAGCGGCACCAATCAGCCGCCTGAACTGGCGCACTGCCGACGCTCCTTTGGGGGCTGCGATGGTCGAAGCGGCCGTGGACAACTGACCAACCCGCTCGTTTGAAGCCCTCGGTCCTGGCGACCCACAGGTTGTGAGGGTACAAGGTGCTGTCGTGACGACTTGGGTCTGCCTGCTACGCGCCCTCGGCGCCGTTCAGACCTCGCATTCTTGCCATGGCCTGCGGCTATTAGCGCACGTCAAGCTCCGTGACTGCCCTACCGATGATCATGCGCTGAATTTCCTAGGTACCTTCGAAGATCGTGAATTCTGGCTCGACCCGACCAGCCGTCACTGCTCGCGCTCGCGGCATGGGATCACCACCTGCAGTCGGCGGCCCGGCTGCGCAGTGCTGCCAAGCGGCGAGCCGCTGCCCAGGACTCGCGCCCACCTCGGAAGGCTCTCCTATGGCGCGCCTTGCGCACCAGCTGCAGGGCCAGGTCGGTTCGGTGTCGGTGACGCATTCGACGCGGAAGGTGCCGTTGGGGCTGCGTTCGACGCCGTGGATGTCGTGGGCGAAGCCGGGGCACTTCCGCTCGAGTTCCTGCAGTGCCAGCAGGTATTTGACAACCGGTCCGTCCGCTTCGCCCGCGCGCTCGCCGGGCATCAGAATCGGGATGCCGGGCGCGTCCGGCACGACCATGACCGCAGCCCCTTGACCCCGCGCTCGTCGCCGCAGGCTTCAGAACGCACGGAGAAGGCACATGACAGGTCGTGCCGCTTCCGAGGACCTAGGTCCTCTGGCGTGGGTACGGACAGTCCTTGCCCACGCGTGTGACGGAGGAAATAGTCATGAACATGGCAACGAGCTTCGACCGCAGGCATCCGCGTGGCGTGATACTCATCCGCTTGCTGGTCACGGTATGGCTGCTCGCCCTGACCGGCATCCTGCTGGCCTACAGCTACTGGGGCTGGGCGCTGCTGACGCTCGCGGGCGCGGTGGTGAACTTCGTCTGGGCCTATCGCATCTACCGGGGAACAAAGAGCTAGACAGGCACCGCTGGCACTGTGAGCAGTGCTTGGATGGTCCGGCGAGCCCGCAGCCCGGCCGACCGTCCTCGCGGCGAAGCCGAGACCGGACGGGGTCGGCGCGGCAGCTCCAGCCCGGCGGCGAGCCATAAGATGCTGGGATCCTCGGCCTGCGGCCACCCGCGGACAACTACGCCCCCAGACACCCCCGCCGCAGCGGAGCCCGTTCACCGCGTCGGCAGTCACACTGACGGCGGCCAGCATCTGCCTGGCAGTGCTGACCTCCCTCGCCGTTGCCAAGCACCGCCTAGGCAGGCACATGAACAGCCCGGCCCTGCAAGGGAACGGCACCCTCAGCGGAATCGGAGCCGCCACCAGCCTTCTCGCCCTCGCGGCCCTCATCGTCGTCCGGCTGCTGGGGTGGTGGCAAGGCGACCGGGCGACCGTGCTGATCATCGCCGCAATAGCCGCCTAAGTCTGGCGCACCACTCCCCGGCCCGGAAAATAGCCGCCACCGGCGACGCCGTTTAGCCCAGGCGCATGCGACCTGGCCACCGCCGGGGCGCGGCAGGTCGCCACTTCCTCCGTGTGGCGCTGGACTGCGACACGCTTGCGGTGCTGGCCTGCAACCCCACTATTCGGCCTTGCTAAGTACCGGTAGCTAGTGTTACTGTGTACCTGTAGTCAGTATGACTGAGTAGCTGTGGGAGGAGGTGTTCCATGGCCAAGCTGGTGACGGAGATGCTCAAGGGGACGCTGGAGGGCATCGTCCTGGCGATCTTGTCCGGCCGGCCGGCGTACGGCTACGAGATCACGGCATGGCTGCGGGAGCAGGGCTTCTCCGACATCGCCGAAGGGACCGTCTACGCCCTGCTCATCAGGGTCGAGCAGCGCGGCCTGGTCGACGTGGAGAAGGTTCCCTCCGAGAAGGGGCCGCCGCGCAAGGTCTACTCCCTCAACGCCAGCGGACGCGAATATCTCGACGAGTTCTGGCGGACCTGGAGCTTCCTCACAGAGCGACTGGAACAGCTCCGCGAAGGAGGCAAGTGATGGCACCGAAGTGGATCGAGACGGTCACCGGCTCGCTCGAGCAGAAGAAGCAGTACAGGCAGTACAAGGCCCGCATCGAGGCTCTGCCTGAGCCGTACGGCAAGGTCGCCAAGGCGCTGCAGCGGTACTTCATGTACTACGGCGGCGTCACGGACGGCGAGACCGCGCTCAGGATGTTCGGCGACTTCGCCGACCTGTGGGAGCGTGCCGCGGCCGACGGCACGCCTGTGCGCGCAATCGTCGGCGACGACCCGGTCGAGTTCGCCGATGCCTTCGCGCAGGCCTACACCGGAAAGAGATGGATCGACAAGGAACGCGCCCGGCTGACCAAGGCGATCGAGGACGCGGAGCGAGGGGAAACAGGAATGACCACCGACGCAGCCATCCAGGTTCGGGGCCTGGAAAGGTCCTACAAGGAGCTGCGCGTGCTGCGCGGCGTGGACTTCGACGTGGCGCGGGGCAGCATCTTCGCCCTGCTGGGCTCGAACGGCGCGGGCAAGACCACGACCGTGAACATCCTGTCCACCCTGCTCAGAGCCGACGCGGGGACAGCCACAGTCAACGGCTTCGACGTCGCGCGCGCAGCCCGCGGACGTGCGGGAGTCCATCAGCCTCACCGGGCAGTTCGCGGCCGTCGACGAGATCCTTACCGGGCGGGAGAACCTGGTGCTGGTGGCTCGGCTGCGGCACCTGAAGGGCGCGCCCCAGATCGCGGACGGCCTGCTGGCACGCTTCCAGCTCACCGACGCGGCGCAGCGGAGGGTGTCGACGTACTCCGGCGGCATGCGCCGCCGCCTGGACATCGCCATGAGCCTCATCGGGAATCCGCCGGTGATCTTCCTGGACGAACCGACCAGCGGGCTCGACCCCGAGGGGCGCATCGAGGTGTGGAAGGCCGTCAGGGAACTCGCCGGGCGGGGCACGACGGTGCTGCTTACCACGCAGTATCTGGACGAGGCCGAGCAACTCGCCGACCGGATCGCGATCCTCCACGAGCGGACGGATCATCGCGAACGGCACCCTCGCCGAGCTGAAGCAGCTCCTCCCGCCCGCCCAAGTCGAGTACGTCGAGAAGCAGCCGAGCCTCGAGGACATCTTCCTCGCCATCACCGGCAGAACGATACGGCCAGCACCGAAGCAGCGCGGTGTCGCAACGACGGCACGGACGACTAAGGAATAACGATGACACACGCACTTCTTCGGCGACACCGCCGTCTTGCTGGGCCGCTCCCTGCGCCACATCACGCGCAGCATGGACACCATCATCACGACCACGATCATGCCGATCGCCTTCATGCTGCTGTTCGTCTACGTGCTCGGCGGCGCGATCAATTCACGGCTCGGCATTCGTACGTGACCTACCTGCTGCCGGGCATCCTGCTCATCACGATTGCCTCGGGCATCTCCTACACCGCATTCCGGCTCTTCATGGATATGCAGAGCGGCATCTTCGAGCGATTCCAGTCCATGCCGATCGCACGCTCATCGGTGCTGTGGGCGCACGTGCTGACCTCGCTGGTCGCCAACCTGATCTCGCTCGTGGTTGTTGTGCTCGTCGCCTTGCTCATGGGCTTCCGCACGGGGGCGGGAGCTGCTGGCGTGGCTGGCGGTCGCGGGCATCCTCGATCCTCTTCACCCTGGCGTTGACCTGGCTCGCCGTGATCCCCGGCCTGACCGCCAAGTCCGTGGACGGCGCGGGCGCGTTCGCCTACCCGCTCGATCTTCCTGCCATTCATCAGCTCGGCATTCGTGCCCACCCGCACCATGCCCGGCCCGGTGCGCGCCTTTGCCGACAACCAGCCGGTGACCTCCATCGTCAACACGATCCGCGACCTGTTCACGCACCAGCCAGTCAGCACCGGCATCTGGATCGCCCTCGCCTGGTGCCTCGGTCTCCTCATCGTCGCCTACGCCCTCGCCATGGCCACCTACCACCGCAAGATCGCCTGAAAGGCGCGTGCGGCGCTGTTCAGGTGACGAGCAGGCGCAGGCCGAGTTCCGCCGCATCGAGAGCGACAAGGTCGCGGTTGCGGTCGGCCCACCGGCCCGAGAGGAGGTCATCACGCAGGCTGCGCACCGCCCGCTGCTCGGCATCCGGTCCGACTCTGGCCCACACCGAGACTCCGCGACGAACGTGATCGTCCAGATATGCCTCGGGCCGCCGCCAGTGCGCCTCGAAAAAGCCGTCAGCACAGTCCCACGGAATGAGCACCAGCTCCGCACGGGCTCCGATCGCGCGGGCCAGCTCGGTCAGCGAAGGCCTGCCGGCTAGGAGATCAGCGACCTCAGGCAGGTAGTCGCGGGTAAGCCAGAACCGACGATGCCATCCGGCTCCAGTGGTGTCGTGCGTGAACACCACCACACGGCGAGCCACGCGCCGCATCTCGCGCAGGCCCGCGATCGGGTCCTGCCAGTGATGAATGGTGGCGAAAGCCATCGCGGCGTCGAAGGACTGGTCCTCGAACGGAAGACTCTCCGCGCTGGCAGCCACGCATGGCGCCGCGCCTGCGGGACGCTGCGCACGCATGACCGCCGACGGTTCCACCGCAATGACGTCACGGCCGGGGGGCTCGTAAGAACCGGTGCCAGCCCCGACATTCAGCACCGTCCGCGCGTCGCCAAGCGCTGCCCAGACTCTGGCCGCGATCCGCGGCTCGGTGCGCCGCGTCACGGTGTAAGTAGCTCCGATGGTGTCATACAACTGCGCGCCGGACATGTCGCTGCCTCCCTGGCTGCCACGCCACATTGCCCAGTCAAGATATATCTCCAACCTCGGCGGCACAAGATATATCTCGGCGTGTTCCGCCCGGCCGGGTGGGACTGCTCCGCAGCTCTTCCGCCCTAGTCCGTCCAGACCAGGCAGAACGGCTTGCCGACCGGATCGGCGTAGACGCGCCAGTTCGGGCCGGCGCCGTCCAGTCGGGTGGCGCCGATGTCGAGGGCGGCCCGTTCCGCCGCGTCCACGTCCTGGACGGTCACATCAAGGTGAATCTGCTGCGGGTACGCCGGATCCGGCCAGCGCGGCGCGGTGTACTGCTGCACCTGCTGGAACTTCACCGGCTGCGCGCCGTCCTCGCCGATCATGGCGAACCCGTCCGCCTCGTACGTCACGGGCTTGCCGAGCAGCTCCGCGTAGAAGTGGCTCAGCGCCTTCGCGTCGGGGCAGTCCAGCATGACGCCGATCAGGGTGGTCCGGGGATCGCCGGAGCTGGCGCACAGGTCGAACGGGTGGCCTGCCGGGTCGGCCAGCGTGTGCCACCGTTCGCCCCGGCGCAGCAGGCCGGCGCCGAGCTGACGGGCACGTTCCGCCGCCGCATCGATGTCCGGTACCTGGAAGTCGAGATGGGCCTGCTGCGGCCGGTCCTGGTCCGGCCAGTGCGGTGGCACGTGGTCGGTGGCCAATTGCAGGCCGATCCGCCAGCCGTCACCCGCGTCGATCGTGATCCAGTCGTCCTCCTCCTCCCCGTCGTCGTCGCGGACGCGTCGCCAGCCGGCGAGCTGCTCGTAGAACGTGGCCAGGACGTCGATGTCCGGGGCGTCCAGCGCCACGGCCCGCAGCGAGCCGATCGCCCGTCGGTGCGATCCGGAGGTCATGCCGCGATCCTGCCGATCCACGTGACGTGGCGGTTCTAGTCCTTGCCCTCGAGAAAGGCAAGCACACGCCGGGTGAGCTGCGTGGCGGCTGGTTCGTCGTAGGAAGGCAGGCTGCTGTCGGCGAAAAGATGCCGGTTACCGGGGTACAGGAACAACTCAGCATCCGGCGCCGCCTGAACGAGGGCGCGGGCCGCGTCGATGTCGCCTTCTCCGGCGAAGAACTCATCATCTTCCATGCCGTGCACCTGCACGGGGACTCCCGTCGGCCAGGAAGCGCTGAACTCCGAGACTGGCATGCAGGCTTCGAACAGCAGCGCGCCCTTGGCGCCGGGGCGAGTCTGTGCCAGCATCTGGGCGGGCAGTACGCCGAGCGAGAATCCGGCGTAGACCAGCGTGGCGGGTAGCTCGGCAGCCGCGGCCTGGCCGCGCTCGATGACCGTGCCGAAGCCGATCTTGCTCGCGTACTCCACGCCTTCCTGCACGGTGCCGAAGACGTGTCCGTCGAACAGATCGGGGACGTGCACGGCGTGGCCAGCGGCTCGGAGTTGGTCCGCGAAGCCTGCCACGCCGGGGGTGAGTCCTTGCGCGTGGTGGAACAGCAGCACCTCGGCCATATCATTCCTTTTCCGTGCGTGGCCGGGTTATCCCGGCGCCAGCAACTATCACATTGATTCCGGACGTATCGCGGCCTCAATTGACGCGATCATCAAAATGCGGTTACGGGTCCACTTCGTGTCGTGCCCGTCCGAGGCGGGCGTACCCATCGAGAACATCGCCCGCCTCGCCGGTTACGATCCCCGCACGCAACTGCAGCCGGCCGGGATCCCAGACGACTCAGACGGCCCGGTCGCGCAGCGGGAGGGCGATGTCGCTGCCGCCGCGCCTGCTGGCGTCGGTCACTGGCGCGGCGGTCGTCAGGAGGGTAACGCGCAGGCCCAGGTCACTGGGCTGCCGCAGCTGCTCGGCTGCCCAGGTCAAGGCCGAGTCCCCTGCGGCTTGCCACTGCGCCTCCGTCGCGTCCTGGTCCAGGTGACTGTAGGCCTCCTGGTGCGCAGGCTCGGTGCGCAGGGTGAGTCCGGGGAACCTGGCGGCGAGCTGGCTGGCCAGGTCCGGCGGCACCGGCCAGCAGAACTCCACCGGGCCGTTACTGTCCTGGTTCACCTCCCCGTAGTAGATCAGGAACGCGGCCCCGGCGACGCCGTCTACCCGAGCCTGCGGCTGGGCCTTGAGCATGCCGATGACCTCCTTGCCCAGGTCCCAGACTTCCTGCTGACTGCTGGCATGCCGTAGCAGGCAGAGCAGGCTGCGGGCGGGGATATCGCGGACCTTGACCTCGTACATGACGTTCCTCTTTCCAGTCAGGCGGTCAACAAGGTTGCCGGCCAGGTCCCGGCGGGCAGCATGATCGGCTTCAGCCCCTGACCAGTAAGCGCCGACTTGCGCCGCAGCGGCCTCCGGCTCCAGGCTGAGGATCAGCTGGATCTGCGCCAGCGGCACTCCGATCTGGCGCAGCGACGCGACCAGCCGGGCGTTGTCCAGCTGACCGGCGGCATACCAGCGGTAACCAGAGTCCGGATCGACCTGGGCGGGCGGCAGCAGTCCCAGCTCGTCATACAGGCGCAGCGCCTTCGCCGACAGGCGGGATAGCCTGGCGAACTCACCGATGCTCATCAGGTCCACGGCCGGCTCCCTCGTGCCGGGCCGATGCCCGGCTCCCCAGACTGTGCGGCTTCCCCCAGGGTCAAGGTCAAGTTAGCGGTCTGCCGGAGGTTCAGTGGGGACACCGATGACGGGACCTGCAGTAGCCGCCCGCATGTCTCGGCCAGTCAGCGTAGGTTTCGCGTCAGCGCCGGTGAGCAGGCCGATGGTGATCTGCGGTTGCAGCCGCGGCTCCGTGGAAAAGCCGCTCTCCCGGAACCCGTCTGCCTCGTCGGTCTCGAAGTACAAAGTGCTGACGTCGTAGAGGACCAGGTTGGCGGGACCCAGGCCGGCGCGCGCCGCGCAGGCCGCGGAGATCTGCCGGCCCGGTCGGAACAGGCGCCCGTCGACTCGCGCTGGCTCCGAATTCAGGGCTGAAATGACTGATCGTGCATTGTCTCGGCTAGTGGGCCGGGCACAGCGGCTGGTAGCGCGCCATGTCGATGGAGTAGGAGCGGCCAGTGTGCGGGTCGCGCTGCTCGTTAGGGTCGAGCCCGTCGTATCTCCGGTGGGTAGCTGGCTGGCCGCACACAACGCATGGTGTGCTGGGGGCGTTGCTGCCAAGGGTGCCGTCGACCTCGTTCCGCCGCACCCGAATAACGATCATGACCATGAACGCGGCCACGTGGATCAGGGTGACGAGAACGATCAGGCTGGTCAGGTTGCTCACCTGGGATGGAACGCGGCAATCTAAGCTCGTGCTTCCGTGCGCCAGAGTGAAGTCGATCACATAGAGGGCTACTGCCATAGGTGCCACATAGATCGCTCGCTCGACGTAGCAGCGGCAGCGAAGCCGGAGCCACGCCCTCGCGTGGTGCGGGGGTGCCACAAGGCCAGACCTTTGCCTGGGGTGTTATCCCAGGCCGAAGCTCACGGTGGGTGATGAGTGGGAGGACAGCGATTTGGTGTTCTGCCAGTGGAATGGCCGGCCGCTGGATCCGCGCCGGGACTGGCAGGAGTGGGCCGGCATTCTGAAGGCGGCGGGGCTACGTCATCACCGGGTTCACGCGATGCGGCACTCGGCGGCAACCCTCATGTTGCACAAGGGCGTGGCGCTTCCGGTTGTCCAGGAGATGCTCGGCCACTGCGATATCCGCGTCACGCAGGCGTACTCCCATGTGTCTTCGGCGCTGACTCAGGACGCTGCGAGGCGGATGGGCGGGATGCTTCGGAAGGACTCGGAGGCACCCCGCGATGCTGAGTAATCCTTGCGGATGCTACTGACGTTGCTACTAACGCACAACATCACGGATCTTGCAGTGAGACGTTTCCCCAGGTCAGGGGTAGAGCCGCCTATCGGAATCGAACCGATGACCTATTCATTACGAGAAGGCCGCGGCGCCGCCCTGCACGGGCTGGCCGCACTGGCCGCCCGACGAACTGCCCGGATTGCATCTCAATGCACACCCTTCTGCTGGCAGCCTGTTCCACAACTCGTTCCACGTACCCTGCGGCATGTCAACTACAGACAGTAATGCGTGCGCTGCCTCGGCGCTGAAGGGTCTGCTCGGCGAACGCATCGCCAGGGTCGAACAGGTAGTCCGCCTTCTGCCGCTCGATCGCCACCGGCACCGGCGCGGCGAGCGCCAGACCTTCAGCAAGATGTGGAGCCGGACAACACGATCTTGTCGTGTCTGGCGGGCAGGTTCGGCCAGCCTGCCGGCATCTCGTGGATGTCGACGGACCGGCTTCCGCCGGGTCGAGACAGGCTGGATCCTCCGAACCTGACGACGACCAGCGGAATCCGAATCCGCCCGGGGACGGCCATGGCCAGCTGCCCTGAGGCGGAAGCGCGGAGGCGCGCACGGATCCGCCGTTCGGGGCGGCAGGTGGGTCATCGGGCTTGTGGTTCATGCCGTGCCCGAAAGATCGATCTGGACGCAGGCCGGGCTGTTGGTGCAGGCAAGCCGGCTGGAGACTGGCTGCGACCTGGAAGGTGCCGATTTGCGCGTCCGGTTACCTGCTGCTGTTCACGACGCTGCCGCATCTGGTGATCGAGGACCAGTGGTGCCGTCAGGGACGGGGAGGTCGAGGGACAGCAGCGAGCATCCTGGACGTGCCAGTCACGCCGCCAGGCGGATCGGCGTACGCGAGCAGCACGTCCACGTGACGGCTCATCGCCAGGCCATTCACTTACACAGCCGGCAGGACACGTCCCCATCGACCTTCCGGATGAAAGATTCGTGATCGGACGTGGGCTTGGGTCGATCGGGTCAAGGCTGCGCGGGAAGGTGGAGGGTGAAGCTGGCACCTGCAGGGGTGAGATCGCAGGTGAGGTCGCCATGGTGTTGCTGGGCGACGCGGCGCGCGATGGCGAGTCCAAGGCCGTGGCCGGATTTGGTGGGGTCGAGTCGGACGAAGCGTTGGAAAATGCGTTCGCGTTGGTCTTCGGGTACGCCAGGGCCGTCGTCTGCGACCCGCGCCTCGATGTATCCGTTGAGCCGTCGTAGTTGCACGTTGATTCGTCCCTCGGGCTGGATGACAGCGAGGGCGTTGTCGATGAGGTTACGCAGGACGCGTTCGAGCGCATCGGGATCACCGCGAACGGTGGTGTCGTCGTTTGCGCTGAGGGTGATCGCCGCCTCCGGTGCGCGCCCTCGTGCGTCTTCGACGAGTTGGCGCGCGATTGTGGCGAGGTCGACGGGCGACCGGGTTGGGTGTGCTTCGAGACGGGCGAGTGAGAGAAGGTCGTGGACGAGACGGCCGAGTTGTTCGCTGTGACGGGCGACGGCCGCTTCGAGGCGGTCGCGCTCGGGTCGTTGAGGTTGCTCGCGCAGGAGGGTTTCGACGCTTGCCTGGAGCGCGGCGATGGGGTTGCGGAGCTCGTGGGAAGCGTCAGCGAGGAAACGGCGGGTTGCGGTGTCGCTAGCGCGTGCCTCCTCGATGGCTGTTTCCAGGGAGTCGAGCATCCGGTCGAAGGCGGCAGCGAGGCTGCCGAGCTCAGTGTCGGCGCGGCTGGGCTTGAGGCGGAGCTTGGTGTCGCCGTGGGCGATGCGGGTTGCGGTCTCGATGACGGCAGAGAGGGGGCGAAGAGCGGTGTGCGTGCCGTGGAGGACTAGAAGGGCCGCGAGCGCGAGCGCGGGGGCGGCGACCAGGAGCTCGATGAGGAGCAAGTTGGTGACGGCTTGGTCGACGCCCGTACGGCTGGCGCTGAGGGAGACTCGCGTTCCACCGGGGAGGACTTCGTCGAGGACGAGCAACGATCCGCGTGTCTGGATCGTCGCGCCGGTCTTGGGGGCTGCGGTCGCGGGAGTTCCTGCAGGCGCGGGACGCGACGCTGCCGGGGAGGGGCCGCTGAGGCTGGTCACGAAGCCCTCGAGCGCGAGGACCGGGATGAGTGGCTTTAGGTCGCGGGGGTCGGAGCGATCGACAGCGGCGCCGGCGTCGGCGAGTCGGCTGCGAAGCTGACCGTCGAGCTCGGCGCGGTAGGCGAGGGTGACCGCAGTGACGACGACGGTGAGGACGGTCGCGAACAGGGCGAGGGTGGTGAGGACGACGCGGGCGCGGAGCGAGCCGGTCTTCATCACGGGTCGAGCCGGTAGCCGAGACCGCGGACGGTGTGGAGGATACGCGGGCCGTGTGCTTCGAGCTTGCGGCGCAGGGCGCTGACGTGGACCTCGACGATGTTTGGATCGTAAGCGTCGTAGCCCCAGACCTGGGTAAGCAGCTGGTGCTTGGAAAGCACAAGGCCGCGCCGGCGGACGAGGTAGGCAAGCAGCCGCAGCTCGGTCGGGGTTAGCTCGAGCGGCGAGCCGGCGCGCGCGGCCAGGCCGGCCTGCTCGTCGACGACGACCGCGCCTGCTTCGATCGCTGCGCCCAGGCGGCCCGTTCGCCGAAGGACGGCGCGCACGCGGGCGAGCAGCTCTTCGAGCGCGAAGGGCTTGACCAGGTAGTCGTCGGCGCCGAGCCCGAAGCCGGCCAGCCGGTCCTCAACGGCGTCGCGAGCGGTCAGGAAGACGATCGGCAGATCGCGGGCGGCGCGTAGCTCCCGGGCCAGCTCGAACCCGTCGCCGCTGGGAAGCATAACGTCGAGCACGGCCAGATCCGGGGCGGCGGCGAGGATCAGGCCGGGGCCGGGGTAGTCGGAAAACCCGGTGACGGCGATCCCTTCGCGCCGGAGCGCCCACGCGACCGCTTGGCGGACGGGCTCCTCGTCCTCGACAAGCGCCACCCGCGGCGGCGACGTTCTCACAGAAGAATTATTGCCGGCCGATCCTGAGCGCTCGCTGAAGATCGCCCGGTCTTCAGGGCCAGCACAGGAACGAAGACGAGGCTAATGAGCGGCGCTCGAACAAGCCGGGCGCCTGGCCCGAAAGGAGCATGTACCGGCACGGCGCGAGCGTCATCGGTAGCGCTGATGTCGCCCGCCCAGGTGTGGGGTTGCAGGCATGAACCCAGTCCGCGCACTGTCGGCGGTACCGGGCGCGACCGCCGGGAGCGCGGTATCCGGGCCCGGCGCTGACGGCCGGCATGATCATCCAATCCTGAGGAGGGCATGATGAATGACAACTTCGGCGGTGAAGGCAGCCAGCCCCGAGCGGGTGCCATGAACTCGATGCAGGTCTCCCGACGCGGCTTGCTGGGTGGCGCTCTCGCCGCCTCCTCGCTGTTTGTGGCTGGGGTGCCGCTTCAGGCCTGTGCCGCCGTGCGGGGCCGGACGCCGGCCGGAAGCCTTGTGCGGGAGAGTCCCTTGCACGGACCTTTGAACGTGCAGGTCAGTCACGGCGGCATCCCCGGCCGCGGCCACTACGAGCCATCGTTGGCGGTGAACCCGTGCAATCCCCGCCACCTGCTCGCCCTATGCTCGTGGCCGCTGAGCACGTACCTCTCGTTCGACGGCGGGCTGACCTGGCGGAGCGGCGGCACGCTGCGGCTGCCGCCAGACAGCGGGGGCGGCAATATGTCCGCGGCCTTCGACAGCACCGGCCGCGGCTTCGCGTGCGGGTCCTTCGGCTCGGCCGTGAAGGCCGGGACGAGCGTTCTCGTCTGGCGCACCGAGGACGGCGGGCGCACATTCACGCGCTCGGTAGTGGCGGGCCAGGGCGCGAACCTCGACCGGCCCTGGCTGGCCACCGACCGCCACTCGCCGGGGGTGGTTCACATCGTGTGGTCGGAAGGAAGTGCCACCGGATCCACCACCGGCCTGCGCTACGCCCGCTCCAGCGACGGAGGACGAGCGTTCGACGCCCCGCGCACCATCGCCCGCAGGACCGCGGGGCTGGGAAACCCCATAGTCGCCTGCGGCCCTCCCGGCACCGTTTACATCCTCTACAGCGCAGGCAAGGGCGCTATCGGGAGTGCCGCTCCCGACAGCCCGTCGACCCTGACCGTTGTCTGCTCCCACGATCAGGGCCAAACGTTCCAACCGCCGATCATACTCGGCCGCAGCACCGATTTCCTTTCCTTTCCCGGCCTCAGCGGCGGCACCGGCTCCGCGCTGCCCGCGATCGCCGCCCACCCCGACAGGGGCCAGGTCTGCGCGGCCTTCATCGACCACGCGGCAGGCGCGAGCCGCGCCCGTGTGCTGCTCGCGGCCTCTCGGGATGGAGGCCGCACCTGGTCCCGCGCTAGGGCGGCGACGCCGCACGACCAAGCCATCTACTTTCAGCCCGAGGTGGCGATCGACGACGCCGGCCGGATCGGGGTGATGGCGTTCGCCATGAACCAGGGCAAGGCCAGCGTGGTACTCATGACCTCCGAGCCCGGCTCGCTGCGCTTCGGCCCCCCGATCACGGTCACCGACCAGCCCTTCGACCCCGCCACCGTGAACTACAGGCTCGGCGACTATCAGGCCCTGGCCACCACCCCCGGCGTCTTTCACCCGCTCTGGAACGACACCCGCACCGGGGACTTGCAGCTCTTCACAGCTGCGGTCCCGGTCAGGGGCAAAAGTGCTTAGCAGAGACGCCCGAACGTCCTGATCTTTTCGTCTAGCGATACTTCGACAAGTCCAACAGGCGCGCAGATCACCAGGCAGTCTGCCTGGGAGCGGTTATCCGGCGAGCAGTAGCCCGCCCGGTGCCGTGTACAGCAGGGCGCAGGGCGATTCGCCCGGACCCCATGAGCCAATGACGGGGCAGTCTGACAACGATCCAGAACTGGATGTTCTGCGCGCGGTGGCCGACCCGTACGGCGCGATTGCGAGTCGCGCAAAGTCGGCGATATGGAGTAGCGATGTCCCTCCCCCGCCCGCCAAGGAGGGGCGGGCTACTGGTTCCGGATAACAACTTCTGGCACCGCAGCGTGCTCTTGTGATGCCGCCAACATCGACCACAGAAAGTGACCCGATGCTTGTAAGCACTGGTCAGCCCGAGAGACAGAGCGGCTCACTGGCTCGTTCCACGAACGCGGCACAACCGATCGCTGCTAATTTCGAACTAACGACGTTACCTGGGAGCCGCCTATCGGAATCGAACCGATGACCTATTCATTACGAGTGAATCGCTCTGCCGACTGAGCTAAGGCGGCGCACGCTGCGGCTGAACCGCGCGAGCCAGAGGAGTCTACCGGTCGGGAGATCCTTCCCGCGAACCACCATGCATGGCCTCGTACGCCTGCCGCGAGCCGCAGACGCTGGCCTTCGGGCAGGCGGTCCGCCTGCCATCTTCGGCTAGCTTGACGATGATCTTGTCGGACCGGGCACGTTGTAGCCGGTCACGGTGCCCGCCCCGGCAGGCGTCTCGACAGCCTCGCCCATCCGCGGCGCCGATGCCCGGAAGTCCTGGTACAGCGGATGCTCGTACTTCAGGCAGCACATCAGCCGACCACAGGCGCCCGCGATCCGCAGCGGGTTTACCGGCAGGTCCTGGTCCTTGGCCATGCGCACGGACACTGGCTCGAAGTCCTTGAGGAACGTTGCGCAGCACAGGTCGCGGCCACACGGCCCGATGCCGCCCTGCAGCCTGGCCTCGTCCCGCGGACCGATCTGCCGCAGTTCGACTCTGGCGCGCAGCCGGGCTGCCAGGTCCTTCACCAGCGCGCGGAAGTCGACGCGCTGCGGCGCGCTGAAGTAGATAGTGAACGTGCTGGCCTGATCCAGGTAGTCCACGGCAATGATCTTCATCGGCAGCTCGTGCTCGCGGACCAGCCGGCGACCGGCGACCTTGGCCTCGGCGCGGCGGGCCCGGTTAGCCTCGTCCCGGCTCAGGTGCTCACGGTGGCCAGGCCGGCGCACACCGGCAGGCCGGTGATCTCGTCATCCACCCACTGCGGCGCCCAGATGCACTCGGCCACCTCTGGCCCGGCGTCGGTAGGAACCAGCACCTTGGTCCCGACGCTCGGCTGATACGGGCCGGGATCCAGGTAATACAGCCGCCCGCTGCGCTGGAAGCTCACCGCCATCATCATGCCCACGCCACAACATTACGGGGACATAACGCGATTCGCTGCACCTAGCAGCTACCGACCGAGCGCCAGCGCCATTTCTTCGACCGCGAGCAGCGGCGCGACGTTTGCCGTCAGCCGCTGCCTGCACACCATGATCGCCTCGATCCTGCGCACCGTGTCGGCCGGGCCAGAGGTTGCGGCCAGCTCCGCAAGCTCCTCGTCGCGAACCTCGTTGGCCAGTTCGACGGACGCCCGCAGCTGAATTGCCAGCACGTCACGGTAATAGCCGGCCAGGTCGAGCAGCGCCCGGTCCAGGGCATCGCGCTTGACCCGGGTGGCACGCGATTTCTGCCGGTCCTCGAGCTCCCGCAGCGCACCCGCACCGCCCCGCAGCGCGGTTGCCACCCCCTTGCCGGTCGAGCCCTCGCCGAACGCCCGCCGCAGTGCATCGCGCTCGGGTTCGTCAAGCTCCTCGGTGACCGCAGCGGCCTCCGCCTCCGCAGCCCGGACCAGCGCGGCTGCCGCCTTGAGCGCCTGGCCCAGGCTGCCTACCTGGGTCGGCACCCGGAGCACCTCGCCACGGCGGCGCGCTGCCTCCGGGTCGGTTGCCAGTCGCCTGGCCCGCCCGATATGCCCCTGCGCGGCCAAAGCCGGCAGACCTGGCCCGCTCGGGCGGGATTCCCTCCCGGCCGAGCACCTCGGCGACTGCCGCGGTCCGCGGTGTCCGCAGCGTGACGAGCCGGCACCGGGACCGGATGGTTGTCGGCAGGTCGTCGGCGTACGGGGCGCAGAGCAGCCAGACGGTGCGCGGCGCCGGCTCCTCGATCGCCTTGAGCAGCGCGTTTGCCGCCTGCTCGGTCGACCGGTCAGCATCCTCGAACAACACGATCCGCCACCGGCCGTAGACCGGTGCGGCGGCGGCCTTGAGCACCAGGTCCCTGGTCTGGCGTACCCCGTACGACAGGCCGTCAGGCCGCACCAGCAGCACGTCAGCGTGCGTGCCGCCGGCCACCTGATGACACGACTGGCACTGCCCGCAGCCCTGCCACTCGCACAGCAGCGCAGCCGCGAACGCACGGGCCGCCAGCGACCGGCCGGACCCAGGCGGACCGGTGAACAGCCAGGCGTGCGTCATCCCGGCGCTGCCGAGCCCGACCGTGTCGGCAGCTGCCGCTGCGCCATGGCGCCAGCGCAGCTGAGCCGCCGCGGCAGCACGCTGCAGCTGCTCCACCGCGGATTCCTGGCCAGTCAGCCCGGCAAAAACCGCTCCGGCGCGGGCCGCCTGATCGGTGGTCACGTCCGGATCGGATCCCGGTCCGGCACCGCTATCGGCGCGCGCCACTGGTCACCCGCCGGTCAGTCCCGGACCGCGGGGAACGAGCCGGTGTTCTCCTCGGCCGCCTGCGGAATCGGGTCCGGCAGCAGTTCCCGGACGCTGACCTGGATATCCCGGCTGATGTCGGCTTCCGGCCTGGCGGCATCCAGGACGAGATAACGCGCTGGCTCGGCCGCGGCCAGGCTGAGGAACCCGGCCCTGACCCGCTGGTGAAAGTCCACCGGCTCGGCCTCCAGCCGGTCAGCGGAGGACCGCCGCCGGCCAAGGCCGGTGACCGGCGACAGGTCGAGCACGATGGTGAGATCCGGCACCAGGCCGCCGGTCGCCCACCGGTTCAGCTCGGCGATCTCGGCCACCGGCAGCTGACGCCCGGCACCCTGGTAGGCGAGCGAGGAATCGACGTACCGGTCGGTCACCACGATCGCCCCGCGTTCGAGCGCCGGGATGATCACGGACTGGACGTGCTCGGCCCGGTCAGCCGCGTACATCAGTGTCTCGGCCCGGGGCGCCAGCCCTGAGTGGGCGTTGTCCAGGAGCAGTGCGCGCAGCCGCATGCCGATCTTGGTAGCGCCGGGCTCATGCGTCGTGACTACGTCGAAGCCCTGGTCGCGAAGCCAGATCGCGAGCAACCTGGCCTGGGTCGACTTGCCTGCCCCCTCACCGCCCTCCAGCGCGATGAAGACGCCGGGCCGGCGGGCAGGCTGCGGCTGGCGGCGGCACGCCGTTGCTGTCGCCGCGCGTGGCGGCCTGCGCCCGCCGCGGAACACCGAGGTCAGGTCCGCCCACAGCGGCACGCCCTTGCGGTCATCCATCTCGCGGTACGATACCCGGCCGAGCAGCAGCGCGACCACCGCCGCGAGCAGCAGCACCAGGTTATAGCCAAGATTCCGGTACACGCCGTCGCCGACCCGCACGGTCGAGATACCGAGGGCATGCGCCAGCGCGTTGAACGCGGCCGCCAGCGTCGGTGCAACGGCTATCACCGCGAACAGGATCACCCTGATCGCCGACTGCAGGAAGGCGAACGTCCGGCCGCGGGTGTCGTCGTCGACCTCCAGGCCGATGACCGTGTAGCCGGTCACGTAGGCCACTCCGGCGCACGCACCGAGCACGACGGTCAGCACGGTCACCGCGATCAGGCTCGGTATCAGCGCGATCAGGGCGAGCGGCAGCGCGGCGAAGGCAATGGACAGGCCGAACATCCGCCGCAGCGAGAAGCCGCGCAGGATCCGCGGGCCGAGCGAACATGCCGAGCGCCAGGCCGAAGAAGATCGCCGCCCAGACCGCGCCCCAGCCTGCGCTGCCGCCCATCAGGGTGCTGCGCACGTAGGACGGGCCGAGGCCGATCACCACGCCGCCGGCCGCGAACGCGCCGGTCATGCCGATCACGATGCCCCGCACGACCTGCGTATGGCCGAAGGAACCGCCAGCCGTCCCAGATGGACTTCAGCACCGACGGCGAGGAAATCGCGCTGCCACGGCCGTCGGCGCAGTTCTTTCAGCATGTAGATGGTCAGCGCCGACACGACGAACGTGACTACGTTGAAGTACAGCGCCAGATTGACCTGGTTCGTGGAGAAATAGGGTGAGATATGGCGCTGACCAGGGCAAGCACCCAGAAGACCAGCCCGGCGACCGGCGCCGTCCCGAAGGTAGTGAACAAGCTGAGCTGATTTGCCTGCTCGAGCTTGTCGGGCGGCACCAGGTTCGGCACGGACGCGTCTTTGGCGGCGTCCAGAACAGCGAAGCGCACGAGGCGAGGAACTGGACGACGTACAGCCAGGTCAGCTGGTTGGCGAAGCCGACGGAGGCGTTGATCGGGATCGTGAGGTAGAGCACGGCCCTGAGCACGTCGCCGATGATCATGTTCAGGCGCCGGTCGAACTTGTCCGCGACGGCTCCCGCCAGCGGCCCGAAGAGCAATGCGGGCAGCAGCGAGGTCAGCCAGACGCCGCTGACCGCGAACCCGCCGCCGGTCTTGCCGCCGAGCTGTTAGCCAGCACCGACAGTGCCAGCAGACTCAGCCAGTCCCCCAGGCTGGACAGCGAAAGCGCGATCCACAGGCGGCGGAACGGCGTGATCGACAGCACGCCAGAACCACGAGCGCCCAAAGGGGATCTAAAGTTCACTGCGCCAGGCTATAGGCCCGGCCAGCGGACCGGTCGCGCTTCAGCGCGAAGCTGCCGGACTGGGCTACGACAAATCATCAGGGAACGGGCTGCCACGACCACGCCCGGCCGCACGCAGCCTCGGGCTGACCAGGCCGTGACAAGCGTGTCTTAGCCTGCAGCCTTCGCGGCCCGGCGGCTGCCCGTAGCCTAGCTTCGTGCCTTCTTGGCCGCGCCTTCTTTTGGCGCGGGCCTTGGCCCGTTTTCGCCGCGCCGGTCTTGCCTTGGCCGCTGCCGGTCTTGTGGTCGCCGCTGACTTCCCTGTTCGGGTGCCCGGCCGGCGCTTCGGCGCAGGCGCGGCCGCACGGCGCTCAGCGAGCAACTCGATGGCGCGCTGCGGCGTGATGGACTCGATCGTGTCGCCCTTACGCAGCGAAGCGTTCGTCTCGCCATCGGTAACGTAGGGCCCGAACCGGCCTTCCCGAAGCACGATGGGCTTCCCGCTGACCGAGTCGTCGCCGAGTTCCTTCAGCGGCGGCGCGGCTGCCGCCCGGGCGGCCCGGCCGCGCGGCTTGGGCTGCGCGAGCAGCGCTTGCGCCTCGTCCATCGTGAGCGTGAACATCTGCTCCTCGGACTCCAGCGACCGGCTCTCGGCGCCCTTCTTCACGTACGGACCGTACCGGCCGTTCTGCACCGTCACCGGTTCGCCATCCAGCTCGCCGAGCGTCCGGGGCAGGGTGAGCAGCCGGACCGCGTCGTCCAGGCTGATGCTGTCCAGATCCATCGACTTGAGCAGCGACGCAGTTCGCGGCTTTGCCGATGCCGGAGCGCCCTCCTCGAGCACCTCGGTGACATAGGGCCCGAACCGCCCGGCCTTGGCAACGATGGTCTTGCCCGTCTCCGGATCCGTGCCGAGGATCTTGTCCCCGCTCGGCCTGTCGAGGAGTTCCGCTGCATACTCGGCGGTCACCTCGTCAGGCGCGGTGCCCTCGGGGATGTTCGCGCGCTGACCATCGCGCTCCAGGTAGGGCCCGTACCGGCCGACCCGGACGACGATGTCGGAGCCAGGCAGCGGGAACGAGCTGACATCGCGAGCATCGATGTCTGACAGGTCGCTGACCAGTTCTTTGAGGCCCTCCTCGCCGTCTGCGCCGAAGTAGAAGCGGTGCAGCCAGGGCACCCGCTCGGCTTCGCCGCGGGCGATCTCGTCCAGCGCGTCTTCCATCCGGGCGGTGAATGCGTAATCGACCAGGTGCGCGAAATGCCGCTCGAGCAGCGTGACGACCGCGAACGCGAGGAACGACGGGACTAGCGCGCTGCCCTTCTTGAACACGTACCCCCGGTCCAGGATGGTCCCGATGATCGAGGCATAGGTAGACGGCCTGCCGATCTCCCGGTCCTCGAGCTCCTTGATCAGGGTCGCCTCGGTGTAACGGGCCGGCGGCCTGGTCGCATGCTCGGCGACGTCCATCCGGAGCACTGTCATCGGGTCGCGTTCCGCCATCGGGGGCAGCCGGCGCTGGTTGTCGTCGAGCTCGGCATCCGGGTCGTCCGAGCCCTCCACGTACGCCTTCAGGAAGCCGTGGAAGGCGATGACCTTTCCGGACGCGCCGAAGTCGGCCTGCTCCCCCTGACTGGACGTGCCGGTGATGCGGACCGAGACCGACTCCCCGGTCGCGTCCTTCATCTGCGACGCGACGGTGCGCTTCCAGACCAGTTCGTACAGCCGGAGCTCGTCGCCGGACAGGCCGGACTGGGCCGGCGTCTTGAAGGCGTCCCCCGCCGGCCGGATCGCCTCGTGCGCCTCCTGCGCGTTCTTGACCTTGCTGTCGTAGACACGCGGCGCGTCCGGCACGTACTCCGCGCCGTAGAGCTGCCGCGCCTGGGACCTCGCCGCGTTGAGCGCGGTCTGCGAGAGCGTCACCGAGTCGGTGCGCATATAGGTGATGTGACCGTTCTCGTACAGCCGCTGCGCCACCGACATCGTGTACTTGGCGGAGTAGCCCAGCTTCCTGGACGCCTCCTGCTGCAATGTCGTGGTGCGGAACGGCGCGTACGGCGACCGGCGGTACGGCTTGCGCTCGACCGACTTGACCGAGAACGAAGAACCGGTCAGCCGGCCGGCCAGCGCGCCCGCAGCCGCGCCGTCCAGATGAAGGATGGCCTGCTCGGTCTCGCCGGCCTTGCCGTCAGCTCGCAGCTCGCCGGTGGAGGCGAAGTCGCGGCCCTGGGCGACGCGGCGGCCGTCGACCGACACAAGTGTCGCAGTGAAGGAGGACACATCCGCAGCCGCCGACTCGTCCTGCGGGGCGAAGTCTGCCTCCAGGTCCCAGTACTGGGCAGCCCGGAACGCGATCCGCTCACGCTCCCGGTCGACCACGAGCCGCACCGCCACCGACTGCACGCGGCCTGCCGACAGCTGCGGCATGACCTTCTTCCACAGCACGGGCGACAGCTCGTAGCCATACAGCCGGTCAAGTACCCGCCGGGTCTGGTAAGCCTCGACCTTGCCCTGGTCCACCACACCCGGTGAGGCCACCGCGTGTGCGATGGCCTCCGGCGTGATCTCGTGAAAAACCATGCGTCTGGCCGGCACTCGCGGCTTCAGCACCTCCAGCAGGTGCCACGCGATTGCCTCGCCCTCGCGGTCCTCGTCAGTGGCGAGGAGCAGCTCGTCGGCGTCCTTCAGAAGTTCCTTGAGCTTAGAGACCTGCTGCTTCTTATCCGAGTTGACCACGTACAGCGGCTCGAAGTCGTGGTCGACGTCCACCCCGAGGCGAGCCCACGGTTCGCCGCGGTACTTCATCGGGATCTCGGCCGCCTTATCGGGCATATCGCGTATGTGGCCGATGCTGGACTCGACGACGTACCCCTTGCCGAGGAAGCCGGCGATCGTCCGCGCCTTCCTCGGCGACTCGACGATGACCAGCTTGCTGCCACCGTTAGCCCTGGCCTTCGGGCTCTCGGCGGTTTCCTCGGTCCCTGCTGCCACGTCTCCCACCCTTTACATCCAGCAATCGCCCAGGAGGCTACCGCAGGTAAGACTGCGGCCACCCAGCGCACTGGCCTTTATATGAGGCACGCAGTAACCCGCTAGCGAGCGCCAGCTGGCCGCTACGACCCCGTTCCCTCTCCACAAGCTAACTCGCGTTGTCCGCCGCAGTGTTCCCTGCGACGTCGCTGCATTGCGTTAGCCTTGGCTCGAGATTCCGTCAAGAGGATTGAACCATCCCGGCTTGCGCGCACAATAAGTTGATGACCGAGTACTCCTACCTGGTGCTGTACTTGCCGCGCGGCACCTCAAGGGACACAGCTCGTCGCATCCTGACCGATCATGCTGAGTATGGCAACTGGGAGCTATCCCGGTTGCGCCTGTATCCCGACGGAAGCCGTAAGGCCACGCTACGCCGCCTGATCATCAGGCAGGCGCGGGCCCAGCTTGCTATCGGTCCGCAGCGATCCTCGGGATCCGGATACTGACAGCGGACGACCGGCAGCACGCCGAGCCGCGCGGAGCCCGCCAGCTCTCGGCCGGCGGGCCCGCGCACACCATGAGCTATCTATGTTGTCAGGCCTGGTACCTGTTCTGGAGTACTGCGATGAAGGCGCGGACTGTCTCGTCAGTCGCGCACTGTGAGCGGGTGCAAGGGGAGCCGGCCGACCATCCTGCTGCCAATGCCATGCGAAGGCGCGGCGTGCCGCGGCGCGCTGCGGCGCGACTCTGGCCGCCGGTCGCCAGCCTCGGGCTCCGACAATCTGTGCTTGCTCCGGTATCCGCTGCTCTTGCCATCGTGCCCGTGCCCGGCGTCGTCACGGCCGGGCGAGGCGGCCAGCGCCGGCGACGGCATGGGCAACGCGGACGGTAGCGCGGCCGCGGGAGGCGCGAGTGCCTCTGCCGATTCGTCGGCATAAGGATCGGACATCGCCGCAACGGGGTAACCGGCCGTGGCAGCGTAGGCAGTGGTGCCCCACACGCCGTCGCGAGCGGACAGTGGTGCGGGGCCCGGGCGCGCGCGGCGCAGCCGGCGACCCGGGCCGACGACCATGAGCACGCAGATCCCGGACAGCAATGTGCCCGCGGCGAACCCGTCCACCGCACTTGGCGCCAGCAAGCCGGCGCCGATCCCGGACACTACGGCTGCCTCTTTCGCGGCCAGGGCAGCGATTGCGTTCATGTCTTCCTCTTCCTCCGTTAAGGACCGATTTTCCGTTAGCTCTTGCGCTCCTAAGTGCTCTCTGCGTTCGATCACTTACTGAGCGTTACGTCGGCGAAGCTGGCTGAACCATCCGGTTACGTCGGGCTAAGCGTGCCTGCCGACTCGCCGGGCGGCGCTGCGGGATTAGCGGGATAACACGTCAGTGGTGGCCACGGCCGGATTCGCCGCCAGAGCAGCGCCCTTAGCCGTGGCCACCAGCGCGGGCGGCTGCCCGCAGCCGGCCGGGAGCGTCTTGTAGCCCGGGCGCCTGATCCGCGCGCAGCCTGTCGCGGCGCCGTGCCGCCGCGAGCGAGCGCGCCTGCAGACCGGCGTGGCCGGGCTTCGACCCTGTTCCGGCAACACAGGCAGACCCTCCTCTTCTGGCCGGCTGGCGCTGGCCACAGAGAGGTCGTCCCAATGACCCGCCAAGGCACGAGACCGTTGACCGGTGCGCACTAACAAAAGGGGGTTGCGCCCCGGGGATTCAGCCCCGCACAGTGAGTCACGATAGCACTACTCAACGTGCATGCGTCAATAAAACGAAAAGACGCCCGCGTCCCCACTCATCCCTGGCCAACCCGGTCAGGCCAGCCATTCCGCACTGACCTCGGAAAACGGCTAGCAGCGGTCGAGGAAGTTGTCGAGCACGCGGACCCCGAAGCGCAGCGCGTCCACGGGCACGCGCTCGTCCACGCCATGGAACATGCCCGCGAAGTCGAGTTCGGGCGGCAGCCGCAGCGGCGTGAACCCGAAGCAGCGGACGCCGAGCCTGGAGAACGACTTCGCGTCCGTACCACCGGACAGGCAGTACGGCACCATCCGGCCGTCGGGGTCCTCAGCGCCGCAGCGCAGCCGCCATCGCGTCCACCAGATCACCGTCGAAGCTGGTCTCCACCGCGATGTCATGGTGGACCTGCTCACGTGTCACGCCAGGGCCGATCAGCGCGTCAACCTCACGGAAGAACTCGTCCTCATGGCCGGGCAGGAAGCGGCCATCCACCTGCGCAGTAGCCAGTTGCGGCACCACGTTCACCTTGTAGCCAGCCGACAGCATGGTGGGATTGGCAGTGTTGCTGAAGGTGGCGCCGACCATCTTGGCGATCGGCCCGAGCTTGCTGAGCACGGCGGCCACGTTGGCCGGATCGAATTCGACTCCCAGTGCGGTGCATGCTTCCCGCGCGAAGGCAAACGCTGCCTCGGTCTCCCGCACCGGCCATTCATGCCTGCCAAGCCTCGCGACGGCCTCCGCGATCTCGGTGATCGCGTTGTCCGGCTGCAGCATGGAACCGTGCCCGGCCGTGCCGCGCGCGGTCAGCCGCATCCAGGCCATGCCCTTCTCCGCGGTCTGGAGAAGATAGAGGCGCTTGCCGCCGATGGTGACGCTGAAGCCGCCAACCTCGCCGATAGCCTCGGTGACGCCCTCGAACTCGGCCGGGTGGTTATCGACCAGCCACCGGGCGCCCCAGTTCCCGCCCGCCTCCTCGTCCGCGAGGAACGCGACGACGACATCACGCGGCGGGCGACGCCCCTCGGCGAGGCGCTGCCGCAGTACCGCCAGGATGATGGCGTCCATGTCCTTCATGTCCACCGCGCCGCGGCCCCAGACGCAGTCCTCGGTGATCTCGCCCGAGAACGGGTGCACCCGCCAGTCAGCCGCATCCGCGGGTACGACATCCAGATGGCCGTGAATAAGCAGGGCGGGCCTGGACGAGTCCGTTCCCGTTATCCTGGCCACCACGCTGGCTCGCTTCTGATGGGACTCGAAGATCCTGGCTTCCAGCCCCGCCTCGGCCAGCAGCGCGGCCACGTGCTCGGCGGCGGCCCGTTCGCCCGGACCTGAGTGGTCACCCGGGTTGCTGGTATCGATCCTGATCAGGTCGCTGGCCAGGGTGGCCACCTCGTCCTGGGCGGCGCTGCCTTTGATGCTGGGGACAGGGGTGTTGTCGGTCATCCAGTCATCGTTGCACCATCTGTCCGCAGCCGCACGGCCGCCTGGCGACCAAAGCCACGTCGCAGGAAGGTGCCCGCATTTGCTATCGTGAGGCCGGCTTGACTTCAGGCCAGGCCCACGTCCGGGTGGCGGAATAGGCAGACGCGCTAGCTTGAGGTGCTAGTGCCCCAAAAGGGCATGGGGGTTCAAGTCCCCCCTCGGACACCAAAATCGGTGAAATTTCCCCTAAACCAGTACCACTTGAACACGCGCGTGCCCCGCTTGAACACGCGCACGGTATTTGCGCGGCCTGCCCGCTTCCGTGCAGGAGGCGACCGTGGCTGAGCAGCTGACGGTCCCGCTGATCCCGCCGGCCGGCCGGATGGCCGGCCGGGGCGGCGGACGCGGCCGGCCAGCGCCGGTCCCGCTGCCGCTGGCGAGCCCGCCCGACAGCCCGGCGTCCCCATCTGAGTTGGTGTACGGCATGGGCCGGGTCGACGCCTCGGGCCGCGTCGGCGACCGCGACGTGATGCGCGCAATGGGCTGGCAGGCGGGCGAAATGCTGACAGTCACGGCCGGCCGCGGCGTTGTCCTGGCGCGCCTCGACCCGGCCGGCCTGATCCCTGTCGGTGGCAGCCCGCACCTGACGATTCCTATGGCCCTGCGCCAGCGGTGCGGGCTGGAGCCGGGCTCACAGGTGCTGCTCATCGGCCACCCTGATGCGCGGATGCTGGCAGCCTGCTCGCTTGCTGTGGTCGATCACGCCATCCGAGCCCAGGTTGCATTCCCGGCCGGGGGACGGCGGTGCGCGATGGGCGCCGCTAGCACGGCGAGCGGCAGACGGGCTGATGTCCAGGCGGCGCTGCTGCTGCTGGATCGGATGGGCCTCACGCCCGCCGACCTGGCCGCCGCCGCATCACCGCTGCGCGAGGTGCCGACGTTCGCCGACTACTCACCAGTGGTATCAGCGTCGGTGAGTGCGGGCACCCGGCGGGCTTACGGCTCCTACTGGGCCAAGGTCCTGGACCAGTGGGCCGGGCGGCGGCTGGACGAGCCGACGCCATCGGAGATCCGCTAGCTGATGGCCCACGTCCGCTCCACCGTGGTCGTAAGGCGCAACGGCCGTGGAGGGCGGTGCGCAGCCGAGCACCTGGTCGCTCGCCTGCGGCTGCTTCGAGCTCCTCATCCGGCAGCGCAAGATCACGAGGACTCCTGCCGCCGGCCGAGAGTTCGTCGTGCCTGGGCCGCCTGCGGACCCTGTGCTGGACGAGGCTCGCAAGCTCTACGCTGCGCGGCTTGCCGGCGGCAGACCACCGTCCATCCGCGATATCAAGCGCGACCTGCATGTCGGCTCCGGCAGGGCCGGCATCATCCAGAGCGCCCTGGCCGCGCTCGTGGAGCCCGCCCGTCAGGCCGCATGAGGCTTCGCTTCTGTACCCGCACCAGGTGCAGGCACGAAGGCGCGCTGCTACCCGGCGGAGCGCCTACCCGCCGGACTCGTGGAAGCTAGTGTAGATAATATTCGCTCGTGTGTAATCTGGTGTATGCAGAAAGCGAGCACGACCGACGGCGCATCCACACGCGCTTGCCGCCGCGAGAACCTCGGAGATGACCGCGTGACCGCTGACCCCGCCACCGCGCCGGGAACGCTCGCCGAGCGTCTGGAGCAGCTGTTCCAGACCGTCCACCCGGGCAGGCCCAAGCCCTACTCCATACGCCAGGTCGCTAACGAGATCAACGAAGCCGCAGGCGAGCAGGTCATTTCCCACGGGTACCTGTGGCAGCTCCGCCAGGGCAAGAAGACCAACCCGAACATCACCCAGGTAGCAGCGCTCGCGGCATTCTTCGGCGTGTCCCCTGCCTACTTCTTCGACGCTCCCGGCGACGAGCCGCTCGACCCCGCCACCAGGCTCGCCTTGTCCGACGACGCCGTCCGCGACATCACCTTGCGCGCCCACGGGCTACCGCCGGCCGCCCTGCGCGCCATCCAGGAAATGACCGACAGCGCCCGGACGCTCGCGGGCCTGCCGCCCGTCGGCGCCACGTCCGACGACACCGACTGACGACTGGGTTCTCGCCGCGTCAGGCACCGCTCCAGTGTCCCAGCGCGAGTGACTCGAGAACGTCCGGCTAGCTGCTGACAGTCCATGTCGGCCTGCTGCGCACTGCTGCCATCACGGTTGCCAGTTGTAATTCATCAGCTTACACTAGCTAGTAGCCGCGCTATCCCTGCCGAGGTCACGCCCATTCCGGCACAGCGCACCATTCCGCTGCCGATGACCACGCTGCCGCAGCTGCCGCGCGACGGCTCGATGCTGTACGGCATCGCGCGGGTGGACACATCCGGGCGAGTCGCGCACCGTGAGATCTCGCTGGCTCTGGGCTGGAATCCCCGGCATCGCCTCGACGTGAGCGTGACCGCCTCGGCGATCATCTTGCGGCAATCTCCGGACGGCATGCTCAAGGCTCCGCGCGTGCCCTACATCGTCATCCCCGCCAGTGCGCGCCACAGGTGCGTCATCACCGCAGGAGACAACGTCCTGCTCGCGGCCGCAGCGCAGCCGGGCACCTGATCGCCGCGCTGCGATGCGCCTACCGGTTCGCCGTCGCTGGCAGCCGGTCTCCCCTACCCTCATGCCCCACCTGCTCGCCCACTGCGACACCAGGGGCGGGCCGGATGCCACTGAACGGCTGCTTCGCTACGCCGACGGCACGCCGATCACCGCGCGGCGGTATGACTACCTGTGGCAGCGCGTGGGACGGCATCTGCCCTGGGCGGCCGCACAGCAGATCAGCACTGACTGGCTCCGGCACACCACGTTGACCTGGGTCGAGCGCAGCTTCGGCTTCGCCGTCGCGCAGGCGTACGCCGGGCATTCTGACCACGCCAGGGACGCGAGCGCCACGGCCACTTATGTCCGGGGCGTGCACGAGGTGGCCGCAGCGCTCATGGCGCTCACAGGGGAGCCGCATCCGCTCTGTCCCGGCCGATGGCAGTCAGGACGGCCTGGCTACGGTCCGGACGGCACGCAGCACAGCGCAGAACCCGTTCCGGGCGGCGTCGCAAGCCACTTGACGCAAGTTCCTAGCCCGCCAGGCTGAGGGCACCATTCCCGGAACGCATGTTGCTGCGGTTCACCGGCGCCCAGCGGTTCTCGTGCTGCGCCCAAGTGAATGACCCCAGCGCACCATAGGGGCCGGCCCCACGTCCAGCGCACCATAGCGCTGCTGCACGTGCAGGCCACGACGGCGACCCTGGGAATGCCTAGGAATGACGGTGCTGGTCAGCGCGGGATCGGGCGGCCGGCGGGTGGCTGCGGATCCGCCACGCCCGGAGCGCCCCCGCCGCTCCCGTCGCGCGGATCGCGCTGGAGGAGCGTGCCACCTGGCGGATCCCGCCGCTTGCCCTGCTCACGCCGGTGCTCTGGTGGCCGGAGACCCGGCTGGCGATGGTGGTACTGCGCGGCTACCTGGTCGTGTCGGTGCTGTTGCTGATCGTCAAGGCGGTCCGGCTAGGCGGTGGCTGACGCCGCGGCGTTTTCCGCAGTCGCGCCTTAGACGCATCGGGTTCGTATGCGGGAAGCGATACGGGATGATGAAGCGATGACCGAGGACGCGAGCCGAGCGAAAGACGCGCGCCCGGTGCTCCTGTGCTTCGACGGGTCGGACGACGCTGCTGCCGCCATCGCGAAGGCGGGCGAGCTGCTGGGACCGCGCACTGCAGTGGTGCTCACCGTATGGGAGCCAGTGGCGCTGTGGGAGCCATATGATCCAGCCACGATTCTGTCCGCCGTCGTGTCAAAGCTAGTTTCGAGGGAACTCGGCCTCGATGAGATCGTGAGCCAGGTCGCCAGCGAGACATCAGACCCGGGGGGTAGGGCTCGCGCGCACGGCCGGCTTCGCGGCTCGGGGCAGTGTCGCGAGGGGCAAGAGCTGGCGTGCGATCTGCGACGAGGCTGAGAAGCTTGACGCCGAGGCGATCGTGGTCGGTGCCCGTGGCCTGTCGCGCGTCCAGTCAGTGCTCCTGGGCAGCGTGTCGTCTGCCGTCATCGTGCACGCGCACCGCCCGGTGCTCGTCATCCGCCGGTGAAAGGTTGCACGAGCGCTGAGTAGCACGTTCGGCGATTGCTGGCGGTCGGTTCTCCAGGTAACGGTGCCAGCGCCGCCAAGATGCGCCGTGAGCTCGCTGAATTCCTTGCTGGGAACAACTGGACGCGCCGACGCCCTGTTGCGGACTCGCACGTGTGCGTAGCGTTCTGGCCGTCCGGACTGCCGGACGCGCACTGGGACGCGGGGTGGTGATCATGGTTTATCCAGGATCCCTGACCCTCCTGGGTCCGTGGGCCGGCTCGTCCCCGGCTGATACCGCGACCAGGTCTCCGCAGCCTGGCTGGGCGAGCCCGGCCGCCAGGCAACCTGGACAGCAGGCCGCGTGATTGCATTGCTGATGGGCTCGGTACTGGCACTGCTCTCGCTCGGCTGGTCGCCGGCGGTGGCACCCTGGTCTGGGCTGACCAGACGCAGCGGCAGGGCGGTTACGTGATGACGAGGACAGCCGTGTTCTCCACCAGCGGAAATGCGCTGGCCAGCGGGCTGATCATGCTTCATGGCGGCTGGAAGATCCCTGAGCCGAAGATCGGGCGCGCCCAGATCCGGGTTACGCCGACCCGGCCGTCCACGCCGGTGTTCCTGGGACTAGCTCCGCCGGACAAGATCTGCCGATTGCTCTCGGGTACCGGGTACGCGACGATCAGAGGCTGGTCCGGCAGCGTCATCACCCACTCGGGCACCGCGGTACCGAAGCAGCCCACCACGGCCGGCATCTGGACCGCTCAGCTCTCCTGCGATGGCCGCTGGCTACCTGGACCTGGACCGTGGCGGCCATGAATGCCGATGGTTCGGCGGGACTGACCGTGCGGGCGCGTGTCGGCTTCTCCGCCTCGTTCCTGCTCCAGCTGGCGATGGGGATGCTGGTGGCGGGCGTCGTGCTGGCCGCGGTGTCGGCGGCTCTGATCGTGGGACCTGTGCGCCGGGCCGCGGCCGCCGGCCCGGCGCCCGGCATGAGCCTGCCTGCCAGGGCGAACGCTGCGGCATCGCCGTCGGCGACCGCGGCGCTTGCCGATGTGACGCCGGCCGCGGGGCTGAGCAGCATCGAGGTAGCGCAGCGGCGCAGGCAGGGGCGAGCGAATGCCACTGCCGAGCGCGACCAGCCGCTCGGTTGGCGAGATCTTGCGGGCGAACATCGTGACCCGGTTCAACTTCATCCTGGGTGTGCTGCTGGCCGTGATCCTGGCTGCGGGCGAGCCGCAGGATGCCGTGTTCGGCATCATTCTGGTCGCCAACGCGGCGATCGGCATCGGGCAGGAGCTGCGCGCGAAGCGGACGCTGGACCGGCTCGCTGTTCTCACCGCACCTACGGTCCGGGTCGTCCGCGACGGGACGCCTAGCGACGTCCGGGTCGCGGACCTAGTGCCCGGCGACCTGGTCCAGCTGCGCCCGGGCGATCAGCTCGTGGCGGATGGCGTCGTGCGGACGGGCATGGGCCTGCAGGCTGATGAGTCGCTGCTGACCGGCGAGTCTGAGCCGGTCAGACAAGCGGCCGGGCGACGAGCTGCTGTCCGGCAGCTTTGTGGTGGCCGGATCCGGCGGCTACCAGGCCACGGGCGTGGGCGCCGAGTCGTACGCCCGCAAGCTCGCCGCCGAAGCGAAGCGGTTCACCCTGGTGCGGTCGGAGCTGATGGACGGCATCAACCGGATCCTGCGGTACGTGACCTGGGCGATCGTGCCGGTCGCCGTCCTGCTGCTGGTCAGCCAGCGGCACGGAGGCGCCACCTGGCGGGCGACGCTGACCGGGACGGTCGCGGCGCTGGTGGGCATGGTGCCGCAGGGCCTGGTGCTGCTGACCAGCGTCGCTTTCGGCGTGGCGGCCGTCGTCCTGACGCCGCCGCCGGGTGCTGGTACAGCAGCTGCCCGCTGTCGAGGGCCTGGCCAGGGTCGATGTGGTGTGCTTCGACAAGACCGGGACTCTCACCGACGGAACGATCGCATTCGACAGGCTTATCCGCCTCGACGACGCAGGCGCCGGTCGAGGCGGCGCTCGGCGCGCTCGGCGCGGACGAGAACCGCAACGCGACGCTGACCGCGATCGGGCAGGCATTCCCGGCGCCGAGCAACGGCTGGGTGCCCGAGGCGGCGGTGCCGTTCTCGTCAGCGCGCAAGTGGAGCGCGGTGAGCTTACGCAGGGCACGGCGCGTGGGTGCTCGGAGCACCGGAGATGATGCTGCCGGCCGGACGACCGCGCGCTGCTGGCGCAGGCGGCGGAGCTGGCCTCGACCGGACTGCGGGTCCTGCTACTGGGCCGCGCGGACAGCCTGGATGGCAGCGAGTCGCTGCCGCCGGGCCTTCGCCCGGCTGCCTTCGTCCTGCTGACCGAGCGGCTGCGGCCAGACGCCGCGGAAGCCATCGGGTATTTCGCCGCGCAGGGCGTCGCGCTCAAGGTCATCTCGGGTGACAGCCCGCAGACGGTCAGCGCGGTCGCTGCACGCGCGGGCCTGCCGAGTGCGGGCGACCCGGTGGACGCCCAGGGCCTGCCCGATGAGCCGGGCGAGCTCGGCCGGATGCTGGAGGAGCACTCGGTGTTCGGCCGGGTCGTCCCGCATCAGAAGCAGGCGATGGTCAGGGCGCTGCAGGCGCGCGGCCACACGGTCGCGATGACCGGCGATGGGGTCAATGATGTGCTCGCGCTCAAGCTCGCCGACATCGGCATCGCGATGGGCTCCGGCGCCCCGGCCACCAGGGCGGTCGCCGAGCTGGTGCTGCTCGACGGGAGCTTCGCCACCCTGCCCGGCGTGGTTGGCGAAGGCAGGCGGGTCACCGCCAACATCGAGCGGGTTGCCAACCTCTTCCTCACCAAGACGGTGTGGGCGACGCTGCTCGCGGTGGCGGTGGGAATCACGCTGCTGCCGTACCCGTTCCTGCCGCGCCACCTGACGATCATCGACACGCTCGCCATCGGGATCCCGTCCTACTTCCTGGCGCTCGCTCCCAACCGGCGACGGTACCTGCCTGGCTTCGTCGGCCGGGTACTGCGCTTTGCCATCCCGGCCGGCGTGATCATCGCCGCGGCGACATTCGCGGCATATGCGCTAGCGCGCGGCGCATGGCCTGCCGCTGGTGCAGCAGCGTACTGCTGCGGCTCTGGTGACCCTGGCGCTCAGCCTGTGCGTGCTGGTCCTGCTGGCGATCCCGCTGACCTGGCGCCGAGTCCTGCTGGTAGCAGCGATGATCGCCGGGTTCGCGCTGCTGTTCCCCCTGGCTGTAGTGCGCCGCTTCTACGAGCTGGACCTGCCGCACGGCTATCTCGGCACCGCGCTGGCTCATCGCGGCGGCCGGCGCTGCCGCGCTGACAGCTGTCTGGCTGTTTCTGCGGCCGCGCGGCCGCGGAGGCGAAGAGCGGCCACCCGAGTAGTCAGCCAGTCCGGCCTGCCAGTGCCTCGGCCCGCGGCTCGCCGTCGTGGGTGTCGCCGGCCAGGGACAGGTAGTTCTCGTCTTCCTGGGCGGTATGCAGCCGCAGGACCGCGTGCAGCCCGTACAGCAGGGCGCGCAGGTCGGCGATGTCGGCGTCGTCGGGCGGGCCGGCGCCGATGTCGTCGATGAGCTGGCCGAGCCGCCTGGCCTGGCGGGTGATCTCGGCGTGGCCGCGGCTCATGGTGGCGGTCGCCTCCGCCGAGCCGAGCATGCGGGCGAGCGCCGGGTACAGCTCCCGTTCTTCGGCCTGCTCGTGCGGCACGATCTGGTCCGCCAGCATCTGGTGCGCGTGCCGGACGCTGGCCATCGCCTCGCCGGGGGCGGTGAAGCCGAGGGAATCGGCCACCGCGCGGAGCTCTTCGATATCCGCCCGGATCACCTCGTGCTCGCCCCGGAACCGGCGGGTCAGCGCGGCGTCGGCGGGCTCGAGATGGCTGGCCTGCCCGCCTGGCCGCAGCGCGCGCAGGGCATTGAGGATGACGGCCACGTCGATGCCCTCCTGCAGCAGCGCGCCCCAGACGGCGGGCAGCAGGCCCGCGGCAGCGGCGCCCATCGCGATCAGGGACATGGCCATCCCGGCGAGCACGCTCTGCAGGGCGATCCGCCGCGTCCTGCGGGCCACGGTCATGACCTCGCCGAGCCGGTCGATGCGGTCGACGGTGAGCACGGCGTCGGCTGCCTGCGAGGAGGCGGTGGCGCCTCGCGCGCCCATGGCGACGCCGACATCGGCCAGGGCCAGAGCGGGAGCGTCGTTGATGCCGTCGCCGACCATGACGACCGGCCCGCGGACCTGCTCGGCGCGGACGGCGTCCAGCTTCTCGCCGGGGGTCCGCTCCGCGAGCACGCCATCGACGCCGATGATGGCGCCGACTGTCTCGGCGACCTCGGCGCGGTCCCCGGTCACCATGATGATGCGGTCGATGCCGCCGGCCCGCAGCGCGCGGACAGTCCTGGCGGCGTCTGCCCGTACCGGGTCGTCGAGGACCAGGACCCCGGCCGGCTCGCCGTCGACGCCGATGAACACCGTCAGCGCCCCGTCCAGCCGCGCACGGCGCCGCGCGGCCTTCACCCACCGGGGCGTCCCGGCGGTCCCGCCGATCCCGCACCACGCGGCCTTGCCGACCGTCACCAGATGGCCGTCCACCACGCCGCGGATCCCCTGACCTGCAACCTCCTCCGCGTCGCTCGCGGCAGGCTCAGGACGCAGCCCTGCTGCCTCGCCGCGGTCAGGACCGCCCCAGCCAGGACGTGACCGGACACCTGATCCACCGACGCCGCCAGCCGCAGCACGTCGCCGCCGGCCAGCCGCCGGCCGCCACCGTCGCCGCGACCGCGGGGTGGCCGCTGGTCAGCGTCCCGGTCTTGTCCAGCAGCAGCGTCGTGCACCTGGCCAGCTGCTCCAGCACCCCGCCGCCCTTCACCACCACGCCGCGCCGGGCCGCGACTGACATCCCCGAGACCAGCGCGACCGGCGCGGCCAGGATCAGCGGGCACGGAGTCGCCACCACCAGGACGGCCACGGCCCGGTCCGCGCCCGCGGCCACCCACGCGATCCCGGCCGCTGCCAGGGTCACCAGCAGGAACCACACCGCGTAGCGGTCGGCCAGGCGCACGAACGGCGCCTGCGATTCCTCCGCCTCCGAAACCAGCCGCACGATCCCCGCATAGGTGCTCTCATCCGCCTTCGCGGTCGCGACCAGGTCGAACGGGCCGCCCGCGTTCACCACGCCGCTGCGGACCGCGTCTCCGTCGGGTCGCTCGACCGGGACCGGCTCGCCCGTCAGAGCCGACTCGTCCAGGACCGCGCTGCCGCCCGTCACCGTGCCGTCCACCGGGCACCAGGTCGCCGTGCGCGACCAGCACCACGTCGCCGGGGACAATGTCGGCAAGCGGCACCGTCTCCAGCTCGCCGTCGCGGTAACGCCGGGCCGTCCTCGGCACGCGCCGCAGCAGCCCGGTCAGGTCACGGCGCGCCCGGCCCGCAGCCCAGCTCTCCAGCGCCCGCCCGCTGGCCAGCATCACCGTGATCACCGCGGCCGCCAGCAGCTCACCCACCGCGACAGCACCCGCCAGCGCCAGCAGCGCGATCACATCCACCCCGGCGCGGCGCCTGCGCAGGCTATCGGCCATCGCCCACGCCGCGTACAACAGCCCGCAGGCACTCACCGCCAGCCAGGCGACGTCGCCAGCGCCAGGATCACCGGCCAGGTGCAGGCCGCCGCCGACCGCCAGCCCGGCCACCGTCACCGCAAGCACGCCAGCCGGCCCATGCCGGCGCATCCACGCAGCCGAGGCTCGCCAACGCAAGAATCTGGGCATCTACCCACTCTCCTGGCTGTCGCCCGACGACCCCAGGGCCGAACGCCCGCCACCGCCGGGTCCTTCGGCCCAGACAGTCGCCGTGACGCTGATGCCGTGGTCCTGCATCGCTCGGACGTTCGCCCCTGCCACAGGGGCGGCAGCGCCGGCGACTCTGGCGAGCACGCGCCCGTGTTCCCGAGCGGGGCGCCCGGCGAAAGGCGCAGGGATGGCTCAGCTAGAAGAGCACCAGGCGCGCACGGCAGACCCGGACGGCGCGCACGCGGCCCGCCGGGGCCGTGGTGCGCCAGCCGCATAGCCAGCGAACAGCCGACAACCAGGCGGCTGCCACTCGCCACGCCCGGCGCCCTTCGAAACCAGCCAGGTACCTGCTCGCCCTCGTCGCGGCCACGGCCCTGGCGACAGCAGGTGGCAGTGCAGGCGCTGCGATCGCACTGCATTTCGCGGGCAAGACGACGGCGACCTCGTCGGCGGCCCCGTCCGGGCAGGCTGCGGCCGCTGCTGCTGCGATCTCGCAGGGCCAGCTGGTCAGGGCGGCCGCCATCGCATTGCCCAGCGTGGTCACGATCGTCGTGACCACCTCCAGCGGTACCGGCGAGGGATCCGGCGTGATCCTGCGCTCGGACGGGACGATCGTGACGAACAACCACGTGATCGAGGCCGCAGCGGGCGGGACAGGCGCGATCAGGGTTATCTTCGCGACCGGTCGTTCCGTCGCCGCCGCCATCATCGGCCAGGATCCGGCCGCCGACCTAGCCGTGATCCGTGCTGTCGGCGTGATCCGGGGCCACGCCCGCACGCATCGGCACGTCATCCGCACTGCGCATCGGGGACACGGTCGTCGCGATCGGCAGCCCGCTTGGCCTGTCGGGGACGGTCACCTGCCGGGATCGTCTCCGCGCTGCACCGCACCATCAGCGCCGGCCGCCACGGCTCGCCGTACGGCGGCCAGCCGGGACAAACAGCCGGGACCGCGGAACAGCTCAAAGACGTCATCCAGACCGACACCGCGATCAACCCCGGCAACTCCGGCGGCGCGCTCGTCGATGACAAAGGCCGCGTGATCGGCATCACCACCGCGATCGCCTCTCTTGGCGGCGGCTACGTCGGCCAGCAGTCCGGCAGCATCGGCGTCGGCTTCGCCATCCCGATCAGCACCGCCTACGCGATCGCCACCCAGCTCATGACGGCCGGGTGAGCACGTGCAGCCCGTTGCAGGCCCACCCGCCCGTCATGACGAGGCGCACCGCGGCGGCCTGGCGGTACGGCTCAACTGGCTCGCGCCGCCGTGCTGGGCGCCAACGACGGGGTCGTGTCCACCGCGGGCCTAGTGGTCGGAGTGGCCGGGGCGACCCCATCGGCGACCGCCATCCTCACCGCCGGACTGGCTGGGCTGTTCGCCGGGGCGCTGGCCATGGCCTCGGGCGAGTACGTGTCGGTCAGCAGCCAGCGCGACTCCGAGCGCGCCATGCTCCGCCTCGAGCGGCGCGAGCTCGCCGAGTCCGGCGCCGCCGAGCTGGCCGAGCTGGCCGGCCTGTACCAGGCCAAGGGCCTGGCCCGGGCCTGGCCAGGGAAGTACGCCCGGCAGCTGACGGCTTCATGACGCGTTCGCGGCGCACCGGGGCAGAGCTGGGCATCGACCCGCAGCAGATTGCCAGCCCGTGGCATGCCGCCGCGGCCAGTTTCCTGTCCTTCACAGTCGGCGCGATCCTCCCGCTGCTGGCCATCACCCTTGGCACCAGCAGCCGCCCGGGTCGCCGTCACCGCAGCAGCCGTGCTCGCCGCACTGGCCGCGGCCGGCGCGGCCGGCGCCGCGCTGGGCAAGGCACCCCGCGGCCCGGCTATCTTCCGCAACGTCGCCGGCGGGCTGCTCGCGATGGCCGTGACGTACGGCATCGGCTCACTCGCCAGACATCTCGAGCGGCTGATGGTTGTCGGCGCCGATCAGGGAGTGACTCCCGACAGGTTCAGCCCGACCACCCCGGCCAGTATCAGGCCGATCGACGTGAGCTTGAGGACCGAGCTCGACTCCCCCAGCGCGATGATGCCGACCAGGGCTGTCCCAGCAGCGCCGATCCCGGTCCACACTGCGTAAGCCGGACCGACCTCCAGCCGGCTCAGCGCAAGGTTCAGCAGCGCGAAGCTGATCAGCGCGCACGCTGCGAAGCCGGCGGTCGGCCACAGCCGGGTGAAGTTATGACTCTGCTTTAGCAGGATCGCGAAGCCAGTTTCGAACAGCCCGGCGACTACGATCAGGAACCATGGCATGTGGTTACCTCCCTGCGGGCACCGTGACCGGTCCCTTGCTACCTAGTGGTCAGCGGCATTCCCCCGGCCAGGCGTACGGGAACATTCAGCCGGTCAGGGCATCGAGGGTGACGAACGAGTAGCCGCGGGCCCGCAGCTCGCTGATCACCTGAGCGAGGGCGTCGGCATCGAACGTGGTGTGATCGTCTGGGTTCGAGCCGACGTGCATGAGTACGATCTCGCCGGCACGCAGCCCGGCCAGCACTCTCGCGGCCACGACCGCGGTGCTGATATGCCCGGCAGTTCCTTCCCAGCCGAGGGTGTCGACGGTCCAGCGGACCGGCACGTAGCCGGCCTTGTTGGCGATGGCGATAGTCCGCACGTCGGCGTCGCCGTACGGGAACCGGAACAGCGGCGCGGGGTTCTGGCCGGTCACCGCGATGATCTGCTGAGCTGCGCCGAGGATCTGCTGCCGGACTGCCGCGTCGCTCAGGCGGGTGAGATACGGGTGGCTGACCGTGTGATCGCCGATCCGCTCACCAGCCGTGGCGATCGCCCGCGCTGCGGACGGAAAGTCCCGCACGAAGTTGCCGGTCAGGAAGAAGGTCGCCCGAACCTGCTGACGGTGCAATGTGGCCAGGATCGAGGCGACGCCATCGGCGTTGGCGCCGGCGTCAAAGGTGAGTGCAACCACGTGCCGGGACGTCGGGATCGAGGTCCAGTCCACTCCCCCCAGGCGACCGCTGACCGCGGGATGCGCCGACGGCGATGAGCCCGTGCTGTGAGATGGGATGGCGGCAGCGGTTGAAGACTGCGCCGGCAACGGCGGTGCCGGGCTTCGCGTAGGCGGCGCACCGACCGTTCCCGACGCCACCGCAGGAACCATCGACCGGACCGGTGCCGCAGCAGGCGAACTCGAGCCGCATGCAGCCAGCGACGCGATCATCATCAAGGTCCCGGCAACACTCGCCACGTGCCGTATCCTCACCACCGAATCATCGGACATGTCGAGGCCCGCAGAACTGGCCACAGGTCCTATCTAGAACGGTAATAGGTCCTGCCGCGCCGATTGAAGCCACCCTCAATCCGCGCTCCGAGACAATAACGTGTCAATCGCCACGGATCTGCTTCAGTGGTCAGGATGACTCGCCGACCTCGGGGGCCTTGCCGTCCCTGACGATGACCACGGGACATGATGCATGGTGTGCGCAGTTCAGGCTCACAGATCCGAGGAGCGCGCCGCTGAACCCGCCGTGCCCGCGGCTGCCTACCACGAGCAGGTCGGCGCCTCTGGATTCGTCAATGAGGATCTGCGCGGCGTTGCCTTTGCGCACCGCAATACTGATATTGACGTTACTTGCAGCCTCGAGGTCAGCAACGACGCGGCTGACCATCTTCGTCGCGATTTCCTCGAAGTTAGCGCTCTCAATTACCGCTAAAGGTCCCCAGGCATACCCGCCTACTACCGTCGGGTAGTGCCAGGCAGTTACCGCCTGGATCGTTGCGCCAGTCAGACTCGCCTGTCGCACAGCCCAATCCAGCGCGGCCCCGGACGACGGCGAACCATCCACCCCGACGACGATGCGATGCCCTGAGGCGTGATGATCCTTCACCATTGTCTTGCCCCCTGAACTTGTCGAATGCTGCATGCACTTCTGTGATGCTGGGCAGCGCGGTGGCAGCCGCCGAGCCATCCGTTGCGATGCCGACGAGCGCTCCGCGGAGCCGAGATCGCCTCAGCTTGTCTGACCACGTACCGGCAGCCGCCTCAGGCCATCAGCTGGCCCCGCCCACAGTCAGCATGCCCACTCTCAGGCGTCCGCGCCCTGCCCTGCGACTGCGTGGCCGTCCTGGGTGAGCTGAGGCCGCCTGATGCGGCGGCCTTCAGCCAGTTCGGTGGTGATCGTCTGCTGACTACTCGTCCCTGAACCGCGCCCATCGTGAGATCGGGTTTGCCGATTGTTATTCATGAGCTTACATTGAGAACAGAGATGCTCCCCTGAGGTACACGCCTTAGCGGCAACGCTCGGTGCATCTCGCCGGGAACCACATACCGTCGCGACCCACGGCGCTCCGAGCCGGTAGCTTGCTACAGCCTGCAGCGGCCGCCGCGGGCCGAGCAGCGCCGCCATGCTATGCGTCATCCGGCTCTGGCCGTCATCCTGCCGAGCACGACGGCGGTGCGGCGGGCCAAGGCCGGCCGCCTCGGCGGCGGTCCCACCGGACAATCGAGCGCCGCCCGCCACCTCCGGCCGACCCTCCGCTGACACCCGCGACCGAAGGTCCCGTGTGTTCTCGGGCGCCACCCACATCGGTCGGCCGGCCACCGACCTGGGGAAGATCCGCAACCCATCGCCTGGCCGACAGCCCGCTGGCCGCCATGCGGTCTATCCCCTTGCGACCACGCCGCGTTACGGCAGGAGCACGCCGGGAGGCCTGACTGGGCTTCCTGATCCGGGCAGTAGCGCTGTCAGGCGTCATCGAGGCTTGCGGTGAAGTCGAGAAGAGCCTTCGCCAGCTCGTCTGGGGCCTCCATGGCGGCGTAGTGGCCGACGCCGTCGAGTGACACGGAACTGACTTCGCCCGACGCGGCCTGAGACATGGTGCCGGCCGTGAAGGAGCCTCCGCCTGCGCCTACCGCAAGCACAGGCACAGTCAGCCCGGGCGTCTTGGCGAGAGCCCTGATGTCGGGGCCCTCCCGCAGCATCGACTGGTAGAGGCCGGCCGCTCCGCGCCAGCCGCCGGGGCGCGAGTAGGTGCGGGCGAACTCACCGATGTCGGCGCCGGTGATCGCTCCCGGCGTCGCGCTCATCGCCGGGAACGCGAATTGTCCCAGGAACTCGCGCTCGCGGCCGGCGAGCAGCATCTCGGGGATGCCGGGCGCGGCGAGAACGCCGATATGCCAGGTGCCCCCGTGGGTGACGTCGGCCAGCATCTCCAGGCCGAAGCCGGCCAGGCCCATCTCGATGGCGGTGAGGCTGAGCACGTCCTGCGGATGCGCGGTCGCGAGGCGGAAGACCGTCGCCCCGCTGATGTCCTGCCCGGTCAGGTGGACCGGGCCGACGCCGAGGTGCCTGATGAGCAGGTGCAGGTCTTCGGCCGAGGTGGTGCTGCCGTACTCGCCGGGCTCGTTGCCGGAGTCACCGAAGCCGCGCAGGTCGACGGCGAAGACGCGGTGGCTGGCCGCGAGCAGCGGGATGAGCTTCCGGAAGGCCCACCAGGTCTCGGGAAACCCGTGGACCAGCAGGACCGGCGATCCGCTAGTCCCGGCGGCGACGTAGTGCAGCCTGGTTCCGTTGACCTCCGCATAGTGGTGCGTGATCCCCGGCAGCACGGGACCAGCTGGCGTGACGTCCATTCCTTCTCCTTGCTTGGACAACCTGGATGTCACTGACTCTAGCCAACCTGGTTGTCACTGTCCAATCGCTGCCGTAGTCTTCTCCCATGTCCCGCTCCGGCGCCGATCTCGCCCTGCTCCTGCTCGGGGGCTTCCGCTCGCTGGTAGACGGCGCGACAGCCGAGCTTGCCCGCCGCGGCTACGAGGATGTGCGTCCCGTCCATGACTTCGCCATGCGGGCCATCGCCGCCAGCGCCGGCAACGCCTCAGAACTCGGCCGCCGCCTGTCCGTCTCCAAGCAGGCAGCGGCGAAAACCATCGCGGTCCTGCAGGAGCGCGGATACGTGACACGCGACACCGACCCCCGCCACGCCCGCCGCATGCGCCTTCAGGTCACCCCGCTCGGCTTCGAGGTGCTGCGCACAGGTGAAGCGATCTTCGATGAGCTGCGCGATCAATGGGAGCGGCAGATCGGTCCCGCCGAGCTCGAGAACCTTGAGACGCACCTGACAGAGCTGATCGGCACTCCGCCCGTGCGCCTCGACACACCCGGCTGGATGTCGCGAGACCTCGGCGAGCCGATCTAGCTGAACTGGCCCGCCCGGCTCCGGCGGCCTACACGGGTCACCGAGACCCCGGGCAGGCAAGTCGTGATCGTCGTGCAGTACGTCAAGGCTGACACCTGAAGGAGTGCCCTGCGGAAGAGTGCCGCCCACAGCGGCCCGCCGCCATCACATATCGGCCTATTGACTCGCTCCGCGACCTGCGCCGGGCTGCGTCAAGGAGGTCAGCCACCCTCTGTCGCGCGGAACTCATCTCGGTATCGCGTGTGCGGTCCGCCTCTCATCGGTGACGGTGCACGGCCCACGTCGTATCGACCCGCACTGTCGGTGCTGCTCCTTAGGCTGAGCACAGCTGAGCATGGAGGGCCCATGGACCATAGTGATGTCGAGCGGCTCCGCGACCGCCATCCGGCCTGGCGGCTGCTCCGCGCCGCCAACGCGCCGCTCATCCTGGCCTTCCTCGGCCGCTACTTTGTCGAAAGTAACCACGGTGCTACATCCATTTCGGCTCTGGCCGTGGCGCTGGACGACGAGCTCTATGCGCTTAACGCGGCTGACCCGAGCGCTGCGCGGTATCCGAAGTCGGCCATCGACTATCTGGAGGACTGGGCCCACCCGGATGCAGGCTGGCTACGCCGCTTCTACCCGCTCGGGTCAGACGAGGTACATTACGACGCGACTCCGGCCTTCGAGAAAGCCTACGGCTGGGTCATTGGGCTGGGCGTCCGCCCATTCGTCGGCACGGAGTCGCGGCTGCACACGGTAGTTGAGCTATTGCGCCAGATCGTGCACGGTACCGAGACCGACCCGGAGCTCCGCCTGGCTGAACTGCAGCGCCGCAGGGACGAAGTCAATCAGGAGATAGCTGCGGTCGAGGCCGGCCAGCTAACCGTTCTCAGCGACACCGCGCTGCGTGACCGCTATCAGCAGTTCGCGTCTACGGCCCGCGAACTGCTGTCGGATTTCCGCGAGGTGGAGGAGAACTTCCGCAGTCTCGATCGCGCGATACGCGAGCGTATCGCGTCCTGGGCGGGCCGCAAAGGCGATCTGCTCGCCGAGCTTGTCAACAGCCGCGCCGACATAGACAGCTCTGACCAAGGCCAAAGCTTTCGGGCGTTTTATGACTTTCTGTTGTCCGAGACGAGGCAGGACGAGCTAGCGCACATGCTGGCCCGGCTTCAGGCGCTGGAACAGGTTGAAACGGACCGGCGACTGCGCACAGTGCATCACGACTGGTCCGAGGCCGCCGAGCGTACCCAGCGAACCGTCCGTCAGATCTCAGAGCAGCTGCGCCGCTTCCTGGATGATCAGGTGTGGCTGGAGAATCGCCGCGTCCTCGATCTCGTCCGTTTGATCGAGGCCAAGGCGCTCTCCTGCCGGGACACTCCGCCTGCCATCGGGCTTGAAGTTTACGAGCCGGGAGTCACCATCGCCCTGCCGTTCGAACGGCCGCTGTATGACCCCCGCCCCAGCGCGCGGGTCGAGAGCTTGCTGGACCCGACCACCGAGACAGAGGCGGATGTGAGCGCCTTGTTCGAGCAGACCTTCGTGAACCAGGCACGGCTTGCCGCCAACATCCGCTCCGCAGTGCCAGAGCGCGGCTCGGCGTTGCTGAGCGACGTCGTTGCTGCCTATCCAGTCGAGCAAGGCGCCGCTGAGATTGTCGGCTACCTTGCGCTGGCTGAGGAGGATCTCGAGGTCTCGGTGGACGAACACGATGAGACGTGCATCGACTACGTCGCTGATCATGGCACCCGTCGAGCACGGCTGCCGAAGGTAACGGTGACCCGAAAGTGAGGTCCGCCGAAGAACACGCCACAGCCTCCGCGATCATCCAGCTGATGCGGGGTGTCGTCTACCGGGAGCAGGACGATACGACATGGACCACCCTGGACCGCAGTGCGCCGCCGATCCGTGATCACTTTGCTGCGATCGGCGTCGACGTGGTCATCCACGACACCGAAGGTTATGCCTATCTGCAGACTCGGCCGGAAGCCGACGGCGAGGAACCGCTGCCTCGGCTTGTAAACCGCCGCACCCTCGGCTACAACCTGAGCCTGCTCCTGGTCCTTCTCCGCAAACGGCTTGTCGAGTTCGAGACAGCTGGCGCCGAGGGCAAGCTTGTGCTGAGCCGCGATCAGATCGTTGAGATGCTGAGACTATTCTTCACGGAATCGACCAACGAGGCGCGGGTGGTCGATCAGGCCGACACCACCATCCGTCGGGCGGCCGACTTGGGATTCCTGCGCCAGCTGCGCGGGCGGTCCGACCAGTGGGAGGTGCGCCGGATCCTCAAGGCTTACGTGGACGCGCAAACACTGTCGGACTTCGCCGGAAAGCTCGCCGAATACGCCTCGACGGTGTCAGGCAAGGCGGCACCCGTTGAGTGATGGCCTTTTCTCCACGATCGAGCTGGGCGCCGGAGGTCGCCGGGCCGGCTATCGCCTGCAGCGACTCGAGGTCTTCAACTGGGGGACCTTCGACAAGCGGGTATGGCGGCTGTCCGCGGGCGGTGCAACTGCACTGCTTACAGGCGACATCGGCAGCGGTAAGTCGACGCTGGTCGATGCCCTCAGCACGCTGCTCCTGCCGGCTCACCGGATCGCCTATAACAAGGCGGCGGGCGCGGACACGAGGGAGCGCACCCTGCGGTCCTACGTGGAGGGTCACTACAAGTCGGAGCGGGTCGAGGCTACCGGCACGTCCCGACCGGTCGGACTTCGCGATCAGCGCCACTACTCGGTCATCCTCGGCGTCTTCGCCAATGACGGCTTCGATGAGTCGATCACGCTGGCTCAGGTATTCCATCAGAAAGACCGGGCCGGCCAGCCGGATCGGTTCTTTGTGACATCGCAGAAGCAGTTGTCGATCGAGACGGACTTCACCGACTTCGGCTCGGACCTGACGGACCTGCGCCGGCGGCTCCGAGCAGGCGGAGCTGAGATCCACACCGTGTTCCCCGATTACGCACGCCGGGCCCGGCGCCTGCTCGGGATCAAATCCGAGCAGGCGATGGAACTGTTCCACCAGACCGTTTCGATGAAATCGGTCGGCAACCTCAACGAGTTTGTCCGCAGCCACATGCTGGAGCCAGCCGACGCCGCGGACAAGGTGCGCGACATCGTTGCCCACTTCGAGGACCTCACCAAGGCCCACGACGCCGTCAAACGCGCCCGCGAGCAGCTCGAAGCACTCCAGCCTCTGGTTGTCAGCAGCAAGCACTACGACGAAGCACTGGGACGGCGCGATGAGTTGGAGCAGCAGCGTGACGCAGTGCGCCTGTTCATCGCCGAGCTGCGAGCGCGCCTGCTGACAGAGGAAATTGCCGAGCACAAGATCATGCGCGAGCGCCAGGCCAAGGCAGCGGCGGCAGCCCAGGAGATCTGCGCCGCACTAGTCCGCGAGCGCGAATCGCTGATTATCGAGCGCGCCGCGGCCGGAGGTGATCGGCTCAGCCAGCTCGAGGTCCAGATCAGAGTCGCGCGCACGCTGGCGGCCGAGCGGCGCCAGCGGCGCCAGGATCTCGACTCGCTCACCCAGACCGCTCAGCTGCCCGATGTCACCGACTCGACGGCATTCGCGGCGCTGGACGGCACCGTGACGGCCGCGCGCATGCAGCTGGAGACCGAGTTCCTGACGGTCGAGGAAGAACTCGAGGTCGTGATCGCATCGCGGCAGGAACTGCGGAAAGCCGGCGAGGAAGCCCGCGCGGAGCTGATGAGCCTGGCGAGCCGGAAGAACAACCTGCCCCCTGCGCAGCTTGAGATTCGCGCCATGCTCTGCCTCGATGAGGGCATCGACGAAAGCGAGCTGCCGTTTGCCGGCGAGCTGCTCGACGTTGCGGAGCAGTTCGCGATCTGGCGAGGCGCGGCTGAGCGGGTACTGCGCAGCTTTGCGCTGTCGCTGCTCGTCCCTCAGTACCATTACGACCGCGTCTCGCGCTGGGTGAACGAGCACCGGCTCACCTACCAGCGCAGCGGCGGCCAGACCGCGGGCAGCAGGCTCGTGTACGAGCGGGTGTCGGCCCGTCGGGTGCCGCTGCAGGCACGAACCGGCAGCGGAGTCTTGCTGCTCGCGGACACAATCGAGATCGCAGGGGGCCCGTTCCGGGATTACCTGCGTGACGAGCTGATCCGCCGGGCCGACTTTGTCTGCGTTAACACGATCGAGCAGTTCCGTGATGAGCACCGGGCTGTTACCCGCGAAGGACAGATGCGCTCAGGCGACCGCCATGAGAAAGACGATCGGTCCCGCGTCGACGATCCGCGCTCGTGGGTACTTGGCTGGATGAACGAGCGCAAGATTGCCGCGCTGACGGACTATATGACGGGGCTGCAGGAGCAGCTCCTGGAGGCAGAAGCGCAGTACGCCCGGCTCCGCGGTAACCGCGATGACCTGACCGGCCGGCGCTCCGCGCTGGACGGCCTTGCGACCTTCCGTTCGTGGAGCGAGGTCGACTGGGTCGAGGCGGACAGCAGGGCTGCCACCGCGGAAGAGGAACGTCAGCGACTCGTCTCGGGATCTTCTGCGCTGGCGGAGGTCGAGCGCCAACTCGAGGAGAACAAGGCGTCCGCTGCTGAGTCCCAGACCGTCTTTCAGAAGCTGAGCGGTGACGTTCGCGTCCAGGAGGAGCTCCTGAGGCGGGCGACCGAGGCCCGGACGGCGGAACAGCGCTTTCTGGCCACCGTCGAGGCATCACGCCTGACCGCCGCCCGCCTTTCCTTTGACCAGCTCACCGAGCGGCTCGGCGAGAGCATGCCCCGGTCCCCCGAAGCCTGCGCGGCCGCCGGCGAGTCGCTGACGGCCGGGCTGCAGTCTGCAATAGACCGAGTCGGCCGCGAGCTTGTCGGCTACGCCCAGCGAATGATTCAGGCCATGAGCGAGGTACGCCGCCGCTGGCCCGAGGCGACAACCGAGATGGACGCGAGCGTCGAGGCCCGCGGCGAGTTCCTGGCGTTTCACGACCGGGTGGCAACCGACGACCTGCCGCGCTTCGAGAGCGAGTTCAAGCGGCAGCTGAACACGAATACCATCCGTGAGCTCGCGCAGTTCAACAACTGGCTGCGCCGCCAGGCCGAGGAGATCCATGCCAGGGTGGATCGCATCAACGAGGCGCTGGGCGCGATCGACTACAGCCCGGGCCGGTACATCCTGCTTGTCACCGAGCGCACGGTGAACACCGAGGTCCAGGACTTCCGCAGCGAGCTGCGGGCTGCAACCGACGACACCCTGTCGATGGATGATGATCACTATTCCGAGCAACGGTTCCTGGACGTGCAGCGGATCATCGAGCGCTTCCGTGCACGCGAGGGCCACGCCGACGCGGACCGTGCCTGGACCCGGCGGGTCACCGATGTCCGCTACTGGTTCACCTTCTCGGCGTCCGAGCGTGATCGCGACACCGACGAGGAGTGGGAGCACTACCGCGACTCCGATGGCAAGTCGGGCGGGCAGAAGGAGAAGCTGGCTTACACGATCCTTGCTGCCTCGCTGGCGTATCAGTTCGGGCTCGAATGGGGGGTCGAGAAATCTCGTGACTTCCGTTTCGCCGTGATCGATGAAGCATTCGGCCGCGGCTCGGACGTGTCGACCCGCTACGCGCTCGACTTGTTCGCGCGGCTGGGCTTGCAGTTGCTGATCGTCACTCCGCTTCAGAAGGTGCACGTGATTGAGCCGTATGTCCGCGCCATCGGGTTCGTCGACAATCCCGCCGGGAACTACTCACGGCTGCAGACTCTGACGATCGAGGAGTTTCGCGAACATCAGGCTGGTCACCTCGCATGACCGCCTGGACAACGGCTTCGGACATCCGCGCCCGGGTGCGCAGACGCTGGGATGACGGCTCGATCCTGACCGCGCTGGCCACGGCGTCGCCGTTCCCGGTCATAAACATGCCGCTGCGCGGGCCGCGACCTGGCAGGATTGGTGATGATATCGAGGCGGTCCGCGTGTGGGTCGCGGCACTCGAGGCCGGCAGCCGCGAAAATGCTCCGGTACACGCTCCGCTACTCGCCAGTCGGCGGTCGGCTGATCGGCCGTAACGAGCTGCCGAGCCGCGCGGTTATCGAGTCATACGAGCAGGCGATCGCGCTGATTGGGGTCGCCGAGGACGTCAAGGCCTACCGTGCCGTGCTATCCACCGTCGCCGCCGAGCCAGCCGTCGCGGCGTGGGTTACGGCAAATCCCCTGCGGGCGCTCGAGGTCAGCGCATCGTGGCCAGCCCTCTTGTCCGCTTATGACTGGCTGATCGCCGCACGAGGCTCCGGACACTACCTGCGGGAGATCACCGCCCCAGGAGTTGACACGAAGTTCGTGGAGCGCCACCGCCAGGTACTGGCCCAATTGCTCGGCGTTTCCTCGACCGCATCCGGCTTTCTCACCGCACTGGGTTTGCGCACCAAGCCCGACACGCTGCGGATCCGGCCCGATCCCTCGCTGGGGATTGCCTCAGGGCTGTCCGATCTCACGGTCAGGGTGGCCGAGCTGGCCGCGCTGCCTGTCAAGGCGAAGCGAGCACTGGTCATCGAGAACGAGATCACGTTCCTCAGCGCTCCGGTCCCGCGCGACGGGGTCGCGTTCTGGGGCAAGGGCTTTGAAGTTGATCGCGTCGGTGCCCTGCCCTGGCTGGCCGACGCGGACGTCATCTACTGGGGTGATCTCGACACCCATGGCTTCGCGATCCTGAATCAGCTGCGCGCCTGGCTACCCAGCACCCGGTCGCTGCTCATGGACCGGGAGACGCTGCTAGCGCATCGTGACCGATGGGTCGGCGAAGCTTCGCCCGCCATCTCCCGGCTGGACTGGCTCACCGCGGAGGAACAGGCGCTCTACCAAGACCTGGTTACTGACCGCCTCGGGGAACGCGTCCGGCTCGAGCAGGAGCGCATCGACTGGAACTGGGCAGCCAGGCGACTTGCCGACCAACTCTCGCAGCCCTGAGCGTTCGCTGCTGGCCCGGCACCGTGCATTTCTGAGCGAGAACTCACCGTCAGCGTGCATTGGCCTATTGGCGCGCTCCTCCCTGGCGGCTGGAGCCCCGTCGAAGATCATCAAGAGACAGCCCGCCCGGAGATGCCGGGTCAACCGGCAGTTTCTTGCGCGCGTCGTAATTGCGTCTCCTCCTTGACTTGAGTCTGGGATATACAGCGTGCTCGAAGACGGCGGCAGCCCTGCGCGGCCGGGGGAATGTACGTTAGATGGAAATCGGTGATCTTGCGACCTGGGTCGGCGCAGTGGGGACCGTCGGCGCTCTCGGATTTACCGCCCTCACGATGCGGCGCCAGGTCGAGCGCGGCCGCTTGGCCGACGATGACCGCCGCCGGATGCAGGCCAAGAACGTCAGCGTGGCTCTGGCTGGTGACCAGATCGAGGCCGCCCAGCGTGCTGAATGGCAGTTCCGAGAACATCTACATGATCAATGTGGTCATTCAGGACAAGGTCACGGGCGTTGTCTTCGCCGACAGCGGACGGCTCGTCGACCTGATGCATGCCGGCGAGACACGTGAGTTCAGGCTGAAGCGCCAGGACCCTAGTTCGCCAGAGCCGAGATCCTACGTCTGCGTAGCGCAGTTCTCGGACTCAAACGGATACCGCTGGCATCGGTACATGATGGGCCTGCTGGAGCCAGCCGGGCGGCATGCACAGGCGATGAGCGTGCGGGTGACTCTTCTCGGTGACCGGCTCGAGAATGCTCGGGTTTTCAACGGCAGCTCACAGCACATATACGCGGTCGCAGTGAGGATCGAGGACAAGGTCACACGCGGCATCTTCGCCGACAGCGGGAAGCCAGTCGCAATGCTCAGCGCAGGTGAGACTTGCGACCTGACGCTGAAACCCAGAGACTCAGGCGGACAGGCCCCGACCCAGTTCTTCTGTATTGCCCGATTCTCGGATTCCGGCGGTGATCGCTGGGATCGCTACATGATGGGCCGTCTCGAGCGCGTCTCCGGCCGCACTCGGAGCGGTGCCGCCATTCGGCGCTGGGCCACGCGGTCCGGTCGGCGGCCATCTCGATTTGCAGCATGAACCAGCGCCATTTGGTCTGCGGCAGGGAGTTGCCCGCAGACAGGAAGGTCGCCCTGCGAGTCGCGAGTAACGACATCCCTCCCACTGTGGAGCTGGGCCCTGACACAGCACCTGCCCTGGTAACGCGCGCCGCTACCGTTCCTGACAGGCTTCCAGCAGCTCGCGGAACTCCGTTCGCAGTTCGCTCACGTTACGCGGGCCTGCCCGGCCAGTTCCGAGAGTAGAGCCTCCAGGTTCCAGGTGGCCAGGTAGCCGTACCGGGCCGCGAATACGGCCACGTCAGCTATCCCGAATTCGTCGGTATAGTCCATGAGGGCATAGCCCAGCACCTGCCATGCATCGGTCACGGCCAGGGAACGCCGCTTGGCCGACACTTTCAGTTCCAGCAGCAGCCCCCCGGCGATCAGGTCCGCGTCGCCTGCCATCAGCTCCGAGCCGGCCATCGTCGCCCGACCGCCCACATCCCGTCCCGGCGCGCCAGATGCGGCAGGAGCAAGGTCTCCAATACGGCGCGCAGCGCAGCGAGCTGGGCAAGTCCAGCCTCAGGTGCCGCCGGCCAACAGACTGCCCGCCGACTCATCCCGCAGCCTGGTTATCGGGCCGCCTGCAAGCGCCATGCCGCTGCTGCGGTAGACCTCCGAGAGCAAGGCGAGCGCCCAGCACACCCGGTTCAGGTAGTCCGGATCGGCCCTGCTGCCCGGTCTCGGGCCGCGGAACAGCTCAGCGCCGGTGTCTGTGTACCGCGAGCGAGTTCGCGATCTCCCGTCAAGGGCCGGCAGCCTCTGGCACAGCCGCGCTCCGAGGGCGGCCAGGTGCAGGGACGGGGCTGGGTGAACCAGGAACCGCAGCAGCCAGTCGGTCGCCGTCCCAATCGTGCCTGCGTTCGCTTCCGCCTGCGGCGCACCCGCGACGAGGACAGGACCCGCGCCGGCCCGGAACCGTGCCTGGACATCACGCAGACCTGTGAGGAACCTGACGTCAAAGAACTGCCGGACCGGCGAGTCCTTCATGCTCAGCTCACCGGTTAACGCCCTGCGGATCACGTAGCTCGGTGCCACATGCACATACTGCCCGGTCCCGCCAACTTCCGGCGAGCCATGTCACAGTCAATTCGCCACGAAACCCCGACAATCAGGGCTCGGCCCGAATCGCTGATCGTTACGCTGCATTGGTGATAGCGAATGCATCACTTTTCGACTCATTGATGCCCCCGGACGACCCGGCCCTGAGAGCCGTAGGGGATGAGCTCACTTGCTCATGATCCAGACGGATCGAAAGTCGCCAGGGTGTTGCGCCGCACCTACGACATGCTTCTCGATGGCCAGCACACCGGGAGGTACCGCTGGGATCAGCTTTACAAGACCGAGAAGACTCATTTCGGCACCCTGGGGAGATCAACCTGCAGCGCGAGTTCGGCTTCGCCGACGGCGACGGCGATGGATTTCGCCATCTGCGGGCACGACGTTGACTGCAAGTACTCGCAGGGCCTGGCCGACTGGATGATCCCTCCCGAAGCTGTGGGACAGATCCTTCTCGGGCTGTGGGCTAGCGATGATCAGGGCAGATGGTCTCTGGGCCTTGTTCGCGCCCGCAGATCACCTCCTGACTAGCTCGCGGGGAAACCGGGATCTCAAGCGACGCCTGTCGGCGGCAGGCAGGGCAGAAGTCACCTGGATCTATCACTACCGCGCACTTCCGGAGAACGCGCTGCTCCGGATACCGCCCACAGATGTACAGGCGATCTTCGGGTGTCCCAGCGGGACGAGGCGGGTGGACATGCTGTTCCGGCTAGCGCAGCGGCGCCTCATCAGCCGGACCGTTGTTGCGACCGTGGCTGAGCAGGAGGACTACATGAAACGGGTTCGGGGCAACGGCGGATCCCGGACCAGCCTGCGCCCGGAGGGGATCGTGATCCTCGGCCAGTACGACAGTCACCGGCGGATCGCGCAGGCACTGGCGATACCGGTACCCGGACCCGGTGAGTCAGTGAGTGTACGGCTAGCCCGGAAGAGGCCCGATCATGGGGCTGCCTTCGGTGACGCTCGATGGCCGCGAATGGGTTGTCGCGCAGCCCGATGATCCCGTGGAGCCAGCGCCAGTACTGCCCGATGTCAGGCAGCCAGCTTAGGCCGCCTTCGAACACACCTTCCAAATGCGCTGGGGGTCCGCCATCCGATGGCAGTGTTCCGGCATGATTCTGCATATGGGCGTCGAGCCGCCCGCCGTTGGTCACGGAGGCGATCACGTTGTACCGAGTGGTAGAGATTTGCGCCGGGGCAGGCGGGCAGTCGCTCGGGCTTGAGCTGGCCGGCTTCGAGCATGAGCTGTGCATCGAACTAGACCCGAACGCATGCGCCACCCTCAGGCACAATCGGCCCTCTTGGAAAGTTGCCCAAGGGGACGTCGCCAGCGTCGACGTCTGGGACCCCGTCGCCTACGCCGGTATTGACTTGCTCGCGGGCGGCGTGCCTTGCCCGCCGTTTACGATCGCTGGCCGACAGCTAGGCGCGACTGACGAGCGCGACCTGTTTGCCTGGGCTGTCGAATTGTGCAGTGTCATCGGCCCTCGTGCGCTGCTCCTAGAGAACGTCCGCGGCCCTCTCCGCTGCCCCGCTTTGCCGCCTACCGCCAGCATGTACTGGACCGCTTGGCCGAGCTGGGCTACCGCAGCTGAATGGCAGCTGCTCCACGTTTTCGACTACGGCGTACCGCAGCTGCGGCCCCGGTTCGTGCTCATCGCCATGTGCCCCGATGACCTTGCGCACTTCACCTGGCCGAAACGCCAGGGCGAACCTCCCACGGTCGGGGAAACGCTGCGCTACCTGATGGCGACCAACGGCTGGCCCGGTGCGATCGCGTGGGCTGGGAAAAGCTTAACGACATCGCCCCCACTATCGTCGGCGGCTCGAAGAAACACGGTGGTGCCGACCTCGGCCCCACCCGCGCCAAGCGCGCCTGGCGGGCGATGGGTGTGGACGCGCTCGGAGTCGCGGACGCAGCCCCCTCGGCGAGTGATCCTGCAGATCTGCTGCCCAAGCTCACCTGCGAGATGGTCGCCAGGCTCCAAGGGTGGGACGACCGCGAGTACAGGTGGTTGTTCACTGGCCGCAAAACCCTCGAACTACCGGCAGATAGGCAATGACATCCCCGCCGCCCATGGCTCGGGCGATCGGCCAGCAGATCCGGATTGCTCTGGATCACACGGGCGACACTCGTTACGCCGTCAAGCAAGCTCCCGGCGGCACACGACCCGATCTACAAGGTTCTCCGCGAACACGCAGGCTTCCTGACCATGGAGCAGATCCTGCGCCGCCTTCCTGCGCCCGTCGACGTCCCGGCGTTCGAGCGGCAGCTAGCCCATCTCAAACGCGACTTCCATATTGAAATCGAAACGCGCAAGTCCGGGGACGCTTACCGGCTAGTTACCGTTCAAAGCTTTCGTCGGACAGGACGACCACCTCCGCCACGAAGCGCTGCAGCGTCCGGCCAGAATTAGCTTGAAAGGCCTTTACTCTTGGATTCCGGGGCATGAGCCTCGCAGAAGTCCGGCCGGAATCCGTAGGTGGTCGCGGACCGGACATGGTCCCGAGCGGGCGATCCCACATTCGCAACGACACCGGCCTTCGTGCAGCCCATCCGGTCGCCCTTCTGGCAGCCCATCCCGGTCGGCCAGCACCCGGTCCTGGCACCCGCCCACCACCTCGAAGCTTTCGGCCAGCATGGCCAGTGTCGTGGCATGCCTTTACCTCACGAACCGGAACCAGGCCGGCACCGCGCTAAACATGTGCAGCCGACCCGTGCCTCCCCCAATAGATCGCCAGCGTCTCGCCCAGCGAACACACCGCCGGGCGGTGTTCCCGGTGATGCGCGGTCCTGCCACCCTGCTTCACCTCCGCGACGCCGCCACCGGGAACTGGCCTTGGCGGACGTGCATCGCAGGGCACGGCCCAGAGGAGAACCGGCGGCGATGAGCCCGTAGGCTTTCGTCGTGCCCGAGGATCTGCCGTTCCCGAAGATTGACGTCACTGCCTGGGATGTCACTGACGAAGAAACGTCAGGTGCTGAAGACCAAGGTATGGCTCGAGGAACCTGGCAACAAGGTCCGCTGGCTGCTCAAAACCGTAACCGTCAAGAACGGTCATGTTCATGGCGAGGACTGGGCTGAGAAGGCTGCTTCGCATCTGGCCGAGGCACTGGGCATTCCCGCTGCCCGCGTCGAGCTCGCTGTCTGGCACGGCCTGCGCGGCTGCATATCAGCTAATCTGCGCCCCGACGAGTATCAGATGCAGCCTGGTCAGGCACTCCTCGAGACTGTCAACGCACCGGGCTACGTCCACAAAGAGGCCGGCAAGGATCACCCCGGTCACTCGCTATCCAACATCAAAGACGCGCTTACGGGATGCGGGCTGCCTCCCAGCTACAATCTGCCGTTTAACGCGACGGCCTTCGATATATTTGCTGGTTATATAGTATTTGATGCCTGGATTGCGAATCAGGATCGTCATGATCATAATTGGTCCGTCTTGGTCCCAGGAACGTCCGGCGTGAGCGGGCCGTCGTTGCTCAGCGGCTCGTACGACCATGCCAGCGCCCTTGCCTTCGGCGAGCGTGATGCCCGGCTTGATCAGCTCCTCGGTTCGGAGAGGCCGGCGTGGAGGGCTGGTGCCTAAGGGGGCGGGCGAATCGGCTGGAAGGGCGCCCAGGGCTAGTCGACGCAGCCAAGATTGCTTTGGATATGGCCTCGCCACCCGCTCACGACCACTGGATTTCCCAGCTACAGGAGGTCAGCGGCGATGATATAAGGCGCGTCCTGGTCAGGGTGCCCCGAATGTCAGAGGCCGCGCGTACCTTTGCAGGCAGAGTGCTTGAGGTGAATCGGAGGAGGGTGCTCGATGTCTGCCGATAGCGTTCTAGCAACTGCGCGGCGCAAGCCCGCAGGCCGATCCGCCGAGGTGCCCGGTCGGCTCGTCGTGGCCTGGCAGCACCCTGTCGAGCGCTCGATCGAGCCCGTGGGGTTCTTGTCCTGCGATGATCAGGGCTACCGATTCAGCTACATACGGAATGCACTGACGGTGCATGACTTCCCTGGACTTCTGGGTTTCGATGACCAGCGCGCCAGTTATCGCTCTGACGAGCTGTTCCCGCTTTTCGCGCAGCGCGCTATGGACCCCCTTATGGCCGAGACTACGAGCGGTACGTCAGCCGACTCGGCCTGGAAGGCGACCCTAGTCCGTGGGAACAGATCGCACGATCCCAGGGGCATAGGGAAGGCGACACAATCCAGCTTATCCCCTGAGCCGACCATCGACCTCGCGGGGATCAGCTGCCAGTTCCTCGTTCACGGCGTACGCCATGCGCACAGGACTGCAAAGATCCTCAGCGGCGTCCGGATAGAAGTTACCCGTGATCAGGTCGACGCCGCGCTCGAAAGCCTCCATGGCGGTGATGACCTCGGCATGGTCCCTGAGCCAGAGAATCCGAACAACCCGCTGGCAATAGTCGTTACAGCAGCGCCGCTGATCCCGATCGGCTGGGTTCCCAACCTGCTGGTCGAGGATCTGCATCGCCTTATGGAGCGTGCTCAGGTGCATGTAATCGCTGATCATGTCAACGGCCCTGAGGCGCCGTGGCATCTTCGCGTGCTCAGCCCGGCTCCGGGCCGCGCCGACTCCTGGTTTCCGTTTCTTCACCAGCGAGCGGTGGGAGCTGCTGGCCGAAGGTCAGTAGGAGAACACGTCGGGGTAGCCACCCAGCTCAAGTGTCACCCTTGCTGGAAGGAAACGCGCAGCAGGCGGCATACAGGTCTTCGCGACCGCTCGCCAGGAGTGCCTGCTCCATGACGTCAAGGAGAGCGCGGGAGGTGCACGACATCGTTCGCCGCATAGCGGATCTGCTCATCAGTCAGGTCTGCCGCCGACCAATCGCTCACGCGAACTGCGCCTTTGGGGAACTTGACCTCAAGAGACCTGCCGACAAGACGTTGGAGGCTGTCGGTGCTCATTCGGCGCCTCCGGATTAAGGATCTTGGAAGCAGACCTTCGTGCACCGAATGGCGGTGGGTGACACTCGCCAGGCGCTAGCCATGAAACGCAAATCGAATGGCGCGTGATGAAAGACCTTTTCAACTGAGCTGTCCTCAAGGAGGGCCGCCAGGCCGAGCGGGCCTGTCCTGGCCGATACCGATCACGGCCACGCCCACGGTCTCCGAGAACAGCTGGCAAGTCCCGATCCTTTCCTGCCGCCAGTCCAAGCCCGTGGTCTCGATGTCCCAGGCGATTCGACTTGAGCGCGCAAAGGCATCGGCAAGGTCACCGGGCAGGTCCCCGCGCATCACCCGGACAGGCACGTCCGAGCTCATGCGCACACCAGCAACCACCGCACGATCATCCCGGCAGCATCCCACAACCGCGCGGGTCAGTCCTGCCGACCCTACGCACCAATCTCGCGGGCCAGCCCGGATTGCTTGACCATCCGTCCCCACCGCTCGTGGCGACCATGCCTGGTGCCGATTTCCCGGCCTGAGGGAAGCGCGCCGTCCTCTGCCCGGTTGTCCCGAGCCCACAGCCACGCCTCCAGCCGGGCATTTTGTCCCGGACGTCCCGCGCCGAGGCGTGGTAGTACCTCGCGACAGGACAGCCTGTTCTGGCAGGTCCGCTGCCGGCGACCGGGACCGCGCCCAGAACCTGGACGGGCCGCCGCGATGACTTTGTGGGCGAAGGTGTCGCAGCAGCGCGCCTGACCTGGCGCATCAGCAACTCGAATGCGGCGATCAGCGAAAACGACGGCCAGGCCGCGATGATGCGGCCAGTGACCGTCGGCTCCGCTAACCGCAACGTTTGCCGCCAGGCTTGACGCGCTGCCCGCCACAAGCAACGCCCAGGGCAGGAACCCGGTTCGGCCGCCGCTACGCGAGTCGGCCGACAGCGTCGTCGACGCTGCCACGATCATCCCGTCTACTGATAGTGGCGTCAGCGCCGCTAGCCAGCCCGGCTGCCCGTGCAGCTCAACCAGCAGGTGCATATGCAGATACTACGCGGTGCCGGCGATCAGCGCCAGGAAGCCGACGCACCCGATCGTTGTCCACCGAATCCACCCATCGGTCCGCCCGGTCAAGCGCGCACCGCCGAGCGCGAACTCACCGGTCAGTACGCATTGGCTTATGGGTGCGCTCCCCCCTTACCGCCGAGGCCCCATCGAAGATCATCGTGCGGCCGTCTATTCGCATGCGGCGAAGACAGGATGCTCTAAGGGCGTCACGTAACCTGCGCCCGGTCGTCTGGTCGTGGAGGATCTCTCCTATGACCTTGACCTGACATCGGCCCCTAATTCGCTTCTCGTCCGGATTACCCGATGCCCAACAGCCGAGCGTTGCCTGGCGGGCGAACATCTTTCATGCTCGGCCATCGTGAGGTCTCAGGACGCGGCTGGGCCTGACGAGTTCCACGTTCCTGAACCGTGGAGCGGACACATTTCTCGCGCGCCGATTCTGTTCGTCAGCAGCAATCCGTCTATCGACCGCGCGGGAGGCTTATCCGACGGCATCCTGGGATGGGGGACAGCGGATTGACTTCTTCGACGGACGCTTCGATCGGCGGACGGTTCCTTGGGTCGATCAGCGGTTGCGGCCCCTACTGGCCACCACGCCGCCAAGGCATCGAGCCACTTCAACAGTTTTCTGGTCTAGGACCCGAGCCCGGGCAGCTGAACTACTCGAGCGTCCCGCCGAACCGGGCCGACACTTTGTTCTCACCGAAGTCGTCCACTGCAAGTCAGCTCGGGGAGCTCGGAGTGGCGGAGGCGCTCGACCAGTGCGTTGCGACCTGGCTCCGCCCAGTCGTCCGTGTTGCCCTAGCGCCGGTGATCGTGCTGTTCGGTGCCCATGCCCGGACGGCCTTCCGCGACACCTTTCGGATTCCCGCCGGGGTGCCGATGACGGGCCCGCTGAGCCTCGAGGGCGCGGACCGCATGGTGCTGCAGCTACCGCACCCAAACCAACGCGGCGATCTGAAAGTGAACTGCGCGCCGCTGACCCCAGCGCAGCTTAACCAACTCAGGCAGTACATCCGATCGCGCTGGCACTGAGAAGGGAGGGTCTGCGTCGCGCCCGTACTCGTTACCGCAGTTGTCCTAGCTCGGCCTCCCAAGCGCACAGGTTGAGAGTGATCCCCGCCCGGAGCGATTCGATGTGCCAGGGAGATTGCTTAATGAGTGGGTCGGCAACCAATATGGCCCTCCAGGGCATGTTGGGCTTACCGAGTTGGTTGCGATAAAGCGCAGTAGCGCGGTGAGTGCCCTCGATGATCGTGTACGGTCCAGTTTGCTCCGCGGCGTTCAGGATGAGCACTTCACGTGTTGTAGCGGCCTCATAGTCGGCGAGCGATGGAGCGATGGCGTCGACTTTGGCGAGGTGACCGACAGGGTGGCGACCGGGAGCCAGGTTCGCGGGCACGTCAGCGAGGCGGAAGGTGCGACCGGAGTCGAGATACCACTCGCGGCAAGGAAGGATGTAGAGGCTAGCTATGTCAGCGTCTTCGATATCGACCAAGTCTTGGCCGCATCCCGTGGGGAAGCTCCTGGATAATGTTTGCCCTGATGCTAAACAGCATCTGGACCCTAGCGGTGTTCTGCACAGCGTCAGAGAGATCGGGATGATCGACTAGCGGCCTCAAAGAGTCGGTCCGGGGCCACTCGCTGTAAAGCCAAGCGAGTATGAGCTCGTCTCGGCTGGATGGCCCAAGGATGCGCACGGCATCAATTTACTGCGATTGGGCTCCGCTATTACGCCCGGTCTGGTTGCCGTGCGAGTCCGCACGCTGTCACTGCGGCCATCTGGGAGTGTGTCGCCTGTGCTCGTTCCCGCGTCGGTCGTGCCTGATGGGCACCCCGGCAGTACCACGCCGCTCTGCCACCCGCCCTCTTGCTCAGCCACGTCACTGCCTGGGAGATTTCGATACGCGGAAGAACCGCCGGGCGCTGTCGACATTCGTAGCCGAGGGGCACACGCTAAGCACGTGAATGACAGGCGGGTGCCGACTCCCGAGCGCCGGGATGTGATTTGGCGCTGCGGCAAGCCTCGCTGCCCCTACGAGGTCGAGGCTCCGCCTGCTCCGGAACCTGATCCATGTCCGCGGCATCCAGACTGGCCAATGGTCAAGGTGTATGTTCTCCGCGCGATTGCGACCAGTAGCTCACCGATATGCTCGCGCCGTGGCGAGAGCTGCGCGGTGCATGATCCAAATTCCACCGTTGGCCGCGGTGGCACTGCCAGTTGCATAGGGCCAGCTGCTGAGGTGTGAACCTAGCAATTCCCTACTATTCCGCTCAACGGCGACTAAGAAGACAATAGAGAACAGTACACGCTCAAGGCGGTATTCCGTTGCTCGTCCGTGATCCTTCTGAAGTCACCGCGGCCAGTTTCATCGAAGACATCCTGGATGAAACGCTCGAACCGCCTCAGTGCTCGATCTGATCCTCATGTGCGCGCAGGATGTTGCCTTAGCCTCGTCGGAAGAGTGCGCTCGGGCCTGGGGAAATCGTTCATTTGCTTGCCGACTTTCACCCTTCGCCGCAGCAAGCCTGAGCTCGGCGCTTGGCGCTGCCCAATCGTATCGACGAACGCGCTCCAGCTGCTTCGGCGTCAACCGACCGACCGGAAACGTCTTCAACACCCGAGCTTCCAGACGACCGATCATGATGGGAGTCAGATCAGGCCGCAGTCCATTCTGCCGACGGCCATCCTCCATCTCGATGATCTTCGCCTTCGCAACTGCCCACGCATCCTCGGTCAGCTTCCGCCGACGACGGTCAAGCTTGCCCTTGTGACCGCGATGTCGACTTGCTCGCCACCGCGCGATCGACTCCACAGCATCCGTCGTGCCCCAGTAGCCCTCCAACCTCTGATCGCTTCGAAAGAAAAAGCTTGCGTCAAGATCGTGACGACCACTACTGCGATCACCAGCAGCACGGCGCCGCCTATGCCAATCGCGCTCATCCGGGTCAGAGCATCGCCAATTACCCAGGCCGGGCCCTTCCCCCTTGGCATCCAACGCAACGCCTAGCTGCACGATGAAGTCCAGCAGTAGCAGCAGTGCCGCGGCCGGTAGCCATGCGCTCAACGACAACTGATCTAGAACGCGCGCAACGAACTGAGAGATCGTCTCGGTTGGTCCGCCATCGGCAGATACAGGCTCAGTCACCGGTGTGCTCTGGTCTGCAGCCATGAAACTTTCATATCGCGATGTAATGCCCAACCTAGGAATATCGCCTGCTAGCTAGCTACGTGTCGAGCTGATCTCGCTTAGATCGCCGACCAGGCCCGAGCGCTTGACCATCCGCCCCCACCGTTCGTGGCGGCCGTATCTGGTCCCGATGTCCCGACCCGAGGGAAGCGAGCCATCGGCAGCCCGGTTGTCCTGAGCCCACTGCCACGCTTCCAGCCGCAAGTCCCGCCCCGATGCCCTGCGTTCGGGTGCCGCGGCCCGGCTTGCAGAACCCGGCTTGCCGCCACTGGCAGTCACCGCGCCAAGTGACCTCCTTGACCGCTGCCCGGCCACAGCGTTCTCCGACGCCTTGCGGACCTGGCGCATAAGGAGCTCATATGCGGCGATCAACGCGTACGACGGCCAGGCGGCGATCACCCGTCCAGTTGCCGTGGGCTCGGCGACCGCCACGTTCGCGGCCAGGCTCGCGGCGCTGCCCGCCACAAGCAGTGTCCACGGCAAGAACCCACCCCGCCCGCCGACACGCGAGTCGGCGAGCAGGGTCGTCGACGCGGCCACGATCATCCCGTCCACGGACAGCGGCGTCAGCGCCGCAACCCAGCCGGGCTGGCCGTGCAGCTCCACCAGCAGGTGCATGTGCAAGTAGGAGACGGTCCCGGCGATCAGCGCGAGCATCCCCACGCACCCGATGGTCGTGCGCCGGATCCACCGATCCGCCCGACCGGTCATCGCGCGCCCCCAAGTGCGAACTCACCCGTCATCATGCATTGGCTATTGGCGCGCTCCCCCCGGACACGCACTTTATTCAAAACGGGCCCTCGCCTAGCTGCGCTTCTGCCCGGATGACCCCAGTCACGTGCTCGTAGGTCAGCCGCAGGTTCAGTCCCTTATAGAGGGCTGCCTTGTCCGCCATGTCGGCGTCCCTTAGCGCTTGCGGTGAAGCTGGCGGTCCGGTGAACGAGGGTCGTGATCTCGTCGCGGGTCATCCGGCTCGGGCAGTCACTGGTAATGCGGCATTGCCTCGGCGGCCAGGCGCTCGGCCTTGGTGGCGTTTATCCACCGGCTGATCTCCTGGATGTCCGCGCCGGCGTCGATCGCGGCCTGGTAGCGCGCCGTCTTCGCCTCGCAGTCGCAGATGATCTGCCTGGCCTGGAGGATGGTCTGCCGCTTGGCGCCAGGGTCTTCCTGCGCCAAGGTCAGGACATCGATGGTGGCCTCGACGCGGTCCGGCTCGAACTGGCTGGCCAGCCATTCGTCGAGTGCGGGCACCAGCTCGGCCTCGCGAATGAGGATGTCGCGGGGATGGCTGATCCTGTTGACGATCGCCTACTGGGCGGCGAACCGGCAGCGGCAGTAGACGTATCCGTTTGCTCGGCTGGCCTGCATCTTCCGGTCGCAGGCGTCGCAGACAACCTGGCCAGCCAGGGCGTAGACGTGGCGCGTGCGGATGCGCTCGCGCGGGCCGGTGCGGGCTCGCCGCGAGATCAGCAGCTGCTGCACCTGGAACGCAACCGGTTCGTCAAGCTGTCCGGCGGCAACCGGACCAGCAACCGCGACCTCGCGGCCAGGGGCCGGGCGCTGGCCGGGCTGAAAGGCTTACGTCCCCAACCTGCGGGCCTGCCCGGACGGCATCCCGGTGACCGCGGAGTTCGTGATCGGCGCCTACCACCAGCTCTTCCGGATCGAGAAGTCATTCCGGATGGCCAAGAGCGACCTGCAGGCCCGGCCGATCTACCACCGCACCCGCGACTCGATCGAAGCGCACCTGACCATCGTGTTCGCCGCCCTGGCGGTCAGCCGCTGGATCGAGGCACGAACCGGCTGGTCGATCCGCAAGTTCGTCAAGACCGCCCGCCGCTACCGGACCATTCAGATCCAGGCCGGGCCGCACGCCTTCACCGCCGCCGACCCGCTACCCGACGACCTCCGCGAAGCACTCGAGCGCATTCACCGCCCGGCAAGTACCTACTGGCCTGGCCCAGGTCAGGCACGGCTGCCGGCCCAATCTCGCTGGTAGGTTCCTTCCTGTGGACGCGCAACCGCGTGGCGGTGGCATCGAGTTGTCACCCGCTGAGATCGATGCCCTGGATGCAAGGTGGTCATCGTGCTGGTCCCCGCGCCAGGTCGCGCAGCACCTGGCCGGGATCACCACACCATGGTGCGTGGCTGCGGGATGGGCTCTGGATCTGTTCCGCGGCGCGCAGACGCGCCACCACGGAGACATCGAGATCGCGCTCCCCGCGGCGTGCTTTCCCCGGATCCGCGACCGGTTTCCGGGATACGCCTTCGACGCGGTAGGCAACGGCCGGATCTGGGAGGAAGCATCACCGGACATGCTGGCCGCCACACACCAGACCTGGCTCCGCGACCCGGACCACCGGCAACTACCTGCTCGATGTGTTCCGTGAACCCCATGACGGCGAGACCTGGATCTGCCGGCACGACGAGACGATCCGGCTTCCCTATAGCGAGATCATTCACCACACGCCCGGCGGCATCCCGTACCTGGCGCCCGAACTGGTCCTGCTCTTCAAGGCCAAGCACGCACGCCCCAAGGACCAGGCAGACTTCGACAACACCGTCCCACATGGCTGAGGACCTTGAACGCATTGCCGCTAGTTGACGGACACTTGTCGGTATGGCACCCGGCGCGACGGCTCGCTGCTCAGAGTATTCCCTTCGGGGCTAGCGAGTTGCCGTTCGAGGGCAGTGAATGCCTCAATCACCGCCGTAGCTTCGAAGGCTCGGTTTCGGGTGCCCAAACTGATTGGACGCAGTATCCCTGCGTCTGCAAGTCTCTTAATCGCATCATTGGCGGCCGGGAACGTGCGTCCGATGAGCGTCGTTGCAGACTTGACTGTGAGGAGCGGCGCTCCAGGCAAGGCGCGCAGGAGCAGATCGGTAGCCGAGTTAGCTCGGACTGAGCCGAGCTTCTCTCGCCACTCCTCCTGAAGCAATTGTGATCGTCTCTCGAAGTCGGATGCGTCAGCGACAGCACGGAGGCAGGCGGCAGCGAATCTAGCGACCCAGAGATTAATCCCATTCCGCGCGGCAGTCGACGATGCCGGGCCTCTATACCTGGTTGCCTGCAACCCATCTACATAGTCCTTTGCCCACGTTGCAAGGACGAGCGAAACCGGTGGCAGCACGCGGGTTGCCAAGCCACGTCGGCGGAGGATCAAGTGAATCAGAGCCCGACCTGTTCGGCCATTGCCGTCAACGAAGGGATGGATCGTCTCGAATTGCGAATGCGCCATTGCCGCCTGCGCAACGGCAGGCAGCGCGTCGTCGTTGCAGAAGCTGAAAAGGTCCTCGAGCAAGTCAGGGACGCATTCCGGCGGGGGCGGGATGAATGTTGCCGAGCAGGGGTTGTAGTTGCTACCTCCTATCCAGTTCTGCTCAGACCGAAGTACGACCCGCGTAGGTCTCCAGCCTGGTACCGCTGAGGAGCCGCTTGTGAAAGTCAAGAAGTATGTTGACGGTGATCGGGTCTCCCGGCGCGATCTGCTGGACCGCAGATGCCATCGCTTCGATGTTCCCCAGGACTTCGGCAGCGGTGACGTCGGTTGGCTGTTCGCCCATGTCAATGGCTGCTTCTGCTCTGAGCAGACGACGTGCGCCGACCTCTAGTCCTTCGATGCGCGAGGAAGCGACAGCTTCTGCGCGAAGCAGGATACGAGCAAGTGCCTCTGTATCGACCAATGTAGAAGCTTGAGCGTCCAAGACGGCTATAGCGCGCTCTGCATCGGCGATGTCAGCTGCCGTGCTCCCTTCGAATATTCTGCTTCCGGCCAGTGAGGAGGTCAGGGACGTATGCTTCGTAGTCGCAGGATGGCCGGTCGCGTCGAGCCACCCCTGGGCTGGCTTCGCTGATCCAGTGCTTACGGATAACCTTTGCCATCTCACCTCCTTGTTATAGGTTACCTTTCAACCTAGAATAAGGCTGTAGTACATGCAAGGTTGAGAGCCTGGGATGGCGAGTCGGCCAGGATCAGCCAACGGAGCCTGCCGCGTCGGGAAGGCGGTCCGAGGGAGGTCCACGGCCTGCAATGATCATGGGCCTCAGGCCTTTCCGGGGTCGATGTCTGGGCTTCCAGCCAGCCCACCGCACAGCAGTCCAGCCTCACGAGCCGATCTCCCCCGCCACGCCGGACTGCTTCACCATCCGCCCCACCGCTCGTGGCGGCTGTACCTGGTCCCGATGTGCATGCAGATACGAAACTGTCCCGGCGATCAACGCCAGTATGCTGACGCAGCCGATAGTGGTCCGCCGAATCCACCGATCGGCCCGCGCGGTCACAGCGTGCCCTGAAGTGCGAAAACGCTACTGAGAACGCATTGGCTTTTGAGTTCGCCGCCGATCACGCCACCGCATTCTCCTAAACGGTGCGCTGCCGGCTGCTGGCCTAGGCGTCGCCCCCGCCGGATCCTGTCGACCGCAGCTCGCCAAGTCCTTATTCCCCCGGAACCGCGTATGGGGCTGGTCAGGTGAAGTAGTGGCCCTGTTCGATGTCCTCGATGAGGCCGGGATGGGTGGGCTTCCAGCCCAGGAGTTCCTGGGTGATGGTGCTAGAAGCGGGCATGTCCCGTGCTGAGCAGGGGCACGAGCATGCCGCCGAATTCTTCGGCGGGCAGGGACCTGGCCGGCAGGTTCAGGTGCCGGCCGATGGCCTCGGCGACCTCCCGGACCGGCACGCCTTCGTCACCGACGGCATTGAGCACTGCGCCGGCGGGAGCCTGCTCGATGGCCAGCCGGTACAGGCGTGCGGCGTCCTTGACGTGGACGGCGGGCCAGCGGCTGGCCCCGTCGCCGATGTAGCCGGAGACGCCCTTAGCCCGGGCCGCGGCGATGAGCTGGGGGACGAAGCCGTGACGTTCCCCCTGGCCGTGCACCGAGCGGGGCAGCATGACCAGGCAGGAGCGGACGCCGCTGTCCGCGGCAGCGAGGGCGGCCTGCATGTTGGTGATGCGGGCCGCGATGGGCCCGGCGGCGATGAGTTCGTCGCGTTCGGTCGCGGGCCGGCCGGGTGTCACGAGCGTTGCGCCAGAGATCACCAGGGGCTTGCCGGAGCCGGCGAGGCGGGCGGCAAACGCCTCGACGGCCCTGGCGTCGGCCCGCGTCGCAGCCTCGCTCACGCTGGGCACGACGAAGGCCAGATGGATGACGCCGTCGCTGTCGAGGGTGCCGGCGCCCAGCACGTCGGTGTCGTTCAGGTCGCCGCGTAGCACCTCGGCGCCCATGGCGGCGACTGCTTTGGCGGAGGAGTCCGAGCGGGCCAGGCCGACGACCTGGTGGCCGGCACCGACGAGCTCGGGGACGACGGCCGAGCCGATCCAGCCCGAAGCGCCAGTGACGAAGATGCGCATGAAAGATTCTCCTTGGTTGTGCTGCAGGTGACGAGGATGCGCGGCGCAGGCACCGCGACCAGAACGATGCGATCCAGTCGCATTACCCTACCACGTCGATGCGACCGCGTCGCATCGACTCGCAAGTGATGCGATCCGATCGCGTCGCTTAGGATGTGACAGTGAGCAGATGGGCACCGAATGCGCGCGAGCGGCTGGAGACCGCCGCACTGGACCTGTTCGTGGCGGCCGGGTACGAGCAGACGACCGTCGCGCAGATCGCGGACCGCGCGGGAATGAACCGCGCTACGTTTTTCCGGCATTTCGCGGACAAGCGCGAGGTCCTCTTCGGCGGGGAAGACGTGCTGGCCGGGCTATTCGCCGACGCCATCCGGGCTGCGCCGCCTGGAGGGACGCTCACCGAATACCTGCGGGCGGCGCTCACGGCGGCTGGGGTCGCGATGACCCCGCAACTGCGGGCCGCTGCCGCCCGGCGCAGACTGGTGGTCGCGGCGAACAGCGAGTTGCAGGAGCGGGGACTACTCAAGCACGCCCGGATCACCCAGTCGGTCACCGCTGCCCTGTGCGAGCGAGGCACAGACGAACTCACCGCGCGACTGGGGGCGGAGATGGGCATGCTCGCTTTCAGCGTCGCGTTCGAGCGCTGGATGAAGGCGACCGATGACGAACCGTTCCCGCCCTTGGCCGATGCAGCCTTCAGCGACCTGCAGGCGCGTGCCGCCGAACTCGTCCTCGCGTCCCGCCTTTCAGCTTGATGCGGACTCCGAGGAAGTAGGGCAGCCCAGCTCAGGGTCGTATCGGTAAACGAATCTTACTGCCGCTGGCGGCAGCGGTGCTCTGCCTCTCACGGCGACCCAGAAGGGGCCCTCGCGCGTCTCGGTCATCAATCCTGACAGACCCTCAGGTGCCTCGCGCAGCAGGCTGTCAAAGTGGCTGGCATAGGTGTTCTAGCGCCGACGGGTTCTTGTGTAGCCCGGTAGACCGGTCGAGCGACGATGGCCTGGGTCAGTGGGTGGTGGCGGTGATGATGGTGTCAGCGACCCAGCGCGCGACCTCGACCGGATACGGCGGGCCGAGGCTGAGCACGATGTGGCTGAACCCGCCGTCGAGCGCCGCGCGGATTGCGTGCCGGGTGTCGCTGGGCCGGTCGTATGAAGCGGGCAGGACAATCGATCGGGTGATCTCGGCCGGGTCGCGGCCGATCTCGGCGCACAGGCGGTCCAGCGTGATGTTCCGCGCGATTGCGTCGTCGATGCTGCCGCCGGGCATGTTCCACCGGTCGGCATGCTCGGCCACCACGCGCATGGTCGGGGTGGACCGGCCGCCGATCATGATCGGGGGGTAGGGCTGCTGCACGGGTTTGGGACTGCAGAACGCGCCCGTCAGCTGGTGGTGGCTGCCGTGGAAGTCGAAGGGTACCGTTTCGGTCCACAGCCGGCGAATGATCGCGCACGCCTCGGCGAGGCTTCCGACCGCGTAGGCGGCGTCGTGGAAGGGCAGGCCGTGAGCCTCGTACTCACGCCGGGCCAGTGGTACGTCGGGCCGGGAGCCTGCGCCGATGCCGAACTCGAGCCGGCCGCCGGAGATGACATCGACGCTGGCGGCGATCTTGGCCAGCATGGCAGGCGGGCGGAACCTGTTGCTGGTGACCAGCAGCCCGAGGCGTAGCCGTTCGGTCTGGGCCGCTAGAGCGGACAGCAGTGTCCAGCCCTCGAAGGTGGGTCCGTTCGGGTCACCGGATATCGGCATGAGGTGGTCGAACAGCCAGGCATGCTCGATCTGCGGGAGGCGGTCCGCCTCGCGCCAGACGCGCAGGACGTCGTCGTAGGCGACCTGCGACGGGGCGGTCAGGATTCCGAAGCTGGGCCCGCGGGCCGGCGCGAGGGGGCTGGTCACTTCGAGTCGGTCCTTGCCAGCGGGGCGCTGGTCGCGGCCAGTCTTGCACGGGCGTGTGGCCACGCGTCGTCGTCGAGGGCCAGCGCGGTGCGCAGGTACGCCAGAGTGGCCTGCTGGACCACCGCGACGCGCTGGGGGCTTTCGTCGGTGGTGCGCGTGTCGTGGTAACCGTGGATGCCGCCGAGCCCGTGTTCCGCGCCGGAAAGGGTCAGCAGGTCGGTGGCGCCCGGGCTGAGGAGGTAGCCGTCGGTGAACCAGTCCAGGCCGCGCACGGTCAGCGGGGAGTCGTCGTGGTCGCCGGCGACGATCAGGCTCGGCGTCTTCATCTCGGCGAAGTCAGGGCTCATGAAGGGGAAGTACTCGGCGGCGAACGGGACAAGGTCGGCGCCGCCGGTTCCGGGCAGGCAGAGCAGCACTGCCGCCGTGACTCGCGGGTCAGCCATGCTCTCGCCGGGCGTGCCGTCAGCGTCGGTGACCCGCGCGCCCGCGAGCGTGCTCGCGGTCTGTGCGCCCCACGAGTGCCCGGCGGCCGCGATGCGGCCGTGGCTGACGCGTCCGGCCAGGCCGGGTACGGCGGCTTCGATGGCGTCGAGTCGGTCGAGGATGGCGGTCAGGTCGTCGGTCCGGGTGCGCCAGATCAGCGGGGTCCGCGGGTCATCGGGGGCGAGGCCGAGCGAGTCGAGGTGGGTGGGCTGGATGACGACGAACCCGCGGGCGGCCCAGAATTCTGCGAGCGGTGCGTAACTGTCCATGGTCAAGGTCATGCCGTGCGAGAAGACGACGACCGGCAGGTCGCGGCCGGTCGTCGGCGCTGAGACCCGTACCTGCAGGTCCTGGCCGCGGTGGGGGGCCGCGAGCGTGACCGGCCTGACCGAGATGATCGGCGTGGTCACGTCGGTGCCGGCATCGGCCGATGTTGTGTCGCTCATGGGATGAATACCTTCCTCGCCGGGCGCATGATGGCCCGTCCCGCATCGATCTGGCATGATGAAGGTTCCGGAGCATTGCTCCGATCCGGAACGTTGCTCCGAATCACTATAAGGAACATTGCTCCGCTTGGCAAGCGAGAAGGAGGCGCCTCGAATGACGACGGCCGACACGCCGCCGCCCGCCAGCATTGGCCGGCGTCAGCGACTCGACGCCCGGCGCAACCAGCAGACACTCCTGGACGCCGCCGCCGCCGTGTTCGTCCGTGCAGGGGTCGACGCTCCCGTCCGGGACATCGCCGCCGAAGCGGGCGTCGGCATGGGCACCATCTACCGGCACTTCCCCACCCGGGCCGACCTGGTGGTCGCCGTCTTCCGGCACCAGCTCGAGGCACTCGCCGACGCTGCGGCCACTACCCCCGCAGCCGGCGAAACACCGTACGAAGCGTTGCGGTCATGGGTTGCCCGGTTCGCCGATTTCCTGGTCACCAAGCACGGCCTGGCCGAGGCGATGCACTCAGACCAGGCCGGGTTCGAGAGGCTGCACGCCGAGTTCGCCGACCGCCTGGTGCCCGTGCTCGCCGAGCTGCTGAAAGCGTCCGCCGCCGTCGGCCAGATACGCGCGGACATACCGGCGTACGACCTGATGCTCGCCGTCGGCAACCTGTGCATCGGCGTCGAATCCTTCCCCGACTACCACGCTCGCCGCATGATCGACCTGCTACTCGCGGGCCTTGCGCAGAGCACCCCGCTAAGGGAAGCGGCCAGCTCAGAATGACACCCCGAACCCGACGCCGCCCGTACCCCGCGCCACGCCGACTCGGCGTTCCGTGCGAGCTCGACGCCCGGCAGGCCGACCGAGTCGATCACGCTCCGTGGTCGCCGCGATGGAGGGCGGGCGACTCTGATCTCAACGCGCAAACAGTCATCGTTGCTAGCGTCAAGTAGGGACTACCCGACGCGCGGCAGCGCTGGCGGAGCCCGCTGGGTGGCCGCCGGTGACTGCGGTATCGCTCAGGCGGCCGGGGTGAGGGTGACCTGGAATCCTAGGGCTTCGAGCTGGCGGATGTGGTAGCGGGTTCCCCGGTCCTTGTTGATCTTGGTTTCGTAGCGGCCGGGTCCGAGGTCGGCGATGACAGCTCATTTCACATGTCTCCGCTACGCCTTAGGCATCCCGGCGTAGCAGCAGGACCGTCCCGGTGATGAGCGCGGCGGCCGCGTAGGCGCACAAGAGGATGAAGCCGGTCCACGGGCCGAAGGTGTCGCTGCCGTGGTAGTGCGCGGTCGTCATCACGGTTCCGATCTGCTGCGGCAGGAACCGGCTGACGTCGTCAGAGTAGGACGAGGGCAGCACCGCGGCGATGATCGGCAGCACGAACAGTGAGCCGACGAAGACACTGATCGATGCCGCCGTATGGCGGATGATCGTCGCCATGCCGAGCGCGAGCAGCCCGAGCGCGACGAGGTAAAGGCCGCCGCCGGTAACCGCGCGCACAGCGCTCGGGTCGGACAGTGACGCGGTTGGCGTCTTCCCGGAGAGGATTCCCTGCCCGATGAGGAACGCCGCGAATGACACGGCTTCCCCGACGATGAACGTGATCACGCTGAACAGGACGACCTTCGCGGCGAGCACGAGCGGGCGGCGCGGCACGGCGGCGAAAGTGGCGCGGATCGTTCCGGTGCTGTACTCCGCGGTCACCACGAGGACCGCGAGCACCCCGATCGCGAGCTGCGCGAACAAGATCCCGGACAGGCTCGACCGGGTCGGATCGAACGCCTGCTGCGCAGCAACCGTCCGCGCGCTGTAGCGCGCCGCCTGCGCGGAGGTCACGACCGCGCTCAGGCCGATGCCGGCAACCGCCGTGGCGAGCAGCGTCCACACCGTCGAGCGAACCGAGACGATCTTGATCCGCTCCGAGTCCAGCACGGCGCCGAACCGGTAGTGACCTGCCGGGGTCCCGGCAGCGCCGGCTGCCGGCGGGGGGACCAATGCCTGGACCGTCATGGCTGACTCACTCCGTGTGCTTCGAGGGCCGGGTCGCCGCGGAACTCGAGGTTGCCTTCCGTCGACTCGATGAACGCCTCCTCGAGAGACGCGGACTGCGGCGCGAGCTCATAAAGGAGTACCGATCTCTGCCATGCGAGCTCGCCGATCTTCTCGGCTGGCAGGTCGTGCACGAGCAGCGAGCCGTCGGGCCCGGCGGTGAGTGATGCTCCCGCTTCCTCGAGGGCGGGCCGGAGCTGGTCGAGCTGCGGCGATCGCAGCCGGACGTAGCCGCGGGCGTTCCGGGAGGTGAACTCCGCGATGGGCATGTCGGCGATCAGGCGTCCTTTGCCGATCACGACGACGTGAGTCAACGGTCTGCGCCAGCTCGCTCATCAGGTGGCTTGAGACAAAGACGGTGCGCCCGTCGGCGGCCAGGCCCCGCAGCAGCTGGCGCACCCAGCGGATCCCGTCGGTGTCCAGGCCGTTCACCGGCTCGTCGAACAGCAGGACTCCCGGATCGCCCAGGAGCGCCCCGGCGATGCCCAGTCGCTGGCCCATGCCGAGGGAGAACTGGCCTGCGCGCTGGTGGGCCACCGAGGTCAGGCCGACGATCTCGAGCACCTCGTCGACGCGGCTCTTCGCGATGTTGTTGGTCCGGGCCAGCATCCGCAGATGCGCGTAGGCGCTGCGGCCGGGATGGACCGACCGCGCTTCCAGGAGCGCGCCCACTTCGCGAAGCGGCCAGCCGAGGCTGTGGTACGGGCGGCCGCAGACGGTCACCGAGCCGCGGTCGGGCGCGTCCAGGCCCATGATCAACCGCATCGTCGTTGACTTGCCTGCTCCGTTCGGGCCGAGGAAACCCGTGACATGACCGGGCTGCACCTCGAAGGAGAGATCGTCGACGGCGACCTTCTCGCCGTAGCGCTTGGACAGACCCCGTGCGACGATCGCTCCGCCGTCCCGGCGCGCGCTGGCCGGGCGCAGCGATCCTGCCAGGGCGTGCGCGGGCTCCCCGGCGGCACTGGCCGGCGCGGCCGGAACCGCAGGCCGTCCCTTCGGGGTATGCCGGGCGCGCGCCCGGCGGGTGAGCGCCACCGCGATGACCGCGGCCGCGGCGACCGCGAGCACCAGCACGAGGATCCGCAGCCCATGATGACCGCCAAGGAGCCCATGCAGGCCGTGTCCGCCCTTCGCGAGCGCACCCCCGCCGATCGAGCAAGCTGTCCCCGCTCACATGCCCACCTCACGACGCGGTCTCAGCTTCTGTCAGGTATGACAGTCTGTCAGGTATGACACAATAGGCAGATGGACACGCGGTCGTCAAACTCACCCGCGCAGCGCCGCGAGGCCTACCGGCGCGAGGCCCGCAAGCAGGCCACGCGCACCGCGGTACTCGAGGCGGCGCAGCGCCTGTTCGCACTGCACGGCTACGAGAACACCACCGTCCGGGCAATAGCCGACGCCGCCGGGGTCACGGAGCGTACCTTCTATCGTTACTTCGACGGCAAGGAAGGCCTGCTCGCAGAGGAGGCGATCGACTGGACGGAAAAGCTCTGTGACGCGATCCGCAACCGCCCGCCGGGAGAGGGACCGTATCTCGCGGTGCAGCATGCGATGATCGCGGTCGCACGCGAGCTGACCCGGCCCTCCGGCGACAGCAGACTTGCACGCCTGATCGAAATCCCCCGGCCGCTCGAGCTTGTCCGGCGATCATCGCCGCGGCCACTGCGCAGGCTCGAGGCGGCGATAGCCGACGCCGTAGCCGCTCGCCGCGGCGCACCGCAGGCAGACCTCGACGACCAGGTGGCCGGGCGGATCGCGGTCGTCGCGCTCAGGAGCGCCGCGATCCGCCACCGGGAGCTGCTGGCCACAAGCGGAGCCTCGCCAGGACTCGTGCAGCTGCTCACCGAAGCGTTCACGGCCGTCAGCAGGCTGACCAGCAGCACCTAGGCAGCCGAAGCATGTTCGCCCGGCCGGCCGGTCACGGTCGGCCCCTGCGGGCGACGACCGGCTGGTCTACCCGCTAGGTCGATGCGGCACGGCCATGGCCCTGCGGTCTGCTGGCTTAACTGTCCGCACGCTTGCCGATGTGTACGGCGAAGAAGTTGCGCTGGAGATCGAGGACACCGAGTGGATAAGACTCGGAGCTGACCGCGACTGGATCGTCCTGTGATCGCCCCGGTCGCCGAGGCCAGATTTCAGCCGGCGATGCGGAGCTCAGGCACGTGACTGCAGATCCGCGACGCGGAACACGATGCCCCGTGTACTGCTCTGCTCGTTTCACGCGCCGATGCAGCCAGGTCACGACGCAGGCAGCTTCCTCGGATTGCGGGCGGTGGCTGCGCTGTTCGACGCGGAACGCCTCCTTACTGGTGGTCGACTCCAGCCTTGGATCTCAAGCAGTCACGGGCATAGCTAGCGACTGCGGCCCAGTTCGGGACTCGCTGCTTATGGGGTCGTCTCGGATCTCGAATCGTCCTCAGCCAAGTCCGAGGCGTCAACAGCCGGAGACTGCCACCGTTCCATTGCAGCGACATCCTTGGGAGTGGCGGGCCGGATGGAGGGCCACGCCCACCCGTTCAGCAAACAGACGAACTGCTTCTCCTCGCCCTCGGCTAGAGGAACATCGAGTTTCCTCGATCGCCGCAAGCCCCCGAGGAAGTGAATGCTCAAGGAATGTTCCCCAGGTGAGACCTGGTACACCTTGATCTGCTTGGGCGAGATGGCGCCCGCCTTCGAGCCGTCGAGGAAGACGGTGACACCACCGATTGCAGGGCTCCGGCGTTCGGCCCGGCCCCGCCCGAGCCGGGATGCGGCCCGGATCACAGCCACGGTCGGATACGCGGGCCAGACTCGACTCGGGGTTTGCCACAGTTGGATGGTCGCTCCGCCCCTGGTTGCCGCGACAACATCGGATCTTTCACCATCGTGATTCATAGTTCTGTGCTCCTGGAAATTACCGGCAGCCGGGCGGGCGGCAGGCATCGCTGCTGCCATGACGCCTCCTGGCCGGTAGCCGACTACAGCCGGGTGAGATTGCCTGTATTAGGAATGCCATGCCGTCCGGTCAGGGACCAGCGCCTTTGGTCCCGCGGTGCCGAGACCTTAGCCCCGCGTGCAACCGCGGGGCCGGCAGTGGCTTCGGCCCCTGTCCGCGACCGCCATCGGCACGGCAGGGCTCGATGGCCGCAGGATGGAGCGATGGCAGCTCGAGGTCACCGGCGGCCGCGCTTCTGCCGCGGTGCGACCGCATGGCCTGGCGAATAGGTCAGGGCACGGTGCCGCGGGGCACAACCCATTGCATCGGCTGCCGTCCATGGATCGTCGCTCCGAAACCGCCAGGACACTGCCGCCGTCATCGGCCGCGGTCAGTTGGTCGCGGGGATTACGGCCGGGGCTGACGGGCCGGGCGAAGGGTCTGCCTAGCGCAGGCCGTCCCATAGTCGGCGCTCGTCGCCGTGCGGGTCCTCGACGAGCGCGCTGTGGGTGTTGAAGACCATCGTCGCCCGGTCGCTGGGTGGTGTAGCGGTCCCAGCCGGGGTCGCCGGTGGTGGCGAAGTTCGACCCAGGCGCGGTGCATGGTGTCGGCGAGGTTCCTGCGGTGGCTCGGGGCCGAGGAGCCAGTCGGCGCCCTCGGATTGCAGGGTGTCGAAGACGAATGCGACGTCGGCGTAGTGGCAGGCGCCGAGCTGGGGCGTGGGCCAGGCGAACTCGTACATCCAGGTGGCCGACTCGGCTGCGTGCCTCGGCGACGCGGAGGGCCGGGATGCGGAAGAACCAGTCGCCGGACACGGCGGCGAGGATGTCGCCGGCGGAGGCGCCCGGCCGGTCGGCCCGGTAGTCCGGCAGCGCTGCGCCGCCGAGGCCGTAGGCCGCGGCTGCGGCCTGCAGCACGGTGTCGTCGATGTGGTCGATGGCGCCGGTAGGCACCATGAAGAACCGCTGCTCGTCGGTGTTGGTCCCGATGAGGACCTCCACGTCGCGGCCTGCGCCTGCTCGCAGTCCGTCCAGCGGCAGGGCGGGCAGTATGTCGCCGTCGATGACGGGCTCGAAGACCATCAGGTTGGCGGTGATCTCGCCCCAGCGGCCGGGATCGGGGGCGGCCTGCAGGTCCAGGCGACAGGGCGTCCTGGGCGTCGAGGAGCTGCTGGAGCGGGACTGCGGCGATGGCCTCCCGGTTTGCGGGCACGCCGAGCTCCTTGGCCAGGTAGCCGCCGGCGCGGGCGGCCGTGGCCGGTGTCAGGGCGTGCTGGCCGGCGCCGCTTTGGGCGATGGCGCGGCGGAACAGCCCGGCTGCGCGCGGCATCGACAGCAGGGTGATGACGCTCATCGCGCCGGCGGACTCGCCGGCGACGGTGACGCGGGCAGGGTCGCCGCCGAAGCTCGCGATGTTGTCCTGCACCCACTGCAGGGCAGCGACCTGGTCGAGCAGGCCGGCGTTGGCGACGCTGTCGCCGAGGAACAGGAACCCGTCGGCGCCGAGCCGGTAGTTGATCGTGACGCACACGACGCCGTCGCGGGCGAAGCCGGTGCCGTCGTATTGCGGGACGGCGCCGGAGCCGTTGGTGAACGCGCCGCCGTGGATCCACACCAGGACCGGCAGGCCGGCGTGGCCCGGGTCCGGTGTCCAGATGTTCAGATTGAGGCAGTCCTCGCCGCGGATGGCGGGCTCGGGCAGCAGCGTGTCGAACGGCGGCTGGTAGGGGCTCTTGGGGACGGTCGGCCCGAACCGCGTGCAGTCCCGGATGCCGTCCCATGATGGCGGCGGCTCGGGCAGCGCGCATGCGCCGCGGGCCGAACGGCGGCGCGGCGTAGGGGATGCCCTTGAACGCGTACACGCCGTTGGAGTAGCTTCCCTCGACTGTTCCCTGCCTGGTCTGAGCCGTGGCCATGCTGTTGTTCCTCTCTGGGTTGCTGGTGGCGGCGCCGAAATTCTCAGGCTCTGCCGGGCTGAGCCGACGGCGGGGAGATGCCGCCGAGGTAGCTGGATTCCAGTACGTCGGCCGGCGCGCGCAGCTCCGCGGCGGTCCCTCGGCCACGACCAGGCCGCGGCTGAGCACGTACGCGCGGTCGGCCACGCTGAGCGCGGCGCCGACATGCTGCTCGACGAGCAGGACGGCGAGCTGCAGCTCGCTGGTGATGGTGCGCAGGACCGGCAGCAGCCTGTCCAGCACCACGGGGGCCAGGCCGTGGCTCAGCTCGTCGATGAGCAGCAGACGCGGTTTGCGACGCCAGCGCGCAGCCGAGGCCGAGCATCTGCTGCTCCCCGCCGGACAGCAGGCCGGCCTTGCGCCGGGTGAGCGGCCGCAGTGCCGGGAAGTGGCCGAAGATCTCGTCGGTGCCGTGTCCGGCTCGCCGCGGCGCTGCCGGAGCCGCAGGTTCTCGGCGACGGTGAGCTGGGCGAAGATCCCGCGGCTCTCGGGCACCAGCGCGGCGCCCATCCGCGCGACCTGGTCCGGCCGCTTGCCTGGCGGCCGGCTGGCCGAGGATCTCGATCTGGCCGCTCATCGGGGTCAGCTCGCCGGCGATGCTGAGCATCGTGGTGGTCTTGCCTGCGCCGTTCGCGCCGAGGAGCGCCACCAGCTCGCCGGCCTCGACGTGCAGGCTGATCCCGTGCAGCGCAGGCGCGTGCCCGTATCCGGCGGTCAGGTCGGTGACGCGCAGCGCGGTCTGCGTCATCGCCCGCCCCCGGCACTCGCGCCTGGCTGGCCTGGCATTGGCGATCAGCGGCTCGCCGGGTCTGGCTGCGTGGCCCAGGTAGGCGGCGATGACCGCCGGGTTGGTGCGCACCGCGGCCGGCGGCCCGGCGGCAATCAGCTTCCCGAAGTCCAGAACGTAGATGTAGTCGCAGACGGCTCATGACCAGGCTGACGTCATGCTCGACCAGCAGGATGCCGACGTCGCTCGCGGGCGACGATGCCGCGCAGCTCGCGTCCCAGCTCGGCGGCCTGAGCAGCCGGACAGCCCGGCCGCTGGCTCGTCGAGCAACAGCACCTGCGGCCGCAGCGGCCAGTGCCCTGGCGACGCTGACGAGTTTCTGCTCGGCGAGGGTGAGCTGGTCCGGCAGCCGCTGCGCAAGGCCGCCCAGCCTGGCCGGGCGCGAGCAGATCGCCGGCCCGGCTGTCCGTAGCGCCGCGGCCCGGATGAACGAGATCGAGCATCACCGCACCGGGCCGGGCAGCCCGGCCGGCGACGGCCAGGTTGCCCGTCACTGTCAGGTCGGCGAACAGCTCGGTGGCCTGCCAGGTGCGTGCGAGCCCGCGGCGTGCCCGGCGGTGCGCGGGCAGTCCGTCGATGCTGCGGCCGGCCAGCCGCACCGATCCGGTGTAGCGGGCGAAACCGCTGATCGCGTCGAGCAGCGTCGTCTTGCCGGCCCCGTTCGCGCCGATCAGGCCCACGACCTGCCCGGCCCGTACTTCCAGCGACACCGCGTCGGCGGCGACCATGCCGCCGTAGCGGACCGTCACGCCCGACAGGCTGAGCAGCACGCTGCGCGCGGTGGCGGTCACGGCCGGGGCGAGCACGCCAGCCGCGATGCCCGGGGGTCCCGGCAGCGCAGGCGGACGGCCCGGCCGGCGTTGGCAACGTAACTGGCACTACGACCCGGAACGGCGTGCAGCCGGCGGCGCAAGGCCTGGTCACCGGCAGCCCGGCAACGGCGGGAGTGGCTGAGACCGTGCACGTCGCCGAGCGGCTCACCAGCGCGGACATGGCTGTGGCGCCGCCCGCCGACGGCAGGTCTGACGGCTGCACGGCGACCTGAGTGATGCCCGGCGCGCCTTCCCGCACGACAACGGTCACGGGCCTGGCGGCGGCCTTGCCGCCGCGACCGCTGACGGTGAGCCCGAACTTATAGGCCTTCGTACCCGCCGCCGCGTTGGCGGGCAGGCGTACCGTCCGACTGACCGAACCCCGCCCGCAAGACACCGTGGCCGGCAGTCCGTGCAGATGTGGCGACGATGAGAATGTGCACTTGCTCCCGTCCTTGACGGTCGCGCCGAGGCGAAGGCTGCCGCCTGATGCGGGCAGTGACGTGACGCTGGCGCGGAAGTGCGTGACGACCGGACGGCTGCCGGTACCTGCCGCAGCGCTTGCCGGGATGCCCGCTGCCAGCAGGCATAGCGCGGCGCCGGATGCAGCGGCGATACTCACTCCCAGAATGCCCTTCATGCCGGGTATCTTCCTGGTTTGCATGTATTAGTGTCAACTAGGGATAAATAGCTGGAAAGCTGCCATGGCCGGCATGGGCCGGAGAGCGCGGCTCGGACGTCTGCGCAGCCACGTCGGGGGAAAGGTGGACCAGTAGGACCGTCGTTCGAAGAGCCGGAACCTCTCATGACGCCGGAGTGGTCAACCATGACAGAACCAGCGCCCCACATCGACTTCGCGAATCTTCCCGAGCCCGAAGAGGGCTTCCTGGTGACGCTGTTTATCACCGTCCGGAGCGTCGCGACGTCCCGGGACTTCTACACGCGAGTCCTGGGCGGCACCGTCGTCCTGGCCGAGAATCCGTGCATCGTCCGGCTCTCCAACTCGTGGATACTCATGAACCCGGGCGGGCCACCTACGCCGGATAAGCCAGGAATCTCGGTGGTCGACTACGAGCCTGGTGACACCACCTCGATCTTCCTGAACCTGCGAGTCGCTGATATCCAGGCCTGTTACCAGACCTGGAAGGAAAGAGGCGCCGAGTTCGTGACGCCGCCCATCGACCGCGGAGCCGAGATCCGCTGCTACATGCGGGACCCGGACGGATATCTCATCGAAGTCGGCCAGGCTACCGGCCTGCTGCACGGCAAGCTTGCCGCGAAACGCCCGGAGGACCTGCCTGGCTGAGCCTGGACACGGTCGCGCCCGCTACCACCACCAGGATCGGCCCTAACTGGGGACCTCAGCACCCCGACTGCGCCAGGCCCAGGACAGCCTCTGGCGCCGCCTGTTGCAGTCGCCTCGGGCTGAGCTAACTCGTGTCGCCGGCCGGCCTCGGGGTACACCGTTGCTCATGAGCACACCGGTATGTGAGCTGCTGGGCATCGACCAACCGATCGTCTTGGCGCCCATGGTCGACATTCCCGGCCTGGCGGCGGCGGTCTCGAACGCCGGCGGCCTCGGTATGGTGACGCTGACCTGGTCCGATGACATCGCAGCCGTCGTGCACGAGACGGCGGCGCTGACCGCGAGGCCGTTCGGCGGTAACTTCGTGCTCACCTCAGATCGGCACCGTCCCCTTGACCAGGCCCTCGACGCCGGCTTGCGGATCGTCTCGTTCTTCCTGGGGGATCCCGGCGGCTACGTCGAGGCCGTGCACGACGCCGGGGGAATTGTCATGCACACGGTTGGCAGCGCCGAGGAAGGCCGGCGGGCAGTCGGCTCCGGCGTCGACGTGGTCGTCGCCCAGGGCTGGGAAGCCGGCGGGCACGTGGGGAGTACCGTCGCGACGCTGCCGCTGGTGCCCGCCGTGGTGGACGCGGTGACGCCGGTACCGGTCATCGCGGCCGGCGGGATCGGCGACGCCCGCGGCGTCGCTGCGGTCCTCGCCCTCGGCGCGCAGGCCGCGTGGCTCGGCACGCGGTTCTTGCTGGCCAGGGAGGCGCCGATCCACGAGTACTACCGGCGCCGGCTGATAGCCGCGGCCGAGACCGACCCGCAGTGGTACCCCAACCTGTACGACGTCGGGTGGCCCGACTCTCCCCACCGCGCGCTCCGCAACTCCACGTCCGCCGCGTGGGAGGCCGCGGGCTGCCCTCCAGACGACCAGCGGCCAGGAACAGGCGCCGTGATCGCGCACCTCGCCTCCGGCGAGGCAATCGTCCGTTACGAGGGAGCGCCGCCCATGGTCGGGACCACCGGTGACATTGAAGCGCTCTCGATGTGGGCCGGGCAGAGCGTTGCGCTCGCGCGGCAGCCACAGTCTGCGGCGGACATCGTGGCCGAGCTCACCTCCCGCCTGTGACCTACCTCACCTCGCGCCTGTGATCTAGCACAGGAGAACGGACAAACCATGGACGAGGGGACGCAGAAGGTAGCAATCGTCACGGGCGGCTCGCAAGGCATCGGGGCTGGGCTGGTCGACGGGTACCGGCAGCGAGGCTGGGCCGTAGTGGCAAACTCTCTCCACATCAAGCCGTCGAAAGACCCTGGCATCCTCGCGGTCGAGGGCGACGTCTCCGAGCAAGCCAGCGCAGACAAGATCGTTAGCCAGGCACTTGATCGCTTCGGGCGAGTCGACACCCTGGTCAATAACGCAGGCGTCTTCGTCTCCAAGCCATTCACCGACTACACCGCGGCGGACTACGCGCTGGTCACCGGCGTCAACCTGGCCGGTTTCTTCTGGCTGACCCAGCGCGCCATCCGCCAGATGCTGACGCAGCGCAGCGGCCATGTCGTCAACATCAGCGCCAGCATCGCGGACCGCGCGGACTCCGTCGAGCCCACTGCCCTGACCGCGCTGACGAAAGGCGGCCTGGCCGCGGTCACCAAGTCGCTGGCCGTCGAGTACGCATCCCGAGGCATCCGCGTCAACGCCGTCGCACCAGGCATCATCCAGACGCCGCTGCACCCCGACGATGCCTACACGCCCGAGGCTCTCGCCGGGAAGCTGCCGCCGCTGGGGCACGTGGGCCAGGTCAGTGACATCGTGACTGGCATCCTGTACCTGGAGTCGGCGCCGTACGTCACCGGAGAGATCCTCCACATCGACGGCGGCCGAACCGTCGGTCACTGAGCCGCTTGCCCCATGCCGATCGAGTTGGTGCCGCGCTGGCAGTGCAAATGCCGGGCCAGTCCAGCTAATGCGCTATCGCTCGCCGCGCCAGGATCTGTCGTTTCACGGCCGGCTTCCCCGGCAGGCCAGGCACGTCGTGCTGGTCGAGCAGATCGAAGTCCGCCGGCAGCAGCGAAGCCGGCTCCCCGGCACCCACGCACCAGGAGGCCGGCATGCTCGGCCGCAGATCCCTGGCCGCGCCGGTTAGCGCCTCCCACGCTATGAGTCCGCCATCAGCGACGGCTGCCAACGCCGCCGTGAACACCGCGCCGTCCCAGAAGTTCGTGCACAGCACCAGCGCGAAACGATCACTCTGCGGTGACCAGCCCGCAAGATCAGCGTGCACGAGCGTCAGCATGCCGCCGAGGCCCCGCCGGTCAGCTTCGGCACCGAGCAGCCCGAGCGCCACCTCGGAAGCGTCCACCGCAGTGACCTGCCTCGCCGTCGCGGCCGCCAGCAGCGCGCTGCCCGAAGGCCCGCATGCCAGTTCCAGCACAGGTCCGGGCGGCAGCCCCGCCGCTAGCGCGACAGCCGCGAGCGGATGCGCGGCGAACGACGGCGTGAATCCGTTGCTGTACCGAGCGTTCCACCGCAGCCGGTCCGGGTGCCCGGCGAGGTCCGGCGGGATCTGGCCCATGCGCAGCGAGGCTACCGGCCATCGCCGTGACACGACGACGAGAGTGACGCGGACCGGCCGTTCCGATGATTGCCATCGTCCGCTGCCAGTGCTCCGATCCGGCGCCGATCCAGGGCTGGAGTCGGCGCGTTTCATCCGAGACGATACTTGTCGCGGACCTGCGATTCGGGAGCACATAGACTTGTTGTCGTGCCCGACGCGCAGCTAGCAGATAGGTTCCGGCTCTCGCTCGATATGTACGAGTTCGGGGCGCAGATGGCTCAGAGCCGACTACGCCGTAGTCATCCGGACGCCACCGACGAGCAGATCGCGCGAATGCTCCGGGATTGGCGCCTAGCGCGGCCAGGGGCACCCGGCGGGGATGCCACGGGGCCGCCGTCCCGTCGGTTCGGGTGAACCTTCTCGAATCCGCGCTGCGGCGCATCGCGACGGACTTGCAACGGCACGACCGCCGCTGGGCCATTGTCGGCGGCTTCGCAGTGTCGGCTCGGGCTGAGCCACGATTCACGCGTGACATCGACGTAGCCGTCGCAGTCGAGAATGACCCCGACGCCGAAAATCTGGTGCGAGCGCTCCTAGCGGACGGGTACCAGCTACTGGCTGCCGTCGAACAGGACGAGACCGGACGTCTGGCTACGGTGCGGCTCACCTGCCCGCCAGGTCGGGAAGTGGTTGTTGACCTCCTGTTCGCAAGCTCGGGGATAGAGCCGGAGATCACGCGGTCGGCCGAGCCGACGGAGATCGTGCCCGGCCTCACGCTGCCCATCGCCACGACCGGACACCTGATGGCGCTCAAGTTGCTCGCGCGAGACGATCAGTCAAGACCGCAGGACCTGGCAGATTTGCGGGCCTTGCGCGCTGTCGCGAGCCCCAGCGATCTCGCATCCGCTGAGCAGGCGGCCCGGCTTATGTCAGCTCGTGGCTTCAATCGCGGGCGTGACCTGTCCGCAGCGTTGAAAGAAGTGGAGGACTTCCCTCACCTGCCGTCCACCAACTGAGCAGCACTCGACACGCTGAGCGGCGCTCGGGACTGCCTGCTGGCAGCATTCACCAGGTATGCGACGTCTTCGCGTGGCGCGGCCGCGGGGCCGGCCCGCTGGCTGTTACCTGGAGTTCCTGTCACCTCTCGGATACAGCTCAGCACAGGTTGATGGTAACCGGCGGGGCGAACGTCAGGCTGTTGTGCACCGTGCAGTGCGAGACCACCGCGCGAAGCGCCGGACGCCGGTCGGCCGGCAGATCGGCCGGCGGCACGACGGTCAGGCGGATGCTGCTCACTCGCGCCGGGCGGTCAGTTGCCATGTCGAAACCGGCGGACACGGCCAGTCCGTCCCGGCTGTACCCATGACGGGTCAGGAACCGGCCCGCATAGAAGGCGACGCAGGTAGCCAGCGACGCGACGAACAGCTCGGTCGGAGTGGGGGCGGCGTCCTGCCCGCCCGCATCCGCTGGCTGGTCCACCAGCACCCGGTGCCCGCGGACGGACACCTCGTAGGACTCCCCGGCGACGAATCGCACATCCATCTCGTGGACATCCGCGTCCGCGGGTCGTTCTTGGACCTGTGCCTGTTTCATTCTTGTGCTCCCTGTGATCGCTTCGTTTTCCTGACCAGTATACCCTAGGGGGTATTATCGCTGATGTGGGCCCGCGACTGACAGCGGCTTTGAGCCGGGCCAGGTGCGAGTCGTGCAAATACCCAACGGCGTATGTCTCAGGAGGCGCGTCATGAAGGTCGTCCAGCCGATGAACTCGCAGTCAGGGCGGGCGGCCGGCGCGGACGCTGCCGTTCCATTCGGTCAGCTGCCAGGCTGGCCGAGCGTGCTTGCGGTCGTCGCCCACCCCGACGACGAGACATTCGGGCTCGGCGCGATCCTGGACCAGATGGCTGCGGGCGGCGCTTCGGTACACGTCCTGTGCTACACCCACGGCGAGGCGTCCACGCTGAACGAGAGCGGCGCTGATCTGCACCGCGCCCGGCAGCTCGAGCTGCGGCTGGCTAGCCAAGCACTCGGACTAGCGACTGTCACGCTGCTGGATTACCCTGACGGCCGACTCGGTTCTGTCGCGCCCGGTGAGCTAGCCAGGCATGTGACCAGGATCGCCGCTCGAGTTCATGCCGACGGCCTGCTGGTCTTCGACGACAGCGGCATCACCGGCCACCCTGATCACCGCGCCGCGACGCGGGCCGCGGTGCAGGCCGCCAGTACCTGCGGCCGCTCCGTCCTGGCCTGGGCTTTGCCCGCCCCTATCGCCGCCCTGCTCAGCGAGGAAACCGGCCAGCGGTTCGTCGGACAGCAGGCAGCCGACATCGACCTGCGCGTGCTGGTAGACCGGTCCAGGCAGCGTCAGGCGGCGCTGCTCCACAAGTCCCAGATCTCGCCGAGTGCAGTGCTGTGGCGCCGGCTACAGCTACAGGCCAACTGCGAGCATCTGCGCTGGCTCATCCCGCCGGGCTGATCCTTGCCTGAACGCACCGGACTGCCCAGGGGCCGGGGGCGGAATGCGTTTGCCGTTCCCGCGGGAACGGCACCAGCAGGCTGGTCCGCGCTCATGCTCCCAGCGGCGCCTTCAGGCTGATCGATGGCAGTGAGAACCAGCGGAGCGCTTCGAACTCGGCGCTGAGCCCGGTCGGCCCGTCCTCGACCTCCTCGGGGAGCGCGGCCAGCAGAATGCGAGCCTGGTGCAGGTAGAGCGGGAAGGCGTCTTCGCCGACCTGAGAGCGGGATCTTGGATAGCGGATCTCTCCATCAGCACCGTACGAGACCTCGGACAGCGTGATCTGGGGCCGCGGCGGCCCGCTGAAGTGCTGCCACAGGCCGGTATGCGGATCAAATCGGTACGCCGGCAGCAGCCGGTAGCCGTCTGCGGCTATCACCCGGACAGCGGCGGCGATGTAGTCCGCTGCGGCCGCGGAGATGAAATAGTTGAGGTTGACCCTGCTCCAGCCGGGCTTGACGCCGTCGCAGCCATGGCCGATCTCCTCGCGTAGTGCGTGGGAACGGGCCGGCCCGATGGCCAGCAGCCGGTGCCCGTAGGGGCCGGCGCACGAGCAGCCGCCTCTGGCCTGGATGCCGAACAGGTCGTTGAGCAGCGCGACCACGAAGTTGTGGTGCAGGTACCTGGCGCCATGCCGGATCCGGAACGAGACGATGGACAACCGCGCCGCCTGTCGGCTGCCCAGGATCTCGATCAGCGGATTGCCGTCCCACAGCCGCAGCACCCGGTCCCACAGCTGTTCCTCGCGAGCGGCGATGAGGTCGGTCCCGACGGCCTGTTTCAGGCCGAAAACAAGCCCGGCCCGGATCGACTCGACGATGGCTGGCGTGCCGCCCTCCTCACGCGCGACAGGGTCGTCGAGATAGCGGTGGCCGACCGGATCGACGAACGCTACGGTGCCGCCGCCGGGCACTGTCGGGACGACGTTGCGGACCAGCTCGCGGCGCACGATCAGCACTCCGGGGGTTTGCGGCCCGCCCGCGAATTTGTGCGGCGACAGGAAGACGGCGTCTTTGTGATCGTCTCGGTCCGGCCGCGAAGCGGCGACGCGGATGGGCACATAAGGGCCCGCGGCGGCGTAGTCCCAGAATGACAGCGCGCCGTGCGCGTGCAGCAGCGCGGCGACCGCGCTCGCGTCGGTGAGAATGCCGGTGACGTTCGAGGCCGCGGAGAAGCTGCCGATCCGCAGCGGCCGATCCGCGTATCTGAGCAGCTGGCACTCCAAGTCGGCCAGGTCGATGTGGCCATCGGCGTCCTCGCCGATGACGACGACCTCGGCAATCGACTCGCGCCAGGGGAGCTCATTTGAGTGGTGCTCATAGGGACCGACGAAGACCACCGGCCGCTCGGCCGCCGGGATCCGCCCGGTGACCTGGTACCGCTCGTCCAGGCCGCTAGGTACGCGCAGCTCCAGGATCCCGATGAGCTTGCTGACCGCCGCGGTTGCGCCCGAGCCGGTGAAGATGACCAGGTCATCCGGGGTACCTGAGACGCTTTCCCAGATGATGCGCCGGGCGTCCTCGCGAAGCCTGCCGGTCTGCAGGCCGGTAGCCGAGCTCTCGGTGTGGGTGTTGGCATACCGCGGCAGCACTGCATCGCGGATGAAGTCCTCGATGAAATCGAGTGACCGGCCCGACGCGGTGTAGTCGGCGTAGGTGACCCGCCGCGGCCCGAACGGGCCGTCCATCAGCTCGCCGTCGCCGATGATCCCCCGTCTGATCCGCTCGAGCAGCGGCGAGGTCGGCAGGCCCGCGGGGGCCGGCAAATCCGGGCCGGTCGCTGTGTAGATCATCTGGACCTCCTGATCTCCCGCGCGGGCAACCGGGCCCACCGCTCCCGCGAGCTTATGAACGCCCAGTCCCCGCCGACTTAGCCTCGTCGGCGGCGCTGGTCCGGACCTCCGCCATGTCAAGCTCGCGCGCGCTGGCGATCAACTGCTCAAGCGCCGTCTCCGGCAGCGCTCCCGGCCGGGCGTAAAGCACGACGCCATCGCGGATCACCATCAATGTCGGGATCGAGGAGATCCCGAGACTGCCGGCCAGCGCCTGCTGCGCCTCGGTGTCGACCTTGCCGAACACCGCGTCGGCGTGCCGGTCGGAGGCCTGCTCGAAGACCGGCCCGAACATCCGGCACGGGCCGCACCACTGGGCCCAGAAATCGACCAGGACCAGTCCCTCTTGTGCCGTCACCGACCCGAAGTTCGCTGCAGTCAGCTCAACCGTCGCCATGGAAACTCCTCAGCTCGCTCTGCTACGAGTTAGGATACCCCATGGGGTATATCGATCAAACCTCGGACCTGGCATCGGCTCGCATACCCCATCGGGTATTATGAACCGCACGCACAGGAGAGGACTCAAAGATGAAAGTCGACGAGCAGGCCGCGGGTCCGGTCCTGAACCGGCTGCGCCGGGCCCATGGCCAGCTGGCCGGGGTCATCGCGATGATCGAGAATGGCCGGGACTGCCAGGAAGTGGTCACCCAGCTCGCCGCCGTGTCCCGGGCGCTGGACCGGGCGGGTTTCAAGATCGTGGCCAGCGGGCTGCGGCAGTGCCTGACCGGCGATGGCGAATCCCCGATGACCGAGGAGCAGATGGAGAAGCTCTTCCTCAGCCTTGCCTGAGCTCTGCACGCGACCGCGGCGGCGCCTGGACAAGGGCGACGAGGCCGCGCTTACCGAGGAGGACCCTTGGATTACGGCATCACCGTCCGAACCCCAGCGCCGTTCGCCGAGGCCGTGGCGCGCGTTCAGGACGCGCTGAGGGCCCAGGGCTTCGGCGTGCTGACCGAGATCGACGTGCAGGCTACCTTGCGGGACAAGCTCGGCGAGGAGATGGAGCCGTACCTGATCCTGGGCGCGTGCAATCCGCCATTGGCGCACCGGGCACTGACTGCGGACCGCAGTATCGGCCTGCTGCTACCGTGCAACGTGGTGGTGCGGACCGAATCCGGCCAGACTGTCATCGAAGCGCTTGACCCGCAGGTCATGATCATGATCGCGGGCGAGGGCTCGCTCCAGCCGGTCGCCGATGAGGCAGCGAGCCGGCTGCGGGCCGCACTGGGCTCAGTAAGCGAGTCTCTGGCGTAGACCAGGAGCAGTTGTCCGGCAACGATGTCCGGCCACGCCTGTTCCAGCGCATGGGACGCTCGAACCCAGCCGGCCCGCCGCTGGGTCGGCGGCGGCAGGCTCGCAGACAGCACTGGGGATTCCATAGCACGCGGAGGCAACTGGCTCATGCACGGCGCGCAGCAGCCGGCGTGGTCCCCGGGTCGGGCGCGCAGCACGGCCCCGATGGCTGCGCGAACACCAGCGCAGGCGGCTGCGCAGCGAGCGCCTGCGAAGCCCGCAGCCGCTGGTCCGGCAGCGCTTGCCGTCCGGTCGCGGCGCAATGGAGCAGCCGAACATCACCAGCCACGGCGCTGGCGTTCTCACGGCGCGGTTCTGGGTGCTGGTGGTGCTGACCGGGATTGCCGCCGGGCTGCTCGGCGCACTGATGATGCTGATCCTCTTCAACGTGCAGTACGCGGCGTTCGGCTATCACTCCGGCACCCTGCAGCACGGGGTCGAGCAGGCCTCGGACCTCCGCCGGGTGAGCTCGCTGCTCATCGCCGGCGTGTTCGGCGGGCGTCGCGTGGTACCTGCTGCGCCGGTACACCAAGGACGAGCCGTCGGAGATCGACGACGCGGTCTGGAACGGCGACGGGCGGCTGTCGTTCCGCCGCTGCCTGGGTACCGTCGGTCATCTCGGAGGTCGTCATCGGCATGGGCGCATCCATCGGCCGGGAAGCCGCGCCCAAGCTGCTCGGCGGCGCGTCGGCCAGCGTCCTGGCCGGCTGGGCCGGCCTGTCGGTGCAGCAGCGGCGGCTGCTGGTTGCCTGCGGCGGCGGCGCCGGGCTCGCCGCGGTCTACAACGTCCCGCTCGCCGGCGCCCTGTTCACCGCCGAGATCCTCATCGGCAGCATCTCCCTTCCGGTCATGCTGCCGGCGCTGGCCTGCTCCTGGATCGCCACCGCCACGGCGTGGATATACCTGCCCGATCGCGCCACCTATACCGGCATCCCCGACTACCGCTTCAGCGCGTCGCTGATGACCTGGGCGCTGCTGGCCGGGCCGGTCATCGGGCTGATCTCGGCCGGTTATATCCGCCTCATCGGCTGGGTCTCGTATCACCGGGCACGCGGGCCTCCGGGCGCTGTTCGCACCGGTGGTCGCGTTCGGCATCCTCGGCGTCATCGGCATCTGGTATCCGCAGCTGTTCGGCAACGGACTGGACATGGCCCGAGACGCCTTCCTCGGCATCGGCAGCGTCAGCCTGCTGCTGGCACTGTTCGTCCTCAAGCCATTGGTCACCGCGATGTGCCTGGGCAGCGGTGCTTCAGGAGGCTTGTTCACTCCGACGCTCGCCACCGGTGCGGTGCTCGGTGGCGCCCTCGGGATCGCCTGGACGCCTGGCGTGGCCCGGCTCACCGTCGGGGGCATTCGCGATGATCGGCGCTGCCGCCATGATCGGCGCGGCGATGCAGGCTCCCCTCGCCGGCCTGGCACTGGTGCTCGAGCTCACCCACAGCGGCTTCGGCCTGATGGTGCCCATGATGGCGGCAACCGTGATCGCCACTGCTGTGGCCTTCTATGTCGACGGATACTCGATCTACTCGGCCCGACTGCCCGCCTATCCGGACCGATCCCGTCCTGGCCAGGGCACGGGCGGCTGGTTCCATCCTGGCTCAGGCTGTATACCCCCCGGTGTATGCTGAACAGGTAGTTACCTGCTGCGGAAGGACCATCATGTGCCGTCGCGTTACCTGCCATGCGTGCCACAAACCCACTTACCGGGGCTGCGGCATGCACGTTGAACAGGTCCTGGCGGGAGTGCCCCGGTCGCAGCGCTGCAGCTGCGACCACGACGCCGATCGCCCGTCGGGCGGTCTGTTCGGGTGGCTGCGGCGGCGCTAGGCCGCGGGATGCCCGAAGCCTCTAGCCAGCCGGGACGTTTGTCCCTGGTGGCACGCGGCGGCGTGGCGGATGCTCCGACAATGACACGTCTGCCATGGAACATCCGATGAGCCGGGTGGTGATCCTCGGCGCGGGGATATCCGGCCACACAGCTGCGGCGTTTGCTCGCAAGTGGCTAGGCTCCGGGGACACCGTCACGGTCGTCTCGCCGAACGAGACCTACAACTGGATACCGTCCAACATCTGGGTCGGTGTCGGCCTGATGAAGCCGGGCCAGGTGACGTTCCCGCTTGCACCCGTCTACGACCGCCACGGCATCGAATTCAGGCAGGCATCGGCGCGAGAGATACACCCGGAAGGCGATACCAGCCGCCCGGGCCCGTATGTCGTGATCGAGACAGCAGCCGGTGTCAGGGAACGGGTGCCGTACGACTTCCTGATCAACGCGACCGGACCTCGGCTTCGCTTCGACAAGACCGAAGGGCTCGGCCCGGACGGCCACAGCCTGTCGGTGTGCACGCCCGAGCACGCGGTCCAGACGTCCACCGCGCTCGATGAAGCGGTCGAGCGGATGCGCCGCGGCGAACGGCAGCGCTTCCTGGTCGGCGTCGGGCACGGCACCTGCACGTGCGAAGGCGCGGCATTCGAGTACGCGGTGAATCTCGAGTTCGAACTGCGGGCCCGCAAGGTCCGCGACATGGCCGAGATTACCTGGATCACCAACGAGTACGAGCTCGGCGACTTCGGCATGGGCGGCATGCACCTGCGCCGGGGCGGCTACGTCGTGCCGAGCAACCTGTTCACCGAGTCCCTGTTCGCTGAGCGCGGCATCGACTGGATCACCCGCGCGCACGTGAGCAAGGTGGACAAGGACCGCGTCTGCTACGAGACCCTGGACGGAGCGCAGCGCGAGCAGGAGTTCGACTTCGCGATGCTGCTGCCGCCGTTTTCCGGTGTCGGTCTCACGCGCCTTCGATCGCGACGGAACGGACATCACCAGCCAGCTGTTCCTGCCCAACGAGTTCATGCGCGTCGACGCAGACTACGCCGCGAAGCCGCCGCAGAGCTGGGCGCCGGGCGACTGGCCGCGTACCTACCAGTCGCCTGTCTACCCGAATATCTTCGCGGCGGGGATCGCATTCGCACCCCCGCACGCGATCTCGATCCCGCGCACCAGTCCCAACGGAACGGTGATCGCCCCGGCACCGCCCCGGACCGGGATGCCGTCGGCTGAGATCGGCAAGGCCGTCGCCCGCAGTATTGTCGACATGATCCGCGGCGCCGAGCAGCCGACTCAGTCAGCCTCGATGGCGGAGATGGGCGCAGCGTGCGTGGCATCCGCCGGCGCACATCTGCTCACCGGCACAGCAGCGTCCATGACCGTGTACCCGATCGTCCCGGACTTCTCGCGCTACCCGCAGTACGGGCGCGACCTGGACCGCACGTTCGGCGAGATCGGCCTGGCCGGGCACTGGATCAAGATCCTGCTGCACCACATGTTCCTGTACAAGGCCAGGCTCCGCCCAGGCTGGGCCCTCATCCCGGAGTAAACCATGGCCATGGCACTACCTGACCCCGTCGCCGAGAGGAGCTCGGCGAGCCCGCCGGTGCCGCAGCAAGCGGCTCCGCCAAAGTGACGGCCGGGACAGCACCTTATGTCACCCGGCCGACCCGGTGGACGCTGTTCCTGCGGACCTTCGTGCCCTGGCAGCTCTGGCGATTCGTCCGCATCAACGCGAAGATGATCGGGATAATCCGGGGCTCGCGCACGTAGTGCGCCTGGTGGCGGATACCCCGCTCAGTTCGCCGCGCTGGCCTGGCCGGATTGCTCATCCAGGGCGGCCTGCCGCATCTCGCGATGCAGGTCGCCACTGGCGCGCAGTTCATCGTCGGAAGCGTGCTCTAGTGACAGCAGGGCGTTATCGGCACCAGGTAGTGCCTGCAGGATCTCGTCCAGCTTGCGCTGGGTAGCGGCTTGCTGCCGTGCCTGGGTGTGCTGGATGACGAAGACCAGGGTCAGCGTCAGAGCCGCGACCAGGTGCCCTGAGCTTGCGGAACGCGCACGGCCTCGCCCTGGCCGCCGTCGACGCCGTTGGCCGCCCACTGGCCGCCATGGCGGCAGGAAGTCTGCAAACCTTCACGGCAGAAGTCGCAAGTGTTATCGGCCCAGACGAAGGGCGCCAGCACGACGTCACCCGCCCTGAGCCCGGACACGTCCGGGCCGGTGTCCGTCACCACGCCCAGGAATTCATGACCGATTCGGCGCCCGCCTTCAGTCGGGGGCATCGAACCGTAGGGCCACAGGTCGCTGCCGCAGATGCACGAGCGCAGTACCCGCACCACGGCGTCGGTCGGCTCTTGCAGCTTCGGGTCCGGCACGTCCTGCACGCGAACGTCGCCGGCGCCGTACATCACAATTGCTCGCATGAGAACTCTTAGTCCTGTTACTGGGTATATGGCCTTGCCCGGCTTCCTGCACCGGATGACTACCCCCGCAGGGCTGGTGATCACCAGGTAACCGGATCTGACGCGGATGAGGCAGTGCCTGCCGTCCCATGTACTGGCAGGGCCCCCGCAACAGCCAGACTCCGCCTAGCCTGAAGCACAGTGCCAAACACGAGGAGCAGAACGATGGAACGCCGCCCGCTGGCCCCGACGGTCAAGACCCCGGCCGAGAACTTTACCGGTGACGTCTTTCTTACCCCGATCTTCGCCGGCGACGGCGCCTCGCGCCTGGTTGTCGGCCTGGTCCGGTTTACCCCCGGAGCGCGAACGAACTGGCACTCCCACGCCTGCGGACAGCTGCTGCAGTGCACCGACGGCCTGGGCCTGGTCGTCAGCCGCGCCGGTACCGTCATCCGACTGCGCGCCGGTGACGCGGTGTGGACCCCGGCTGGAGAGGAGCACTGGCATGGCGCGACCGCGGACACCATGATGTGTCACTACGCGATCCTCGACCAGCCCGCCGCCGGCGATGCCACCAGCTGGCTCGAACCGGTCAGCGACGAGCAGTACACCGCGGCCCGCGCCGCCGTCTGATTCGAGAGCGCGCAGGACATGGCCATGCCTTGCGGGCTCTCGACGACGTGATGCCCCCGCAAGCGGAACATTAGGGCGGCGCTTCAATCGTTAGGCGTAGCGTGAGCAGCGACAACCGAGTCGCGGCTCGGCATAGCAACAGCCGGGATCGCTGCTGGTGCTCTTCACTTATCCGCTGAGGAGACAGCAGGTGGTTAACGGCGTTACTCCTGTGGCCACCAGATGCCATCGATACCAGGAAACGTGGCGCTGACATGGCTCGGGACCGGCTCGCGCGAATCCTGTCGGCGGTCACCACCGACTCCGGCACATGGTCGTCTGACTGGCTGCGCGCGGCTTGCCCGGAGATCGTCGGGGTCAGCGGCGCGGGCGTCATGCTGATGTCGGGCGACGTGCCACGCGGGTCGCTGGGCGTCACCGATGAGGTGAGTCAGCTCATCGAGGATCTCCAGTACACCCTCGGCGAGGGACCGTGCGTGGATGCCTACCGGCAGGACGCGGTCGTGGCCGAGCCGGACCTGGCAACGCCTGCGCTTCCGGTGGCCCGCCTTCACCCCTCCAGCGCTGCGCGGCGGCGTGCGGGCGGTCTTCGGTTTCCCGCTTCGGGTGGGCCCGGTCCGGCTCGGGGCACGAACCTGTACCGCTCGGACCCGGGTCCGCTCACCAGCGAACAGCGGGCTGACGCGCTGGTCGTCGCCGACGTCGCCGCGCGAATGGTGCTGACCGCGCAGGCTGCTGCGCCCGCCGACGTGGTAGCGGCAGATCTCGAGGCCAGCGCCGACTTTCACTTCTCGGTACACAACGCGGCTGGCATTGTCTCCGTCCAGCGGGGCATTTCGATCAGCGAGGCTCTTGTCCTGCTGCGTGCATACGCCTTCAGTAAGGACATGCGCCTCGCGGACGTCGCCCGGGCTGTCATCGCTCACACTTTGCGGCCGGAATGACCGCCGGCCACGCCAGGCGAGCGCCATGGCTCGCGCCTCCAGGCCGGCAGCCACGAAGAGGCGCTGGCAGTAGCATGAAGCCGCACCGCAGCGTCGGCCAGACATGATGAGGTGGTGAGCGTGACCCGGGAGTCCGATGTCGTCCGTGTCCTGGTCCAGATGGCCGACACCCTCGTCGACGATTATGACGTCGTCGACCTGCTCACTGGCATGGCGGACCGTTCGGTAACGATGCTCGGGGCCTCCGCCGCCGGTGTCATGCTCGCCTCGCCTGCCTGCGCGCTCGGGCTGGTGGCATCATCGAGCGAGGCAATGCGCCTGCTGGAGCTGTTTGAACTGCAGGCACGAGAGGGTCCGTGCCTGGACGCCTTCCGTAGTGGTGAGCTCGTCCGGCACGAGATCCTCACGGCCGGATCCGGCCGATGGCCGAGTTTTTCCAGCGCCGCGCTTGCGGCCGGCTTCCGGTCAGCCATCGCCATACCGCTGCGACTTCGTCAGGCGACCGTGGGCGCGCTGAACTTGCTGAATACCAGCCATGAGCCGATGGACGAGGCCGATGTGATCGTCGCCCGTGCGTTCGCTGACCTGGCCGCCGTCGGCATCATCCAGCACCGGGCTAGTGCGGAGGCGCAGCGTGTCAACGAGCAGTTGTCGGCCGCGCTCAACAGCCGGGTAGTGATCGAGCAGGCTAAGGGAGTGCTCTCCGAGCGGGCGGGCGTCGACCTCGCCGAAGCCTTCACCCGGATGCGTGCCTACGCCCGGAACCGGAATCTTCGCCTGACCGAAGTCGCGCAGGCTGCGGTTGACGGGACTCTCGATCCGCTGGCCTGGGCGCCGGCTTCAGCCGACCTAGCCTGACCAGCGATAACAGCTGGTGCCGCCGGGTCAGATCCCGGCTGGCCGGATGACAGCGACTGCGGCCAGCGACAGCGCAGTCGCCAGGTCTGGCGCGGCACTCGTGCCCCCGGCCGCCCAGGTGGACGCAGTTCCGGCCGCGCAGCCGAGCCGGGCAGCCGAGCAGAGGTCGTCGCCCTGCAGCAGGCCCGCGATCAGCCCGGCATTGAAGCAGTCGCCTGCACCGGTCGTGTCGACGACGGACCGGCCGCCCGGCGGATCGATCCGGCACGAGTGCGTGCCGTCGACGCACAGGGCACCGTCCGCACCGAGCTTGACCACGACCTTCGGTCCGGCTCCGGCTCAGTTCGGTCAGCGGCAGCGGCGACGGTCGGCTGGCCGCTGAGGTGGCACGCCTCCGCCTCGTTCGGGAGCAGCACGTCGGTCTGCGCCAGCACCGCGCGCAGCTGCTCGCCGCCCCACTGACCGGCCGGATCCCAGTTGGTGTCCAGCGAGGTGGTCGCGCCGCTGTCGCGGGCCGCTGCGAGCAGCGCGGCAAGACCAGGTCCAAGCGAGCGTCTCTAGCAGGAAGTACGAGCTGACGTGCACGTGACGGGCCCGCGTCAGCAGGGCGGCCGGAACGTCGGCGGAAGTGAGCGCTGGCATCGCACCCAGCGCGGTAAGGATGGCGCGATCACCACCATGGGACAACGCGACCGTCATGCCGGTGGCCGAGTCCGCCGCGACCTTCAGCCCGCTGGTCTGCACGCCTTCGCTGGCCAGCTGGCCGAGCATGAAGTCGCCAGCCGGATCGGCGCCAATGGCGGCGACCAGTGCGACCCGAAGACCCAGGCGCGCGGCCGCCACTGCGGTAATCGCCGCCGAGCCGCCCACTACCAGCGAGATGCCGCCGACGAGCTTCTCCTGCTGACCGAAGGCAGGGCGCACGTCCTCGCCCAGCACGAGCACGTCGGGATTGCAATCGCCGATCACGAGCAGATCCAGCCCGTCCGGCTGGGCACGCTGGTTCTCGTCCACCGGGCCTCGCTACCGTCGCCTGGTCATGCGATCATCACCCGCACGCCCGCCTCAGCGAACCGCCTCGCGTCCTCCTCCGCCAGCCCGGCGTCGGTGACGAGCACGTCCACATCCGCGGCCGCGCAAATCCGGGCGAAAGCGCGTCGGCCCGCCTTCGAGCTGTCGGCAGCCACCACGACCAGACCGGCCTGACTCGCCATCAGCTGATTGATGCTGGCCTCCCCCTCGTGCTGGGCTGTCGCGCCAGCAGCGGGATCGATGCCGTCGACGCCGAGGATCGCGATGTCGATGCTGACCCGCTCCAGAACGCCGGTGGCCAGGGGTCCGATCAGCTCATACGATTGCGGCCGTGCTACCCCGCCAGTTACGACGATCTTGATGTGCTGCCGGACGGCCAGCTCTGTCGCGATGTTGAGCGCATTGGTCACCACGGTCACGGCCGGCAATCCGTTGACGGCGGTCAGGTCGGACCTGGTGGCGAGGGCCCTGGCTACCTCGGTAGTGGTCGTTCCGCCATTCAGGCCGACCACCTGGCCAGGCTGGACGAGCCCCGCGGAGATCACCGCGATGCGCCGCTTCTCCGACGGATGACGCTCCGACTTATATCGCAGCGGCAGGTCGTAGGTGACGCCCTGAGCGACTGCACCGCCGCGGATCCGGGCCAGCATCTGCTGGCTGGCGAGTTCGTCAAAGTCGCGCCGGATGGTAGCCGCCGAAACGCCGAGCACCTTGGCCGCGCGCTCAACCTGCACCTGGCCCTCGGCGGCCAGCAGCTCGAGCAGCTGATTCCAGCGGCGGTAGCGGCTCACGCGCGCCTCCCGGTTGCCTGCACGACGTGAAGCAATCGTGACACCTCACTGGCTATGGCCGTCCGGCCAGCCGACAGGTACCGCCTCGGGTCGGTGATGGCGGCCTCGGCGGCCAGCCGGTCGCGGACAGCCGCGGTGAAGACCTTGTTGAGCTGGGTAGCAACGTTGATTTTCGTGAGACCAGCCGCAACGGCCGCGACGATGGTCTCGTCCGGCACGCCCGATGAGCCGTGCAGCACCAGCGGTACCGGCACCTGCGCGTGGATCGCCTTGATCAGTCCCAGGTCCAGAACGGCATCGCGGGTCACCATGGCGTGCGAGCTGCCGACGGCAACCGCCAGCGCGTCGACGCCGGTGGCCGCGACGAAAGACGCCGCCTCGGCCGGATTCGTGCGCGCTCCCGGCGAGTGCACGCCGTCCTTGCCGCCGATCTCGCCGAGCTCCGCCTCGACCCAGACATCCCGGTCGTGGCACCAGCTCGCGATGCCGGCGGTGGCCGCGACATTGTCCGCGTACCCGCGCACGCTGGCGTCGTACATCACCGACCCGAAGCCCAGCTGGACCGCTTCGCGGACCAGGTCGTCTCTTGTCGCATGGTCCAGGTGCACCGCTACTGGCACGACGGCTGCGCGGGCGACGGCCAGCACCGCTAGCCCGAGCGGCGCAAGTGTCCCGTGATAGGCCACGCAGTTCTCACTGACCTGCAAGACGACTGGCGCTCCCGCCGCCTCCGCGCCGGCCACGATGCCCTCGGCGTGCTCGATCCCGACAACGTTGAAGGCCATCACCGCGCTGCCAGCCGCGCATGCCGGACCGATGATCTCTGCACTGGGAACGACTGCCATCAGGGCTTCCCCAGGTCTGTCACCTGAACGCCCGCCAGCGCACGGACGTAGCCCGCCGGGGAGAACTCGCCGGCCGTGGCGGCGGCGGCAGTGGCGGCGCCTAGCGCGGCCGCGTGCCCCAGCCGCTCGGGCCACGGGCGGCCGAGCACATGACCGTGCACAAGTGCTGCCACCACGGCATCACCAGCGCCCGTCGGGTTGCCGGTCACTGGTTCTGCCGCGGCGAGCCAGCTGCCCTGTTCGGTGACCGCCAGTAGCCCGGCCGTGCCCAGCGAGACGACGACGGTCTGCGGGCCGCGGGTCCGCAGTTCATGCGCCGCCGCGACGACGGCAGGCAGGTCGGCGGCGGATGCCCGCAGCCCGGCGCGGCCGACGGCCTCCGCCAGCTCGTCGTGGTTCGGCTTCACCAGCGCTGGCCTGGCCGCGGCGCCATGGCGAAGCGCGTCGCCGGAGGTGTCGAGGAAGCTCGGCACTCCGGCGGCCGTGGCTGCGGAGATGAGGTCGGCGTAGGCCGCGGCTGACAGCCCGGCGGGCAGGCTGCCGGACAGCACCACGGCGTCACACCCGCCGACTTCCTGCCGGAAAGTCGCGAGGAACCGGGCGTACTCGGCCGCTGTGATCTGCGGCCCTGGCTCGTAAAACGCGCCGACCTCGTGGCGCTCGGTATCGACCACGGCGAAGGTGCGCCGGGTGCTGGCCGCGATCTCGGTGAACCTGGCAGGCACGCCAGCCGCGTCAAGCGCCAGCCGCACCTCCTCGCCGGTTCCGCCACCGGCAAGGCCGAGCAGCAGTACGTCGGCGCCAAGCGCATGCAGGGTCCTGGCGACATTGACCCCCTTGCCGCCCGGCACGTCCCGCACGCTGGCCGGCCTGTTGACACCGGCCCAGTCCACGCCAGGAACGTGATGGGTGATGTCGAGCGCCGGGTTGAGCGCGATCACGGCGATCATCGCACTGGCTCCGCAGGGCACCGGAGCGCAGTCCCCGGTGGTCGCGACGTCACGGCGAGACGAGGATGACCGAGCGGGTCAGGTTCCGCGGTCGATCCGGGTCCATCCCGCGGGATCGCGCGGCCGCGGCCGCCAGCCGCTGCACCCTGACTAGCTCCGCGAGCGGGACCTCGCGGGCCTCCCACGGCAGCCCTCCGGTGGCGGTGACCTCGCCGATGAGGCCGTCCGGTGCCGGGCTGAACAGCCAGACGACACTGCCTGGTCCGGTGACGGCGATCGGGCCGTGCCGGTATTCCATCGCCGGGTAGGCCTCGGTCCACAGTCCCGCGGCCTCCCGCAACTTCAGGGCCGCTTCGCTGGCAAGCCCGCAGGTCCAGCCGGTACCCAGGAAGGTGAACTGCCGGGCGCCGGTCAGCTCTGGTGGCAACTCGGTGCCGAGCACCCGGTCCGCGGCGGCCGCCATCGGCTCGATGTCCTCGCCTAGATGCGCGAGCAGGAGCGCCAGCTCGCTGGTGGCGAACCTGGTCTGCACGACGGACTGCTCGTCGGCGAAATCCAGCACGATCACCGCATCCGCGCCGCTGGCCACGGGCATTGCCGCGTCGGCGGTGATGGCGACGGTGCGGACCGAACCGCTCAGGCTGTCCAGCAACCGGAGGATCTCGGTCGTAGTGCCAGAGCGGGATAGCGCCAGTACCCGGTCGTACCGGCGCGACGTCGGCAGTTCCGACGCCGCGAACGCGTCCGTCTCGCCCTGGCCGGCCGCCTCGCGTGCGGCCGCGTACGACTGGGCGATGAACCAGGACGTCCCGCAGCCGGTCACCGCCACCCGCTCACCGGGCGCTGGCAGCAAGTCCGCCACCTCGGTCGCCAGCTCGGCTGCCAGCCGCCAGCAGGCCGGCTGCGAGGCGATCTCCGCCTCGATGCTGCCGGTCAGCCCCGTTGTGTCAGCCACGTCCGCTCTCCCTTGTCACTATGCCCGTGTTGCCTTGCTCGTGCCCGCGCCCGGCTCGCTCGCCTCAGGTGCCTGCCAGTCCGGTGGCCGCGACCGACCGGACGAAGTACCGCTGTGCCACAAAGAAGATGATCATCATCGGCGTCAGGCTCATCACGTTGCCGGCCATCAGCAGCGTCCACTCCGTGCTGTGCGCGCCCTGGAACGTTGCCAGTCCGAGCGGCAGCGTCATCTGGTCAGTCGTGGTGATGGCGATCAGCGGCCACAGGAAGTTGTTCCAGGAGTCCAGGAAGGTCAGCGCGGCCAGCGTCGCCAGCGCGGGGCCGGACAGCGGCAGCACCACCCGCCACAGCACCGTGAGCCGGCTGGCGCCGTCCACCCTGGCCGCCTCCTCGTACTCAAGCGGCAAGGTGCGGAAGAACTGGCGCAGGAAGAAGATCCCGAAGGCGGTGGCGGCATTGGGCAGGATCAGTGCGCCGATGTGATCGATCCCGACCGACGCCAGCACGTGGATGCCGAGCCACTTGGTGATGATGAACTGCGGGATCATCGTCACCTGGAAGGGCACCATCAGGGTCGTCATGATCAGGGCGAACAGCAGCCCGCGGCCGAGGAAGCGGAACCTGGCGAAGGCGTAGCCGGCCAGCGAGCAGAGCACCAGGTTGCTGATGACCGTCGTCACTGCCACCACGGTGCTGTTGATGAAGAACCGGCCGAACGGAGCGGCCTGCAGCGCCTGCGGGTAGTTGGCGAAGTCGAGCTTGTGCGGTATCAGGATCGGCGGGAAATGCAGCGCCTCGGCGGGCGTCTGGATCGAGGTGACGATCAGCCAGGCGAACGGGAAGATCAGCACGATGGTGGCCGGGACGAGCACCAGGTGCCACGGGCTGAACGGCAGCCGGGTCCGGCGGTGCCCGGACGCCGGGACGGTGGACGCGGTCATCTCATGACCTGTAGTGGACGAACCGCCTGCCCAGCCGGAACTGGACCGCGGTGACGCCGACGATGATGACGAACAGGAAGTAGGCGATGGCGGACGCGTAGCCGAAGTTGCCCGTCGAGTTGGTGCCGAACGCCAGGCTGTACAGGTAATAGACGAGCACCGTCGTGGAGTTGAGCGGGCCGCCCTGGGTGCTCAGGAACACCTCGTCGAACAGCTGCAGCGCGTTGATCGTCAGCCATACCAGCAGGAACAGCGACGCGGGGCTGAGCAGCGGAAGCGTGATCCGGCGGAAGGTGGTCCAGCGACTGGCGCCGTCGATGGCCGCCGCCTCGGTCAGCACTTCCGGGATGCCCTGCAGCGCCGCCAGGTAAATCACCACAGCGAACCCGGCCCAGCCCCAGATCGTCATGAGGACGATGACGTACAGCGCTTCCGATGGTGAGCTCAGGAACTGCTGCTGCGGGATGCCGACCAGGCTGAGCAGGTAGTTCACGATGCCGTAAGACGGATCGAAGAGCCAGATGAAGACCAGTGCCTCGCTGATGGCGGAGATGGCCATGGTCGCGTACGCAGCAGTCCGGTAAAGGGAAAGGAACCTGATCTTCCTGTTCATGGCCACTGCCAGGAACAGGCCCACCACCATGGTGCCTGGCACGAACAGGGCCGTGTAGACCACCGTGTGCGCCAGCGCCTGACGGACGACCGGGTCGTGCACCAGCTGCCGGTAGTTAGACAGGCCCACGAACGGGGTGCTGGCCGAGTACAGGCTGCTTTGCTGCACCGACATGATCGCCGACCACACGATCGGCACGATGCCGAACAGCATGATGATCGCCACGCCCGGCGTCACGAACGCCCAGGCAGCGGCCTGCTCGCCGGCGCGAGGCCGCATCCTGCGGCTGACCTCAGGCTGACGCCTCCGGTCGCGTGCGGCAGCGATCGATGTGAGCACCTCAGCCGCCAGCCAGGACCTGATTCACTTGCTGCGCCGCGGTAGCGAGCGCTGCGGCCGGCTGGCTCTTGCCGAGCAGCACTGACACGATCATCGTGCCGAGGATGGTGGAGATCTGCGGGTAGCTGGCCAGCTGCGGCCTGGCCTGCTTCACGTTGCCCAGGTTGGTGATGAAGGTGTCCACGCCGGGCAGCGCGGCGTCCATCTTCTGCGCGAACTGCGGCGAGTTCTGCACCGACTGGCGGATCGGCAGGTCGCCTGTCGCCAGCGAGAAATACGTAGCCTGCGGTGTCGCGGTGAGCCAGAGCAGGAATTTCTCCGCCGCGGCCACATGGGCGCTGCCGTTGTTGAATACCACCCAGTTATCCGGCCCGGAAATCGTCTGGTGGCCGCCGCTGCTGCCGGGGAACGACGGCATGATCTGCACGCCGTACTTCACGTTGGGGAAGACAGACAGGTCCCAGGGGCCGGTGACCAGCATCCCGATCTTGCCGGAGTTGAACACGATCCCGTACTGCTGATCGGTCGGGTCCAGGTACATGGACTTGTCGGTCACGGCCATGGTCTGCAGGGTCTGCAGAGACTTGAGCCCGGCGGGCGAGTCGAACGCCGCCTTGGTGTTAGAAGGGTTGAGAATCTGGCCGCCGGCCTCCCACAGCAGCGCTTCCCAGTGCCACACCGTGTCCTCGCTACCCGGCGTCACGTAGGCCGTGCCGAACTGCTTCTTGGCCGGGATCGTCAGCTTCTGCGCGTCGGCCATGAACTGGCTCCAGGTCCAGTCGGGCGTCGGCAGCGGCAGATGGGCGGCGGCGAACAGGGTCTTGTTATAGACCACCCCCAGGTTGTCCACCAGCGCGGGAATGCCGATCACCTTCCCGTTAACAGTGGCCACGTCCCGCTCGCCTGTCCAGAAGTCGGTCCAGTTCACCCCCGGCTGCTGGACAACCTTCGTCAGGTTCACCACCTGCGGGATCCGGGCGACGTTGGGCGCCCACGACCCGTACACGTAGGCGATGTCCGGCTGGCTGCCGCCCTTCACGGCCGTCAGCAGTTTCGGCAGCGACGAGTCGTTGTTGACGAAGAGGCTCGTGACCTGCTCGCTAGGATTCGCGGCGTTCCACTTCTTGAGCAGTTGTGCGAATGCCTTGCCCTCGGCGCCGGTGTAGCCCTCCCAGATGTGCAAGCCAGTGCCCGTCCCTGCGGGGGTGGTGCCAGCCCCGCAGGCAGCCAGGCCGAACGCGGCAAGAACAGCAGCCAGTGCGACGGGCAGCCAGTGCTTCCTCATGCAGACCTCTTGACAGTTCTTGCGCGAATCTCCGATGTTTCCGACATCATCGCCCGTCGGTACGCACCATTGTCAACCCCTTCGGCGCTTCAAGTAGTGATTAATTACTCCAAGTGGGTGGAAGAGTTGCTGCGCGGTCTTGCTCATATCGAGCCCGAATGCGACACTGTCGAGCTGTGATCAAGGTTGCGTTCATCGGCGCTGGCAGTATCGAGTTCACTCGCAACGTCGTCACCGACTTGTGCAGCTATCCCGAGCTGGCGGGTGACGTGCACTTCGCGCTGCATGACATCAGCCCGGAGCGACTTGCGTTCGCGGCGGCCCTGACCCGGCAGATCGTGGCCCAGACAGGGGCGGGTGCGACTGTGTCGGCGTCCGGCGAGCGCGGCCCGGCCCTCGATGGTGCTCGTTACGTGATCAATGAGGTTCAGGTTGGCGGTTACGCAGCCACCCGCGCTGACTTTGACATCCCGGCGCGATACGGGGTGCGGCAGACCATCGGCGACACCCTGGGCATCGGCGGGATATTCCGCGGGCTGCGGACTATCCCGGTGGTGACCTCGCTGGCCACGGACATGCTGCAGTACTGCCCCGATGCCATCTTGCTGAACTACTCCAACCCGATGGCCATGCTGCCGTGGGCGGTATACGCGGGCACTGACTTCAGCAACGTGTTCGGGCTGTGCCACTCCGTCCGGGATACGCATGCGTTCCTGGCCGGGCTGGTCGGCGCCGATCCCGCCGAGGTGGACTTCGTGACCGCCGGATTCAACCATCAGGCGTTCGTGCTGCGGTTTGACCGCGACGGACAGTCCCTGTACCCGCGACTTGCGGAGGTCATCGACGGCTCGGCGGACCTGCAGCGACGGGTCCGGGTCGAGCTGTTCCGCCGGTTCGGCTATTTCCCCACCGAGTCGAGCGAGCACTCCGCCGAGTACGTGCCCTGGTTCATGCGGCACGACGACCAGGTCGAGCAGTTCCGGATCTTCGTCGGTGACTACCTGGCCAGGTCACAGGAGAACCTGGACGAGCTGGATTCGCTGCAGGCCCGGCTGGATGCGGGCGCTGAACTTGAGCTGGAGCCGACCGACGAGCTTGCCTCCCAGTTCATTCACTCGCTGGAGACCGGCGCCGAGCGCGAGATTTACGTCAACGTCCGCAACGACGGGCTGATCGCCAACCTGCCATCGCAGTGCTGCGTCGAGGTGCCGTGCGACCTGTCCGCAGGAACAGCGACACCGCGCTCGGTAGGCGCGCTGCCGCCCCAGCTGGCCGCGCTGAACCGGACTTTCCTGAACGTCGTCGAACTCACCGTGCTGGCGGCGCTCGAGGGTCGCCGGGATCACGTGTACCAGGCCGCGCTCCTTGACCCGAACACCGCAGCCACGCTCACCACCGCGCAGACCGTCGCGATGTGCGACGACCTGCTCACTGCGCACGCCGGCCTGATGCCACCCGGCCTGGCCCGTTAGCATCCGGCGGTTTCCGGACGCACAATCCGGCGGCAGCCGGAGGGAGGAGCCGTCAGATGGCCGGCTCACGATCTGGCACCGCCCGATGGACCGCGGGTTTCGCCGCCGCCTCGCTCGCTGTCAGCATCGCCGCGATCACGGCGGCGGCCCCGGTAGCCGGCGCCGCATCATCGGCCACTGCGCCGGCTCACACAGCGAGGTCCATCCCGCGTCCTCGCCACGACGGCAGGCTGCGCATCACCGGGTCGCTGCGCGATGGCGGCACCGTCGCCGCCGCGGGCCTGACCTGGCGTCCGGGCAAGCTGCCGCGCGGGGACAAGCTGCTCAGCTTCGCTGTCGGCTATAGCTGGCGTGCCTGCACCGGCAGCGGCAAATGCGGCCGGGCTGCCGATACAACCGTGACACCGTTTGCCGCCCGACGGTACGTGGTCGGCCATGCTGACACCGGTAAGCGCCTGGCGGTGACAGTGACCGCGACCGAGGTGGTCGAGACCAATCCCGCGACCTTCGCGTTCAGTGTGCTGAGTTCGTCCGCCAGCGACATGACCAGCACGCGGGCCGGTGCGTATCCGGTCAGCTCGCGCCCGACGACGGAATTCGTGAACGGTACGCCAGAGCGCCGTACTGCCTCAGCAGAGGAGTACTTCCAGGTCGATCCGGCGCACTATAACGCTGCAGACGGCGTCGCTAGCCAGCAGTTCCGCGTCGACCGCGGTGGCTGGCGGCCGCTGGCGTCGAGTCGGGTGTTCTATACCGGCAAGCTCCGCGTCGGGCGGCATGACGTGCAGGTGCGCACCGCCAATTCGGCCGGGGCCACCGTCGTCAGCTTCCGCTGGCGGGTCGTGCCGATGCCTGCGCCGGTCGCCTGCAGACCTCGGCCCGGTGGTGCGTGCTGGTATCCGCCGCACCTCAACAGGCACCACAAGCCGATGCGCTGGGACTGGCAGATCGGCCGGGTAACACCCCTGCAGCGAACGGGCGCGCACGCGGTCGACATCTATGACATCGACGGCTTCCTGACCACAGCGGCCCAGGTACGGGTCATCCACCACCGCTGGCAGGCCGCGACCCTGCGGCACCCGAAGCTGATCTGCTATCTCGATCTGGCCTGGGAGGACTACCGTCCCGACGGGAGCCCTGGCCGGTTCTTCCCGGCGGCCACGCTCGGCGCGGTGTACTACGGCTACCCGCAGGAGCGCTGGGTCGATTTCCGGCAACTCGACGCGCTCAAGCCCATGCTGAACGAGCGGATCAGGATGTGCGCCAGGAAAGGCTTCGATGCCGTGGAGCTCGACGACATCGACAGCTTCGACCCGCCGGCGACTACCGGGTTTCAGCTGACCCCGGGCGACGCGCAGAACTACCTGGCCTACGCCTTCAACCAGATTCACCGGCTCGGCATGACCGCGCTGTGGAAAAACTCGCCGCTGCTGAGCTGGTGGGGCCGCAGGTACTCCGACGGCGCGGTAGTCGAGGAGTGCTACATCTACCGGCAGTGCCTGGCGTCGCAGCTGCGCGGCGGCGCCCAGTACGGCATCACCTGCACGACGCTGACTGGCCCTACTCCGTGCGGTTGGGACACGTTCAGCACCGACCGGACTACAGCGCAGCCCACCGGGAAGTGGGTCGGCGAGGCGGAATACTCGGCCGACAATTACGTCTGCAACCCGGGCCAGCGCTGTGCGCGCAACCGGCTGTTCCGCACGTTCTGCGCGACGGTCTATGCGCCGTCCTATGGCTTCGCCGCCGTCAAGCTCAACGTGAACCTCGACGGCAGCATGTTTTATCCATGTCCCTCCGGTACCTGACACCAAGGTCATCCGGCTGCCTGCAGCCAGCGCCCCCGACGGCAGCCCGCGGCCAGGATCGACCGGGGCTACCGGGCTCGTCAGGCCTGGTAAGGGCACTCGCCTTAGCCTCGCTCCCTGCGCGGGACGGTCACGAGTAAGGACCGCCCTCTGTGCAAGGGCACGGCAGCGCATTCCAGGTGAGGGTGTAACTTCCGCTGTCGCTGAGCGGCAGCCAGCGGACTTCGATGTAGAAATATCGTGAAGGCCGTGGCAGATACCCGCAACGCTGTCGGGTTGTTATTGCCCAGGTATACGTCGAACGCCGCACCTGCGGTCGATCCCGATGCCGCCGGAGTTACGGTCAGCCTGACTTTGCAGTTGGTGATGATGGCCGCCGAAACCCCGAACTCGTACCAGACGGGGCTGCTGGCAGAGGTGGTTCCTGTCTCGGTAATCGGCAGCTGCGGGCACGTCAGACCGGTGCCCTCAGGATTCGTGCCCAGGTCTATCGGATGTGCCTCCGAGCTGCCCGGAGGTCCGCTGGGTGGCGGCAATACGCACTGGATGGAAGCGTTCCCGGCGCTGTCATAACCGACGTGGGCGTTGCCCGCGCCATTCTCGCAGGGGGTGCCATTGAGACCGTCCAGCGAGGATGCTGGCCCCGCAGGGCCAGCAGGTCCGGTAGCTCCATCGGCGCCAGCAGGTCCGGTAGCTCCATCGGCGCCAGCCGCGCCAGCAGGACCCGTCGCTCCAGCTGGGCCTTGCACGTTCCAAGTCACCGCGAGCGTGGGAATCCACAGGATTTGACGACAGAAGCGAGGTGCCTGAGCTAGAGCCGGCTACAGGCCTAGCACCGCGACGGGGGTCTTGGCGTTGATCAGCCCGCCGTCTCCGAGCTGGCCCTTGTTGTCCAGGCCCCAGCAGAACGCGGCCTCGCTGGCGTCCAGCGCGCAGCTCCCGGTCCCGGCGTTAGCCGAGATCGCGGCGCCGTCCGAGGTGAAACCGCTCACCGCGACCGGCACCGGGCTACCGCTGAAAGTACCGTCGCCAAGCTCGCCGGCCGAGCCGGATCCCCAGCAGCTGACCGCGCCGGTCGTCAGCACCGCGCAGCTGTGCGAATACCCGGAGCTGATCGCCAGGACGCCGAAGATGCCAGACACGAAGGCCGGCACGTGGCTGTCGGTGAACTTGCCGTCGCCGATCTCGCCCGATGAATTGTGACCCCAGCACAGCACCTTGCCTGCGGCGGTGAGCGCGCAGCTGAACTCGTCTCCGACAGTGATCTGCACGACGCTCACCAATCCCTTGACCGCGACCGGGAGCTTGCTGTCGCTGGTGGAGCCATCGCCCAGCTGGCCGTGGTTGTTCTTGCCCCAGCACATCACTGTCCCGGTCTTCTGCAGCGCGCAGCTGTGGTCAGGACCGGTCGCCACCTGGGTGACCGCACCGCCCAGACCCTTGACCTTGACCGGAGTGTCGCTCTGACTGGTGGTGCCATCGCCGAGCTGGCCCTCGCCGTTGGAGCCCCAGCAGAACGCCAGGCCGTTAGCCAGCACGGCGCAGGAGTGATACAGGGTTGCACTGACCGACGCGACCCCGGCGATGGACGGCACTGGCACCGCCTGATGGGCGACCTTGGTGCTGCCATCGCCGATCTCGCCCTTGGAGTTGTCGCCCCAGCACGCAAGGTGCCCGGTCGAGGTGACCGCGCATCCGCCCAGGGCGGCTGAGACCTGAACGACCGCGGTGCCGCCAAGCCCGGCCACCGCGACGGCGGTCTTGTGCACGGTGACCGTCGAGCCGCCGTTGCCGACGTACTCGCCCCAGCAGTCTGCGGCCAGCAGACCGGTGACCGCGCACCCGGTGAGCGATCCGGCCGAGATGCCGGTCGCCGAGCCGGCGGGCACCGGCAGCCCCGTCACCGGCGTCGGGATGTCCCGGTCCTGAGTCGTGCCGTCGCCGATCGAGCCCCAGTCGATACCGCGCCCCCAGCACCTCACGGCCGCGGAGAACAGCACCACGCACGCATGACTCTGGCCGGTGGTGAGCTGCTCAGGCAGGTAGGTGCCGGCCCCGGCCGGCGAGATCTCGGAGCCGAACACCGGCACCGGGATGTTCGAATGGCCGTTGTACGAGCCGTTGCCGAGCGACCCGAAGCCGCGCGAACTGCCCCAGCACTGGAGCGTCTTGTAGGCGGAGACCCGCGCGCAGGTGAAGTCCTGGCCGGTGCTGACCTGCAGCACGCCGGAGTTGAGCCCGGACACCTGAGTCGGGAGCAGCTTGTCGGCCGTGCCGCCGTAACCGAGCTCGCCGTCTATCCCGGCGCCCCAGCACTTCAGGTCGAAGGTGCTGGTCAGCACGGCGCAGGTGTCGTCCTGGCCAGTCGCGACGGAGACCACGTCCGGCCCGGCCCGGCCGACGAGCACGGGCGCGTGGCTGTCGATCCGGTTGCCGATGCCAAGCTGGCCGAACGCGTTCTGGCCCCAGCAGTACAGCGCACCGGTCAGCAGGACCGCGCAGGCATGAAATGCGCCAGTCGAGACCGTGGAGACCCCCGTCAGCCCGGTCACCGTCACCGGGGTGCTGGAATTCGCGGTGGTCCCGTTGCCCAGCTCGCCGAACTTGTTGTAGCCCCAGCACTGCACCTGCCTGGCCGCACCGGTCACCGCGCAGGTGAAGTGGAATCCCGCGGAGATCTGGAACGCCTGCAGCCCCGGCACCATCACTGGCCGGAGGACCGCGGCAAGCACATGCCCGTTGCCCAGCTCACCGTACCGGTCCGAGCCCCAGCACCAGACCTGATCGGTGACGGCCTGAATCGCGCAGCTATGGTCACCGCCGGCCGTCACGGCTACCGCCGCGGGCAGCAGCGCGCGTACCGGGATGGTGACCGTCGTGGTGGCCTTCCGGCCGCTGCCGAGCTGGCCTTTGTCGTCGCGTCCCCAGCAGAACACCCGGCCGTCGGGCACCACTGCGCAGGTATGGTTGCCGGTCGCGTTCGCGGACACGATCGGCCAGCTCGTCGCGCTGGCCGACGGCGCGTGCCCGGCAACCACCAGAGCCGCCGCCGAAAGGCCGAGCACTGCGGCGAGCGTCCGTAGCCTGCGCGACCGACGGCGAGCGATGCCTGCATTTGTATGGCTCATGCCGCGACCATAACGGCGGCGGCGGCGCCGGCGCGTCGGGGAAAACCCTACGTCTGCCGCCAGCTAATGCCGGGATTGACCTGGCTGGTCAGCGGGAGGTCCACCGTCACCCCGCGTTCCTTGCTCTCCCAGGCCTCGATGGTGCGCAGCACGTCCTCGGTATAGATCTTCAGATGCTGGCGGTACACCTCGCTGAAAGTACGCAGGTAGGCGAGCTCCGCGTGCACGGCGCGCCGTTCCTGGTCAGTCTGCGGCGGGAGGCCGTCGTGATTCATCGCGTCAACGGCCGCCGCGCGCGCTCTGGCCTGGGCCTCCTCAAGCAGCAGGTCGGCGTGCTGCTGGGCCTGTCCCATGATCTCGTCGCGGCGGACCCTGGCCTCCTCGGTGAGCCGGCCGCTGTATGCCTGGGCATCGGCTACATAACGGTCCGCGGTGCGCTGCGCGCTGGACAGGATGCGCACCGCATGCACGTGCGCGTCGTCCTGGCCGAACAGGACAGCATCGGTGCCGTTCTCCTTGCCGAGGATCCGGCGGCGCAGCCGCTGAACCTCCTGCCAGAGCGAGGCTCGTTCGTTGATGAGCCGGATCATCTCCGCGTGCACGTCCGCGAGGAACACGCGGACGGGCTCCTCCTCGAACCCGTGGCGACCCCAGCGGGTCAGCGGAAAAGTGACCGCTCGCAGCTGATCTGGCGTCAGCCGGTGCTGCTCGTCGTACCAGGCATCCGATGTCATCGCTCGCTCCAGCCGAAGTCCTCGACGTGTATCTGATCGACCGGCACGCCCGCCGCGGCCAGCAACGACGCGGTGTCCTGCACCATCTCCGTCGGGCCTGCCAGGTAAGCGTCGTGGCGGGACCAGTCCCCGTGCCGGGCAACAGCAGACGCCAGCGGGCCGGTGTGCCCGGCGAACGAGCCGGCTGACACCACCGGCACTACCGTCAGCCAGTGATGCTCCGCGGCCAGCTTCTCCAGACTGGGCAGGTCGTACAGGCCGTCCGCGGTCCGTGCGCCGAAGAAGAGGTGCACTGCGGGTGGCTGGCGCAGCCCGGCCACCTGCTCCAGCATGGACTTGAGCGGCGCCAGGCCAGTGGAGCCGGCGACCATCAGGATGTCGCGGCCGGACGCGGTGTCGAGCCGAAGAACCCCGACCGGCGGCCCCAGCCGCAGCTCGGAGCCGGTGACCGCGCCAGCGGTGAGGGCCATGCTGACGGCGCCGCCATCGATCAGGCGGACATGGAAGTCCATACTGCCATCGGCACGCGGCGCGTTCGCCATCGAGTAATAGCGCCACAGCCGCGGCCGGGCTGGCGACTCGATGGCAACGGACTGGCCGGGCAGGTACTCAAGCCTCGGCTCAGTCCGCACCGTCAGCGACGTGACGTCGAATGCCAGGCGTTCCTGGGCGATGACGGTCCCGGCCCAGTACGCCGGATGGTGCCGCTCGTCCTCGGCGGCGGCGGCGGTCATGACGCCAGCGATCAGCTCGTAGGCACCCTTCCAGTCAGCTTCGAGGTCAGCGTCCCAGGCGTCGCCGGCGAAATACGCGAAGGTGGCGAGCAGGCTGTCGCCGACGGCGTCGTAGTGCGCGGCCAGCGTGCCGAACTTGCGATGTCCCCGGCCCAGGTCGCGAAGGAAGACTGCCAGGCTGTCGACGTCCTCGACGCTGGAGACGATGGTGACCAGCGCGTCAACCAGGTGCGCGCGCTGGGCCTGCATGGATACCGGGAACATCGGCCGTGTCTCGGGGTGCCTGAGGAACAAGTCGGAGTAGAAGTGCAGCGGCACTTCGTCGCCATGCATCGCGATGCGGGCGAAGCTGCGCTTGAGCCGCGCGATATCCACCGAACCGCCTTTCCTCCGGTCTGGCTCGCGGCTAGCGGTTGAGCACGTCGGCGCGAACGGTCTCGGCGACGGCGACAGCGGTGGCGATATCTCCCTCGTCAATGCCGAACTCGCGCAGGCTGCTGCCAAGGTGACTGACGACCCGGTCGAAATGCGCGTCGGTCAGTCCGGTCAGCTGTGCGTGCGCGGCCCGGAGGCCACGACCGGTGTACGCGTGCGGACCGCCGAATGCCAGCGCCAGGAATTCGGCCAGCATGATCGCCTGCCGGTGCAGGTCGACGCCGGCGAAATAGGGCGCGAGCAGGTCGTCGGCTAGCAGACGCTGGCAGAGGCAGGCCGTCACCAGCCGCATCGGCTGGCGGTCTCCGCTCAGCAGGTCGTACAGGCTCGCGTCAGTAGTCACAGGCACCTCACCAGGCCTGGAGGGGTCCGTCCCGCTCCTCGACCGAGACGCTAGTGCCGACCCCGTTACCAGGACGCTACCCAGGTGTAACCCGATCGGTGGCGCGATCCGCGGAGATCGCGATGCTCCCGTTGGCCAGGCCTGGCCGGCCAGCTTGGTCGGGAAGCGCGGGCCCGGCCGGGTCGGGCGGCCCGGCGAAGTGCCGGGTCAGCAGGTCGAAGAACTCCTCGGCGCGGAGCGGCTGGGAGAAATAGAAGCCCTGCCCGACCTGACAGCCAAGCAGCTTGAGCCCGGCGAACTGGTCCTTGGTCTCCACGCCCTCGCCCACGGCGGCGATGCCCATGGCGTTGGCGAGGTCGATGATGGCCCCGACAATGGCCGAGTCCACCGCGCTTTCGCCGATGCCCTGCACGAACGTGCGGTCTACCTTGACCTCATGCACCGGGAACTGCTTCAGGTAGGCCAGCGAGGAGTGGCCCGTACCGAAGTCGTCGATGGCGAGCCGCACACCCAGCCGGTTGAGCTTCTTCATGACCTCGCGGGCGCCGGCCAGGTCTTCCATGACCATGGTCTCGGTGATCTCGAATATGAGCAGCTCCGAGGGCAGGCCAGTGGCATCGAGGGCGGCCGCCACCTGAGACAGCAGTCCGCTCTCCTGGAACTGACGTGGCGACAGGTTGACGCTGATGGGCACATCGACCTCGAGCCGGTCCCGGATCGAGCGCACCTGGCGGCACGCCCTGTCCAGCACGTAGCGACCCAGCGGCAGTATCAGCCCGGTTTCCTCGGCGATCGGGATGAATCTCATCGGGCTGATCAGGCCATGCGTTGGATGGCGCCACCGTACCAGTGCCTCGGCGCCGACGATGAGCTGCTTGTCGAGCGAGTAGAACGGCTGGTAGTGCACCTCAAGCTCGTCCCGCTCAAGCCCTTTGCGCAGGTCAGCCTCGATTTCCAGGCGCTCGGAGGAGCGCGTCCCCATGGCAGCCTGGTCGAAGATCTTGTAGGTACCGCCGCGGCCCTTGGCCTTGGCGTCGTACATCGCCACATCGGCATTGCGGAGCACGTCGTCGGCCGTCTTGCCGGGCTCGGTGAGCGCGATGCCAAGCGACACGCTGGCCACCAGCTCATATCCGTCAGGGAGCACCATGGGCTGCTCGACAGCGGCGCAGATGCGCCGTGCCGCGGACACGGCCTCGTGCACGCCGGCCACATCTTCCAGCAGCACCACGAACTCGTCGCCGCCGAAGCGGGCGAGCAAGTCGTGGCCGCGGACAACCGCCTTCATCCGGGCTGCGATCGCCACTAGGAACTCGTCGCCGGTGACATGACCCAGGCTGTCGTTAATGCTCTTGAAGCGGTCCACGTCCACGAAGATCAGGGCGTGGGTCTTGCGGGTCCGCGCGGACCGGAGGAGTGCCTGGTCGAGTCGCTCCACGAGGAGCCGGCGATTGGCCAGCCCGGTCAGGCTGTCGTAGAAGGCGTGGTGGTGCAGTTCGTCTTCGAACGCCTTGCGCTCGGTGATATCGCGGAACGCGATCACCGCGCCTGACGGGGTGCCGTCAGTCTTGACGGCCGACACTGTGTACGCCACCGGGATCACGCTGCCGTTCTTGCCGCGGAACCGGGCGTCGTCCTCCCTGATGGTGGCGCCGGTTCGGATGGCTTCCAGAGCCGGCCCGAGCAGGAAGTCAGGCGCCATGACGACGCAGTCGCGGCGCAGCGGGCCGGCCTCCTGCGCCAGCACCGGCAGCTCGATCAGGCTGGCCGCGGCGGGGTTAGCGAACGTCAGCCTGCCGTCTGCGGCGATGGCGCACACGCCTTCGCCGATGTTGAGCGTGATCGAGGCGAGGCGCTCACGTTCGACGTGGACCTGCTGGTACAGCTCGGCGTTGCTGAGCGCGCCGCTGCCCACGGCAGCCAGCGCCCGCAGCAGGCCGCTGTCGGCGGCGTCGAAGGGCTCGTCGCGGCGTCGTCCGGACGCAACCAGCCACTGCTGCTGACCGGTCACTGTCATAGGCGCGGCCAGCTCGGCCGCGTCCGGCTTTTCACGTGACAGCGTGGCCTGCGGACTACGCAGAAGCTGCCGGACCGACCCTAGGATCGTCTCCAGCACCGCCTGCTGCCGCAGCCCGCGGTTCGCCTCCAGGGTGACCTCGTACAAGCCCTCCATCCTGGCCCGGTCATAGAGCGCCGCGAACCGAGCGCTGATGAGCCTGCGCTCCAGTACCAGGCCGGGGATGGCTATCGCTATTGCCCACAGCCGCGTTTGTATGGCCAGCGCGACAACTACGCCGATCAGTGCACCGGCACCAGCCAGCGTCAGCTGGATCGGCAGATCGCTGGTAAACGCACGCCAGGTCGCGCCCATCGAGATAACGACCCCGGCGACAAGGGCGGTGTTGACGATGAAGTACACGCCTACGCCGAGCGCGATAGCCGCGATCTGGACGGCGGTGAGCGAATCTGCCGGGGCAGCAATGCTCCGGCTCACGGCAAGTCCCAGGCCGGTCGCGACGAGCACCTGCCCGGTGTTGAATGCCGCCTTGACCATGGGACGCCGGCGAATCGCCTGAGCCACCACGGTCGCCAGGGCCAGCGTCGCCAGGGTCAGCACTGACGGCACGAGCAGGGCGAGGATCACAAAGAATCCCTCGTCCATATTGAAGGCCTCGGACTCGCCGCCACGAAACACGACGACCGGCCACACCTTGCTGCCGAGGGCGAGGACGCCCATCGCGACCGCGACAATCCACTGGCTCTGATCCGGGTGCCCCGAACCCGACTGCTGCCATACGGCGGCGGCCAGCGTGACGGCCCCGCCGGCGACCGAAGCCGCGACAATCGCCCGGGTCGCGCCAGGTAACTTCACGGCTGGCCCCGGCAGGCCTGGGCGCGGGTCAGCTCCATGCCGAGCCGTTCCACTCCCGGCCGGTCCAGGCCGAGCCGTTCCAGGCCGATTCGTTCCACTCCCGGCCGGTCCAGGCTGAGCCCGTCCAGGCCGAGCCGTTCCAGGCTGCACCGGACCATGCCGAGCCGTTCCACTCCCGGCCGGTCCAGGCCCAGCCGTTCCAGGAGTCGCCGCTCCAGGAGTCGCCGCTCCAGGTACTTCCGGTCAGCGGAAGGCCGGTCAGCAGATTGCTGAGCCAGCCCCATCCGGACGGTGCCTGGCTCCACGGGGTTCCCGACCACAGGGTCGGATTCCAGGTGCTGACAGGACTGCTGGGGGACAGCGCCACGGTGACCCAGGGCAGCGCAGGGAGCAGGCCGGAGGCGGACTGGCTGAAGTCCATCGGGCCAGAGGTGGCTGCAGCGTACGCATTCAGCGCCCCATGGCCATCCACGAACGGGTTGCCGACCGGGCCGGCACTGGTGTTACCGAGCAGCCGGGCCTTGAGCTGGTTGGGATCCAGTCTGGGGTTGTCAGCCAGTACCAGCGCCGCTGCCCCGCTGGTGATGGCAGCGCTGAACGAAGTACCTGAGCCGACGAAGTTCGCCGAGCCGACCCGGCCCGATGGGTAGTCGTTGTAGATCGTCGATCCTGGCGCGGCGAGACTGACCACGGACCTGCCCGAGGTGACAAGGTCAGGCTTGACCCAGCCGTCCGGGGACGTTGGCCCCGCGCTGCTGAAGTCCGTCATCTCGTCACCGGCTACGGCTGGCGCGGCCATGTCATCCAGGGCGCCCGCCGTGATCGCCATCGGATCGTCGCCCGGGGACAGGATGGTGCCGTTGAACGGGCCGGCGTTGCCGGCCGAGGTCACCACGGCGATGCCCGCGTTCCAGACCGCCTCCACCGCCTGATCGAGGGGATTGACGACAGTGGACTGGCTGGCCTGGAATCCGAGTGAGATGTTCAGCACCCTGATCCCGTAGCTGGCCTGGTGGTCAGCCGCCCATTCCAGGCCAGAGATGATGGTGCTCAGGTGCGTGGTGCCATCGGCACCTGCCACCTTGATCGATACCAGATTGGCGGCCGGGGCTTCACCGGAGTACTGCCCGTTCGACGCCCCGTTCCCGGCGATCAGGCCGGCCACGAAGGTGCCGTGCCCGTAACCGTCCTGGTAGGGGTCGTTCCCGCCGGACAGGTCCACCCCGCCGATCAGCCGCCCGGCGAAGTCAGGCAGGTTGTCGATGCCGGTATCCAGGACAGCGACGGTGACCCCCTGTCCGGTATCGCCGGCCGACGCCAGCTGCGTCGCCCCGGTTTGCTGCAAGAACGCGTCAGATGGCGTATGCGGGCCGGTGGACACCGGCGCGGACTGCACGCTCACCGATAGGTCGGGCGTGACGGTTATCCCCGGAAGCGCTGCCAGCACCGGCTCTAGCAGCGCGGGAACAACCGCGTCGACGCCGTTGATCAGGTGGTACTGGCTCAGGATGCTGCCGCCCACTCGCAGCACGGCGGTGACCGGACTCAGTAACCCGGCGGAGGTGACGATAACTGTCACGGTGGTGCTTGCCGACGCCGCCGGGGCACCGGTCATGGCCGTACCCGCTAACGCCCCGATGAGTGCCGCACTGGCAGCGGCTGTCCGCCCCTTGGTCCGCCGGGCGCACCTGGCCCGATCGCCGCCCCTCGCGCTGCATGAGCCGGAGTGCCGCATCTAGCAGCCTCTCTCCCCTGAGTGCCTTTTGACGGACCTACGGTACGCCGAGTAGCAGCCTTTAGGGGGGAATTCCATCAACACCAGCAGCCTTTAGGGGAAAGAGTCCGATTCTATCGAGGCAAGGTTTACCACAGGTCTGGCCGAATCGAATTCGGATAACCGCACATGCGTGGCGCAATTGCGTGGCGCCTGCTTGCCTGGCCGCCTGAGCAGCGCGTAGGTGCCGGCGATGGACGAGGCATCGGCCCGTTCGAGCACGTGCAACAGGATTATTTGGCTCTTTTATCCACGCCGCAAGACTTGTTTCGACTGAGCACTGAAATGGTTCACAGCCGTCTTCACCGCGGCAATGCCTGGCACCGTTACGGGCTGGCCGGACGGGGTTCCATACAGCGCCAGAAGTCGGCCGTGTGATGATCGGGCACGTGGCGATAATGGGCGGGCCGAGGTGACTGCGGTGGCTGACGGCGCCCGGCTGGTCGCAGTCAGCGACCTGCACGTCGGCTTCGCGCCGAATCGGCAGCTGGTGTCGGCGCTGCAGCCGCGGTCAGCGAGCGACTGGATTATCGTGGCCGGCGACGTCGGGGAATTCGCTGCTGACATCGAGTGGGCGCTGGGCACGCTCAGCGAACGATTCGCCAGGGTCATCTGGGTGCCGGGCAATCATGAGCTGTGGACGCACCGGCGCGAGCCGCTCACGCTGCGCGGCGTGGAGCGCTACGAGCACCTGGTCGGGCTCTGCCGCAAACTCGGTGTGATCACGCCGGAAGATCCGTACCTGCGCTGGGATGGCGGCGGCGGGCCGGTGGTGATCGCGCCGTTGTTCGTGCTGTACGACTACACCTTCGCTCCGGCGGGAGCGACATCGAAGGCCGACGGGCTGGACCGCGCCTACCGGACCGGCGTCGTGAGCACCGATGAACGACTGCTGCACGCCGACCCGTATCCGAACACGGAAGCGTGGTGCGAGGCCCGGCTGGTACAGACCGAGCGCAGGCTCGCCGCGCTCCCAGCCGGCTGCGCCACCATTCTGGTGAACCACTTCCCGCTGGTCAGGGAGCCTACCCGGGTCATGCGATACCCGGAGTTCGCGCAATGGTGCGGCACGGTCCGGACAGCCGACTGGCCGATCCGGTTCAACGCGGCCGCAGTCGTCTACGGTCACCTGCATATTCCGCGGACGACCTGGCATGACGGCATCCGGCATGAGGAGGTCTCGCTGGGCTATCCGCGGGAGTGGCAGCGCAGAGCCGCGCCGCCTGCCATCCCCCGGCAGATACTGCCGGCCGTGGCGCTCCCGGTCACTGTCGGCGGCCGCTGGTAGCCTCTCGCTCCTGTGACCATCCCCGCATCCGCCACCAGTGCCGCCGGCTGGGCGGCCGGACAGGCTGCCAGAGCTGACCTGCTCCCGGTTCTGCGTAGCTGGCAGCAGGACGCCTACCGCCGGTATTTCGATGTGGGCGGGCGGGATTTCCTGCTGGTGGCCACGCCAGGCGCGGGTAAGACGACGCTCGCGCTTACTGTCGCGGCGGAGTTGCTCGCCAGGCGTGAGATCAGCGCGGTTACCGTGGTCACGCCGACCGAGCACCTGAAATTCCAGTGGGCTCAGTCAGCGCACCGGCTTGGCATCGCGCTGGATCCGAGATTCAGCAACGCCCAGGGCCAGGCTTCAGCCGACTTCACCGGCGTCGCGGTCACCTACGCGCAGGTGGCCGCACACCCGGCACTGCACCGGCGGCGGACCAGCAGCAGGCGAACCCTGGTGGTGTTCGACGAGATTCATCACGCTGGTGATGCGCTGTCCTGGGGCGAGGCCGTCCGGGTCGCCTTCGAGCCGGCGCAGCGCCGCCTGGCGCTCACTGGCACGCCCTTTCGCAGCGACACCAACCCGATCCCGTTCGTTAGTTACCGGCACTACGACGACGGAAGCCTGCGCAGTACCTCTGACTATGTGTACGGATACGGCCCCGCGCTCACCGACGGGGTGGTCAGGCCCGTCATCTTCCTTGCCTACTCGGGCGAGATGCGCTGGCGCACCAGCGCGGGCGATGAACTAGCAGGCACGCTCGGTGCCCCGATGACCTCCGAGCAGCTCGCGCACGCCTGGCGGACCGCCCTCGATCCGGCGGGCGCCTGGATCAGGCGCGTCCTGGAAGCCGCAGATCGCCGGCTGACCGAGGTTCGCCGCGGCATGCCTGACGCGGCCGGCATGGTTATTGCCAGCGACCACGCCGATGCCAGGGCCTACGCAGCGCTGCTCCGCGACATCAGCGGCACGCGACCCGTGGTGGTGCTGTCTGACGACCCGGCGGCGACCAGGAAGATCGGCCAGTTCTCCGCGTCGGCGGACCGATGGATGGTTGCCGTCCGGATGGTGTCCGAGGGCGTGGACATTCCGCGGCTCGCGGTCGGCGTCTACGCCACCAGCGTCGGCACGGCGCTGTTCTTCGCGCAGGCTGTCGGCCGGTTCGTCCGGGCCCGCCAGCGCGGCGAGACGGCATCGGTGTTCCTGCCATCGATACCGGCTCTCCTCGGCTACGCCGCCGAGCTGGAGGCCGAGCGCGATCATGTGCTGAAGCGCCCTGGCGGCGATGAGGACGACGAGCGTGCTCTGGACGAGGCACGGCGGCGCAGCGACAGCCGGGACGAACTGGATCAGGGGCCGTTCCTGGCGCTCGAGGCATCCGCTCATTTCGACCGGGTGCTGTACGACGGCAACGAGTTCGGCGTTACTGCCGAGGAAGAGGAGTTCATCGGCCTGCCGGGCCTGCTGGAACCCGAGCAGGTAACCCAGCTGCTACGCAGCCGGAAGTCACGCCGGGTCGCGCCAGGCCGGCGCCGCGGCCGGTCAGGGCCGTCCGGCCGAGTCAGCCCGGGCCGCCGCCGCCGAGGCCACCACCGGGGAGACCCTCGCGGCATTGCGCAAGGAACTCAACGGCCTCGTCGCGGCCTGGCATCACCGCACCGGTCAGCCGCATGGCGCAGTGCACGCCGAGCTAAGGCGCAGCTGCGGCGGCCCGCCGTTGCCCCAGGCGACCGCGGCTCAGCTCCGGGCCAGGATCGACACGATGTTGCGGATGGCCGCAGCCCGCTAGCCTGGCGGGAACTCTGGCCGCCCGGCTGACAAGCACGAGCGCTCAGTCACCGGTAAAGCGGGGCACCCGCTTCGCCGCAAAGGCGGCCACGCCCTCGGCGAAGTCAGCCGATTCGGCCATCTCCTGCTGAACCTGAGCCTCCAGCTCCAGCTGCTCATCGATGCGGCTGTACAGCCACGCGTTCAGCTGTCGCTTGGTGCCGGCGTAGGAACGCGTCGGTCCGTTTGCGAGCCGCCCGACTAGTTCCTCGGCCCGGGGCAGGAGTTCGTCGTCGGGCCAGACCCGGTTGATCAGGCCCCAGTCCAGCGCCTGACTGCTGGGCAGTCGCTCGCCGAGCATCGCCAGCTCCGCCGCCCGGGCGAAGCCGATCCTGGAGGGCACCAGAAGTGACGATCCGCCGTCAGGGACCAGCCCGATGTTGACGAAGGCCAGCACGAAGTACGCAGACTCCGCGGCGACGACGAGATCGCAGGACAGCGCCAGGGACAGCCCGATGCCCGCCGCCACGCCATTGACCGCGGCCACGACCGGCTTGGACATCTGGCGGATGCCGGTGATGATCGGGTGGTACCGCTCGGTGAGCACGCTGTAGACATCAGGCTTGCCATCGGGTGTCTGCGGCCGCGGATCCCTCAGGTCAGCGCCACTGGAGAAGGCTCGTCCTGCGCCGGTAACCAGCACGGCTCGCACGGATGTATCAGCAGCCAGGTCCTGCACGGTGTCACGCAGCGCGATTCCGAGCTTGTCGTCCCACGCGTTGAGGCGGTCGGGCCGGTTGAGCTCCAGTTTGGCGGCAGCGCCGCAGCGGTACAGCCGGACAGCATCGAGATCGCGGTCGAGCTCGAAATCGGTAGCAGAGGTCATGTCTGGCAGGGTAATACGCCATCGGCTACCGCCGCGGTGCGCGCGAGCGCGCCAGACTGGCGTAACGTCGGTGTCATGTGCCGCAGCATCAAGACACTCCGTGAGCCCTATACCGAGCAGGTGACCGAGGCCGACGTGCGCGCCGCCGCGCTCCAGTACGTCCGCAAGATCAGCGGGTTCCGCGCACCCGCAGGCCATAATGCCAAGGCGTTCGATGACGCCGTCGCCGCCGTCGCGGCAGCGACGAGCGATCTGCTAGAGCACCTTGAGGTCCGCGGCCAGCGGGCGGCGTCGGCGTCCTGACCGGACATCCGCCCGCTGAGCATGGCCGACAGACCGCGCGATCACGCATACCGACAAGCAGCTGGGGGTTGCCGTGCCTGACGACTGGAACAGCAAGATCATCGAGGAGTTCCGCGCGAACGGCGGGAAGGTGGGCGGGCCGTTCGAGGGCGCGCCGGTGCTGCTACTGCACACCCGCGGCGCCAGGACCGGCGCAGAGCGGGTTAACCCGATGATGTACCGGCGGGTCGACGGCGGCTACGCCGTGTTCGCATCTAAGGCAGGCGCGCCCACCAACCCGGACTGGTATCACAACCTGGTCGCCAACCCGGAGGTGCAGGCAGAGATCGGCCCGGACACGGTGCCGCTGATCGCGCGAGTAGCCGCCGACGACGAGCGCGAGCCGATCTGGACCGCACAGAAGGCCGAGTACCCGGGTTTCCAGGAGTACGAGCTCAAGACCAGCCGCAAGATTCCGGTGGTCATCCTCGAGCCAGCGAGCTAATCCTCGCGGCCAGCGGCCAGCGCTATCTCGACCTGCCGCACGCCACCATCTGCAACGATGACGGTCAGGATGATCACGCTGCCTGACTCGCCGACGAGACGGACCGTGCTGCTGGTCTCGCCGTCCCCGGCCAGGTAGCAGTCCAGCCGGACCGGGCCAGCCCATCCGGCGGCGGTGCGCAGCTGCTGCATGACCGGACCTGCGGCGAACCCGCTGGCAGCGGCGAGCCCGGCTGGCCAGGCTGGCGCGCCCGCTGCGACGGCCTGCGTCAGCAGGCTGATGGCGGCTGCCAGCGGCGAGCCTGCCGCCGGCGGGATGGCCAGCAGCAGCTGCTGCACGACCGGCTCGCGCAGCGGCGCTAGCCGGATCTGGACGCTCACCGTGCCATGCTCGCCGGTCAGCCACCAGCGGCGGTGCGCCGGCGAGTCAGACTCCTGCTGGCGATCTGAATCCGGCTGGAAGTCGCCGATCCGCTCACGCAGCCGTGCTATCTCCGCCTGGCGTCCGGCCCTCGGCTGGTCGAGGTCCACGTTCGTGGCGAACAGGCCGTCCGCTAGCTCGTCATCCCAGGTGTGCAGGAGATCGTTGACCGCATCCCGGGCCGCCAGCGTGGCCGGCCCACGGGCCGCCGGGAGCGGGCGCCGGACCGCGACGCCAGGCCCGGTTCACCGACGACGCCGCCATGGTCCGCAGCTGAGCCGCCAGCAGCTGGCTCGCCAGCAGCCCGGCGGCGGCATAAGTGCTGTTGGCCAGCACGACAGCACCGAGACCGGTGGCCGGATGCCAGCGCATCTGGCTGCCGTAACCCGGATAGCCGCCACTGTGCTGGACGATCGTGCCGAACTCGCGGTCCTCCTCGGCGAACAAGCCGAACCCGTAGCTCAGGCTCACGGGACCGGTGACGCGAACCGCCGACCCTTCTGGCGGCACCGCGACCTGGCCCAGCTGCATCTCGCGGCGCGCGGCCCGGCTCAGCGGATGCGCACCTTCGGGCAGCGAGCGAGCGGGAAAAGCGTCCGCGAAACCTGCTACCCAGCGGGCCAGGTCCCGGACGCAGCTGAAGATGCCGCCCATCGGGGCGAATGCCCCGTGCGGCGCTGGTTCGAGCTCCACCCAGCCGGCCGCACCCCGGCGGTAACCACGCGCGAGTTCTGCCGGGTCGAAATCTGCGGCCGCGAAGCCAGTCCGGTCCAGGCTGAGCGGGCCGAGCAGGTGCTGGCGGACAGCGGTCGCATAATCCGTCCCCGTTACCGCTTCGATGACCTTGCCCAGCACCGCGTAGCCGACGTTGGAGTACTCGAACCTGGTCCCTGGCGCCCACGCGCACCGCAGGCCACCATCGGCCAGCAGCGCCGCGAACACGGCCGGCTCCAGGCCCTGCTGCCGGTCGCCCCAGGGATCATCGGTCGGAAAGCCGGCGGTCATCGTCAGCAGCTGCCTGATGCTGACGGGCGGGCAGTCCGCGGCCGGCAGTTCCAGGCCGTGCAGCTCGCTCACATAGTCCCGGGCGTGGTCATCGAGCCGCAGCAGGCCTCGTTCGCGCAGCAGCAGCAGCATCATCGCTGTGAAGCTCTTGGTCATGGAGGCGATACGGAACACTGTCCCGGCGTCAGGTACCGGCCCCCCGGTCCAGCGCTCGCCATAGCCGCCCGCATGCACGAGCTCGCCGTCGGCCACGATCCCGTACGCCAGCCCCGGCTGGCCGCCTGCGGCGGCAAACCGGGCGGCGACGGCGTCGAGCGCGGCGGCGGCCGCAGCTGTCACCTCAGTCGTCATCCCGCAACTGTCCTATCGTCCTGGCCGGGCCAGGCCAGCCGGCTAGCCCGGCGTACCCGCGAGCATGAAGTCCTCGGCGATGGCCTGGTCGGGCAAGTCGAGGAGACGGCAGCCAACCCGGATCTGCAACCTGGCCTGCGCAGGAGATGACACGCCGGCCAGCCAGCGCCGGGTAGCGGCACCGAAGATCGCCTGCACAACGGGGAGCAGCTGACGCTGCTCGGTGCTGATCGGCTGGCCCGCCCCGGCTACGTGCTCAAGCATCTGCAGGTGCAGGCCCTCCACCCGTTCGATGATCTCGCTGTAGCTCCGGCTCGTCTCGCTGATGACCCGGCTCAGGGCCGCGGTCAGCCGCGGATCACGCTGCTCAGCGCGGAACTCGCGCAGCAGATGACTGGTCACCCGCTCACGGGCTGTGCTGCCACGCGGCACCTCGCCGATCACCCTGGTGAGCGCGTCGGTATACCGGCTCAGCAAGATCGCCAGCAGCACGTGGTCCTTAGCCGGAAAGTACCGGTACAGAGTTGCCACCGACACCCCGGCGCGCTGCGACAGCTCTTTCATCTGCAGCGCGTCTTCGCCGCCCGCCGCCAGCATCGCGGTCGCAGCCGCCAGGATCCTGTCATGCCGACCGTGCTGCGCGGCAGTCGACGGGATCGCCGGTCCTGCCTGTGGCACGCCGCCAACTCGCTTTCTGGAATCCGTTCTGTTTTCTGGACGCTGATCCGTCGCGCTAGATGCCGAGCGTGTCCGCCAGCCGGTCGAGCTGCTCGCCCGGTCCGCCGAGTAGCACCTTGTTGGACAACCCGTTCTTGTAGTACAGGTGCGCGTCGTGCTCCCAGGTGAACCCGATTCCGCCGTGCAGATGCACGCTGTCCACGGTTGCCTCGGCGTACGCGACAGCGAGCATCACCCTCGCCACCGACGCGGCGGCCGGGAACCGGCCGGGTGCCTCGTCGCCGGCGCGCGCGGCGTCCCGCAACGCGGCGTAGCCGAGCTCCCAGGATGTCTCCATATCGGCCAGCCGGTGCTTGACCGCCTGGAACGCGCCGATCGGCTGTCCGAAGGCGACCCGGATCCTGGCGTACTCGCTCGTCCTGTCCAGGCAGGCCTTCATGGCACCGGCCGACTCGGCGGCCAGCGCAAGGTTGGCCACATCCTGGGCGGCCGCAACCGCCGCATCCGCATCACCAGCAAGCTCGCGGGCCGGTGTCCCGGCCAGCACGATCCTGGCCAGCGACCGGCTATGGTCCACTGCGGTCAGCCGGGTCCGCGTCAGGCCCGCGGCACTGCCCTCCACCAGGTAGATGGCCTGGCCACGATCGTTCTCGGCCGGCACCAGCAGAACGCCGGCCTCGGCTCCGTTGAGGACCGGAGAGATGGTCCCGGTCAGCGTGACCGCGTCACCCGAACCGGACGCCGTCACCCGCCCGCCCGCGCGGCCGGCCACCGCCAGGGTGGCAATCAGCTGTCCGTCCGCGATCCTCGGCAGCAGCTCGGCTCTCGCTTCCTGGTCATCGAGCCTCAGCAGGGTCGCTGCGACGAGCACGGACGCCAGCAGCGGCGAGGCAACCAGGCCCGCACCGAGCTCGAACAGCGCTACCGACAGCGCCGACACGCCCGCACCTGCACCGCCGTACTCTTCGGGAATGACCAGGCCAGCTAGCCCTAGCTGGGCGCTCAGCTGCTTCCAGACGTCGGCGTCGAAGGGCTCGCCAGAACTGATCAGCTGGCGCAGCGAGGTCAGCGGGCTGCGGTCAGCGACGAAACGTCGCACTGAGTCGGCGAGCGCCTGCTCGTCGTCGGTCAGTATGAGTGGCATGGTGACTCCTCCGGCTCAGCCGTCGTGGCGCTGCGTGCCAACCCGCAGCTGGTTGAACGGCGTAGACCGGTCCACGCCTGGGTCCTTGGCCAGACCGAGCACACGCTCGCCGATGATGTTGCGCTGGATCTCGGCGGTACCGCCAGCGATAGCACTGCCAGGGACCGCGATGATCGAGACGGTGATGGCCTGGATCTCGTCAGCGTCGAATCCGGCGAGCTGGTCACCGAGAACGTCCGCTGCGACGTTGCCGGCGAACCGGCCGAGTTCGGAACCGGCCAGCTTGGCCACGGAGCCGCGCGCTCCCGGCGGCCGTCCCGCCATCGTCTCCTCACGCAAGATCAGCGCGAACAGCTGCATGGCCCGTCCCCGCGCGTACAGCTCGGCGAGCCTGCGGCGCACCCCCTGGTCACTGGTGCGTCCGAGGCCGGCGGCCAGATCGCGGAGCGACTCGAAGCCAAGCGGGCTGGAGCGGGACGAGCCCATCATCCCGATGGCGATCCGCTCGTGCCGCAGCATCACCACGGCAGCATCCCAGCCCTTGTTCTCCTCGCCGATCAGGCCGTCAGCGGGAATCCGCACGTTGTCGAAGAAGACCTCGTTGAACGGCGAGTGCCCGGTCGCCACCTTCAGCGGCCGCACCGTCACGCCGGGAGCGTGCATGTCGACGATGAACATGCTGATGCCGTTGTGCTTGGGCTTGGCCGGATCGGTCCGCGCGAGGATCGCACCGTAATCGCTGAACTGCGCACCCGACGTCCAGACCTTCTGCCCGTTCAGCACCCAGGTGTCGCCGTCGCGCACCGCAGACGTCTGCAGGCTGGCCACGTCCGAACCAGCGCCCGGCTCGGAGAACAGCTGGCACCAGATCTCCTCGCCGCGCAGCATCTTCGGCAGATAGCGCTTCTTCTGCGCCTCGCTGCCAACTTCGACCAGCGTGTTGCCGGGCATGCTGATGCCGATGAAGAAGGCGCCGGTCGGAAGATCGTAGTCGCGGGACTCCTGGCTCCAGGCGAGCTGCTCGGCGCTGGTCAGACCCTGGCCGCCGTACTCTTTCGGCCAGGTGATGCCGGCGAATCCGGCGTCATAGAGCCTTGCCTGGAAGGCCTTCTGGTCAGCGAGCGTTGACTGGCCACTGCCTTCGTCGTCCTCGGCAGCCGCCCGGCGCGGGGCATTGGCTGCCAGCCACGCCCGTGCCCTGGCGCGGAAATCCTCGCTCATCGGCGCAACCTCTCCTATGCGTGCCCGGGCGCCAGCAAAGGCGCACACAGGTCCAAAAACTGAAATCAGTTATACTTCTTGCCTGGCTCTGAGCGAAGCATGGGGCCAGATCGTATGTCAACCAGAGCATGCCGATCCGCGGCGCTTCGCTGGCGTTGTGCAAGCCGGCCTGCCAGGCGGCGGCGCTCGGGCTTGACGCCCGCAGAGCCGGGCGGGCGCGAAGGGACTCCGGACGGATGCAGGTGACCGGCACGCGGCAGCGCGAGGCGTGGCGACGGGCGGAGTTCCCGCCGGTGGAACGGGTCAGCGGCGGTGTCTGGTCGGTGCCGGTGCCCATCATCGGGAACCCGCTGCGTTACGTGCTCAGTTACCTGATCGAGCATGACTCGGGGTTCGTCATGATCGACCCGGGCTGGAATCATCCGGACAGCTGGCAGGCGCTGACGACCGGCCTGGCTGACTGCGAGATCCCGCTGAGCGCGGTCAGCGCCGTCCTGATCACCCATGTGCATCCGGATCACCACGGCCAGTCCGGCCGGGTACGCGAGCTCTCCGGCGCCTGGGTCGGCATGCACCCAGCCGAGGACGCGTTCCTGGAGCTGCAGGGCAACCGCGGGATGATGCATGACGGCATGGTCGTCTACTTGCGCTGGTGCGGCGCTCCGGCAACGCACCTGGATGAGCTGATCGCGAGCAGGCAGCAAGCCGGCTCGGTCGAGCCGATGGTTCGGGCGGACCGGCTGGTCGAGCACGGCGACCTGATCGACGTGCCGGGGCTGGCGTTGCGGGCAGTCTGGACGCCCGGCCACACGCCTGGTCATCTGTGCTTCCATGACGAAACCCACGACCTGCTGCTGACCGGCGATCACATCCTGCCGAGGATCACGCCGAACGTGTCCTCGTACGACATGACGTCCAATCCGCTCGATGACTACCTGGGCTCGCTGGCGAAACTGCGCGGGATTGAGCCACGGGAAGTACTGCCGGCGCACGAGTACCGTTTTACCGGCCTGGACTCGCGTCTCGACGAGCTGGCCGAGCATCATCGGGAACGACTGGCCGAGACCCTGGACATCGTGGCCAGCGCCGGTCCGGCCGGGCTGACCGCCTGGCAGATCGCTACCGGGGTGACCTGGTCCCGCGCCTGGTCCGACCTGGTTTCCTTCCAGCGCCAGGCAGCGGTCGGCGAGGTGCTCTCACACCTGCGGCAGCTGCAGGCGCGCGGCCTGACCGCAGAGGCTGACCGGGATGGCGCCGGAATCTGGACCGCGACCGCCGCCGGATAAGCCGCACGTGCCGCCGTCCGGCTAACGGGCGGTGCGGCGGATGCGCGCTCGCAGCGCTCGGCGCGCCACCGGGCCCAGGTCCTCGATCACCTCGGCCAGCACCGCGAGCTGCTCGAGGGTATCCAGCGCGGCGGCTGCGGCGGCCGGGTTCACGCCCTCATACAGCTCGATGCCGACGAACGCCGCCGTGATGCCGTGGGCAAGCCCGGCCGGATCGGCCACCTCGGCGATGGGGCTGCCGGCCAGGACGCGGATGAGCACCTGCTCGATCTCGGTCACCCAGAGCCCGAGTGCTTCGCGAGCCGCCGCCGCCAGCTTGTCGTCCTGCTGGGCGCCGGCGAGTACCTGCGCGAGCGCGGTAACGTTCCCGGCTTCCCGCTCGGAGACGTTGAGCTCGCGGCCTAGGTGCAGCAGTTCGCGCAGCGATCCGACGGCCGCGAACCTGGACTGGTACAACGCCACCCGCTCGGCTGTCGCCGTCCGGCACGCCGTATCCACCAGCTGCTCGACGGACCCGAAGTGGTAGAAGATCAGCGCCTGGTTCACGTCGGCTGCCGCCGCGATAGCCCTGGCCGACGTGCCGGCGATGCCGCGCGCGCGCAGCGTCTCGATCGTGCCGTCGACGAGCTTGCGGCGGGTATCGGTCACTCCGCCGAGTGTAGGTCCGGGCCGGCCGTCTTCCCCCCAGGCCGTCTGCCCGTGGCCTTCCGGCGCTTCGGCGGGCTGCCGTAGACCACGTACGGTGCCAGCAGCATGCCGAGAAAGAACACCGCCGTTGCGAACCAGCAGAAGAAGCCAGCCGCACCATCGTCGTGCCCGGCCAGATCGGCGATGGCGAGCCCGAGCGGAACCAGCGCGGCGCCGGCGCCGCCGATGAGGCCGGCTGACCGACCTTCGCAGACCCGGCCGGGCGGAGCGGCCGCGGACCGGCGGCCGCAGCCTCGAGGTGGCGATTTCCTGCGCGATCAGCAGCGGGATGCTGGCCACGAAGCCGCACACCAGCCCGACGATCGCACCAAACCCGATCGCATAGGAGCCGACGAAGACCAGAGCGCCCAGGGAGGTCAGCACGCCCGAGCCCGCGGCAGCGGTTGCGCCTGTCACGGTCGGTATCACGACCAGGATTAGCGCGATCAGCAATCCGATCGCACCACCGGTGACGGCGCCGAATCCTAGACTCCGGCCGAAGATGCTGGCCGGGCGCCGGGCTGCCCGCCGCCGCGGCGTCCCGGCGTGGTCTTGCGCGGATTCCATCGGGACTCCTTCCAGCGCCGGCCTGACGCACAGCCCATAGCCGGATCCGCCGATTTGAGCGGTCGCTTAAGACCAGGCTAGACCAGATTTAAGCGATCGCTCAAGAGTCCGCGTTGTTGCGTGCGTCACCTGGCGTCCAGTACGAACGAGGCGGACCGCTGACTGGACGCGATAAAGGAGGGCCCCGGCGCACCGCCGGGGCCCTCCCTGTCACGAATTGCCGTAGCGACCGGACCGGCTAGCGCACGTCGCCAGGAGTGCCGGGGCTGCCCCCCGGTTCGTTGCCCATGCCCGGCTGACCCGCCACGCCCGGCTGACCCGCCACGCCCGGCTGGTTGCTCATGCCCGGCTGGCCCGCCACGCCCGGCTGACTGCTCATGCCCGGCTGGCCCATGCTGGCCTGACCACCCGGGCTTGTCTGGCCGTACCCTGCGTCCGGTGCCTGGCCAGTGCCGCCGCCCATGCTCGCCTGACCGGCGCCGGCATACTGCGGCTGGCGGCTCATGCCGTAACTGGTCGAGATCACCAGTGTCCCGGCCAGGTGGTCTCCGATTCGCTGGCGACGCCGTGAGCAGAGAATCACGATCAGGCCGACCAGTCCGGTGAACGGCCACGTCCAGGGGATGGAGTCGAAGATCAGGCAGATCCAGCGGATGAACATCTGAGCCATGCTGGCCGGACCGCCGTCCTTGCTGATGACCCGCAGACCCAGCCATTTCATCGCGAAGGTCTGCCCGTTGTGGGAAGTGGGCCTGATCACCCAGTACCACAGGCCGATGAGCACGAACAGGACGAAGGCGACCACGCCGCCGATGATGTGCAGGAAGGTGCTGTTGCTGCGATCGAACGGAATCGACACGAGTGACGGAATGAGCGAGACCAGGAAGGCATCGATGAGGTACTGGACCACACGACGCCCGGTCACCCGGGTCTCGGCTTCGTTCACCGGGCTCATCCGCCCTGGCTGGCTGCCCCACTGCGGACTTCCCGTGCCGCCTTGCGGCTGGCTGGGCACGTTGCTGGGTGGCACGCTGCCGAATTGATCCTGCCCTGGCAGGGTGCCCTGAGAGGTACCGGTCCACTCGCCGGGGCGAGCGCCCTGCGGGGTGCCCGACTGTCCGGGCGTGCCCCTGTCAGGCATGCTGGTCATCTGATCCCCCGATCCACGCCCGCCATGAAGACGTTTGCGGTGACTCCCTAGCAAGCCACCGCTAGGCGTTTCCCGTTTCGTACCCCTGACCACGGAGGGAACACGCCAGATGACGCAATGTCACCTGCGAGGGCCATCGGCACAGCCGGCGGGAGCGCACGCGAGCCACCTAGCGTTCAGATAGCTCACTAATCGGTGCTTTCGCGGCCTTTAGCCGCGAGGACCCGCCACCGGACCGGCAGGGGACCACGTACCGTGGACCTACCGCACCCGGAGACTGCCGATGAAACTCAAGCTTGACTTGCATGACATCTATAACCGCGGCCAGGACATCGACCGCGCGCTGCGCGCGATCATCGACGAAGCGGTGCGGATCAAGGCGCCGCTAGTCGAGATCATCCCCGGCAAGGGCTCGGGTCAGCTCAAGAAGCACGTGCTGCGGTTCCTCGACCAGAAAGAGATCAAGGCGCTCTATCATCGGGTCGAGAAGGACTCCAAGAACTTCGGCCGGGTCTTCGTTCATTTCCGCTGGTAAGGCGCCGGCGGCTCCAGGTTAGGCCGGGCGGCCACCCGTCACCGGCCGGACGGGAATCCGGACCGGTGCCGTGCGGTAGTGTGCGCGGCGCCCGCCAGTGTCCCCGGCCCGGCCCGGCCGACGCCGGCGACTGGACTAGCCCGCAGGCCGAGCAATGGCCGGGCCGCCTGATACGGACGCGGCACGATGCGCCTGCCGCGCGTCGTCGGCTGGTCCTTCCGGTGCGAATGCCGCGCAGAGGCTGGCATCAGCCCGGCTGCGCATGCAGAGCCGTGCGGGCTGGCGTCCGGAATCCATGCGAAACCCATCCCCCGCTCCCCCGAGCGCACCACCGGCAGCCCCTGCCAGGTGGCCATCGTTCCCCGAGGCGATGGTTGCACTGCGGCACGCGGCTGTCTATTACCCCGGCGCCTAGCCGCGCTGAAGTTGACGGTGGGGACCCTCGGAGGAATCCGCTGGGTTGAGATTATGCCGGTTTAGTAGACCATGGCAGGATGTCGGCATGAAGCTCCTGCTGCGCATCCTGATACCCGCAGCTGCCCTGTACGTCGCTCACCTGCTGGTATCCGGCATTGAGCTGACCGCCGGCAGCACCTGGAAGAAGGCGGGCACCCTTATAGTCGTCGGTCTTATCTTCGGACTCGTTAACGCAGTACTGAAGCCCATCATCAAGACCATCGGCTGCCTGTTCTACGTGCTGACGCTCGGCCTGATCGGACTGGTCGTCAACGGCCTCCTGCTCTGGCTGTGCAGCTGGCTGGCCGGCAAGCTCGGGCTGCCGTTCCACATCACCGGTTTCTGGCCCGCTTTCTGGGGTGCGCATCATCGTCGGCATCGTCGGCTGGCTGCTGAACCTCCTCTTCGACGACCGGAGCGTCGGCGCGCACTGACCTGTCCGGCCGCCAGCGCGCTTGGATGGCGCGTCGCCGGCCCGGCGCTGACCCGGCGGCACCGAAACCTCCTAGTCTTCTGCACTGGAGGTAGAGGTGGCGCAGCCGTGGCCGGTCGTCGACCTGTTCTCCGGTGCCGGCGGCATGAGCTGCGGCTTCGGCCGCCATCCCGGATTCGAGCTCATCGGCGCCGCCGACGCGCAGCTCGGCAAGCCGAGCTCGGGTCCCGGCTCGCTCGGCTGCAACGCCACCTACGCCGCCAACATCCGGCTCGAGCCGGTCGACCGCCGACCTGGCCACGGCAGCGCCCGCCGAGGTCTGCGCGGCGATGGGACTGGCCGGGCGGCGGCCGGCCGTGCTGACCGCCTGCCCGCCCTGCACCGGATTCTCCCGCACGATCGCCGACCAACCATCTGCGCGACGACCTCCGCAACAGCCTGGTCCGGCCGGGTCGGCGATTACGCCGCGCTGCTGCGAGCCGGACATCGTGCTCATCGAGAACGCGCGCGAGCTCGTCACGGGCAGGTTCCGCGGGCACCTGCGCGAGCCTGCTGACCAGCTGGCCGGCCTCGGCTACCAGGGCCGCGCGGGCACGCACCTCCTGACCGAGTTCGGCCTGCCGCAGCGGCGGGAGCGGGCCATCGTCGTCGCCGTCCGCCAGCCGCTGCGTCGCGCGAGACCTGACCGACCTGTGGCGCGGCTGGCGGGTCGAGGCCAAGGCAACCCATGTCCGGCGCGCCATCTGGGACCTGCCGCCGGTGCCGGCGGGCCAGCCACGCGCCAGCCGACCCGCTGCACGTGTCGCCGGCCTTCCGGTCGGCCGGCGAACCTGCGGCCGGCTCGCCGCCGTGCCCCACGACGGTGGCAGCTGGGCCGACCTGCTCGACCACCGGAACGAGCACGCCCTGCTCACTCCGGCCATGGCGAGGCGAGTCGCGCCGCGGCGACCTTGGCAGCCACCCGGATGTCTACGGCCGGCTGTGGTGGGACCAGCCCGCGGTCACCATCAAGCGGGAGTGCGGACACGTCGGCAACGGCCGCTACGCCCATCCGGAGCAGGACCGGCTGTGCACGGTCCGGGAGATGTCGATCCTGCAGGGCTTCCCGCGGGACTACCAGTTCGCCGGCTCGCTGGCAGAACATGTACCGGCACATCGGCGACGCGGTGCCGCCGCTGATCAGCTACCAGCTTGCCGCGCTGTGCCAGTGGATCCTCACCGGCCGTCCGGCCGGCGCCCGAGGAACTGATCCTGCCCGGCTGTCACCTGGGGCCTGGCGATCTGGTCCGCGCCTGATCGCTGGTCACGCTGCCTGACTGGCACCGTCGCTGGGACTCAGCTATAGTGCGGTCATGCAACGACTGCAGCAGCACTGGCTGGTGGTGGCCGCTCTAGCGGCCGCCAGTCCTTGCATTTCCGACGGCGTGCCCGCTGGGCGCGCCGTTTCGCATGGCAGCGGCGCGATACTCCCGGCGGGCCGTCACGAGCCAGGAGGTTCCTGCCATGCCAGCCATCACCGCCACGCCCTCGCAGCTCGCGAGCCAGCAGCGCAGCGAGGACCTCGAGGCCGCGATCGGCCGGGATCCGGGCTCGTTCCGCATTCTGAGCGGCGACCGTCCGACCGGCGCGCTGCACCTCGGCCACTACTTCGGATCGCTGCACAACCGGGTGCGCCTGCAGGACGCCGGCGTCGAGCTGCTGGTGCTGATCGCCGACTACCAGGCCATCACCGACCGCGACCGCGCTCTGCGGACCTGCCGCGACATCGTCTCGGGCTGGTGGCCGACTACCTCGCCGTCGGCATCGACCCCGGCCGGGCGACTATCTTCGCGCACAGCCAGGTCGGCCGCGCTGAACCAGCTGCTATTGCCGTTCCTCAGCCTGGTCAGCGTTGCCGAGATCGGCCGTAACCCGACGGTGAAGGAGGAGGTCGCGGCGGCCGGTTCCGGCGCCGTCACCGGCCTGATGTTCACTTATCCCGTGCATCAGGCGGCCGACATCCTGTTCTGCCACGCCAACCTGGTCCCGGTCGGCAGGACCAGCTTCCGCACCTGGAGCTGACCCGGACTGATCGCGCGCCGGTTCAACGAGCGGTACAGCCCGGCGCACCGTACTTCCCCGGCGCCAGCTGGCCTGCTCAGCGCGGCCCCGCTGCTGCTCGGCACCGGACGGCCGAAGATGAGCAAGAGCCGGCAGCAACTCGGTGCCGCTGCGGGCGCACCGCGGACGAGACAGCTGCGGCTGATCGCCGGGCCGCGCGGACCGACTCCGAGCGCTTCATCAGCTACGAGCCCGAACGCCGGCCGGAGGTAGCCAGCCTGCTGCTGCTGACCGCGCTGTGCCGGGATGAGCACCCGCAAGCCGTCGCCGCCGGATCGGCGGCAGGCGGCGCGGCGGCCCTCAAAGCGGCTGCTGCCGAGGCCGTCAACGACCGGTTCGCCGCCTATCCGCGCTCGCCGGGCTGCGCTGGCAGCGACGAGCGGCTATTTGCGCGACGTGCTGGCGGCGGGCACGCATCGGGCGCCCGTCGATCGCCGAGGAGACCCTGGCAGGCCGTGCGCGAGCTGATGCATCAGCTACTGATCCGCGGTTGCGGCCGGGTTACGCACAGCGCCGGCGGGCCGCATCGACCGCGGCCCGCCGGCTTGTACTGTGCTCCTGACTAGTTGTCAGGCGGTGCTGCTCTGGAGCTTGGCCAGCTCGGCCTGCACCATCGCCTCGTGCTCTTCCTCATCGCGCTTGGCGTCACGCGGGCGCCAGCGGCCACGCAGCAGCGGGATGGACAGCAGGAAGAAGATGATGCCGCCGAAGCAGATCCAGTACCAGGTCCGCCACTGACCCTCCGTGGACTTGGCAGCCGCCGAGGACGACATCTGGCAGCGTGCGCCTTCATGTAGGCGGCCACCGCGGGCGGCACCTTGCCCAGCGCTGCCAGTTCGGCACCGACACCAGGAGCCGAGACCTCCACGATCACCGAGGGCGGCACCTGGACAGCGCGGTCAGCTGAGCAGCGTACGGCGCGATCTGCTGCAGCTCCGGCGCCGACCGCGATGACGCCGTGATCGCCGCCTTGTTGGCGCTGATCGTGCCGAGGATGGCCAGGCCCTTGCTGCCACCGCCCGCGGCGGCGATCAGCTTCGCGGCCAGCGCGGGCGGGACCTTGTCCGCCGGCGTAGTGGGCTGCCTGGGTGAACAGCGCCGCGTTCTTCTGGATCACGGCCAGCTCAGGCGCGAACTTCTGGGCATTGGCGAGCTGCGTCGCGTACTTCTGCGCCTCTGCGCGACGATCGGGGCATGCGTCGCCGCGAACGTCAGCTGTATCGAGTACTTCGTGCGCGTCCGCGACGACCTAGCCGGTGCGATCCGGCCCAGACCAGTGACGGATACTCCTGCCGCGTACGTCGGCGACAGTAGCGCCGTAGTTGACCAGCGGCGTGACCGAGTTGATCACGAGCGGGAGCGTCAGGAACGACCAGGAAGACCACGACCCGGATGATCCAGCCCCAGATCGCGAGGCCCGGTCGCGATGAGCGCCGGGTTCCGGTGCTCGACCGTCTCGGTGTAGCTCGCCATCCACGGGGTGTAGGCGATGCCGAGGCAGAACGCCATCATCGCCAGCGATGCCGCAATCGTGTAGTAGGCTGGGGTGCTGCCCGGCTTCCACTCAGGTAGAGCACGACCATGACCGCGGCGCCGACGCCGCCGATGACCATGAACGGCTTACGCACCCGGAACCGGTCGGAGATCACCCCGATCAGGATCACGCGCGATGGCGTTGAAGCCCCAGTACCAGTTGCCCAGGCTGTTGGCGTTCTTCAGCGTACTCGCCGAAAACCGTGGACAGGTAGATGACGCTGAAGCCGACTGCGCGTAGTAGATCAGCAGCATGATCGACACCGCGAGCGGCCGACACGATGATGTCGACCTTCATGAGCTGGCGGAACGGTGCTTCAGCGCGGCCTCGATGTCGATGCCCTTGGCCCGGGCCTCGATCAGCGCCCGGTCGCGCATGGTTACCATCAGCTGGTCGCGAAGCTGCGGTGACAGTTCCCGCAGTCCGAGCAGCGCGATGACGAAGACGACCAGGCCCACGATACCGCAGATGTGGTACTCGTGCGTCCAGAACCGCGGGTCGGTGACCCGACGTCGGGATCGTGGCGCTGCCGACGATCGCGACGATCAGGCTGCCGAGCACCGGGCCGCTGGTCCAGAAGCCCATCGCGGTAGCCCGGCCGACCTGCGGGGAGAAGTCGCGGATCAGCGCCGGCGTGGCGACCAGGCAGATGCCCTCGACCGACACCGACGACGAAGCTCTCGATGGTGAAGACCCACTTGTTCGTCGCCGCCGGAAGGATGAACGCCACGAAGATGCGCGGTGAACAAGCAGGCCGAAGACGACCAGGTTCGCCCGGCCGTACCGGTCGGTGAGTCCGGCGAACAGCGAGCCGAACGCGCCGATCAGGTTGCCGAACGCGAGAGTCAGCACGTAGAACGTGAAGCTCATGTTCAGGTTGGTCGAGGATCAGCGTCGATACCGAGCCGCCGACATACAGCTCGTAATAGAGCATGATCGTGGCGAGCACGGTGATGGCCAGGTACATGACCCTGGGACCGGTGTCGGGGTAGGAATCCAGCTGCCGGTGTATCAGCGAGGAGAACAATCCCCGTTGCCCGGAGACTGGTTCCGCCGTGGTAGCTGTCATACGGTCCTCCTTGCTGTGACCGAATGTTGCGCCTGGGTTAACTACATGCCGACTAGACGGTATCCCCACCGTCACCACGAAATCAACGGTCTGTTTTGCGGTTGCGCTGCGGAATCAGGCCAGGTCCTGTTGCCTGCGAGTCACCGGCCGGTTACCCGGAGATCGGTTTGCGTCGGCGCAGGTGGTTGGCGGCTCCGGTTCGGCCCGGCACCATGTCCTCATGACGACCACTATCCAGATCTCGCTCATGCTTGCCGTCGAAGATGCGACCGCCGCGGCGGACTGGTACAAACGCGCGCTTGGCGCCACCGAGTTGTGGAGCCTGGGCAGCGTGGTCGGTCTCGACGTGGGCGGGTCACCGTTCTTCCTGCATGAGCCGACCGAGAGCGGCTTCGACAGTCCGGCGATCATCGGCCGGACCACGGTCCGGGTGGAAGTGTTCACTGATGACCCTGAGGCGTTCGTCGGCCGAGCCGTAGCGGCCGGGGCAGACGGCTCGGCCGACGAGATCCGGGAGCACCAGGTGCCCTGGGGAGTTCACCGCCAAGGCGGCTTCCGCGATCCGTTCGGCCACATATGGCTGGTCGGCGACAAATCCCCGCTCAGCCGATTCCCGTCCTGATTGCGAGCGGCACGCTCGCGCGGCCGTGCCGGTGACCGGAACGCCGCCCCCGATCTGATCGTGCTGGCGCTCTCGGGACTCCGCTCAGTCAACCCGGACCGCGCCCCACCGTTCTGGTGGTACCTCGCGGATGGGCTGGGTGAACTCCCATTGATGACCATCAGGATCAAGGGCTGCGTAAGAGCGCAGCCCCCACGGCTGATCCCTGGGCGTGGTGAGGATCGCCGCTCCCTGCTCCGCTGCCCGGTGATGGTGAGCGTCCACATCGCGAACGGTCACCGAGATCGTGTGGGAGAGGTACGGCCAGCCCCGGTCTGCCGGCTCCCGGAACTCCGGCGCACGCTCACGCATCCAGCTCCTGAAGTCAGCGGAGATGCCTGACACCATGACCACGCCGCCGTCCGGTCCCTCCAGCTGCGCCAGCACATCCCCGTCCTCCCGGTCCATGCGCACCCGCTGCCGGAAGCCGAACACGCGGCACAGCCAGTCAATCGACCTTGCCGGATCCTCATAGCCAAGGTGCGCTGTGATCGTCAATTGCTCGCTCGCACGATGTTTGCCCGGAGTACGACGAGTTCCCACCGGCCACCGGTTTGCTGGACGGGCGGTGCGACGGTGCTGCTGCGGTAGCTGGAAGTCGGCACGGTCATGGGTGCGGCCCGATGTGGAGCACCGTGATCACGCGATTGTCAGCCTCGTCCGGGCCGTATTGCCAAAAGATCCGCCAGGCCGACGGCGTGTGGTTCTCGACGTAGGAGTCCCAGACCTTGACGTCGCGATCTGCCGGGAAGCTCTCGTAGTGGTGGGAGTGCAGCCCCGGGTACCGCGGGTCGCGCTCAAGTTGGCCGAGGGCCTTGCGTACCTTTCTCAGCCGCGCCTGCTGGCTAGCGTCGGATTTGAGCAGGTCGAGCATCTCGGAAGGCTGCTTGGCGAAGCGCAGCTGATAGGGCACTGGCACAAGGTCATTCGTCGTCGTCGGTGTCGTCGGTGTCGTCGGCGTACTGCGCGAAGCTGCCGAGGTCGATCGTCTGGCCAGTTTCGGCCTGGGCGATGCCCTCGCGGACCGATGCGGCCAGTTCGGGGTTCAGCCATACGACCATCTCGCGCTCCGGAATGGAGACGACGGGGATTAGGAGCAGCACCCCGTCAATGTTGCGCTCGACGCGGTACCGTCGGCCGGGTTCGGCGCCTGCTTTTCCCAGGCTTACGCGGCCGCGTGCATCTACCTCGGCTTCGGCGACTGTCTCGAATTGCTCACGACTCATGGATGCAGATGACATCTTGCCCGCCCACCCAGGCTGGGAGGGGAGTTGCAGCCTGGGAATGCCTATTTACCCACATGATAGGTAGTACCACAATACCCATATGGATCCAGCTCCCCGCTAGTTCCAGTACCCCGCCGACTCCATGGGTAACCTACCGCGAGTATGTGCTTACAGTGCGGCATCGCGGGTTCATGTTTGAGGTCAAGATTCCGCTTGCAGAAGCGCCTGATGCTGGCGACGTCCAACAAGTCCACATGGGCCTGGCTGAGTTCGCAAATGAGGCGTCCGGGCTGCGAACTGATGGATCGATGGCGCGCTCGGAGGGACTCGAACCCCCAACCTTCTGATCCGTAGTCAGATGCTCTATCCGTTGAGCTACGAGCGCAGATTGACCTCGGACAGTGTACGTCACCTTCGGGCCTACGCTCGAATCAGCGTCCGGCTGGACGCGTCCGTCGGCTGCTCCCGTTGCGGGCCGCCAATAGCTAGATCGGGGCCATATCGACGAAGCGGCTGTAGTGGCCCTGGAAGGCGACTGTCACCGTGGCTGTCGGTCCGTTACGGTGCTTGGCGACAATGAGATCGGCCTCGCCCGCCCGGGGGGACTCCCGTTCATAGGCATCCTCGCGGTGCAGCAAGATCACCACGTCCGAGTCCTGCTCGATGCTGTTGTGAACGGCTATGCCGTCAGCAATGAAGTTGTGCCGGCCAAGAACCGTTGCGTCGTAGACGTCGCGGACGCCCAGCGGCTCTACTGCCACTATCTCGTCCCACAGCACGTCGTTCGTGGCGAGCAATTCCAGCTCGGCGTCATCGAGCACGGCAGCAACCTTCGCTAGCCTGCCGCCGGTCGGTGACTGCTGCCCCGGAGTGCTCCGGTCAGGCTTGACGATGCCAGCCGCCGCGAGATGACGATGCTCCTCCTGGTCGGCCAGCACCGCGCGCACTCGCCGCCACACGTCAGGCGGGATCGTGTCAACGCTGGTACTGGCCGCTGTGCCGCGCAGGAGCGCAGCCAGCCGCTCGCGCTGCTCAGCGCGAGCACCGTGAGAGCCAACCCGCTGCAGGAACCTCAGCTGGTCTTCGTGGCCCGCTACGTCGAGGGTGAACCGCGGGCGGTGAGAGCCAGGCGCCACGTCACGAATCCGTGCGCTGATCGAGAACCGCCGCAGCAAGCTGGCGACGTCGTCCAGCAGCCGACGGCTTGCGGACGGGTAGCAGATGCGGCCTGCTGGCTGCTCGCGGTCAATGGTCACTGTGCCACCCGCAGCCCACAGATGGCGCAGGAAGAGCGCGACCTGGTCGTCGGGAAGCCGGAAAACGTCGTCCGGGACGAACTTCTCGTGCGAGCGGAGCCCGAGGACGCCCAGGTCGTGGAGCCAAGCCGCGGTCGGGTTGCGTCGTCCGCGCGTTCCAGCGCCGATCAGCTGCGCGAGCAGTACCAGCCGGTCGGCTGGCCATGGTGCCGCGTCAGCCGGCCGGGGTGCGACGCGCGGCACGCCAATGCGCGAGCCGACAGGCAATTCAGCCAGCGGGATCCAGCCATCAAGTGTCAGGAACCGGTGATTGCCCGTGGCCTCGATCTGCCTGCCCGAGGCCAGGCGGAGCCGGAAGGTCTCCCGCTGACCGGTGGGGAACACATGGCTCATCGTTGCCTTGACGTACTTCAGGCGCTCGTCCAGGGCCCATACCGGGATGTCGCGCGCGCCTGCCGCCAGCAAGTCTCCGAGCGCAACCTCCTGGTTGGTGTCAGCGCGGACGACTCTCGTTGCTGCGGTCAGGCATCCGCTCTCCCTGAGGTCAGCCAGCAGCGGGCGCTTGTCGGTGCGCAGCTCGGGACCGCGATTGAGCTGCGCCAGCGCCACGACGGGCACGCCGAGTTCCTTGGCCAGCAGCTTCAGCGATCGTGGACAGCTCAGATACCTCCTGCTGCCTGTTCTCCACCCGCTTCGGCGAGCTCATCAGCTGCAGGTAGTCGACAACCACGAGGCGCAGGTCGTTGCGCTGCTTCAGCCGCCGGCACTTGGACCTGATCTCCATCATGGACATGTTCGGCGAGTCGTCGATGAACAGCGGCGCATCGACGACCTCGCTCATCCGACGGGCCAGCCTGGTCCAGTCGTCCTCGCTCAGCTGGCCGGTCCGCATCGCGTGCAGCGGCACCCGCGCCTCGGCAGATAGCAGCCGCATGGTGATCTCGTTCCGGCTCATCTCCAGGCTGAACAAGACCGACGTCATCCCGGACTTGACTGACGCAGCACGGCAGATATCCAGGGCCAGGGCCGAGTTGTGGGTCGGAATCATCGACCGGCTCGCCAGGTACAGGCTGTCAGGAGCATCTACCTGGACACATCGGACAGGCACGCTGGGCACTGGACGGACCGCGACGATCACCCGCTGGTGGGTCTCGCGGGTCGGTCTGCGCAGGCCTGCCGCTGCCGTATGCATCGCGCTTGCGCGCAAGTACGGAACACGTCATCGCTGTGGTGAAAGTGATGGTGTAGGCAACCGACGACGCTGGGCTCACGTCCTGCCGGGCATCTTGGCTGCCGACCAGCCGCATCGGTAGCCGAGGCTGACGACCAACTCCCGGAAATTCTGCCGCCAGTCGCGGCGACGTAATCGTGAACTGGACAGACGCCGGTCCGATTCACCGTGCCATCGGTATCCAGCAGCCCGGCCAGCAGCGCCAGCCGCTGCGATCCGACTCGCACGCAGGTACTCGCATCGGGATGTGCTTATTGCCCAGCACGCCGAGCTCGCGGAGTACTGCCGAACTGGCGCAGCATGGATCGTGCCGCGGCGCTGTGGCCGTCGCCGAGCCAACCGCCGAGCGTGTATGGCGGCAAGCGGGCAGTTCCCTTGCGGGCAGCTCGCCTGGCACAGCGTGTCGTGCGCGACCACATGGTTGCAGCGTCCGCGCCATCTCGCTCGTCAGTGCGCACGGTCGCGGGCGTCTCGCTCAGTCGTGCTCGACTGTCAGGCGAACGCTCGCCGCTGCGCAGTGTGCCGGCACCGAGCGGCGGCGTACGCGGATCGCCGGTCGGCTGCCGTCGTCGTCACCCACCGATGCTCGGCGTCCGCGACAATCGCTCGTCCGATCGTCGAACACGACCTCGTAGCACGGCCGGCCGTAGCATGACCTCCGTCGCCGCGGTCACGGTCACGTCGGCCGGCCGTCCGCGCCAAGCAGCCGATCGCCGACCTGGACCTGTCCCATGGTGGTCCAGCCGGTCGGGGTCGGCAGCGGCGTGTCCAGAGCCAGCGCCTTGCCCATCGCAGGCCTGGCCGCGATGACGACCATCTGGCCTGGGTGCAGGCCGTTGGTCAGCGCGTCCAGGTCGGCGAACCCGGTCGGCACGCCAGCCAGCGTCCCGCCCCGGCTGCCGATCGCCTCGATCTCGTCGAGCGCTCCTGGCATGATCTCCGCCAGCGGCAGGTAGTCCTCGCTGACCCGCCGGTCGGTGACGCCGTAGATCTCCGCCTCGGCCCGGTCGACCAGCTCGTCGGCATCGCCGTCACCGGCGTAGCCGAGCTGCACGATCCGGGTGCCGACCTCGACCAGGCGCCGCAGGATCGCGCGCTCGCGGACGATCCGCGCGTAGTAGCCCGCGTTCGCCGCGGTCGGCACCGACGCGATCAGCGTGTGCAGGTACGGCGCGCCGCCCATCCGGCCGATGTCGCCGTTGCGGGTCAGCTCGGCGGCGACGGTCACCGCATCGGCGGGCTCGCCGCGGCCGTACAGGTCGAGAATGACGTCGTGGACGAGCTGGTGCGCGGGCCGGTAGTAGTCATGCGCCTTGATGACGTCGAGCACGTCGGAGATTGCGTCCTTCGACAGCATCATGCCGCCCAGCACGCACTGCTCGGCGGCGAGGTCGTGCGGCGGCGTCCGCTCGAACTCCTCGCCCCGAGGCATAATCTCCGCAACGCTCACCCGGCGCACCTCCCCGATGCCACGCCAATACCAGCCCGATGCCACGCCAAGCCGACAGGTACACAGCCGCCAATCCGGCAACGGCAGGCGCCGGATTCAACGCCTGTTCTATCGAACGCCTCCGACAGTCTTCAGCGTGTCGCGCGAGCCGTCGAGTCATGGTGTGCACAGGCCTGTGGACAGGCTGTGCAGACACGCCGCAGAGCGCTGTGCGCAGCCTGGGGACGCCACTGTGGAAAGGCCTCTGGTTATCCCATTGCAGCGGCTCGTCGCCTGCGAGAACGTTCTGCCCAGGGCTGTGCATACAAGATTTTTTGGGCCCTGGAAGAACGTGCACGACGGCCATAAGTTATCCACACTAGGAATTTGACGTCCAACGTCACCCCGGAGGGTCTGCCGGGCCCGGGCAGAGCGGCCAGCAGATCTGCCGATTTGCCAGGCGCGGCGCAGCGAGCGAGCAACTACAGTTCGAGTATGTGTTCGAAGACGCCGGCCTGCAGGCAGGCAGCACGATCAGCGGCCGGCCGATCTCGCTGCGCCCGGCTGCGGCAGCGCGATCGACGAGTTGGCCGCGGCCGCGGCGAGCGGACGACGCCGCGGCCGCCGGCAGCTGGCCGAGCGGCTGGCGCGCGCCTGGGCCATGATCGCCGCCGCTGATCCCGAGCTGGCTGCGCGGGCGGCTCGGTACTCGACCTTCCGAGCGCCGCGGCCGGGCACGTGGTCATGCTCAGGTTCGTCGCCTGCGCGGCGCCACCGCGCGGCCCTCGGTCGGCCAGTACCTGATGGACCACGTTCCGGCCTGGAATGCCGGTCACCCCGCCGCCGCCGTGCGTCGACGAGCCTGCCTGGTACAACCCGCGCACCGGCGTGCGCAGGTCCGCGTAGCCGGCCGCGGGCCGGGCGTGGAACATCTGGCCCAGGGTCAGCTCACCGTGGAAGATGTTGCCGCCGACCAGGCCGTACTCCTGCTCCATCTCGCGCGGGCCGATGACCTGCCGGTGCAGCACCGAGCTGGCGAAGCCCGGCGCGACCGTCTCCATCCTGGCGACGACGCGGTCCGCGTAGGCGGCCAGCGCGGCCGCGTCGCTGCTGCTCGCTATAGGTATGCGGCACCCACTGGGTGAACATGGAGACCACGTGCTGGCCCGGCCGGCGCCAGGCAGTCGTCGAAGACGCTCGGGATGCAGATGTCAGCGAACGGCACCGCGGCCGGCTGGCCGGCCGCCGCGTCCTGGAAGGCATTCTCCAGGTCGTCCAGGCTCTCGGCCAGCACGATGGTGCCGCCGTGGACCTGCGGGTCGAACGTCCGGGTGACTGGCGAAGACCGGCAGCCGTGTCCACCGCCAGATTGATCTTGACGGTGCCGCTGCGGGAATGCCAGCCGCGGATGTCGGCGACGAAGTCGGCTGGCAGCGCGGCGGGATCGAGCAGGTCGAGGAAGGAGATCTTCGGGTGCGCAGTGGTGATCACCATGCCCGCGTCGATCTCCTCGCCGCTGGCCAGCGTCACGCCGATCGGCCCGGCCGCCGCGGTCCTGATCTGGGCGACCTGCGCGCCGGTGCGGATCTCCGCGCCGAACGACCTGGCCGCGGCGGCCAGAGCGGCGGTGACGCCGCCCATGCCGCCGCGCGGGAAGCCCCACGCGCCCGCCTGGCCGCCGGCGTCGCCCAGATGATGATGCAGCGTCACGTATGCGCTGCCAGCCGAGCGCGGGCCGGCCCAGGTGCCGATCACACCCGAGACTGACAGCAGGCCGCGGAGCGCATCGCTCTCGAAGTAGCCGTCCAGCAGGTCGGCGATGCTGCCGGTCAGCAGCCTGGTGATGTCGACTGCCGCCCTGGTGTCCACCTTTCTCAGGTGGCGCAGCAGCAGCCCCTGGCGCAGCAGGTCCTGCGGGCTGGCGCGAGCCAAGCCGCGGCGGGATCTCGGTCAGCATCGGGCCGAGGATGGCGCCGATCCGCGGCCATGTGCGCCTCGTAGGAGTCGTAGGCAGCGGCGTCAGCGGCCGAGAACTTGCCGATCTCCGCGCGCCGCTGCGCCGCGTCGTGCGGCAGCCGCAGGTATCGGCCGTCGGCCCGCGGCGCGAAATAGGGACCCTGCGGGAAGACGTGATAGCCATGCCTGACCAGGCCGCAGGTCGCTGACCAGATCCTGCGGGAGCAGTGAGACGACGTACGACAGCGACGTAACCGTGTAGTCCGGGCCCGAACGGGTGCTCGCTGACGGCGGCGCCGCCCACTACGTCCCGGCGCTCGCAGACGACGGTGCTGAGGCCCGCCCTGGCCAGGTAGGCAGCCGCGACCAGCCCGTTGTGGCCGCCACCGATAATCACGACATCCCGGCTGCGGTCATGAGCAAGGTCCCTTCGTCGGAGCCGAGAGCGAGTTGAACGCCCGTACAACGTAGCGGCTCACCGAGGATAGGGGCTCAGCGCACTAGGAACAAGTAGGGCTATTAGCCTAAAGGGCGCGCCGAAGGCTAAAGCTCGCGCCGACTGGACCGGCCCCGGGCCGACCAGCGGTCGGCGGCGGAAGGTCCCAAAAGACTCAGGAGGAGCACGGACGTCGCGCTCCTCCTGAGTTCCGCATCAGCGCACTAGCTAGCGGCGACCTCGACCTCGAGGGTCGCGCTCACCTCAGGGTGCAGGCGGACCGCGACCTGGTGCGAGCCGACGGTCTTGATCGGGTTCTTGACCTCGATCTTGCGCTTGTCGAGCTCGGGACCGCCAGCCGTCCGGACCGCGGCGGCGATGTCGGCAGTCGAGATCGAGCCGAACAGGCGCCCGCCGCTGCCGGCCCTGGTCTGCAGCCTGACCCGCAGGCCGGACAGCCGGCAGGCTGCCTCCCGCGCGTCGTCCAGGCTGCGGATCTCGCGCGCCGACCGGGCGCGCTTGATCATCTCGATCTGCTTCTCCGAGCCGCGGGTCCAGGGCATGGCCAGGCTGCGCGGGACCAGGTAGTTGCGGCCGTAGCCGGCCTTGACCTCGACCACGTCGCCGGGCGCGCCCAGGCCGGTGACCTCCTGGGTCAGGATGAGCTTCATCGGCTTACCGCTCATGGCGTCAGTTACCTCCCTCGGCCTAGCGAGCCGTGCTCGTGTACGGCAGCAGCGCCATCTCGCGCGCGTTCTTGATCGCCGTGGCGACGTCGCGCTGGTGCTGCGTGCAGTTACCGGAAACCCGCCGCGCGCGGATCTTGCCGCGGTCGGAGATGAACTTCCGCAGTAGCCCGGTGTCCTTGTAGTCCACCCTGGTCACCTTTTCCTGGCAGAAAAGGCAGACCTTCTTCTTAGGCTTGCGGATCGGTGGCTTGGCCATCGTGGTGCTCCTTCGCAGTCCCGGCGAATCGGCCGGGATGGTTGGCAGAGCCCCGCCTGCGGCGGGGATGGTCGGTTTAGTGTCTAGTACTCGTTGACTCGTCTGCGCGTCAGAACGGCGGCTCGTCGGAGAACCCGCTGTCACCGGCCGGGTCAGCGGCCCACGGGTCGTCGCTGGCGCGACTCCGGCGCCCCCACCATACCCGCCCTGGCCGCTGACCGGATGGCCGCCGCCCCGACTGCCGCCGCCGAAGCCGCCGCCGCCGTTCGACCTGGTTGACCTGCTGACCTTGGCCGAGGCGTTGCGCAGCGACGGGCCGACCTCGTCGACCTCGATCTCGTAGACGGTTCGCTTCTCGCCTTCCTTGGTCTCGTAAGACCGCTGCCGCAGCCGGCCGGAGACGATGACGCGCATGCCGCGCTGAAGGCTCTCGGCCACGTTCTCCGCGGCCTGCCGCCACACGTTGCAGGACAGGAACAGCGAGTCGCCGTCTTTCCACTCGTTCGTGGTCCTGTCCATGAACCTGGGCGTCGAGGCGACCCGGAAGGTAGCAACGGCCTGCCCGGTCGGGGTGTAACGAAGCTCCGGATCATTGACGAGGTTGCCGATGATCGTGATGGTGGTATCGCCTGCTGCCATCGGGGTACTCCCGCTCGCTCGGGTCGGGGTTGATGGTCGAGCTGTGATGTCGGGCTGCAGGCAGCCGTGACCAGGCTTAGTGCAGGTCAGGCCGCAGGATCTTGGTCCGCAGGACCGCCTCGTTCAGGTTCAGCTGGCGGTCGAGCTCCTTGACGGTGTCCGGCTCGGCCTTCAGCTCGATGACGGTGTAGATGCCCTCGGACTTCTTGTCGATCTCGTAGGCCAGCCGACGGCGGCCCCAGACGTCGACCTTGTCGACCGTCCCGCCGGCCGTGGTGACGACCGTGAGGAACTGGTCGAGGGACGGCTGAACGGTGCGCTCTTCAAGCGAGGGATCAAGGATGATCATCATCTCGTACTGGCGCATAGACTTACCTGCCTCCTTCGGACTCTGGCGGTCACGGTATTTCCGTGACAGGAGGAGCCGCGCCCGCCGGAGCCGAATGCGTCCGGCCTGGCGGTCCTGCGCAGCCCCGCCAGCTTACCAGCGAGCTGCGACAGTCCGGCCCCGTACCGGCCAAGCCGGGTGTGGGACACGAATGTAGGTGACTGGCGGGTAGCTTTCCCTGGCCTGGGCTGTCTGAGTGTGGTGCTGTGTCAGATTGCTGGTTCAGGCTGCGTTGGGCTGGTGGCGGGGCTGCCAGGTTTCGTCCCAGCGGTTGCTGGCTTCCAGGCATCGGAGGGTGAGGATGCCGGTGGCTCCGGGTTCGGTCCAGCGCATGCCCGAGAGTTTGAGCCGCTGGCCGATGACGGACTTGCAGCCGGCTTCGACGACACCGGAGCCGACGAACAGGCCCAGCGACCGGTACCAGGCGTAGTGCATGCGGGTGGCGTTGGTTTCGAAATAGTGCAGGGCCTTGTCGCGCTCGCTGGCGAGGGAGCCGGTGAATCTCAGGTCGCGGCCGGCGGCCAGCAGCGCGCCGATTTCGCCGTTGTCGAGTTCGGCGAGGCGCCCGGCGAGCCATTCGTCGCGGTGGCCGGCCAGCAGCCGGGCGGCCAGGTTTGCCAGCTCATGCACGTGCTCGCGGGCGTGGAACAGGTCGACGATCTGGGTGGCCTCGGGGAAATGGCAGGCGGCGAGGTTCCAGATCCACGGCGCGCCGTCGCCCAGGATGGTGAGCTGGCGGATGTGCCCGGCGCCGCGGCGGCGGGCCTCGGCGGCCATCAGGATCCCGAACTCCGGCGCGGCGGCGAGGGTGGCCAGGTAGGAGGTGGAACCCGGGTCGCGGACCGGGTAGCCGTCATCATCTGTGGTGGCCTGGGTGAACGCCGCCGCCATCTTGACCTCGCGGGTGCGGGCCCTGCCGTCGTCTGCCTTGCCGGCCGGTGGCGGTCTCGGCCGCCACCATCGGCACGCCAGTGCCGTCGATCGCGATATACAGCTTGTCCGGCAGCGGTCCCTCCGGCGGCAGCCGCCTGAGCCGGCCTGCCGCCACGGCGGCGGCCTCGGCCTCGATGACCGCGGCGGCCGCCCGGCCGTCGGCCTCCGCCCGGCGCCCGGCCCGCTTGCCGGTCAGGGTGAGCCCGGCCAGCTCGCTGACCAGGCGCGCGGCGGCGGCGAACGGGACGGCCGCGGCGGCCCGGGCGGTCATCTTCCGCAGCCCCGGCGACATGCCCTGCCCGGCGACGTCCAGCTGGTCGTCGCGGGGCGCCAGCCCGTGATGACACTGACCGCAGTGATACCAGGCCCGGCCGATGGTGACCGGCCCGAGCACCGTGTCCACCGTCTTATCCCTGTAGCCGGCGAAGGCCGCCTGGTGGCCGGCGCCGCAGTCCAGGCGCGGCCCGGCGTAGCCGGCGTCAGCGGCCAGCAAATCCTCCAGCACGCCGGCGCCCAGCCGCAGCAGCCCGGCGCGGATCGCCCGCTCGGCCGCCTCCAGCCCGGCGCCGCCGGCGATTGACGCGGCCGCGGCTGCGGCCAGCTGCGTCACCTCCGCGGCGGCCTCCGCCGCGAGCCGGGCGGCGAGTTCCTGGCCGAGCCCTTTTTTTGCCCCTCGCTGTCAGGGGCCGTCTCGCCGGGCTCGGCTAACGGCGGCCGCCCGTCGCAGATCGCCTCGTTCACGGCCTCGATCTGCCCGGTCAGCGACCGGAACCGCTCCCACTCCCCAGCTTCACGCTCCGCCTTGTCGAGCCCCGGGCCCGGCCGCGGATGCGTGGTCACCGTCTTGCCGCCCTGCCAGCGGGTCAGGTTCCACTGCGGCCCGTGACCGCGATCGCCCGGCTGCGCGCAATGGCAGCCCGGCTTGCCGCACTTGCGGAACACCGCGCTCAGCGTCCCCCGCCGGAAGTCACCTACCCCGCTCAGCTCGGCATATAGCCGGGCCCGCTCCGCTTCCAGCCCCGTCAGGTCCGGCTCGTCAGCCACCGCGCCTCCTCTGAGAAAGAACCTATCTCAGAATGACGCCGCCAGCAGCCACGATCAACGACCACTACATTCGTGTCTCACACCCGGCCAAGCCTGCGGTGACCAGGCCCGGCGACCGCCGGGCGACCGCCGGGCGCAGGAATCGCGGCTGGGAGGCCATACACGCCGGCTAGCCACGGCGGATGGTTTCCTTCTGCCGCCAACGGCGGGACACTGATTCCAGCAGACCCGGCAAGCGTTTCACTCGTCGTTAGGGGTTGCGGTGCCCGAGGCAATGAGCACGCAGACGCAAAGCCGCGTGGCGCGGCTGACTCTGAACAGCGATGGCGTGCGTCACCCGTTACTGAACGCCG
>CAWCHF010000013.1:0-327258 GCA_963795265.1 uncultured Actinomycetota bacterium | reverse complement strand
TCGAAATCGGACGCCGTTGCGGCCGGTGAGATCGGTGGTCGCAAACCGCGGCACCCGGAAGTCGCTGCGTACCAGCACCTGGCCTGCCAGGGCGTTATGCAACTGCCGCGCCGCGCGCCAGACCACATCGCCTTCCGGCATGGCCCCACTATGCCATCGGGTCCTTGACCCGCCGCCCCAGGAGCGCGAAGGTCCCGCGGGGGGACCCGAGCGGGTCATGCGACCCACGCCGCACCCAGGGGGCGGCAAGTCGGTCTTAGCTACATGATTTTCCGGAGGAGGAGCAGATCGAACACGCTGCCCTGGACCTTGAGCTTGCCGGACAGCCAAGCGCGCATGAAGGTGCCCGGATCGCCGGCTATCGCGATCACGACATCGCTGTCAGCAGTGAATCTGACCTGTGCCTGTATGGCACCGTTAGGCACCTCTTTGATGGGATCTGCGCCATGCGGACCGAGCCGCGTCGCGAAGGTGAGGCCCAGGTCGGGAACGCGGCAGCTCAAGGTGCGGTCCACCAGGTGCGCGGCTCGCTGCTTGGCGTCCATGTCGGCAATCCGGCCAATGAGGCCGTCTAGTGCCGCACGGCACTCCTCGGCTGTTGCCATCCGTCCCCTCGCTTTCCCGATCATTCTCTGCCACCCTGCAGACCCGTGACGGCCGGGGCACGCCTGTACGTTCGGAGCCGCCGGGCCTGACGGAGGTGCCCCGGCCTGACGGTAGCGGGCGGTAGCGTTCATACGAGGGAAATGCAGCCGTAGCGCGGCCGGCTGGCCGCGCGGAGGAGCGTAGCTAGATGGAGCACGAGACTGGGTCCGGCTGGACCGGGTCGCCGGCTCAGATGAGCGACGAGGACAACGGCGGGAACGGGGTCGGCTCCAAGGACGCCGCCGCCAGCCGGGACGAGGCCGACAGGACCGGCACGGGCTGGACTGAGCTGGCCAGGATCCAGCCGGCCGGGACCCAGTCAGCCGGCACCGAAGCGGGCGGGATCCAGCCGGCCGGGACCGAGCCGGCCGGGACCGAGGCGAGCGGGACGGAGCCTGACACCGGCAACGAGCGCGTCGACGCGGCCCTGCGCCTGCTCGATCGGCTGCCGGGCCTGCCTGTCAGTGAGCACTCCCAGCTTTTCGAGCAGGTGCACGCGCAGCTGAGCGACGTGCTCGGCGAACTGGACTCCGGCCGGTAACTGGCCGGTCATAGCCCGATGAGCAGGAGGCTTCGGCTTGATGCGGAACTGGTCCGGCGCGGGCTCGCCCGCTCTCGCGAGCAGGCGGCGGACCTGATAGCGGCGGGCCGGGTAGCCGTCGGCGGACAGACTGCGGTCAAGCCGGCGTCGCAGGTGTCTGTGGACGCCGCCATCACCGTGAGTCAGCCGAGTGACCAGCCCGACTACGTGTCCCGCGGCGGCCACAAGCTTGCCGGAGCGCTCGCGGCCTTCACTGGCATCCAGGTGGCCGGCAAGCGCTGCCTGGACGCGGGAGCCTCGACGGGCGGGTTCACCGATGTCCTGCTGCGCGCCGGGGCCGCGCACGTCATCGCCGCTGACGTCGGGTACGGGCAGCTGGCGTGGTCGCTGCAGACAGATCCGCGGGTGACCGTCCTGGACCGGGTGAATATCCGTACCCTGACCCCGGCCCAGGTAGCTCCGGCTCCCGAGCTCGTGGTGGCTGATCTGTCGTTCATCTCGCTGACGCTGGTGCTGCCAGCGCTGGCGGCCTGCGCCGCGCCTGACGCCGATTTCGCGGTCATGGTCAAGCCGCAATTCGAGGTGGGACGCGACCTGGTAGGCAGCGGCGTGGTCCGGGATCCCGAGCTTCGCTTCGCTGCGGTGGCGGCAGTCGCCGCCGCAGCCGCCGGGCTCGGCCTGGGCGTTGCCGGAGTCACCGCGAGCCCGCTGCCGGGACCATCGGGCAATGTCGAGTACTTCCTCTGGCTGCGCCGTGGCTCGCCCGAACTCGACGAGGGCATGCTCCGGCAGGCGATTGCGATAGGTCCGCAATGACAGCCGGACAGCCGTCAGGCGGCGACCGAGTCATGCTGCTTATCGCGCATACCGGCCGGCCGGCTGCGCTGCGGATAGCCAGTGCTCTGGTTACCCGGCTTGCCGCGGCCGGTATCGGTGTCCGGGTGCTCGAGTCTGAGGCCGCTGAGCTGCGCCTGAGTCATGCTGCCGTCGTGCCGGCGTCGGAGGCGGCGGCCGTGGGCGTCGAGATGGTCATCGTCGTCGGCGGCGACGGAACGCTGCTGCGCGCGGCCGAGCTTGCCCGGCCGGCTGGCACTCCGCTGCTGGGCGTCAACCTGGGACGTGTCGGCTTCCTGGCAGAAGCTGAGCCCGAAGACCTCGCGGCGGCGGTGGACAACGTCGTCGCCCGCAGGTACGTGGTCGAGCAGCGCATGACGATTGACGTGACCGTGCGGACCAACGGCGAGCGGATAGCGACCTGGGCGCTGAATGAGGCGACGGTCGAGAAGGCCGCCAGGGAGCGCATGCTGGACCTGGTCATCGAGGTCGACGGCCGTCCGCTATCGCGCTGGGGGTGTGACGGCGTGGTCTTCGCCACGCCCACGGGCTCGACGGCCTATGCGTTCTCGGCTGGCGGCCCGGTGGTCTGGCCGGAGGTCGAGGCGCTGCTGCTCGTGCCGATCTCGGCGCACGCTCTGTTCGCCCGGCCGATGGTGGTCTCACCACGCTCGATGCTGGCGGCAGAGGTCATCGGCGTGGCCGGCGGGCAATCTGAGACGGCAGGTGCCGTTCTGTGGTGCGATGGGCGTCGTATGGTCGAGCTCCCGCCGGGGTCGCGAGTCGAGGTGAGGCGCGGCACGAAGCCGGTCCTGCTAGCCCGGCTGCCGGCCGCGACGGGAGCCCGCGAGAGGATCGGCGCGCCGTTCACCGACCGCCTGGTGGTCAAGTTCGGCCTGCCGGTGACCGGCTGGCGTGGCCGGAGCGGCGGCCGGTCGGACATCGGTAGAGAGTGCGGCGCGCTCGGCTGACCTACCCGAGGCGCCGGGGAGTGCGACACCCGAGGTTGGCGCACCCCCGGTAGATGAGGAGCCACGCAGCCATGCTTGAGGAAGTGCGGATAACGGGTCTCGGGGTCATCGACGAGGCGGTGCTGGAGCTCTCCGCGGGTTTCAACGTGGTCACTGGTGAGACTGGCGCCGGCAAGACCATGGTGGTGTCCGGCCTCGGCCTGCTGTTCGGCGGCCGTGCCGACCCGTCCAGAGTGCGGCCCGGAGCCGACCGGGCGGTGGTCGAGGGCAGGCTGCGGGTGGAGCCGGATGGCCCGGTCGCCCGTCAGGTCAACGAGTCCGGCGGGGATCTCGACGACGACGGCAGCGCCCTCATCCTGGTCCGGTCGGTGAGCTCTGAAGGCAGGTCACGCGCGACAGCTGGCGGCCGGTCCGTGCCGGTGTCGCTGCTGACCTACCTCGCTGACGACCTCGTGGCCGTGCACGGCCAGGCCGATCAGCAGCAGCTGCTGCGGCCCGGCCGTCAGCGGCAGGCACTGGACCGCTTCAGCGGACCTGGCTTCGCTGAACTTCTTGGCAGCTATCAGCGGGCTTACCAGCGGCATCAGCAGGTCGCTGCGGAGCTTGCCGAGCTCACCACGATGGCCAGGGAACGAGCTCGTGAGGCCGAGGAACTCCGGCACGGAGTGGCGGAGATCGAGCGGGTCGAGCCGGCTGAGGGTGAGGACATCGAGCTGGTCGCCGAAGAAGAACGACTGGCCAACGCCGATGCGCTGCATGCCGCCGCGACGACCGCGCACGAGGCGCTGGTCGGCGATCCGTCCAGCGGCACCTTCGAGGCCGCAGACGTCACCAGCCTGCTGGCGGCCGCCAGGTCGGCGCTGGACGGCGCGGCGCAGCATGACAGTCAGCTGGCGGCGCTGGCCGGCCGGGTCAACGAGGCCGCCTACCTGCTTTCCGACGTCGCGGCCGAGCTCGCCTCCTACGTGCAGTCAGTAGAGGCCGACCCGGTCCGGCTCGGCGTAGTACAGGACCGCCGGGCCGAGCTGACCAGGCTCGTCCGGGCTTACGGCGCTGCCAGCGGCGATGTGGCCGCGGTCATTGCCTGGGCGAAGACTGCGAGCGCCCGGCTCGCCGAACTCGACAGTGATGAGGACAAGATCGGCGCGCTCGCCCAGCAGGAGGCCGAGCTGGCCGCAACCGTCGCCGAGCTGGCCGGCCAGCTCACGCAGGCCAGGACCGAGACGGCCAGCCGGTTCGCTGAGCAGGTCACCGGCGAGCTCACCGCGCTGGCCATGCCGCACGCGAGGATCACGGTGGCCGTCACGCCGGCCCAGGGCTTCGGCCCGCACGGCGCCGACGAGGTGGAGATCAAGCTGTCAGCGCATCCGGGAGCACCAGCGCTAGCGCTGCACAAGGGCGCCTCCGGTGGTGAGCTATCCAGGATCATGCTCGCGATCGAGGTGGTGTTCGCCGGCGCCGACCCCGTTCCGACCTTCGTGTTCGACGAGGTGGATGCGGGCGTAGGCGGGAAGGCAGCGGTGGAGATCGGGCGGCGGCTGGCCCGGCTGGCCCGGCTGGCACAGGTGATCGTCGTCACGCACTTGCCGCAGGTCGCCGCGTTCGCCGATACCCACCTGGTCGTGGAGAAGGCCAGCGATGGATCGGTCGTGCACAGCGGCATCACCCGGCTGACTGAGGAGGGCAGGGTCCGGGAGCTGTCCCGGATGCTGGCGGGCCTGGAGGACTCGGAGTTCGGCCGCGCGCATGCCGGCGAATTGCTTGACGCCGCTGCCGCGGAGCGCGCCGCGCTGGCCAGCCAGGCCGGTTAGCGCTCCGGGCTGGCAGCTGCGCTGCGCAGATCTGGCAAAATGGCTTCTCAATGAAAGCGCCGAACCGGGGGTTCTCCGCCGCGCACCGTGCCAGGTCCAGGGACCTGGGCGGGGTAGCGGCGACCGTTCGCCTGGACCGGCGCACCAAGAACCTGACCAAGCGGCTGAAGCCAGGCGACATCGCCATCATCGACCACTCGGACCTCGACCGGGTCAGCGCCGACGCTCTGATCAGGTGCCAGGTCGCGGCGGTGGTAAACGCGGTGCCGAGCATCAGCGGCCGCTACCCCAACCTGGGTCCCCAGCTGCTCATCGAGGCCGGCATCCCGCTGGTCGACGATGTCGGATCGGACGTATTCGACCAGGTCAGCGAGGGTCAGCAGGTCAGGCTCGATGGCGAGACGCTGTACCTGGCTGACGTTGTCGTGGCCAAGGGCACCCGGCAGACCGCCGACTCGGTCGGCGCCGACCTGGCTGCCGCCAAGGAAGGGCTGGCAGAACAACTCAGGGCATTTGTCACAAATACCTTCGAGTACATCAACCGGGATTCCGAGCTTCTCGTGGAAGGCATCCGGCTCCCTCAGCTGAAGACCAGCCTGACCGGCCGGCACGCGCTCGTGGTGGCCCGCGGGTACCGCTATCACGAGGACCTGCAGGCACTGCGCGCTTACATCAGGGAGTTCAAGCCGGTCATCATTGGCGTGGACGGCGGGGCCAACGCCCTCATCGAGGCCGGGTACTGGCCGCACATGATCGTGGGCGACATGGACTCGGTGTCCGACAAGGCGCTGAAGTGCGGTGCCGAGATTGTCGTGCACGCTTATCGCAACGGCCACGCGCCGGGCCTGCCGCGGGTCCAGGATCTTGGCCTGGAGTCCGTCACCTGTCCCGCGGACGGCACCAGCGAGGACGTTGCCGTGCTGCTTGCCGACGAGGCCGGAGCGAGCCTGATCGTCACCGTCGGCATGCGGTTCGGGCTGGTGGAGTTCCTGGACAAGGGCCGGTCGGGGATGGCGAGCGCAGTTCTCACCCGGATCCGGGTGGGTGACAAGATCGTCGATGCGAAAGGCGTGAGCCGGCTGTATCAGAGCCGGATCTCGACGAAGTCGCTCATCTTGCTGGCCGTCGCCGCTATGGTTCCGATGATCGCGCTGGCGTGGACGCCCGTCGGCAAGCTGTACCTGGGATACCTCAGCCTGGCCTGGCGCCAGTTGTGGTACTGGCTAACTGGACTGCTCTAGTGATCGACTTCAGGTATCACCTGGTCTCCATCATCGCGGTTTTCCTCGCCCTGGCCGTCGGCCTGGTGGTCGGGTCCACGGCGCTGAGCGGCCTGACCGAGACTGTGCTCAAGCGCGCCCAGACAGAGCTCGCCCGGACGAATACCACCCTGACCAAGGACAAGCAGGCGCTCACTCAGCAGGTCAGCGCCGATCAGGCGTTCGCCCAGGCTGGAGCTCAGCGGCTGCTCGGCGGGATCCTGGCCGGCCAGAAGGTCGTGCTGGTGATAGCTCCGGGGGCAGACAGCACCGTTACCAATGGCGTCACCACCGCACTTGGCCAGGCGGGCGCGACGGTCACCGGCCAGGTTGACCTCAGCCAGAGCTTCCTGGACACCACCGGCCGGAACGAGAGCGTGCTGAGTCAGCTGGCGCAGGGACTGAAGACGACCGCGAACGTGACGCTGCCGCCGGCCAGTTCGCCGGCGGCGGGACAGCAGGCCGCCGCCGCAGTGCTGTCGGCCGCGATCCTCGCTAAGGACCATTCCATCAGCACGCTGCCTGCAAGCGCCGTTAGCTCGATCTTCAGCGGCTTCGCCCAGGACGGGTTCCTCTCGGTCAGCGGCCCGCATGGCAGCACCAGCGTGGCGCCAGCCACGCTGGCTGTGCTCATCGTGCCGGCTGGGCCACCGGTGGCCGGCAGCACGAGCCTCGCCGCTGCTCAGGTCCTGCCCGCGGTGGCGCAGGAGCTCAAGGCAGCGGGCAGTGGCACCGTGATGGCCGGGCCGATCAGCGCCATCGCCAGCAACAGCGCGATCAGCGTGGAAGACTCCGCGGGCCAGGTATCGACAGTCGACAACGCGGATACCGAGAGCGGCGCGATCATGGTGGCCCAGGCGCTCAACTTCCTGCTGGACGGCAAGCCGCCGGCGCAGTATGGAGTCGGGCCGGGCACAGCGCCAAGCCCCGCGCCGACGCCGAGTCCGACGCCGTCCACGGCGAGGTCGTCGGCTGGCTCGAAGCCGACACCTAGCCCGTCGACCGGAGGTCACAAGTGAACGGAGTCACGGTCGGTTGTGGTGGCCGCGGCCACCGCCCGGCTCTCCTATGCGCTGCTGCGAGCCAGACCGCCGGGCGGTCAGACGACCTGGACGCGCACGAACCACCGCGGCGAGCCGATCACGCTGCTGGAAGGCCCGGCGGTCGCCATCGGCGCCGTCGCCGGCGTCCTGGCCGGCAGCGCGGCTGACCGGACTGCCCTTGCGTCGGTCGTGGCCGGTGTCGGCGCGGCCAGCTTCGGCAGTTACGACGATCTGGCCGGGAACGGGGACCGCCGGGGCTTCCGCGGTCATCTCGGCGCGCTGCGCAACGGCGAACTCACGACCGGGGCAGTCAAGATTGCCGGCATCGGCGTCACCGGCCTGGCCGCGGCGATCATCGCGGCCGGAGCAGCTGACGGCGGAGACCGGCGCACGGCTCATTCGGCGGCATCCGCCGCCGCTCGACGTCCTCGTCAACGCCGGGCTGATCGCAGGCGGTGCCAACCTGCTGAACCTGTTCGACTTGCGGCCCGGCCGCGCGATCAAGGTGGCTGGCGCCGCCGGCGGGCTGCTGGCTAGTGCCGGCGCCGCCGGCCCAGCGGCGGCGGCGCCGCTGGCGGCTGCCGCCGTGCTGCTGCCCGAGGACCTTGGCGAGCGCTCGATGCTCGGCGACGGGGGCGCGAACGCGCTCGGTGCCATGCTCGGAACGGCCGCAGCGAGCTCGCTCGGCCGGCGCGAGGATCGCGACGCTCGCCGTCGTGGCGGGACTGACCGCGGCGAGCGAGGTCGTCAGCTTCACCCGGGTCATCGAGCGCACCGGACCGCTGCGGTGGCTGGACATGCTCGGCCGCAGGCCGGTGGCGGCGGCCGGGGCTGCCTCGTCGGGTGTGGCTGAGGGTGCCGGCGGCAGCCGGGGCTGCCCCGTCGGGTGTGGCTGAGAGTGCCGGGCCGGCGGCCGCCGGATCCGCCCAGACCGCCGCTGCTGCGGCGGCGGGATCTGCAGCGGCCCGGTCCGGTCCTGTCGGGACTGGCGGGTCTGACCGGTCTGCCGGAGCAGTCATGCACCGGAACAGCGGGCGGGTCCGCTCGGCCCAGCCCGAGGTGACCGGCCAGGCCGTTCCGTTCACGCAGGACGGCCAGGACCCCGAAGCGCAGCAGCCGGCCGGGGGCGGCATCGGGCGCGCCGCGGCGCTCATTGCCGGTCTGACCGTGCTGGCGAGGCTGCTCGGCCTGATCCGGACGGCGGTGTTCGCCAAGACCGTTGGCGCCTACTGCCTGGGCACCGCGTACGTGACGGCAAACACGCTGCCGAACATCATCTATGACATCGTTCTCGGCGGTGCGCTGACCAGCATCATGGTCCCGCTGCTGGCCAGGCCCGCGCACCGGTCCGGCTGCCGACCCGGCGGCCGCGGCCGAGGTAGCGCAGACATCGTCGGCGCTGCTGACCTGGACGGTGCTGATCCTGCTCCCGGTCAGCCTGGTGATCGCGCTGACGGCCGGGCCGCTGGCCGGTCTCCTCAACCCGGCCAACGCCCAGGCCCACTGCACCCAGGCCTCGCTGGTCACGGTGACCGGGCACATGCTGGCGGTGTTCGCACCGCAGATCGTGCTGTACGGGCTGGCCGTGGTCTTGTACGGCATCTTGCAGGCGCACCGCCGGTTCGCCGCGCCAGCGCTGGCGCCGGTGATCTCGAGCCTCGTCGTCATCGCCGCGTACCTGATCTTCGTTCCGTTTGGCGAGAGCTATCGCAGCCTGAACAACCTTGCCGGGCTGCCGACGTCGGCCGAGCTGATCCTGTCCGTGGGAACCACGGTCGGAGTCGCGGCCCTGGTGCTTACCGCGCTCGTGCCGGTGCTGCGTCAGCGGATCCGGCTGCGGCCAACACTGCGTTTCCCGGCCGGGGTCGGCCGGCGCGGCGGCGGGCTTGCGGTCTACGGGATCACCGCTCTGCTGGCGCAGGACGCGTCCTTGCTGGTGGTGATCGTGCTGGCGAACGGGCACGGATCGAAGGCGGCCGTCGTGCTCTACCAGTACGGCTGGCAGGTGTTCGAGGCCGCCTACGCGGTGCTGGCCATCTCGATTGCGGTGAGCGCGTTCCCGGCGCTATCGGTGCGCGAGGGCGCGGAGTTCGACCGGACTGCGGCGGGCTCGGTCCGGGCGGTGCTGCTGATGTCGTTCCTCGGGTCCGCGCTGCTGCTCGCCGTCGCTGTTCCGGCCGCCCGGTTCCTCGTCGCAGCCCGGTCAGGTCGCGCAGCTAGCGGCTGGCCTCGCGCTGTTCGCGCCGGGGCTGGCCGGCGTATGGGCTGGTCGCCAGTCTGTCCCGGGTGCTGCTGGCCGACGGACGGACCAGGGTGGCCGCGGTGTGCGTCGGCGGTGGCTGGCTGCTGGTGACCGCGGCCGACATCGTGCTGGTCATGCTCGCGCCGGGCCCGTGGGTGGTTGCCATGCTCGCGCTCGGGAACACCATTGGCCTGACGGCGGCCGGGCTGGCCCTGGTTGTCGCGGTTCGCCGGACGCGCGGGCCGGGCGCGCTGGCCGGCGCTGGCCGTGCCGCGATCGCGGGTCTGGCTGCGGCGACGGCGGGCGCAGGCGCGGGAGCCGCCGTTGCGGCGGCATTCCCGGCCACTGGCACGATCGCGGCAGCGCTGATCGCGGTGCTTGCCGCGCTGGCTGCGGTGCTCGTGTTTGCGGTGGTGGCGTTCGTGCTGGACGGCGGCGAACTGCGGGCGGCGGCCGCCCGGCTGCGCCAGGTGGTGGCGCGATGACGTCAGTACCGGACCGGGACGGTGGTGGTGTGATGACGGTTTCGGCTGGTGGCGGCCGCCCGCGCATGACGCTGCCCCGGCCGTACCGGACCGGGACAGTGGTGGTGTGATGACGGGCTCGACTGGCGGCGGCCGCCCGCGCATAGCGCTGGTGCTCGGCTCGGCGGCTGGCGGCACGGCCGCCCATGTTGCCGCGCTAGCGGCCGGCTGCCGCGCAGCAGGCCTGCCCGTTCGCGTTTTCGGCCCCGCACAGGCAGCGGGCCCGGCCGGGGCTGACGTCCCCGTTACCCACGTCGAGATCTCCGACCGGCCGCGGCCGGTCGCCGACGCGATGGCCATCGCCAAGCTGCGGAGGGCGGTGCGGGCCTGGGGCCCGGATGTGGTGCACGCGCACGGCGTGCGGGCCGGCGCGTTTGCCGCGCTGTCCCTGACCGGGATGCGGCGGCCGAACCGCCCCGCGCTGGCCGTCACCGTGCACAACTCGCCGCCCGCCGCCCGGTCCGCCCAGCTCATCTACGAGTTGCTGGAGCGGATCTGCGCCCGGCGCGCCGATCTGGTGCTCGGGGCCTCGGCAGATCTGGTCGCGCGGATGCGCAGCCGCGGCGCGGGCCACGCCGAGCAGTTCGACGTGCCGTCGCCGCCGGCGCAGCCGCCGACCGAGGCCGAGGTGGCGCGCGTGCGGGCAGACCTGGGCGCGGCCGGCCGGCCGGTTGTGCTATCAGCTGGCCGGCTCGCTCCGCAGAAGAGCCTGGACGTGCTCATCGATGCCGCCGTGCGCTGGCAGCACCGGCAGCCCAGCCCAATGACGGTCATCGCCGGCGATGGACCGCTGGCGGGGGACTTGCGTGCGCAGGCCGAGCGGACCGGAGCCGACGTGCAGTTGCTAGGGCCGCGAGCGGATGTGCCGGCCCTGCTGGCGGTCGCCGACGTCGTCGTCGTGCCGAGCCGGTGGGAGGCGCGGGCCCTGATCGTGCAGGAGGCAATGCGCGCTGGCCGGCCCGTTGTGGCCACGCGGACCGGCGGTATCCCGGAGCTCACTGGCGAAGACGCCGCTGTGCTGGTCCCGGCTGGCGACCCGGAGGCGCTGGCGGCCGCCGTCTCGGCGGTACTGGATGACCCTGAGCTAGCCGCCCGGCTGCGACAGGCCGCGCTCGCCCGCAGCGCCACGTTCCCGACCGAAGCCGATGCGATCACAACGGTGCTTGCGCTGTACCGGCGGCTGGCCGCCCGCCCATAGCGACCGCGCGCGACGTTCAGCTGAATCCGGCTGAATGACCAGACCTCGATGTGGTGAACTATCGGGAATCACGCGCTGTCGGCCGCATGCGGCTTTGGGGGTATCAGTGTCCAGCGACGCCTCGCCGCCGTCCGGGATCCGGCTGGAGGCTGATCCGCCGTGGAGCAAGGTGCTGGCCACCACGCTGCGGCTGTGGCTGCGCCGCCGGGTGCTGCGCGTGCCCGATCACCGCAGGGTGAGCCGGGGGCGACTGGCGGCCGCGTGGCTGGCAATCCTCCTCGTCGGCGCCGTTGCGGGCGGCGCCGTCGTGGTGCTTGGCGGCCCGCATAGTGTGGCGGCCAGGCATCGGGGGGCGCGGCCTGCCCGGCACGTGATTACGCCGCCGCCGCCGTCACCGGTGCAGGCCGAGGCCACGGTGAACGCGCAGGATGCCGCGGCCTGGGTCGCGGCCCAGGTGGGCGCGCAGACGCCGGTGGGCTGCGACGTGGCTACCTGCGCGGATCTTGCCGCGGCGGGATTCCGCACCGACGCGACGCTATCGAGCCAGCCCGCGCTCAGCCAGCCCGCGCTCAGCCAGCAGGCGATCGACCAGTCGGCCGGCCTGCCCGGCAGCATGACGCTCCTGGTGGTGACGCCTGCCCTGCGTGCGACGTACGGCGGGCAGGTCGCTGCCACTGCGCCGGTCGTGGTGGCAAGCTTCGGCTCCGGCCAGGCCGCCGTGCAGGTGCGGGAGTTCGTACCCGGCGGCGTGGCCGCCTACCAGCACGCGGCGGGCAGTGCGCTGGTTGCGCGCCGGACGGCCGGCCACCGCCTCATCCTCAACCGGCAGGTTTTCGTGCATGGCGCGGCCCGGCAGGCGCTGACCTCGGGCCGGGTCGACCCGCGGCTGATCGCGCTGCTGCGTGCGATTGCCGTGCGCTACCCGGTGCACATAGCCCGGTTCGGTGACTCCGGTCCGCAGGCCGGCCACGCTGCTCCGTTGCGGATGGCCGAAATCGGCGGGTTCGGCGGTGAGCGAAGCACAGTGCGGGCCAGCCACCGCGGCGAGCTGACCGCCATCCGGAAGCTGCTCGGCGGCGAACGCGGGCAGTACCGCGCGAAGCTGATCGTGACCCGGCTGGCCGGGGGCGCAACGATGCTGAAGATCGAGGTGCTCGCGCCGGCGCCGATCTAGGATCGGCCGCGAGCGGTAAACCTGCTCACGGCGAAGCGCTCATCGGGCGCCGGACCCGGCTGACCGGTGGCGAGCGTCGCGAGCCATTCGCCGAACAGCGGGCCGAACTTGAAGCCATGTCCGGATGTGCCGGAGCCGATCACCACGTTCCCGATCCGGTCCAGGACGAAGTCCTCGTCCGGGGTGCTGTCGTAGATGCAGCGCTCGGTCGCGGCAGGTACCGGGTCGTAGCCGGGCAGGATGCGGCGGGCGACATCGGACAGACGCGCGACCAGGCTGGCGTCGGCGGGCTGCTCGGCAGCGTCCGGATCGGCAACCGGACCGCTGGGATGGATCCCGACCTTGTACAGCGGAGATCCCGGTACCGGCAGCCCGTACGGGGCCTGCGCACGGTGGCAGAGGAAGATGGGCGCCGGCGGGCTGCCGGGGTCGGCCGGGCTGAGGTAGCCGACCTGCTCTAGTGTCGGCCGGGATGGCAGGTGCACGCCGGCCGGCTCCAGCAGCCGGGCGGACCAGGGCCCCGCCGCGACGATAGCCTCTCGCGCGGTCACCGGCCCGCCGCTGGTCCGCAGCGTCACTTGCCGCCCGTCGTCGGCCAGGCTCGCCACCTGGACGCCGGTCCTGATCTCTGCGACGCCGGCCGCCAGCGCGGCCAGCGCCTGATCCGCTGCGGTCACGCACGACTCGGGCTCGAGCAGTGCCGGCCCGTCGGTCCTGATGGCCGGGAACCGCTCGGCGGCCGCCGCGGCTGACAACAGCTCGCACGGCGCACCAGCCTGGTTCATCGCATCCTGCACCGCGCGCAGCCCGGTGCCGAAGGTGAGATGCGGCGCCGGCAGCAGCAGCGTTCGCCCGGACTCGTCCTCAAGCTGGCGCCAGAGCTCGCCCGCCTGGCGGGCTGCGGCCACGTAGACCGGATCCGGATAACCAAGGCGGAAGATGCGGCAGCTGCCCTTCGAGCCGCCGCCCTGGTGGCCGATCTCGGCCTGCTCCAGCAGCACCACATCGAGGCCCCGAGCGGTGAGCGCGCGACCGGCGGCCAGTCCGAGCAGGCCTGCCCCCACGATTGCCACGTCGCGCAGCCGGCTCATGTCCGGGCAGACTACTCCGGTCAGGTCAGTGCAGGGCGCTCGCGGCGCCGGTGCGGAAGGCGGGCGCCCATGGGTCAGCAGGCCACCATCACCGGCAGCTGCGATCCGGCCTTCGGCGCGCTGCGAGCGGCGTTCTCGGCCAACTTCACCGACCGCGGCGAGCTCGGGGCCGCGGTGTGCGTCACCGTGCACGGCCGGGTCGTGGCGGACTTGAAGGGCGGCTGGGCCAGTTCCGGGCAGGCGTGGTCGGCCGGCACGCTGGTCAACGTGTTCTCGGTGGGCAAGGGCCTGATCGCGGCGTGCGCGGCCCGGCTGGCCGGCCAGCGGCTGCTCGATCCCGATGCGGCGGTGACCCGCTACTGGCCGCAATTCGGCGCGGCGGGGAAGCAGGATGTCACGGTCCGGCAGCTGCTCAGTCACCAGGCCGGCTTGCCGGCGCTGCACGCACCGCTGCGGGCTGGCAGCATGCTCGACTGGTCGTTGATGAGCCGGCTGCTGGCGGCGGAGGAGCCGTGGTGGCAGCCGGGCAGCGGCCATGGCTACCACGTCAACACCTTCGGCTTCCTGGCTGGCGAGCTGATCCGGCTGGTAACCGGGCTGACGCCCGGCGAGTACCTGCGCCGTGAACTGGCCGGACCGCTCGGAGCTGACGTGCATATCGGGCTCGCGCCCGCTGACCTGCATCGGGTCGCCGACTTCCACTGGCCAGACGGTCCCGCGGACGGGACGCTGCCTGCCGGCGGGACGCTGCCTGCCGGCGGGACGCTGGTCGCCGGCGGGACGCTGCCTGCGGACGGGACGCTGGTTACCGCCGGCGGTGCTGTGCTGGGTGCGATCGGCGCGACCGGGCTGATGACGCTGAACGCGTACTTCAACCCGCCCGACTTTTCCGGCCGCGGCGTGGTGAACAGCGTCCCCTGGCGCACCGCCGAGATCCCGTCCGCCAACGCGCATGCCTCCGCCGCAGGCGTGGCCCGGCTGTACTCGGCGCTCGCCGCCGGCGGCTCGATCGACGGCATCGAGATTGTCGATCCCGGCGCGCTTGCGGCCGCGACCGAGGAGCAGGTTTATGGCGATGACCTCGTGCTCCGCCGGCCATCCCGGTTCGGCCTCGGCTTCCAGCTCACGCACTCCGAGCGCGAGCTCGGCCGCGGCCCCCGCAGTTTCGGCCATTTCGGCGCGGGCGGCTCGGTTGGCTTCTGCGATCCGGACGCCGGCCTCGCGGTCGGCTATGTCACCAATCAGATGGGCCCGCGCTGGCGCAATCCGCGCAACCGCGCTCTCATCGACGCGTGCTACGACAGCCTCTAGCTGGCCGCGACGGTCATGGGTGGGGAATCACCTGGCCCCTGGGCCAGGCCACTCCCCACCCATGGATGATCTTGCTGTCACTACCAGCCGCGGGCGCGCCATTCCGGCAGGTGCGGCCGCTCGGTGCCGAGCGTCGTGTCCCCGCCATGGCCCGGATACACCCAGGTCGCATCGGGCAGCTCGGCGAACACCCGCTGCTCCAGGTCGGTCATGAGGCTGTTGAAGCGCGCCGCGTCCTGCTGGGTGTTGCCGGGCCCGCCGGGGAACAGCGAGTCACCGGTGAACAGGTGCGGCTCGCCAGCCAGTTCCCCGTTCCCGTCGTAACAGAGCGCGATGCTGCCGGGCGTGTGACCACGCAGATGGATCACCGACAGCTCAGCGTTGCCGACCGCGATCTTGTCGCCGTGCTGCACCAGCCGGGTAACGGGGATCGGCAAGGCTGGTGCGTCGTCTGGATGGGCCGCGGTCGCAGCACCGGTGGCCTGCTGGACCGGCTGCAGCGCGGCGTGATGATCCCAGTGCTGGTGGGTGGTGATGATCGTGGCCAGCGGGGTGTCGCCGATCAGCCCGAGCAGGGTGTCAGCGTCGTTGGCCGCGTCGATCAGGGCCAGTTCGCCGGTATGAGTGCAGCGCAGCAGGTAGGCATTGTTGTCCATCGGCCCGACCGAGACCTTCGTGATCGTGAGGCCAGGCAGTTCCCTGGTGTCCGCCGGACCGCCGACGCTGACTTTTCCCGTGTAGGACATCGTTCCCTCATCTCGTGCCGGAACCTGAGACGGCCTGCGCGCGGCAGTCCGCTTCCTGATACCTACCATGCGGGCAGCGGCGGCAGCGGGCCGGCCTGCTCGACCGTCAGGCCGTTGCCCTCGCTGCGGCCGGTGAGCCAGGCCAGCAGCAGCCAGTCCGGTCCGGTGATGGTCAGGTCGGCCGCAGCGCCGGGTGGCCCGATCCGGTGTGAGCTACCGCCGCTTCCGCTGACCAGCGTGGCGGCCGGGGCGTCGTCGCCGGCGAAGCCGCCGGCCACCTGCGCGAGGCAGTCGGCCGCGAATGCGCCGGGCCAGTCGGCGGCCTGGTAGCCGGCGCCGAGATCCACGTGATGGATCTCCACCTCGGTCAGCCGCCGCCATAGCGTGTACCAGCCTGGATGCGGTGCGCCAAACATTCCGCGCACGTCGGCCGCCCAGTTCGTCCCGGTAAGGCTGGCGGCTTCAGCGGCAAGCCGCCGCGCGGACATGTCAACGTCGGCCAGCAGCTCGCTGGCGGAGCGCCCGGCGCCGGCCTCGATGCCCTCGTTCCGGGCCTCGGCGCTGGGGTACTGCGGCGTCTCAACGCCCGTGCGAGCCCAGATCAGCAGGTTGCGCAGGCTGTCGGCATTGCGGGCGATATGCGTCAGTACGTGGCCGCGACTCCAGCCTGGCAGTTGCGACGGCTCGCGGGCCTGGTCGTCGGACAGGCTGGCCGCCGTCTGCCGCAGCCTGGCGGTCGCCGCGTCAACGCGCATCATCAGGTCAGCGGCCATGGCGGCCGGATCGGCGGGCCCGGAATCCTGCCCGGAATAAGGCGTCACCAGTTTTCCTTCCTAGGACACAGTAACGACGAATCTCTGGGTAGCTGGCGGTCGGCCTGCGCCATGACCGGGCTGGGACGGCCGCGAAGGCCCCCCGTTTTGTCAGACCCCCCGGATACGATGGCAGCGCGGGCTGCGGCCCCCTCAGCTGGCCATGCATACCAGGAGAACTAGGTACATAGTGGCAGATCGCCTTGTCGTCCGCGGTGCTCGCGAGCACAACCTGAAGGATGTCTCGCTCGACTTGCCGCGCGACGCCATGATCGTGTTCACCGGGCTGTCCGGCTCGGGTAAGTCGAGCCTCGCCTTCGACACTATCTTCGCCGAGGGCCAGCGCCGGTATGTCGAGTCGCTGTCGGCTTATGCGCGGCAGTTCCTCGGCCAGATGGACAAGCCGGATGTCGACTTCATCGACGGGCTCTCCCCGGCCGTGTCGATCGACCAGAAGGCAGCCGGGCGCAATCCGCGCTCGACCGTCGGCACGATTACCGAGGTCTACGACTACCTGCGGCTGCTGTTCGCCCGGGTGGGCAAGCCGCATTGCCCGGTGTGCGGCCGGCCAATCGCCCGGCAGACCCCGCAGCAGATCGTGGACCGGGTGCTCGAGCTCGACGAGGGGACCAGGTTCCAGGTTCTCGCGCCGGTGATTCGCGGGCGCAAGGGGGAGTACACCGAGTTGCTCAGGGAGCTCCAGGTCAAGGGGTTCTCCCGGGCGCGGGTCGACGGGACGATCATCAGGCTGGATACGGCTGTCTCCGGCGAGCTGCCCGCGCTGAAGAAGTACGAGAAGCACACGATCGAGGTCGTGGTCGACCGGCTGGACGTGAAGGAGTCGGCCCGGCGCCGGCTGACCGACTCGGTGGAGACGGCCCTGTTGCTGGCCAACGGCGTCGTCGTGCTCGACTTTGTCGACCTGCCCGAGGACGACCCGCACCGGGAGCGGATGTACTCCGAGCACCTCGCCTGCCTGTACGACGACCTGTCCTTCGACGAGCTCGAGCCGCGGTCGTTCTCCTTCAACTCCCCGTGGGGCGCCTGCCCGGACTGCACCGGTCTCGGCACCAAGATGGAGGTCGACCCGGAGCTAGTCGTCTCTGACCCGTCCCGGACGCTGGCCGACGGTGCGATCGCGGTCTGGAGCGGCGGAAACGTCAGCGACTACTTCGTCCGGCTGATCGACGCGCTCGGCGACGCCCTCGGGTTCAAGATCACCTCGCAGTGGTCGAAGCTATCGGCCGCGGCCCAGCACGCGCTGCTGTACGGCTACGACAAGCAGGTGCACGTCCGGTACAAGAACCGGTATGGCCGGGAGCGCTCGTACTACACCAACTTCGAGGGCGCGATCCCGTACATCGAGCGGCGGCATGCCGAGTCCGACAGCGACTACAGCCGGGAGCGGTTCGCCGAGTTCATGCGCGAGGTGCCGTGCCCGTCCTGCGGTGGCGCGCGGCTCAAGCCCGTCTCGCTCGCGGTCAAGGTAGACGACCGGTCGATCGCGGACTACTGCAACCTGCCGATCGGCGAGCTGGCCAAGCTGCTGCTGTCGCTGCAGCTGTCCGACCGCGACATGCAGATCGCCGGCCGGATCCTCAAGGAAGTGAACGCCCGCCTCGGCTTCCTGCTGGACGTGGGGCTTGACTACCTGACGCTAGACCGGGCGTCGGCGACACTGGCCGGCGGGGAAGCACAGCGCATCAGGCTCGCTACCCAGATCGGCTCGGGACTCGTCGGCGTGCTGTACGTGCTCGACGAACCCTCGATCGGGCTGCACCAGCGGGACAACCACCGGCTGCTGGAGACGCTGCTCCGGCTGCGCGACCTCGGCAACACCCTGATCGTGGTCGAGCATGACGAGGACACGATCCGGGCAGCGGACTGGGTTGTCGACATCGGCCCGCGCGCCGGTGAGCACGGCGGTCACGTCGTGGTCTCCGGGCCGCTGGAGGAACTGCTGTCGAGCAAGGAGTCGATCACCGGCGCCTACCTCACCGGCCGTCAGTCCATCGCGGTACCCGCGAAGCGGCGGAAGCGGACCAGGGGCCGGGACGTCGTGGTCAAGGGCGCTGCCGCGCACAACCTGCGGAACGTGGACGTCACCTTCCCGCTTGGCTGCTTCATCGCCGTCACCGGAGTGTCCGGGTCGGGCAAGTCCACCCTGGTCAACGACATCCTGTACAGCGCGCTGGCGAAGGAGCTGCACGGGACGCGGATCGTGCCGGGCAAGCACACGAAGATCACCGGGATGCAGCACCTGGACAAGGTGGTGCACGTGGACCAGGGACCGATCGGGCGGACGCCACGGTCGAACCCGGCCACCTACACCGGGGTGTTCGACAGCGTCAGGAAGCTGTTCGCCCAGACAACCGAGGCCAAGGTGCGCGGCTACCAGCCGGGCAGGTTCTCCTTCAACGTCAAGGGCGGCCGCTGCGAGGCGTGCTCCGGTGACGGCACCATCAAGATCGAGATGCAGTTCCTGCCCGACGTGTACGTGCCGTGCGAGGTATGCCACGGCGCCCGGTATAACACCGACACCCTGCAAGTGCACTACAAGGGCAAGACCATCGCGGACGTGCTGCAGATGCCGATCGAGGAGGCGGCCGAGTTCTTCGAGCCGGTTCCGGCGATCCACCGGCACCTGAAGACGCTCGTCGACGTCGGGCTCGGCTACGTCCGGCTTGGCCAGCCGGCGCCGACCCTGTCCGGTGGCGAAGCCCAGCGGGTCAAGCTCGCCTCCGAGCTGCAGCGCCGCTCCACCGGCCGGACGATCTACGTCCTGGATGAGCCGACGACCGGCCTGCACTTCGACGACATCCGCAAGCTGCTGGGCGTGCTCGGGCGGCTGGTCGACGGCCGGCAACACGGTCATCGTGATCGAGCACAACCTCGATGTCATCAAGACGGCCGACTGGGTGATCGACCTCGGTCCCGACGGCGGTTCCCGTGGCGGCACGGTGGTCGCGACCGGCACGCCCGAGGACGTCGCCAGGGTGGAAGAGAGCTACACCGGCCAGTTCCTGAAGAAGCTCCTCGACGTCTAGCGGACGAACGGGCGCCGGGCCGGCCGGGCCGCGGGCGTCTGGGTGGGGCCGTGGTCGGCCGTGTCCGCCGCGATGAATGGGTCTGGCCGGACCGCGCTGCGATCGTTACCTTGCGGCTGGGTCGGCCGTACTAACGTATGCAGTACGGACTTATCCGACAGGTGTACCGGTGCGCCTGTCGGCGCGGAGACCAGGAGGCATGACGTTGGCAGGATGGCGGGCAGTGACACGACGGTGGACGGTTCCGGCTGCGGCGTGCGCGCTGGCCCTGCTGGTACCGGGCACGGCAGGCGCCAGCCAGGCGACGTCATCGGTACCCGGGCCAGTGGTGAGCCCGATTACGACCTTCAGCGCCTGTCCCGGCCAGAACTCCGAGATCGAGCAGGCGGTCGATCCGGTACACGGTTACGTCTACGAGGAGTGGATGGGCTGCGGTCCGCACTTCGACAACATCGGCTTCGCTACATCAACCGACGGGCCGGCACTTCAGCAAGCCGATCGTGCTTCCCGGTTCCGGCGGTGCCTGGGATCCGGCGCTCGCTATCGCGGCGAACGGCGACGTCTATGCAGCGTTCATGAGCGCTAACTCGCACCACACGTTCCCCGTGGTCGAAACGCTGGCCGCTCACGGCACCGTAGTGGCGCGGATCAGCCGGCTGATCCCCGCGAAGGTCGGCAACTGGGGTGATCGAGACTTCATCGCGGTGAGCCCGACCGGAGCGGTCTACGTGACCTGGGATTACGGGCCCAGTGCCAAGGAAGTCACGTTCATCTGCAGCAAGGGCGGCAGTTGTTCCTTCGCGACCGGCGACCTCAATGTCGTGATGCAGAAGTCGACCGACGGCGGCAAGACCTGGGGCCGGATCGTGCATATCAGTCCTGGATTCCCGGCCAGTGGCGCGGACAGCGCACCGCTGCTGGTCGCGCCGGACGGCAAGATCTACGTGGACTACCAGGGCTACCACATGACGAGCCGCACCAAGCTCACCATGACTGTCGCGCACAGCTTCCTCACCTCGTCCGCGAACGGCGGCCGGACCTGGTCGAAGCCGGTCCGGATCGGGCCGGCCGGGCTGTCGATGAACAAGTCGGAGTGGTGGATCGACGGAGACTATGAGCTCCGACTCCGCGGGCAACCTGTACGCGACCTGGGACAGTCAGGTGCACGGGCGCGACATCGGCTGGCTGGCATACTCCACTAACCATGGCCGGACCTGGAAAACGGTCAGGGTCACGCCCGACACCGACAACGCGACGCACATCGTCCAGGTGGCCGGCGGCCGCCGCGGCATCGCCTACATTGGCTGGCTGGCCGACAACTCCCGGCATGGCTATGCGCTGTACCTGCGGGAGTTCTCTGATCCGCAAGGGCTGGCTTCACCAAGATCATTCGGGTATCGCGGCAGTACGGCAACAAGGCGGTGTGGCCAGGGGACACCTTCGGCATCTCCGCCAAGCCGGTCATCACGACCGGGCCGGAGGCCGGCTGGCAGCCTGTCGTCGTCAGCTGGGGCAGCGCGACGCACAAGGTCTCGCAGGACCGCGCCGCCGTCGTGACCTTCCCGTAGGAGTCCTGACGCCCCGCAGGAGTTCTGACGCGACATGAGGCGCGCGGTGGACTGGCGCTGGCGACGGCACGGGGTGCTGGCGGCGGCCCGGGTTGCCGAAGCCGTCGATCCTGCCGGCCTGCCCTAGCGGGGCGGCTGCGCTGGGGGCGGCTACGCTGCCTGCGTGAACATCACTACCGCGGCCGGGCCGGCCCGGGTGACGATCGACGCGCCGGCCAAGCCTGCATTCCTGCTCGTCATGACCCATGGCGCGGCCGGCGGCGTCGACAGCAAGGACCTGCTCGCGGTGCGGGACGCCGCGGTTGGCCTCGGCGGCGCGGTGGCGCGGGTGCTGCAGCCGTACCGGGTCCGCGGTGCCCGCGCGCCTGGCTCGCCGGATCGCCAGGACGCCGCCTGGCTGGAGCTCATCGGGGCGTTGCGCCGTGAGTATCCCGGCCTCACGCTCGTCCAGGGTGGCCGCAGCAACGGCGCCAGGGTGGCCTGCCGGACCGCTGCCGCGGCCGACGCCCGGGCGGTCGTCGCGCTGGCCTTCCCGCTGCATCCGCCAGGGCGGCCCGAGCTGAGCAGGGCTGCCGAGCTGCGCGCGGCCGGAACTGACGTACTGGTGGTCAGCGGCGCGAGCGACCCGTTCGGGATCCCGGACCAGGCAGACGTCACTCGGCTGGTGGTGCTACCGGGAGAGACTCACGCACTGACCAGGAAGCCTGCCGCGGTAGGCGCGGCTGTCGGGTCGTGGCTTGAGGATCTGCTGCGCGGCTAGCCGCTGGCAACAGGCTGCACGGCAGGGCTGCGGGGTTACCCTGCGTGCTCAGGCAGCGGACGTCGTAGACGGAGCTGCCGGTACTTCGGCGTCCAGGGCGAACGTGCAGATGTCCGTCGGCCGGTGCGGCGCGATGCACGCACCACCGGGCAGGAGTTCGCCGGTGTCCTCGAAAATGACGATGCCATTACAGAGCAGGCTCCAGCCCTGCTCGGGATGACTGATGACGGTCCGGGCCGCCTCGCGGTCGGGCCCGCTAGGGTCCGGACACCGTGGCGTATGCGGGCACATTCTTGTGCCTCCTGTGATCACTCGCTTGTGTTCTTGATCACACCCTACTGTGCCAGCAGAGTGGCCCGGCACGGCATGGCCCGATGTGACTGTTTTCCGAACCGCGCTTTGTAGGTTTCATGTAGTTCGTTTTACGTAGCGTGACCTAGCCCACCATCAATGCAACCGCTACCCAACAGCTGGCTGCGGTGAAACGGCTAGCGGAACGGCCTGAGTCAGGCGTGGCTGGCGTGGCTGGAGTCGGGCAGCCGGGCGATCTGGGCGCCTATCACACGGGTCAGCGGGCGGGCCGGGAACCCGGTGAGCCGGTGCGTCTCGCGCAACGTCAGCAGCCGCTCGGCCTCGTCGGTCCAGGCGTGCACGGCAGACGTGGCCATAGCCTTCCGCCGGTAGATCCGGTCCTCGTAGCCGAGCGGGCCGATCTCGGCACGCTGGGCGGCGTAGGCGGCCCGGGTCACGTCGGTGAGGGCGATGTCGAGCTCACGGGCCAGCGGGTACTGCTCGCTGGCCGGAGCGGCTAGTGCCTGCGCCCGGCGGTAGGCCCGTTCGGCGGCCTCGGCGTGCTTCAGGAGCTCGTCGAAATTCGCGGCCAGCGCGACGTCGGCGAGATAGTCAGCTTCAGCGGAAGCGCTGATCTTCGGGCGACCCTTTTTCACGGCCATAGCTTAGCGAAAGCGGACGGCTTACTGACTGCCGGGACGTTTCCTGGCCAAAGTCACCTGGCGAAATAGTGCCAGCCCAGCCACAGCCAGCCGAGCAGGATTATCGCCCGGCCAGCCTTCGGTCGCATTACATAGCCGAGCCACTGCCCAAGAGCGGGAATCCGGTTATCCTTCCGCCGCCCAAGTACCTCCAGCACGAGCAGTGCGGAAATGACGACCACGAAACCGACGACGGTGATTGCGCGTGTGCTCATGGGCTGTTAACCGCCGTACCAGGGCCCAGCCCGCAAGGAGCCAGACGACAATTGCTGCGGCCTTGACCGGATGCGGGGCCAGCAGCGGGTTGATCAGCTCGGTCAGCGACGGATGCCAGCGCAGTGAGCCGCCGCCGTCCTTGAATGCCGAGGCTTCCCACTCGAACAGCAACGCGATGCAGATCAGCCAGTAAGACAGGCCAGTAACGTTCACGTCGGCTGGCGGCGGAATGCGGGCCGGCGGCCGCCAGCAGGCGATCACGCCCAGGACGGCTCCGGGCAGCAGCACTCCGAGCAGGGCGCGGGTGCTGAACGGCGCTGCGCTAGCGGCAACCCAGGCATAGCTGGCCAGCCCCGCGGCCAGCACGAGTCGTCGGCCAGCAGTCAGCCGGCCAGCAACTAGCCTGCCGCCAGTCAGCCTGCCGCCGGACGGCGCGTCAGGGCCGGAACCGCGTCCTGGCGACGGCGGCGTTCCGGCGACCTCAGCGGACGTGGGCAGCTGGTTCAGGCCAGGCTCTCCTGCCAGCTCGCATGCAGTGACGAGTACTCACCGTCGGTGGTGAGCAGCTCCTCGGGGCGGCCGTCCTCGATGATCCGGCCGTGCTCGAGCACGAGCACGCGGTCGGCGATCGCGACGGTGGACAGCCGGTGCGCGATGATCACCGCGGTCCGGCCGGCCAGGATCGTCTGCAGCGCGTCCTGCACCAGCCGCTCGCTGGGAATGTCCAGCAGCGACGTCGCCTCGTCCAGGACCAGGACAGCCGGAGCCGCCAGGAAGGCCCTGGCGAACGAGATCAGCTGGCGCTGGCCGGCCGACAGCCTGCCGCCGCTCTTGCCGACCTGCTCGTCGTAGCCGTCGGGCAGCTCGTCGATAAACGAGTGCGCACCGATCGCGCGGGCTGCCTGGACGATCTCCGCGCGGCTCGCGCCCGGCTTGCCGAGCTCGATGTTGTCCGCAATCGACCCGGTGAACAGGAAATTCTCCTGGGTGATCAGGATCACCTCGTGCCGCAGCGACCGGTCGGCAAGCTGACGCACATCGACCCCGTCGAGCAGCACGCTGCCTTCCAGCGGGTCGTACATGCGGGCGAGCAGGCGCGCAATCGTCGTCTTGCCTGCCCCGGTGGAGCCCACCAGCGCGACCGTCTGCCCGGCCGGGATCGTCAGCGTCAGGTCCGGCAGCACCGTCGAGCTGCGGTAGCCAAACCGGACCCCCTCGAACTGGACGCGGCGGCCGCGGTTGTCCGGCCCGCCGCCGGACAGCGCCACCGGATGCTCGGGCTCGGCGACCTTCGGCGGCTCGTCGAGAACCCCGGAGATCTTCTCCAGCGCGGCGCCAGCGGACTGGAACGAGCTGTAGAACTGGGACAGGTCGATCAGCGGATCGAAGAACCGCTGCAGGTAGAGCAGGAAGGTAACGAGGACGCCGAGCTGCATCTGATGATCGAGGACGCGCAGCCCTCCATACAGCAGGACGGCGCCGATGGCCAGGTTGCCGACCAGCGTGACGCCGGGGAAGAAGATGGCCAGCAGCCGGGAGGAGCGCAGGTTGGCCTCGGCGTTCTTCTGGTTCAGGTCGCCGAAGATCTCCTCGTTACGGCTCTCCCGGCGGAACGCCTCGACCGCCCTGATGCCGCCGAATGTCTCCACGAACTGGACGATGACCTGGGCGATCGTTTCCCTGGTCCGCCGGTAGGCGATGGCGGACTCGCGCCGGAACCACGCGGACAGCCAGACCAGCGGCGGGATGCCGGCCATGACCACGAGGGCCAGCTGCCAGTCCAGCAGCAGCATCCCGCCGCCGACAAGCAGCAGCGAGAGCACCGAGGACACCAGCGACGCCAGCCCCTCGTCGAACAGGTCGGAGATCGAGTCGATATCGGACACCTGGCGGGAGATCACCCGGCCCGAGGTGTACTGCTCGTGGAATGAGATCGGCAGCCGCTGGAAGTGGGCGAACAGGCGGCGCCGCAGCTCCAGCACCACGCGGCCGCCGAGCTGCCCGATGCTGGCGATGTAGGCGCGGGTGGCGCCAGCCTGCACCACCACCGCCACGGCGAACGCCATGATGATCAGCGCCAGCGATCCGGCGTTGTGGGTCTTCTCCAGCTGCGGGATGTCGTCGATGCCAACCCCGACGAGCCACGGACCGGCCAGCGCCGCCACCTGGGCGGCCACGATCAGCGCGAAGATTGTCAGCACCAGGCGGCGGTACGGGGCGAGCAGGTCGGCAAGCAGCCGCCGGGAGCGCCTGCGCAAGAGCGTGCCGAGCTTGCCGCTGATCTCCTCTTCCTGCTCGGCTGCAATGCCGCGCCAGGCCTGCACCGGAGCCGCGCTCATCTGCGGGCTCCGGACGTGAGGCCCGGCGTGGCCTGGCCACCGTCACCGTTGCGGGCAAGATGGTCGGAGCTCATCAGCTCCCGGTATCGCGGCTCGGCGCGAAGCAGCTCGTGGTGGGTTCCGATCGCGGCAATCACCCCGCCCTGGAGCAGGGCGACCCGGTCGGCGAGGAGCACGGTCGATGGCCGGTGGGCCACGACCAGGGCGGTCGACTCGGTCAGGACCTCCGCTAGCGCGGCCGTCACTTTAGCCTCGGTGTGCACGTCCAGGGCCGACAACGGATCGTCCAGCAGCAGCACCTGCGGCCGGGCCAGGATGGCGCGGGCGAGTGCTACTCGCTGCCGCTGGCCGCCAGACAGGGCCATGCCCTGCTCGCCGATCCGGGTGTCCAGTCCCCAGGGCAGGTCCGCGACGAACTCGGCCTGAGCAGCTTCCAGCGCCATCGAGATATCCGCCTCGCTCGCGTCGTGCACGCCGAAGCTGACGTTCTCCCGCACGCTGGCGGAGAACAGGATCGGGTCCTCAAACGCGCAGGAAACCCGGCTGCGAAGTTCGGGCAAGGGCAGGTCTCGGACATCGATGCCGTCCAGGGTTATCCGGCCGGCTGTCACGTCGGCCAGCCTTGGCACCAGATAGAGCAAGGTGGTCTTGCCTGATCCGGTCGCGCCGACGAGTGCCACCGTCTCACCCGGCTCGAGCTCCAGGCTGACGCCGCGCAGCAGCGAGGACTGCGCCTCCGGGTAGCGGAAGCCGACCCGGTCGAAGACAAGGCGGCCGGCTCGGCACGTTGCCATCCCGGCCGCGCGACGACGGCACCAGGGCCGGTGCTGTCGTTGCCCTGGCCGCTTTCGCCGCGGCCGCGGCGCGACCGCTCAGCCATCGTCCCGCCGTCAGCCCCGGCCGGTCCAGGACGCCGTGGTCGGCCGGGTCGGCGATGGTGGGCGCGGTGTCGAAGATCTCGTAGATCCGCTGCGCCGCGGTGGCCGCTTCCTGGCCGGTCGCGATGATGAAGCCCATGGCCTCGATCGGCCAGACAAGCAGCAGCGTCAGCGTCACGAACGCGACCAGTCCGCCAAGGGTCAGCGCATGGCTGCCTACCGCGAACGCGCCGAGGAGCAGCAGCAGGCCGATGACGGCGTTCGGCACCATGTCCAGCGCCGCCCAGAAGGTGCCGCGCAGCCGGGCCTTGTCCACCTGGGTGCGGAAGACGAGCCTGGACTGCGCCAGGTGCCGGGCGGCAGCCTCGTCACGGCGACCCAGCGACTTGAGCACCCGGATGCCAGCCGCCGCCTCCTCGACGTAGGTGGCCAGGTCACCCTGCTGGTCCTGGGACAGCCTGGACAGCACCCGGTAGCGCTTCTCGAATCGCAGGCACAGCATGGCCACCGGCAGGAACAGGCAGCCGGTCAGCAGGCCGAGCCACCAGTTCATCCGGATCAGCAGCGCCACGATGAGCAGGAAGGTCCAGGTGTTGGTGATGAAGAACACGACGCCGAAGCCGGCGAACCGCCGGATGGTCGACAGGTCGTTGGTCGCGCGCGACAGTAGCTGCCCGGACTGCCAGGCATCATGGAAGGCGGGCTCAAGCCGCTGCAGATGATGGTAGAGGTCGTCGCGGATCGTCTTTTCCATCCCGGCGACGGCGGCTGACAGCGCCCACCGGCGGAAGAAATTCAGGCCGGCCTGGATCGAGCCGAGCGTCATGGCGGCGATGCTCAGCGGCACCAGCTCGGATCTGATCCCCTTGACCACGACGCTGTCGATGACGGACTTGGTGATGAACGGGATCGCGATCTCAAGCGTCACGGCGACGATCGCGGCCATGATCATGAGGAACAAGCCCAGGTAGTAAGGCCGCAGGTACTCGCGCATGCGCCAGAGGGCCTGCGCAGGAGTCTGCGCTTCGGCCCGTGCCGGGGCATGCGGCGGCGAACTAGCTGAGTTGGGGGGCATTATCCGCAGGTTAACCGGCGATCGGTAGTGCTGTCACCAGAGTTTTGGCGCGGGCGCGCCGCCATGCCCGGCTAGCTGGCAGGCAGTCAGCTGCCGACGAGCCGGCCGCTGTCGGCGTCTGTATGCCGTCCGGTCACGACTGCGGGGGCAACCGGCCGCAGGGCGTGCTGTCTCCGGATGAATGGGCCGCAGGGTGGCGAAGAGCGGGTAACTCTGGCACTCTGGCCAGACGACGGCGTGCTGTTGCCGGAGTCGGCTTGGAGGGGGCCCCGTGGAGCGCACCCATTCCTGGGACGTGCCTGCGCCGCTACGAGAGCCCGTTCCGGTTTTAGCTGTCTACCACGCGGGGATCGCAGCGATCTGCCAGCTTGCGGGTCAGTTCGACGAGGCGAGCTGGAGTGCGCAGACGCCGTGCCCGGAATGGCGCGCCTTCGACCTGGCCGGGCACCTGCGCTGCGTCGCTGATGATTTTCACGAATACCTGGACGAGGCTCCGGTGAGCCGCTATGCCCGGCTGATGGCCACTGGCGCACATCCGGATACCCTCACCCGGAAGCTGGCCAGGCAGAATGCTGCGGAGCTTGCGGCGCTAGCTGACGCGCCGCCGTCCGATCACATCGCTGCGTTCGCCGAGTCAGCCCAGCGCTACGCCGCCCGCCTTGGCGCGGTCTGGGATCTCCCGCATCATCAGTACCGCGACACCGTGGTGACCGTCGGCGGCATGGCAGGCGCCGCCAGCGCCGAGTGGCACCTGCACGCCTGGGACCTGGCGGTGGCGCTCGGCACTGATTACCGGCCGGCCGATCCCGCCGCGGTGCTGGCTGGCTGGCTGGCCGGAATGCCGCACCGGCCGATACTGCCGGCTGCCCGCAGCCACCCGGGCTGGAGCGCACGCCATCCCGATCCCTGGCATGCTGTGCTGGCGGTGTCAGGCCGGCGCGCGCCGGGCAGCCAGTCGGCGCCACGGATGGCCGGCTGGGTGCGGCAGCGCCTGCGGCGAAACCATGACGTGCGCCTGCGGCGGAAGGGATGACCGGTAGTGAAGCTCAACGTGGAGGCGGTCCGGGCCGGTTACCCGGCGCTTGCCGACGGCTATGCGTACCTCGATGGTGCTGCCGGGACGCAGGTGCCGGCAGTCGTGATCGAAGCGACCGCCGCGGCACAGGCGTCCGGCCTCGGTAACGGCGGCGGCGTCTTCCCGGCCAGCCACCGGGCGGACTCAATCACTGCTGACTGCCGGGCTGCGGTGGCAGCTCTCACCGGCGGTCATCCTGATGGCGTCGTGCTCGGACCCAACATGACCACGCTGACCTACCGGCTGGCCGGAGACACTGGCGAGTAGCTGGGCCGCCGGCGACGAGGTGATCGTGTCCCGGCTCGATCACGATGCCAACATCAGGCCCTGGGTGCAGGCAGCTCAGCGGGCCGGGGCCACCGTGCGCTGGGCTGAGATCGACCCGGACACCGGCGAACTGCCCGCCGCGCAGTACCGCGAGCTGATCACCGACCGCACCAGGCTGGTAGCCGTCACTGCGGCCAGCAACGTCATCGGCACCAGGCCGGATGTCGCGGCTATCACGGCGATGGCGCACGCAGCCGGCGCGCTCAGCTACGTCGACGGCGTGCATGCCACCCCGCACGTCCCGGTGGACGTGCGCGCGCTGGGCGCCGACTTCTACGTGACCAGCGCTTACAAGTGGTCCGGCCCGCACATCGGGGCGGTCGTCGCCGATCCCGCACTGCTGGAGACGCTCCGACCGGACAAGCTGGTCCCGTCTCCCGACGCGGTGCCGGAGCGCTTCGAGCTCGGCACGCCGTCGTTCGCCAGCCTCGCCGGGGTCACCGCGGCGGTCAGCCACCTGGCCGGGCTGGCCGAGGCAGGCGGGCCGCCAGCCGGTACTCTGCGCGAGCGCGTGCTCAGCTCGATGGCCGCGGTGCAGCAACATGAGCAGGAATTGTTCGGGGTACTGCTGGCCGGCCTGGAGAGCATGCCGCACGTCCGGACCTATGGCCGGGCGGCCAGCCGGACTGCCACCGCCTATTTCACCGTGGCCGGCCGCACTCCGCGGCAGGTCGCGGAGCACCTGGCCGAACGCAAGATCAATGTCTGGCACGGTCATAACTACGCCTGGGAACTGACCGGGGTGCTGGGCATCCGGGACAGCGGCAGCGCGGTCCGGGCCGGCCTGGTGCACTACAACGACGGCGCCGAGGTGGAACGCCTGCTCGGTGGGATTGCAGAGCTCGACGGGTAGACCGGATGCGGAGCGGGGAAGACGTTCCCTAGAGTGACCCGGTGTCACCGGTAAGTAGCCATATGTCACCAAACGGGGGGAGTGTCATGGGATTCCTCGATGATGTCATGGCCAAGCTCGGCGGCCAGCAAGGCCAGGAAGGCGGCCTTGCCTCGATCCAGAAGATGTTCAGCTCCAGCGGCGGCCTGCAGGGGCTGACCTCGAAGCTGACTCAGAGCGGCCTGGGCCAGCAGGTTCAGTCGTGGGTCGGCACCGGCGAGAACCAGCCGGTCTCCGGAGCTCAGGTCCAGCAGGCCATCGACCCGAACGAGCTGAACGCGATGGCCCAGCAGGCAGGCATGACACCGGAGGAGACCAGCGCCCAGGTGGCGCAGGCGCTGCCGGAGATGGTCAACCAGGCGACGCCGCAGGGCCAGATGCCCGCGCAAGACCCGTTCTCTAAGGGTCTCGACTCACTGAAGCGGATGCTCAAGGTCTAACGAGTAATCTCGCTTCCGGCGGCGGCTCGCTGAACCGGGCCGCCGCCGCCATGCGCCCGGGTCCGCGCCGGGCTAGCTGAACGTATAGCGGTACAGGCGCGTCTCGCGCTGCGCGAAGCCTGCCTTCACGTACAGCCCTCCGGCTGCTTCCCTGGACGGCCGGCTCGTCAGGTCGACCGTCCTGGCTCCGGCCGCCTCAGCGATCCGGAGTGCCTCGCGCACCAGGGCCATCCCGGCGCCTTGCCGCCCGGACGCCGCGTCGACGACGACATCCTCGATCCAGGCTCGCAGGCCGGTCGGGATCGGGAACATCGCCAGCGTCAGGGTGCCGATGATGCGGCCGGCGTCGCCCCGTGCCAGCAGGACCGTCACGGCCGGCGAGGCGATCACGGTCGCGATGGCGTCCGCGTCCAGCGGCCTGGCCGTGCTCGACAGCTGCGGCAGCAGCCTGCCGAAAGCATCGACCACCTCGTCGGTCACCTTGTCGATTACCTCGATGCCGATTGTCACCCGGCGCACTTTACCGCGTGGCTGACATCCGGGGCGGCAGTAGCTCGGTTAGCTCAGTCCGGCTGCGTGCAGCGCGGCCGCGGTGCCGGCCGCCGCCACGATGACGACGAGGAACGGGGCTCGCAGCAGCAGCGCGATCACTGCGGCAGCCAGCCCGGCCAGGCGCGCCGGAGCAAAAACCAGCGCTTGCCCGTTCGTCGCGGTCTGCACCGCTGAGAGCGCGGCCAGCAGCGCTACCGGGACAAGTTCGGCGAACCGGCGGACCACCGGCCTGGCCAGGACCCGCTGCGGCACGGTCAGGCCGGCCAGCTTGAATGCGTAACATCCGGCGGCGGTGACCAGCACCGCGATCCACACCGCGGTCACGGCGCGGCCTCGGCCGGGCTGGCCAGCGCTCCGGCGAGAGCCGCAGTAGCGGCCAGGATGACTGGCACGCCGACCGGCAGAACCGGGGTGGTCGCCAGTGCGATCGCCGCGCCGCCCAGCGCCACAGCGCGCTCGGTCCGGCCAGCTTTAAGGCGGGGCCAGATCAGCGCGAGGAAAGCGGCCGGGCCGACCACGTCGAGGCCGAGCGCCTGCGGTGAGCCGACGCGGCCTGCCCCGACGGCGCCTGCAAGCGTGCTGAGATTCCAGGTCAGGTACAGGCAGGCGAACGTCGCGGTGAAACCGGTCCGGGCGGCGTCCGGACCGGGCTGGGCCAGCGCAACGGCGGTCGTCTCGTCGATGACGCCGAGCGCGGCCAGCCACCGGGCGGGCCCGCGCGGCCGCAGCACGCCGGCAAGGCGGAGGCCGTAGAGGGCGTTCCTGCTGCCGAGCAGGATTGCCCCGGCGGTGCCCGCCAGCAGGCTGCCGCCGCCGGCTATCACCCCGGCCAGCGCGAACTGGGACGCCCCGGTGAATGCCAGCAGGCTCAGCGCGCACGCTTGCCAGGCCGTCAGGCCAGAGCTCACTGCGGCCGCGCCGAAGGCAATGCCGGAGACGCCGACGGCCATACCGAGCGCAATCCCGTCCCGGACCGGCCGGGCTGGCCGCTGGATCGGCGGATCTGCGACGGTCCCGGCTGGCATACCGTCAACGTAGGCACTCTGAAGCGCCCGGTCTTGTACGTTCTTGCCCTCGGAGCGGACTCAGTCGTGCTCCGGGCGCGGACTCAGCCGGACTCTGCAGCGACCTTTCATCGATTCTGGCTCCTCATATCCAGGCAGAATCTCCCGGCGGAGCAACCACAGTCGATGAAACGTCGGCTTTCCGGGCCTTGTCAGCTCATGACGGCCTGGCTTCGCTCTCGCTGGTAGGCACCCGGCGGAACGCCGACAACGCGCTTGAAGTGCCTGGTCAGATGCGCCTGATCGGCGAAGCCGGTCAGGGTGGCCACGTCGGCTGGGGGCAGCCCGTCGTCGAGCAGCGAGCGCGCCCGGCGCACTCGCAAGTGGTTGAGGTAAGCGTGCGGCGGCAAGCCCGTCTGGGCGCGGAACGCGCGCAGCAGCGCGAACTGGCTCAGTCCGGTGATGGCCGCCAGTTCGGCGAGCGCGGGCGGCTCCGCAAGCCGTTCACGCAGCAGCTCGCAGACGGCACCGACTGCGGACGGCGCCTGCCCCGGCCCGGCGACTCTGGTCGTTTCCCGCGCGACCGTAGGCCCGGTCGCCGCGTGCGCGCGCAGCAGGCCGGCCAGTGCCGAGGTGAGCAGGCTTGAGGAGGCAAGCTGGTCACCGTGTTCCGCCGCACGGTGCGCGCTGCGCAGCAGGGCCGCGCTGCGATCGTCGTACAGCACCGTCTGCGGGAAGCGCGGCGTGCCGCGTCCCCAGCCGAGCTGCTCGGCCACTTCTGTCACCACGCTGACCTCGGGGTAGAGCACCCGGTAGGTCCAGCCGGAGGCTGTCGCCGCATGACCGGTGTGCACGACTTCCGGATCGAGTAGCGCAACGGCGCCCGGACCGGCCCGGTGCAGCGTTCCGCCGTAGTCGAACTCCTCGACGCCGGCTTCGATCAGGCCGAAGGTGTAGGTCTCATGCGCGTGCCGGCCGTACCGGTGCGTGACAAACCTGGCCCGCAGCAGGTCGACTCCCTCGACCGCCGCGTGCTGCCAGTACCGCGCAACCTCGGCCGCCATGTCTCATGCCTACCTGATCGCCGGCCCGCGATCCAACCGGATTGCCGCCTGGCCGCCGGTCACGTCGCGAACTCGCGGCCGGTTCATGGCCGCGACAGCCGGGCGATCGCCGTTCCCGGCATCATGAGCGCGGGCGATGCACGTCCCATCCAGTCCGGTGCCAGGTCTGTCGACTCAGGCGTGCAGCCGGCTCGGTCAGCCCGCCGGCATCGTGACTGCGGTCCGATGGTCCGGCGTGGCCAGCGCGATAGCGGGCGAAGCCGGGCAGCGCGAGCGCCAGCGCGCCCGACACTGCGACCGTGATCAGGCCGCCGGACAGCGCGCTGATCACGGGGGAGGCGAGCGAGCCGACGATGCCAGACTCCAGCCTGCCGAGCGACTCGCCGCCAGCGCCGATCACGTACTCCGCGGAGGTGAGCCGGCCGCGCAGCGCGTCAGTGGTGACGGCCTGCACGATCGTGCCCCGGATTACCACGGTGAAGGTGTCCGCGGCGCCGGCGATCGCGAGCAAGCTGAGGGTCAGCCACAGGCTGCGAGCCAGCGCGAAGCCGGCGAACGCCGCGCCCCAGATGGCGACCATGCACAGCATCGCTGCGCCCTGCCTGGACAGCCGTCGCAACGGCCCGGTGCACGCCGAGCTGATCAGGCCGCCGACGCCGATCGCCGTGGTGAACAGCCCCAGCGTCGCCGGATTGCCGCCGAACCGCGCTGCATTGATGGCGGGGAACAGTGCGACCGGCAGGCCGAAGACCGTGGCGTTAAGGTCGGCGAGGAACGCGCCGGCCAGCACCTGGCTGCGCCGGATGAACCGGAGGCCTTCGGCCACCGCGCGCGGGCCCGGCCTGGCCGTGCCCGGCTGCGGCGGCATGGCGGGCAGCCGGGCCACGCCGTACAGCGCACCGCCGAAACTGACGGCGTCGATCAGGTAGCAGGCCTTGAGCCCGGCCACCGCGGTGATGAGCCCGCCCAGCGCCGGGCCCACGATGAGAGTGGCCTGGAAGCTGATCCGGTTCAGTGCCAGTCCCGCGGCCAGCCGGTCCGGCGGGAGCAGGCTCGGGATCAGCGTCCGCCTGGCAGGCATATTCAGCGCGCCGACCGCCGACTGCACCGCGATCAGCGCATAGAGCAGCCAGAGCACCGATAGTCCGGCGAACGCCTGCGCGGCGAGAGCGCCGGACACCGCAGCGAGGCACAGGCTGGTGATGAGGACGAGCTTGCGCCGGTCCATGGCGTCGATGAGCGGCCCGCCAAGCAAGCCGACCGCGAGCAACGGCCCCACGGCGGCCAGGCCGATGGCGCCGACCGCGAACGGTGACCTGGTGATGTCGTAGACCTGCAGCGGGACGGCGAAGCCGGTCAGCGCGCCGCCGATCGAGGACAGCAGGCTGCCCAGGAACAGCCTGCGGAACTGCGCGGACTCGCGCAGCGGGGTGATGTCGGTGAGGAGCCCGGCCACCTGCTAGCCCGGCCTTCGTGCAGTCAGCAGCGCCGCGGCGAACTCTGGGTGGGCGCGGGCCCATTGCGAGTCGGTCATCCGCTGGCGGAACGAGCGCTGCCGGAGCGCGAGGGCTATCGCCGGGACCAGCTCGGCCAGCGGGAACGGCAGCTCGGCGTCGAGCTCGGCGGCAGCTGATGCGGTGGCCGCCCATTCCGTCTCGATCGCCGGCAGCAGGGCACGGGCCCTGGCCGTCAGGTGCACGACCCGCTGCCGCGCATCTTCGCCAGGCTCGAGCACGACGAGTCCGCGCGCCCGCATCTGCGCCACCGTCTGGCTGGCGGCCGAGTGCGTTACCGAGATCGCGCTGGCCAGGTCCCGGATCGGCACCGGCCCGAGCGCTACCAGGGCGCGGACGACCGGGCTGAACCGCGGCCGGTAGCCTGTCACGCCCAGATCAGCCAGCACCGTCGCGATGTCGGCGTCCATCTCGTCGAGGACATGCCGGAGCAGGGTACCGAGCCCGGTGAGGGATCCGGACCGGCCGGGCTGGGCGGGCTCAGCCATGACCGGCCCGGCCATGACCGGCCGCGAACCTGTCAGTTGCCGCCACGATCGCCGCGTCCATCGCGGCGCTGCCGCCATGCCCGGCCGCATCGATGATCACGAGCTCGCAGCCCGGCCAGGCGGCGGCCAGCTGCCACGGCGTGCCAATCAGGTTGATGAGGTCAAGGCTGCCCTGGACGATAATGCCGGGGACGGCTGCCAGTTCGGATGCCCGCCGGAGCAGCACACCGTCGCTGAGGAAATGATCGTTGCTCCAGTAGTGCGTGACCAGCCGGGCGAACGCCAGCCTGAATCGGGGGTCGGCGTAGCGGGGGTCGGGCCGCGGCGAGGTCGGGACCATGGCCTCCTCCCAGTCGCACCAGTGCCTGGCCGCCTTGTCCCGGACGTCGCCGTTCCCGTCATTCAGCAGGTGGCTGTAGGCGGCGGCAAGGCTGCCGTCCCGCTCGTTCTCGGGAACGCCGTCGCGGAAGCGCTCCCAGTCCGCCGGGAAGAGCCCGCCGAGACCGCGGGTCAGCAGCTCGACCTCGGCGCAGCGGCCGGTGCCGACGGCGCTCAGCACCATGCCGGTGACGTGGCCGGGATGCTCCTCGGCGTAGGCGAGCGCTAGCACCGAGCCCCAGGAGGCGCCGCGGACGAGCCAGCTGTCGATGGCCAGGTACTGGCGGAGTCGCTCGATGTCGGCCAGCAGGTGCTGAGTCGTGTTCGCTGCCAGGCTCACCGCCGGATCGCTGGCGTGCGGCCTGCTCCGTCCGCAGCCGCGCTGGTCGAACAGCACAATCCGGTACGCGGCCGGATCGAAATAACGGCGCATGCTCGGGTTGCAGCCCGAGCCAGGACCGCCATGCAGGACCAGGGCCGGCTTGCCCGCCGGGTTCCCGCAGGTCTCCCAGTACACGGCGTTGCCATCGCCGACGTCCAGCATGCCGTGGTCGTACGGCTCGACCTCGGGGTAACGGGCGTCCATGTCGCTCTCCCCAGCTCAGCGTGACAGCATTACAACAGTGCTAATACATTATGGCATGGGACAGCGCCCGGTGGTCCGGCCCGGTCCGGCAGGGACGGTAAAGGCGGTACCGGGTCACGGCGACTGCGCCGGGTCAGGCGCGACTGCGCCGGGTCAGGACGATGGCGGCGCCGAGCAGCAGCGCTGACGCTGCGATGAGCCAGCCGACCTCGATAAGCTGGAACACGTGGTACCGGCTAGCAGGCTGGTAGGTGACCCACAGCACGATGTGATGCAGCGTGAGCCAGGAGGCCGGCCGCAATTGCTCGGCATTGCTAAGCAGACGGCCGTCCGGCCAGCCCAGCGTCTCGCTCATGATGACCGGGCGACCCGGCCAGAAATAGCCGTAGCTGTAGTAGCGTCCGACGCCCTGGAACTGGATATGCAGCGATCGGTGCACCGGCGCGAGGTAGTGCATCCGCCAGGACGCTGACACCGCATACCAGAGGGCGGCGTAGCAAGCGAACGTCGCGGCCATCGCCGGCATTGTCCGCCGGATAGCGGCGCCAAGGCCGACGCCCAGGGTGAGAGCGAACAGCACCCACCCCGCCAGGACGATCGAGTTCAGGTTGAACAGCAGTGGCGACCACGGACCGACACCCGCGGACGCGGGGCTCGGGAAGGGCGCCAGCCACCAGCCGAACTCCGCGCCGAGGCCGAGCGCGGCGGCAGCCAGCAGGCACGCGAACGGCCCGACCTGGGTAAGGAGCCACCGACGCCGGCTTGCGGCCTGGGTCCAGGCGAACCTGGCAGTGCCATTCTCGATCTCGCGGGCCACAGTCGGCGCGCCGAGGAACACTCCTGCGAGCACCGCGAGCAGCTGGCAGACCACTGCGAACGTCAGCGCGAGCTGCGCGCGCTGGCCGCCGGACAACGAGCGGACCTTCCGGCCGAGCGGGATGTGCAGCTCGGCGACGCGAGCGAGCGCCCGGTCGCGATCCCAGCTGACGTTGAGGTTCGCGGCCAGGCTGAGCATGCCGCGTACTGCCAGATGGCCATAGAGCGGAGCGTCCTGCGCGACGAAACCGATGTCGTTCCTGGCGGCGGCTGATCCCGGTTGCTGGCCGCCGAGCACGGCGATGTCACCTGCGCTCGGCCGGAGCAGTCCGGCTGCGATGCTGAGCAGCGTCGTCTTGCCTGCGCCGTTCGGCCCGGCGAGGGCGACCACATGGCCCGCCGGAATGCCAAGACTGCAGTCACGTAGTGCCCAGGCACGCCGGTAACGCATCGACAGGCCGCGGCACTCGATCACGTTCACGCGACTTCCCCTGGGTGCCGACGCCCACCGGACCGCTGGCGAGCGCCTCGCCCGTCAGCGCCGCGACGCTGGCCTGTCTCGTCGCGGCCATCAAGAAAATCCCGCAGCGACGTGCTGAACACGGCCGCGATGCCGTCGCCGTCCAGGCCAGCCTTGCGGGCCGCCCGCAGCCAGTCGAGCAGGCTGGAGCGCAGTGCAGCCTGCTCGGCGAGCCCCACCCGGCGCAGCGTGCCCGCGATGAACGTGCCCTGGCCAGGCTTGCCTACCGCCAGGCCGCGGTGCTCAAGTTCGCGGTAGGCCTTCAGCACCGTGTTGGGATTGATCGCCAGCGACTCGACGGCTTCCTTGACGGTCGGCAGCCGGTCTCCCTCCTTGAGGTAGCCGAGCCGCAGCGACTGCTCGACCTGCTGTACCAGCTGCAGATAGGTCGGGACTCCTGACGCCGGGTCCAGCCGGAATCCGATCGGCGAGCGGGCCGCGGCCGGATCCGCCGCCGCGCCCGTGGGCGGCGGATCTTCAGTCCTTTTATCTATACTCATAGAGAAATGGTAGATACGGCCCGTCAGCGCTGTCAACGACCGGTCCCGGTGGTGGCAGGTTGTCGGCGCAGTTCCCGCCGGGCACGGGACAGCCTGCGCTGGGCCCCGCCTGAGATGCTGCGCTGCTAGCCCGGTTGCTGCTAGCCCAGTTGCCGCTGGGCCGATGGCCGGCACCGCGCCGTCACGAGCAGATGTGCTTGAAGGCAGTGGCGCCGGGACGCAGCCGGAACAGCACGCGGTGGCCGGCCTGGTCGCGGAAGACCGCTGTGGTTGGTGACAGTGCGGTCATGGTGCCTGGCTGGTACGGGTTCGCCCAGCCGGCGGGCGAGTTGCCTGCGCCATCGCTGAGTGGGTGCACGGCCTCGAAGTACCGGTTACCGATGCGCGCCTCGTCGACGCCGCAGTGGGTGTACAGCCGGAACGGCTTCGTCGGCTCAGCTTCGAGGTGCGCTGCCGGAGCAGGCTGCCCCGGCTCGGGCGGCGGCGCAGCATAGCCGCGGCAGGATGCCAGGACCACCGCCGCGACGGCAGTGACGGCCGCCGGTCCGATGTATCGCCGCATGCGTCCGGTCGTCGCCGCCTCCTGGGGTGAATTCAACCGTGGCGGTTGGACGCTGCGGGGCGGCCGTAGGTTACGCAGATCGGTGAGATCAGTCGCGGATTGTCGCCAGGCGGTGCTCGCAGCCAGCCTCCGATCGCCCGCCACGGCGAGCGCGGCGATCGCCTCCATCGGCCAGGAGCGGATGCTTCGTGAGTGCCGGGGCCTGTAGGGGCTGGTGGCGTGGCAGTGTCCCGCCCCCGGGGGGTGGGGGCGGGACGCTGCGGGGTTCCCGGCGGGGGCTGGTGCCGGGGTGGGGGTTCCCGGCGGGGGGTGGTGCCGGGGTGGGGGTTCCCGGCGGGGGGTGCCGGGGGTGGGGTGGTTAGAAGGCGGGGGTGGCGGTGGTGATGTCGTAGTGGGTTCCCCAGTACCACTGGGTGGCCTGGGCGCCGGGGACGATGTGGGGGGTGCCGGTGGGGTCGGCTATCCACCAGCGGATGCGGGTTTGCATGTGGTGGGGGAGGGTGGCGACGGCGGCCTGGACGGCGGGCCATTCTGATCGCATGGTGTAGAGGCGGGCCAGGGCGGCGGGGTGGGTGGTGAGCTTGGCGCGGGCCCAGGCGGCGGCGCCGGCGGGGGTGGCGTCGCCGGGTTCGATGTCGAGGGCGGAGGCGCGGGGGTCGGAGCCGTTGGTGTCGATCCACAGGACGTGGCGGCCGGTGACGGCGGCGGGGGTGACGGCGTAGCCGCCGGTGGCGTAGGTGGCGATCTCGTGGTGGGCGGGGATGGCGGCGGGGGTGACGGAGTCGTAGATCTGGTAGGGGCGGGCGGGGGCGTGCGCGGCGGCGCGGCGGGCGGTCTCGCGGGCGTCGGCGTGCCGGGCCGCGGGGGCGTCGGCGTGCCGGGCCGCGGGGGCGTGGGCCGCGGCGGGCCGGGGCCGCGGGGTGCCGGGCGGCGGGGTGCCGGGTGGCGGGGGCGTGGTGGCCGGCGGGGGTGGTGGTGGTGAGGGTGGCGGCGCTGGCGGTGCCGGCGCTGGCCAGGGCTGCGGCGGCGCCCAGGGCTGCCAGGGCGCTGCGGCGGCCGCGCAGGGCGTCGGTCAGTCGGGCGGTGCGGGGCATCGGGCGTCCTTCCTGTCGGTGCCGCCGGCCGGGGTGGCGGCGGGTAATGGCAGGTTCGACGCGGGGGGTGGCGGGCTGGTTTCGCTGTGTAACCGAGGTCACTACCTGCGGGTAACTTTGCTGCCCGGTTATCCGGACATGCCGGGCAGGCGGCGGGCGGCGGGCCGGGGCAGGCGGCGGCGGGCCGGGCCGTGGCCGGGGAGCGGCGGGCCCGGCGAGGGGCAGCCGGAAGCCTTATAGCGGGAGATAACCGGTGCTGGTGATCGCGATTCCGGCCGGGGTCCGCGGTCGTATGTGGCAGCGCTGCTGCCGCGGGACGGCAGCAGATCCCCAGACGTCGGCGGGCAGCACGACCGGTCCCGGCCGGCCCTCCCCGGCCGGCCGCGGGTCGTTACGTAAAGTCGGCTCCGTAGATGTTCCATGCGGCTCCAACCTGCTGCCATCGACGAAAGAGCACTATGACGGCGCCCAACTCACCAGGACCGCAGCCCTCGCCTGCTCCGCCGCATGATCTGCGGGCAACCAGCGACGAGCGACGAGCATCGGGGAAGGCCGCGAGAAAGCGGGCCAGGCGAAGCACGCTGGGGGACTGGGCAGCGAAAGCCCGCACGCACGACGCCGTAGAGACGATCTTGGCGCAGAACCGGATCCGGGTGCCCGAGCTAGCGCCGATCCGCCATCACCGCATGGCGGCCTCGGCGTGGAACTATTACCGGGGTGCTGCCGCGGTCATGGCTGCCGACCTTGCGTCGAAGCCTGATAGCGGGCTGGAGGTGCAACTGTGCGGAGACGCTCACGTGCTGAACTTCGGCCTGTGGGCGACGCCAGAGCGGAACTTGTACTTTGACTTGCGCGACTTCGACGAGACTCTGCCCGGCCCGTTCGAGTGGGATGTCAAGCGATTCGCGGCCAGCCTCGTAGTAGCCGCCCGCGAGAACCGGATCAAGTCCGCCAGGGCTACCGATGCTGTCCTGGCCGGCGTGGAGTCCTACCGCAGGCGCATGCGCCAGTACACGCAGATGCCCGAGCTGGACATCTGGTACGACGGAATGTGCGTCGACCGGTTGATGAGCTACTTCGAGCCGGCCGACCGGGGGCGGGTCACGATTCACATTGACAGGAAGCGGCAGCGCCGCACCAGCCAAGGAGCGTTCGCCAAGCTGACCACGATGACGCACGGGCGGCCCAGGATAACCGCGGAGCCACCGATCCGCGTCACTATCAGTGATGACGAGCAGGCTGACCTGGTAGATCACTTCCTGCCTGAGTACCGGCTGACCTTGCAGGAGGACCGGCGGATTCTGTTCGACCGGTTCACCGAGGTCGACACAGTCCGCCAGGTCGTCGGGGTGGGCAGCGTGGGAATGCGGGTCTATCTTGTTCTGCTCGAGGGGCGCAGTGGTGCCGATCCGCTGTTCCTCCAGGTCAAGCAGGCCGGGCCGTCAGTGTACGAGGCACACACCCGGCCCAGCCTGCATGACAATCATGGCGCGCGGGTGATCAACGGCAAGCGGCTGGTCCAGACCGCCACCGACATCTTCGTGGGCTGGGGCTCGTTCCACGGCAGGGATTACTACGTCCGGCAGTTCCGTGACATGAAGATCATTCCGACTACAGAGCTGATCACACCCAGGCTCTCCGAGTTCGCCACGGCTTGCGGTGAGGCTCTAGCCCGGGCGCATGCCCGCACCGGCGATCCGGCAGCTATCGATAGTTACATCGGCAAGGGCTCAAATTTCACCGATGCGATTGCCCGATTCGCCCATGAGTACGCCGATCAGAACGCGCGGGACCACGCCGACCTGATCCGCGCTATCGGCACAGGCACCGTGGCGAGCCTGCCAGGGTGACGTCCGCACGCCGCGGACGGGCGGGTCTGGCGTGGTCAGGCCAGGGTCGCGGCGAAGCCGTCCGCGTCAGATGAAGTCCTGGCGCGTCGAGCCAGCCAGGCCAGCAATCCGAGCATGGGCACGGTAACCAGTGGCTCGAGACCGCGCAGCGCCGCCGGAAGCACCAGCGACAAGATTATTGCCGGCAGTAGCGCACCGCTGATGACCGCGAGCGTGTGCGGATCTCCCCATCCGGTGCGCGCGGTCCAGTTCCGCGCGGTCGCTACGACCAGGCTGAAGACAGCGCACATCACCCCGACTAGCGCGACCTGCCAGGCAGCGAGCATGTCAGCCGGGACCGCCGCTCCGGCCAGCCCCGGAACGACGGCGAACGCGGCATAGAACAGAACTGTGCCGGCCGCTCCGGCGAGCCGAAGTCGCTGGATGCCTGGCGGGTGCTTCGCCGGGATCCGCCGGGCCGCTGCGGCCGGCAGTGCCAGCGCCACGGACACCAGGACCATCACGGCCAGCAGCACGACAGCCCGCGAGCCGCGGTGAGCCGGTTGCGAGAGCCCGACCGCCGTCACCAGGACCAGCATGACCGAGCATGCCGTCACGCCGCCGCGGCGCAGCCACCGGCGGCCAGCGATGCGGCGGAACATCAGGTTGACCAGCAGGATCGGCAGCACCGTGCTGTACAGCGCGTGGAAGACCGTGAGCCCGACGGCGACAGCCGGATCGACGCCGCCGATAAGGGCGTAACCGTTGTACTGCTGCCGGTACCAGGTACCGGCGATAGCTCCCTCGTTGATGGCGCCAGCAGCTGCGCCCAGCAGCAGGACGCTGGTCCACCGGGCGGCACGGCACCGGGTGAACTCGCGGACAAGCAGCGCAACCGATCCGTAGAACGCGGTGATGAACAGCCAGACCTGCGGCCTGGTCAGCAGCAGCAGCGGAGACGAGTTATAAGTGACCACCGACTCCGGGATCAGCGGTGCCAGCAAGAACAGGGTCAGCGCCGCAGGCCACGTTCGCGGCCGCGCGACTGGCATGGATCCGCCCACCGGGCCAGTCTGGCGGTATGAGGCTCGGCGTGCGTCGCCCACGAGTCGTACCTGGATCGGTCCGTAGGATGAGAGCGTGAGCAGAGTTCATGACGTCGGCGGCCAGACTGGCTTCGGGCCGGTTCCGGTCGCGGAAGGCACGACTCAGTTCGCCGCCGACTGGGAAGCGCGGGTGTGGGCGCTGAACGCCGTGCTCAGACGCCGCAACGTCTATACAACCGACGAATTCCGCGACGCCATCGAGCGGATCCCGCCACAGGAGTACCTGGCCGCGTCGTACTTCGAGCGCTGGCTGCTGGCGATCGAAACGCTGCTGGCCGCCAAGGGCGCGGCGTGAAGTTCGCGGTCGGCACCCAGGTCCGTGTCCGCATGACTGACCCCGATCATCACACCAGGCTGCCGCGCTACGTGGCCGGCCACGTCGGGGAGATCGTCGAGGCCGAAGGAGAGTGGCCGCTCCCCGACGACGTAGCTCAGGGTGCGCCGCAGCCGAGAGTTGAGACGGTGTACGCCGTCCGGTTCCCGGCAGGCGATCTCTGGGGACGCGGCGCGCACATGGTGACGGTAGACATGTGGGAGTCCTATCTGGAGGCAGCGCCGTGAGCGATCATGACGGCCACGTCCACCTGCCCATCGCGGCGCGCGTCCGGGCGCTGGAAGACCGGGTCATCGCCGCGGGGCTAGCTGGCGACGATGAGCTGGATGCGATCTTGTCGGCCCTGTTCGAGAATGCTGCCCCGGTCAACGGCGCGAGAATCGTCGCCCGGGCATGGACCGACAGCGCATTCAAGGCGCGCCTGCTCGCCGATGGCAACGCGGCCGCCGCCGAACTCGGATTCCCCACCGGCGGCGTCGGCGGGTACCGGCTGCGGGTCGTGGCGAACACCCCGGCGCAGCACAACATGATCGTCTGCACGCTCTGCTCGTGCTATCCGGTCTCCCTGCTCGGGCCGTCACCAAGCTGGTACAAGAGCCTCGCTTACCGATCCCGTGCGGTGCGCGAGCCGCGCACCGTGCTCGCCGAGTTCGGCCTCGTGCTGCCAGCTGACACCGAGATCGTGGTCTGGGATGCCAGCGCCGAAACCCGTTACCTGGTGCTGCCGATGCGGCCAGCTCACACCGCGGATCTCACCGAGGACGAGCTCACCGGCCTGGTCAGCGCCAACGGCCTGATCGGCACAGCTGCGGTGTGAAGCCGCCAGGACCGGGCAGGCGACCGGTGCTCATGGCGCGAGCCGGAACGGCGGATACTGGTCGGTGACCAGGGTTACCGCGTAGCCGATGACCCTGTTGTGCCAGCGCGCCAGTCCCTCGATGAAGTCAAACATCCCGCGCGGATACCGGCCGGTGAACAGGATGGCGAACCAGACCACGATCAGGACGAAGAACGCCACGATGTCCAGGACGAACAGCACGATGTAGTGCGGGATGGCCAGCAGCCACTTGATCAGCGGCAGCCACCGGTTCAGGTCACCGGCGGCGTCCGGGTACGGGTAGTCCAGGTGCACCGACTGGTGCTCGTCGGTGGACGGGTACTGATCGGCCATCAGCGCCAGGTAGATAACGACTCGGTTGGTGAACCGCTGCAGCTCAAGGTTCCAGTCGAACCACCAGCGCGGGTACTTCTGCCGGAACAAGATCATCAGCAGCGGGCCGAAGAACAGCAGTCCTCCCGCGCCAGCGGCCACCTCGGTCGTGCCGTGTCCGTTACTCCACTGCCAGGCACCGCCATCCACCGCGCCGAGCACGATGGCGATGGGAATGACCCAGAAAATCCGGAAGAAGCTGGTAACACGGTTTAACTCGCGGTCGGGATAGTCGACCGAGAAGCTAATGGGGTACTCGCTTCCGTTCATGACGTCCTCTCCTTCGCCGGTACTCCGGCAGGAACTATGGTGCCAGGCATCGTGGCGAGATCAAGGACGCAACTCGGGACGGCGCGGCGAACGTTTGGAATCGCGGTGATCGCTGACCGCAGCGGCACCTGCGGCCGGAAGAATGGGCGGCATGCGCATTGACTGGGATGTCCCCATCGCGATGGACGACGGTGTCGTGCTGCGCGGCGACGTGTTCCGCCCGGACGAAGAGGGCCGTTTCCCGGTGATCATGACGCACGGCCCGTACGCGAAGTGGCTCGCTTTCCAGGATGGCTTCCCGCGGCAGTGGGCGAACCTGGAGTCCGAGCACCCGGACGCGCTCGCTGGCTCGTCCGGCCAGCACCAGAACTGGGAAACCGTCGACCCGGAGAAGTGGGTACCCGATGGCTATGTAGTAATCCGGGTCGACTCGCGCGGCGCCGGGCGGTCGCCCGGCTACCTGGACATCTTCTCGCCACGGGAAACGACGGACTACTACCAGTGCATCGAGTGGGCCGCCGCGCAGCCCTGGAGCACAGGGCAGGTCGGGCTGCTCGGTGTTTCCTACTACGCGATCAACCAGTGGCAGGTAGCTGCGCTGCAGCCACCGCACCTGACCGCGATCTGCCCGTGGGAGGGCGGCAGTGACTTCTACCGGGACTTCACCCGCCATGGCGGCATCCTCAACGTCTTTGTCCGCCAGTGGTACCCACCGCAGGTGGCCGGAGTGCAGCACGGTGTCGGCGAGCGCGGCCCCCGGCATCGCGCTACCGGCGGCCTGGCCGCCGGGCCGGAAACGCTCACCGACGCGGAGCTGAAAGCCAGCCGCGCCGACACGCCTGCCGCGGTGCTGGCGCATCAGCTGGTCGACGACTACTACCGGGAGCGTAGTCCGGAACTGGAGAACATCACTGTCCCGGTGCTGTCCGCCGCGAACTGGGCGCATCACCTGCACACCAGGGGCAACTTCGAGGGCTACGCTCGCGCTGGCAGTACGCAGAAGTGGCTCGAGGCGCACGGCTTGCAGCACTGGGCCGAGTTCTACACCGATTACGGGGTCCGGCTGCAGAAGCGCTTCTTCGGCCACTTCCTCAAGGGCGAAGACACCGGCTGGGATAGCCAGCCGCCCGTGCTGCTCCAGGTGCGCAACGTCGACGGCACCTTCACCGAGCGCGCGGAGCACGAGTGGCCGATCGCGCGCACCCAGTGGACCCGCTATTACCTTGATATCGACCGCGGGCAACTTGGCGAGCAGCCAGCCGCGACCGAGCACAGCGTGACCTTCGATGCCCTCGGTGACGGCCTGCAGTTCTGGACTCCGCCACTCGACCAGGATCTGGAGCTCACCGGCCCGGCGGCGGCCAGGCTGGTGATCGCGTCGTCGACCGGTGATGCCGACATCTTCCTGACTCTCCGGGTGACCGACCCTGACGGGCGGGACGTTACGTTCGTGAGCGGGCAGGATCCGCACGGCTGCGTTGGCTTCGGATGGCTGCGGGCCTCGCATCGGAAGACCGACCCTGCGCGCAGCCTGCCGCACCGGCCCTGGCACACCCATGACGAGCGGCAGCCGCTGACACCGGCGGAGCCGGTCGGCCTCGACGTCGAGATCTGGCCGACGTCAGTGGTCATCCCGGCCGGCTACCGCCTCGGGGTGATGGTGCAGGGGCACGACTTCGAGTTGCCGGGCGACGGGCCATGGCCGACGGCGTTCGGCGTCACCATGCGCGGCAACGGGATCTTCGTGCACGACGAGCCCGCGGACCGGCCACCGGCGATCTTCGGCGGTGCCACCACCCTGATCGCTGGCGGTGCGAGCCCGTCGTATGTGCTGCTGCCGGTAATCCCGCGCTAGCGGCGCGGCTAACTGCCGGCCACGGGCGCCGGAGCGGCCGATTGCGACGGTATGGTCGGCACGGCCGCGCGGGCTGACGGTGGCGCAGGTGGCAGCGGCGGAGTCTGGCCGGTGCCAGTCGGCGCGAGCAGGCTCGTTACGTCGAGCTTTGTCCCGGCCATCTGCTTGAGCATGAAGTCGTGATTGAGGTCCAGGACCGCGCGCGTTTCGGCAGCGATAACAGCGTTGCGGCTCAGGCTGAGCTCGTTGTCCTGCTCCTGCTCACCCGACAGCGACCAGTTCGTGGATCCCTTGACTGTGTAGACGCCGTCGATGATCACGATCTTCAGGTGCGAGATCGCGTTGTGGACTGAGCTCGTGCCGATCGCGATGCTGTTGCCGAAAGCGTTGTTGCTCCAGCTGGACAGGATCTGCTTCTCGTGCGCGCCGGTGGCCTGACTGCGGTCCAGGCTCATCTGCACGTAGACGTTGGCGTCAGCCAGCTTGGCCTGGATGATCTTATTGAGCTCATCGTCGTCGTAGCCGAACATGTTCACCACGATGGAATGCTGCGCGCTGCCGAGCAGGTCGACAAGCAGCCCATGCACGTTGTCCCGCGGCGCGAAGAACGTCCGCTGGTCGTCGGGATAACCATCTAAGAAGCGCCCCTCGGCCTTGAACTGCGCCAGGCCATCCCATGAGAATTGCACGTCCGCCATTCCAGCCCCTCCCGCTGTCCTCCGACTCACCCATAGTGCAGTAGCCAGGTCCCCGCGTCTATGCGGGAACCTGGCTGGCTACTTGTTACTGCCGGGGCAGTCGCATTAGCAGCCGGCTGTCATGGGCAGCTCGCGCCTGTCACGGGTAGCTCGCGACGTCCTGCGGCGCCTGTGTCCCCGGATTGGTAGACGTGGCCGGCCGCCGACCCCGTTGATGACGGAGTTATAGCCGCCCGAGCCGGAGATCCACAACGCGAACACGTTATGGAACTGCACGCCGGGCGTATCAGGCGCCTGGAAGGCCGCAGCGTCATACAGCGTGGCAGGCGTGCTGATGAACACGACGTAGCTGCCCATCCCGTAGCCCTGGAAGGTCCGGACGTTCCGGGTCACCAGGAACGCCGGATATCCGTCCTGGCCTGGCGATGCCATCCAGGCCGACTGGCTGGGCGGGTCGTACGGCAGCTCGTTCTGGAAGAAGATGTTGGTGCCGCCCTGGCCGGTCCAGATCACCTCGTATTTCTGATAGTGCTCGACAAACAGGCCGTAAGACGTCACGGCGTCGCCGGTGACGACCACGCCGGTGGCAGCGGTGTTCTGGGTCCAGCCCACTGCGTTCCCGTGATCGGCCCGCCACGCCCACACGTTGTCGATGATCGAGTTGCTGGCATTGTCGAGGAGGCTGACGGTGGCTCCGACGCTCGTTGTCTCGGCCCCGCCGATGCGGAAGAACACGTCCTGAATGGTGTCCGGGTCGCTGGCGCTGCCAGGCCCCGGATGCCCGACCGACAACAGGACCGGGGAGCTGACCGGGCCGGCGTCGAACAGCAGACCGGACAGCCGCACTCCGTCGTTCGCGACGGCGATCATGGCCGGGCCGCCATTCTGGGGCACCAGCGTCGCGAATCCCTGACCAAGCACGACGGTGTCGGGATGGCTGACCACGATGGGCTGGCTCAGGTCGTAGACGCCGGGCGTCAGCATGAGGTTCTTGCCGCGAGCGAGCGCGGAGTTGATGGCCCAGACCGGTGTGCCGGGGCTCGCCACGAAGAACTTCGACAGCGGGACGGAGTGACCGGCCTCGGCTCCGCCGGCCCACGACGGTCCGGCGGAGTTGCGCTGGACTGCGGGAACGAAGACGTCGTAGGTCCCGCCCGAGCCGGTATAGAGGAACGGCTCCTCCGCTGTCACCGGGCTCGCCGCGAGCACGGTGTTCTGGTCACACTGGCCGCCGAATGCCGGCGACGGTGCGCCCTGAACGCCTGAGTAGACCATGTTCCACAGGCCGCCATTGTCAGGCGTGCAGCCGTTGGACCCGCCAATCTCGCTGTTGCGTACCAGGTACTGCTGGTTGCCGTAGAAATTCGCGTCACCACTGATCTGGCTGTCGGCGATGAAGCCGCCGCTGGCGAAGTTATGGGTCGCGCAGTAGTCCTGGAACACCACGCTGCCGTTGATGATCGCCCGCCGGATCGGGGCCGCCTGGGACGCCGACCACATCTCCGCCGAGTTCGCGCAGTACTTCGTGAACGAGTCCACGACCGGGGGCGCGTAGGCCGGCGGCGAGCTCGGCAGGTTCACGTTGAGGGTCAGGTTGGACAGCGAGCGCCAGAAGTTGTCGTCAGAGTTGCAGTCAGTCGACGGCGCGGGCGCGCACAGGTTGTTGAACACCTCGATGGCGCCGTTGATGACGGTGTCCTGCGGCATCGAGCCAAGGCCCGCGACCTCGGTGTAATAACCGACCTGGAACACCAGCGGGTTACTCGCCGACCCGTAGGTGCCTGGCTGGAACAAGATGGCGTACCGCTGGTTGTCGAACTGGCTCGCGACTGGAACCTGCTGTGTCGAGATGCTGTCGAGGTCGGCCTGGATCGCGGCCTGGCTCATCGTGTCGTTGAAGACGCACACGTTCGGGCCGAATGACGCGACGTTCGCGTCCGGGCAGAGCGAGGTAGTTGCGCCGGCTGCACCGGCCGAGGTCACCGCCAAGCCGCCGACGGTCAGTGCTAACGCGGCTATGACCGCCATCCGGCACCGCGAACGCCCGGTGACTCCCGCGAACAGCCTCGCACTCCGGCGCCGGGCTTGGGCGGATCCAGGCTTGCTGGCTGCTCGCATGATGGCTTCCCTCCTGGTCTAGCTGTTGCTGGGTACTGCTGCTCGGCAAAGTTGCAACGCTTCGGGATACATAGAGCGCTTGTACCGGTCTATATCTGGCTATCAATCGGGTCAACACTTATCGAGATACTTCGCGGCCATTGACAGCGGCGTCCGCAGATGTGACTTTTCACGGGAAGCCCTGCGCGGGTTCTGGGGGTCTGACTATGTCTGCTCGCTCACGGTGGCCACGTTTACGCTGCTTTGCCTCAGCCAGCCTGGCCGCGCTGGCTGCCCGCCGTGACACCCGCCTCGGCCACCGGCTGTTAAAAACGAGCCAGAGATGACGGTGCGTCAGGTCAGCGCCCGTCAAGCGCTCGGCCGGCTACGGCTGGCCGACCGCTCCACTCGCTCCGTCCGCACCAGGGGCCGGGTCCGTCAGATCCCACCCTTGGTCGCGGCCGTGCTTCCTGGCGGCGTCGGCGAACTTGCGCAGCTCCGGCCAGATTTGCCCGCTGAGACGATTCTGATCGTCCCGGTGAGCCAGGAACGGCTGCGCGGCCGGCATTAACTGCAGCACGGGCTCTGCCCAGAACTGAAGCAGGGTGTGACGGGAGACCCAGTTGCGGTCGTAGTAGATGGCCATGATGTTCAGCGCGGCGAGGGCGTGATTGCACTGCGCCCGCTGGTCCTCCGTGAGATCGCCGACCGCCCGGTGGTCCTCGGCCATCCGGTGAATCTCACGCCTGCCGGACTGCTGATCGATAGTTGTCAGGTACTCGAGGATCCGGAGCAGAAGCAGTCGCCGGTCGCGGACGACGCTGGTCGTTAACGCCGTCAGGCTGATAACCAGCGCCGTGATCGAGACCCAGAAAGCGGCAGTAGCGCCGGAGCTACCGGCGCGGTAAGCAGCTGCGCTAAGCACCTGGTTGAGGCATGTTGTCATGCCGAGGTTTGTACCAGACCGAGCAACAACGGTTAGTGAGCCGGCAGCGCGGACTGCTCAGCCACAGCTGGCGGATCCCCGTCGGCCGCGTGCCCCGCATCGAGAGGTGGAGGCGCGACGTGAAACTCCACTTCGCCGGTCAGCTCGCGACCCTCGCCGATCTTCGCCGTCACCCTGACGAGATGACGCCCGTATTCAGATGTGGAGAAGAGGATCTCCGAAGCCAGGTTGAGGCCGACTGGCAGGTCCGGGTAGATGACCGGCCCGACTGGTGCCTGCACGGTGTTGACGTTCAAGGGCTTGTCAGACGGGCTGAACACTGAAATCGAGAAGCTGACCAAGCGACCTGGAACCAGCTCGTCGTGGTCGCCTGATATCACCGCAATGACGGCACGCTTGGACTGCAACGGAAGTACAGGGGTAGAGATGACACCCTGGCCTATGCCGACGGCCGTAAAGGCGCCCCTGGCGTCCTGGGTAATTCCCTCGGCCATGATGATCCACTGCAGTTTCACTGTGTTACTTCCAGGTAGAAGGTTGGCAACGCCTCATCGCGTGTATCGCGCGCGGACTCTGGCGCAAAAGGCTCCGAGGTCCAGGCTCTCAGGTGGTGCTGGCCAATCATGTTTGCGACGACGTATTGGTGAGCCAAGGATGTGGCGGCTGGCATACCGTAGGGCGACACAGTTACGACCTGGCCAGAGACACGCCCTCGCCGGAAGTTGGGAGTTGGCCAGAAGTAAGGAACAGGCCAGAGGGTTTCCGCTGCAGTCCGCTCCGCGGCGAGCAGCAAGTCATGCCGGAGCAGATGGTCGATCTCCGTTATCTCAGCGCGATTCGGGCCCGGAGTCTCGTCGCCGAGTCCGAGCTGGCGCAACCAAGTATTAACTTCCGCCCAGAGCCATACTCGGGCCCGGCCTACGACCCCTTCGGGCTTCGGGAAGGGCTCTAGTGCCCTGCTTGTGTGGCGCTCGCCTGCTATCCATTGCGTCACATTCTGGCGTGACCGCCCGACCCGCTGAGCTATCTCGGAGATTCCGACAAGGTCGCGATCGACATGAAGGAAGTTGATGCGCGGCACGCGAAATCTGACCGCGAGAATTGCATCTCGTGCAGCGTCGATCGCGTCTGAGCCGTCCCCTGCAATGGTTAGCAGGTCTACGCCGGCCGCGCGGGCAAGCATGGCATCAAGGTGCTCGGTTAGGTCGACAACGACGTCATCGTCCTCGGGCCCTGCGCCCTCAACAACGAACGTGAACTCGTACCGCACCGATCGGTCCCTTCACGTGTAGTTCCCCCCGGCCTGCACGTGCATGCGCTCCCTTGACGCCCCTGTAGCTTGGCCTAGGTGTTGACAACTGTCAACACCTACGGTATCAACCTTTTGCCCTGCGCCGGCCGGTCAGGCTCCTGCGCGGGTCACCGGGCTTGAGAGGGCACCTGGCAGCGGTTCTCTCGATCCTTTTCGCCGCCTCCCCTGGATTCTTAGGTGTTCCAGGTACAGGAATGGTGGTGCATCCTCCGTCTTTGCAAGGGCAGTACAGCTTTCCCCAATGGCCTTCCCTCCGGAGGGTCCACTTCTTCCTGACGAGTGCCACCAGCACGCGCCGTATTTCGCGGTCCTGGTGATCGGACGGGCTCAGATCGGCTCCCGTCATTTCTGGTCCCGCCTCCTAAAGAGCCCCCCCGGCGGCCGCTGTCTCCTGCACTTCGGCGAGTAACTGCTGGGCCGCGGGCGACTACGGCGCTCGGACCGGAACTGGCGTGGTGCGCAATCAGACTGTGCACTGGAACGGGCATGGCTGGGTGTTATCCCTAGCCCTGACCCGGCGGGTACGGCCAGCAGCGATTCCAGCATTCTCATCGGCATCAGCTGCTCGTCGGCGGCCAGCTGCTGGGCCGTCGGGGACCGTCGGCCGAGCAACGGAACAGACCGGGCGGAGCGCTGCGCTGGAACGGACTCAGCTGGTCTGGTACAGCTAGCATCGACAGCGAGGATGGTGCCCCGGTGACCGTTGAAGACCGCCCGCTAAGGTTCCCGCCAGCTGCGCCGCAGTGGCCGGGCCAGCCTGTGGCGGATTTCCGCGCGCTGCTGCGAGACCGCCCCGTCCTGCAGGTAGAGCTACCCGACGGCAGCGCTGCCTGGCTGACAGGCGGCTACGAGGAAGTCCGGCAGGTACTTATCGATCAGCGCTTTTCCCGTGCGCTGGCGGTCGCGCCCGGCCGGGCGCTGCGAGGCACTGAAATGGCCGCGGCGAGTTCCATGAACGGGCTGGACCCGCCCGCTCATACCAGGATCCGCAGGCTCGTGGCCAGTGCGTTCACCGCCCGGCGAGTGGAGGCAATGCGCCCTCGGGTGGCCGCCATCGTGGCCGAGCTGATCGATGCGTTCCGCCGCCAGCCGCAGCCGGCCGACCTGATCGCCGGCTTCTCGCTGCCGCTGCCGGTTCAGGTGATCTGCGAGATGCTCGGCGTGCCGGCTGGTGACGTAGAGCAGTTTCACGCCTGGTCCGACACCATCCTGGGGGACTGGCAGCGCGACTCTGACCAGATCATGACCGCGCTGGCCGCGTTGTACGGGTACTTCGAACGGCTGATCGCGGCGAAGCGGGCGGTGCCTGCGGACGACCTCATGACAGCGCTCATCGCCGCGCGCGACCAGGCTGACCGGTTGTCGGAGGAAGAACTCACGGTCCTGGGCTGCTCGCTGCTGATCGGCGGCCACGAGACGACCGCGAATCAGATCAACATGTCGCTGCTGGTCTTGCTTGATCACCCGGCCGAACTGCGCAAGCTGCGGGCGGACCCGGCCATGATTCCCGGCGCGGTAGAGGAGTTCATGCGTTACGTCCGCCTCGGCGGCGGCGCGCTCCCGCCTGCCAGGGTGACGACGGAGGATGTACAGATCGGGGGTGTCACGATCCCGGCTGGCGAGGCCGTGCTGCCGTTGTTCGGCACCGCCAACCGCGACCCGGCCGTGTTCCCCGACCCGGACAGATTCGACGTCAGCCGGGCGCCGGCGAACCACCTGGCCTTCGGGGCCGGGACTCATCACTGCCTCGGCGCGCAGCTCGCGAGGCTGGAGCTGCAGGAGGCATTCCGTGGCCTGCTCGGCCGGCTACCCGGCTTGCGGCTGGCCGGGCCGGCCAGCGACCTGGAGTTCAAGCCGGGAATGGCGCTCCATACCCTGCGCGAGCTGCCGGTCAGCTGGGACGCCTGACGAGGATCGCGGCCCGCCAGGGACGCTCGCCCGCAGGCGCCCGGCCGCGCGACGGCCGGTCGCTGCTACCGTGCGCCCCATGGCAATAGCGTTCAGCCAGCAGACGCTCAGGCTGCTCGACGGGAAGAACTACGCGGTCATCGCCACGGTGAATCCGGACGGCAGCCCTCAGACCTCGGTCGTCTGGGTCGGCCGCGATGGTGACGACCTGGTCTTCTCGACGGTCGAAGGGCGCGTCAAGCACCGGAACATGCTGCGAGATCCTCGGGTCAGCGTGACGGTGATCGACTCGTCGGACCCAGAGAACTACGTCGAGCTGCGCGGCCGGGTGTCGATGACGCCAGATGTCGGCCGTCGCGTCGACACCGAGCTGTCCTGGAAGTACGACGGCAGGGACCCCGGTCCGGATCGGCCCGGCGCGGTCCGGGTGGTCATCCGGATGGACGTTGAGAAGGCGACCGGCTACGCGGCCTAGAACTGCGTGAGGCGCCGGTTACCGTCGCTGCTAACTCAGCCGGAACTGCCGCTGTCAGGGCGTGATTCTGCGCGGCCTTGGCAGTTACGGCCAGGTTCTGCCACCCGGCTGACTGCTAGAATTCTGAGACTGGTTTGCCCGCTGTCTTGCGGAGTTAAGCCTTCTTGATATCGTTTGCAGCGATATTTCCTGGCTGCATCGGGCGGACGACGCGAGTCGTGACGGCTTGGAGGAAACATGAGCGAGCAGTTCTTTCCGCAGGAAGTCGGCGCTGAGGCGCCGGCCGGCGAGCGGCAGGAGACCGGTGGTCCGAACAGGACCCCGCGCAGCGAGATCGGCCCTGCCGTCTCGGCGAACCGTAAGAAGGAGCCAGTGCTCCTGCTCGACTTGTCGACGAGCATGGACTGGAGCGCGTCCGACGACGCCGGCCCGGACTGGCCGGACCAGGGCAGCCGCCGGGCTGTGGTCATCGGCGCCCTCTCCGGCCTGGTCCGCGCGCTCGAGGACGAGGACACCGAGGCGGCCGCAGAGCAGGCAAGCGGCAGCGACGAGCTCGGCGGCCTGATGACGCACGGGTTCGCCAACGCTCACGTCGAGATCGGCGACCTGAACACCTCGAACCTGGAGCGCAGGCTCAACTCCATCCAGTGGGGCGGCCGCACCTACATCATGCCGGCCTGGAAGGCCGCTCTCGCCGACTACGACGAGGAGTTCGGCGACCGCGACCCCGATGAGCAGCCGGTCATGGAAGTCGTCGTCGTTACCGATGGCGAGGCTGACGACTGGATGGACTTCGAGGCAGTGCTGGAGAAGGCCACCGCCAAGCGCGTCTTCGTGGTGGCGATCGTCGGCCATGGTGCCAAGCACGACGCCACGCTCCGCGCCTATCAGCAGGCTGCTGAGAAGAACCAGGCCCAGGACAAGTTCGGCAAGAGCCACGTCAAGGTGGTTTCGTTCGACTCGGTGACCGACCCTGGCGAGATTGCCGCGGACCTGATCACGATGGTGGTCTGACCGGAGTCGCCGCGGCGGGCTAGGGCACACTAGCCGAATGACGCCGTGGCGCATCCGGGACTTTCACCAGGACGATCTCGACGCTGTTATCCGGCTGTGGGATGACCCCGCAGCCGGGGGAGCCTTGCCGGTATTCGGGGTATCCGACCTGATCTCGGCCGTGCGCGACGAAGCCCCGGCTGTCGTGGCGGTTGTCGGGACCGAAGTGGTCGGGGCGGTGGTGGCTACCGTCAGCGGCGCGCGCGCATCGGTGCTCCGCATCAGCCTGGCGCCGGGCTGGCGGCAGCGCGGCATCGGCAGCGCGATGCTCACCGAACTCGAGCGGCGGCTTGTGGAGGCGGGCGTGCACCGGATCGGCTGCCAGCTGTCCGACGACAACGACGTCGGCGCGGCGGCCCTGGAGCACTGCGGGTACGCCGTCCGTCACGGCATCAGCCTGTACGAGAAGCTGGAGCCGGTCGGGCCTGCCGACGTCGGCATACTCGGGCAGCTCGGCGGCCGCATGATCCGTCCGGACACCTGGTCGGGCCTGGGCGGGATGGCCAGGGAAAAGGAGCTGATCGAGCGGCGGGTCACCCTGCCGCTGGCCAATCCCGAGCTGGCTGGCCGCCTGGGCCTGGCTCCGCCGCACGCCATCATCTTGTTCGGGCCGCCGGGTACCGGCAAGACTACTTTCGCCAAGGGTGTCGCGGGCAGGCTGAGCTGGCCATTCGTTGAGCTTTTCCCATCTCGGCTGGCGGGGGAATCAGCAGCCGGACTGGCCGCCGCGCTGCGCGAGGCCTTCGGCCTTATCGCCGAGCTGGACAAGGCCGTGGTCTTCATTGACGAAGTCGAGGAGATCGCTGGCGTGCGGCAGCCTCGGAACTCTTCTGCAGCTCAGGGCGTCACCAACGAGATGCTCAAGCTGATCCCGCCGTTCCGGGAGCGAGATCAGCGACTGCTGATCTGCGCCACGAACTCGGTCCGCGACCTGGATACCGCGTTCCTGCGGCACGGCCGGTTCGACTACGTGATTCCCGTCGGCCCGCCCGATGAAGAAGCCAGGCATGCCATCTGGGACCGGTACCTGTCCGCGGTTCCGCATGACGGCGTCGACATGGAGCAGATCGTGCAGCGATCCAGGCTGTTCACGCCTGCCGACATAGAGTTCGCCGCGCGCAGGGCCGCCCAGCTGGTGTTCGAGCGGGTCCTGATCGAGGAAGGGAACGACGTCACCACGACTGCGGACGTACTGCTGGGTATCGCGCAGACCAGGCGCACACTGACCGAGGAAATGACCGCGCAGTTCGAGCACGACATCCAGAACTACGCGCGGCTCTAGCGGCGGGCGGCCGACTGGTTCCGGGCGTCACCGCCAGATTTCGGCGAGCACCTCCGCGAGGGCTCGGCCCTGGTCGTAGCCTCCTCGCGCGGCCGGCAGGCGCGTTGACGGATCCAGCGCGTTGGCGTCGAACACCTCACCCGCGCCGCCATCCGGGAAGACGGCCTGCACCCAGCTGCCCCCGGCGCGCAGTTCGCCGACTTGGGTGGCGAGATCCATGCCCCACTCCGGCGGCATCCGCGACCTGCCGCCGAACGGTGACAGTACCAGCACGCGCCCGTATCCAGCCGCCAGGTCGGCGTTCTCACTGCGCCGGTAGCCGCCGTTGATGTACCGGTTCTCGCCGATGCGGTAGGGAGGGTAGGGACCGAAGCCGTTGCTGGTGCTGGCGGCGACGGCATCTACCAGGTCGATTCCGCTGTGGCGGTCGAACACGACTGGTTCCCCAGTACGCGCATCGACAGCCGGGATAAGCACAGGCTGCTGCGGCCAGTGCTGACTGGGAAGCCGAGCCGCGACGATGTCGCGCCAGCGCGTCTGGCTAGAGCCGTCGGAAGCATCCATTTCGAGCGCGGCGGCGCCCATCTTCCGGCGCATTTCGGACGCGTCCTCAGCCGAGCCGATGACTGCGTTCGACCACTCCATGTAGGTAGGCCCGGAGAAAGACGGAGCCCGGCCCCGGTCCGATCCGGCGTCGGCAGCCGGTGGCCTGGGCACCGCGCCGAGGATGGCCGCATACAGTTCGGCCGGCCGTGTCCCGCTGGTGATCTGGGCAGCCACCGTCGATCCTGCCGACGTCCCGATGATGAGATCGGCCTCGGTGACGTCAACCCCGGCATCGGACACGCCGGCGATGAGACCGAGCTCCCATGCATTGCCTGCCGCTCCGCCGCCGGCGAGGACCAAGGCTCGCTTGCCTGCGTTGTCCGCTTGCGTCGTGGCGTCGACCTGCTTGTCGGGCACCGGCCAGTTCCCGTGCCGTGGCGTCCGCGTCACCGTGACGCCATCGGAAGCGGTCGTCGATCTGATGCGCGGAGTCGAAGAAGGTGTTGTGTTCATGGGAGTCGCCTTTCGCGGATGGCCTGTCGGGCGCTCCCGGCTGGCGACTACGTCAGTCGCGCGATCGTGCCTTGCAGGGGAGCACCCATGACGGATACTGCGCACATGAGTCTCACCTCCTGCCGATGGATCACGATCACGGGAAGGATCGCACATCTGCGACGCGGCGCGCAATCGGCATGAAGCCGGTCGCCGCGCTGCTGGGCCCGTCGGCCGAGCGCTGACCTGGGTCCGGGTGGTGGCAGGCGCGGTTACCTCAGGGAGAGCGCAGCAAGCGCGGCGTTGACGATCGAGCCAGGATCCAGATCATGCGCCCGGTACAGGTCGGCGACGGCGCCGGACTGACCGAACCCGTCGACGCCGAGGCTGACCCCGGGGACGCCGAGCGCGGAGCCGAGCCAGCTCATCGTGTGCGAGGCGGCGTCGTGCACGGTGACCACCGGCGCCCGATCGGGGAAGGCGCTGCGCAATGCCCCGGCGATAGACGGTGCCGTAGCGGTGCGCACGCCCTGGCGCAACGTGCGCTGCCAGGCCCGGTACAGCCGGTCAGCGGAGGTGACATCGACCACGGTGGCGGCGATGCCCTCGTCCGCCAGCTCGGCGGCGGCGATCAGCACTTCAGGCATCACCGCACCGCAGCCAACCAGGTAGACCGGCGGGGCGCCGGCGGCGGCGGCGGCCTCCGATGCGTCGATGAGCCGGTAGCCGCCTGCGAGCACCTGGCGGCGGAGTATCGCGTCGCCCAGCCGTTCCCTGGCGGACTGGAAGGGCTGCTGATCGATGCCACGGGTGGTCAGCCGGAAGTAGTACGAGCCAGTCTCGGCTGCCTCGACTGCCCGGCAGCCGGGCGCCGGCCGCGGCGACCGACTGGAGCGCGCCGCAGAGCAGCCAGTCGAGCGCCACCGCGTACGCGGGCTCGATGAAAGTGACGTTCGGCAGTTCGATGCCGACGGAGGGAGTGATAGTCGACTGGTGCGCGCCGCCCTCCGGCGCCAGTGTCACTCCCGAGGGCGTGCCAGCCACGATGAACCTTGCGCCGGAGTACACCGAGTAGATGAACGCGTCCAGGCCGCGCAGCACGAACGGGTCATACACCGTGCCCACCGGCAGCAGCGGCTGGTCAGACAGGTCCCAGGCGAGACCGAGCTGGCCGAGCAGCAGGAACAGGTTCATCTCGCTGATGCCGAGCTCGATGTGCTGCCCGTCTGGGCCTTCGGCCCATTTCAGCACCGGGTCCTCGCTCCAGGCTCGCCGCGGCACCGGGCTGAACACCCCGGTCCTGTTGATGAACCCGGCGAGGTTCGTGGATGTCGCGACGTCCGGGGCCGTCGTCACCAGGTAAGGAGCGACGGCTTCGGCGCGCGACAGTTCGACCAGGATCCGGCCGAACGCCTCCTGAGTGGAGACCGGACGGTTGGCGCGCAGCCCGGTCGAGTCCGGCACCGCGACCGCTGTCGCGTCTGCGGTGCTCGGCGCCCGGGCGAGGTGCTCCCGCCTGGCCGCGGCCCACTGCCCGGCAGGCGTCATCGGGTCCAGCCGGTCCCACTCGGTCGCCATGGTCAGGCCGAGACGCTCGCGCATCTGGTCGACCTGGCCGGTGGTGAGCAGCGCGGAGTGGTTGCGCGGGTTGCCGGCGATGGGCAGCCCCCAGCCCTTGATCGTGTAGGCGAACAGCACGCTGGGCCGGTCCTTCTCGGCGTCGCACTCGGCGAACGCGGCCTGCAGCGAGCCAAGGTCGTGCCCGGCCAGGTCGGTGACCAGGCTGGCCAGCTCACTGTCGCCAAGCCCGGCGCAAAACCGCTCGACCTCGGCCGGTGCGCCGTCCAGGAATCGCTCGCGGACCGCGGCGGCCGCCAGCCCGAACAGCGACTGGTAGTGCTCGTTCGGCATCGCGTCGATCCAGTCCCGCAGGGCGTCGCCACCCGGCTGGGCGAACGCGGCCTGCAGCGCCTGGCCGTACTTCGCCTCGACCACATGCCAGCCTGCCGCGCTGAACTGCTGCTCCCACTGGGCGATCCGGACGCCGGGCACGACCCGGTCCAGCGATTGCCTGTTCACGTCGACGATCCACAGCACGTTGCCGAGTCCGTCGGTGGCCGGGTCAGCGACGGCTTCCCAGATGTTGCCCTCGTCCAGTTCGGCATCGCCGATCAGGGCCACGAACCGGCTACGCGGCCGCGGGCCGAAATGAGCGTCGACGTAGCGCCGGACCGCCGCAGCGAACAGCGGGGCGGCGGCGCCCAGGCCAACCGATCCGGTGGAGAAATCGACCGGGTCGGGGTCCTTGGTCCGGCTGGGGTAGGACTGCAGGCCGCCGAATGCACGGAGCGTCGGCAGGTAGGCCCGGTCCAGGTTGCCCAGCAGGTACTGGATGGCATGGAAGACGGGCGACGCGTGCGGTTTCACGCTGACCCGGTCGGGCGCGTCCAGGTGCGCGAAGTACAGCGCGGTCATCACGGTGACCAGGCTGGCGCTCGACGCCTGGTGGCCGCCGACCTTGACGCCGTCGCCGGTATCGCGGTCGTGGTTGGCTGCGTCCACGATGCGGGTAGCCAGCCAGAGCACCCGCTGCTGGATCTCGTCCAGGATCGCCGGGTCGTAGCCAGCCGGGGGCTGCGCGTTACTCATGATCTCCATGCTGCTCTCACAAGGCGAAGCAGGCGATGGCCCGCCTTCGCGCCGACCAGCACACCGTAGCTGACAGTCGCGCTCGCCCTGGCCAGCGGAGGTTACGGCGTCGGCGATGGTGCTGGCGCCAGCACCGGGCCGGACCGTGACGGCGTCGGGCGGGGGGCCCGCGGCGGCGTCGCCGGGGACCGAACTGGCGTCGGTCCAGGCGGTCGCGTCGGGGACGGAATCGGCGGCCGCGGCGGTGTCCGGGGCGTCGGCGATGGCGTCGGTATGGGGGCGGGACGAGTTGCCGGCGGCCTCGGTGCCACGGGCCGGGCCGCGGACGTCGCTGCCAGCAGACCGCCGCCGACGGCGAGGATGGCGACGATGGCGGCAGCGCAGTTGCGCAGCATTCGGCGCCTGCGGCGCAGTTCGCCCCGCCGCAGCACCTCGGTCGGCGGCAGCGGCCGCGCGTCCCCGGCTGCCGCCGCGGCCAGCCTCTGCAGCTCCTCGTCGAGGTCAGCCATGTGTCACCGCCTCGCCCTGGTCGCGCCGGAGTCGGACAGGTAGGGCGCCAGGGCCCGCCGTCCGCGGGCCAGCCTGGCCTTCACCGTTCCGGCCGGCACGCCCGTCTCGTCGGCGATCTGCGCCACGGTCAGCTCGCACAGGTGGTACAGCACGAGCGCACGACGCTGCTCCGCGGGCACTTTCCGCAGTGCGTCTATGAGCACTACCCGGTCCGGCCCCGGCCCGTCGGTCACCTCCGGTGATGGTTGCGACCGCATCAGCAGGCGGCCTAGCCGGGCCCGCTGCCACCGCGACACGGCGATGTGCCACGCCGTCGCGCGCACCCAGCCCTCTGGCGAACTGGCCGAGTCGAGCCGGCCGCGGTGCGACCAGGCCCGTACGAACGCCTCCTGAACCGCTTCCTCCGACTCGGCCCGGTCGCCGGTCATCGCGTACAGCTGGCCGACCAGCCGGCCGAACGATGCCGCGTAGAAGTCGGTGAACTCTTCGGGGCTGACTGTTGCCTTCCTCTCCGGCAGTTCGCGCCGTTTGTGCTGCCACCGTAGCGAAGTGCGGACCAGCTGGCCGGTTGTCATGCCAGTTCTCGCCCCGACGCAACCGCGCGCCCGTGCCACCGGTATGTCAGCTGGCCGGCGCACCGCCGGCCCGAACCGGAGGTGACCTATGAGGGTGACCCGCACGCGGGCGTTGGTCGTCGGACTGCCCGCAGCTGTAGTACTCGCGGGCGGTGGCATTGGTTTCGCGGTGGCGGCCGGATCTCCGTCGCGCCCGGCCGCAGCGCACTCACCGGCAGCCAGCCATGCGGCGGCCAGCCAGGCGGCGGCCAGCCAGGCGGCGGCCCAGTCACCGGCGCCCGCTCACACGTCACCAGGCCCCGTGCCATCGCCGACGCGCCGGGGGCCGATGACGCCGCCGTCACCGCCGACCGGCCCGCAGCCGGTGCCGTCACCGACGCGCCGGGGGCCGGTGACGCCGCCGTCGCCGCCGACCGGCCCGCAGCCGGTGCCTTCACCGACACCGGGGAGCTAGCGGCCTGTCGCGGTGCCCCGGTCGAGCTCGCCGGGCCCCGGTCAGTCGGCTGCTACGATCACCGGCCGCATGGTCACGTCAATATCGAGCGCGCCGGTCGGCGTGTACTCGACCCAGGAGCCGATTTTGACGCCAGGAATGGCTGGGTCGTCACCTTCGGCGTCGTGCTCCTCGGTCGCCAGGTAGGCCTGGTTCGCTGCCACCACGTCCTGGACCACCTTCTCGAATCGGCTGCCTTCGGGTAGCTGGCCGATCTGGCCCTGGTCCAGCAGCGTCAGTACCTGTTCCTCGAAGCCGGGGATCACGGCGAGTACCACTCGCACCGCACCAGCACGCAGGAAGTCCCGGTGCAGTGGATCCGGATGGGTGAGGAAGAGCTTCTGGTCCTGATCCGTCAGGGTGTCCCAGAAGTACGGGTACAGGAACACCGACACGTTGTCCCAGTCAATCGCCGTCTGCAGGAACTTGATGTACTCGCCGTACTCCATCACCTGCTGCCAGCTTGCGAAGTCGAGCTGGCTCGGATCGGGCAGATTGACCAGTACGCTGCCGGCGTCGTCGAAGCCGGGGAACAGCCACGACAGGACCAGCCTCATGATCTCCTCGCGCTCGCGCCTTCGTAGCGTCAGCGCGTCGTCCGCCGCGATCCGCTGGGCCAGCGTGGCGCGCCGGTTCTGCATCTGGCTGACTTGCTGCATGTAGGCGGTATAGGCCGCATCGTGCAAGATCGCCCAGCAGCGCTGGCGCCAGGCCGCCATCGTGGCCTCTGTCGGGACGACCGTGCAGCTGGCAAGGAATCGCCCGGCGTGCAGGTCCTGCCCGATGAAGACGATGTCCGCCGTGCCTGAGGTCGGGAACTGCGACACATCGAACGTGACCGGCCCCTCGATGTTGCCGTTCCCGTCCGAATTGATCGACTGCCACTGCTCGCCGCCGAGCACGGTGACCCAGCCGAGCGAAGCATCCCAGCAGTTCACGACGACCTCGGCGGAGATGCCAGCGGCCTGGTACCCGTCCGGAATCGTCAGCGTCAGCACGTCCCTGGTGAGCCAGTTGGTCACGTTCGTGACCGGGTCTGGCTGCGGCTTGGCATAGTTGATGGACTGGTCCACCTGGAAGACCTGACTCGGATCGGGCGGCGCGGGCAGTACAGCGCCGTTGTTGTCGGCCAGGCTCTCCCAGTTCCAGCTGGTGATGTCCGAGGCGACCAGCGGGAAGTAGAAGGTCGTGGCTAGCTGGGCGTCGATGTCCTGCAATTCCTGAACCAGCGCCCGCACTCGCGCTCCCGGATCGGGCAGTACGACGTCATAGGTCATGCGCACGCCGCACCGGAAAAGCGTGTTCTGCCATTGGCGCATGCGCCGGTAATAATCCACCAGCATGGTGTGGTCAGTGCTCGCGTTCTCCAGCACCCGGGCCGTGAAGTCCTGCACGCCCGACACGGTCGTGACAGTGAACGAGATCTTGTGATCCTGGATGGTTCGTGCTGACGCGAGCGAGGTTGTCTGCCGAGCGTTGTCCTTACTCGATTGCAGGGACGACGCATCCTGCACGGTCGAGCCCGCCTGCTGCGAGCTGACCGGCGGCGTTACCCCGGCGCCGCCGGCAGATGTCGGTGACTCGCTCATGCTGAGCGTGTTCGTATGCTGCGTCTGGACCGTGCTGGACTGCGCCAGGTCGGTCGCCTGGGAGACGCCAGTCTCGCTGAAATTCTGCAGCGAATCCTCGATGAAGTCGGTGTACTCACTCTCGGTGACCGACCATTCCTTGTGCGCCAGCGTTACCTTCTCGCCGGGAGCCATGGGCAGGCTATAGACCAGTTCGCCGCGCTCGACGTCGACCGGTGCCATTTCCAGTCGTTCCATATGCAGCAGTCCCAGTGGCTGCAGCGGCATCCGGTTGAGAGCATCGAGGAAGAGGTCGACTACCAGCGCCGCGCGGTTGAGCTGCGTCAGTCCGCTGATCACGTCGGCTGCCGACTGCACCGGCGGGCCTAACGCGGTGGTCAGTCCGGCCGTCAGTTGCCGGAGCGGGGCGGCAGCGCTGGTGACTGCCCACGGCAGCGAGTCGGCGAGCGAGGCGGCGATCGGCTGTCCGGCCGTACGGGCTAGCAGGCTGACCTGGGCAGCGGATACCAGGCCGGCCACGGCCGTGTCGGCGGTCGTGACCTGGGCCGGCGTTGTGGCGACCGTCGCGACCCGGGCCGGTGCCGCGGCGGTCGCGGTCTGCGGCGCCGGCGTCTTCGTTCCCAGCGGCGCAGACGCGTCGGCTGGCGCGTCGGCCGCCCGACGCGCGCTGCGTGCCCGCGCCGGTGCAGAAGCCGCGGCGGCTGGGACTGCGGGAGCCGCCGGGGATCCGGCGACGGCTGGATTCTCCTGCGCATCGCGCGCCAGGTAGGCCTCGTGCAGGGCGGTCAGTGCCGGCTGCAGCGAGGTGAGACTCTGGTTCCGCAGCTTGGCCAGCGCCTGGCCGACGGTCTGCATGCTCGCCGCCCCGGCCGCCGTCAGCGCCATGGCCGCTGTCAGCACCTGTGCGCCGGACACGGCGCCGAGCATGTCCCCGATAGCGGTTACGGCGGCCTTGCCGCCTGCGTCAGCTACCGCGCCCTGCAGCGCCGGCAGCTCGGTCGGCTGGATGTCCAGGATCCGGACGAGTCCGGCCAGGTCCAGGATCCCGGCCGTGGTTCCATCCGGAACCGGCAACGTGATGGGGGTGTAGGTCCGCCGCTGGAGTCTGCGGACAGAATTGACAGCGGTGTTGCTCGTCGTCATGGGCCGTTGCCTCCGAACAATTGTTGGCGTAGCTGGGCGCCGACTGGCGCCGGCCCCGCAGCTGACTGGAATCGGCGCACCGGCGTCAGGCTGCCGTCCGAAAGGCGACGGGGAAGCGGCTGCGGTGCGGGCGGCACGGGCTGAGCGGTGAAACTGCGGACGACGTGGCTCAGGTCATGCGTCACGGTGAGGCCGGTGCCGGGGTGCGAAATCGTGTAGTTCTGCGATTTCCACGGGACCGTCGCGTACGGGGCATCCCACCGGGGGAACAGGTCCAGGTCGAGGTCTGATCCCGCGAACCGCCCGCGGGCGTCGTCGTAGAACAGCTCGAGGCGCGGGGCACTGCCCGCCGGCGCGGTCTCGCCGGGAACGTCGAAGCTGCACTCCAGGCCCGCCAGGCCGTCGACACCCGAGACATGGAGATAGGCGCTCTTCACCTGTTGCTGGAAGGCGTCGAAGGAGCCGAATTTCGCCTCATTGCCCACCAGGCAGACGAAGATGTTGGCGTTCCCGTCCGCGATCAGTTCCTTGTCGGTCCACGGTCCCTGCGTCTGCCAGGCAAGCGGCTTCGCCGAGTAGAGCGCCACATACCCGGCGGCTTTCTGCCCGAAGGCCCAGGTCCCGCCGCCCGCGCTGACAAGCTTGGTGGAGTCGAACATCGCCTTCGGGAACCAGGCGTGCGTCGCCGGATCGCTCAGCCGCTCTTCGAGATCGTTGAGCTGATAGGCGATGATCGCGGCGCTGCGGTGCTGCACGATCATGGGCAGGGCCATGCTGCCGTTCCAGTAGGTGTAACCGTCGTGACCGAAGATGGTGCCCGCGTCGATGAAGCTCAGCCCCGCGGCCTCGATGCCCTCGACCGCGTTGAACGTCAGGTAGTCGGCGAAGAAGTCGAGCCACGCTCTGGCCTTGCTCCCGCCACTGGGGGAGCGGAACGGCGCCGTCGTCCACACGCAGGCTTCCGGGCCGAGCGAGGCCTGCCATGCCAGCTTCTGGAAGCTCATCTGGCCGGGCAGGTGATTCTGCACGCTGGACAGGGCTACGTCACCGCAGGTGTAGTGGCACAGATTGGCGCGCTGCAGCACGTTGCCGTCATTGAAGGCGTACAGCAGTTTGTGAAACGCCGCCACGATGGCCGAGTCGGGGATCTTCGGCGGGTCGTCCCCGCCGAATCCGAAGAAATGCTCGATCGCGTGCAGACCCTGCGCGATCAGGCCAACGATGTCACCCAGCAGGTGGACGATGCCTTCCACCACCAGGCCAGCGCTGGCCGGCTCGGCAGCCATCGCGACGAGGTCGAGCGGAAAGGGCAGCACCTCGGCGAGCGTGGCTGCCGTCGCGGTCGCGGCTACTCCCGCTGCGGTCTGCAGCGTGTCGTAGAGGATCTGGTGCCATTCATCATCGTTTAGGTGGATGAACTTGTAGAGGATGCTGAATGGCGGCGTGAGTTTGAGATTGTCGCGGCTGCCGGAGAACTGATCGGTGAGGTCGAGCGTGTCCGTGCCGAAGTAATCCATGTTGCCCCACCAGAAAATCAGGTTGTCGTCCTTGGCGGGATCCAGCCCGTTCTCGGCGGCATCGGAGCGGAGCATCGACACCCGGTTCCGGCTGAACTGCGGCGTGGCCGGGTCGAGGACCTGCCGGTCGATGGCGATGGCCAGCAGGGCATCAGGAACCTCGTACGCGGATGTCGCGAATGCCACGGCGCTTGTGCTCGCCGTGCCGATGACGTCGCCGCGCTGGCCGAACAGGATCTCGATGACGTCGCCGACCGACTGCTGCCAGCCGTAGCACTTGTGCTCCCAGTACGCCCGCCCGGCAGATACGCCGAAGCTGCCACGGCAGCAGAGCCGGGCGATATCGAAGACGATCGTGTCCAGCACCATGCTGGCCTTGGTGCGGACATCTCGATCCGGAGCGAAGTCAGCGAGCGTGAACAGCGACGGCAGATCCTCGTCGTAATAGCCGGGAGCATTCCACTCGCTGAAGCCGAAGTTCAGCCGGCGGGTGAGCCATGCCTCTGCTCGTGCCTTGCCGCGCGCCTGGCGCTGGGCGCCGGTCTTGACGTTGCCGGGGTCGTAGTCGAACTTGTCGGCGGGGAGAAGGGCACCGGCCAGGTATTCCGAGGTGGCGAACTGAATCTGATGATTCTCGGACCAGAAGGTCATCTCGCCGCCGTTGTTACCGGTCGCGGGGGCTTCATCCAGCCAGTACTTGAACTTCAGCAACGCGAGCTTGATGTCGGCAACCACCCAGTCGGGCACCCGTGGGTCACGATTGCCGGGGTCGGCGTCGAACAGCTTGAACAGAGAAGCGAACCGGACCAGCGCCACGGAGTGGAAATCCGACGTGTCGGCCAGGGCGAACAGATGCTGCACGATCACCGGGCAGACGAGAGTACGCCACCAGTAGAGACTGACCGGATCGTAGCCGGGCCAGACGAAGTCGGTGGTCACCGTGACCCGGTTGGACCAGATGAGGGTGAAGAGACCGGCCCGGGCAGCGGCTGCTCCGCCCTCGTCTTGGAACCTGAGCGGCGGCGGATTGATCGGGGACACGGTCTCGATCGGCGCCGGGATAGCGGGCAGGACCCAGTCGGCCAGGTCGACCAGGGCCTGGCGCAATGGCTTCAGCGGCAGTCCGGCGAGCCAGGCCATGAACTGGAAGACGGACCAGACGCCATCGTCCAGCGTGAGGTCGTCGTCCTCGTTGCCGATCAGGCCGGTCGGTGTCCAGCTCGGGGTGGTCCGGCCGTCGGACAGCGCCGTCTCGACAAACAGAGTGGCGGCGTTGCCGCCGATCAGCCCGGCCAGCGCAGCGAAGTAGCGCTGCGCGTTGTCTGCTCCGAGGTGCTGACCGCCGGCAGTGAACTCCGCGAGCCACGGAAGGACAAGCTCATCAGCCGACAGCTCGGCAGGCGGGCCTGCCTCCAGCGCAGCAAGGATCGCGTCGATCACGTTCTGGCCGAACAGCTGAGTCCCGCCCTGGTTCTTGGCCGCCGCGATGGTGTCCCAGATCTTGTATTCGAGAGCGGCCTTGCCCAGCGAGCTAGTAGCTCCGCCGCATAAAGTCACCAGGTCGACGACGCCGAGAATGGCGGCGAAGGACGCCGGCGCGTCGAGCGGTGGCAGCTCACTGGCGTACGGCGGACTGAACCCGCCGCCCGGCGTGATCAGGCGGGCCGTCACGCGGTAAATGTCCTCGGGCCAGATGACGTCGTTCCAGACGGCGCGCAGCGCAGGGCTGTCGAACCAGGCGGTCGATGGCACATCGGTAAAAGTCGTGCCTAACGCGGCGCGCTTCTCTGCGCGCGAGAAGACCTGCCGCGTCGGCGTCTCGCCGTTGAGATAGCCGCGGACGATCGCCGGCCCGTGCGCTGGATCGGCCGAGGTGATCGTCGCCAGGTAGGCTGCCCTGCGCTCCGTCAGCGCTGCCCGCAATCCGCCATACGGGTCGGTTGGCGTCGTCACTGTGCCTGCCCTGGATCGGCAACGAGTACCAGGCAAAATGCGGAAAGCTACTGGCTACCCAGCATAACGCCCGGTGAGGAGGGCAGCCGAGCTCGCTGAAAACGTCGACGGTGCTCCGGCGCGACGGCTGGCGACGCTGGCGATAGCCTTAGCCCATGCGGATTGCCCAGGGCATAGAGGTCGACGACGCCGCGCTGGCCGCTATCTGCGAAAGGTACGGGATCGCAGAACTAAAGGTGTTCGGATCCCGGGCGTAAGCTCGGCTGGGAGATAGAACAGCTCGCGGACGAGCTGACCGCGCTGTTCGGCCAGAACGTCGACTTGGTGTCGCTGCGCGCGCTGCACCCGAGGCTCAAGTCCGCCGTGCTGGCCGAGGCTCGGCCACTCTATGCTGCGTGACCCCCTACTGCTCGGCGAGATGATCGATGCGGCTGAGCGTGCTCATCAGCTGACCGACGGCCTCACATTCGAGTAGCAGTCCCCGCCGGAGGACGGCCGCAGCCGTCCATCCGGCGGGAACGCTCGACTGACGCAGCTGCGCCGCCAGGCGTAGCCAGTCGAAGCCTGGACGGACTCAGACTTCGTCGGCCTTGTGTTCGGTGCTCGGCGGCTTTTCGTCGGGCGACGCCGCACCTGCGGTGAAAGCGGTCTCGACGAGGTCGCGGGCCCATTCCAGCCGCTCGACCAGCCCGGTGAGCCGTTGCTGCATACGGTCAACCCGGAACTGCAGATCCGGGCCGGACCGGCCAGGCGGTCGGATCCGGATGCCAGTGCTCCTCCCGGTAGTGGCCGCGAGTCTCGCGGTGGTAGTGCCGGGCTTCGCGGCGGAAGTCGTCCGCCTCGTAGCCGTGATCCGCAGCCTCGTCGGCCTGGTCCTGGGCCTCGTCAGCCAGGTCCTGAAGCTCGTCGGCGCGGTCCTGCAGTTCGTCGGCGCGGTCCTGCAGTTCGTCGGCAAGCTCCTCGGCGTGCTCGGCGTACTCCTGGGCGCTATCGGCCCGCTCCTGCGCTTGCTCGGCCTCGTCCTGGGCCTGCTCGGCGCGCTCGCGTGCCTCGTCGGCTAGTTGCTGGACCTTCTGCTGCTCCTCGCGGCTGGCCCATTCGTGTGCCTGGTTGGCTGCCTCCTCCGCCATGTCGGCCCGTTCCTCCGCGCGCTCAGCCGCCGCTTGTACCCGGTCGGCCTCACGCTGGGCTCGTGCTGCCTGCCGCTCGGCCTGACGTGCCGCCTCCCGCGCCTGCCCGACCTGTTCGTGCGCCGTGTCGGCCGCCTCCTGTGCCTTCGCGACCGACTCCGAATCGGCATGCGCGGTGGAACCCGGCCTGGACCGGCTGCCTGGCATTGGCGGGCCGGGCGGCATCGGGCGGGCGGGCCGGGCCGGGCGCGCCGGCGGCAGCTGCTGGCCGCCGGGCATCTGCCCGGCTACTGACGCCGATCCGAGCGGCGTAATCGGCGGGACCCATGGCGGAACCGGCACGCCGGATGGCTCAGGTCCGCCGGATGCGGCAGGTCCGCTGGCTGGGGCAGGTCCGCCGGACGCGGCAGCCTCGCCGGACGCGGCAGTCTCGCCGGACGGGGAGGTCAGCTGCGCCGCTTCGTCATCAGCAGGGAACGGGGCCTGCGTGGTCTCCCCGTCGGCGGTCGCGCGCCTGGCGAGGGTGAACGGCTCGCCGGTCTCCGCCATGCGCTGACGTACTGCTTGCTTGAAGGCTTTATCGCGAGTCATGATCATCTGCTTCCCGGCGAGTCTGCCCGCGTCTGCTCGCCAAGGCGAATGACCGTGACGGTGAAAGACCCCGCGAGTCGAAGACCCTTGTCCTCGTTACCACAGCCGGCGCGGGCCGGACAGCAGCTCGGAAGCGGGCAGGCGGTGCGCTGCCACTAGTGGCAGGGTACCTCGCGATGTATCGCTTGCGCCAGAATCGTAGGTCGTCAAACAAAATTGGCCTGGCGGCCTGACACGCGCCGCTAGCGTCGGCTACGATGCGTTTATCATGCGGCGCTTCGTACTCATCCTTAGCAGCCGTAGCGGGACCTGATCAGGGCAGGCCGGCGACCCGCTACGGCGGTGTGGTGCTGGCCGTATTGCCTTCAGGTCGCTCGATCCTCAGCGCAGCCACCCGGACTGTAGCCGAGGACCCGCGCCGCTCGCCCTCGTCGCGCTGAAGGCTCACGGTCCGCCTTAGCTGGCCCGCCTGCAAGCCGAGTCCAGACTCGCGAGGAGAGCCGCAATGCCCAAGCAAAGCCAGCAAGGCAGCGACACCCAGGTCCAGCAGCGCGCCCAGCGACGCGCTCTGGAGGCCGTGCAAGAAGCACTTGACCGCCGCGACAACGGCGGCGACGCCGCCACCGCAACAGATAACTAGAGAGCGGCCGTGCAGCGATCCTGCATGGCACGCGGCCGGTAACGCAGAATCCGGAGGAGCCCAGCAATGACCGTCAGCCTGAGCCAGGAGCTTAACTTCGAAATCCGCGCCAACAACGCTGCCGTCCCTGCGGCCGAGCGGGCGCAGTAGCTGGCAGCTCCCGGATTCGGCGGCGTATTCACCGATCACATGGCGACCATCCGGTGGACCGAAGACCGCGGCTGGCATGATGCGCGGATCGAGCCGTACGGCCCGATCACGCTGGACCCGGCAGCCCAGGTCTTTCATTACGGCCAGGAGATCTTCGAGGGACTGAAGGCCTACGCACAACCCGACGGCACCGTCGCGGCGTTCCGGCCGCAGTCGAACTCTGCCCGGTTCAACCGCTCGGCTGCCAGGCTCGCGATGCCGGAGCTGCCCGAGTCGCTGTTCGTCCGCTCGCTGGAACTGCTTGTCGCGCAGGACCGCCAGTGGGTTCCTAGCGCTGACGGCCACAGCCTGTACCTGCGGCCGTTCATGATCGCCACTCAGGTCGGCCTCGGGGTCAACAGGCCGTCCTCGAGCTACCTGTACGCGGTAATCGCGTCGCCGGTCTCCGGCTACTTCGGCGGCGAGGTCCGGCCCGTCACGGTCTGGCTGTCGGAGGACTACTCGCGGGCAGCGCCTGGCGGCACCGGGCGAGGCCAAGTGCGGCGGCAACTACGCGGCCGCCTTCGCTGGCCAGCAGCAGGCCCTCGACCACGGCTGCGATCAGGTGGTCTGGCTCGATGCCGCGGAACGCACCTGGGTCGAGGAAATGGGCGGGATGAACCTGTTCTTCGTCTACGGCTCTGGCGCGGATGCGCGGATCGTCACCCCGGCCACGACCGGCACGCTGCTGCACGGCATGACCAGGGACTCGCTGCTCAAGCTCGGCCGGATCTGGGATCCCGGCTGTCGGAAGACCGGATCTCGGTGCCGGACTGGCAGCGCGGCTGCGCCGTCGGGCGAGATCACCGAGGTCTTCGCGTGCGGCACCGCCGCGGTGATCACCCCGGTGGGCAGTGTCCTCGGCCCGAGCGCGACAGTGGACCGTCGGCGACGGCACCGCCGGCCCGGTGACGATGCGGCTGCGGGAAGAGCTCGTCGGCATCCAGAACGGCACTCGCCCGGACCGTTACGGCTGGATGCATCCGCTCGGCTGACGCACTCGGTGACACTTCGGCCCGCCCGACCAGCGCCTGACGGCCTGGCGGGCGGTGCCGCAGTTCTGTCGGTCAGGATGTCACCATGACGGTGTACGTGCTGGTGCACAGCCCGCTGGTCGGCCCGAGCACCTGGCGCTGGGTTGCGCAGGAGCTGGAGTCGGCCGGCCACCGGGTTGAGGTGCCAGCAGTCCCGGCTGCGGTGACTACGCACGGATGGGCGGCATTCGCCGATGCGGTGGCCGAGCAGGCAGCGGCTGGCGACGTGCTAGTCGGTCACAGCGGAGCAGGCCCGCTGCTGCCGCAGATCGCCGGCCGATGCGCGCGGCCGCCCAGCGGCCTGGTGTTCGTGGATGCGGCTGTCCCTCCCACTGCCGGTGCCGTCGGGCTGATGCCGGGCGGACTGCTGGCCGAGTTGCGGCGGCTGGCTACCGACGGAGTACTACCGCCGTGGTCGGACTGGTTCGGGCCCGGCGTCATGCAGGACCTGGTGCCGGATGAGGGTCAGCGGGCGATCGTCTGCGCCGAGCTGCCAGCGCTTCCGGTCGCCTATTTCGAGGACCCCGTTCCGGTGCCGGACGGCTGGGCCGATATCCCGTGCGGTTACGTGCTGCTGAGTGACGCCTACACGGCGGACGCGGACGAGGCCGAGTCACGCGGCTGGCCGGTTGTGCGCCGGATGGGCGCGCACCTCGACATCGTCACCCGCCCGCACGTCGTCAGCGTCGCGATCGAGTCTGTGACCAGCAGCAGGTAGAGCTGGCCGGTCAGGCAGCCTGCTGCCGATGCGCTCGTTAGTTGTAGGGGTTTCCCCGATGCGACCGCAGCGCGGCCCGGCCTAGCGTTCCCAGCAACGCGATCGTCTGTCACCTGCCTGCGGACTGGCCGGTGACCATGACCGGAAGGTGCCTCATGCGCAAGTTCGCTCGTCTCGCCGCCGCCGCCGCGTCGGTAGCCGCCCTGGCCGGCTCCGGTACCGCGGCCGCGGCAAGCACGCCAGCGCCGGATCAGCCGGCCAGCACGTCCCTGCACTGGACCAAGATCTCGCCCGATACGGGCCTTGGCTTCACCTCGGCCGGACTGCTGCGCACTGCCGACGGACGGCTCCACGTGGTCTGGCCAGCCGACAGCAAAGGCGTCTACTCGCTGCATTACTCCACCGTCGGCGGGAAGGCCAAGCTGCTGGCGACAGGGACGATTGTCAGCCACTGGGCTGCGATCGACCAGTTCCCCAGACTGGTGCCCGCACCGCACGGCATCGGGCAGTCCGGCCTGCGGTTGATCTTCGACGGCGCGAACGGCAAGAGCGGCAGCCCGTACAACGCCGGCACCTTCTACACAGCGACAGCCGCTCCGGCTGGCACCAGCTGGACGCTGCTGCCTGGTTCGCTGTCGCACACGACATTCCCGCCGCTCACCGACAGTGCAGCGACGGCGGAGCCGAACGGCCAGCCAGTCACGGCCTGGACGTCGGTATCGTCGCTCAGCTATCACCTGGGCGTCGATCCGAGCGTGCCAGCCAAGGCGCCCGACACGCAGATCCCGGTCGGGCCGTCCGGCGGCGTGATCGACCCGACGCTGGTAACCAACGCTGGCGGCACCGTCTGGGGCGCCTGGTTCAACTCGTCCTTCACGTCCACCATGGGCTACTGGGCCGATCCGATCTTCACCGGCAAGGCAGGCATGCTGAAGGCGCCGGGCTCCGGCGGCAAGAACCTCAACAACAGCCAGCCGCTGCAGCCGGTCGCGCTCGCCGGGCGGGCCGGCGGCGGCGAGTACCTGGCGTACTGCGAGCCGACCAAGGTCATCACCTGCGCTCGTATCGCGCTCTGGCGGGTCGGCGCCAAGAAGGCCCTCATCGTGCCGGGCTCCGGCGGGACGCACGACAGCAGGGTCGCACTCGCGGCGGCGCCCGGCGGTCACCTGTGGGTGCTGTGGTTTGACTTCCAGCGCAATGTGATCCAGGTAGTCCGGACGAACGCGAAGGCCACGGCATTCGGCCAGGTGCGGACGTTTGCTCCGCCATCGCACTTCTTCGATTTCCAGGCGCTGGAAGCCGAAGGCAGCGCAGGACCGCTGGACATCGTGGCGCTGGAGACCCAGACCGGTGCGGGCTCGTCGCCTGCGTACTTCGACGCGCAGATCCTGCCGGCCCTCACGCTGCACGCGTCCACGTCGAAGGTGAGCGTCTCGGGCTCCGTTACCTTCACCGTCCTGGACGCGGGTACCCCGGTGAAGGGTGCGGCGGTGGTGTTCCTCGGCAAGACCGGGGTGACCGACGCGAGCGGCACGGTCCACTTCACCGTGAAGAAGGGAACGAAGTCCGGCAAGCACGTGGCGGTCGCGGTCAAGCCCGGCTACACAGCCGCCAGAGTGACCGTGAAGGTAACCTAGCCGACCTGAGCTGGCCGCCGTGGACGCGCGGCGGCCAGCTAACTAGTCGTCCATCCAGTACTGCCGCATGCGCTCAACGGCCTCAGCCTTTGTCATGGCGAAGATCTCGACGTCACTCATCCCGACCTTGGAACGCAGCTGCCAGACCAGGTCCACTGGCAGCGCCGCTGGCGGCGTCGACGGGGCACCCCTGTCAGGACGGACGCCATCCTGGACACAGGCCCAGAACTCCGGTTCCGTTACCTGCAATTGCTGGCCGAGAATCTGACGGTGCCACATGTCGTGGCCATAGCCCTGGCGCCCTGCAGGACGGGAGACCTTCGTGTACAGGACCCTGCCGTCATGGAGCGCCAGATAGTAGTACTCATGGTCGCCCGGCTTATGCTCCCAGCCTTCGATCTCACAGAATCTCTGGTGATCGCGCCTCGTCGGTGCGGGCCAGTCTGACATCAGCTCTCGCCGGTCAGCCAGCTGCGCAACTGGCTATCTGTGCTCAGCGCGATCAGCTGGACAAGACCCCAGTTACCCCGGTGGTTCGGAGTGCTGCCGAGAACCTCGTGCCAGGCAACGGCGTACGTGCGCAATGCGCCGATCATCTCCGTGATGGCTTCGTCCAGGGTCGCGCCGTCGGCCCCGATCGGCAGCCCATCGAGGAAGACGGAATACCCGTCGTTGTCAGCCACGATCACCGCTCGAGATGGGATGACAGCCGCAAGGAAATGCTGCAACCTCGTGGCGTCCTGGACAGCGGTGGTGGCGTCGTCCCGGTGCACAATGACAAGCCGTCCTGCAGCGGCAGCGTCTAGCATCTCCTTGAAGTTCTGCCGAGCCTCGCTGGATGTTGCGTATTCGACCGCGCTCATGCCGGGTGTCCCCTCACTGCCATGCTCCAGTGTACATCTTGTACGTAGTGTACAGACAGGCACGCCGAGCGACCGTCCGCGCTACTCGACAGCTAAGGCGACTGCTAGCTCGGCAGCCGCTGCGATCGACCTGAGCGCTGAGCTTGCGGCCAGGCGCCTGGCCGAGCCGGCTGACTGGCCCGGAGACGCACACGGCGCCAAGCAGCACGCCGTCGCGCAGTACCGGGGCGCTGACGCTGGCCACGCCGGGCTCCCGCTCGGCCACGCTGGCCGCCCAGCCGCGGCTGCGCACGGCGGCCAGCTCGGCTTGCTGGCTGGCGGGCAGCTCAGCTGCTCCGGCCGACCAGGCCAGCAGCACCTTGCCGCCCGACCCGGCCGACAGCGGCAGCAGCGCGCCGACCGCCACGCTGTCGCGCAAGCCAGTGCCCGCGCCTGCATCCCGCGCGGCGATGCACAGCCGGTGGCTCGCCGGACCGGACATAGAGCTGGACGCTCTCGCCAGTCGCCTCGTGCAGCCTGGTCAGTACCGGCCCGGCCGCGCTGGCCAGGTCGAGTTCGGGGCCGGCGACCGCGGCGAGCTCGATGAGCCGCGGGCCGAGCCGGAACAAGCCCGCCGCATCCCTGGCGACGAGGCGGTGTGCCTCCAGCGCGACCAGCAGCCGGTGCGCGGTCGGCCGGGGGAGTCCGCTGGCCTGAGCCAGTGCGCGCAGCGACTGCGGTCCGCCTGCCAGCAGGTCCAGCAGGGCAACGCAGCGGTCGAGCACGCCGACTCCGGTGATTCGGCTGTCGGCGGCTGCGAGTTCCGGTATGCTGTCCATATCTTGAACATACTATCTCATTATTTGAGACAGCTAAGTTGAGATTCAGGTAAGTTCGATCAGATGAATCGGTGCCGACATGACTGGACGTCTGTTTGACAAGGTCTGGGACCGCCACGTGGTGGCGAGCCCGGACGGCGAGCCGCCGCTGCTCTACATCGACCTGCACCTCGTGCACGAGGTCACCTCGCCGCAGGCGTTCGAGGGCCTCGACCTGGCCGGCCGCAAGGTACGGCGGCCCGACCTGACGCTCGCCACCATGGACCATGACGTTCCCACCATCGGCCTGGACCCGGTGACCGGGCCGGGCCGATCAAGGACCCGCTGGCCGCCGAGCAGATCGCCCGGCTGCGGGAGAACTGCGCCAAGCACGGCATCACGCTGCACGCGCTCGGCAGCATCGAGCAGGGCATCGTGCACGTGATCGGGCCGCAGCTCGGGCTGACCCAGCCGGGCATGACGGTTGTCTGCGGCGACAGCCACACCTCGACTCACGGCGCGTTCGGCGCGCTGGCATTCGGTATCGGGACCAGCGAGGTCGAGCACGTGCTGGCCACCCAGACGCATGCGCCAGGTCAAGCCGGCCGCCATGGCGGTGAACGTGGACGGTGAGCTGCCGGCCGGCTGCACCGCCAAGGACCTGGTGCTCGGCATCATCCGGGCGCTCGGCACCGGCGGCGGCGTTGGCTCGGTGATCGAGTACCGCGGTGCCGCGATCCGGGCGCTGTCGATGGAAGGCCGGATGACGGTCTGCAACATGTCCATCGAGGGCGGCGCGCGGGCCGGCATGATCGCACCGGACGACACCACGTTCGCCTTCCTGGAGGGCCGCACGTACAGCCCGCGCGGCGCGCTCTGGGAGCAGGCGCTCGACGACTGGCGCGTCGCTGGTCACCGACGAGGGCGCGGAGTTCGACCACGAGATCGCGCGTCGACGCGTCGGCGCTGCGGCCCGCCGTGACCTGGGGAACCAACCCGGCACAGTCGGTATCCATCGACGATGTCGTGCCCGACCCCGGCTCCTGCGGCACACCTGCCGCAGCGTGCGGCTGGCCGAGCGCGCGCTGACCTACATGAACCTGCAGCCTGGCACGCCGATCCGGGACATCGCGGTCGACGCGGTCTTCATCGGCTCGTGCACGAACGGGCGGCTGGAGGACCTGCGCGCGGCCGCGGAGGTGGTCCGCGGACGCAAGGTGCACCCGGGCGTGCGCGCGCTAGTGGTGCCCGGCTCCGCCAGGGTCAAGGCGGACGCCGAGGCCGAGGGCCTGGACAAGCACTTCATCGCGGCGGGCTTCGAGTGGCGCTCGGCCGGCTGCTCGATGTGCCTGGGCATGAACGGCGACATCCTCGCGCCGGGGGAGCGGTCCGCTTCCACCAGCAACCGGAACTTCGAGGGCAGGCAGGGGCCAGGCGGGCGCACCCACCTGGTCTCGCCAGCCGTCGCCGCCGCGACCGCGGTAGCGGGTCACTTCACCTCGCCAGGAGATCTGTAATGGCCGGCCTTCAGCAGGTAACCGGGCCGCGCGGTCGCGCTCGACCGCAGCGACGTGGACACCGACCAGATCATCCCGGCCGCCTGGCTGAAGCGGGTCGAGCGGACCGGGTTCGCGGCCGGGCTGTTCGAGGCCTGGCGCGGCGACCCGTCGTTCGTGCTCAATCAGCCCGGCGCGGACCAGGCCAAGGTCCTGGTCGCCGGTGCCAACTTCGGCTGCGGCTCGTCCCGCGAGCACGCCGTCTGGGCGCTCCAGGACTACGGCTTCCAGGCGGTGGTGGCACCGAGTTTCGCTGACATCTTCCGCAATAACGCCATCAGCTCGGGCCTGGTGCCTGCGCAGGTGAGCCGAGGAGGCGTCGGCCCGGCTGTTCGCCGCGCTGGCCGCGGACCCGGCGGCCGAGGTCGTGCGTGGACGTGGCCGCGCGGACGGTGGCGATCCCGGCCGCGGGCGTGCAGGAGCCCTTCGCGCTGGCCGACTTCGCCCAGTGGCGGCTGCTGGAGGGCCTGGACGACATCGCGCTGACGCTGCGGCATGAGGATGCGATCAGCGCCTACGAGGCCGGCCGCCGCCCCTGGCTGCCAGCGATTGCTGCTGGCTAACCGGCCGGGTTACGACCGGAGCGCCGTCGGGCTCCCGCCAGCCCAAGGTCACGAAACATCGAGGCTGGCGGCTCGATTATCTGATCACGACAAGTAGCATCACGACGGTTATGACAAGGACAGAGACCATCACTCCGGCTACGCGGTAGAACCGGCTACTGGGGCCCCTGCGCTCTTCGCGCTGTGAACGCCAACTCGCGACCACTTCCTCGACAGTGCGGGACTCGGCGGCGAATAGAGGTCGCAACATCTGGTCCGGCTTCATTGGCGGGGCCGCCGCCGCGGGCTTTCGCCCCGTGTGCCGGCGCCGGTGCTCTGCCGGGCCTTGCGCAGCTTTGCTCCCTCGTCGATTTGCCGGCTTCTCGCGAGCACGGGTCGGCGGCACGCCGCCGCCGCTGGCAAGGTCTGTCTCCTTGCCAGGTGCCTCAGCGGCCGGACCCAGGACCTCGGTTTCCGATGCTTCGGTGATGGCCGGGATAGGCTGCGTGATGTCCTCAGACGGGACGCGCGTTACCAGTGCGGCTGCTACCTTCGCCAGCTCCGCTGGTGTCGGCAAACTCGGCACATCGACTGGAGGCGGAACTTGCCCGGCTGGGGATTTCGGCCGCCGGGGACGAGTCGGTGGTGGGAGAGCCGCGGTGTGCTGGGGAACCGCGGGGGTGACGGCGATGGTTGCCTGCGTTCTTGCGGTCTGGGCGGGCAGACTCACGACGTCGGGTCCTGTAGTGGCGGTGATGGCGGGGATCGGCTGCGTGATGTCCTCGATAGCCGGGGCTGGTTTAATCAGGGCGGCTGCGACCTTAGCCAGCCCGGGTGACATCGACAACTTCGCTATGTCAGAGGTTGCCCGCACCCGCCTGGGCAGAGTATCCGGCCACTTGCCGGACTCCGCCGCGTGAGCCGTGACGGGCCCGGGATCCACGGCGGTGGCCAGGTCTGAGCGGGCATGGACGACGTCGGCGGCCAGAATCTCGACGGCAGCTTCCGCATGAACCGGGGCCGAATCAGTGGCCTCTGTCAACTCGGTAGTGCCGCTCGCCTTGATGTCGCGGCGGAACCGGCGTTTAGCCCGCCCCGACCGGGTGGACTCGTCATCTGTCACCGGTGCCGATGCGGATCGCTCGGGACGCTCAGCCGCCGCCGGCTGCCTGTCTGAGTCCGTTCGCTCCTGAGCGTCACCCAGCTCTGCGCGCAATCGCGCCACCAGGTCGCTCGGCAGCGTTGGAGCCGAGATCAGCATTTCGGGGGCCGGCCTGTTCGTCGCGCCCGGCACGCGCCGTGACAGCGGAGGGTTGCGGCTGTCTCCTGACATGCGGCTAAGCCCCCCTTAGGGATGCGCCTGCGGGCTACGCATCCCCACACAACAGAGCAGCACACGACGGCGTTCCTGACAATCGAAATGGCGAATGTCATGATCTGGAGTGATAACAGCCGTCACTGGGCCGATGCCGCCTGGCCGGCCCGCGTCTCACTGACCGGTCCACGCAGATCAGGTGATGGAGATGCGGCGATGCGCTGGCATGCAGCAGTCCGCCGGTCAAACCTCGGCAGCGCCGCCTGGGCCGCCGGGTCGTGCTGGTATTGGATCAATCCGTGGTGCAGGGCTGTCATCAGCGCCTGTGCCCGGTTCGCCGCGCCCAGTTTTTCGTACAGTCGCGCCACGTACGTCTTGGCTGTCGAGAGGCTGATGAACATCTCCAGCGCAATAGCCGGAACGGACAGTCCGTCGTGCAGAAGGCGCAGCACCTCCATCTCGCGCGGACTGAGCGCGAGCCGGTCTTGCATCGTGCGCCGCCGTGCGAGCGCCATTGCCAGACCCGATGCGGTAAAGGACGAGGCGGCGACGGCTGCGTGGCGGATCGCGCCGAGCACCTCCTCCAGCGGCGCCGTCTTAGCCACAAAAGCAGAAACCCCGGTCTCCAGTGCTCGGAAAAGAGCGTCGTCCTCGTGCACTGACGTGAGGATGACGATGCCGAGATTCGTGTAACGGTCCCGGAGCTCACGAGCCAGCCGGAGTCCGTCGCCACCGGGCAGGGTGACGTCGATGGTGACCACGTCGGGCTGAACTGCGGCGACCATGCTGGGCACCTCAGCGGCAGACTCGCACTCGGCCACAATCTCAATATCAGAATGCTGCGCGATGAGCTCACGCAGGCCATAACGGACGAGGGTCTGCCCGTCAGCTATGGCGAGACGAATTGGCATCGCGGATTCCCCCCCAAGGGACGTATGCCGACGCTTTTAACTAGGTACGCAAATAGACACTTTCAAGAGTAAAGAACTATGTCATAACCGACATCACACAACAAGATGTATAAATACTCCGGCTTAGGCCTTCTCCCTCCGCAAATCAGCCGACACCGTTGACCACACCAGCAGTAACTAGCACCACTGGAGCACCTTGGCAAAAGTGCATCAGACAGGTCGATGATGCACAGGTCCCACAGTCGACTCCTGGTGATTACGAAGATGACCAGTTTCCCATGATCGTTATCGAAATGTAATGCGATGTCGGCCTCGGCTAGCGCCCCGACGCGAGCACTGCCAGCAAGGCACCGCCGAGCAGGAACGGGCCGAAGCAGATCGCGCTGTGCAGCGTCACGCGGCGGGCGGCAAGCAATGCCAGGCTCACGACTGCGGACAGCACGAAGCCAAGCGCTGCTCCGGCGATCAGGGTAGGCCAGCCGAGCCAGCCCAGCGCGAGGCCGGCGATGCCCGCCAGTTTGATGTCCCCGCCGCCGAGCTGCCCTGGCCGCAGCAGCGCCAGCAACAGATAGCCGGCGGCCAGCGCGAGACCGCCGAGCAGCGCGCGCACCAGCGAAGCGACATCGTGGCCGGCAATGGCGGCGCAGGCCAGCAAGGTGATCAAGATGGGATAGGCGGGCAGCGTCAGCTGGTCAGGCAGGCGCTGCACAGAGATGTCGATGGCAGCTAGCGCCACGCCGAGCACGCCGAGGAAGCCAAAAGCTACCACGTCGGGCTGGCCGCCGAACCGGCCGAGCAGCAAGGCCAGCACCACCGCAGTGGCAAACTCCAGATGAGCGGGGTGCCGAAGCTACCGCGGCACTTCCCGCACCGGATCGCTAGCCAGCGCGTTCGCCGCGGCGTCGCACCGCGGGCATGCGATCCGTCGGGGTCACCGTTCGCCACTGACATCCTGAAGACAGTGCCCCTGAATGCGGCCCCAGCCAGCAGACCCGTGACAGCCCCTGCGGCCATCCACATCAGGTTCATATCGGTCCACCGTAGGTCCGCAATCTGGGAATCGGGCGCTTTCGGCCGAGAACCAGGACGTCATGAGCCGGTGTATCACCCCGCAGGCGACAGCTGATGTCCGCCGGCCGGTGCTTCCTGTCCGCCTGTCGGCACCTCATGCCGGCTGGTCAGCCGATACGTCAGCCGTTCAGGTGGATTGTCTGGCCGTATGCCCGATGGTGCCGATGGGCTTTGCTGTCCCAGGGTGTCCTCTAAACCGGACGGCTGGTGTCGTCCGGCCCGAGGCGAGTTGGTTCGTCAGCTCGCCGAACTGGGAGGCAATCCGATGCTCAAGTTGTTCGTCTGCCAGCAGAACTTCCTCGCTGACCGGTTGCGGCGGAGACCGCGGCGTGACCGCGGTGGAATATGGCCTGATCGTGGCCCTTATCGCCGGTGTGTGCATCCTCGTGATCGCCACAATGGGCACAACTATCAGGACCTGGTTCAACAACGTCTCTGGCGCTATGTGATACAGCACCTGGTACCGCGGCAGGGCTCAGCCTGTCGTCTGTGCACAGACCGGGACCGGAGTGCCTAGCGGCGCGACGTCCCGCTGCGCCGTCGGCGCGAATCTATGCAGAACTGCCCTGGCATAGTTGCGCCGCGACGACGTCCGTTGCTGGCAGGCATCGGGCTCCGTGTGTTGATCACCAGCATCCCCAGTGTGCGCTGGCCGCCGGGCGGGACGGATACAGTCTGGCCGTCCCGCCGCGGTGCCGTGGAGAAAGGCTAACCGACGGTGGAACGGCGAGCGAAACTGCAGCCGCGGCGACACAGCGCTGGACCGTGGCGCCGCGGCGGTGGAGTTCGCCTTGGTGCTCCCGCTGTTGCTGCTGATCGTGTTCGGGATCATCGACTTGGGCGCGCCCTGAACGCGCAGATAACGCTTACCCAGGCGGCTCGCGAGGGAGCAAGGCTGGCGGCGTTGGGTTACCCCGACGCCACCGTGGTCGAGTGGCACGCAGGCGGCCGCACTCGGGCTGAGCACGGTAAGCGTGACCGTGACCGGTTGCCCGCCTGGCGCTGGGCCGACGCCGTCCGCGACGGTCAATGTCAGCTATGCGTTCACGTTCGTCACCCCGATCGGCGCCATCGCCGGTCTACTCGGCGGTTCGGGCCTCGGCGCTCCGCTCACGCTGACGGCTCAAGGAGTCATGCCGTGCGAGACCTGATGGCCTCGCTCGGCCGGCCGGATCCAGCGGCGCCTGAGACGCGACGAGCAGGGCGCGGTCGCGGTAATGGTCGCGCTGCTGATCGGGTGCGGCGTGCTGACCGGGATGGCCGCCCTGGTCGTCGATGTCGGCCAGCTCTACCAGGAACGCGCCGAACTGCAGAACGGCGCAGACGCCGCGGCGATCGGGGTGGCCAAGAGCTGTGCTCTTGGCACCTGTGCATCCGAGCAGTCGCTCAGCAATAGCCGACGGCAACGCCTCCAGCCTCACCGGCGGAGCGGAGGGAGTCGGCCTGGTCTGCGGTTCCGGCAGCCCTGGGAGCTTGCCCGGCCAGCACCGGGACGCATAACAGACTGCCCGGCCGCGCCGCCGGCTGGCACCAACTTCGTCGACGTTCATACCTCCACGCAAGACGGCCAGCGGCTCCACGCTGCTTCCGCCGGTTTTCGCCGGCACGCTGCTTGGCAGCCAGCTATCAGGGGACCACCGTGCACGCCTGTGCGCAGGCCGAATGGGGCGCGCCCTCGGCCGCAACGACCGTTGCCCTCACGATCTCGGCCTGCGAGTGGGACCAGGCGACGCAGCAGGGAACCGTATTCGCGCCTGCGCCGCCGTACCCGCAGGGTCCGCTGCCCGCGCCAGTCGTTCGATCAGGTACTCACGCTGAACCCGGGCAATGGCACTGGCTGCGCGACCGAGCCGGCCGGCGCGGACGGGCCGGGTACGTTCGGCTGGGCGGCGGACCAACTGGGCAACTGCACACTGCCAGTCAGCGGGCCGACTTTCCCCGGCAGCACCACAACCTCGGTGAGTCGTCCTGCGAAGCCGTCCTCAGACTACGCGCAGGATAACGAGTCCCGATCCTGGTCCCTGTCTACGTGTCGCTGAACGACGCCGCCGGCAATCTCACCTACGCCCTGCAGGGGCTTCGCGACTTCGTCGTCACCGGATACAACATGCCCTGGCTTCATGCGACTGGACTGGCTCGACCCGGCGAACAACTGCCAGGGCACCGAGTACTGCCTCAACGGCTACTTCGTCCAGGGAGTCATCCCGGCCACCGGCAGCCTCACCGGCACCAACCTCGGCGTCTCCGTCATCGACCTGACTGGCTGAGCCAACAGGACCGCACCGCAGAGAAGAGGAACGTTGAAACGTCGCGTAGCTGACCATCGCGCTGGCCGCCCTGCTGGCCGTGCTCGGCGCAGTCGCGGTGCTCGCCTACGTCCGGCAGGCCAATGACCGCGCTGTCGCTGGCCTGAAGGCCGAGACCGTGCTTGGGCCAAGACGGCAGCCATCCCCGCGGGCACCTCGCTAGCCAAGGCGCAGAAGGAGAACTGGCTCACCACCGAGAAAGTCCCGCAGGGCTCGCTGTCTGCGGATCCGGTGCGCACCGTCACCGCCGGAAACCGGCACCTGGTACTGAGCGCCACTGTCGGCCAGGGCCAGTTGCTGCTGCAGCCCATGCTGGTGACCGCGGCTAGCGTCGTTGCCAACGGCGGCATAGTCATCCCGGCGGGGAAGGTGGCAGTCACCATGCAGGTCTGCCTGTCGCGAGGCGGTAGCGGATTATGTCACCGCCGGCTCGTACGTCGCCGTGTTCGATACCTACGCGACCGGTACTGGAGCAAGGCAAGGTTCGCTGAACGTCCAGCAGACTTGTGACGTATCGCATTCGGCGCCAGGCCTCGGGTGACGTCAATACCCGGATCGTGCTGACACGACGTCCCAGGTCCTGGCCGTGGGACAAGCGTCGACCAGCGCTCAAGGCACCTCGACAGGAATCGTCGCGAATCGCGCAGAACGGCTCGCAAGCGAACAGCCCGGTGCTAGTGACGCTGGCCGTAACCAGGCCGATGCCGAGCGGCTCATCCAGATCGACCAAGTGGGCATGCCCTACCTGGCGCTGCTGTCGAGCGCCTCGAAGACGGGGCTGGATTCCAAACCGCTGCAACTGTTTCCCTAAACCGCTGAATCCAGGAGAGAACCTTGCCAATACTCTGCGAGCCGGCGCTCCAGCGCCGGAGAGCTGCTCTCCGGCATCGACGGGGAAGTGCGCAAAGCGGATACCCTCGCGGCCGCGGCCAAGCTGCTGGACGGCGACCCGCAACGAGACCCTGGTGGTCATCGGCCCGCGGGCCGTGACCGGCGACGCCCTGGCGTTCAGCGCCGCGCTCCGGCTGGCGCGGCCCGCGGTGGGCGTGATCCTGGCCCGCCGGGAAGTTGACGTCACGCTGCTGTCGCAGGCGCTGCAGTCCGGTGTGCGCGACGTCGTACCGGTCGGAGACGACGCCGCGCATGGCAGCCGCCTGCCGCCGATCCTACGAGGTATCGCGACGGATGCTCGCACCGCCGACGGACGAGGAGTCCACGCCGGGCCAGATCGTCACGGTGTTCGCCGCCAAGGGGGGCTGCGGCAAGACCGCGCTGGCAATCAATCTGGGCGTGGCGCTGGCCAGGCAGGCGCGCGGCCGCGTCTGCGTCGTCGATCTCGATCTCGCGTTCGGCGACGTGGCGATCAGCGTCCAGCTCGACCCGCTGAGAACGATCGTGGACGCGCTGCCGATGGCAGGTCACCTGGACGAGTCCGGGGCCGCCTCGCTGCTGACCCGCTACCAGCCACGGGCTCGACATGCTGCTGGCGCCGGTGACCCCGGGAGACGCGGAGAAGATCCCGCCCAGGCTGGTCGGCGAGCTGCTCGCTGTTCTGCGCGGCATGTACGACTTCGTCGTCGTGGACACGCCCGCCCAGTTCAGCGAGCACGTGCTGACCGCGATGGACGTCTCGTCGCAGCTTGTGTTGCTCACGACTCCGGACGTGCCCGCGCTGAAGAACCTTCGGGTCACGCTGGACATGCTGGACATGCTGTCGTACCCGAGACAGATCCGCTCGGTAGTGCGTCAACCGCTCGGACTCGAAGGTAGGGCTCAGTCTCGAGCATGTGCGAGAAGGTCGTGCGGTGCCAGATTGCCGCGCATATCCCGTCAAGTCGTGCCGTGCCCATCTCGGTGAACAAGGGCGTGCCCATCACGCTGGACAGCCCCGGCCATCCGGTCAGCCAGTCGTTCATGAGGTTCGCGCAGCAGCGCCTGCTCGGCGCGCCGGCCGGACGGCCGGCGAGGCCGGTCACGCGGCAAGAGGCGGGCCGCATGAGCCTGTCCGACCGGCTCTCCCAGCTGCGGGTGGCTGGCGCGCCCCAGCTCGAACGGCGCGGCGCGCCCCGGCGCGCCGCCCGCCACTCAGACCCGTTCGGCCCGCTGAAGCGCAGCGTCCACGAGGCGCTGCTGGAGACGCTCGGACCGAAGCTCTACGACGCGCACATTGACCAGCGTGAACTGGAGCAGCAGGTCACTCAGACGCTGCAGGCAGTGCTGCAGCGCGATGAGACCCCCATGACGACGGCCGACCGGGTGCGCGTGGCACAGGAGGTGGCCGATGACATCCTCGGCCACGGGCCGCTGGAGCCGTACCTGCGCGATCCGGACGTGTCCGAGATCATGGTCAACGGCCACGACCAGATTTACGTTGAGCGCGACGGCCTGCTGTACCCGGTGGATGCGGCCTTCGCCGACGAGAGCCATCTGCGCCGCACCATCGACAAGATCGTGGCGCGGGTTGGCCGGCGAGTGGACGAGTCCAGCCCGATGGTCGACGCGCGACTGCCCGACGGCAGCAGGATCAACGCGGTCGTACCGCCGGTCGCACTCGACGGGTCGCTGCTGACGATCCGCAAGTTTGCAGTGGAGCCGCTCACCGTTGGCCATCTCATCCATTACGGGACTCTGACCCCGCAGGTAGCCGACCTGCTGCGGGTCTGCGTGGAGGGTCGCCTCAACATCGTGATCGGCGGTGGCACCGGCTCGGGCAAGACGACCACGCTAAACGTGCTGTCTGCCTTCGTGCCGGAAGACGAGCGGATCGTCACGATCGAGGACGCTGCCGAACTGCAGCTCCGCCAGGAGCACGTGCTGCGGCTTGAGTCGCGACCGGCCAACCTGGAGAGGCGAGGTGAGATCACAGTCCGTGACCTTGTCCGCAACGCGCTGCGCATGCGGCCAGACCGGATCATCATCGGCGAGGTGCGCGACGCGGCCACGCTGGACATGCTGCAGGCAATGAATACCGGGCCACGACGGCTCCATCACCACCGTTCACTCCAACTCGCCGCGCGACACGCTGTCCCGGCTGGAGACGATGGTGATGATGGCCAATGTAGAGCTGACTCAGCGCGCGATCCGCGACCAGATGGCCTCGGCCATAGACCTGATCGTGCACCAGACACGGCTCAAGGACGGCTCGCGGAAGCATCACGCATCATCACTGAGGTACAGGGCACGGAGAGCGAAGTCGTAATCCTGCAGGACCTATTCCTCTTCGACTTTCACGCGGGCACCGACGAGCACGGCCGCCATCGCGGCAGGCTGCAAAGCACCGGCCTGCGCCCGATGTTCCTCAATCGCCTCGCTGACCGGGGAGTTCAGGTCCCGCAAGGAATCTTCACTGCAGGAGCGCCACTGCGATGAGAGCGATACGAGCTGCAGCCGTGCTGTCCTGCGCGGGAGCGTTCTTGATAGTGACCGCGGCGAGCGCGGCAGCGACTTCGCTCACCACCCCGCCCGCAGGCCGCTGGCACAGCTCAGCGCCTGGCGGCAGGGAGTACTACGGGACCAGCCAGATCCGCAATAACGTGACCTGCCCATGCGACGGCCAGCAGGAGATCTGGGCCTACTCGCCGAGCGACTGGGGCATCTACGCCGAGCAGCCTAACGGCAGCAACCCGGCTGTCTCGTACCCCGACGTTCAGGTGCTGGAATACAACCCCGTTTCCGCCGAGCCGGTCGTGCAAGGGTGGTACGACCTCTCCCAGCCACCGGCAGGCGAATTCGTGGCGGCGTACAACATATGGGTCCAGGACAACCCGCCCCTGGGCTGGAAGGACGCGACCGACATCCAGGTGTGGGTAGATAACCATGGTCAGACCCCAGCTGGCACCAAGGCAGCACAGGGAAAGATTTATGGGAAGGCGTTCACCCTCTACTCGACCGGAGGAAAAGACCAGGGCAGCGTGACGTACACCCTGGCGTTCGCGAATAGCGCCAGAGGTATCACCCACATAGCCGCCATCTTCACCTGGCTCCGGGATAGCGGCTGGATCTCGCAGAACGCGGAAGACCTGGACGTAGAGTTCGGCTGGCAGATCCGCTCCACTAACGGCAGGTACGAGAACTTCCACATGAAGTCGTTCGTGCTAAAGCAGCCGGGATCGAGCCCGTATGGCGCCGCTATCGCGACAACGCGTCGGCCATGGGCGCTCATCATCGGCCTGGCGGCGGTCTTCCTGGCGGTGTTCGCGCTTGCCCTGCTGCTACTGGGTGCGTTCAGCCGCGCTGGCCGGCAGCGCAGTCTCACCGAGCGGATCGAAAAGTATGGCCCGCGGCGTTCGCCAGTGGCAGCCGCAGAGAATACCCAGGGGAAGGTTGGCGGGGCCGCAGTTGGCGCGGTGACGCGGATCATGCGTCCTGGAACTCAGGAGCGCCTCGGCAGGCGCCTCGATCTTGCCGGCGTCACGCGCCAGCCGGCCGAATGGGCACTGCTAGGCGGCTGCCTGGCCGTCGTCATAGCGGCCACCCTGAGCCTCGTCACCAGCTATGTCGTAATCGGTGTCCTGGGCGGAGCGCTGATCGGGTGGCTGACCATGCGGCTATCACTGAGCTTGCGGATCTTGCGCCGACGGGCGTCGTTCAGTGAGCAACTTCCCGACCTGCTGCAACTGATCGCCAGCGCGCTGCGATCCGGCTTTTCGCTGCCACAGGCCTTTGACGCGGTCGTACGCGAGGATGCGCAGCCTGCAGCCGGAGAGTTCTCCCGCGCCCTAGCCGAAGCCCGGCTCGGCGGTGGTCTCGAGGATGCGCTCGAAGCGGTAGCTAACCGGATGGATTCCGACGACCTGCGGTGGACGGTGCTGGCCATCCGTATCCAGCAAGGCGTTGGCGGCAACCTGGCCGAGGTGCTGCTCACAATCGCGGGCACGATCCGCGAGCGCGCTTTCCTGCGCCGCCAAGTGAGTGCGCTCAGCGCCGAAGGCCGGCTATCGGCCTACATTCTCGTCATCCTGCCGGTGCTGGTCGCAGCCTGGCTTTTCATTAGCAGCCCGCAGTACATGCGCCTGTTGTATACGACAACTCCGGGTGAGCTCATGCTGGTGGCCGACCGTGGTACTGCTCGTCATAGGCGGCCTGTGGATGCGCAGAACGATCAAGGTAGAGGTGTAAGAATGTCCGGTTCTGTGCTTCTCGCCGGCGGGCTCGGAGCGATCGCGTTGGCGATCATCGCCGTGGTAGTGGCGTTCATGCCAAAGCGGCCACAGCAGCCGAGTGTTTCCCGTGCGCTGAATACGATCGAGGAGCGGTACTCAAGCGACTCGCCGGCTGGCTCCGGCAAGAAACAGCCGTTCAAACTGCCTGACTGGCTCGAGCGTCTCGCCGTGCGGCTATCGCCTGCAGGCGTTGCCAGCATCATGCAGCGCAGGCTCGATGTCGCGGGCAACCCGGTGGGCTGGACCACCGACCGCATGCTTGCGGTCAAGGGCCTCGGCCTAGTCGCGCTTGGCGTCGTCGGGGCGCTGTACGGCCTGCGCAACCCGGCACTACTGGTCGTCGGCGGCGGGCTTGGCGCGGTGGTGGGCTTCTTCCTGCCCGACCTGCTGCTGCACAATACCGGACTGAAGCGGCAGCAGCAGATTCCGCGTGCCCTGCCGGACGCGCTCGATATGCTGACCATCTGCGTGGAGGCAGGTCTCGGGTTTGACGCCGCGCTTGCACAGGTCGCGCGCAACACGCCGGGACCGCTAGCTGGCGAGTTCGCCCGCGTGCTCCAGGAGATGCAGATCGGCAAATCGCGCGGTGAGGCGATGCGGGCGATGGCCGAGCGTACTACCGTGCCCGAACTGCGGGCTTTCGTGTCCGCCATGATCCAGTCCGCCGAACTGGGCATTCCGGTGGCCCATGTGCTGCGCGAGCAGGCCAAGGAGATGCGGGTGCGGCGCCGTCAGCGGGCGGAGGGGCAGGCGCAGAAGATCCCAGTGAAGATCACTTTCCCGCTCATCCTCTGCCTGTTCCCTGCGCTGCTGGTGATCGTCATCGGACCCGGAGTCATCGAGATTGCGCAATCGCTGTTCGGGAGGTAAAGGCACGATGACAACGGCATCCGGCCGCTCGGCGCGACGTCGGCAAGCTGATCATGGTTCCGGTGGCCGCGGTAATCCTGCTTGTGGACCTGTCCGGCGTTCGGCTGCGCGGTGCTACGGGCGCAGAGGGGGCCCTCCGGCTGGTCAGCGCCGCGCTCGTAGTGGCCTTCTATGCGGTCGCTATCTGGTGCTACCTTCGGCGTGGCCCAGCGGTTGCCACCAGCCGGTCAGTCACTGCCCACGTGGCAGCGATAATCGCGACCTGGCTGCCCTTCGCGATCCTGCTATTGCACGCAACGCAGCCGGGACCGGGCCGCCAGGTCGTCTCTGACGTGCTGCTGGTGCTGGGCACAGCGTGGTCGGTGTGGTCGCTGCGATTCCTCGGCCGCAATGTCTCAGTCCTCGCGCAGGCCCGGGACGTGGTGGAACAAGGGCCGTACCGGTGGGTGCGGCACCCGCTCTACGCGGGCGAGATCGTGTCTGCCCTCGGCGTCGCCCTCGCCATGAACAGTCTTGCTGCGGTAGCCGCCTGGCTGCTGCTCTGCGGCCTGCAGGTATACCGGGCACTGCGGGAGGAGCAGGTCCTGCTCCGCGCCCTGCCGGCCTACGGAAGCTACCGGAGCCGGACCGCGGCCCTGTTGCCTGGCGTGTTCTGACGACCACCGCGCAGCTTCGATCCGGCGGATTGCGACCATCTGCCTGCGGGACGCAGATAATGCTGTATCGTGTACAGCGGGTAATGACTAATCGACATCCGGGCAGGAACCAGCAGTGAGTCCGCGTAGACACCTCGTACTTATTATCACGTAGCGCGAAGCCCGCACGGGCTCGCGCTACAACCTCTTTGCCACACGGCAGGGAGGTTTTTTGTTGGACTACGCAACCGCCAAGATGAAGGAGCCTCCCGTGCAAGAGCTCACCGGAGCCCAGGCACTCGTCCGCAGTCTCGAGCAGCAGGGCGTCGAGGTAGTCTTCGGGCTGCCCGGCGGCACGATCCTGCCGACCTACGACCCGCTGCTCTCGTCGTCGCTGCGGCACGTACTGGTCCGGCACGAGCAGGGCGCGGGCCACGCGGCCGAGGGCTACGCCTGGGCGACCGGACGGCCCGGCGTGTGCATGGCCACCAGCGGGCCGGGCGCGACCAACCTGGTCACCGCGCTGTCCGACGCCTACATGGACTCGGTGCCGATGGTCGCGATCACCGGCCAGGTCGGCACCAGCCTGATCGGCACCGACGCGTTCCAGGAAGCCGACATCACCGGCATCACGCTGCCGATCACCAAGCACAACGAGCTGGTGACCGACGGTGGAGCGGATCCCGGCGGCGGTCGCCGAGGCGTTCCACATCGCCACCACCGGCCGCCCGGGCCCGGTCCTCATCGACGTGCCCAAGGACATCCAGCAGGCCACCGGGCCGTGGCGGCTGGCGACGGCGAGTGGCCGCCGGCCATGGACCTGCCGGGCTACCGGCTGCCCGGCCCGCCGGACCAGGCCGCGATCGAGGCGGCGGCCAGCATGCTGCTGCGGGCCCGCCGCCCGGTCCTGTACGTCGGCGGCGGCGTGGTCAAGTCCGACTCGCACGCCGAGCTGCTCCGGCTGGCCGAGCTGGCGCAGGCGCCGGTCACCACGACGCTGATGGCCCGCGGCGCGTTCCCGGACTCGCACCCGCTGGCGCTCGGCATGCCGGGCATGCACGGCACCTACCCCGCGGTCGCCGCGCTGCAGGAGGCCGACCTCGTGGTCGCGCTCGGCGCCCGGTTCGACGACCGGGTCACCGGCAAGCTCGCCGCGTTCGCGCCGCGTGCGCAGATCGTGCACGCCGACATCGACCCGGCCGAGATCGGCAAGAACCGCAGGCCGGACATCGCGATCACCGGCGACCTGCGGCTGACGATGGGCCGGCTCGCCGACGCGGTGGCGGCCGAGCTGGCCCGCGGCGCGCAGCCCGACACCAGCGACCTGGCTGGCCACCCTGGACGGCTGGAAGCTCCAGTTCCCGCTGCGCTACACCCAGGACGCCGGACGGCCCGCTGAAGCCGCAGTACGTGACCGAGCGGCTGTCCGCGCTGACCGGCGGCGACGCGATCGTGGTGGCCGGCGTCGGCCAGCACCAGATGCACGCCTCGCAGCACTACTCCTTCACCAAGCCGCGCAGTCCTGGATCAACTCCGGCGGCGCCGGGCACCATGGGCTTCGCCGTGCCGGCCGCGATGGGCGCGCAGGTCGGCCGGCCCGGCGAGCTGGTGGTCGCGATCGACGGCGACGGCTGCTTCCAGATGACCGCGCAGGAGCTGGCCACCTGCGCGATCGAGAAGATCCCGATCAAGGTGCTGATCTTCAACAACGGCTTCCTCGGCATGGTCCGGCAGTGGCAGGAGCTGTTCTACGACGAGCGCTACTCCTCGGTCGAGCTCGGCACCGCCATCCCGGACTACGTGAAGCTCGCCGAGGCCTACGGCTGCGTCGGGCTGCGCTGCGACCGCGCCGACGAGGTGGACGCGGTGCTGGACAAGGCGCTCGCGCCGAGCGACGTGCCGGTCGTGGTCGACTTCCGCACGCACGACCGGGAGGGCGTCTTCCCGATGGTCCCGGCCGGCAAGCCGAACGACGACATCGTGCTAGGCCCTGAGTTCACCGCGGACGAGCAGCGCGCTGCGACGCGCCGGGAAGTGAAGGGATGACCCGATGAGCACGCACACCCTGTCGGTCCTGGTGGAGAACAAGCCGGGCGTGCTCTCGCACGTCGCCGGCCTGTTCTCGCGGCGGGCGTTCAACATCTCCTCGCTCGCCGTCGGGCCGACCGCACGACGAGCGGGTCAGCCGCATCACGATCGTCGTCGACGGCGCATCCACGCCGGTCGAGCAGGTCAAGAGCCAGCTCGACAAGCTGGTCCGGGTGCTGAAGGTCGTCGAGCTGACCGACGGCTCCGCGGTCGAGCGCGAGCTTGCGCTGATCAAGGTGCGGGCCGACCCGGCGCTGCGCGGTCAGCTGCTGGAGGTCGCGGCAGTGTTCGGCGCCAGCGTGGTCGACATGAGCCCGACCACGCTGGTGCTCGAGGCCGTGAGCAGCCCGGCCAAGCTGGACTCGCTGCTCGCCATGCTGGACAGCTACGGCACCTGCGAGCTGGTCCGGACCGGCCGCATCGCGCTGGCCCGCGGCGCCGGCGTGATCACCGACGAGACGCCGGCCCTGTCGCCCCTGACGACAGTTGCCCGAGCTCCGCACAGTCAGCCGCCTGACAACCCCGTTACCCACCATAACGATCGTCACGAGAGGACATCCCGACATGGCCACCGTCTACTACGACTCCGACGCAGATCTCAGCCTGATTCAGGCCCGCAAGATCGCCGTGCTCGGCTACGGCTCGCAGGGCCACGCGCACGCGCTGAGCCTGCGCGACTCGGGCTGCGAGGTGCGTGTCGGCCTGCCCGAGGGCTCCCGGTCGCGCAAGCGCGCCGAGGCGGCCGGGCTCACGGTCACCACGCCCGAGCAGGCTTGCGCGTGGGCCGACGTGATCATGGTGCTCACCCCGGACACCACGCAGCGCAAGCTGTACGCGGAGGCGATCGCGCCGCACCTGCAGCCGGGCGACGCGCTGTTCTTCGCGCACGGCTTCAACATCCACTTCGGCTACATCACCCCGCCGGACACCGTCGATGTGGCCATGGTCGCGCCGAAGGCGCCCGGCCACCTGGTGCGGCGGCAGTACGAGGAGGGCCACGGCACGCCGGTGCTGGTCGCCGTCGCGCAGGACGCCACCGGCAAGGCCTGGGACCTGGCCACGCTCGTACGCGGCCGGCGATCGGCGGGACCAAGGCGGGCGCGCTGGTCACCACGTTCCAGGAGGAGACCGAGAGCGACCTGTTCGGCGAGCAGGCGGTGCTCTGCGGCGGCGTGACCGCGCTGGTCAACGCCGGCTTCGAGACCCTGGTCGAGGCCGGCTACCAGCCCGAGGTCGCCTACTTCGAGTGCCTGCACGAGCTCAAGCTGATCGTCGACCTGATGTACGAGGGCGGCGAGAGCTGGATGCGGTACTCGGTCAGCGACACCGCCGAGTACGGCGACCTGACCCGCGGGCCCGCGGGTGATCGGCGAGCCGACCCGCGCGGCCATGGCCAAGCTGCTGGCCGACATCCAGTCGGGCGAGTTCGCCCGCGAGTGGGTGGCCGAGGACGACGCCGGCCGGCCGAACTTCGAGAAGCTGCGCGGCGGCGGCCAAGACCGCGCAGATCGAGCAGGTCGGCAAGCCGCTGCGCAAGATGATGAGCTGGCTGAACTCGGCCGCGAACGAGATGGACGAGTGATGGGCGGCGAGGTAGGCGAGGTATCCGCGGACGGGGAAAGCCCACGTCATCACCCACCTTCCGGGTGACGGGGTCGGCCCGGAGGTCACCGAGGTGGCGCGGTCCTGCGTGGACGCGGTGGCGGCACGGCACGGCTTCGCCGTCGACTGGCGCACCTGCCCGCTCGGCGGGCAGCACTACCTGCGGACCGGCGAGGTGCTGCCGGACGCGGTGCTGGACGAGCTGCGCAAGTCCGACGCGATCCTGCTGGGCGCGGTCGGCACGCCGGAGGTGCCGCCGGGCGTGCTCGAGCGCGGCCTGCTGCTGCGGCTGCGGTTCGAGCTTGACCTCTACATCAACCTGCGGCCGTCCAAGCTGCGGGCCGGCGTCGGCGGCGCGGTCGGCTCAGCACCAGCTGGAGGACCTCGACCTCGTCATCGTCCGGGAGAACACCGAGGGCCTGTACGCGGGGGCGGGCGGCACCGTGCACCGCGGCACCGAGTTCGAGACCGCGACCGAGGAGTCGCTGAACACCTGGGCCGGGGTGCGGCGGTGCGTGCGGTACGCGGCCCAGCTCGCCGCCGCGCGGAGCGGGCGGCTGACGCTGGTGCACAAGACCAACGTGCTCACCCACGCCGGTGACCTGTGGCAGCGGATCGCGACCGAGGTGGCCGACGGAGCAGGCGTGCAGCTCAGCTACGCGCACGTCGACGCGGCCTGCCTGTGGATGGTAGACGACCCGGCCAGGTTCGACGTGATCGTCACCGACAACCTGTTCGGCGACATCCTGTCCGACCTGGGCGCGGCGCTGACCGGCGGGCTGGGGCTGGCGCCGAGCGGCAACCTGAACCCGGACCGGACCGGACCGTCGGTGTTCGAGCCGGTGCACGGCTCGGCGCCGGACATCGCCGGCAAGGGCCTCGCCAACCCGGCCGGCGCGGTGCTGTCGGCCGGGCTGATGCTCGACCACCTGGGCGAGCACGCGGCCGCCGCGGACCTCGACGCGGCAGTGAACGCGCGTGCTGGCAGCAGGCGCGCCGGCGCAGCACCGGGGAGTGGGAGAAGGCCCTGCTGACCCGGCTCGTCGGGGGGACGATGCATGCGCACCAAGGTAGAGATCTACGACACCACGCTGCGGGACGGCTCGCAGCAGGTCGGGCTCGACCTCACGGTCGCCGACAAGCTGCGGGTCGCCGCGGCGCTCGACGGGCTCGGCGTGGACGTGATCGAGGGCGGCTGGCCGGGCTCCAACCCGAAGGACGCGGAGTTCTTCGAGCGGGTCAAGGAGCTGGACTTCAAGCACGCGACGCTGGCCGCGTTCGGCGCGACCCGGCTGCCGCGGCCGGCAGGTCGAGGACGACGCGAACCTGCGCGCGCTGCTGGCTGCGCAGACGCCGATCGTGACGCTGGTCGGCAAGGCCTGGACGCTGCACGTGGACGAGGCGCTGCGCACGACCAGGGCGGAGAACCTGGCCATGGTGGCCGACTCGGTCGCCTACATGGCGGCGGCCGGCCGGCGCGTGGTGTTCGACGCCGAGCACTTCTTCGACGGGTACGGCGCCGACCGCGGCTACGCGCTGGAGGTGCTCGCCGCGGCCGCCGAGGCAGGCGCGGACACGCTGGTGCTGTGCGACACCAACGGCGGCACGCTGCCCGACGACGTCGCCCGGATGGTCGCCGAGGTAGCCGACCGGTCGAGGACAGCGATCGGCGTGCACTTCCACAACGACGCGGCCTGCGCGGTGGCCAACTCGGTCGTCGCGGTGGCCGCCGGCAGCCTGCACGTGCAGGGCGCGGCGAACGGCTACGGCGAGCGGTGCGGCAACGCCGACCTGTTCTCGGTGATCGCCAGCCTGGAGCTGAAGCGCGGGCACGCGCTGCTGCCCGACGGGCGGCTGGCCGCGCTCGCGTCGACCGCGCGGACGATCGCCGAGGTCGCGAACCTGCCGTTCGAGGCCCGCCAGCCGTACGTCGGCTCGTCGGCGTTCACGACCAAGGCCGGGCTGCACGCCTCGGCGATCGCCCGGCGGCCCGACGCGTACTCGCACGTCGACCCTGGCACGGTGGGCAACGAGGCCCAGCGTGCTGGTCAGCGAGCTGGCCGGGCGCAGCAACGTGCTGGCCAAGGCAGCCGAGCTCGGGCTCGACCTGTCAGCCCCGACCTGGCCGGCCAGGTGCTCGACCAGGTCAAGGCGGCCGAGCACCGCGGCTACGCGTTCGAGGCCGCGGATGCCTCGTTCGAGCTGCTGGTCCGCAAGAGCGCGGGCGTTCTGCCCGCCTGGTTCACGCTTGAGGGCTACCGTGTGGTTATCGAGCGCGCGGGTGACGCAGACCGCAGCGAGGCGATCGTGCGGCTGCGGCTCGGCGCCGACCGGGTCGTCGCGGTCGGCGAGGGCGTCGGGCCCGGTGCACGCGCTCGACCAGGCGCTGCGCCGCGGCCTTGCCGAGGTCTACCCGGCGCTGGCCGGCATCCACCTGGTCGACTACAAGGTGCGCATCCTGGACGGCCGGGCCGCGACCAGCGCGGTCACCAGGGTGATGCTCACCTCGGCCGACGCCGACGGCGAGTGGACGACGGTCGGGGTGTCCGACGACATCGTCACCGCGTCGTGGGAGGCGCTGACCGATGGCATCGCCTTCGGCCTGCTCCGCGCCGGCGCGGAGCCGCTAGCAGAGGTTGAGCCCGTGAGACGACGGAGGCTGTATGAGCGAGTTGCCGCGGCCGCGTTCTGGCCCGCTTACTACCGGTCCGTCCCGCGCGCCGGCCCGCGCCATGCTGCGGGCGGTCGGGCTGTCCGAGGACGACCTGAAGCGGCCGCAGGTCGCCGTCGCCTCGTCCTGGAACGAGGTGACCCCGTGCAACGTGCACCTGAACGGGCTGGCCGCGGCGGCGAAGGAAGGCGTCCGCCAGGCTGGCGCGGTGCCGCTGGAGTTCGGCACCATCGCGGTCTCCGACGGCATCTCCATGGGCACCGAGGGCATGAAAGTCCTCGCTGGTCAGCCGGGAGATCATCGCCGACTCGGTCGAGCTGATGGTGAACGCCGAGCGAGTTCGACGCGCTGGTCGCGATCGCGGGCTGTGACAAGTCCCTGCCGGGCATGCTGATGGCGTGCGCCCGGCTGGACGTTCCGGCGGCGTTCCTGTACGGCGGCACGATCCTGCCCGGCTGGGCGCACGGGAAGTCACTGACCATCCAGGACGTGTTCGAGGCGGTCGGCGAGCACGCGGCCGGCTCGATCTCGGACGCCGAGCTGCTCGCGGTCGAGCGGGCCGCCTGCCCTGGCGCCGGATCCTGCGCCGGGCATGTACACCGCGAACACCATGTCGACCTGCGCCGAGGCGCTCGGCATGACGCTGCCCGGCGAGGCGTCGCGCGCCCGCCGTGTCGGCCGAGCGCACCGACCTCGCCAGGCGCACCGGCGCGGCGGTCGTGCAGGCGCTGGCGGCCGGGCTGCGGCCGCGGCAGATCATGACCAGGACCGCGTTCCTGAACGCGGCGACGGTCGTGATGGCCACGGCCGGCTCCACCAACGCCGTGCTGCACCTGCTCGCCATCGCCCGCGAGGCCGGTGTCGAGCTCAGCATTGACGACTTCGACGAGATCAGCCGCCGCACTCCGGTCATCGCGTCGATGCGGCCGTCCGGCCTGTACAACATGAGCGAGCTGGACAAGGTCGGCGGCGTTCCGGTGATCCTGAAGGAACTGCTGTCTGCAGGCCTCATCGACGGCGACGCGCTCACCGTCAACGGGCGCACGCTCGGCGAGAACGTGGCCGATGCCTTCGAGCCCGACGGCCAGGTGGTCCGCCCGGTCAAGGACCCGTTCAAGCCAGACGGCGGCCTGGCCATCCTGCGCGGCTCGCTCGCCCCGAACGGCGCCGTCGTCAAGACCCCCGGCATCGAGACGCTGCGATTCGAGGGCACCGCCCGGGTGTTCGAGCGCGAGGAGGACTGCTTCGAGGCCGTCACCGCCGGGCAGGTCGCGCAAGGGTGACGTGCTGGTGATCCGGCACGAGGGCCCCAAGGGCGGTCCCGGCATGCGGGAGATGCTCGCGGTCACCGCGGCCATCAAGGGCGCGGGCCTCGGCAAGGACGTCGTGCTGCTGACCGACGGCCGGTTCTCCGGCGCCACGTTCGGCGCCTGCGTCGGGCATGTCGCACCGGAGGCCTGGGACGGCGGTCCGATCGCGCTGGTCGCGGACGGCGACACGATCGTCCTCGACGTGGTCGAGCGGCGGCTGGACGTCCTGGTCGACGACGCCGAACTGGAACGGCGCCGGTCCGGCTGGAAGCGTCCCGAGCCGAACTACACCACGGGAGCGCTGGCCAAGTACGCGGCGCTGGTGTCCGGCGCCGACCTCGGAGCCGTCTGCACGGTGCCGGCCAGCTAACCGCCGCGGTCGATACCACCATAGACCGGAGCAAGCATGGGCGTCGCGTGCTCTGGGCTAGTGTCAGTCCCGGTTAGTACGCTGTCAGCTATGCGGACGGATACGCTTGCGATCCTCGGCGAGGCTGATCAGCTTGCGATCGGCGCTGCCCAGGCAGAGGCGGCACACGTGCTTGGCCAGCGCGCAGACTGGGCGCCGCGCCATGACCTCCCGATCGCCGGTGCGGCCGATCCGGTCGGCCTCGCGGCGATGATTGATCACACGATTCTGCGGCCCAGCGCGCAGCGTGACGACATTCTGCGAGCCTGCGATGAGGTCGACGAATACGCATTCTTTGGCATCTGCGTGAACCCGCTGTGGGTCGCCACAGCTGCCCGGCGGCTCTCGTGCACTGCCGCTGCAGTCATCGCGGTGATTGCCTTCCCGCTGGGTGCTACGCCGACCCGAGACAAGCAGGCCGAGGCCCTGGCCGCAGTCGATGACGGCGCGACGGAACTCGACATGGTTGCGAGCCTCGGCAGCTTGCGGTCCGGAGATCTGGTCGGCTATGCCAGCGATGTCGAGGCAGTTGTCTCCACGGCACCGAACGTGCCGGTGAAGGTCATCATCGAGTCGGGCCTGCTGCGCGACGCCTACGAGCGCGCTCTCGCGAGCTGCCTGGCGTCGCTGGCCGGGGCCGCATACGTCAAGACGTCGACCGGCTTCGCCTATGACACCTCGGCCGAGCTGGCGAGACCGCTCGGCGCGGTGGCGGCAGACGTCGCGGTGATGGCGTCGGCCGTCGGCCGGTCAGCCCGGGTGAAGGCGTCCGGCGGCATCAGAAGTTACCGGCAGGCCGCAGAGATGATCAGCGCCGGGGCTAGCCGGATAGGCACGTCGTCCGGTCCGAAGATCCTCGCCCAGAGAGATCTGGCCAGTTGAGCCAGCCGCCGGGAAGCGACGCTACCGAATTGCCCGGTGGCAACGCTGAGGGCAGGACGTCAGGCAGCGATAGCGCGAATGCGCTCCTAACGTACGCCTCGTCGTGGTTCACCTACCACGCCGGTCAGCGGCTGCAGTCGTTCAACTTCTTCGTCGCCTTGCAGACCGCGCTCCTTGCCGTCGTTGCGTTGCAATACGGCACAGCAGGAGGCGTCACGCTGTCGATTTTCGGCGTGGTGGGGTGTGCCTGGCACGCTGCTCTTCGCGGCGCTGGAGATCCGCAATACCGAGCTGGTGCTCGCCGGCGGCGCCGCGCTCGGCGCGCTCGAGACCTCTTTCCGTAGCGACACCGGTGGCCGGGCCGCGGCGATTCCGCTGCCGTACTCCTCCGACACCGCGCGGCTATACCTGAGGGAGGCGCTTATCGGGTTCCTGACTTCGAAGGACATCGAGCCCATTGGCTGCCGGCCGGCCAGCCGGCGCCGGTACAAGGTGCTTGGTTACGTCATCCGCAATAGCTTCGTGCTGAGGACCATCTTCCTGCTCACGCTGGTCGGCTGGCTGATTTTCGTCGGCCTGATCCTGACGGCCTACCAACCGAGCCGACCATCGTGCAGCGTCACGGTCCGTGGCGGCGCGGCCGCCAGGGTGGAGTGCGCGACCGCTCCGCCACCTCGGTATCCCATCCGAGCGGCTGCGCCCCGCTGACCTGATCGAGCGTCGCCGCGGCTAGGACCGTCCCCGAGTGGCCTGCCCGCTGACAGGACCCGAGCGGTTGCGGAAGTTTGACCGCCGTCATGGCGTTGATCACGGCAGAGCGGCACCCGGCCAGCCGATACCTGATCGAAACATATGAGCGTCATCCTTGGTTTCGGCCACATTGCGCCACACGGCACGTGACTATCACCCGTCTGACTGCAACTAAAGGGGTAAACGCCCAGTGACCGACACCAAAGGCGCGAGCGGCACCGCGCTGATCGAGGCCGACGTTCGCGAGGGAACATATGGTGACAAGGTAGCCGCGATTGAGCCCGGTGGCGCCGAGTACATCCCGCTCACTGAGCGGCACGGCAAGCCGCATCAGCAGTTCTGGACCTGGGTGTCGCCGAACATGGAGTTCGCGACGATCTTTGTCGGCTTCATCGGAGTCTGGTTCTTCGGTCAGTCGTTCTGGCTGGCCACGCTGGCTATCGTGCTGGGCACAGCGCTCGGCTCGCTGTCGATGGGCGTGCTCGCGGCTCGCGGCCCGCTGTTCGGCGTGCCGCAGATGGTGCTGTCCAGGATGGGCTTCGGCTGGCTTGGCAACATCTTCCCGGCAGGCATCAACGCGCTGGTAGCCGGCGTCGGCTGGTTCGCCGTCAACAGCGTCAGCGGCGCATTCGCCCTGAACGCGCTGCTGCACTGGAACACCAAGCTCTGCCTGGCGATCATCGTGATTGTGCAGCTGGCCGTCGCATTCTTCGGTCATAACCTGGTGCACGCGTTCGAGCGCTGGGCTTTCCCGTTCCTCGTGGTGATCTTCGCCATCGCCGCTGTGGTGATCCTCTCTAAGTCGCACCCCGGCACGCCGATCGCGCCAATTTCCGGCGGCCGGCTGGGCGGCTGGCTGATCACATTCGGCGCCGCGTTCGGGTACGCGGCCGGCTGGAACCCCTACGCCAGCGACTACACGCGTTACCTGCCGAAGAACACCAACCGGCGGGCCACCGGCCTGTGGGCCGGCCTGGGCGTGTTCATCTCATGCGTGGCCCTCGAGGTCGTCGGCGCTGCCGCGGCGACGATCACCAGCATCGGCAAGTACTCCAGCAACCCGACGGCGGGCTTCGTCAGCCACCTGCCGACCTGGATCGGCGACCTGACCCTGCTGGCCATCGCGCTGGGCGCTATCTGCGCGAACGCGCTCAACGTCTACTCCGGCTCGATGTCATTCCTCGCGCTCGGTTTCAAGTTGCCGCTGACGCTGCGCAGGGCGATCGTCGCGGTTGTCTTCGGCATCGCCGGCTTCTTCGTCGCGTGGTCCGGGCTCAGTGATGCCGGCGTCAAGTACAACAACTTCCTGCTGATCATCGCGTACTGGATCGGGCCGTGGCTGGGCGTATTTTTCGCCGATCAGTTCCTGCGGCGCGGCAAGCACGTCGCTGGCCTGCTGTTCGACCGTCGGCACAACCCGTGGGCCGGTTTCGTCGCGATGGCCGTCGCGACGGCCGCGTCGATCTACCTGTTTGCCAATCAGACCGGCCAGCCCGGCTACGTGGGCCTCGTGCCCAAGCACCATCCGGCCTTCGGCGATCTCACCTTCGAGGTCGGCTTCGTGCTGGCGGCGCTGCTGTACTGGCTGTTCTTCCGCCTTCAGGGCGAGAGCAAGGTGCAGGAGGAGCTGGTCATCCCGGGCGAGTCGGAGCCGGCGACGGCTGCCTGAGCGAGGAGCCCGTTACCCTCTCAGGAAGGTAACGGGCTCCTCCACGCCCGCCCAGATCACCGTGTGCTGGGCCGGAGTGGCGCGGGCGACCACCTGGCCCGCCGCGCAGCACCAGGGTGCGCGGCGCCATCAGGCGCAGCGCGTCTGCTTCGGACGGCGCGTCGAAGACGACCAGGTCGGCCGGGCCGCCAGCGCGCAGGCCGTAGTCCGGCACGCCCAGCGCCGCGGCCGGGTTGACCGTGATCATCTCGATGAGCCGCCGCAGCTCGCTGTCGCCGGACATCTGCCCGAGGTGCACCAGCACGAACGCGGCCTGCAGCGGGTCACCGTAGCCGAGCGGGTACCACGGGTCCATCACCGAGTCATGGCCGATGCAGACGTTGACTCCGGCCTCCTGCAGCTGCTTGACGCGGGTGTGCCCGCGCCGGATCGGCCCGGTGTCGAACCGGCCCTGCAGTACGGAGTTGTCGAGCGGGTTGGTCACCATGTGCAGGCCCGCCCTGGCGATGTTAGTGATCAGCCGGTAGGCGTAGGCGCTGTTGTAGGAGTGCATCGCGGTCGTGTGGCTCGCGGTGACGCGGCCGGACATGCCCCGGCGGATCGTCTCAGCCGCCATCACCTCGACGAACCGGGAGTGGTCGTCGTCGGTCTCGTCGCAGTGAATATCGACGCGCAGCCCGTGCTCGTCGGCCAGCGCCATCGCGAACCGGACCGACTCGACGCCGTCCTCGCGGGTCAGCTCGTAGTGCGGGATGCCGCCCACCACGTCGGCGCCAAGCTCGACGGCCTTGCGCATCAGCTCCCGGCCGCCGTCGAAGCCGAGGATGCCCTGCTGCGGGAACGCGACGAGCTGAAGATCGATCAGCCCGCGTACCTCCTCGCGCAGATCGACCAGCGCCCGCAAGGCACGCAGCTCCGGATCGCAGACATCGACGTGGCTGCGGACGTGCTGCACGCCGCAGGCCAGCTGCCAGCGCAGCACCTGCCGGACGCGGCTCTGCACATCCTCGTAGCTCAGGTCCGCGACGCGCTCGGCCCAGACCGCGATGCCCTCGAACAGCGAGCCGGACTCGTTCGGCCGGGGCTGGCCCACGGTGAGCACGGCGTCCAGGTGAATGTGCGGCTCCACCAGCGGCGGCGTGACCAGGCGGCCGCCCAGGTCGATGGTGTCAGCGGCAGCGGACTCGTTGTCAACGGCGACGATCACGCCGTCGTCGATGCCGATGTCGCTGAGGCTGTCCTGCCCGGCAATCCGCGCGTTGCGGAGGATCAGGTCGATCACGGAGTCATCATCTCGCGGGCAGGTCAGCGACGATCGCGCCGAACGGGCTGACTGGGTCGGTCATCGCGCCATTATCGCGGGACTGGCCCTCGCCATGACATCCGGCTCGGAACAGCCTCGGCGCGGGGCCTGCGCGGCACTGCGTTAGCGGGACGTCAAGACCGGACGCCGCGCCGTTAAGAAGCTGTGAAGATCATCGGGCCACCGCGCTGGCCAGGGTGAACTAGTCAGAATGAGCACTGAGCCCAGGCGCAGGCGCGGCCTGGCCGCACCGCTAGCGCTGCCAGCAGGCTTCGGCGCCCTGCTGGTGGTGGGCGCGGCGGCGGCGGCCAGCCATGCCTCCGGTGGCTGGGTCCTGGTGCTCGCCTCGGTCATCGTCGTCGCCGGCGCCGCGGTCGCCGAGCTTGCCGCCGCCGCGGTGCTGGGCGTGATCGGCTGGCTGACCGTGTGCGGCTTCTCCCGTGCTCCCTATGCGCGGCTTCAGCTCGCCGACTGGTCAGCCGGGCGCGCGGCCATCATCGTGGCCGGATGCTGCCTGGCTGGAATCGTCGTCGGCGCCACGGTGCGGCGAGTGCTGTCATCGTTCACACTATGGATTGTGGACGCATCCGATGAGCAGAGGACCAGGGGCGGCCTACGCCGGCGCGGGCCCGGCCGGCTCGCGGACCTGACGGGCGGCATCGGCGGGCGGCGGGTGCTGGCCGGCGTCCTGCTGGTGGGCGGTCTGCCACTGCTCACGCTGGCGCTCTCGGGGCGGCACCTGGACCTCGGCGATGACCTGCTGATCTACCTGGTCGCGGTGGTCGCGGTCGCGGTCGTCGGCGGATTCTGGCCGGCCGTGCTGGCGGCGGTGACCGCGAGCCTCCTGGTCAACTGGTACTTCACCCCGCCGGTGCATACCCTCACGATCGCCGACGGCAAGAGCCTGCTGGCGCTGCTGCTGTTCGTTACCGTGGCCGTCACGGTGAGCAGCGTGGTGCACCTGGCTGCGCTTCGCGCCCGGCAGGCGGCCCGCAGCGCCGAAGAGGCAGCGGACCTGCTGGCGCTCGCCCAGACGGTGCTCGGCGGCCAGGACACCCCGGCGGCCGTGCTCGAGCACCTCACTCGCAGCCGCGGCGGCAGCGCGGAACTGCTGGAACTGTCCGGCGATCAGTGGGTGCGAGTGGCCAGCAGCGGCCAGCACGCCAGGCTGGCGGCGCTACCGAGACGCGCCGGACAGCGGCCAGGCCTGACCTCATCCTGGAAGTGTCGGGTCAGCCCAGGCCGCTATCGCCGCGGCTCCTTGACGGCCTGACCGCGCAGGTCGCGGCGGCCCTGGACCGCGACCGGCTGCGGACCCAGGCAGCGCAGGCCGAGGCGCTGGCGGAGGGCAACCGGATGCGCACCGCGTTGCTGGCTGCCGTGAGTCATGATCTGCGCACGCCACTGGCCTCGATCAAGGCCAGCGTCAGCACGCTGCGGCAGACGGACGTGGAGTGGACCGAGGCCGACGAGGCCGCGCTGCTGGCCACCATTGAAACCTCGGCTGACCGGCTGGATGCGCTGATCGGCAACCTGCTGGACATGAGCCGGCTGACGACTGGCTCGCTGCAGCCGTTCCTCCGGCCGACCGCGATCGACGAGGTGGCGCCCGTGGCGTTGCGCGGCCTCGATGGCGGCAGCGAGCTAGATCTGTCGGTCCCTGACGGGCTGCCGCTGGTGCTGACCGATCCTGGCCTGCTGGAGCGGGTGCTGGCGAACCTGTTCGCCAACGCTCTCGGCTATTCCCCGGCCGGCCAGCGGCCGGCGCTGCGCGCTGGCTGCCACGCCGACGGCGTAGTGCTGGAGATCGTCGACCACGGTCCTGGCGTGCCGGACGAACTCAAGTCCGCCATGTTCGAGCCGTTCCAGCGGCTGGATAGCCGGGGCAGCGAGCCGTCCGGCAGTACTGGCGTCGGCCTCGGGCTGGCCGTGGTCAAGGGTTTCCTGGACACCATGGGCGGTTCGGTGCACGCGGCCGATACCCCTGGCGGCGGGCTGACCATGCAGGTCACGCTGCCGCTGGCGGCTACCTCGGTGAGCGTGACCGCGGAGCCATGACGCGGGTCCTGGTCATTGACGATGAAGCGCCCATCCTGCGTGCCCTGAAGATCAACCTGACCGCCCGGCAGTACGAGGTGACTACTGCGGCTGACGGAGCATCCGGCCTGGCGGCGATGGCGCGCGAGCGTCCGGACGTCCTCATACTCGACCTCGGCCTGCCGGACATGGACGGCACCGACGTGATCAGGGGAGTGCGGGGCTGGACGTCGACGCCGATCATCGTGCTGTCGGCCTGGGGCCAGGAGAGCCAGAAGGTAGCGGCGCTCGACGCTGGCGCCGACGACTACGTCACCAAGCCGTTCGGGATGGACGAGCTGCTGGCCCGGCTTCGGGCGGCGGTACGCCGGGCGTCTCCGGCTCCGGACGAGCCGGTGGTGTCCACAGCCGAGTTCACCGTCGACCTGGCCCGCAAGGTAGTCAGCCGGGCCGGCGCAGATGTCCGGCTCACGCCGACTGAGTGGCAGCTGCTCGAGGTGCTGGTCAGGAACGCTGACCGGCTGGTGACACAGCGCCAGCTGCTCGCCGAAGTGTGGGGACCCGGCTATCAGAACGAGGCGAACTACCTGCGCGTCTACGTGGCCAACCTGCGCAGGAAGCTCGAGCCAGATCCGTCCGCGCCGCGGTATCTGCTGACCGAGCCGGGCATGGGCTACCGGTTCAGGCCCTAACCGGGATCGATCTGGACCTGCGCGTCCTGCTGGCCGGCAGTCGGCTGCAGTTCATACGCGGGGTTGAAGATGGTCCGCTCGCCCTTGACCATGGTGAGCCTGCCGCGCACGACGATCTTCCGGCCCGGCTGGATGCCGGGGATGTCACGCCGGCCCAGCCACACCAGCTGCAGGCACCCGGTACCGTCCCAGAGCTCGGCCTGCATCGTCAGGCTGGCGCTGCGCGGTCGCAGCGTGACCGCGCGCAGCGTGCCCGCTACGTCGACGATCTCTCGGTCGAGGCTGTCGGCGATCGGGACGGTCGCGCTGCGCGGCCGGGGCAGTTCGCTGAGCTGGCGCTGGATCTCGGCCGATTGCAGCGCCTCCCGGCTGGCCAGCAAGCGCGGACCGGCTAGCGGATCGGCCTGCGTCCGGTTGGCCGACGCGAGCTGATAAGGCACGCTGGCCACCACCACGCCCCGTTCCAGCAGCAGCCGCGTCTTCAGCCGGAGCGCGCTCTGGTTGTGCAGCGCCTGCTCGTACCAGTGGCCGAGAACGTATTCGGGAACGTAGACGGTGACGATATCGCGGGGGCTTTCGCGGCGCAGCCGCCGCACGTACTCGATCACCGGCCGGGTGATCTCCCGGTACGGAGAGGAGATGACCTTCAGCGGAACCGGCATCGAGCTGCGATCCCACTCGTCGGTGAGCCGCGCTGTCTCGGCCTCGTCGACGTCGACCGTGACCGCCTCCAGCCGGGCCGGCCGTGGCGGCCATGGCATAGGCGAGGGCGCGGAGCGTCGGCCGGTGCAGCTTGGAGACAAGCACGATGGCGATGTTGCTGGCCGGCAGCGTGATGGACGCTTCCTCATCCGGGGTCAGCTCCAGCGCAACCGCGGCGTAGTGCCGGTGGATGCCGCGCATGGTGAACCAGATCACCACCATGGCCGCGACGGCAATCCAGGCGCCGTCCGCGAACTTGCTGACCACGACGATGACCAGCACCGCGCCGGTGACGCAGGCGCCGACTGTGTTGATCGTGCGTGACCTGATCATCCGCAATCGCCGGGACGTGTCGGTGGCGGTGCGCAGCAGCCGGTTCCAGTGCCGGATCATGCCAGTCTGGCTGCAGGTGAACGACACGAAGACGCCGACGATGTAGAGCTGGATCAGCCGACTCGGCGAGGCGTGGAACGCGACGATCAGCAGGATGGCGAATCCCGAGAGCAGCAAGATGCCATTGCTGAACGCGAGCCGGTCACCGCGGGTGTGCAGCTGGCGGGGCAGGAACCCGTCCCCGGCCAGGATCGAGGCGAGCACCGGGAAGCCGTTGAATGCCGTGTTCGCCGCCAGCACCAGGATGAGCGCGGTGAAGAGCTGAAGCAGGTAGAACAGCGGCGAGGAGTAGCCGAACACAGCGCGGCCCACCTGGGCGATCACGGTCGGCTGCACGTAGCCGCGCGGGCGTGCCCAGCAAGGTTCCGGCGTGCACGTGACTGGCCAGCGCGAGCGCCGTGACGCCGCCGAACATGACGACCGCGATGCCGCCGAGCATGGCCAGCGTGGTGGCCGCGTTCTTGCTCTTCGGCGGCTTGAAGGCGGGCACGCCGTTGCTGATCGCCTCGACGCCGGTCAGCGCGGTGCAGCCGGAGGAGAAGGCCTTCAGCACCAGGAACAGCAGCGCGAGGCCGGCGAAGCTGCCCGTCGACTTGATGGCGTAGCCGGCGGTCTCGGCGTGCAGGTGCTGGCCGAGCGCGATCCTGATGCCGCCCCAGATGATCATCAGCATGACGACGCCGATGAATAGGTAGGTGGGGATCGCGAACCCGGTGCCAGACTCGCGTACCCCGCGCAGGTTCAGGACCGCGATGATGGCCACGGTCAGCGCCGCGATCAGCGTGACGTTCGAGTTCAGGGCCGGGAACGCGGAGGCGAGGTTAGCGACGCCGGACGAGACCGACACGGCCACCGTGAGCGTGTAGTCCACCATCAGGGCGCTGGCGACCATCATGCCGACGCGGGGGCCGAAGTTCGTGGTCGTGACCTCGTAGTCGCCGCCGCCCGAGGGGTACGCGTGCACGTTCTGCCGGTAGGAAGCCACCACGACCAGCATGAGCAGGCCGACAGCGAGCGCTATCCATGGCGTGTAGGCGAGGAAGGCGAGGCCACCGGCGGCGAGCACGAGCAGGATCTCCTGCGTGGCGTAGGCGACCGACGACAACGCGTCACTGGCGAATACGGGCAGCGCTATCTTCTTCGGGAGGAGCGTGTGCCCGAGCCGCTCGTTGTGCATGGGCCGGCCGACGAGCAACCGCTTGACCGTCTGGAATGCCATGGCCACCAGCGAATGTTAGGCCCGCAGGCGGCCACCTGACTATCCCTGCAGACCGGTCAGCCCAGCGGGAGCCGGTCTACTCCGCGCAGTAGCTCACGCTCGGCGGCCGACAGCGGCGCGCGACCGGTCAGCCGGGCGATCAGGCCGGTACGGCCGACGCCGAGGCGGGCGGACAACTGCCCGGCAGTTCCGGCCGGCAGCATCAGCTCGGTCAGGACCTCCGTTGCCTGCGGCGTCAGCCAAGGTTCGCGGCCCAGCCCGGCCGCTACGTCCAGGCCGTGCACTCCGAGTTCGACCACCCTGGTCCTGGCGAACTCGGTGAGCAGCATCGGGTCGCCATGGCGCGTGCGGATCACCCGGCCCGCTGGCGCTTGCTCTAGTAGCTCGCAGCCGTGGGCCGAGCTACGCGTCGATCTCGGCGGCGATGGCGGCGGCGCTGCCCAGCCGGGCGGCCAGTAGCTGGGCCGACGCGATCCTGTCGGCATTGACCACAGCGGAGAACCGGTGGTCCGGACGGTAATAGCCGGCCGCGGTCACCAGCGCGTCCTGACCGGGAACGTCCTCCGGCTCGGCTATCGCCTGGTCGATCCGGCGCACTGCGATGATCACATGAGCGAGCAGATCGGCGACACGCCACGGCGGGCAGCCAGTCGGCAAGGCCAGGTCGGTGTCGGTCAGCCCGGCGGCCACATCGGCCAATACCGCCGCTTCAGCCCGGACGGCAGCTATAGTCACGGACGCCATGGACTGCACCATACGACACACCGCAAGCAGGGTGGTTCTGGCTGCCAGACGTGCGGATGAAACGATCTCCAGATGAGACTGGCACGGCGGCGGCCACCCGAGGACGCACCGAGCGTGCCTCCGCCCGGCCACGCTGAGTCGCTGGATGGTCACTCTAGCGCGGCGCCCGAACCTGGCGGGCTGTCGCCTGGTCAGGGTGACGCGCAGGCCGGGACCCTGCAGGCAGCGGCCGGGCTGGCCGCTACCGTCACCGTCGAAGATCAGCTGGAGCCCCGCATCCGGCTGCCGGCCGACCTGCTGCGCTGCCTGACCGCGTGCATCGAGATCGCCTTGCTGACGATCCTTGGCCTGATCGCCCGGGCGACGGCCAACGCGGTGCAGGAAGACGTCGTGCTGGCGAGCCGGACGCTGGCCAAGCCGCTGATCTCCCCGCTGCATTCGATCGCGCTGGTTGCCCTGCTGGTGCTGCCGGTCGCGCTGGCCGTCAGGCTCGGTGCTCATCAGCCAGTTCCGGCGGCTTGCCGAGGCCGTGGTCATCGGGCTGATCGCCGGGGGACTGGCGGCAGCCCTGGACGTGATCCTGCGGTTCAGCTCGCTGGCACCGCTGTACCACGCGCTGGCGCAGGGGTCTCCGGGCGGAGCCGCGTCGCTGGACCCGCTGCTGACAGGGCTCGCCGCCTACCTGACAGTGATCGGGCTGTCCGGGCGGCCGCGCTGGCGGACCTGGTTCTGGCTGGCGATCGGCTTTTACTGCGTGACCACCCTGGCGCTGCCAGGGACGGCCACGCTGCTGTCGCTGCTCGATCACCCTGCTGATCGGCGCCGCCGTCGGTTCCGGCCTGCGCTACCTGATCGGCACTAATTCCGAGCGGCCCACCGCCGCCGAGATAGCCGCCGCGCTGAGTGTCACGCTGGCGCCGGTGGTCGCGATCCGCCGCATCGTCGACACCCGCAGCGAGAACCGCCGGTACGCCGCGCACCGCAGGGATGGCCGGCTCCTGGACGTCACCGTCTTCGACCGGGACCAGCAGGCCGCGGACGCGCTGTACCGGATCTACCGGCGGCTGCGGGTGACCAGTCAGGTATCCCGGAGCGCGCCGCTGACGGTGAGCCGGGCGGTGGAACGCCGGACGCTGATGGCGTACGCGGTAGAGGACGCCGGGGTGCCGACGCCGCGACTGCAGGCAGCAGTGCGGGTCGGACCGGAGGCCGCGGTCATCGCGACGAGCCATCACGACGGCATGACGCTCGCCCAGCTGCCCGGCGAGCTGGCCGACGAACAGCTCGGCCGGGTCTGGGACGCGGTACTCAAGCTGCACGCGCGCCGGGTCACGCACCGTGCGCTGACCGCCGACCACGTGCTGCTGACCGGGGAGGGCCACGGCGAGGTGATGCTGCTCGACCCTGGTGACGGCGACGTCGCGGCCAGTGACCTCCAGCTGCGGCTGGACCTGGCTCAGCTCACCGCGACGATCGCGCTGCTGGTCGGGCCGGAGCGCTCGGCCCGGCTGGCGGTGCGCAAGCTGGGCCAGGCCGAGGTGGCCAGGCTGGTGCCGCTACTGCAGCCTGTCGTGCTGCACCGCTCCACCAGGGCAGCGCTGCGGCGCCACAAGGAAGTGCTGCCGGCCCTGCGCAAGCGGTTCATGGGCGCGGCGCCTGCAGCGGCTCCCGAGCAGCTGGAACGCGTCCGGCTGCGCAGCGTGATCACGCTGGTCGCGAGCATCTTCGCGGCGTATATCGTCATCGGCCAGCTCAACCGGGTCAGCTTCGGCCGGGTCCTGCAGGAGTCCGACTGGAACTGGGTGCTGATCGGGGTCGCGCTGTCGGTGGTGACCTACGTCGGAGCGACCTGGTCACTGTCCGGTTTCGTGCTCGAGCGGCTGAGCTTCATCCGCACGTTCCTCGCGCAGCTCGCCGGCACGTTCGTCACGCTGGTCACGCCGGCCGCCGTCGGCGGCGTGGCGCTGAACCTCCGCTACCTGAACAAGGCGAAGGTGGCGGCAGCCGACGCCGCGGCGAGCGTCGGCGTATCCCAGGTGTTCGCGTTCGCGCTGCACATAACGCTCCTGATCATCTTTGCCACCATTACCGGCGCATCCACCAGCCGCACCTCGTTTCATCCGCCCGCCTGGGCCTACATCGCCCTCGGCGTGCTAGGCGCCGCGATCCTGGTGGTGCTCGCGTTCCCGGCCGGCCGGCGGCTGGTCCGATCGCGGGTAGCGCCTGCGCTGGGCCAGGTCATCCCGCGGCTGCTGGACGTCGCTCAGCGGCCCGGCAAGCTGGCCGAGGGCATCGGCGGAGCACTGCTGCTGACCTTCGCCTACATACTGTGCCTGGACGCGTCGGTACGCGCCGTCGGCTCGCACGCCCAGTTCTTCCCGCTCGCGGTGGTCTACCTCACCGGCAGCGCCCTCGGCTCGCTGGTGCCGACACCCGGCGGCATCGGCGCCGTCGAGCTGGCGCTGTCCGGCGGGCTGAGCACCATCGCGCACGTACCGCTTGCCTATGCCACCAGCGCCGTGCTGTTGTTCCGGCTGCTCACCTTCTGGCTGCCGATCCCGATCGGCTGGGTAGCGATGAACTACCTGCAGCGCAAGGACGCGCTCTGACCGGTCAGCGCAGCCCCAGCCGGGTCACGGAGTTGGCGCTCAGGTTGGCAACCCACACTGTCCGCCCGGCCGCGGCGACAGCGTCCGGATCCCGGAATCCGTAGCGCCGGCCGGACAGCACCCGGATGACGGAGCCGGTCCGTGCGGAAATCTCGGTGACGGAGTCGTTCAGTGCATTAGCGACCCAGAGCACGCCACCGGACGCTGCGAGAGCCGACGGGTTGCTCAGGCCGTACTCGCGGCCCGGCAGCACCTTGATCAGCGTGCCGGTCAGCGCGCTGAGCTCGGTGATGGAATCGCTGCTCTGATTGTCGACCCAGACCGATCCGTCCTGGACGGCCAGCGCTACCGGCCCGTCCAGGTGGTATCCGGCTCGCAAGGTCGCTTTCCAGGCTCCGGTCGTGGCGTTCAGCTCGGTGACCGACGCGCGCCCGGAGCTGGCAACCCACAGCGTCCCGGCGCCTGCGGCCAGCGCATCGGGGTTACTGAAGTCGTAGCGTCCGCCGCGGAAGGTGGCGATCCTCTTCCCGCTGACGGGATTGATCTCGGCGACCGAGTTGGTCGCGGCGTTCGCCACCCAGAGGTGGTGGCCGGCCAGCGCGATGGCATCGGGGTGCGAGTTATAACCGGTAGGGATAACGCGTTCCTGGACACCGGTTTTAATAGCCAGCTCGGTAATGTAACTGCCCGGCGTATTTACCACCCAGACGTGACCTTGACCGATAGCGATCGCATTCGGCCCGGACAGGGTGAATTGACTAGCGCCAAAGGAAGCAACGTACTTACCGGAGCGCGCGGCGAGTTCGGTCACCGACTGGCCGTAGGGGCTGGTGACCCAGACGGTGCGGTCGCCGACGGCCAGGGCGGTTGGCCGGTCGAAGTGATAGCGGGCGGCGGCCAGGATGGTGACGGCTGGCGGCCCGGTGAGGCCGGCGACGTCCGGCGAATGCGCGCCGTGGGCTCTGGCCGCGGTGCAGTCCGCAGCCGCCGAGTCATTCGCGCACGTCGTCCTGACCTGCGCCGGTCCGTGAACTGTGGCCAGCACGATGACGATCGCGAGCAATGCGAGGGCGAGTGCCGATATCACCGCGACCTGGAAGCGCTTGCCGCCCGTCCGCAGCGCCGCGAGCCGCTCACGGTTAGCCGGCTGGCCGCCCGCGCGCAGCGCAGTCCTTACCGCGTGCCCGGAATGCCGGGGTGTATACCCGGAATTCATCATTGATTTCAGCCTTTACTGGTCCTCGGCAATTCTCCTATGCCATCCAGGGATCACTCTAATAAATGCGGCTGCCAAATAAAGGGATAGCGCAGAATGGCCGCGTCAGCCGAGTCGGGTGACGGCTAGCGCCGCGGCCAGCAGCACGATGCTCCAGACCATGGCGCGCAGCGCTCGCTCCAGCGGCGCCAGGATCTGGCCGGCGTTGACCGGCAGCACACTGCCGTCCAGCAGGCCGATCTCGCCGGTGACGCTGGTCGCGCGGCGCCGGATGAGCCGCGCCGGGGTGCTCAGGCTGCGCTGCGCGGCGGAGAACGCGAATGCGCCAGCCGCGGCCAGCACCGAGCCGATCGAGACCGCGCCGGCCTGAGCGACGTACGAGGTCAGCAGCGGGAAGGCGCCCCAGGCGGCAGCGAAGCCGGCGTCGGTGTGCACGATGCCGCCGAACAACTCGGCGTTATAGGCGATCACGAGCAGCGGCCCGGCCAGCAGGAACGGGATGAGCACCCAGCCGACCCGGCTGACTCCGATGACGCCAAGTCCGACCGCGCCGGCCAGTGCCGCGATCGCCACGATGAGCAGCGCGGCGTCCGGAATCCGGGTCCGCAGCGGCCGGCCGTGATATTCGTCGAGGGCGTGCGCGGCCAGGCCGACCGCGAGGAAGAATGCGAGCAGCGTCGCGAGCAGGGTGCTGAGCCGGATGTGCGGCGCCAGCGACGCGCCGATGACTACGTAGGCCAGATGCCAGGCCGTGTACGGCGGGATGCAGCAGGGTCCACCAGTCGCGCCAGCGGCCAGGGCCGGCCGCGTAGTATGCAGGCCGGGCCGGGACCGCTGGCGGGGCAGCGGCCTGCGCGGCAGCCCCTGCCGTCGGCCCGTCGGACCCCGCTGCCGGGTCACTCACCTGCCCGGGTTCCCCACATGACCAGGCCGCCGCCCAGGCTCATCTGCTTGAATCCGACGTCCTGGATGCCTGCCTTGCGCCACGCGTCAACCGTCCACGCGACCGGGTACCTGCGGTAGTGGCCAGCGATGCTGGGGCCGAGGAACCGGCCGACCTCGTACCACTCGCGCCCGCCGGTAAGCCAGCCGGCCGAGTGGCAGCACCAGCCAGGTGTAGCCACGCCACCAGAATCGCCAGAACGCCGACCGGCGGGACCGCGAACTCCAGGCTGGCAATCGTGCCGCCAGGACGCACCACCCTGGCCAGCTCGCCGAGCGTGGCCTGCGGATCGCTCACATAGCGCAGCAGGTAGGTGAAGGTCAGCGCGTCCACCGACGCGTCGGCCAGCGGCAGCTGCTCAGCCCTGCCGTTGACCAGGCTGATGCGTGCGGTAGCGCCGGCCGCCGCCACGTTCCGCGCGCCCTGCCGCAGCATCTGCTCGGTGAGGTCCACGCCGATGACGCTTCGCGCCGGTACGGCTGGCGATCTGCAGCGACACGCCTGCGGTTCCGGCCGCGACGTCGAGTATTACCCGGCCGGCCGCCGGCCGGCCGTCGAGCAGGTGCCCGACCATGGCACGCCGCCAGCGGCCGTTCTGGCCGAAGGAGAGGATCTCCGCAAGCCGGTCGTACCTCGCCGGCAGCGGAGCGAACAACTGCCTGGCGAAGCTGTTGCGGTCGTCGTGGAGCACGGGTACCTGCACGGCGTCTCCTCAAGGGCTCTCGCTCACCGTACGCCACGACAGCACCAGGTGCGCAACCGCGCGTTTGCTCAGGCTGGCGGCATCGCTTTGTAGGTGAAGGTGTCGAACAGGCCGACCTGGTCACACAGCTGCGGGCTCGGCACGCCGGCCGCGGAAATGAAGCCGCTCTCACCGGGCGGCAGCACGTCCCGGCCGACGACCCGGCCAGGCCCGACGTCCACGGCCATCATGAACGTGCTGCGGTTCTGGCTGGCACTGGTGCCGCAGGCGGGGAACGACAGGCCCGCCGCCTGCGCGATGGCGTCCAGGCTGCCCCAGTCCTGGTCCCTGGCGGGCGCATAGCCCCAGTCCGCGATGTCGGTGGTGCCGAATCCGCTGACGTTCTGGCCGAGCTGCGGGCCGGTGCCGGACAGGATCGTGACCGCGTCGTTCAGGCTCTCCACCTGCAACTGGTCCCGGTGACCGCCGAAGTAGCCCCGGTAGCACAGTGTCCAGCACGGGTCGATGCCCGTGGTGTGCGCGAGAATGTGGTACAGCAGGTTGTAGGTGCCCATCCCGCCGAGCCCGCCGAACGTGCCGAGGCTACCCGGCAGCGCCGCATCACTGAAGTTGACGGCGCCGGTGTAGGAATCTGCGGCCGAGAGCCCGCCCTCGAACATGTTGCGCTCAAGCGCCTCGAGGAAATTCATGAAGATCGACATCGCCGGGCTGCCCAGCGTGGTGACCCCGTTCCAGTGCCGCAGCACGCGGATCGCCCCCTGGCAGGTCGGGATGCGTGGCCGGATCGGTCAGCGGGCTGTGCGCGGTCCCGCAGCCGGTCGTAGGCGCGCAGCAGGAACGGGATGAAGTACGGCGCGGCCGGGCGGGTGTTGTCGCCGTTGTCGATCGTGCCGATCGCGTGCTCGATCTGCTCCAGGTAGCGCGATCGTGACGTGCCTGCTTGACCGCAGCTCCTGGCTGATCAGCGAAGACCGGAAGATCGTTCCCCAGTATTCGTCGCCCCCGTTCTGCTGGTAGTAGTCGGCCTGGGACGGCTTGGTGTTCCAGTTGTCCAGGAAGCCCTGTTTCGGGTTCACGCTGTGCGGCATGTCTGTGAAGGGAACGTAGCCCTGCCACTGCTCGGTGCCGTTGCCGAGCGCGGGCAGTCTGGGGTCGACCTTGGCGAAGCTCGGCTGGATCGGTATCAGGCCGTCGCCGAAATAGGCGATATTGCCCTTGCGGTCGGCGTACAGGAAGTTATGCAGCGTGGTGACCAGGCTCATCGAGTGCCGGAACTGGCTCAGGTTCTTGTCGCCGCCGAGCTGGGAGAATCCGGTCAGCGTGCCGGTCTCGCGATTCCAGGACGCGAACCTGATGGAGAACGCGAGGTCGCCGCTCGGATCGGTGCTGAACACCGGGCCGTCCTTGGTGCGGTAGACCGTGAACGGCTGCGGTGCCTGCCCGGCGACCGGGATCGGCTCGTTGATGGCCTGCATCGGGACCTGCTTGCCGTCCCACACATACGTCGGCGGGCTCGCCGCGAAGTTGACATCCTCGACGTAGATGCGCTGGTCCACGTTCTCTTCGCTGGTCGTGGTCCAGGCGATGTGCACCATTGCGGCCGATCAGCACGAACGGCTCGCCGGTGATGGCCATGCCCGCCCGCGTCGTAACCAGGTCCGTGCAGGTATACCTCCCAGTCGACGCTGGGCGTGCCGAATCCTTCCTGCGGAGCGCCCCACAGCAGGGCGTGGTGATCGGCGGACCGCCATGGCGCGACCGCGATGGCGTTAGAGCCGCCGTGCGCCAGCACGCGGAGCGAGATGCCGGTCTTGAGGATCGACGCGCGATCCGCGGCGAGCCCGCGCCGGGCGGCCGCCAGCGCGGCGTGGCTGATGCCGCGCAGGCTGGCGATGGTGGCAGCGGTGGCGACGCTGCTGACGTGGCTGGCACTGGCTGCATTGCCGGTTGCCGCGGCAACGGCCGCAGCCCCGTCGTGATTGCCGCCGCTCGGCACGGTGGTCGGGCGCGGTCGGGTCGTTGAGCCAGCGGGCGTCGTTGAAGATCGCGGCGGCGTCCGCGGCTGGCTGCCGGGTCACCCTTCGCAGCTCAGCTCCGCCTGGAGATAGTCAACGAAGCTCAGGTTCTGCAGCTCACTGCCGCCGCCACCGCCGAACTCCCGGGCCAGGTAGTTCCCGACGGCCACGGTGTCTTCCGGCGTCCACGGGGCGGGCCGGTACGGCGTGCCCGGGCTGAGGCCGAGGGCTTGCCCGAGCGCGAAGAACTCGAATGGCACGCGTGTGGCAGGGTCCTGGTAGGCGTACCGCTCGAAGGCGTTGATGCCCGCGGTGAAGCTCACGATCAGCGCGCCGGGTGGCCGCCGGGATGGCATGGAACTGCGCCGCCAGCTCGGCGGGCGTGTAGAACAGCGTGCGGACCGTCTCGTCCTGGCCCAGCTCCGCCGGGCCGAACACGGCAGACAGCGTTCCCTCCACGGCCCTGCGGGTCAGCTCCAGCTGGACCAGCCTGTCCTGAGCCTGCGCCCAGCCATCGCCGAACCACATCCCGTCGGCCGTCTTGGCGTAGATGCTCGGCACGCCATAGGAGTCCCGCGCGATCGTGGCTGCGGCAGCACCGCGGCCGACGTGCTCGGACGTGGTGCTCCCGCTGCCACGCTGCGCCGCGTGCCGGGCTGCGCCCGCGGCCGGCCCGGCGGCGGTGAAAGCCGCCACTAGTGCGACTGCGCCAGTTGCGATCAACCGCTTCGTTGCGATCCGATCCGATGACAAGCACAACACCTCCGCGGTCGGCCGTCGCTGGCGCCTACGATCGGCTCAGTCAATTCAATGCCGAGAAGCTGAGCCGGTAAATCGGTTCATGCGGGTATCCGGAAGCTAACCGGCTGATATGTGCGTGTCAACGGGGCCACTGGGACTGCTGTGAGACAGCCCTCGTCAGCGCGCCGGAAGGTGGATGAGTCGTGATGCAAGAGCGCAAGACCGTGAGCGTTCCGGCCAGCGATGGCCGCATCCTGGAGGTCATGGTGACCGGACAGCCGGACGGCCTGCCGGTGGTGTTCCATCACGGCACTCCCGGTGGCGTCGCGGTCTACCAGCCGATGATCACGGCGGCGGCCGAGCGGGGCCTGCGCGTCGTGTTGTACGGGCGGCCCGGTTACGGTGGCTCGACCGAGCAGCCAGGCCGGAGTGTCGGCGACGCGGCCGCCGATGTGGCCGTGATCCTGAACGAGATCGGGGCGGACCAGTTCGTCACCGTCGGCTGGTCCGGTGGTGGCCCGCACGCGCTTGCGTGCGCCCGGTTGCTGGCCGGGCGCTGCCTCGCAGCGGCAACGCTGGCCGGCGTCGCGCCGTACTCGGCGGACGGGCTGGACTGGCTCGCGGGCATGGCGGCGGACAACGTCCAGGAGTTCGGCGCCGCGCTGGCCGGGGAGCAGGAACTGACCGCCATGCTGACGCAGGCCGCGCCGCTGTTGCGGGACATCACCGGTGACCTGCTCGCGGCAGGCATCGGTGACCTGGCCTCGGCCGCCGACAAGGAAGCATTGCAGGGCGAGCTGTCGGATTGGGTCGCGGCGATGTTCCGGTCCGGCCTGCGCATCGGCATTGCGGGCTGGCGCGATGACGACCTCGCGTTCACCCGCGACTGGGGATTCTCGCTCGCTGCCGCGAGCAACGCGACGCCGGTCGCGGTCTGGCAGGGCGACCAGGACCTGATGGTGCCTTACGGCCACGGTCAGTGGCTAGCATCAGCCCTGCCTGCTGCCCGCAGCCACTTCGTGCCCGGCGCTGGCCACATGAACCTGCCGTTTGGCGCGGTCTTCGACGAACTGCTGGAGCTGGCGAGATAACTAGGCCGGCCGCAACCGAAGCGCCGACCAGACAGCATCGAGCGATACCTGGCGTACCGGCCGGATGCCGAGATCGTGCACCGCCTGAGCGAGGCCGACCTTGTCGGAAAGTTCCATGGCCGCCCTTAGGGGACAGTGACCGGCTGGATGACGACCGGTCCGAGAGCCGGGTTGAGCTCGGCGGCCTGGCTGACGCCGGCCGGGGTGATCACGTCCATGGCCTTGGGCACCGTGTTCGGATCCATGCCGCAGATCGGGCTCGAATCGCCGGCGGTGCAGACGCCGAACGAGTACGCTCCGGCCGTGGGTGAACCCGCGAGCCAGGTCAGCGGAGTATCCGTCCTGCCCGGTCAGCACGACGCTGAAGGCCCAGCCGGAACCCGGCGTGCCGAACTGGGTTTCCGGCAGCGCGATCGTGACGGTGCGGCTGGCCACATCGGTCAGCATGAACGCCGTGCCCACCGGGTTCCCGCTGGCGTCCTTCCAGACGGGCGGGGCGAATCCCTGCACCTCGACGCGCTCGCTCCAGGCGCCCGCGGGCGCGATGGTGTAATTGCGCGACGAGAATGCGGCCTGCGTCGAGGTCTGGGCCGTGCCCGGCGCGTGCACGTAGACATCGAGCAGCTGGGCGCCGAAGTTCGAGCCGAACGTCGGATCCAGGTTGGCCAGCGTCGCGCGCAGGTAGACGGTGGTGCCGTCGCTGATCACCTGGAAATCGGTCAGGTCGAACGCGCCTGGATGGAAGTCGGCGGCGGTCGGGTACTGGTATGTGCCAGGACCGTTGTCGTCGCCGCTCGGGTCGCTGACGGTCAGCACCGTGGTCCCGCCGGTCACGTTGCCGACGACCGTCACCTGGGCATATCCGGTGCTCCGCCCGTCCGCCGAGGTGGCGGTCGCGGTGATGACATCGTCGCCGAAGCCGACCGGCACGGTAGCGGAGAAGGACCCGTCCGCGGCCGCGACGGTGCTGCTGACTGACGGCAGCGCCCCGGTGGTGGTGTCAGCTGACGCGATGTCCACCGACGCGCCCGGCGAGGTGGTCCCGGTGACCGTCGTGGTCGAGGAGCCGAGCGTGCTGCCAGCGGCCGGCGCGGTCAGCGCGACCGCCAGGGCGCCCGGCGGACCGCTGGTGAGGTAGCGGGCTACGGTGACCGCTGGCGTCTCGACGGTGCGCCCGGCCCCGAGTCCCATGATGAGCCGCAGTTCCTGCGCCTGCGCCCAGGTCAGCGGGGAAGCCGATCCTGCCGCCTTGCCGTCGGTGAAGCCGATCGACGCGGTGGCCGGGTCGCTGCCGTAGGGCGATGCGGCCAGGTTCGGGTCCTCCCAGGCTTGCTCGGGCACGAGCCCGACGCCCGAGGAGAAGCTCAGCATCGCGTTCAGCAGCGTGGCGGCGGCGCGGACCCTGCCCGGCGGAGACGTCGCTCTCGGCCCGCTCGCCGGAGAGCACGGGCCACAAGTGCCCGGTACCGACGTCGGTCGGTGGCCACGGCGCACCGGTGGTCGTGCAGGATGTCTGGCTCGGCTGGTAGCAGTCGCCGTAGCCATCCGCGCTGCCGCTGGCGGCGACTGGTGCCGTACCGGTAATAGCCCGTCCCGCTCGGCGTGCTCACGGAGATCTGATTGTCCAGGACGCCGAGAGATGCCTGTACGTCCGGGTCGCTGACCGGCAGCTCGCCGAGTCGGACTAGTTCCTGGAAGCCGCCGTCGATGACGCTGCGCTGGTCCACCATCGGGCCGCCGTTGCCCAGGTTGTACCTGATCGCGGCGTTCGGGTCGCCCGTCTTGGACAGCCGGATGAAATAGCGCGCCGCGTCCGGCCCTGTCGTGGTGACCGCCCAGGACTTGATGCTGCGCTGGAAGTAGTCGGCCGTCGCCTGGTACAGCCGCGACCGCTGCTGATCGTGCTGCAACGCGGCGATCGCCGACGCGGCGGTGAGCCCGGCGATCTCGGCGGCGATGGTGGAGGGCGAGTAGCCGGACTGCTCTTCCCATCGCTCGTTGCCGTCTGACGGTCCGTGCGCGACCAGGAAATCGGCGGCCGGCCGCACGTGGCTGGCCCACAGGGCGGCATCCCCGCCGAGACCGGCCTGCAGGTCCATCAGGATCGGGTAGGCGACCTCATCGAGTTGCAGGCCGCCGGTGTCGGGAGCGGCCTGGCCGTTCAGCAGCGAGTTGCGCGGCATGGCACCGTCCGGTAGCTGCTGGCGGTCGAACAGGAACCGGACCGTGTCCCGCGCGGTGGCAAGATCGCCATCGGCGAGCAGGCCGGTGAACGCCTCGTACAGGTCTCGGGAAAACACCTCGCGGTAGGAACCGAAGTAGGCAGGCGCCCCGTTCGCATCGGTGCCCGCGGGCACCGCCTGCCCCCACGGGCTGGCGAGTGACGCGACGATAGCGCCGGGGAACGTCTTGTCCTCGCTCGCCTTGATCACGTTGGCCGACAGGTAATAGTGATCATCGAGCTGTGCCGTCGCCGCGGCCGGCTCGCCGGGATAGCGCGCCGGCGGCCGGTTCAGGCCGGCGTCATAGCCGGCCCAGCCGCCGATGTACCGCAGTTCCTGCAGGCTGAACGGGTTGCTCAGGGAGCTCTGCGCGGTGCTTACCGCGGTCGCCTGGGTGCGCCCGAAGCCGAGCGCCAGCGTGATCGCGCCGTCCCGGCTGGGGGCGAGCTGCTGGGTGGCCACGATGTGGCCGTCCGGAGCGGAATCGTAGGGCATCAGCGCGCGGGCGGTGTCGAGCTGGCTCAGGCCGTCGCTGGCGGTGCCGGCGTAGCCGACGCTCGCGGCCGGCGACGGGTTGCTGCTGACCAGTGCCAGGTAGGTCGGTACCGCGTAATCCCGGTTCGTGGCGTTGGTGACCGTGTTCGTACTGGAGACGATCGGCACGGCCGAGCCGCCGTACGTGGCCACGGTGCCGCTGTTGGCGCCGGCGTTCTGGGCGCCGCCGCCGCCGTTCCCGTTGACGTGCGCATCCAGTCGCGCGTACAGGTGCAGTCCGGAGATCCGCGTTCCGGTGCCGGGGATGGCCGTCAGCCGGGTACGCATCAGCACTGTGTCGCGAGTGGTGTCGGTGATGTACGTGGTCGTCAGCCGGTAGCCATGCTGGGCATCGGTCGCGGTCACCGTGCAGGCCATGCCGGTCGGATCGGCGCTGACCGCGTAGGTCATGTCCCTGGTCTGCAGGTCAGTAAACGTGGCGCCGTCGGTGACGATGTACTGCAGGGTGCTCACGTTCGTGTTGTCGATCGTCGGTTCGTAGGTGTCGGAGAGCACCCCGCCGGCGACGGTGAACCAGACCTTCGACCGGGTGCCTGCCGACGTGCCCACGCAGTCCTTGCGGGCGAGGTCGAAGTACGACATCGTGCCAGGTCCGCCGGGCGCTATCGCGGCAGCGGACGCGGTGACCGCCTGCGCGCCCGTGGCTGCCAGCACGATAGTCGCGGTGGCCGCCGATAATGCCGCCAGACTCGCGATGGTGCGCCTGCAAACGCGTGCCGACGTTGCCATTCCGGCCTCCTTGCGACAGTGCGGCCAGCCTCGAACCAGTCGCCGGACAGGTACCCACTAACCCTGCCGAAGCGTCCCCTTCCCGACTGGCGATGTCAAGAGCCAGGCTCGGCCGGAGCGAGCTTACGATAGGTGGATGCAGCGGACAGAGCGAGCGGACTGGATGTGGCGGCTGTGTCCGTGACGGCGGCGAGCGGAGCGGCCGGGCGGACGGCGATCGTCACCGTCGACGACGATCCGGGAGTGTCCCGGGCGGTGGCCAGGGACCTGCGCCGGCGCTACGGCGAGCAGCACCGGATCGTCCGCGCGGAATCGGGCGAGGCTGCCCTGGACGCGCTGCGTGAGCTGAAACTGCGCGGTGACCTGGTCGCGGTGATCCTGGCGGACTACCGGATGCCGCAGATGAACGGGATCGAGTTCCTCGAGCGCGCCATGGACGTGTATCCGGGCGCGCGGCGCGCGCTGCTGACCGCCTACGCCGACACCGGCGCCGCCATCGACGCTATAAATGTGGTGGATCTGGACTATTACCTGCTAAAGCCATGGGATCCGGCGGAGGAAAAGCTCTATCCCGTCGTGGACGCCCTGCTGGACACCTGGCTGTCCTCAGATCACCGGCCAGTCCCGGAGACGAAGGTCGTCGGGCACCGGTGGTCAGCGCGGTCGTCCGAAGTGCGCGAGTTCCTGGCCCGCAACCAGGTGCCGTACCGCTGGTATCCGTCCGACGAGCCGGAAGGGCAGCGCCTGCTGGAGGCGGCAGGCGCGGACGGGCTGACGCTGCCGGTGGTCATCACGCCGGATGGCGAGACCGCTCATCGAGCCATCGGACCCGGACCTGGCGAGCCGGGTCGGGCTGGCGACCACGCCGTCGGCCGGGTTCTACGACCTCGTCGTCATCGGCGGCGGCCCGGCTGGCCTCGGCGCCGCGGTGTACGGGGCGTCGGAGGGGCTGCGAACCGTGCTGGTCGAGCGCACCGCGACCGGCGGCCAGGCGGGCCAGAGCTCGCGGATCGAGAACTACCTGGGCTTCCCGGACGGCGTGTCCGGGGCGCAGCTGACCGACCGGGCGCGGCGGCAGGCCGCCAAGTTCGGCGCCGAGGTGCTCACCACGCGTGACGTCGTCGGCCTGGAGGCCAACGGCTCCGCCCGCACGGTCCGGTTCTCCGACGGCACGGCGATCGACGCTCACACCGTGGTGCTGGCGACTGGCGTCGCCTACCGCCAGCTAGACGCGCCCGGCGTGGCCGAGCTGACTGGCCGCGGCGTCTTCTACGGGTCCGCCCTGACCGGCACGACGGGCTGCGCGGACCAGGACGTGTACATCGTCGGCGGCGCCAACTCGGCCGGCCAGGCCGCCATCTACCTGGCGAAGTCCGCCCGGTCGGTGACACTCCTGGTGCGCGGCCCGTCGCTGCAGAAGTCCATGTCGTATTACCTGATCCAGCAGATTGCCGGCACGCCCGCGATCACCGTCCGCACCTGTACCGAGATCGCCGGGGCCGCGGGCACCGATCACCTGGAGCAGCTGACGCTGCGGGATAGCAGTACCGGCGCGACGCAGACCGTCGACGCGCAGTGGCTGTTCGTCTTCATCGGCGCGGCGCCGCTGACGGACTGGCTCGACGGCGTCGTGCTGCGGGATAGCCGGGGGTTCGTGCTGACCGGGCCGGACCTGCTGACCGACGGGCAGCGGCCCGCCGGCTGGCCGCTGGACCGGCCGCCGTATCACCTGGAGACGAGCGTGCCCGGCGTGTTCGTCGCCGGCGATGTGCGCGCCGAGTCCGCCAAGCGGGTCGCATCCGCCGTGGGGGAGGGCGCCATGGCCGTGATGCTGGTCCATCGCTACCTGGAGAAGCTATGAGTACCGACGACCTGGCGAGCCGGACCGCGTCTCCTGCCTGCGACGCCGACGAGCTGCGGCGCCTGTTCCTGTTCGAGAAGCTGACCGACGATCAGCTGGCCTGGCTGTGCCGCGAAGGACAGGTGCTGGTCGCCGACCCTGGCCGCGGTCTACGCCGAAGGCGACCCGGCCACCAGCCTGTACGTGCTGCTGACCGGCACAGTGGTGCTGTCCCGCCAGGTGGCCGGCGACGATGTCGAGGTCACCCGCACCGCCAGTCCCGGAGCGTATGCGGGCGCGTTCTTTGCCTACCTGGGCGACCGGGTCCCGCAGGTCTACAACAACTCGATGCGCGTCACCGAGCCAAGCCGGTTCTTCGTGCTCGATGCGGCCAAGTTCGCTGAGCTGATGGCTGACTGGTTCCCGATGGCCGTGCACCTGCTGGAGGGCCTGTTCTTCGGCATCCGCAACACCCAGGAGGCCATCGGCCAGCGAGAGCGCCTGCTCGCGCTCGGCTCGCTGTCGGCCGGGCTCACCCATGAGCTGAACAACCCGGCGTCGGCCGCTGTCAGCGCGACGGCGGCGCTGCGCGAGCAGGTGGCCGGGATGCGCCGCAAGCTTGCCCTCGATCGCCGCGGGCCCGCGGGACCGGGCGACGCTGATGAGCCTGGTCGGGCTGCAGGACGAGGCCGCTGCCCGGGTCGCCAAGGCGCCCGCGCTGACCCCGCTGGAAGCGTCCGACCGCGAGGACGCGGTCGCCGACTGGCTCGATGAGCACGGCATCTCCGACGGCTGGCAGCTGGCGGGCGTGTTCGCGCAGGCGGGACTGGACACAGCGTGGCTCGACCAGGTCGCGGCGACGGTCGCCGAGGACTCGCTGGATGCGGCGGTGCTCCCCAGTGCGCTGCACTGGCTTGGCTACACGGTCGAGACCGAAGTCCTGATGAATGAGATCGGGGACTCCGTTACCCGGATATCGACTCTGGTCGGGGCCGCGAAGCAGTACTCGCAGCTGGACCGTGCGCCGTTCCAGGTTGTGGACGTGCACGAGCTGCTGGAAAGCACGCTGGTGATGCTCGGCGCCAAGATCGGTCCGGGCATCACGGTGGTGAAGGAGTTCGGCGACAACCTGCCGCGGATTCCGGCTTATCCGGCTGAGCTTAACCAGGTCTGGACCAACCTCATCGACAACGCCGTGACCGCCATGGACGGGACGGGGAGGCTGACGATCCGCACCTCGCTGGACCGGGATCAGCTCCTCATCGAGTTCGCGGACACCGGCCCGGGCATACCGGCAGACATCCAGGACCGGATCTTCGAGCCGTTCTTCACCACCAAGCCGGTCGGCCAGGGCACTGGCCTGGGGCTGGACATCTCCTGGCGGATCATCGTGAACAAGCACCACGGCGACCTGCGGGTGGAATCGGTGCCCGGGGACACGCGCTTCCGGGTACGGCTGCCGCTCGCCGCGGCGGACGAGGCGGACGCAGCGGGTTAAGGCCGGCCGCGTTCCCAGGTGGGCTTGCGCTTGTCCAGGAACGCCCGCATCCCCTCGCGTGCATCGGGCAGCTGGCTCGTCGCGGCCATCACCTCGATCGCATACGCATACGCCTTGGGCTGGTCGAGATCGATCTGCGCATACAGCGCCTGCTTGCCGATGCCCTTGCTCTGCGCGGACCCCAGGGTTACCCGCTCGAGCAGGTCATGCACAGCGGCGTCCAGCTGATCGGCCGGGACCACCTGGTTAACCAGACCCCAGTCGAGCGCGGTCCGGGCATCGATGATGTCGCCGGACAGGGCCAGCTCCGCCGCCCGCTTGCGGCCGACGTTCCTGGCGATCGCCACCATCGGGGTGTGACAGAACCAGCCGCCCTTGCCGCCCGGAGCGGCAAAGCCGGCGTTCTCGCTGGCCACCGCGAGGTCGGCGGTGGCGACCAGCTGGCACCCTGCCGCGGTCGCCAGACCGTGTACCCGCGCGACGACAGGCTGCGGGACCTGCTGCATCAGCGTCATCAGCTCAGTGCAGGACATCAGCAGCGACCGCACCGTGGCCAGGTCAGCATCCGCGACGTCGGCGAAATCGTGACCAGCGCTGAAGACAGGGCCGTTGCCGGCCAGCACGATGCCCAGCGCATCGCTGTCGCCAAGTCCGCGGAACGCGGTGATCAGCTCATGCATATGCGCGAGCGACAGAGCGTTGCGCCGCTGCGGCCGGTTCATCGTCACGGTGGCGAACTCGCCAGACCGCTCGACCAGGATGTGCTCGAACTCCACCAGCCCAGCCTACGTGGCAGCCTGGGTCAGCCGCCCGGCGCCAGGTAATCCGGCGGCCTCGGCGCGGGCCCCCATGGTGGCGAGCCGGAGACCCGCGGCCGGTTCGCATCCTGGCTGCTGGGCTGAGCCGGGATGTGCCGCGGCGTGTAGGCGCGGCGGGCCGGACCAGGCAGCGGCACGACGACGTCCTGCGCGTGCGCCGGCGCATGACCCGGCGCATGGCGCGGAGCGTGATCGTGCCGCACCTGCTCCGGCGCCGGAGCGTCGAACTCAAGCTCGGCGAGCGTCGCGCTGTCGGCTTGCGCTGTCCCGCTCCACGACGGTGCGCGGATGATCGAGATGACGAACCCCGCCAGTAGCAGCGCGAGGAACGCCCATAATCCGGCGATACCTTCGGCGGCTAGCGACATGGGTCTCACCTTCCTTTCCGCAGGTACCTGGCCATTATTGCCCCATTCACCGACAGTGACCGGGTGTTTCGGCCAGGTTGTCCAGTCGGGTGCGCTCCGGCGTCCGCCGGGGCCGGCTGATGACAGCCCGGCCCCGGCGCGTCATCACTGCGAGCCGCGCTTGACCCGTCCGCGCAGGGCCGCAAAGCACAGCGTCATGCTGATCGCGCCGACGACGGCGATCGCGGCCAGCGCCTGGCCCAGTTCCGTCCACTGCCAGCTAGTGCCGAGCACGAGCGACCGCAGCCCGCCGAGCAGGTACGTGACTGGGTTGACGCCGGCAACCGTGCTCAGCCAGCCCGATAGCTGGCTGCGCGGAACGTACGACGAGGTGAGGAACAGGAACGGGAAGAACAGCAGGAAGGTCGAGTTGACCGCCGCCGGGTTGCCGGTCTTCAGCGCGATGGCATAGCCGAAACCGGAGAAGGCCAGGCTCCATAGCGCGGCGAGCAGCACGAACGCGGCGATGCCCAGCGCTCCGCCGGCGAACCGCACGCCGAGGACTGAGCCAAGGATGATGATAGGTACGGTCAGCGCGGCAGCCACGGCTACGTCCGCAGCCATGTGGCCGACCAGGATGGCAGTGCGCCGAACCGGGGTCAGCAGCAGCCGGTCGAGGTAGTGCGTCTGCACGTCCAGGACGAGAGCGGGTGCCCTCGACACCCCGGTCACGCCGAGAAGTATTGCCGTGGCCATCTCGAACGCCGTATAGCTGAATCCGGGATGGCTGCCGGTCAGCTTCTTCAGCGTCGCGATGTTGACGATGAAGAAGAACAGCGCGATGAACACCGGCGGGATCACCGCGGCCGGGTCGCGTGGCACGGCCCGCAGTGCCCGCCCGGCGATGGAGATCAGGTCGTGCAGGAAGCCCGCCGGGCGTGGTACGGCCAGGTCGGCCGCCGCCGGGGGAGCAATGCTGATGGTGGTCATGATGGGTCCTCCTCGGTTTCCATGTGGGTGCCGGTCAGCTCGAGGAACACGTCGTCGAGCGTCGGCGTGCGCAGGGTCAGTTCGCGAACCATGACTCCGCTGCCGGCCAGCGCTACCGCCACCGGGCTGATGACCGCCGCCCCGTCCGTGGTAGCGATGACGAGTTCATGACGATGCGCCTCGACGCCACTGATGCCTGGCACGGTGGCTACCACCGCGCGCACCCGGCCGGCGTCACCGTCCAGCCGGGCGACGATGACGTCGGAGCCGACCGAGCGCTTCAGCTCGGCTGGCGTGCCCTCGGCCACGATGCGGCCATGATCGATGATGCCGACCCGGTGAGCCAGCTCGTCGGCCTCTTCCAGGTACTGCGTCGTCAGCAAGATGGTCATGCCCAGCTGCTGGTTGAGGCGGCGGATCTCGGACCACACGCGGGCTCGGCTGGCCGGGTCAAGCCCGGTGGTCGGCTCATCCAGGAACAGGACCTCCGGGTCGTGGACGAGCGCGACGGCAAGGTCGAGCCGGCGCTTCATCCCGCCCGAGTACGTCCCGATCGGCCGGCCGAGCGCGTCACCTAGCTCGATGAGATCGCCCAGCTCGGACATCCGCTGTCGCAGCGCCCGGCTGGACATGCCGTACAGGCGGCCCTGCAGGCGCAGCAGTTCGGTCCCGGTCTGCCTAGGGTCCAGGGCTGCGTCCTGCAGCGCGACTCCGATGCGCAGTCGCACCTGGCCAGCCTGGCTCGCCACGTCGTACCCGGCGACCAGCGCCCGGCCACCGGTGGGCGCCAGCAGCGTGCACAGCATGCGCACAGTTGTCGACTTGCCAGCGCCATTGGGTCCGAGGAATCCGTAGATCTCGCCAGCGGGGATGCGAAGGTCCACCCCGTCGACAGCTCGTACCCCGTTGAAGTGGCGGACTAGTCCTGCTGCGAAAACGGCGTGACCTGCGGTCTGTGAGTCAGGTCCGCGGGCCTCCGGCCTGGTGGCCGCCACGGTTACTGTGCCCATCGGGTGTCTCCTCGTTGATCGGTCCGGCAGTCCGGACCAGCCGGGCCGGTGCCCGGCTGGTCCGCTACTCATGCGTCGATCGGGAGGCTGTCAGATAGACATCCCGGCGCAGATTTTTCGCCCGGTTCTGCGGTGGGCCGCGGATCAGCCGTCCGGTTCGGCGAGGTTGCAGGCGGTTCGATGCTGGCGCCGACCGATGCCTGAGCTGGCCCGACACGGCGAGGCGGCAGCGGCTGCGTGGGCTGGCGGGCCGCGTTCCCTTGCATAATGAGGCAACCGAGCCAGGGAGGCACGATGTCCGACGTTCTCTGCGAGGTCACCGGCGTAGTGGCGACCGTGGTACTGAACCGGCCGGATCGTCGCAACGCGCTGTCGGGCAGTCTGCTGACCGCGATGCGGGCGACATTGGCGGAAGTCGACTCCCTGGACGAGGTCGGGGCCATCGTGCTGACCGGCGCCGACCCCGCGTTCTGCGCGGGACTGGACCTGACCGAGCTCGGACAGGCCGGCGGCCCGCTGTCGGCGGCGGTCACCGGACCGGTCGTTCCGCCGCTGCGCACGCCGCTGATAGGAGCGGTCAACGGCGCGGCGATCACTGGCGGCCTAGAGCTAGCGCTGGCGTGCGATTTCCTGGTGGCCTCCGAGCGCGCCAGATTCGCCGATACGCATGCGCGGGTCGGGATCCAGCCGGGCTGGGGACTGACCTACGAGCTGCCGGCCGCGGTCGGCTTGCGCCGGGCTCGCGAGATGAGCGCCACCGGGAACTTCGTCGGCGCTCGCACAGCGCTGGAGTGGGGTCTGGTCAATCACGTCGTGCCGCATGACGAACTGCTCCGGTTCGCGTGGCAGCTGGCCGCGGACACGGCGTCGAGCGACCCCGCCGCCGTGCGGGCGATCTTCGCGACCTACCGCGAGGGTTCGCTGGTGACCGGCGCCGACGCGCAGAAGGTCGAAGCCCGCGCGCACGCGGACTGGCACGCCGCCGGCATCGACGGCGAGCAGGTCGCCCGCCGCCGGGAAGCCGTCATCCAGCGCGGCCGCTCGCAGGTCGGCCGCTAGCCAGACCTGATCGCTGGCCGGCTCATCGCTGGCCGGTGCTGAGCTGCCTCGTCAGGCCGGAGCTCACTGCTAGCATGCCGTACGGAGCCGTGCCGCGGCGTCAGTGGTCAGCGGGTCACCGTGACCGAAGCCCGCGATGTCGACGTCGAGCTCGGCGAGGCGGCGGACGGACACTGCGGTCGCAGCCGGGTCGGTGTTGAAGACGCCCCGCATGACGCGCCCGTCGGGCCCCCGGGCGATGGTGTCGCCGGCCAGCAGCACGCCGCGCGCGGGAATGTGCAGCGCGATGCTGCCCGGCGTATGGCCCGGCACCGCGACCACGTGACCTATCGACCCGCCCAGGTCGACGTCGGCGCCGTCAGTTAGCTCGATGTCCACCGGCACGGGCCTGGCTCCGGCCGGGACCTGGCGGCTCACCTGCTCGAACAGCGGCCGCTCCCAGTCGGCAAGCTCGGGCCGCGGGCCGCTGCGCCGTCCGGTGACGAACGGAGCGTCGGCCCGGTGCGCGAGTACCCGCGCCTTGCCCCAGCTCGTCACCTCGTGCGCCGCGCCCGCGTGATCGACATGGAAATGAGTCAGTATCAGCTGGCTGACGTCCGCCGGATGATGGCCGAGCTGACGGATCGCGTTGGCGATGTCGGCCCCGGAGCCCGGCAAGCCGCAGTCGATCAGCGTCAGAGCCTCGTTGCCCATCCACAGGTAGGCGTTCCCGACCGGGAAGCGCAGCAGGAACAGCTCCGGTCCGATGGCGACGAGCTCCATGCCTGTCCACGTTAGTGACCGGCGCCGGCTGGGCTCCGCCAATCAGCTCCGTGCGAATCAGCTCCGCGCGAATTTGCGCTCGGCGCGCTGGCAGACTTGGGCCATGACCTATCGTAGCCGCCCCTGACCGGTATGACGACAAGATGCCCTATCGCCGCTGCGGACGCAGCGGGATCAAGCTTCCGGAGATCTCACTCGGGCTCTGGCAGAACTTCGGCACGGACACACCGCTGGACACCCAGCGCGCGATCATCCTGCGCGCCTTCGACCTCGGCGTAACCCACTTCGACCTCGCGAACAACTACGGCGGGTACACCCTTGACAGCTCTGATGACCCGCTGGGCCGACTCAAGTCCGGTCCCCGGTACGGGGCAGCCGAGTCCAACTTCGGCCTGATCCTCGCGTCGGATCTGCGCCCGTACCGGGACGAGCTGATCATCTCCACCAAGGCGGGTTACGACATGTGGCCGGGACCGTATGGCGAGTGGGGCTCCCGCAAGTACCTGCTCGCCAGCCTGGACCAGTCGCTGGCCCGGATGGGCCTTGACTACGTGGACATCTTCTACAGTCACCGGTTCGATCCGGACACGCCGCTGGAAGAGACCATGGGGGCGCTCGATACCGCCGTCCGCTCGGGCAAGGCGCTGTACGCAGGCATCTCGTCCTACTCTGCGGAACGGACTGCCGAGGCGGCCGCGATCATGCGAGCGATGGGCACGCCACTGCTGATTCACCAGCCCTCGTACTCGATGCTCAACCGGTGGATCGAGGGTGGCCTGCTCGATGTGCTCGAGAACGAGGGAATCGGCTGCATCGCGTTCTCGCCGCTGGCCCAGGGCCTGCTGACGACGAAGTACCTCGACGGCATCCCCGCCGGGTCGCGGGCCAGCAAGGACGGGTCGCTGTCCGCGGACCAGGTCAGCGAGGAGAACCTGGCGCACGTGCGGGCGCTGAACGAGATCGCCAGATCGCGCGGCCAGTCGCTGGCACAGCTTGCGCTGTCCTGGGTGCTGCGGGATCAGCGGGTGACGTCGGCGCTGATCGGCGCCAGCAGTGTTGGCCAGCTCGAGGAGAATCTCGCTGCCGCCGGGCGCTCGTCGTTCAGCGACGATGAGGTCGCCGCGATCGATCAGCAGGCAGTGGAGGCGGGAATCAATCTCTGGGCGACCTCGAGCGCCGAGTAAGCGCACTTTTCGGCCGTCGCCGCCAGCCTGGCCGGGCGTGGCGCCGGGCGCCTGGCACCAGCAGACTGGAGGGATGCGCGTCACGGTACGGGTGCGGCCCGGCTCTCGCCGTCCGGGCGTGGGCGGCGAGCACGACGGCGCGCTGGTGGTCCGGGTTAGCGCGCGCGCCGTCGACGGCGCGGCCACGGCGGCCGCGCTAGCCGCCGTGGCAGACGCGTTCGGAGTCCGGTCCGGCGCGGTCACGCTGGTGGCAGGGGCGGCAAGCCGGACGAAGATCGTGGACGTCGACGGTGGCGATCCTGCCGTGCTCGGACGCCTGCTAGCCCGGTGACCAGAGGCGCGTCCGGCGGCAGGAGTGGCACGCGCAAAACCGGCAAGATAGCAGCCGTGGGTACCGACGACATGCCATCCTGCTCGCCGGTCGCGACGCTGCGCCGCGCGGTCAGCGGCTTTGACGCGATCACCGAGCGCGAGATCGCCTCGCGCGACCGGTTCCTGGCCGAGCTTGATCGCCTCACTGACCCGTGTGACCGAGACGCCGACCCGGTGCATGTGACCGGATCCGCGATCGTTGCCGGACCTCGCGGCACCGTGCTGCACCTGCACAAGCGCGCGGGCATCTGGCTCCAGCCCGGCGGGCATGTCGAACCCGGCGAGACGCCGTGGGACGCGGCCCTGCGCGAGACCAGCGAGGAGACCGGGCTGCCGGTGCGCCATCCGCAGGCAGGCCCGGAGCTTATCCACCTGGACGCGCATCCGGCGGGCCAGCACCTGCACCTGGACCTGCGTTACCTGCTGTTCAGCGATGATGTCGATCCGTCGCCGGCGGCCGGAGAGAGCCAGCAGGTGCGCTGGTTCAGCCTGGCGGAGGCGATGGAGGTTGCCGACGCAGCGCTCATCGATGGCCTGATCCGGCTAGGGCAGCGATGCGGGCCTGATGGCGCGCAACGCAACGGCCCGGATGGCTAGACCCGGATGCCAGTGCGGTCGGCTGCGGTCTTCGGCTCGTGCCGCACGTCCCCTGGCTGCCCCATGACCCGTCGCCAGCAGGCGAACTCCAGCAGGACCCCGTCGGGGTCCTGGAAGTAGAAGGAGCGCACGAAGACGCCGGGATGCAGTTCCCTGGCCACGCCGAACTCGCTGTCGTCATGATCGAGGATCGGGCTCACCCGCACGCCTTTGGCCTTGAGCTTGGCCCGGTACTCAAGGAACCGTTCCTCCGGCACGTTGAACGCGACGTGGTTCATCGAGCCGACAGCGCTGGTCCATTCGCCGAGGCCGGGCACCGTGACCGGGGCAGAGACACCCGGAACTGGGTCGGGCGCGTCCGGGAACCAGAAGAACGCCAGCGCGTTCCCGCCGCCCATATCGAAGAAGAAGTGCTGGCCGGAGCCGGCCGGCAGGTCGAGCGTCTTGATCAGCCGCATGCCCAGGACCTGGGTATAGAACTCCACCGTACGCTTCATGTCCGAGCACACCAGGGCGAGATGGTTGACGCCGCCGAGATCGAACTCCTCGTTCCGCCAGTCCATGACGACCTCCTCTGGTGCTGCCCGCGGTCTGGCGCGGGGACAAACCTAAACCTAAAGTCAGTTGCACTTCCGCGCCAGGGCGGTGCCGATCGGAGGACCGGTTGACCGAGATCGTGAGGGAGTTCGTCGGCCTGCCGTCCCCGGTCATCGGCCGGGCCGGCGCGGGTGGCCATCCGTGTCAGGGCCTGTACCACCGCCGGGCCGGGCACCACCCGGCCACGGCATTCATCGCGACGCACTACAACGTCGACTTCTCCGAGCACTACCTGGCCAGCCTGCTGGCCGAGCGCGGCTTCGGGTTCCTGGGCTGGAACACCCGGTTCCGCGGCAACGAGGCGCATTTCCTGCTGGATCACGCGCTGGCCGAGATCGGTGCCGGCGTCCGCTGGCTGCGCGAGCAGGCCGGGGCCGAGCGGATCGTGCTGCTAGGCAACTCCGGCGGCGGCTCGCTGATGGCTGCCTACCAGTCCCAGGCGGTCCAGCCGAGCGTCGTGCCGGTAACCGGGACGCGCCCGGTGCCGGCCATCGAGACCTTGCCGCCAGCCGACCTGTTTGTCGCGCTGGCGGCCCACTCCGGCCGCCCTGAAGTGCTCACGAACTGGCTCGATCCGTCGGTGACCGACGAACGGGACCCGCTCAGCGCCGACCCCGAGCTGGACCCCTACAACCCGGCTAACGGGCCGCCGTTCAGCGCGGAGTTCCAGCGGCGCTACCGCGCAGCGCAGCGCGCGCGGAACGAGCGGATCACCGACTGGGTGCTGGCTCGGCTGGCCGCGCTGGCCGGGCAGCGCGCCCGCGATCAGCTGTTTGTGGTCCCGCGGAGCTGGGCCGACCTGCGGATGATCGACCCGGCGATCGAGCCGTCTGGCCGTCGGCCGAACTGGTGCTACCTCGGCGATCCGATGCGGGCCAACTACGGGGTCTTCGGTGTCGGCACGGTCAGCACGCTGCGCAGCTGGTTGTCGATGTGGAGCCTGCGCACGTCGCAGTGCATCGCGGCGCCGCACCTGGCGCGGATGACGCTGCCGTCGCTGATCGTGCACGCCACCGCGGATGCCTGCGTTTACGCCAGCGACGCGCGGGCGCTGCATGATGCGATCGCGGCGACCGACAAGCGGCTGGAGTTCATCGAGGCGGATCACTATCTGCAGGAGCCGGATGGCGCACGGGAGCGGGCCGCTGACCTGATCGCGGCGTGGGTGACCGGTCATGTCCCTTAGTCCCTGATGACCTGGCAGGTGAGGTGGGTCGCTCGCTCCTAGGCTGGTCACCATGCCGCCACGATCGCGCCGCGCGCGGGTTGAGGACGTCCACGACCTGGTCAGGGCGATGCCGCACGTGCAGGTCAGCCAGGGCCCGCGCGGCAACCCGGTGTACCAGGTGGGCGGCAAGTCGTTCGTGTTCTTCCGCAACCCTCGTCCGGACGCGGCGGATCCGCGGACCGGCGAGCGCTACACCGATGTGATCATGTTCTGGGTGCCATCGGATTCCGACAAACAGGCGCTGGTCCAGGATCCTGGCTCGCCGTTCTTCAGCACGCCTCATTTCGACGGTCACCCGTCGGTACTGGTGCGGGCCAGCCGGATCGGTGAGCTCAGCGTCCGGGAACTGACCGAAATCGTGCAGGACGCCTGGCTGAGCCGGGCTTCGAAGGCGCGGGCCGCGGCCTGGCTAACGGCACACGGCCGGTAGCCCAGCCAGGCTGCGCCGGTTAGTCGAAGACGACGGTACGGACGCCGGTCACGATGACCCGGTCTTCGGCATACAGCCGCACGGCCCGCGCCAGCACCATCCGCTCGATGTCGCGGCCGATAGCCGCGAGCTGCTCAGGGCCGTGAGCGTGGCCGACCCGGACCGTCTGCTGCTCGATAATCGGCCCTTCATCGAGCTCTTCGGTGACGAAGTGCGCGGTCGCGCCGATGAGCTTGACGCCGCGCTCATAGGCCTGATGGTAGGCCTTGGCTCCCTTGAAGCCCGGCAGGAAGGAGTGGTGGATGTTGATCACCCGGCCTGCCAGGGCGCGGCACAGTCCATCGGACAGCACCTGCATATATCGCGCCAGCACGACGCCATCGATGTGATGCTCGCTGACCAGCCGCAGTAGCTCGCGCTCGGCCGCGGGCTTAGTCGCCGCCGTGACCGGTATGTGCGCGAACGGCAGGCCGTGATCTTCCACCAGCCGCCTGCAGCTGTCGTGGTTGGAAACCACCAGCGGTATGTCGGCAGGCAGCTCGCCGATGCGCCACCGGTAGAGCAGGTCAGCGAGGCAATGGTCGAGGCCGGAGGCCATCACCAGGAGCCTGCGGCGGCGAGACACCGGGCGGAGGGTCAGGGCCGGCTCAAATGGCCGGACCGCACCGGCGATCAGGTCGCGGACCGCTGCTTCGTCGTCGCTGCCGCTTTCGAAGCACGTGCGCATGCAGAAGACGCCGGTTGCGGGGTCGGAAAACTGCGCGCTTTCCAGGATATTCCCGTCGGCTTCGACGATCCCGCCTGCCAGCGTGCGAACGATGCCAGGGCGGTCTGGACAGCGCAGCGTGACGATATAGCGCTCCACCCCAGCGAACCTATCCGACGGCGGCCGAAGTCCGGCCGCGGAATCTGTTGCCAGCGACTGTCCGCGGCGGGGCTAGCTCGGGCCGCCAGCTTGAACTACCTCGCGGCGCCAGGCGTCAGTGCAGGCGGATTGCCTGCAGGACGGCGTCCCGGACGGTGACGGATTCACCGTCCGGGTTCACCGCCTGACGCTCCGGCGCGGTAGCGGTAACGGTCCACTCGGCCGGATCGAGCGTGGCCGCGGCTTGCTCCGCGGTGAACATCAGGCCGGGATGATGCGGGCGGTGGATCGAGGTTTCCAGGTCCGATGGGTCATGCCCGACGATCAGGAGCATCCCACCGGGCCGGACCGCCTCGGCCAGCCGGCGGTGCAGCGACTCCCGCTCCGGCTGCGGCAGCTGCATGAACTGAGCTGATACCAGGTCGAAGTGGCGCGCGGGCGGGATCCAGGTCAGCACGTCGGCTTGCTGCCAGCTGATCCGGCTGGCGATCTGCTCGCCAGCGGCGGCGGCCTGGCTGGCGGCCCGGGCCAGGGCGACCGGCGATACATCGACCCCGGTGACGTGCCAGCCGCGGGACGACAGCCAGATGGCATCGGCTCCCTCGCCGCAGCCGACATCGAGAGCAGCCGCGGGCGCCAGCTCTGCGACCGCAGCGACCAGGCGCGGGTTCGGCTGCCCGCTCCAGATCCTGTCGGCCGAGCTGTACCGCTCGTCCCAGGCTGCCTGGCTGAACATGGCCATGTCGGTGACCGCGCTCCCGTGCGGGGCATCCGCGTGCTCATGATTCACCTGAACACCATGCCCGTGGCCGCGGCCGAACGCAAACTCAGCCGGCACCACCGCGAACGCCGTCCGGGGCGCGGTCCGCCAGCGAGCGGCAGCGTAATCGTGAACCTGGTCTCGCCCGGCTGGCTTTCGACGGCGGCGCGGCCGCCGTGCGCGACCGCCACGGCGTGCACGATCGCCAGCCCGAGGCCGCTGCTGCCGGCCGCACGGGACCGGGAGCTATCCCCGCGGACGAACCGCTCGAAGATGTCCGGCAGCAGCTCCGGCGGTATCCCCGGCCCGTTGTCGGTGACGCTGACGACAGCGGTAGCGCCGTCGCCGGCCGTCAGCGCGACGGTGACGACAGTCCCTGCTGGCGTGTGCCTGGCCGCGTTGCTCAGCAGGTTCGCGAGCACCTGGTGCAGGCGCAGGTCGTCACCGCGGACGATGACCGGCTCGTCAGGCAGCTCAAGCTGCCAGCGGTGGTCCGGCGCGGCCACTCGCGCGTCGCTGGTCACGTCGATGGCCAGCCGGGTCAGGTCCGCCGGCTCGCTGGCCAGCGGCCGGCCCGGCGTCGAGCCGGGCCAGCAGCAGCAGTTCGTCGACCAGCACGGTCATCCGCGCGGACTCGGACTCGACCCGGTCCAGGGCGTGCGCCACCTCGACGGGCAGCGGCCCCGGGTGCCGCCGGGCAAGCTCGGCATAGCCGCGGATGGCCGCCAGCGGCGTGCGGAGCTCATGACTGGCGTCGGCAGCAAAGCTGCGCAGCCTGTTCTCGCTGGCCTCCCGCCGGGCGAGCGCGGACTCCACGTGCCCCAGCATCCGGTTGAAGGCAGCGCCCACCTGGCCGACCTCGGTGCCGGGGTTAGCGTCCGGCACCCGCTCGGGCATGCTCACCTCGCCGCTGCTGAGCGGCAGCTGGGTCACCCTGGTCGCGGTCGCCGCGACCCGGCGCAGTGGCCGGAGCGAGGCCCGCACCCAGGTCGTGCCGATCACGCCGGTGATCAGCAGGGCAGCGAGGAAGACAGCGAGCTCGGCGACGGCGACCTGGTGCAGGGTAGTCGTGACGTTGCTGAGCGGCAGGCCGCTGACGAACACGCCCCCGTCGCCGGACCGGGCGGCGGTCATCTGGTATGTGCCGTACCCGGTCAGGTCCACGGTGACGATCCGCCCGACCGGAACGCTGGCGATCTCGGCGGCATCGGCCGCAGAAGGTGGCACACCGAGGCCCCCGAGCTGCCAGCCAGGTATGGATCGCTGACCTGGCCGTCTGCCCGATGACCAAGGCCGTGAATGCAGCCGTCACCTGACGCTGCGCGCAGTACGGCGGCGGATGCGCTCGTCGGTCCCGGCGCCGGCTCCCTGGCGGCTGGCCCTGGCTGCGGGGCGGGGCCTAGGGCTGACGCACTCCTGGTACGCTGATATTCGCGGAGCTGAGTTCGGTGTCGAGCTGGCTGATCAGGACCGAGTGCAGGTGCGTGTAGGTAACGACGCCGACGGTGGCGCAGGCCAATGCAAGCAGGGCAAGCAGGCCAGTGACCAGCCTGCCGCGCAGGGTTCGGGCCGCCAGCCAGTCACGGACCCGCTCGGTCGGGGCCGGGTGCTGCGGGCGCGTCATGATCAGGCCGGCGGCTTCAGCACGTAGCCGACGCCGCGGACGGTGTGGATCAGCGGCTCACGGCCAGTGTCGATCTTCTTGCGCAAGTAGCTGATGTACAGCTCGACCACGTGGGCCTGGCCGCCGAAGTCGTAATTCCATACCCGGTCCAGGATCTGCGCCTTGGACAGCACGCGGCGCGGGTTGCGCATCATGAACCGCAGCAGCTCGAACTCGGTGGCGGTCAGCTCGATCAGGTCGCCGTCGCGCCGCACCTCCCTGGCGTCCTCGTCCATGGCCAGATCGCGCGACGGTGAGCTCGGTGCCGCTGCTGGCCCGCGCCATCCCGGCCCGGCGGAGCAGTCCGCGCAGCCTGGCCAGCACTTCCTCCAGGCTGAACGGCTTGGTCACGTAGTCATCACCGCCGGCGGTGATGCCGCTGATCCGGTCCTGGACGGAGTCCCTGGCGGTCAGGAACAGCACGCACACGTGCGGCAGTATCGCCCGTACCCGGCGCAGCACCTCAAGGCCGTCGAAGTCGGGCAGCATGATGTCGAGCACGATGGCGTCGGGCTGGAACTCGCGCGCCGTCCGCACGGCGCTGCTACCGTCCGCGGCCGTCTTGATCTCCCAGCCCTCGTACCGCAGCACGCTGGCGAGCAGTTCGGCCAGGCTGGGCTCGTCGTCGACGACGAGCACCCGGACCGGGGTGCCATCGGCGCGCTGGATGCTTGTCTCGGCCGCCCTGGCCGTGCTGGCGGTGGGATCCATGACTGTCATCATCTCCCCAGCATGGCCGCCGCTGCTCAGGCAGGATCTGAGCATCTTCTGAATTTCCTCTGAGGGTCAGCGCCGGTCACCCCTGCTGGACAGCCGCTGAGCGCGCGCGCCGGGCATCGATGCGGCGCGCCGCGCCGCGCGGGCGAGCTTGGCGGGACAGCTCCGCCGGCGACCACCGGATATCCCCATTCGTCCAGCGAAATGAGCTCAGGCAGCAGCTCGGCGCACACGTCCGTGGCCGCTGCACGCGATCGGGTTGACGCGCAGCCGGGCGCGTGCCAGGCTCAGGCATGATCAGCTCCAGTCAGACTCGGTCAGCACGCTGGCCGCGGGCCGGGCAGGAACTGCCCGGCCAGGGTGCCCGTGCACCGGCCGCGGCTGTGCTCGGCGATCTCGGCAGCGAACACGCCGAGCGCGCTCGCGACCAACCGCACGGTGCCGTCCGGGTGATGGCAGGCGCCGCGCCCGGTCGACCAGGCCGGCCCAGCGCCGCAGGCTCGCCAGTTCCCGCTCGGCTGGCCGCGGCCGGGCAACGGCGGAAAGCGCGGCCGCTATAGCCGGCAGTCCGTTGAAGCACGGGCCGCACTGGCCTGCCGACTCCAGGGCAAGGTAACGGGTTACCGCGGCTGTCTCGGCCAGGCCGCAGCGCGCGGCAGGCAGGGCAATAAGGATGCCCGCTCCGGCGATCGCGCCGGCCTGCCGCAGATCGGCGTTGGACAGCGTCAGCTGGCGTGCACAGGCGGCGCTGAGCCAGCCGCCGTGGTAGCCGCCGACCAGCACGGCCTGCACGTCGTCGCCTAGCCAGACCAGGTGGCGCAGCGGCGTGCCGATCGCCGCCTCCACGATTCTGATGCCGCCATCGGGGTCGCGAATGGTGCAGAGCATCGAGCCAGGCTCGGCGGGCGTGCCGGCACCGCGAAACCACGCCGCGCCGTATCTGGCGATCAGGGCCAGGTGGGCAAGCGTCTCGACGTTCTGCACGAGGGTGGGCCGGCCGCCGACGCCGCGCTCGAACACCCGGGGCTGCTTGAAGCCGGGTCGGGCGGCACCGCCGTTGATCCGGGCCACCAGCGCGGACTCCTCGCCGGCCAGGAACCGCGGCGGCGCCTCGGCGAGCCGGACCGCTATCGGGTCGATGCCGGCTGCCGCCCGCTGGTCCAGCGCGGACTGCAGCCGCGCCATCAGGTCCGGGCCGGCTGACCGGCCCGCGGCGTGCACATACAGGACCGCGGTGCTGGCACCGGCCGCCTCGGCGGCAAGCTGGAGCCCGTCCAGCACCAGATGCGGGGAGTACCACAGCAGCGCGGCGTCCTTGCTGCTGGCCGGCTCGACCTTCGGCGCCGTTCGCGACCGCCACCGCGCCGCCGCCAGCGGCCGCGACCGCCGCGAGCTTGCGCGCCACCGGGAACGCGGCGCCGCCGCGGCCGGTCAGTCCCGCCGCGCTGGCCTGGTCGATGAGCGCCGTGCCGCGGAAGCCCGCCGGGCCGAGCGCGCGGGCGTGGGCGGCCAGGTCGAGACCGGCTGGATTGTCCGGGAGCAGCCGGGCAGGCCCGGCTCACCTGTCCGCGGGCCGCCGGGCCGGGCCGGCCGACCAGGCCGCCAGTCCGGCCGGGGCGGGCCGGGAAGCGGCGAGCGCGCTGGCCGGCCTCATCGCGCGCCTGCCCCGGTCAGCGGGCGGTCAGCGCTGTCGTGGCCGCGCTGCCGTGAGCTGCGCTGTCGTGAGCTGCGCTGTCGTGAGCTGCGTGCCTGCCGGACCGGCGGTCAGCATCGGCCAGCGCCAGCGCGGCCCGCTCGGCTGGCTGCGGAGTCCTCGCTGAGCTGGCAATCCGCCACCAGGTGGCCGCGGCCACCGCGACCGTGCAGCCCGCCGCGAGTGCGAGCAGTCCGCCGTTCCGCATATCGGTCCCGGATCCGAAGCCGTGCGCCAGCGCGATCGGCCAGCACGCGTACGCCAGCCAGTGCACGGCCCGCCAGGTTCTGCGGCCGACCCGTGCCCGGGCAAGGCTGGAGACGATCAGCGCCGCCATGATGTCGAGTGAAACGGCGCCAAGCCCGAGCCAGAGACGGCTTGTAGGGCGAGCTGAACGGGATGACGGCGGCGGCGAAGCCGATCGTGACGTACGGGTCCAGGATCGCGGTCACCACGTGCACGGCGACGAACGCGACCGCGAGCAGGGACAGGCTGCGGTGCAGCCCGGTGGCGGCGAATCTCGGCAGCCCCGGCAGCCGTCCCGCGGCGGTTGACCATGATGCCGAGCAGCACGACGGCTGTCAGCAGCACCAGCGCCACCACTCCGGTCGCCCTGCTGGCGTACCAGAGCGCGGTGCTTCCTGTTATGCCCACCGAATGCCTCCCGGCGAGTCTGCGCGACGGCATCCCGCCGCTGCGTCCGTAAGCAGGATGCGCGACGAGCCAGTGGCGGCGATCTAAACCGTCTCTGCGCTCGCTCTGAGAGCCGCCGATGCGGTACAAAAGCTGCTGGGTCGGGTTCCGGGAAGTAGGGGTCAGTGAGCCGGGTGAGAACGGCAGCTTGCGGGCTGGTCGCGTGCGTGGCGATAGCAAGCGCATGGTGGGGGTCCTCGGCAGTGCTGGCCAGCGACCCGAGCCCGGCTCCCCGGCCGCCGATGGGCTGGGATAGCTGGTACGCCAACCGGTGCGCAGTGACGCAGCAGGATGTGCTGGCGGCCGGGCGCGCACTGGTGACGACCGGCCTGGCCGCGCGTGGCTACGACTACGTGGTGGTCGACGACTGCTGGATGGGCCGGCACCGCCTGCCGAACGGACGCCTGATCTGGGAACGCGCCACGTTCCCTGCGGGCATTCCCTGGCTGGTGCGGCAGATCCACGCGATGGGCCTGAAATTCGGCATCTACGAGTCCATCGGCGTGCGGACGTGCTCGCTGCGGCCCGGCTCGTGGGGCCATTACTCGCAGGATGCCCGCACCTTCGCGCACTGGGGCGTGGACTTCGTCAAGATGGATTCCTGTCAGGTCCAGTCGCCGATCCCGGCCCACCAGGACCCGCTGACGCGGGAGACGCTTTTCAATCAGTTCTCCGCCGCGCTGACCGCGGCGACGGCTGCCGGGCACCAGATCATCTACAGCCAGGAATTGCCGCTGCCACCTCGTGGTACCGCGTCGCACCCGCCGGGCCCGGTGTACGTGCCGTTCGTGGCCGACAGCGCGCGGACGGCGAACATGTGGCGCATCACCGCGGACGAGCAACCGAACCTGGACCCGGCCACGATACTGACCACCGCCCTCAGCGCCGACCTGCCGCTATGGCAGTACGCCAGCGCCCGCGACAGCCGGGGCGGCGGCTGGAACGACCTTGACTACCTGATGGCGGGGAACGGAGCCTTCGGATGGCCCGCAGCGCTGACCCGGGCGCAGCAGAGCATCTGGGCGGAAGAGTCGTCTCCGTTCATGTTCAGTGCCGCGCCGCCGTGGCGAGCGTCGGTTGTCTCCGACCTCGGCAACCCGGTCGTCGTCGGGATCGACCAGAGTGGTCGGCAGGGACGGCTGGTAGCCGCGATCGGCTCGGTCACCATCGTCTCCAAGCCGTACGACGGCGGCCAGGCAGTGCTGATCTACAACGCCGGATCGACGACCAGCCCGTACGTGACAGTCTCGCTGCGCAGGCTGGGCTTCGGCTCGCGGAGATCAGTCACCCGCACTGATGCCTGGACCGGGGTGACCATTACTGCGCACAGCCTGCGACTACGAGTCCCGGCGGATGGCGCGGCGTTGTACGTGCTGAAGTAGCGGCGCGTACGCGGTCCTTAGTCGTGCCGCCACGGCCACCAGCGGCGGCGGAATCGCCGGCAGCTGCATATGCCGCAGTCGCGGCCACGCCGGAGATGCTCATGCGCATCCCGGCTGTGACCGCACCGGCACAAGTTCCTAGCTGTCCGCGGCACGGGCGCGCAGCCCAGCGCGCGAGAATGCTCGTCGTCCTGTGCATGGGCTACCCATAAGCGTTGGGCTACTCCGATCACGGGCAGCGACGTTAGCACGGTGCATTAGGCAACTTGCAGCATTACGAACAGGACGTGTCACGCTGGATGACAATATCAACCGCGATACGGGATCTGGCGGAAAGGTATGCCTTTGTCCGGCCGGACCTCGGCGGGCAGGCCGAGTACCTTCTCGGCGAGGATGTTCTTCTGGATCTCGTCGGTCCCGCCGGCGATCGACACTGCCGGAACAGACAGCAGCACCTCGGTGATCACGCCGCCGAGCGGCGAATCCGGTCCGGCCAGCATCCCGGCGGCGCCGGCGATCATCGCGTGCACCCTGCGCGGACTCGCGGGCGATGTTGCTCGCGGCCAGCTTGCCGATCGAGCCCTCGGCACCGGGCCGGGCGCCGAGCGCGCGGGCGACCCTGGCCCGCTCGGCGGTCCAGCGAGCTGACCCGCTGCAGCGTCAGCAGCCGGGCGATGGCCTGCCGGATCACCGGGTCGTCGCTGACGCCGGCCGCTCGCGCGTGGTCAATGACCAGGTCAGGCCGCCCCGCCCGCTGCGGGTACCAGGAGTAGGTGGCGAAATGCGCCGTCGGCCTCAGCCCTGGCCTCGGCCAGCGCACGGCCCGGCGCCGGGCTGTAGTCCGGCCGCCGCAGCGTGGCGAACCGCCGCTCGTAGGCCAGCGTGGTGAGCGCTATCTGCCAGCCCTGGCCCGACCTCGCCGATGACGTTGTCTCGCGGCACCCGGGCGTCGGTCAGGAAGACCTCGTTGAACGACGCGTGGAAGTTCATCTGGCGCAGCGGCCTGACCTCCACCCCTGGCTGCCGCATCGGCAGCGCGAAGTAGCTGATGCCGTTGTGCTTCGGCACGTCCGCAATCGGTACGGGCGAGCAGCATGCCCATGTCGGCGTGGTGCGCGCTGGTGTTCCAGACCTTCTGCCCGTTGATCACCCAGCTGTCGCCGTCCAGCACCGCAGTGGTGGACAGGCCGGCCAGGTCGGAGCCGGCACCCGGCTCGCTGAACAGCTGGCACCAGGTCTGCTCGCCGGTCAGGATCGGCGCTAGCAGCCGCTCCCGCAATTCATCGCTTCCGTGCGCGAGGATCGTCGGGGCGGCCAGCCAGGTTCCGCTGCCCACCGGCAGGCCGACCGCGCCGAGCCGGGTCAGCTCGCTGGCGACCAGCTCGTCGGCCCAGGCCGGAAGGCCGCGGCCATGCCAGCGCGGCGGCCAGCTGGGCACCGCCCAGCCTGAATCCAGCAGCAGGCCGCGCCAGTCCCGCAGCGCCAGGCCGGGATCCCAGTGGCTGCCCACCCAGTCGGCGAGCTCGGTCCGGATCAGGTCCGGGGAGGTCATCGTGCTCCCTCCGTAGCACCGATGTGGTCGAGGAACGCCCGGACCTCGGCGTTGAACAGGCCCGGCTTGTCGAGATTCGGCGCGTGCCCGGCGTCCGGGATGATCACTATCCGCCGGTCCGGGATCTTGCCTGCCATGTAGTCGGCCGCGCCGCGGAACGGCGTGTCCTGCGCGCCGACGACGATGAGCGTCGGCACGGCGATGGCGGGCAGGCCGTCGATGACGTGCGAGTCGCGCTGCGTCAGCGTGCCGCGAGCGGCCAGCGCCAGTCCGGTCGCGTCCCGGTGCTCGCCGCCATGCAGCTCAGCGCTGCCGCGCAGGGCTGCCAGCCCGTGCTCGGTCAGGCGCGTGGCGGTGACCTCAGCCCTGCGGTTCCAGTCGTCGCGGGCGGCGTCGCTGCGGAAGCCGGGACCGGTGTCGATGAGGACAAGCCCCGCGACCCGCTGCGGACAGGTCAGCGCGAAGTCAAGCGACAGGTAGCCGCCCAGCGAGTGGCCGCCGACGACGGCCCGGTCCAGCCCGGCAGCGTCCAGCAGGGCGGCCATGTCCGCCAGCGCCGCGCCGGCGCTGTAGCAGTCCGGGCGGGCCGGGTACTCGCTGCTGCCGTGGCCGCGCAGATCCCAGGTCAGCACCAGATTGCGCGGCGCCAGCGCGGGCACGTTCGATGCGAACATGGCCGAGGTGGCCGCGAATCCGTGCGTCAGCAGCAGCGCCGGCTGTCCGCTGCCGGCGGCCCGGTAGTGGATGCTGCCGCCAGGCCGGGGGAGCACTGGCACGCTGCGTCCTGCCTTCCTGCGCCGGTATAAATGCGCGCTCTGCCGGCCGCCGCGCAGTTCCGCCTTTTCCGACATCGTAGGGCTAACGGGCCGGCCCGGTCAGGAGCCGCCTGAGGTCACGGTGCCAGAGCCGGAGCTGGCCGATGGCGCGGATGTGCTCTTCAGACCGCTGCCGGAGCCGGACGACGCTGAGCCGGCCGAGCCTGAGCCCGAGCTAGCGGATGAGCCCGAGCCGGAGCCGGACGTCGCCCGCTGCGAGGATGCCGCAGCGGCATGCGTCGAGCCGGGCAGGCTGTAGGCCACCGCGCCGGCCGCGAGCACGCTGGCCAGCCCGGCAGCTGCGGTCACCGAGCGGATCCTGGCCCGGCCGCGATCGCGAGCCACGGCCCGGTCTGCCCGGTCCGCCCGGTCGGCCGGGGTGCGAGCTTGCTGTCCCTCAGGCGTCATCGTCTGCCTTTCCATGGTGCTGATGCTGATAGCTTCGCCTGGCTTCCTCTGCAGACCTGCTGAGGAGGCTGTCGGTAGCCGCAGAGCTCCACCGGCTGCATACCGGCCACGAAGCGGACCGGGTCATCGTCGTGGAGGACGGCCAGATTCGCGAGATGGGCTCGCACCGCGAGCTGCTCGCGTCGGGCGGCGCGCACGCGGCGCTCTGGCAGTCGTGGCACGGCGGGCAGGCGCCGTCGGCCGCCAGCGAGGCAGCCGCCGAGACTGCTCGCCGGTAATCCACAGAAACTGTGGATGGACCTGTGCACAGTCCAGTGGAAAGGAACTGTGCACAGGGGATAAACGGCAGATGTCCTGTGGACGACAAAAGAATCTTGAAGAGATGGCGGAAAGGCCTTGTGCAGCGGGTCCGGTAGGCAGTAGAAATTCCTCACCGCCGAAGGCGGGCTCAGCCCCCGGGAGACCGGGGGCGACGCAGGAAGGGCCGGGCGACCGGTGCTGACAGCGAGAGCCTGGTGCTGGCGGTAGCTGCGAGGTGTTCGGCTCCTGAGCAATCGGGTCAACCAGGGCCTCGAAGCAAGGCGAGGCCCCTCCATCTCATACATGGAGGGGCCTCGTCGCAGTGGCGCGCCGGTCGTGCGGCTCGCCCTTTGCAGGCGTGGTTCCCGTGATCGCCGCAGGCAAACCTGGCCGGGTCTCGGCCCAAACCCGCTGCTCATAATAAATGACGGCAAAATCTGCGTACCGCCGCGATCCCGGCGCGGTCGTGCTGGCGGCATAGCGTGTTCGGCGCGTGCACGGCTGACTACGGTGCGAGACTTATTTCTAACGCTCCGCGATCCGGAGGCCGGCGGGGACGGCTGCCGGACGAGAGCGTGGCGTGCGGACTCGGGGGAGTAGCGAGGCGCCAGCCGCGCGACTGCGGGGCTGGCGTAACGGGGGACAGGATGACCATCAGCATCAGCCACGGCGGCGCGCTCGACGGCTACGAGCCTGTGCATGTGCCGGGCCACGTCATACGCGTCCGGGGCGAGACGGCGATGTTCCGGCGCCGGTCGGTGCAGCCGACCCGGCGTGCGCTGCTGCACGTGCAGGCCTCTGGCGAGCCGGCGGTAGCCCCGGATCTGGTCAGCTGGTACACCGAGCGAGCTTTTCACTTCTACCTGGCCGGGCTGCGGCTGCCTGGTCCGGCGCCGCTCACCGTCCGCAATCCCGCGCGGCGGCTGAGCGCCGCCTTCGCCGATCTCGACGGGGCCTGCGCGCACCTGCGCGCGGCTGACGGCATCGACACGGTGATAGTCATGGCCGGCGGCCGGAGCGCGGCGGCCGTGGCGCTGTGGAGCGATGCGCGCCGGCAGCCAGCGGACGCGCTTATCCTGCACTCCCCGGAGTTCCCGGCCCGGTCCGCAATCAGCCTCAGTATCGGCTGCCCCGTGCTCGTGCTGACCGATCCGCCAGGCGGCTCAGCCGGCGGCCGGCCGCAGCAGCGCCGGCCGCGGCAGCGGCGGCCGCAGGACCGCCGCGGTCCGCCTCGGCGGGCATGTCACCTGGCTTCAGCTCCCGGCTGGCAGCGGGGCAGACGGTGGCCCAGACGGCACGCCTGACCTGCCGGGCAGGACGGCGTACTTCGACGAACTCGGGCGCTGGCTCGGGGCCTACATGTACGGCCAGGGCCGCGATCGGCTGCTGTGACCGGCAGCCGCCGTCGCTCAGCTGACGACCTGCACCAGGGCCGACGGGTAGCCGGACGCTCCGTTCGGCTCGGGCGGCGCCTGCAGCGGCGTCTGGGTGTACCCGGTCTTGTCAGTTGCGCGCGCCTCGATCAGGTAGTTTCCCGGCTTGACGCTGACGTTCCAGTCGTAGACCCACTGCCGCCAGCAGTCGATGCCCGGCACGGTCGCCAGTCGCGCCTGCTGCCACGGGCCGCCTGCTACCCGGACCTCGACCGCATCGATGCCCTTGTGCTGTGCCCAGGCGACACCCGCGATCGCGGTCGGCTTCCCGGCCTTGACGGCATTCGCGCCCGGCACGTCGATACGCGACTCGGTCTTCACCGGTCCCTGCGGCGACCAGCCGCGCTGCGCCCAGTAGGCGGTGCTCGCCGCGTACGTGGTGACCTCGATGTCGACAATCCACTTGCAGGCGGAGACGTACCCGTACAGGCCGGGCACGACCAGCCGGACCGGGAAGCCATGGGCCACCGGCAGGGCCTTGCCGTTCATCGCAACCGCGAGCAGCGCGTCCCGGCCGTCCATGGCCGTCTGCACCGGGGTGCCGGAGGTGAAGCCGTCGGAGGAGGTGCACAGCAGCTGGTCGGCGCCGGCCTTGATGCCGGCCTGCTGCAGCAGGCTGCGCAAGCTCGCGCCGAGCCACTTGGCATTGCCGACGTAAGGGCCGCCGACCGGATTCGACACGCAGCACAGGGTGATGTAGTCCTCGATCAGCGGCCTTTTGATCAGGTCGCTGAAGGACAGCACGAGCTCGCGCTGGACCATGCCGTGAATCCGGAGCTGCCAGTGTGCGGGGAGGATCTCCGGTATGACGATCGCGGTGTCGACCCGGTAGAAGTTGCTGTTGGGCGTGATGAAGCTGCTCAGGCCGGGGACCTTGAGGTCAGCGCCAGCCGGGATCGGCGGTGCCGACCGCGACGGGTCCGGCAGCTTGAGCGCGGCCTGGATCGCGCTGACGTTCCTGGTGTTGGCCAGCCACGACCCGCCTGCGTACGTGACCAGCGAGACGCCGGCCGCAGCCGCGCTCACCAGCAGGAATTTCCGCCGGTCGGGCAGGTCCGCGGGCACCGCATCGCGGTTCGCGCCCCCGCTGGGCTGGCGGGCCGGCCCGCGAGCGAGCGTGGTGAGATATTGCAGCACGTAGGCGGCGGCCGCGGCGCCGAGCAGCGTGGGCCACGCATCGCTGGCCCTGGCCGTCGGCTGGCTCAGCGCGGCGTAGACACCGATCGCCGCGAATATGCCGAGGCCGATCATGCCCTGCCAGAGCCTTCGCACAGCGAGCACGCCGATGATGATGGCGAAGATGATCAGGACGGCGCGGATCCCCCAGACCAGGACGGTCTTGTCATGCGAGCCGAATTCCCTGATGGCGAAGTTCTTGATCGATGACGGCGTGTGGTTAATGGACAGTTCGCCGACGGCGTCGACAGGGGCGCCCAGCGACGAGCGGATGATCGCCGCGAACACCTGGGCAACGGCGAGCGCAACCAGTGCCGTGACGACGCCGGCCAGGGCGCCGCGAGCGACCAGCGCCGCGCGCATCGGCGGGCCGGTCGCCTGGCCGGGGGAGGGACAGGTGGCTGTGGGGTCACAGAGTTAATTCGTATCAGCGGCCCGCTCGGATTGCCCTCGGCGGCCCCGAATGATTGATCTTCCGGCCCGGCCAAGCCGGAACCGCTGCTGGTGACGAATATAGGAACGTGGACATGAGAGGTGGCGCACCCGGTTCCGCCGGGCGCCGGGCTCCGAGCCGGTACCCGCCGCTGGCCGGGCCGGCCTCGCCGCTGTCCTCGCCGCGGTCGCCAGGGGCGACGACGCTGCCTTCACGGTCATTTACGACCAGGCCGGACCGGCGGTGCTCGGCAGCGTGCTGCGCGTGGTCAGGGACCCGGCGCAGGCCGAGGAGGTCATGCAGGAGGTACTGCTGGAGGTCTGGCGCACCGCGGCGCGCTTCGACCCGGCCGCGGGCTCGGCGTCGGCGTGGATCATGACGCTCGCGCACCGGCGCGCGGTGGACCGGGTCAGGTCCGAGCAGCGGGCCACCGAGCGCGAGTTCCGCGCTGCCACCGCGGCCATTGCCTATGACGAGGTCAGCGACGCCGTGGAGGCGAGCCTGGAACAGGAGCGGGTGCGGCGCTGCCTGGCTGGCCTCACCGAACTGCAGCGGGAGTCGGTGCTGCTGGCCTACTACGGCGGTCACAGCTACCGCGAGGTCGCCCAGTTGCTCGGTGTCGCCGTCGGCACCGTCAAGACGCGCATGCGAGACGGCCTGATCCGGCTCCGAGACTGCCTGGGGGTGGACTGATGCGAAACCGGGCAGCCGGGCTGCACACCCTGGTGGGCGCTTACGTGATGGATGCGGTGACCGATAGCGACCGGGCCGAGTTCGAGCGTCACCTGCATACCTGCGAGCCGTGCCGCGAGGAGGTCCGGAGCCTGCATGAGGCGACCGCGCGGCTTGCCGAGGCTGCCGCCATCACGCCGCGGCCGGAGTTGCGCGACCTGACCCTTCAGGCGGCCACCAGGACGCGCCAGCTGCCGCCGCTGGTGCCAGAGCCTGCGCGGCGCAGCAGGCGGCTGACGGCCCGGAGAGGGCTGGCCAGGCTCGGTGCTGCGGGCCTGAGGTCGTGGCCGATGCGCGTCGCGGTCACGGCGATAGCCGCTCTGACAGTCGCGGCCGTCGTCCTTGGCCTCAGCATGGCGACGATGCAGCGCACCCTGACCGCCGCGCAGCAGCGGGACACCGCGATCGCCTCGGTCATCGGCGCGCGGGACGCGACCAGCCTTACCGCGCACGTCAGCAACGGCGGCACCGCGACCGTGGTGATGTCACACCGGGCGCGCATGCTGGTGTTCATGGCGACCGGGCTGCCGAGGCTGCCTGCCTCGAAGGCGTACGAGCTCTGGCTGATGGGACCTGCGGGTGGTGACCGTCCTGCCGGAATGCTGCCGCCTGCCCGGCACGGAATGACCGGCCCGATGGTGGTCGGGCGGCTGGCCAGCGGGGACCGGCTGGGCCTGACCGTCGAGCCGGCCGCCGGATCGAGGAGGCCTACCTCACGGCCAGTGGTCATGGTCGGGCTAGGCGACTGACCGGACCGGCCGGGGCGACATATGCACCGGCGGCAGGCTAACGTGGCCACCGTGAAAGCTTCCCCTGAAGCGCAGCTGCGGCTGCTTGAGCTTGCTGACCTGGATGCCGAGCTAGGACGTCTGGAGCACCGCAGGCGGGGGTTGCCCGAGCACGCCGAGCTGACCCGGCTGGAGCAGCGAGACGGCGAATTGCATGACGAGATCGCCGCGCTCGAAGCTCGGGAAGGGGACCTCAGGCGCGAGCAGAGCAAGGCGGACGCTGATGTCGAGCAGGTTCGTTCCCGCATAAGCAGGGACCGGACGCGACTGGACGCAGGGCAGGTTTCGTCGCCACGGGAGCTTGAGAACCTGCAGTCGGAGATCGAGTCGCTGCTGCGCCGCCAGTCGGACCTGGAAGACGCCGAGCTTGAGGTCATGGAGCGGCTGGAGGCGGCGCAGGCCAGGCTCAAGGAGGCAGCAGCCGAGCGGGCCAGCACCGCTGCAGACCTGCAGGCGGTGACGGGCCGCCGTGACATCGCGCTGGCGGAGCTGGCCGAGTTGTCGGGCAAGGCAGCTGACCGCCGCGTGGTCGTGGTCGCGGAGCAGCCAGCGGACCTGATCGACCTGTACGAGAAGCTCCGCGCGCAGCATGGCGGAGTTGGCGCAGCGGCGCTGCGCCGGGGCCAGTGCCAGGGCTGCCATCTGTCCCTCAACACCGTGGATCTCAATGCGATCCGCGCGGCGGCTGCTGACGAGATCGTGCGCTGCGAGGAATGCCGCCGGATCCTGGTCAGGACGGATGAGTCAGGCCTCTGAGGCGGCTGCCGGGTGGCGGGCCGGAACGAGCAAGGCAACGACCACGCTGCTGCTGCGGCACGGGCAGACCGAGCTGTCAGTGCATCGGCGGTTCGCTGGTCGCGGGGACATTCCGCTCACAGCAACAGGCCGTCAGCAAGCGGCGGCTGCCGCGAGCGCGCTAGCTGAGCGCGGCGGCGTCGACGTGATCGTCACTTCGCCACTTGACCGCGCACGGCGGACCGCTGAGGCCGTTGCCGAGCGCACAGGCGCGGGGCTTGTGGTGGACGGCGGGCTGGCGGAGACCGACTTCGGTGCGTGGGAGGGACTGAGCTTCGCCGAGGCTCGCGCGCAGTGGCCGGCTGAGCTGGCGGCATGGCTGGCTGACGCGGACGTCGCGCCACCGGGCGGGGAAAGCTTCGCGGTGGTGGCTGCCAGGGTGAACGCGGCGCTCGACCGGCTGCTCGCCGCGCACCAGGGCAAGACGCTGGTCCTCGTCAGTCACGTCACGCCGATCAAGACGATCGTGTGCCGTGCGTTGCTCGCCCCGCCGGCGGCGCTGTTCCGCATGCATCTGGATGTGGCCTCGATTTCGGAGGCCGACTGGTTCGAGGACGGACCGGTCTTGCTACGGTCGCTTAACGACACCGCGCACTTGCGGATTTCATCGGTGCTGGAGCCTGAATCTGGCGCGAGTACAGGATGATTTCGGTCCCGATGCGTTCATTGTTCTGAGCGAACAACTCATCGTGTGTGTAAATACTCTCCGTGTGTGGAATAGCACTCCTCGTAATTGATCAAGACGGGGGGAGATCAGTGCCTGTTCAGTCCACGACCCGTGCGGCCAGCCGCCGAAGTTCGGCGAGTACCGCCCGGAGCAGGTCGGTGAGCCGCAGTGCGTCAAGGGGCACTGCGAGCCGGCCAAAGACCACATCCAGTTCCAGGACCTCTAGCGCCAAGCCGAAGGCGAGCCGCAGCACTGCTGCGAAGTCGACCCGGAGCACGGCGGCCAAGACGGCTACCCGGAGCACCGCTACCCGGTCGACCCGCAGCTCAGCGTCACGATCGGCCGCATCGCGTTCTACCGCATCTCGTTCTGCCGGATCCCGTTCAACCGGGACCCGTTCCACCGCAGCGCGCTCTACCGCATCGCGGTCGACGCGCAGCACCGCTGCGAGCCGCAGCTCAGCGACGCCAGCGGCCGCAGCTAAGACCGTGTCATCAGCAGCCACCAAGGTGACCTCGGCGGCTAGCAAGATGACCGCTGCTGCCACCAAGGCGAATGCGTCGGCGAAGACGATGTCGTCCGCCATGAAGTCGATGAACACGGCCACCAAGGCGATGTCGACGGCAGCCAAGGCGCTGACGGCAGCGGCCAAGTCGATGTCGGCGGCCAAGCCAGCAGCGGTGAGCACCACCAGGTCGCGGACCGTAGCCAAGCCGCGAACCGCAGCCAAGCCGCGGACCCCAGCCAAGCCGCGGGCAACGGCGAAGCGGCCGGCCAGGCCGTCGGCCAAGCCGAAGGCATCGTCGGCACGTCCCAGGACGGCCGCGAAGCCGCGGACCGCTGGGTCGTCCATGACGGCAGCGAGCATGGCCGCCAAGCCAGCCGCGTCGAGGGCGAAGTCCAGCACCAGGGCGAAGTCCAGCACCAAGGCGAAGTCCAGCACGACGGCGAAGGCCAAGACGACAGCCAAGCCGAAGGCGACTACGGCCAAGCCGAAGTCGACCATGTCGCGCCCGAGGACTGCCGCGCCGAAGTCGCGCCCGGCAGTTCGCCGGACGACGAGCAGGCCGTCAGCGAGCAGGCCGTCCGCATCGTCGATGCGGCCGGCTTCCACGCTCTCGCTGTCAGCGCCGTCGCGTAGCAACGGCGAGTACGACAGTCTGCTGGGCAGCCTGGTTCACTGAAACGCGCTGAGTCACTGAGCGCGTAGCTCGCTACGGGGCGGGCGGTTACTGGCGGACGACGCCAGGCCGCCCGCTTCGGGCTGCGCGAACGCTGACCTGGTGCCCTAGGCTTGGTGCAGCGGCGGGCGAGTCAGCCGGGCGGCCGCGGCGCGCCAGCCTGGCGTGCCGAGGAAGGTCCGGGCTCCGCAGGGCAGGGTGGTCGGTAACGCCGACCCGGGGTGACCCGCGGGATAGTGCCACAGAAAACAGACCGCCTCCGGATCCGTCCGGGGGTAAGGGTGAAACGGTGGTGTAAGAGACCACCAGCGCTCAGGGTGACCTGAGCGGCTAGGTAAACCCCACCCGGAGCAAGGTCAAGAGGGGACTGGCCGATGGCCAGTACCTGCGCGAGCGATTGAGGGCGGCCCGCCCGATGCTCGCGGGTAGACCGCACGAGGCTGCCGGCAACGGCAGTCCTAGATGGATGGTCGCCGGCCCGCGCAAGCGGGTGCACAGAACCCGGCCTACAGGCTGACTCGCCCGCCGCCTGAGTGGACGATCGAGGAGTGCTTCCAGGCCGCCAAGAACGAGACCGGACTGGACCACTAGCAGGTCCGCCGCCACGACGCCTCGTACCGGCCCGCAACCCATCCGCGCAAACCCAACGCTGCGCTCATCCAGCCCAGCCCAGCGAGGTAACGCGAGGATGACCTCGAGGGGCCGCCGGACGATTGTCTGTCAACTCAGGCTTTCTTCCGGCGGCCAGGGCCGGCAGTGTCAGTATTCGTGCTCGCGACGACGCTCGGTCCCCGGAATCCTGTGCCAGGCAGGAAACCTGGCGGAACTGCCCCCAGTCTCAGAGCGTCCAATTGGTATGGGCATAACGGACATAGGGAGTAAGCGAATGCGCCGGGCGGCGGTCATGACGATCATGGGATTCCTGGCCGCGGTTGCCGCCGGGTTGGGCGTGACCGGCAGCGGCGCCGGCAGCCGGCAGGATGCAAGCAGTTCTACTGGTCGCATAACGATGCGAACGAGTTGGAGATCATTCAGAGTGCGGGCCTCGTGCAGATACCCGGAGCGGGCACTGGTGGCTGGACCTGGATTCGGGTGCGAGGGTATCCCCGGCATGCGAGCCGGAACCTGATCAACTGGCGGGAGAATGGGCTTACTGACTATGTATTGATTGGCGAGCAGAGCCCGGCCAGGGCGCAGGTGCTGAGCACCAGGCAGCTCATTGCCATCGCCGACAGCGCGCCCGCTTAGGCACCTGCCGAATATCAAGCCGCCGCAGCCACACGCCCCTCAGGCCGTAGCCTAATGAGACAGGAGAGTAGGACTGTGACATCGGCTGTGACCCAGTACACGACGCGTCTGCTCACGCCCGATACCTGGGATGACTTCGCCGCACTGGTTGAGTCGAACAACGGTGTCTGGGGTGGCTGCTGGTGCATCGGCTTTCATCCCGAGGGAATCAGCAAGGACAGCACCGCGGCAGGTAACCGCGAGGCCAAGCTCACTCATGTCAACAACGGCACCGTCCACCAGATGCTCGTCTACCGTGACGGTCGCTGCGTGGGCTGGTGTCAGTACGGGCCACCGGCCGAGGTGGCTAGCATCAAGAACCCCAAGGCTTATGACAAGGGCCTAGCCGAATTGCCCGACTGGCGGATCGGGTGCTTGTTCACCGGGTCGGGGTCCCGCCGCCAAGGCGTGGCCCGAGCCGGAGTTGCCGCGGTGCTGACCGCGATTGCCCAGGCCGGCGGAGGCTTGGTCGAGGCCTACCCCGAGCAGGTAGCTGGACGTGACCCGCAACGTGGCGCCTACTTGCATACCGGGCCAGAAAGCCTGTTTGAAGAGTTCGGATTCGTCCGCGACCGTCGCATCGCCAAGTGGCGCTGGGTCATGCGTCTGCGCATCTCCGCCTAGAAGTTCCGGCTGACCAAGCCATCAGGTCAGTTGCGGTATAACTCCGGTCCGCGGTTGATTGTCGCGAGCCAGGCCGGCGCGCCGCGGTCGTCGTGGTAATTGGTCTGGGCCCGGTCCGCTTCGATGGCGGCGACTTGCCATCCAGTACCGGACCTGAACGCCGCTGTCAGCTCTTCTTTACTGACAGGGTGCGGGCCAGTGCCGGGACCCTCGTCGCTGAAGCACAGCATGTACAGGGTTCCACCGGGCTCGGTCACCGACGCCAGGCTCGCCACATACCGTGGTCGCTCGTCGCCGTCGAAGCTGTGGAACAGGCCGCAGTCCAGCACCGTCTGGAAGCTGCGCTCAAGGCGGTCCAGCCGGAGCGCGTCAGCCACGGCGAACTCGACCCCAATCCCGCGGTCGCTGGCCTTCGCCCGGGCGATCGCCAGCGCCGTCTCAGCCACGTCAACGCCTAGCACCGGCAGTCCCAGCGCGGCGACGTGAAGTGCGTTCTCGCCGGTCCCGCAGCCCGCGTCCAGCACCGGGCCGGCGAACCCGCCTTCGGCTGCTAGCCGGACGATTGCTGGCTGCGGGTGGCCAGTGTCCCAGGGCGCAGGGCCGTCGTAATAGGACGCATCCCAGGGCTGCCCCGTCAGTCGTTCGTGACTGGTTGGGGGCCGGCCACCGAACGGGTCGTCAGCGGTGGTACCTGTTCGTTCCGGCATGTTCGTGCCCTCCCGCTGATCCTGTCAGCCTGCCGTGCCGCGCCGGAGCCACCGGTCCTAACTATCCTCGCGCGCGTCACCTGCGGTGTCCGGCTGGCTGGTCGCTGCTTGAGCACCGGGACCAGGTGGGCTGGCCCGGCCGGACTGACGCGCCGTCAGCACCGCAAGCGACGCCATGATGCCGGTGTCCCGGTCGCCGACCAGTTCCCAGGACCGCGCGATGCCGACGATCAGCGATGTCACCAGGGCATAGCTGATCACTTCCAGCGGTGTGCCGCTGGCGGGGAGAGCGAGCAGCGCGATGCCGCCGGCCAGCTCGGCGCCGAAGATCAGCACCAGCAGGATGATGAGGCCGACCTGCTGGCGCTTGAGCTGGGGTGAGACCTGGCTGGTCAGGATGGATCGGGTGGCCGCCGCGGTGAACAGCATGCCGATAACGCCCATCACCACCGCCGGATACCCGGCCCGTGTGCCGGGCACCAGGCTGTAGAGCGAGACGGCCAGTGCGTTGACGAAGGCCAGCAGGGCCGCGGAGACGCGGATCTGCTGAACAACGTGATGCGCGTCCGTCCGGCCACGGCTCGGCGCTACCGACAGGGCAACGAACAACAGGCCCGTCAGCGCGCCGCCTGCGGCTGTGATGGCCGTGAAAAGGTCCCGGTAGGTTCCGAACGCCACCCGGCAACCCTACTTACCAGGGTGGCAATGGGGCAGCAGCGGGAAGCCGCTCGCAGCACCGGCCGGCTGCAGCACCGGCTGGCTCAGGACCGGCCGGCTCAGCACCGGCTGGCTCAGGACCGGAAGGCCGCGTAGATGATCGCGGTCACGCGGTCGATCATTTCGTCCCGCGGCAGCTTGACCTCGACGGCACTGAGGAGGTAATTGATCCGCTCGAGCATCATCAGGCAGGCGACCGCGGTGAGCTCGGCGTGCTCCGGCGGTGCCTTATTTCCGTCAGGACCCTTGTCAACGGCGGCCGTCATGCCCTGCGTCATGGCCTCCGACAACCGGAACAGCTGCTGCAGGCCGTCACCGAACACGTTCTCGCCGACGATCTCCGCCTGGCTGAGGATCCGGATGACGGTTGCATGGGCGGCGTAGGTGTCGCAGAAGCTCTGCACCCAGCGCCGCAACGCGGCACGTCCGGCCTCGTTACTGGTGACGACGGGGAATTCGTCGGTGATATTCGCCATGTCGTGCAGCGCGTCTTGGAGCAGCGTCCGGAACAGGTCGTCCTTGTTCGCGAAATACAGGTAAAACGTTCCGTGCGACGTTTTTGCGCGCCGGACAATGTCTTCAACCCGAGCACTCTGGAATCCGGACTCGTCGAATTCGGCGAGCCCGGCCTCGAGCAGCCTGCGCACGGTCTGCCGGCCGTGTGCGCCTAGTTCGCGCTGGCGCGCCGGAAGTCCGCCGCCGAGCGACGGCCGCTGGGGGAGCGGCCCGGCCTGGCCGGCCGCAGTCCGGCTCGTCGCGGCCCGGCTCGTTGTTGTCCGGCCGGCCGCGGTCCGGTTAGTCCCGGTCCGGCCGGCCGCAGCGGACCCGTCTTCGGCCGGTCCGCCATCCCTGGTCGCGGTCTGTGCCGTATTACCACTCTCCGTGGCGAGTAAAGGGGCGCGCTGCGCGCTGCCGTCGCCGCTGCGGTGCCGACCGAGTTGCTGGCTGCCCGTGGCCACGGGGGATTGCCCCGGCCGCCCCAGGCTGGGTTCCCGGTTCATGATGTGGAGAGTAGCCCCCGATCGGTCCGGGTGCCACCGGCGGGGTTCTGCTGACCTGCGGACGAGCGCCGTGATAGCGGGGCCGGACGCGGCCACGCGGCGGCCGGCAGCCGCCGGTTTGATGGTGAAAGCGGAATGCGCGAAATCAAGATCGATAACGCCTCTCACGCGGTGATTTCGCAGGTCGGAACTGACGCTCATATCAGGTGACGCGCACGTCATTGTTTGCATTCAAAGAGCCAGCCGTGCGGAAATAGAGATCATGATTCGCGACCAGCCAGGGGCTGACGTGACGCTTGCGCGCGCGGCGGCCAGCAGCCGGCAGCGGTTCGAATCACCGTTGCCGGCCGAGGCCCGGCCGCCCGGCGCCGGTCACGGTCAGGATGCGCACACCGCAGTGATCGCGGCAAAGGCGGCGGACGAGAACTTCCCGGTGGCGCTGCGGCTGCTGCCAGAGCGGTACCGGCAGCACCTGATGGCGGTCTACGTGTACGCCAGGACGGTGGACGACGCCGGCGACCTGGCGGCGCCCGGTGATCGGATGCACCTGCTCGCCGAGCTTGAGGAGGATCTGGTGCGGCTGTACTCGGGCGGTCTGCCGCGGCTGCCGGCCGTGGCCGGGCTGTCCGGCACGGTCGCCGCCTGCGGGATCCCGATGCAGCCCTTTCTCGACCTCATCAAGGCGAACCAGCAGGATCAGGTAATTACCCGATATGAGACATTCGGGGAATTGGTGCAATACTGCCAGCTGTCCGCGAATCCGGTCGGCCGGATCGTGCTGCACGTCTTCGGCTGCTATACACCGGAGCGTGTGCAGATGTCCGATGCCATCTGTACCGGCTTGCAGCTGGCTGAGCACCTCCAGGACGTGGCGGAGGACCTGCGGGCGGGCCGGGTGTACCTGCCCGCGGCGGACATGCGCCGGTTCGACTGCACCGAGCAGGACCTGGCTGGCGGGCACGCGCCGCCGCAGCTCCGCGCGCTGATCGCGTTCGAGGCTGCCCGCGCACGGCGGCTGATTGACGGTGGCGCGCTGCTGATCGGCACCCTGCGCGGCGCCCCCCGGGCGGCCATCGCCGGCTACGTGGCGGGCGGCCGGGCCGCGCTGGCCGCCATAGTCGCTGCCGATCATGAGGTTTTGGCAGCCACGCCACGGTCAAATAAAAGCCGAATGACACGCGAACTTGCGGCTGCCTTCGTGCGGGGCCGGTGACCATGGCCCTCAGCGCACCCGAGGCGGCGGAGGTCGCTGCCGCATACCAGCACTGCGAGACGGTGACCCGCCAGCAGGCGAAGAATTTCGCGTACGGCATCGCGCTGCTGCCCGCGGAGAAGCGACGGGCGCTGTCGGCTGTCTACGCGTTCGCCCGGCGGATCGACGACATCGGCGATGGCGACCTCCCCGTTCCCGACAAAATATCCGAACTCGCCCAAGCGCGCGTGGCCGTCAGCTCGCTGGCTGCCAGCGTTGACGGCGACGACCTGGTCCTGCGGGCGCTGCAGGACGCAGCCCGCCGCTTCCCGATCCCGCTGAGCGCCTTCGGCGAGCTCATCGACGGCTGCGAAGCGGACGTTCGCGGCACCAGTTACGCGACGTTCGGCGAGCTGGAGCATTACTGCAGGTGCGTGGCCGGATCGATCGGCAGGCTCTCGCTCGGGGTGTTCGGCAGCCCTGATCTTGCCTCAGCCAGCCCGCTTGCCGACTCGCTCGGCGTCGCGCTGCAGCTCACCAACATCCTGCGAGACATCCGCGAGGACCTGGGGAACGGTCGCGTCTATCTGCCGGCGGCGGACCTGACGCGGTTCGGCTGCACGCTGGTGCCCGGCCAGGCAGGCGGCACGATCGCCGGCCCGATGGCCGACCTGATCCGGTTCGAGGCTGGCCGGGCCAGGGACTGGTACGCCGTCGGCATGCAGCTCATGCCGCTGCTCGACCGGCGCAGCGCCGCGTCGGCAGGGGCGATGGCGGGCATCTACCGGCGGCTGCTCGAGCACATCGCCGCCCGTCCGCAGGATTCGCTCGACCACCGGATGTCGCTTCCGACCAGGGAAAAGCTGATGATCGCGATCGCCGCGCTGGCCGGGATGGGACGGCCGGCCCGCGGTGGCCGGCGCCACGCTGGCTCCGGCTCAGCCGAGCCGGCGACGAGCGGGCCTAAGCCTGCCGCCCGCGGCTCGGCCGCCCGTGGCTCGGCCCCGCACGGCTCGGCCCCGCACTCAGCCGCCCATGACTCGGCCGCCCCGGGCCCGGCTGTGCCCGATTCAGCTGTGCCCGATTCCACCGTCACCGCTGGTGAGCTGCCATGACAGCGCACGAGGTAGTTGTCGTCGGCGGCGGCCTGGCCGGGATCACCGCCGCTGTGGCGCTGCGCGACGCGGGCCTTGGCGTCACCCTGCTGGAATCCCGTCCCCGGCTCGGCGGCGCCGCGTCGTCCTACGCTCGCGGCTCGATGATCATCGACAACGGCCAGCACGTGTTCCTTCGCTGCTGCACCGCCTACCAGGAGCTGCTGGGCCGGCTGGGCATGTCCGGCTCGGTCGCGATCCAGGACCGCTTCGATGTGACGGTGCTGTCGCAGGCCGGTCCGGCCAGGCTGCGCCGGACCGCGCTGCCGAGCCCGCTGCACCTGGCCGGGGCACTGGCCGGCTACCGGCTGCTGTCGGTGCGCGAGCGGGCCATGGTGGCCAGGGCCGCACTGGCGTTCCGGTTCGCCAACCCGGCCAGCCCGGCACTGGATCAGCAGCGGCTGGGGGACTGGCTGGCTGCGCGCGGCCAGGGTGAGCGGGCCAGGCGGCGGCTCTGGGACCTGTTCGTCGTGTCGGCGCTGAACGTGGCGGGCGACGACGCTAGCGTGCAGCTGGCGGCGACCGTGATCAAGACCGCGCTCCTCGGCGCGAAGGGCGCCGCCGACATCGGCATGGCGACGGTACCGCTCGGCGACATCCATGGCGCCGCGGCCGCCAGCCTGCTCGACCGGATGGGCGTGCGCGTCCGGCTCGGGGCCAGGGTCGCCGAAGTCGGGCGGCTCGCTGGCGGCATGTTCCGGATCGGCCTGGCGCACGGCCAGCTGGCGGAGACGGCGGACGTGCTCGCCGACGGCGTCGTGCTGGCCGTCCCGCCCGCGCAGGCGGCCCGGCTGGCCGCCCTGCCGCAGACTCCGGCCTGGGCTGATCTCGCCTACTCGCCCATCGTCAACGTGCACGTGATCTACGACCGGAGGGTAACGCGGTTGCCATTCGCCGCGGCGGTGGATTCGCCGGTCCAGTGGGTCTTTGACAAGACCCGGCCGGGCTGGCCTGGGCAGCGGGCAGTACCTGGCGGTGTCGCTGTCGGCAGCGGACGCGTTCGTCGACATGCCCGCCGCCGCGCTCCGGGACCTCTTCGTGCCTGCGCTTGAGCAGATGTTCCCGGCTGCCAGCGGGGCCGCGATCACTGACTTCTTCGTGACCAGGGAACGTCACGCGACGTTCCGGCAGGAGCCAGGTTCTGGTGCCCTGCGACCCGGCGCCGGGACTGCGGTGCCGGGACTGACGCTAGCCGGTGCGTGGACCGAAACCGGCTGGCCGGACACCATGGAGGGTGCGGTGCGAAGCGGGCATCTTGCCGCGCAAGCGCTGATCGGCGAGTTCACCTCGCGGCCAGCGGCACGGGCGTCATCGACGCCAGGGCCGGGGAGCTCGACCCGGCCGGGGCGGGTGTGTCATGACCATGACGATGCCCGCAGGAGTCGAGACCGCGCGCGATCTCGTCGGACCGGCGATCGCCGAGGCGGTCGCCCGGCTCAGCCCGCAGATAGGCCTGGTTGCCGCCTACCACCTGGGTATCTGCGATGCCGAGGGTCATCCGGTCGGCTCCCGGCCGGCTGCGGCCGGCAAGGCGCTGCGGCCGGCCCTGGCGCTGCTGTCCGCCCGGGCCGCCGGGGTGGCACCGGAACGCGCTGTTCCGCCTGCCGCCGCGGTCGAGCTAGTGCACAACTTCTCGCTGCTGCACGACGACATCATGGACGGCGACACCGAGCGACGGCACCGGCCGACGGCCTGGACGGTGTACGGGGTTGGCGCGGCCATCCTGGCTGGCGACGCGCTGCTAGTGCTGGCCCAGGACCTGCTGCTGGAGGACCAGCCGAACGGCGTCTGGGCAGCGCGCTGCCTGTCGGCTGCCGTGCAGCGGCTGATCACCGGCCAGGGAGCCGATCTCGACTTCGAAAGCCGCGATGACGTTCAGGTTGCCGAGTGCCTGGACATGGCCGGCGACAAGACCGCAGCGCTGATGGCGTGCGCGTGCAGCATCGGTGCCATCTACGTGGGCGCGCCGCCGAACCTGGCCATGGGCCTGGCGGCGTTCGGCTCGCACGCGGGCCTGGCGTTCCAGCTCACCGATGACTTGCTGGGCATCTGGGGAACGCCGGCGACGACAGGCAAGCCGGTCGGGTCTGACCTGCGTGCGCGGAAGAAGTCGGTGCCCGTGGTGGCGGCGCTGGCCAGCGAGACCGAGGAAGCTGCCGAGCTGGCCGGGCTGCTGGCGCAGCCAGGCCCGCTGACCGAGGACGATGTGGCCCGCGCGACCCGGCTGGTCGAGGCAGCGGGCGGCCGGAAGCAGGCCGAGGCGATGGCCGATGCCGAGCTGGCCGCTGCGGCGGCATGCCTGGCAGCCGCGGACATGCCCGACGACGTGCGGGCGGAGTTCGCCGGGATCGCCGCGTTCATCTCGGCGCGGCAATGGTGACACGGGACCTCCAGGCTGACCTGGCGCCCGGCCAGGCTGCCGCGCCAGCCGCCGGGGAACCAGCCCGAACCGGCGCGCAGCAGGCGCTGGACCGGGCGATCCTGCACCTGGCCGGATTGCAGGACCCGGCAGGCTGGTGGCAGGGCGAGCTCGAAACCAACGTCACCATGGACGCCGAGGATCTGCTGCTGCGCGAGTTCCTGGGCGTTCGGACAGCCGGCCAGACGGCCTCGGCAGCGCGCTGGATCAGGTCCCGGCAGCGGGCGGACGGGACCTGGGCGAACTGGCACGACGGTGACGCCGACCTGTCCACCACGGTTGAGGCCTACGTGGCATTGCGGCTAGCGGGCGACGAGCCAGCTGCCAGTCACATGCTCATCGCGGCGGACTGGATCCGCGGTCACGGTGGCATCGCCGCGACCCGCGTGTTCACCCGCATCTGGCTGGCGCTGTTCGGAGAGTGGCCGTGGGACGAGCTGCCGGTCATGCCGCCGGAGCTGATCTACCTGCCACGGTGGTTCCCGCTGAATGTCTACGACTGGGCCTGCTGGGCGCGGCAGACGATAGTGCCGCTCACGGTGGTCTGCTCGCTACGCCCGGTCCGGCCGCTGCCGTTCACCCTGACCGAGCTTGACGGGCCGGCCGGCCGGGTTCCGGCGCAGGCCGCAGGTGCCGCCAGGCCGGCCGGGGCGGCCGGGCGCGATGCCTGGACCATGGCCTTCCGCGGCCTCGACCGGGTACTGCATCGCTACGAGCGGCAGCTCGGTAACGTCGGCGCGGCTAGCGCGCTGCGCACGGCCGCGATGCGCCGCTGCGCCGAGTGGATCATTGCCCGGCAGGAGCGCGACGGCTGCTGGGGCGGTATCCAGCCGCCGTGGGTGTACTCGCTGATGGCCCTGCACCTGCTCGGCTACGACAACGCGCATCCGGTCATCCAGCGTGGCCTGGCTGGCCTGGATCGGTTCACCGTCACCGAAGACGGTCCTGATGGCGCGATCCGCCGCATCGAGGCGTGCCAGTCGCCGGTCTGGGACACCGTCCTGGCGATGGTCGCGTTGTCCGATGCCGGACTCCCGGCCGACGACCCGCGGCTGCAGTCGGCGGCCCGCTGGGTGCTGGCCGAGGAGATCCGCGGGCCGGGTGACTGGCAGGTCCGCAGGCCGGGACTCGTGCCGTCGGGCTGGGCATTCGAATTCGACAACGACGGCTACCCGGACGTGGACGACACCGCGGAGGCGGTGCTCGCACTCGGTCGCGTCGCGCTGCCTGGCCAGCAGGCGGAGCAAGCCAGCGCCACGGCACAGCGCGCGCTGGACTGGCTGACCGGGATGCAGTCACGGGACGGCGGGTGGGCCGCGTTCGACGCGGACAACACCTCCCGGCTGGTGACCAAGCTGCCGTTCTGCGACTTCGGCGAGGTGATTGACCCGCCTTCGGCCGACGTCACCGCGCACACCATCGAGGCGCTCGCGGGCGGCGGCCTGGCCGGATCCCGCGCTGTGCGCCGGGGCGTCGCCTGGCTGCTGCGCAACCAGGAACAAGACGGTTCCTGGTTCGGCCGCTGGGGCGCGAACTATGTGTACGGCACTGGCGCCGTCGTGCCCGCGCTGATTGCCGCGGGCGTGCTGCCCGGCAAGCCGTGCATCAGGCGCGCGGTGGCGTGGCTGATCAGCCACCAGAACCCGGATGGCGGCTGGGGCGAGGACCTGCGCTCCTACAACGATCCCGGCCTGGCCGGCCGGGGGGAGTCGACGGCGTCGCAGACGGCGTGGGCGCTGCTCGCGCTGCTCGCGGCCGGCGGTGACGACGCGCTGGGCAGTGCTGACCGCGGCGCCGCCTGGCTGGCCGCGGCGCAGCGTCCGGACGGAACCTGGGACGAGCCGCAGTTCACCGGCACCGGCTTCCCCGGCGATTTCTACATCAACTATCACCTGTACCGGCTGGTGTTCCCGGTCAGCGCGCTCGGCCGGTACGTGCGGAGCCTGGCCATGAGCGGGCTGACGGTCTGCACGCCGCTGCGCATCGAGGCCCGCGCGGTTCGCCGCGGCCTTCGCGACTGCGACCAGGTGCAGGTGGTCAGGACCGGTTACGGGCCGGACCGTGCGGCCGCCTGGGCAGCCGGGATCGCCCGGTCCGGGGCCGACGCGCTGGCGGTCTGCGGCGTCGGTGGCGGCCTGACCGCCGAGCTGCGGACAGGTGACCTAGTGGTCGCCTCGGAGGTCAGCGACGGCAGCACGACGGTGAGCTGCCCGTCGGCGCCGCTGCTGGCGGGCGAACTGCGACGGGCCGGGCTGCGCGCCGTGACCGGGCCTGTCGTGACCGTGGACCGGCTGGTCCGGCATAACCACGCGGCGCTCGCCGCGGCCGGTGCGATCGCGGTGGACATGGAGTCGGCGCCGCTGGTCGCCGGGGCCGGCCGCCTGCCTGCGGTCGTCGTCCGGGCGATATCGGACACCCCAGCGCACCGGCTGGCCAGTCCGTCGATCGTGACCGGGGGCATCGCGGCGCTCCGTTCCCTCCGGAACGCGGCGCCAGCGCTCACCCGCTGGGCGGCGGCTACTGGTCCGCGGCAGGTGCTGCTGGCCAGCCCGCGGTCATTCTGCGCCGGGGTGGAGCGCGCCATCGAGATCGTCGAGCTGGCGCTGCAGCGATACGAGCCGCCGGTATACGTGCGCAAGCAGATCGTGCACAACCTCACCGTTGTCAGCGACCTGGAACGGCGCGGCGCCGTCTTCGTGGACGAGCTGGACGAGGTGCCGGACGGCGCGAACGTGGTGTTCTCGGCGCACGGTGTGTCTCCTGACGTGCGACGCGAGGCGGCACGGCGCGGGCTCCATGCGGTCGACGCGACCTGTCCGCTGGTGGCCAAGGTGCACGCGGAGGCGCGCAGGTTCGCCGCTGACGGCTACCTCGTCGCGCTGATCGGGCATGCCGGGCACGAAGAAGTCGAGGGCACCATGGGCGAGGCGCCGGCGTCCATGACCCTGGTCCAGACCGCCGACGATGTCGCCAGGCTGCGCCCGGCGGATCCCGGCAAAGTGGCCTACCTGATGCAGACCACGCTGGCCGCGGACGAGGCCAGCCAGCTCGCCGACGCGATCACGGAGCGGTTTCCGGCCGCCACCGGACCTGGCAGCGACGACATCTGTTACGCGACCACGAACCGGCAGCGCTCGGTGCAGGCCATCGCGCGCGAGTCGGACCTGGTGCTAGTTGCCGGATCGGCGAACTCGTCCAACTCCCGCCGGCTGGTGGAGACAGCCGAGCGGGCTGGCACCACCGCGTACCTGGTGGACAGCGCCGACGAGATCGAACTCGGCTGGCTGACCGGTGCCGCCACGATCGGACTCACCGCGGGCGCGTCCGCGCCGCCGGCCATTGTCAGCCAGATCCTGGCGGCGCTGTCCGGCCTGGGTGCGGTGGAGACCAAGGACGTGGTCGTCACCACTGAGACTGTGCAATTCGGCCTTCCCAAGGAGCTGAGACATATATGAGCATGCCGCTACGGCAGAGCCTGCGGGTCGGGACTTACCTGATGCGCCAGAAACTGGCGCGCCGGGAGAAGTTCCCGCTGCTTGTCGAGCTGGAGCCGCTGTTCGCCTGCAACCTGAAGTGCGCGGGATGCGGGAAGATCCAGCAGCCGGCCAGCCTGCTCAAGCAGCGGATGCCGGTCGAGCAGGCGCTCGCCGCGATCGAGGAGTGCGGCGCCCCGATGGTGTCCATCGCGGGCGGTGAGCCGCTCATGCACCCGCAGATCGACGTGCTCGTCGAGGAGCTGATCAAGCGGAAGAAGTTCGTCTTCCTGTGCACGAACGCGCTGCTGATCCCGAAGAAGCTGGACAAGTTCAAGCCGTCGCCGTACTTCTCCTGGGTCGTTCACATTGACGGCCTGCGCGAGCGTCACGACGAGTCGGTCTGCAAGGAAGGCGTCTTCGACGAGGCCGTCGCCGCCATCAGGGAGTGCCAGCGGCGCGGCTTCCGGGTGAACACCAACACCACGTTCTTCAACACCGACACCCCGCACACGGTCATCGACGTGCTCAACTACCTGAACGATGACCTGAAGGTCGACGACATGCAGATCTCGCCCGCGTACGCCTACGAGAAGGCGCCGGACCAGGACCACTTCCTCGGGGTGACCGAGACGAGGGAACTGTTCCGCAAGGCCTTCGCTGACGGGAACCGGCGCCGGTGGCGGCTGAACCACACGCCGCTGTTCCTCGACTTCCTGGAAGGCAAGGCCGAGTACAGCTGCACCGCCTGGGGTATCCCGTCGTACTCGCTCCTCGGCTGGCAGCGTCCCTGCTACCTGATGGCCGACGGATACGCGAAGACCTACAAGGAGCTGGTCGAGACCACCGACTGGGACGCCTACGGCCGCGGCAAGGACCCGCGCTGCGCCAACTGCATGGCGCACTGCGGCTACGAGCCGTCGGCAGTGCTGGCGACGACCTCGTCGCTACGCGAGTCCATCCGCGCCCTGCGCGGCGCCTGACCGTTGCCGCCCGAGTCGTTGCCGGCTGAACCAAGGCCGGACGAGCGACGGCCGGACGAGCGACGGCCGGCGCAGTCGTTGCCGGCCGAGCCTGCGCTGGTGTCAGCGTTTGCGCCGGCCGGCTCGCTGCGAGCCTCGATTAATCTCGGCAACCCGATCCTGGCCAGCCGCGATGCCGCTAGTGGCGAGCCGGTCGGCGTGTCGGTCGACCTCGCCCGCGAGCTCGCGGGCCGGCTCGGGGTGCCGGTCGAACTGGTGGTGTTCGAGAAGGCCGCCGCGTCGGTCGAGGCGGTTCGGGCCGGCCTGGCCGATGTCGGCTTCTTCGCCATCGACCCGGCGCGCAGCGCGGGGTTGCTGTTCAGCGCGCCATATGTGCTGATCGAAGGCAGTTACCTGGTCCCTGAAACGTCGGCGCTGACCGGAAACGCAGAGGTCGACCGCACCGGCCATCGCGTAGCGGTGGGCGCGGGCAGCGCCTACGACCTGTTCCTGACGCGGGAGATCAGCCAGGCCGAGATCGTCCGGTTCGCCGGCGCGGGGCCGGCGCTGGCCGCCGTTCGCGCCGGCGAGGCCGACGTGGCGGCAGGCATCCGCCAGGTCCTGGAGGCCGAGGCACTGCGACAGCCCGCAGTGCGCGTGCTGCCGGGGTGCTTCATGGTGATCCAGCAGGCCATGGCCGTGCCGGCCAGCCGGGGCAGCAAAGCGCAGACGGTACTGGCCGAGTTCGTCGAGGAGATGAAGTTCAGCGGTTTTGTCGCCGATGCGCTAACTCGCCATCACATCCACGGCGCGACGGCGGCCCCGCCGTCAGCCGCCAGTTAGCGATCTGCGGCCCGCACGGAGGCCGGGAACGCGCCGCACCGGAGAGACGGCCGGGTAGGTGCGGGTGCCACCGCCATGCGATACGACAACGGCTGTTTGCTGACCCGCGTACCGGCACCGGGCCGATAATGGCTCATGGCCGCGTTCCCCTGGACGACGTTGATCACCGTTGCCGGAACGCTGGGCGGAGCGCTGGGAGGGGTCGGGCTCAAGGCTCGGTACGACTCCCAGGATCGGCGGTTTCAGGCGCAGCAGCGTACCGCGGCAGCAAGCGACGACCGTCGGCGCGAGTCGTACGCGAGCCTGCTGGTCAGCGCCCGCGAGCTGCATGCGAACCTGCAGCAGATGCGAGTGTTCTACAGCAGCGACATGCATGATCCGACGGTCGCGGCGCTCAACAAGAGAATGGACAGCCGCAGCGATCAGGTCAGCCAGGCCGCAGCGTCGGTAGATCTGCTGGGTTCCGATCATGTCCGCGCGGCGGAAATCGAGCTGGCCGAGGCCGCGCAGGTCTTCACCACCTTCCGGCTGTCGGCCCACGACGACACGTGGAGCCTAGACACTCCCGACGGCTACGACGAAGTACATATCGAGGCGGCCGAACGGCGATTGCAATCGGCCATCTCGGCCTTTGCCGATGCAGCTCGTGCTGAGGTCAGCGGGACTGTCGCCGCGGCGGCCAGTCAGGTAACGCGCGGCACGCCCTAGCCCCGGACGGTTCATCTGGGCTGATCGCAGCGAGCACAGCCGGCAGTAGCGCACGCGGCAGTAGCGCACGTAGCTGTGTCAGGCTATTATCTGAGCAGTTGCTCAAAGCAATAGCTCAGCATCGGAGGCGGGCGATGGCCAAGGCGGGACCGCGAGCAGCAGGCGGCAGCCCGGCCAGCCGGCACGCCCGGTCGGCCGACGTCCGCGCTGCCCTGGTCAGCGCGGCCATCGAGGCGCTGCGGGAGACGGGGTTCGCCGGTGCCAGCGCACGGGAGATCGCTGCCCGGGCGGGCTGCAGCCAGGCGCTGGTCTTCTACCATTTCGGCTCGGTGAATGACCTGCTGCTCGCAGCTCTTGACGAGGTGAGCGACCGCCGGATGAGTGCCTACCGCGGCCTGCTGGAACAGGCCAGGTCGACATCCGCGCTGCTGGAGTCGGCCAGGGCGATCTTCATCGAGGATCTGGAGGCTGGCTATGTCCGGGTGCTGGTCGAGCTGATCAACGGGGCACAGGCTGTGCCGGGCCTTGGCGAGCAGGTGGCGCAGCGCCTGCTGCCCTGGCGTGATCTTGCCAGCGAAGCGGTCCGGAGGGTGTTCGGCCGGTCTGCGGCCGCCCGGCTGCTGCCACCCGCCGAAGCCGCGCACGCGCTGGTGGCCGGGTTCCTCGGACTGGAACTGCTGGCGACGCTGGACGGGGACCGGGCCGCGGCGCTCGCGGTGATCGACCGGGCCCAGTCGGTGGCCAGGCTGCTGGATGTGCTGGCCGGGATCAGGCTCCCGGCCGGGGGAAGGAGTTAACGATGACTCAGCTCGATGTCGTCACAGGCGCGTTCAGTTACTCCGGTGCGGCCATCGCCCGCGAGCTGATCGGACGCGGTCACCAGGTCAGGACGCTCACGGGGCATCCGGAGCGCTCCGCGGGCGAGGCGAGCATCGATGTCCGCCCGCTTGATTTCTCCGATGCGGGCACGCTGGGCCGGTCGCTGGCCGGCGCTCACACCCTCTACAACACCTACTGGGTGAGGTTTCAGCACGGTGCGGTCGATCATGACATGGCCGTTGCTAACAGCAGGGTCCTGTTCACCGCTGCGGCCACGGCGGGCGTGCAGCGCATCGTGCACGTCTCGATCACCAACCCGGACCCGGCCTCGCCTGACTCCTACTTCCGCGGCAAGGCCCGGGTGGAGCAGGCTCTGGCGGATTGCGGAGTGCCGTACGCGATCGCTCGCCCTGCGGTTCTGTTCGGGGGGAACGGGGTCCTGGTCAACAACATCGCCTGGCTGCTCCGGCGGCTACCGGTGTTCGCCATCGGCGGCCGTGGGGAGTACCGGCTGCGCCCGATTCACGTGTCCGACCTGGCCAGCCTCTGCGCGGATCTCGGTGTGCAGGCTGGCAACGCCGTCGTCGACGCCGTCGGGCCGCAGTCGCTGACATTCCGGCAGCTGGTCGAGGAGATCCGGGACGCCGTGGGGAGCAGGTCGGTCATCGTTCCGGTACCGGGTGCGCTGATCCCGGCACTGGCAGCGGTGCTGAACCTGGCGCTGCGAGATACCTTGCTGACCGCCGATGAGTACGCGTCGATGGCAGCCGGGCGGGCCGACTCGGCTGCCCCCGCCACCGGGCAGGTGCGGTTCACCGACTGGGTTCGCGACCACGGCGACCAGCTCGGCCGCAGCTACGCCAACGAGCTAGACCTTCATTTCCGCCGCGATTCCAGGATCGCCCGGCCATGACCGGCTGGCGGGCAAGCCTGCAGTTTGCGCTGTGGGCTGTCGTCGGCGCTGCCGGAGTGCTCGGGCTGCTGACAGCGCTGACCATCGGCATTTTCGTGCTGCCGGCCACAATCGCGCTGGCCGCCGCACTGGTCTGGCGACGGCAACTGCGGCTGGCTGGCCCCGGCATCCTGACCGGGCTGGGACTTCTGCCGTGTTACATCGCCTACCTGAACCGCGGCGGGCCCGGCACAATCTGCACCACCAATGCCACGGGCGGGTCCTGCACGCAGGAGTGGAACCCATGGCCGTGGCTCGGCGTGGGTCTGTGCCTCACCGTTGCCGGTGCGGCGCTGTCCCGGCGGCGGGTGACCGCCGGAGTAGCTCACGATGACGGGCTTGGGGGTCCCGGAGCCGCGAAGCGCCGGTGAGCCTTGATACAGCGCAGGCACAACTGCGTTAGCTGGAGTGGATTCAGTTGCGACTGGAGGCATCTGCGGGTGCTCTGACCGACCGCGCGGCTGACACCTGCCGGCTGGCGGCACATGCCCCCCGGAACGCGCGAACCCCGACCGGTCACCATCCGGTGCCGCCCGGGGCTCACTTCCCGCTCCTAGTGGAGTGGGCCTACCTGCTAGCAGTGCATGATCAGTGTAAGCGACCGTAAGCTGACGCGCCACTAGCGCACTGGCCGAGTGCCTTCTCCGGCCTCCGGACAGCTCAGCAGGCTGACCGGGGCTATTGCCTAGTTCCTACGAAATGAATCGCGCGCCTGACAAGCGAATCCAGCTGGCGTTTACTGCTGGTAGCCGGCCAGGAAGGTGGCGAGCCTGCCGATGGCCTCGTCGAGCACCGGCACGCCGGCCAGGAAGACCAGCCGCAGGTGGTCGGTGGTCGGCAGGTTGAAGCCGCTGCCATGGGAGAGCAGTACGTGCTGCTGCTCCAGGAAGTCGATCATCATCCGCTCATCGTCGGAGATCGGGTAGACCTCCGGGTCGAGCCGGGGGAACAGGTACAGCGCACCGGCCGGGCGCACGCAGCTGATACCGGGGATCGCGGTCAGCTTTTCCCACGCGTGGTCGCGCTGGTCGCGGAGCCTGCCACCCGGCTCGAGCAGGTGAGTGATATCGACGCGGCCGCCGAGCGCAGGCTCGATCGCGTGCTGGGCTGGCACGTTCGGGCACAGCCGCATATTGGCCAGCAGTTCCAGGCCGTCAAGGTAGTCAGTGGCGTGGTCGCGGGGACCGGAGACGACAAGCCAGCCGGACCGGAAGCCAGCCAGCCGGTACGTCTTCGACAGCCCGCCGAGGGTCAGCACCAGCAGGTCCGGCGCGAGCGCGGCGGCCGAGTGATGTACGGCGCCCTCGTAGAGGATCTGGTCGTAGATCTCGTCGGTCAGCACCAGCAGGCCGTGCTTCCTGGCCAGCTCCAGCAGGCCGAGCAGGGTCTCGCGCGAGTAGACGGCGCCAGTCGGGTTGTTCGGATTGATGATCACCAGCGCCCTGGTCCTAGCGGTGATCTGGCTGGCCACATGGTCGAGGTCAGGAGCCCAGTCGTCCTGCTCGGCACACCAGTAGTGCACGGCCCTGCCACCGCAGAGGCTGACGGCGCCGGTCCACAGGGGGTAGTCCGGACTCGGCACCAGCACCTCGTCGCCGGCATTCAGCAGCGCCTGCAGCGACATGACGATGAGTTCGGACACGCCGTTACCGAGGAACACGTCGTCGGGGGTCACGCCGATGACCCCGCGGCGCTCGAAGGACTGCGATACCGCGAGCCGGGCCGGGTAGATGCCGCGCGCGTCACTGTATCCCTGCGCATCGCCAATGTGCTTGACCACGTCGCTGACAACGTCGGCCGGCGCGTCAAGGCCGAAGGGAGCGGGATTGCCCAGGTTGAGCTTGATGATCTCGTGCCCGGCTGACTCCAGCTCGCGGGCCCGGTGCAGCACGGGTCCGCGGATGTCATACCTGACGTTGCTCAGCCTGCTGGCCTGCACAACCTGCACTGGCTTCCCTCCGCTCTGCTGGGTTCCCCAGGCAGGTTATCGCGTGCCTGCGCTCGCAGGCTCGCGGGCTGCACTTGCAGGTCGCCGTCAGAGTGCGGACAGCACGTCGGCAATCTTCGCCGCGGCGCCCGGCGGGTCACTGGCATCGTGCAGGAGCTCACCCCAGGACCACCGGTAGAACCAGTGGAGCCGTCCGTCCGCATCAGTGCTTGCCACGCAGTCAATGCTCTCGGCGAGCATCGACGCGCCGGGTATGAAGACGTGCAGGGCAGCGGGATACGACGTCTTGACGGTGGCGTGGAAGCCCTCGGTGTCCAGTGCGGTAGCCAGCTTGTGCAGGTGGTAACTACGCGCGTGATCTCGGGCACCGTCCTGCATGTCACCTGCTTTAGGGGTCGGCACATTGTGATGGCCGACGCCAGGGTGTTGTCAAGCCCGGCTCGGCACCGTTGCTGCCGCCGGGCTGCGGCTGGCTACCTGCCGTTGCCCCCGTAGCCCGGGTAACCCTGATACCCATCGTGGCCGTAAGCAAGGTCAGGCGCGGCTATGCCGCGCTGATCGTAGTGGCCGGCGAACTGGCCGTGCGGCTGGTAACTGGCCGGGTCAGGCTGGCCGTTCTGGAAAGCCGCGCCGCTGTACCCGACGGGCGGGAAACTGGCCGCCGGGTACCCCTGGTACGTGCTGTCGCCGTAGCTGCCGCCGTACTGGTCGCCGGCCGGTGTAGCCGCTGCTGCTCGCATAGCCGGGGTCACCGGCACCGGCGCCGCCCGGGCTCGTGCCGTGGTAGCCCGCGTCATAGTAGCTAGCGTCGTAATAGCCGCTGCCGTTCGCGCTGCCGTTGACGTTGCCGTTGGGATACCAGCCTGGGTCGGGCGCCGGCGTCGGTACCGGTGGCTGGCTCGGGCCGGCATAACCGGTGCCGTAGGCCGAGCTGTCGAGGTGACCGGTGGACGCATCGCCGTATCCGGCCTGCGGCGCGGCCACGAAACTGCCGTAGGGATTAGCGGCCGGAACTGCCGGGGCTGGCTGGACCGGGTAGCCGTTCGGCGCGCTCGCTGACCGGTCCGGCATCGCTGGAGCATTGAATTGCTGGGCCGGCTGGCTGGCCTGTGGCGGCTGGCTGAGCTGTGCTGGCTGGCTGGCCTGAGGCTGCTGGCCGTACCCGGCCGAGTTATGGTCCCGTCCGCTGTCCGGCTGCGGCGACCTAGGCTGGCGGGTCCGGTACGACCTGCTGTCCGAGGCGTTGATGGCGGGGAACGACGGACTCGTCAGCGGATCCTCGTCCAGCGGCAGCGGCAGCCTGCCCTGTGCGCCGGGGTAGGAGACAGGGGCCGGCGCTGGCGCCTGGTGACCACGTGAGGCGGGCCTGGACGCGGTGCGCGGCTGCTCCGGTCGTGGCTGGTCCGGCCGCATTGCCGGGCGCGGGCCGGTGGCCGGTGGCTGGCCGGTACGCGGCGGCTGCGCGGCGAGGCGGGCGAGTGCGGCAATGCTCTGGGTGGCCGGCTCGGGGGTCCTGGGCTGCGACCGCTGCCGGACCGGCAGCTGATCGTTGCGCTGGGCGGGCCTGCTGTCCGCGGGCTTGCGGTCCGGGCTGCGCCTGCTGGCCGCGGCCGGAGTCGTGGCCGTCGGCGATGTCGCTGTCATCGGCTTCTCGGCGGCGAGCTCGGTCCAGTAGTCGACGTCCGACATGGCATCCCACTTCGCCGTCGCCTGCGAGTCCGGATCCGGCTGGCGGGCTGGGCGGGTACTGCCTGCGGCAGCTACTGGCACGCGCTGGCCGGCACCCGCACCGCGGCGCTCGGAGCTGGCCGGCCGCTGGTCCCGGTAGCCGGCTGGCTGGCGCTCGTCTGCGGCTCGTTCCGCTGTCCTCGGCTGTGCCCGGGGCTGGTCGCGGGCGGGCTCGGCCCGCATCGGCCGGTGGCGCTGAACGGGCGCCGGCATCGGCTGGGAGTCCGCAAGCCCGCGCCCTTGCTTGCGCGGCTCGTCGGGCATGTCGTCGAAGGTGTCTGAGTCGTCGGCCCGCAGGAACCGCAGGGCAGCGAACGCGATTATCAAGATCACCACGACCACGGCCACTAGGGCGATCAAGATCTCTTTGATCATCGCACCATCCCACCGACGTGGCCTTGGGGTGGCACCGGCCAGATTCGCGCGGCCAACAACGCGAACCTCCCCCGAGGTGCAAGCGCCCTAATTCATTACGCAGGCAGAACTGCCTGAACAGTGATTGTGTCGGACGCTATACGCCTTGTCACGCAATTCGGGAACTTTACCCAGGTGTGTCGACCACTTGTATACGGACGGTTACGCAACGAGACCGAATTACGGTGCGCACTGTCCGTTACTGGCCGGGAGGGCGTTCGGGCACGCCGTGGCCGTCATGGTTCCCCGCGCGATGACGTGCTTTGCGATGGTAGTCCAGGCCTGCAGGATCGGTGCCTGGTTGGGCAAAGTCCTGCCGAGCTTCGCGTTCAGCGCGTACACGGTGAACCGGTAGCTATGCGGCGAGCCCACCGGGCACGGCGCGGTGTAGCCGGCCTTGCCGGCGCTGTTCTGCGCTTGGCGGGCGTGCGGCGGGAGCGCATCGACCTGAAGGTCGGTCGTGCTCGGGCTGATGTCAAAGACGATCCAGTAGGCGCGAGGCGTGATCGGCGTCGCTGAATCATCGACCACGATAGCGATCGACTTGGTGATGGAGTTCGGCGCTCCGGACCAGAAGATAGGCGGGCTCTCGTGCTGGCCATAGCAGGTGAACCTGGCCGGGATTATGTGATGGGAGAAGACCGGGCTGTTGACCGTCAAGCTGAGCGGAGCTGCCGGGCTGAGCGGCTTGGTGCTGGCCAGCAGGCCGCATCCGGTCAGCAGGGTGCTCCCAGTGACTAGCAGGCCGAGCAGCCCTGCTGGCCGGCCGCGACCGCTGCGATCACCCCGGCGCACGCCACCCCACCCTGGTCGAGCCCTCAGCTATCCGGCCGCTGCCGACGGAGGCATCTTAGTCGGGCTGCCTGGAGGTGCCGAACATGATCTCGTCCCAGGACGGGACCGAGGCCCGTCGCGACCGTCCGCCGACCGCTTTCTTCGCGGCAGGCGCGGCGACTGCGACATCCGCGGCCGCCTCGCCGGTCTCCCGGGCCGGCTCCGCAGCGGCGCGGTCGGAGGCCGGCTCGGCAGGCCCGGCTGTCTCCGGCACCGACGCCGCTGCGATGCCGCTATCGCGCGGCCCCGCAGCCATGGCCACCCGGCGCTCCTGGCCGCGCGCCAGGTCGGCTTGCTGCGCCAGCTGACGGGATCCGATCGGTGTCACCGTAGCCGTGGCGGCGTTCCGGTCGGCGAACGTGGTGACGGCCCACTCCGCCTGCGGCAGGCAGAGCCGGACAGCCTGGTCATCGTCGGGAATGACGTGCCTGCGGCGCGGGTCGTAGATCCATTCGGCGAAGCCCGGCCGCCCGCCGATGGCGAACTGAAGCTGAACCTGCCAGTTCCCGTCGGACCGCTTACGCGAGTCCCACTCGGTGCTGTCGGCGCTGGCTCCCACGCTCGCCAGCCGCTCGGCCACGATGTCGCCGAGGCGCGGACCTGGCCCGCCGTCGCCGGTGCCGCGGATGGTCGCCCGCTGCGCCTCCTGCGCCCGGTACTGCCGCTCCGCGAGCACCGGACCCTCGAACCGGCGAACCCGGTCGGGCGGGATGCCCGCCGCGTCGGCGATCTCGTCCGCCGTCTCGCCTGCCCGGATGCGGTCCTGGATCTCCTTGGGACGCAACGGATTCTCCACTTCGATCTCGTACTGCGCGAGCCGCGAGAACTGACCCTTGGCGACCGTCCTCAGCCGTTCGTCAATAGGCAGCAGGAACCGGCCGCTTCGCCCCGGCACCGCGAGGATGGCATAACTGCCGTCTTCGCTGACTGCGACGAGGCGCAGCTCCTGCATGCGTGTCCCTCCTGCGGCTGCCCGCGGCCGCGCAGCGGCGGAACACGGGCCTGCCCTAGACGAGTCTGCCGGCATAACAGCTGACAGGCCAGTACCAAACCCGGCATGTCCCTGACTATCAGGGCTAGCGATGGCGTTGTGCCGCAGGTTATTCAGCCTACGGCGGGCCGGGCGACGGCGCAGTCGGATCGCTGGCCAGCGCACCGCGCTGGCTGACTGGCAGGAGGTAAACGCGCGCTGACCGTCGCCGTGGATGAACTCGCGGACACCCTTCCAGACGGTGGTTAGCCGGGTTTGGGCGCGCAGCCCCGGCCACGGCTACAACGCGTAGTCCCGTAGGATTCGCAGACATGCGAGTCGATGCGATTTACGGGGCGCTTGGCCGATTCAGCGTCCGCTTCCGGTGGCTTATCCTGCTGGTCTGGATAGCCGCTGCCATAGCCGCGGCCACCCAGCTGCCCTCGCTGTCCAGCGTCACCCAGGGCAACAACCAGAAGTTCCTGCCGGCCAGCGCAGCCAGCTCGCAGGCCGCAACGCTCGCTGCACCCCTTGGCAACGCTGGCAAGCTGCCTATACCGGTGGTGGCAGCGACCACCAGCGGACGGCTGACGGCTGCCGACATCGCCGCACTGGCTACCCTCCGGACGCAGCTGGCTACGGTGCCGAACATCACCAAGGTCCTCGATGCCGGCCAGTCGGTCGACGGCCAGGCGGCAGAGTTCGTCGCGCTGGCAAGTGCGGCTGGCAGCGGTAACCCGCAGTATGCAACGAACCTGGTCAACGCCCTGCGCGCCAAGATAACCGCGGCGAAGCTGCCGCCCGGCCTCAGCGCGCACGTGACGGGCAGTCTTGCTGTCCAGGTGGACCAGCAGAAGGCTTCCGGCAATACCGGCAACAAGGTGCAGCAGCTTTCGGTCTTGTTCGTGATCGTGCTGCTGGTGCTCATCCTCCGCTCTCTCTCGCTGGCGATCGTGACCGTGCTGCCGCCGGTGTTCTCGGTAACGATCGCGGGCCCGCTGGTCGCCGAGGCGGCCAAGCATGGCCTGCAGGTATCGCCGATTGCCCAGTTGCTGCTGATCGTGCTGGTGATCGGGGCCGGCACGGACTACGGGCTGTTCCTGGTGTTCCGGGTGCGAGAGGAACTACGGGCCCGGCGGCACGATACTGGCGGCGAGTCGTTCCCCGGCACGTCGGGCGCTGGCCGCAGCGTCCTTGCTGATCTGGCGCATCCGCGCCCGGCCGCGCGCGACGCCATCGTGACCGCCGTGACCAGAGTCGGCGAGTCGATCAGCGCGTCCGCCGCGACCGTGATCGCCGCGGTGCTCACGCTGCTGCTGGCCAGCTTCTCCTTCTACTCGGACCTGGCCTGGCCGTTCGCCATCGCGGTCGTCGTGATCTTGATTGCCGGGCTCACCCTGCTGCCCGCCCTGCTCTCCATCAGGCTCTCGCTGCTCGCCGTCAAGCGAACCTGGTTCAAGGCCATGTTCGGCAAGCCGAAGCTGATCCCGTGGAGCATCCAGGGCTCCGGCAAGGCCGGCGTGTGGGGCCGGGTAGCCGGGCGGATCGTGCAGCACCCGGGCCCGACGCTGATGGCCGGACTGGTTTTCTTCGGCGGGCTGGCTTTCGGCGTGATCGGGTACACCTCAGCGGGTTTCGGCGGCACCACCAGCCCGCCAGCGGGCAGTGACTCGGCTGCTGGAGCTGTCCTGCTGGCCAAGCACTTCCCGCAGTCCTCGGCCAATCCGACCAGCCTGGTATTCAAGTTCACCGCGCCGGTCTGCTCCGACCCCGCGCCGCTAGCCAAGATCACCAGCGAACTTCGCGGCAACGACCTGTTCAGCCACATCACCGGTCCGCTCAACCCGGTCGGCGGTATCACGCTGACCCCGGCGCAGTTTGCCGGGCTATGCGGCGCACTCGGACCCGCCAATCTGCTGTCGCCGGCTCCGCCAGCCAAGATCGCTGGCGGCCGGATCCCGGCGCAGGCGTACGAGCTGTACCGGGCTACCTCTAACTACGTCGGCTCTGATGGCCACACCGTGCAGTTCCTCACCGGTCTGCGCACCAGCCCTGGCAGCAATGCGACGCTCGACCCCGGCAGCACCGCCGCGCTCAACAAGGTTCCGGCCATCCGGGCGGCCACCACGAGCGTCGGCGCGTCAGCCGGGGCGGTCGCGTCGGGCGTGAACGGCCAGGCACCTGTCCTGTATGACATCAGTCACATCTCGACCACCGACCTGAAGCACATCATCCCGATCGCGATCATCGCAATCGGCCTCCTGCTGGCGCTGGTGCTGCGCAGCCTGATCGCGCCGCTGTACCTCATCGCCTCCGTCGGCATCTCCTACCTGGCCGCACTCGGGCTATCGGTGCTGATCTTCATCAAGCTCGGCGGCAGCGGCGGTCTGGTGTTCTTCATGCCGTTCCTCATGTTCATCTTCCTGCTGGCGCTGGGGGAGGACTACAACATCCTGGTCATGACCCGGATCAGGGAAGAAGCGCACCGGCTGCCGCTCCGGCAGGCCGTGGCGAAGGCGATCGAGGTGACCGGTACCACGGTCACCTCGGCGGGTCTGGTGCTGGCAGGCTCGTTCATCGTGCTCACGGTCGCCGCCGGCAGCGGCTCCGGCGCGAGCCAGGTTCGTGACATCGGCCTCGGCCTCGCGCTCGGCATCCTGATGGACACCTTCCTGGTGCGCACGCTGCTGGTTCCGTCTACCGTCGTGCTGCTCGGCAGATGGAACTGGTGGCCGTCCAAGCTGACCCTGGACGAGCCCGGTGAGCTTCCGATCGCGTCACCCGGCGAGACTGCTCCGAGCGAGGCGCGCTAACTGGCCGCCGGCCAGCTGGCAACGGTCACGACGGCATCGCCGACGGACACGGTGGCGACCGGCTTATGCCGGTCCTGCCAGATCGTGTACTCGCCGGGCGGCAAGCCAGGGTAGACGGCCGCGTACCGCGTCCCGGTGCGGACCTGCCGGGGGCGCACCATCGAGTGCGTCCGGTGGCCGGGCTGGCCAGCCAGGCTGATGTCGATCTCGGTGCCGTCCAGCTCCGCGGGAACGTGCAGCACCAGCGCGCCCGCGCCGGGCCCTAGCTCCAGCACGACGGTGCCAGAACCGGACGGCCCGGCGACGGGCTCAGCGGGCGTGTGCATCAGGACGGGTGGTCGTAGCCGTCGTACGGCACGCCAAGGTAGGGGAACGTGGTGAGGTAGGGCCCGCCCGGCGAGGTGTCGTCGAGCCCATCGGTGATCGCGTCCACCGCGGCGTCGGGCGTGAAGCTCGGGTCGACCAGGGGCAGCAGGGCGCCCGCGATCGCGCGCAGCTCGACGGTGACGACGTCGTCGAAGACCCGCCGGCCGTTGGGGAAGCCGGCCAGGTCGCCAGCGACGACGCCGAGCGGGTTCGGGCTCGAGGCAGGGCGGATCGGAGGTGTTGAGGCGGAGCATGTCGGCCTGGACCGGCCCGGTGAAGTTCGTGAACGCCGGGGCCGTCGGGATGACACCGGCCGGAATGCCGGTGAGCAGGATGGCTTCCAGATCGGCGCGGACGGTGCCGGCGGTGACCGCGGCCTGCAGGTTCGGGAAGTTGGGCGCGTACAGCGCGGCGATCAGCCCGGCCAGCTCCGGGTGCGCGACGAACTGCGCGAACTGCTTGTCGTGCTCGGGCTGCTGAGTGTTCCAGAAGTCCTTCTTGCCCATCGGGATGATGACCTCGTTGATCAGCGGGTTGCCGAGCCGCGACACCTGCGTGTGCGGGCCGCTCCAGGTCCAGTCGCCGCCGCCGCCGTCCCGGATGCCGACGCGCCGCCTGCTCGCGCGTCGTCCAGACGCCGATGACCGGCCGGTTCGGCGCGGTGATCTTCGAGATATCCACCTGCAGCGCGATCGAGTGCACGTTCAGGAACTTGGTCGAGTTCACCCCGGCCGCCGAGGTCAGCCCAAGCGCCTTGGCGAAGACGTTGAGTTCCTGGATCGGTCGCAGGTTGCCGAGGTCGAAGATCGAGCCGAGGTCGACGTAGAAGCCCTCGGCGCGCTGGCCAGCGAAGACCGAGCTGCCATCCGACAGCGTGTGCACGGCAGGCTGGCGCGAGCACCGTGGCGTAATGCGGCGTCGACAGCGGGCCGATGTTGCACGGCGGGCAGGCCAGATCGGGAGCCGAGCTGGTGCTCGCCCGTGCGGTCCATGCGGGTGACCGAGTAGAACTGCTTGCGGTTCCAGGCCGGAGCTGGACAGCGACGTGATCGGCGCCGGTGTTGTACAGGAACGTGTTCGGGTCGCCGACCTGCGTGGTGAACCGGAACTGGTAGGTGATGTCGGGCTCGGCGTTCCCGTTGGTGTCGATGTGGATCTCGTACAGGACGTCCTCGCCGAACTCGTAGAAGTTCGGGCCGCCGGATGGCGGCTGGAGCGGGACGTAGTTGGCGATGAGCGTGACGGTGCTCGGCTTGTCCGGGCTCACGAACGCGTAGACGTCGGTGCTGTCGGCTACCGGATCCTTAGAGATCTCCGGGGCCTCGCGATGCGATGACATCAGGTGCTCTCCTCTCGCTACTGGCTCGCCCTGGCCAGCCGGGCGGCCAGCGCACGGTCGTGCACGCGGACGTGACTGGTGCCGCGGTAGACGTCCATCTCGCCGCTGCGGACGTTGCGCACATGCACGACGACGGCCTCGCCGTCGGCGATGTGGTCGGGCAGCTGCTCGGCCTCATCCGGCTGGCCGGCGTGCGCGTGCTGGCTCGCGGCAAGGGCCGGGCTGGCAGCGAGCGCGGTCATGGCCAGGCCCGCGGCGCCAGCGCTCGGCGGCGCCGCGCAGCATGGACCGGCGCGACAGTGGCGCGGGGCGGGTGTCACGCGGCGACGGGATGGCAGGCGTCGCAGCGTCGTCTGGTGGTGGCATGGCGATCCTTTCCGAGTGGCGCGCAGCTTCGGGCGCGCGAGCAGATTACTAGGAGTGAGCGACCGATAACTGAAAGCGACTGAAGACTGACAGCAAAATCTCGTGCGGTGCCGGTGGAGGGGTGCTGCCGCTTCAGTGAGCCGAGCCCACGTCGGACCGCAGTCCAGCCTCGGGGAGACATGACTGGCCGGTGTAACCGCGTCGGCCCGGGTATCTGCACGATCGGTCTTCGGGGCAACGGCGGGCGCGGATTGGTCGCCGGAAGCCTTTTTCAGGCTCGCGGCTGAACAGCACAGCACCGCGGGTGGCGTGGTCGCCATCCGCGGTGCTGCTAGGTGCTGTGCTAGCGCCGCGTTAATGTGCGCCGGCGAACTGCTCGGTCTCGGTCGAGCCGGCCAGCGCCGTGGTCGACGCGTCCGGGCTGATCGCCGAGGTGACCTGGTCGAAGTAGCCGGTGCCGACCTCGCGCTGGTGGCGGGTAGCGGTGTAGCCCGCCGCCTCCGCGGCGAACTCGGCGTCCTGCAGCTCCACGTAGGCGGACATGCCCCGCTCGGCGTACCCGCGTGGCCAGATGGAACATCGACTGGTTCAGCGCGTGGAAGCCGGCCAGGGTGATGAACTGGAACGTGTATCCCATCGCGCCAAGCTCGCGCTGGAACTTGGCGATGGTCGGCTCGTCCAGGTGCGCGCGCCAGTTGAACGACGGCGAGCAGTTGTACGCCAGCATCTGGTCCGGGTAGATGTCCTTGATCGCCTCGGCGAACTGGCGGGCGACCGTGAGGTCGGGGGTCGAGGTTTCCATCCAGAGCAGTTCGGAGTGCGGCGCGTACGCCAGGCCGCGCGCGATGCAGGACTCGATCCCGTTGCGGACCCGGTAGAAGCCCTCGGCGGTGCGCTCGCCGGTGACGAATCGCTGGTCCCGCTCGTCGATGTCGCTGGTGATCAGCGTCGCTGCCTGCGCGTCGGTGCGAGCGACGATCAGGCTCGGCACGCCGCTGATGTCGGCGGCCAGCCGCGCCGCATTCAGCGTCTTGATGTGCTGTCCGGTCGGGATCAGCACCTTGCCGCCCAGGTGGCCGCACTTCTTCTCGGACGCGAGCTGGTCCTCCCAGTGCACCCCGGCAGCACCAGCCGCGATCATCGACTTCATCAGCTCGAACGCGTTCAGCGCGCCGCCGAAGCCGGCTTCGGCGTCGGCGACGATCGGCGCCAGCCAGTGCGGGGCGCCCTCGTTCTGCGACTCGGCCCAGGTGATCTGATCGGCTCTCATCAGCGCGTTGTTGATCCGCCGCACCACGGCAGGCACGGAGTTGGCCGGGTACAGGCTCTGGTCTGGGTAGGTCTGGCCGGCCAGGTTCGCATCGGCCGCGACTTGCCAGCCGGACAGGTAGATGGCTTGCAGGCCTGCCTTGACCTGCTGAACGGCCTGATTTCCGGTGAGCGCGCCGAGGGCGTTCACGTAACCGCCGGAGGTCAGCAACGACCACAGCCGCTCGGCTCCGAGGCGGGCCAGCGTGTGCTCCTCCTGAACTGATCCGCGCAGCTTGACCACGTCTTTGGCGCTGTAGGTGCGCTCAATGCCAGACCAGCGCGGATCTGTCGCCCACTGCTGGTGCAACGCGGCTGCCTGGCTATCAAACTTGCTCGGGCCCTGCTGCTTCGGCACTGCGTGGCCGTTGACGTGGCCGTTGACATGGCCGTTGCCTGCGCCGTTAGGTGTGCCCTCGAGGCGACTGTCGCTCACGTGAACCCTCCTGGTCTGTCGTCCCCGGGTGATGCCTTCCAGGCTTCCCGCCGCGGTCGCTGGTTTACTAGAGCCCCAGGTCCTGAAAATTGCCTAGTCTTTTGTTATAGTGAAGAAGTGAAGATTTTCACCGAAGAAGAATCGCGATCCTTGCCAGAAGCAGGCATCGACCTCGGCATGTTCGGCCAGCGACTCCGACATATCAGGCGCGCGCGCGGGCTGACCCTGGCCGAGCTCGGCGAGCGGGTCGGCCGCGCTCCGTCCGCGCTGTCGCTGCTGGAGAACGGCCGGCGCGAGCCGAAGCTGTCGCTGATCGAGGCGCTCGCCGCCGCGCTGGCAGTGCCGGCCGACGAACTGCTGCGCAAGCAGCCGCCGAACCGGCGAGCACAGCTGGAGATCGCACTCGCCGATGCGCAGCGTGATCCGGCACTGGCCGAGCTGGGGCTGCCACCGTTGCGCGTCGGCGTGAAGGTGCCGAACGACGTGCTGGAGCATGTGCTGGCCCTGCACCGGGAGTTGCGCAGGCAGCGGGAGAAGCACCCGGCCACGCCTGAGGAGGCGAGGGCGGCGAATGCGGACCTGCGGGCGATGATGCGCGACCGGGGCAACTACTTCGCCGCGATCGAGTCGGCGGCCGCGGCGGCGCTCGCTCCGGTGGGCTATACCGGCGGCGCGCTCTCGCAGGGCATGTTGCTATCGGTGGTGAATCACCATGGCTTCACCGTCCGCTACGTGCAGGACCTGCCGCGGTCCGCCCGCTCCGTGACTGACCTGCATAACCGGCGGATCTACCTGAAGCAAGAGCCGCTCGGCATGCATACGCCGCGTGCGGTGCTGCTGCAGACGCTCGGCCACTTCGTGCTCGGCCATCAGGCTCCGGCAGACTTCGGCGAATTCCTGCGCCAGCGGGTGGAGGCGAATTATTTCGCCGCCGCGGTACTGGTACCGGAGCAGGCGGCGGCGAGATTCCTGCGGGAGGCCAAGGACGCGCGTGACATCGCTATCGAGGACCTGCGCGATGTCTTCTCGGTGTCCTATGAGATGGCCGCGCACCGGCTGACCAACCTGGCCACTCACCACCTGGACATCCCGTGTCACTTCGTCAAGAACGACGAGGGCGGCATCATCTCCAAGGCATATGAGAACGACGGCGTGGTGTTCCCGGCGGACGCGGCCGGAGCGATCGAAGGCCAGCGGATGTGCCGGCTGTGGTCAGGCCGTCAGGTGTTCACCGCGCCGGACCGGTTCAGCCCCTACTACCAGTACTCCGACACGCCATCCGGCACGTACTGGTGCACTGCGCTGATCGATTCAGGACGGGAACGCGGCTCCGCTGTCACTTTCGGTGTGCCGTATGAGGACTCCCGCTGGTTCCGCGGCCGGGAATCCCGCATCAGGATGACGTCGACCTGCCCGGACCCGGAATGCTGCCAGCGACCGCCGACCGCGCTCGCGGCCCGGTGGCACGGGATGGCCTGGCCGTCTGCCAGGGCGCATTCGCACATCCTGCTCGCGCTGCCGTCAGGCAGTTTCCCCGGCGTCGACGAGGCTGATGTCTACGCGTTCCTGGACCGGCACGCGGCCAGCTGACTGGCTGGTCGCGGCTCGCGGACATCGGCAAAATGTGACCATGACCTGGACAGCGCCCGAGTACGGCCGGGCTGACGAGCCGTTTACCGGAGCCGAGCGGCCGATGCTGGACGGATTCCTCGACTGGCACCGGGCTGGCCTGCTGATGCGGTGCTCGGGTCTGACCGGCGAGCAGCTCGCGCGCCGGCCGGTCCCGCCATCGGACCTGTCCCTGCTCGGTATTGTCCGTCACCTGACCGACGTGGAGCGGACTTACTTTCGCAGGCGCTGGGGCGGCGAGGAAGTTGCCGCCTGCTTTTCGACGGACCGTCCCGACGGCGCCTTCGACGATGTGGACCCTGCCTTCGCGCAGCGGGACCTGGACCGGCTGGTAGCCGAGCAGCAACTTGCCCGCCATGCGGTCGCGGACCTCCCGGTGGATGCCATCTTCGTCAACGAGAAGTGGGGCCAGATGTCGCTGCGCTGGGCGCTGACGCACATGATCGCCGAGTACGCGGCGCACAACGGGCAGGCCGACCTCATCCGGCAGCGGATCGACGGCAGGAGAGGCTGGTAACGGCAGACGGCGGGGGCGGATCAGGCAGTCGTTCCGTTCATCAGCAGCCACCGCCAGCGGGCCGAACGCCTTATGCGTCGACGGGTGCGCCGGGCTCACAGCGCGGTGCGTGCCGAACTGGCGGGGCTAGCCGAACTGGGGAGCGCGCTTCTCGCGGAGCGACGCCAGCCCTTCCTTCACGTCCTCGCCCATGAAGGTGAGCATCTCGTAGGCGGCGGACTGGTCGAAGATGGGCCCGGCGTTGCGTATCCAGCCGTTCAGCGCCCGCTTGGTCAGCCGGATGGCGAGCTGCGGACCGGTGGCGAGGCGGCCGGCCACCCGCATGGCCTCCGCCAGCACCTCATCTCGCGGCAGTGCCTTCGACACAAGGCCGATCCGCTCGGCTTCCGCGCCGGTGATCATCTCGCCGGTCATGAGGTAGTACTTCGCCCTGGCCAGGCCGCAGAGCAGCGGCCAGATGATGGCAGCGTGATCGCCGGCGGCAACACCAAGGCGCACGTGGCCGTCGCCAAGCCGGGCGTCGCTGGCGCAGATGCTGATGTCGGCGAGCAGCGCTACGACCAGCCCGGCGCCGACCGCGACGCCGTTGATGGCCGAGATGATCGGCTTCTCGCAGTTCACCATGGCGTAGACCAGGTCGCTCATCTCGCTGAGCATGCCGGTGACCAGCCCGTAGTCGCCGATCTGCCGCTCGACCATGGCCAGATCCCCGCCGGCCGAGAACGCCCGGCCAGCGCCGGTGACGACCGCGACCCGGGTTTCCGGGTCCCGGCTGATGTCAGCCCAGACGCTGGCCAGCTCGCGGTGCATGCGCTCATTCGCGGCGTTCAGCACATCCGGCCGGTTGAGGGTGACGAGCAGCACGCCGTCGGCCTGCCGCTCGAGCGTGAGGTGCTGGTAGCTGGCGATATCCATGGGGCTGGGCGTCCTCTCGTTGCGCGGGGCAGCGATCTCGCCCCGCCGATGCCGTCATGATCGCAGGCCTGACGCGCACCCGTACGGCCCCGGCTAGCCTGCAGGCATGCACATGCGGCAAGCCGGACAGCAGGACGAGGACCCGGCCCGAGGCGAGGCGCTGGTCGCGCAGCTGCGGTGGGTGCACAACCTGATCCGGCGTGATCTGCGAACGGTTCGGCAGCTGGCTTACCAGCTGGCCGACGGGCTGGCAGGCCCGGAGGCCGCCCGCGCGATCGAGTCACTCGAGGTCGGCGGCCCGCTCTGGCAGCTGAAGGTCAACTGCCTGCAGTACTGCCGGTTCGTGCACTCACACCATTATGCCGAGTCCGCGATGCTGTTCCCGCAGCTGCGGCTCGCCAGCCCGGCGCTCGGACCGGTAGTCGACAAGCTCGAATCCGACCATGTTCGGGTGTCCGGGCTGCTGGACGAGGTGTCCGCGGCCGCACGGGAACTAGCGTCCCGGGAGGACACGGCAGTACGACAGCGGCTCGTTGACGCCCTCGAAGTGCTGAGCACCGACTTGCTGGCGCACCTGGACTATGAGGAGGAGCACATCTCCGGCACGCTCCGGTCCTGGTCGAGCTGGCCATGGTGGTGACGGCCAGCACCCGCAGTGGCGCTGCAGGCCAGGGCGGATTAACCTGGGTATTACTGCGCGGTAACTTGTCGGTGCCGCGCGACCGGTAACCTCGGTCGACCGGCCCGCAGCCGGGCCGAGCGCGTGACTGAAAGCGAGCAGCACGATGAGCCGTCCGGAAGAGAACGCCAGCGGGTTCTCCCTTGCGCTGTCCGATGACGTCAGGCACACCAGGGACTGGGTGCATGAGTTCGCCAGGGACGTGATCAGGCCGGCCGCAGCCGAGTGGGACGAGCGCGAGGAGACGCCCTGGCCGGTCATCGAGGAAGCGGCCAAGATCGGCCTCTACTCCCTGGACTTCTTCGGCACCCAGTGGCTGGACCCGAGCGGACTTGGCACTGTCGTGGCGTTCGAGGAGTTGTTCTGGGGCGACGCCGGCATCGGCCTGTCGATAGTCGGCTCCGGCCTGGCCGCCATCGCGGTGGCAAGTAACGGGACCAACGAGCAGATCGGCGAGTGGCTGCCGCAGATGTTCGGGACGCCGGGGGACGTGAAACTGGGCGCGTTCTGCTCGTCCGAGCCCGACGCGGGCAGCGACGTCGGCGCCATCCGCACCCGGGCCGTGTATGACCAGGCCACGGACGAGTGGGTGCTGAACGGCACGAAGACCTGGGCGACCAACGGCGGCATCGCGGACGTTCACGTCGTGGTGGCGTCCGTCGAGCCGTCGCTTGGCAGCCGCGGCCAGGCCAGTTTCATCGTGCCGCCGGGCACGCCGGGCTTGTCGCAGGGGCAGAAGTTCCGCAAGCACGGCATCCGCGCGTCGCACACCGCCGAGGTGATCCTGGACAACGTCCGGGTGCCCGGCCGATGCCTGGTCGGCGGGAAGGAGCGGCTGGACGCGCGGCTGGCCAGGATCGCCGAGGGGGGCGCGAGCGGTGAGCAGGCCGCCATGAAGACGTTCGAGCGATCCCGGCCGAGCGTGGCCGCGATGGCGGTCGGCGTGGCCAGGGCGGCGCTGGAGTTCGCCGCCGAGTACTCCACGCAGCGGGTGCAGTTCGGCAGGCCCATCGGGCAGAACCAGGGCGTCGCGTTCATGCTGGCGGACATGCAGGCCTCGGTCGACGCGGCCCGGCTGCTGACCTGGCGGGCTGCGTGGATGGCGCGCAACGGGCTGCCGTTCGACCACGCCGAGGGCTCCATCTCCAAGCTGTACGCGGGGGAGACCGCGGTGAAGGTGACCGAGCAGGCCATCCAGATTCTTGGCGGGAACGGCTACACCCGCGAGTTCCCGGTCGAGCGCTGGCACCGGGACGCCAAGATCTTCACCATTTTCGAGGGCACGTCGGAGATCCAGCGCATGATCATCGGTAGGGCCGTCACCGGGCTTGACGTGCGGTAATAACCGCAGGTCATGGCGCTGGTGCGGATCTTGAAAGGCCCGTGAACTCCGGTTTCCGGCGGATGAAGTCCATCAGGGACTCCCGCGAGATGTACTTCCGCGATCCAATCATGACCCACTCAATGTCGCCCTGGGCTGTCATCTGATGCAGCGTGCTGTAGCTGATGCCGAGCGCCTTGCCGGCATCCTTGATGCTCAGCAGGTACGGGCCCCTCGTTCGACAGATGCACCGGCCCGATGACCGTCGTCTGCTCGGCCTCGATCACGTCGACCTCGGAACTGGTTGTCTTCCATGATCCGAAGTAGCCTTACGGCCGGTCGAACTCGGCCTGCAACTTCGAGGCAGCGTCTTCCTCGCTGGTTGCCCTGACGAAACGTTCGGCGACCTGCACTCTGGTGACTACGACCTTGCGCCCGGTCAGTTGAGCGTGGATGGGCGAGCAGGCACAGACGCGAGATTCAGTACCGGGATGTTGCACCAGTGTAGTACCATGATCTGGTACGAAAGCATTGGAGGTTTGAACGTGGCCATCAGTGCCAGTGAAGCCCGCTCCCGCCTGTTCCCGCTCATCCAACAGGTCAACGATGACCATGAGCCGGTCAGGATCAATTCCCGGAGCGGGGACGCGGTGCTCATGTCTGCCGACGACTTCGACTCCTGGCAGGAGACGATCTACCTGCTGCGGTCGCCTGCCAACGCCCGGCGCCTCATGGAGGCCGTCGCCCGAGACAAGTCTGGCCGGGGCGGCGTCGCCAAGACCATGGAGGAACTCGAGGGTCTGGCGGGGAAGTAGTGCGAAGTATCCACTTCGACCCTGATGCCTGGGAAGACTTCGTGTACTGGCTGGGCGCGGATCGGAAGATGGCGACGAGGATCGCGCGCCTGATCGGCGAGATCCAGCGTGACCCATTCTCAGGCATAGGGAAGCCTGAGCCACTGAAAGGCGACCTGTCTGGTTATTGGTCGCGTCGGATCGACGACGAACACCGCTTGGTCTACCGCGCGGACGACAAGGTGGTGAAGATCTTGAAGGCTCGGTACCACTACAGCGATTGAGCGACCCGGGCGGCTTGGTCTAACTGTGCGGACCCTGGACACGTGTGGTGCTGGGTTGGTGCTGACATACGGCATTTATCAGGCCGTCCACCTGCGGAAACTGCACGGACCTCCACGAGCTTCACCATTTTCGAGGGTACGAGCGAGATCCAGCGCATGATCATCGGTAGGGCCGTCACCGGGCTTGACGTGCGGTAATAACCGCATGCCATGGCGCTGGTGCGGATCTTTAAAGGGCCCCGTGAACTGCCCCCGCAAACACGACCCGGTCCGGCGGAGCCTTGCGGCCGGTCCGCCTGGCTGCCGAATTGCCGTAGCGGCCGGGGTGGTGCGATCATCGGGCTCATGACAGATGGCTTCGTACGGGGACCTGGCGAGGGCGAACGGGTTTCACCGGCCATGACGCTGAAGGTGGGCAACGCGCAGTCCAAGGTCTGGTCGATGTTCGAGGTTGTTGACATCGGGCCGGGATTTGACGTCGGCGCACACCTGCACCACAACGCCGAGGAGCTGTTCTACGTCCTCGACGGCCAGCTCGATCTGCTCGCCTTCGAACCTCGTATCAGAACGCCAGCCAACTGGCAGGACTGGGAGTCGCACACTGGCGCCAGGGTCGGCCGCGGCGGGCCGGGAAGCATGATGTATGTCCCGCGCGGCTGCCCGCACGCCTTCGCCAACCCAGGTCCGGGCCCAGCCCGCATGATCTTCCTAGTCTCCCCCGCCGGCCACGAGCACTACCAGAATGAGCTCGCGGAGCTCGTCGCCAGCACTACAGGGCCGCTTGACGCGGCGATCGCCCAGCTGCGCGCCCGCCACGACATCGAACAGCTCACTCCCCAGGTGCTACCCAGGCGCCCGTAACAACGCCGGCCAACGAGCAGATTGGCGAACCGAGACGCATTGTCTGGCCGGACGTCAAGTCGCAAATCGACCTGTTCGGCGAGCCGTATGTCACCCAGGCGATCGAGGCCGTCACGGCCTTCCTGGCCGAGGCCGCGCGGACAGCTGAGAACCCCAGGTGACTGTCCGCAGGACCGCGCAGATTGGCGGGGCAGGTCGCCCTGGAGGCGGCATAACGGGAAGGGCGCCTGCTACGCGTCCTGCGCCCAGCCGGCCCACTGGCAGGGACATGTAGGCCGAGCACGGCGCGTTCCAGGCGCTGCTGACTGCCATGGTCCCGCCCGCAAGCTCGGGTCGGCCTGCCAGTGACCAGGCAGCCGCCGCGGTCGCCGAGCTCGGCCGCACGGGCATCATGATCGGCGAGTTCGCCTTCGGGCAGCCCAGCCTCGATGAGGTGTTCATGACCCTGACAGGCCAGCGAGCCACCTGTACCTCCGCGGCAGCCGGGGCTGGGACCCGACCCGCCGGCGCCCAGGTCATGGCTGCCAGCTCCCCGGCTGCCAAGAGAGGATCGTCATGATGCCCACCGCAGCTCCCGCCACCTCCTCCGTCGCGGCAGCCCTCCCCGCCATTGCGCCCACCTCCCGGCCAGGCCCACCCGGCGCCTGGGCCGCATCCTCAACCTTCGGCTCGCGGGCCCGGCTCAAGATCAGGCACGTGCCGGAGATGCTGCTCGACGTCATCGCGATCCCGGTGGTGTTCACGCTGATGTTCACCTACCTGTTCGGCGGCGCCCTCGCCGGCTCACCCCACCGCTACCTGCAGTTCATCCTCCCCGGCACGCTCGTCATGGCCGTCCTGCTCGTCACCATGTACGCCGACCCTGGCCAGCAACGTCTTCGTTACCCCGCACACCATGCCCGGCTGGCTGCAGGCGTTCGTGCGCGTCAACCCGGTCACCCACCTGGTCACCGCCGAGCGAGCCCTGCTGGCCGGCCAGCCCGCGGGCAGCCAGCTGGCCTGGGTGCTGATCGCCTCCGCAGCGCTGGTGGCGGTATTCGCCCGTGTCACCGCCTGGCTCTACGGCAGGCAGCGGTGAGTGCCCCCATCGCCGATCTGATCGCGCGACGCGGCGGCGCCGTCGCGACCGGGCGCTACGGTGCACGGTGTGGATGTTCGGCGCCTGGCGGCAGACGAGCGCGCAGATCTGGCCGAGTTCCTTGCCAGCCTGACGCCGCGGCAGTGGCAGGCGCCGACGCTGTGTACGCGGTGGCGGGTACGCGACGTGGTAGCCCACGTCATCAGCTATGACAACCTCGGCGCCCGCGAGCTTCTCGGCGTCGCCGCCCGGGCCCGGTTCCGGCCCGGCCGGATGAACGACACTGCGCTCGCCCGATACGACCGGCACACTCCCGAGCAGCTGCTAGCGCTGCTCGCCGGCAATCTGCAGCCTCGCGGGCAGCCCGCTGCGCTGGGCGGCAGAGCCGGCCTGGTCGAGACGCTCATCCACCACCAGGACATCCGGCGCGCGCTGCGCCTGCCCCGCGTCATCCCGGCCGAGCGGCTGCGGCCCGCGCTGCGCACCGCGCTGATCGCGCCCGACATCGCTCAGCTCTGGCCCCTGCGCGGCGTCCGGCTGGTTGCCACTGACCTGCATTTCTCCGCCGGAATCGGCCCGCCGGCCGAGGGCACGGCCGAGGCGATCCTGATGACCATCGCCGGCCGGGCCGTCGTGATAAGCGAGCTGTCCGGCCCAGGCCAGCCCACGCTCGCCGCGCGCATCGGCGGGGCACGCTCAGGATCACCGAAGTAGGTGAAACTTGCCACTGCACGGCCGGTTCCCGCAGCTGGACGTACCTGCCGCTCGCGGTCGACTGGGTCGCCGTTCAGCTAGTCGCTCATCGCCGACGACGGGCGAACCTTCCTCGCCCCGGCCGAGTTGCTCGGCGGCCCGGTCGTGCCGTCGGCGGGCATCGCCACGTGCTTCACCGGCGACTCGGCATGGCAGACCCGGCTGGGCCCGGCAGTTTCCGGCCTTACTCTCTGGGTGGACCTTGAGCCCGGCGCCGCCGGGACCTGGGCGCTGCGCCTGATCCCCGGATCGCACATTCCCGATTACGAGCGGCGGCTGTAGGCCTATTGCCGCGCCGCGCTGGCCGCGTCTGGCTTCGCGCAGCGGGACTGGCCGGAATGGCCGCACGTCGTGGTCGAGACCCAGCCAGGCGACGGGGTCGTCTTTCACGCGCATCTGTTCAGCTGCGCTCGCGGCGGTACGCCCACAGCTGACCTGGACGATCGACTACCTGCTCTGGCCGGGAGTCGGTGACCAGGACCGGATGCGGCTGGTCCGCGCCATGACACTCGATGACGTCGGAGTTCGACCACGAGGATTACGACAGGGACCGCTGACCCGTCTGGCGTGAGTGGGCCGCCGGCGCCGACACGAGCCAGTCCAGGGCGCTCGCCGTGGAACGCCTCAGGCTGCTCGGCGTCATTCACCGGCCGCTAACCGCGGCCCGGCGCTGCTGCGCCGGGCAGATCGGTCGCGAGCAGGGATCACTGGCTTGGGCACTTGCGGGGGTTATCCCCCGCACAGACCGCGGGCCATCCGGAGGGCCAGGACGCCAGCCGGCCACATGTTCCTTAGCCGAGGGGCTTTCTAGCGTTGGTGACACAGGCACGCGACCGGCGTGCCCGGCCAGGGAGGCTTCATGATCGAGGTCAGCGGCCTCAGCAAGAGGTACGGCCCAGTGCGGGCCGTCGACAACCTTAGCTTTACCGTGCAGCCGGGCGCGGTGACCGGGTTCCTCGGTCCGAACGGCTCGGGCAAGTCCACGACGATGCGGATGATCCTGGGCCTGGACCGGCCGGATGCCGGCCGGGCCACGATCGGCGGGCGGGCCTACCACGATCTCGCCTGGCCGCTGCGGGAGGTGGGCGCGCAACTCGAGGCCCGGGCGTTTCATCCGGCCCGATCGGCGCGTTCGCACCTTCGGATGCTCGCCGCAGCGGGGAATATCCCGGACTCCCGGGTGGACGAGGTCCTCGGCATGGTCGGGCCTGTCCGATGCGGCACGCCGCCGTGCGGGCAAGTTCTCACTCGGCATGTCCCAGCGACTGGGCATCGCCTCGGCGCTGCTGGGCGACCCGGGGGTGCTGATCCTGGATGAGCCTGTGAACGGCCTGGACCCCCAGGGCGTCCGCTGGATCCGCACCCTGCTGCGCGGCCTGGCGCGCAGGGCAGAACCGTGCTGGTGTCCAGCCACCTGATCAGCGAGATCGCGCTGGTGGCCGACCATCTGATCGTCATCGGAGGCGGCCGCCTGCTCGCCGACACGACAGTCGCCGACCTTTCGGCCCGCTCGGGATCCCTCGAGGATGCATTCCTCACTCTGACGTCCGGGAAGTGCGGCATGACCACCATCTCTGACACAACCACGCGCCCGGCCGCGCACAGATCCGCCGTTGGGTTCCGCCAGGCCGCGCGAATGGAGCGCATCAAGCTCCGAACTCTGCGCTCGCCATGGGTGACGCTCGCTCATCACTGTCGCCGGCGTAGTCGGTCTGGCGACCGCGGTAGGCCTCAACTCCAAGGACACCCATGGGGACATCACCAGCAATGTCCTTGCGGGCGTCGCACCCGGCCTGCTCGCATTCGGGGTGCTTGGTGTGCTCATGATGACCAATGAGTACTCCTCCGGCCTGATCAAGGCGACGCTCGCCGCCGTGCCACACCGCGGAACTGCTGCTCGCGGCGAAGACTGTGGTGTTCGGGGCCGTTGCCCTTGCGGTTGGTGTGCTCGCCTCGTTCGGCGCGTTCTTCGCCGGGACTGCGGCCCTGCCTGCCCGCGTTCCACGCGCCGTCGGTTAGCGACCCGGCGGTGCTGCGGGCGGTGCTGATGGTCGGGGCGGCCTACCCGCTCGTCGGGCTGCTCGGCTTGGGCATCGGCGTAATCGTGCGACACGGGGCCGCGGCCACGGGGGTGGTCATCGGCGCGGTGTTCGTCGGCGCGCAGGCGCTCGGGACGCTGACCCATTCGCTCGGCGCTTACGCGCCGATAGCCATCGTCGCGGACTCGCTGTCTGCGACCATGCCGGGGCATGCGGCGGGCTACCCCGCGCTGGGGCCCTGGGCGGGCCTGGGGATGCTCGCGCTATATGCGGCGGCGGCGGTGGCAGCCGGGGCAGTGCTGCTCGCACGGCGCGACGCCTAGCAGGGACACTGGCTCATGAACAGCAAAGTGGGGCCGCGGGACAGGGCGGCTGGCCCTCGGTCATCCGGCGGAGGCGGGCCGCGCGCAGCCAGCGGTGCCGTGCGCACCTTGCTCGGCGCCCCGTTCACGCGGCGGGCCTGGCGGGAATTGCTGTACGCGGTGGCCGGGGTACCGCTGGGCGTGGCGGGGTTCGCGCTCACCCTTGCGTTTCTCGGGCCCGCGACCGTGCTGACGATCTCCCTTGTCGGTACCGTCCTCGGCCTCCTGCTGCTCATTACCGGGCTGCGCGTTGCGCGCTTCGTGAGCGCGGCCCAGCGAGCGCTGGCCGGGCGCCTGCTAGGCGAGCGGCTGCCACAGCTCCCGCCGCACCGGCCGGCCCAGGGCGTGCTCGGCCGTGTCGATGCCCGGCTGCGGGACGGCCCAGGATGGCGGGCGGTAGCCGCCGCCATCCTGGGCATGCCGATGGCGGTCGCCAATTACATCGCGGTCCTGTGGTGGGCATACGGGGTGTTCAGCGTGACCTCGCCCGTGTGGTGGCTGATGTTCCGCAACCATCCGGCCGGAACCCACCTGAGCCCGATCCGTCTCGGCGGCCTTGCAGTCGACACCTGGCCCGGGACCTGGCTGGCAGCCGTGCTAGGAGCCGCGATACTGCTGGTGGCGCCGTGGCTGGTGCACGGAATTGTTGTGGCGGAACTGCGGCTGCTGCGCCGGATTCTTGGGCCCGGCGAAATGGCGGCGCGGGTCGCCACGCTGGAGCGGTCCCGCTCGGAGGTGGTCAACGAGGCCGCAGCTCTGGTGCGGCAGATAGAACGGAACCTGCACGACGGCGCCCAGACCCGGCTGGCGACCCTCGCACTGCATCTAGGGATGGCGCGGGACAAGCTCGCGGCGGGAGGTCCGGATGAGATAGCGGCGGCGCGAGACCTCGTGGATGCGGCGCACGCCGGGGCGAAGGAGGCGCTCGTGGAGTTGCGGGACCTCTCCAGTGGCCTTCATCCGCCTGTCCTCGACAACGGCCTCGGGCCGGCCCTGGAGAACCTCGCCGTCTGCAGTGCGATCCCGGTCCGGGTCACTTCCCACCTGCCGGAGCGGCCCTCGCCGGCGATCGAGACGATCGCTTACTTCAGCGCTGCCGAGCTCCTGGCGAATGCCGTCAAGCACAGCAGCGCCAACGTGATCGAGGTCGCCGCTACCTCACCGCCGGGCGGGCCGTTCGTGCTGACAGTCAGCGACGACGGCCGGGGCGGCGCCGACGAGGCTGACGGCTCGGGGCTTTCCGGCCTGCGCCACCGGGCGCGCGCCGTTGACGGCACCCTGACCGTAACCAGCCCCGCCTGGCGGGCCCACCACCGTCAGCGTGGAGCTTCCTCTGCACCCCTGAAGCGACCTGGCCGCGGCGGCTGCCCATATCCTGCCCCGACCCTGCACCGCTCGCCCTGCGACGCCCCGGCAGTCGTCGGCCGTGGGACTATGGCCTGCGTGAAAGTGGTAATCGCGGAAGACTCTGCGCTGCTGCGGGAAGGCCTCGTGCGGCTGCTTGAGGACCGAGGGTACGAGGTGGCCGCGGCAGTCCCCGACGCCAGCTCGTTGCTCGCTGCGGTCGCTGAGCACAGTCCGGATGTGGTGGTGACCGACATCCGGATGCCGCCCACGCACACCGACGAGGGTCTGCGAGCCGCGGCGGAGCTGCGCAAGCACCACCCGGAGATCGGGGTGCTCGTGCTTTCCCAGTACATCGAGACCACCTATGCGACCGCGCTGCTCGCCGGGAACGCCGGAGGCGTCGGCTACCTGCTGAAAGACCGGGTCGCTGACGCGGCTGAGTTCGCCGGCGCACTCGAGCGGGTCGCCGCCGGCGGGACCGCGCTCGACCCTGAGGTGGTCACCAAACTGATGCGGGCAAGCCGGCAGATCGGGGGGCTCGGCGGTCTGACTCCGCGCGAGCGAGAGGTTCTCGAGCTCATGGCCGAGGGGCGCTCCAACGCAGCGATCGGCGAGGCAATGGTGATCTCATCCGGAGCCGTGGAGAAACATGTCGCGTCGATCTTCAGCAAACTTGGGCTGCCATCGTCCGAAGCCGACAACCGGCGGGTGCTAGCCGTGCTCCACTACCTGCGAGCCTGACGCGGTTCACGCCGAGGGCGACCCGCACCGCACCTCAGGGACCGGCCACATCAGGGCCGGGCAGAAACGAGACGGGTTCCCCAGCCTGCCTCTGCAGACGTCCAGGAGCTGTCGGCAACCGGCCAGCCCGTGATCATCGCAAGGGCCGTCTCAAGGCTGGACGTGCGCTGATAACTGCAGGTCACAGAACTGATGCCAGGCCCCGAACGGGAGGGGTTAACGGGGAACCCAAGGGGGCTGGCCGGTTGCCCGTTATTCGTGGTTGGTTCCCGCCAGTTCCCGATGGCATGCAGCGGAAGCTCGGTGGGCGCGGGCGCGGGCGCGGCGGTCAGGCCGGCTCGGCGAACCAGGCGAGGTGCGAGGGCCGCAGGCGGGCGCAGACGGGGTTGCCTCTGTCGTCGGTCAGCCGGACCCGTGCGACGAGCCGGTGGCCGGGGCGCATGGCATCGGTGATGAGCCCGGGCGGCACGTCCACGAGGCGGAGCTTGGCGCCGCGGAACAGTTGCAGCGTGCCGTCGCCGGGCACGTCTCCCCAGACCAGGCCGAGGTGCCGGTCGGTCCGGTCGCCGCCGACGGACGGGCCGGTGAAGTCGTAGCCGTCGGCCGCGCTGCCGCGAACCGTCACGGTGACCTGCCAGCGCGCCTGTTTGGCGTCGCCGGCGAAGGGCTCGGCGGCCAGCCCGGGTTTGAGGGGAACGGTCAGCCAGGGCTGGCCGTCGGCGATCCCCTTGGCTGTGGTGGCCAGGGCGACGTGGATGTTGCGGTGCACGGTGCCGTCGGGTTCGGGCTGGCAGGTGAGGCCGGGGAGCTCGGATCCCTCGATGACGACGGTCATCGTGCCGAGGACGGGCTTGGGCTTGGCCGGCGGGCGTGGGTTCCCGGCTGGCGGCGCGGTGTTCTCGCCGTATGCCTTCGTGAGCCAGGCCCGGACCTCGTCGTCCACATCGCCGGGAGTGGTGAGCGGGATCCGGACGGTGGCCTGGCCGAGGTCCCTGGCCGGCTGGATCCGCCCGCCCGGCTGGGTGGCGTCGAGTCGCAGGCCGAGGTCGACGCGGGACTTCGTAGTCGGCTTCAGCACGGCGAACGTGCGGCGGGGCGAGACCAGCGACACGAGTGTGCCGCGCGCCTGGACGGTGACCGGCCCTGGGAGGTCGGGCAGGGCTGCGAGCACCGCGTCGAAGACTGGCCGCAGTTGCGGGCGGTCGGCGTACTGCCTGTCAATGAGTTCTTCGGCGTCAGCGACGAGGAATCCGGGGTAGCCGAAGGTCTCCCACACCAGCAGCGCCTGGCCGTAGCCGGTGACGCCCTCGGCGGAGAGCCACTTGCGCAGGGCTGGCTCGCTGGCTCGTTTCAGCGGGGGACCGGCGGCGATTCGCTGGTTCCACGCTGCTACGCCCTGACCGGTGCGCGCCTGGAGCAGGCGGGCACACCACTCGCGCATGTCCTGCCAGGACTTCGGCGCCTGCTTGTCGCTGGCCGCGGCGGCGCGCATAAGCTCACGGGCCTGGCGGCGCAGCTGGTCAGGATCGGGACGGCCAGGAAGCGCGGGCATGACTCGTCTCCCTCTCCAGGGTCCGCGTCAGGCTCACCGTATACCAGCCGTCCGAGCTGCAGATCGCGCTGCTCGCATAGGCTGAGCAGGAACTGCTGTGAGGCGCTGCTAGCGCTGAGGGGAGTGGCAGCCGATGACCGGTGATGGTCCATCGAGCGCCCGGCCGGACCTGCGCGAGCGGATTGCCCGGCGGTTCTTCCGGCTCGTCAACCCGCTCGCCCGTCGGATGATCCCCGCCGGGGTGCCGACGGGTGCACCGAACGTCCTGCTGATTGTGCGCGGGCGCCGGTCGGGTATTGAGCGCACAACGCCGGTCGCGATGCTGGACTTCGACGGACACTCGTATGTCCAGGCGACCTACGGAGCGAAGGGCTGGGCCTGTAACCTTCGGGCGGCCGGCGAGGCGACCATAATCTATCCGGGTGGCCGCAGCTGCCCGGTTCACGCCATCGAGGTTCCATCTGATGAAGCGGCGGCGATACTCCGGCGCGTGCTCGAGTCATACCGCCAGCTGGGCTTCCTGCGCACGGTGCTGGGCTGGCACGTCAGGCCGCCCGTCGCCGTTCTACGCCGATGCCGCATACGAATCGACGACACCCCGCAGGATTACCTCGCCGAAGCTCAGCGCCACCCGCTGTTTGAACTCCAACCCGCGTAACGACCACAACCGGTAAAGGCGGGCACGCTGCTGAGGTAAACGGTGGCGCGGCGGCTGATGATTACCTGCTTCCTGGACGAGCGGGAAGGTCCGGTAAGCGAACGTCGGTGTACTCGCTGCGGTCCAGCTGCACGACGTCGGTGTAGTCGCTGGCTTCCGGCCCTGCGACGTCGTCGGTGTACTGGCCTGGCTGCACGACGTTGAAACTGGCCCTGGAGAGCAGCTTGCGCACCTGCTGCCTCCCGGTCATGCCCGCGATCACAACAGCCATGGCGGCGGCGAGCACGGAGCAGCCGAATACCGCGAGCCCACCGACGACGTGGCCCAGTATCATCATGATCACTGCGGCCAGCAGGGCTACCGGCACTGCTGTCAGTAGCAGCACTGCGAGCAGCGTCGCGGCGATCAGGAACTTGGCCGACCTGCCCGGCGTCCGTTCCGCTTGCCAACCGGTCATCACGCTCACCTCACTCGCCAGGGACGTCAAGGCCCGGGCCTACTCCACAACAACAAGATATGTCGTGTGCTCTGGTTGTCAAAGCTGCCTCTCGATCCCTTGTCACGGAATGAGCGGAAATCGCCGCGCTTCTTTCTATGCCGTTTAGGCAATTCATGACGAGCCAGCGGTGGCGCAGTATCGGACGAGACGCCAGCATGCGCGACATCCATCTGGAGCGCCGGTTGATGATCGCTAGTTGAGGTCGGCTCGGCGGAATGCGACGACCGCGGCGGCCAGCGCGCAGAGGCCGACTGAGATCAGGACCGCGAAGCCGGCAATGCTGACGCCGTTGCTGATCTGGTCGTTGTCGGCCGACCAGTAGAACAGCGACAGATACCGCCCGGGCCGGACCGCGGGGATCGTGGTGGCGAGCGAGCTGAGGAGGTAGGACGCGGCGGCCAGGCAGGCGCCGGCGCCGAGGGCAGTGCCGCGCCGCCTGGTGGCAGCGCCGACGGCCATGGTGACCAGTCCGAAGTCCAGTCCCATGAGCGTGAGCGCGACGGCGATGCTGACCGCGTGGCCGGCGCCGACAGTGAGCTGGAAGCCGCGGCCGATGACGACGCAGGTGGTGACCACGGCGGAGAGCAGCAGAGTCTGCAGTGCCATCGCGAGCACCTTCTGGAGGACGATGGCGCTCCGTCGGATCGGCAGCGTTGCCACGTGCGCGAGCGTGCCGTCCTCGTCCTGCCCGGCCAGGCAGGCGGCGCCGTAGCCGATGGTCAGCAGCAGCACGATGAGCGGGAAGAAGTTGCCGTAGATGTTGCCGTTGAGCCAGCCGCCCGGAGAGGTCAGCTTCCCAGTGACGCCGAACAGCGCCGCGGCCGTCGATCCGCTTAGGTTGTTAAGCGATGTTGAGTTCCTGAACGACGGGTACAGTGCCACGACGAGGAGCGTGTACAGGGCCATGGCGGCCGCATAGCCGGTCGCGCTGCGGCGGCGGAGCCGCAGGTCGAGCCGGGTGATGTCAGCGCGCACGGGTCACCTCCGCGTGGGCGGGCTGCCGGTAGAAGGCCAGGAACAGCTCGTCCAGGCCGGCCGGCCGGGCGGTCAGGTCGACTGGATCCCGGCTGGCGATGAGCTTGAGCACCGGGCCGATGTCACCAGTGACGTCGAGCGACACGCACGGGCCGTCGGCGGCGGTGACGGTGACGCCCGCGACGGCGCTGAGGTGGCCAGGGTCGACCGGGCGGCGGAAGCGGACCTCGACCTTCCTGGGGGCGGTTCGCCTGAGCCCGTCCACGGTGTCCTCGGCCACGAGGCGGCCGTCCTTGATGATGGCGATGCGGTCGGTGATGCGCTGGACCTCGTCGAGGTCGTGGGAGGACAGGAACACCGTGCGGCCGTCGGCTGTGGTCTCGCGCAGCAGGTTCTCGAACTCGTGCTGCATCAGCGGGTCGAGCCCGGACGTGGGCTCGTCGAGGATCAGCAGCTCGGGCCGGTGCATGAACGCCAGCACCAGGCCGATTTTCTGCCGGCTGCCCTTGGACAGCTCCCGCACCGGCCGGTCGGCCACCACCTCGAATCGTTCCGTGAGCTGCCGCGCGCGGGTGTCGTCCCGCATGCCGCGGGCCCGAGCGAACCAGGCGATGTGCTGGCGGCCCGTGAGCCGGGGGAAGAGCTCGAGATCGCCGGGCAGGTAGCCGGTGCGCCGATGGATCTCGGTGCTGTCGCGGGTGGCATCGAGGCCTAGCACCAGGGCGCGGCCCAGGGTCGCCCGCTGCAGGGACAGCAGCATGCGGATGGTCGTGGACTTGCCGGCGCCGTTGGGGCCGAGGAAGCCGAACACCTGGCCGGGTTCAACCTGCAGGCTGAGGTCGGCGACTGCGGTGATGCTGCCGTAGCGCTTGGTCAGCCCGGATGTCTGGATGGCGGCGGTCATCGCTTGGTGTCTCCTTCGGCGCCGGCGGCTGGCAAGTCCTGCCCGGAAGAGGCGGAGCGCACGAAGACGCCGCCCGAGTAGACGTCGAACACCTCGGCCGACCAGCGGGCAAGCCCGTCGCGGGAGAGCGGATCGATGCCGGTGGCGTGCGTGATGTGCGGGCGCAGTAGTACCACCGCCAGGTCGTTACACAGCAGGAACGCGTCGCGGACCGCATCGTCACCGGCGGCCCGGACCACGCCCGCCTGCTCCAACTGGTGCATGCCGGCCCGGGTCGCCTGGTACAGCCTGCCGAACATGGCCAACCCGGCCTGGCTGCCGTCGCTGAGCAGCCGGCGCATGTAGCCCGCCATGGCAGGCTCGCGCTCCAGCCGGTCGGCAAACAACTGCGCGACTGACGCGCCGCCGTCGGCGGGCGCCCGTTCCAGGTCGGCGAGCAGCGTCTCCACGAAGGTGCCCACCCGCTCGTCGATCACCGCCCGTAGCCGCTCCTTCGAACCGTAGTGGTGGATCACCAGCGCGGGCGAGACCCCGGCCGCGGCGGCGACCTGCCGGACCGTCACGCTGGCGTAGCCCCGCTCGGCGAACAGCCCCATCGCTGCGATGCGGATCGCCGCGGTGGCTGAAAGGTCAGCCGGATCTGAACTCACGTTCACTATATTAAACAGACGTACAGCCCTGTCAACAGCGCTTTCGTCCGCTGCGGCCAGGCCGTCCGGCCTGCCGGGCTCCCTCGCACAGGTTTCCGGCCGCCGGGGCAGCCCGCGACAGCGCCGCGTGATTCCGAGCGGCAGCCGCTGCTGGCGCAGCGCGCGGGCGATGCTAGCCACCAGCCAGCCGGCAGTGGCTTCCAGCTTGGCTCGGACAGTCCGGTTGCTGCTGCGGCTTGCTGCCGGAATCCAGAGTCGGCCAGCAGCTCCGGCTACGGCTCTCGCTCGCCGAGTCCGGCAGCCGCCAGCGCTGCGGTGACAGCGTCGCCAGAAAAGTCGGCGAAAGCCGCGCGTTCGTCTCGTGCCAGGCGGCGAACATCGACGGCGGGAACGTCAGCCAGGCGGCAGGCGCCAGCCACGCGGCGGCCGCGGCCGGTCGCTGAGATCGGTGAGGCCGGTACCGGAGATCGCGGCTGCGCGAAGTTCGGCGTCCGGGTCGTCGCGCTCGCCGAGCCACCGGATCACCATGGCGTACACCACCGGCACGAAGCAGACGGCCGGCACGGCCCACATCACGGCGACTCCGAGCTGGCGGTCAGTGGCGGTGTTCAGGGCATCCGCGGCTGGCGCGGCATTCACCGATGCCGCACCGGACATGCCGGTGATGTAAGCAGCTATCCAGATGCTCCACATGGCGACTGCCGCCATGGCCGCGCGCAGCGGCCTCGGCAGTGACTGCCGCCGCTGCCCCACGGCCACGAGGTCTGCCCAGACCGCCGAGCCGGCGCAGAGCAGCGTCACAGCCTCGACCACAGCCAGGGCCGGGTACCTCGCCAGCGCAGTCAGCACCGCGGGCAGCCGCCAGGTGACCACGAGCGCGACGAAGAACAGCACTTTGGCCGCGGCAGCGCGACCGGTGCCGCCAGCATCGGCCTGGTAACCGTCGGTGATCCGGGCAGCCGGCGCGGCAGTGCGCTCGCGGCGGCCGAGCAGCGAGTCGATGCCTAGCATCAGCAGCGCCGGCCCGACGACCGCGAAGATCACGAATTGCAGCGCCTGCACGAACGCGTACTGTCGCGCGTAGCCACTGACGGGCGGCACAACCGCGAGCAGCACGATGACCGCTGCCGCTGCCGTCAGCCAGGACAGCGCGCGTGCCGTCAGTCTGGGCATGGAAGACGCTCCGTTCCGCACTAACGTGGAGATCCCGCACCTGTCGCGCAAGATCTTGCCATGAGCGCATGACTACTGACCTGAACTTCCGTGCGTCCAGAGCTGCGACCGCGCTGGTCTGGCGCTGCAGCCTCCGTCCTCCTCGCCCTGTGGGGGCGCCGAAGGTGACCTGGCCGCCAGTGGTACGAGCAGGCTGACGCGGTCGTCCTCGGCCAGGGTGAGATCCGGGTCGGGTTCTCGCAGGCTGCGCTGACGCAAGATGGCGACCGGCACGCTGGCAGGCGGCCAGCGGATGCTGCGCAGCGGCCGGCCAACCTCCGGCGATCCTGGTCCGACAGAGATCTCGAGGACCCGGTAGCCGTGCAGCGGCGCCGGTGGCTCCGCCGGACGTGGCTGCCGCCCGGCCGCCGGGTCGCTGGCTGTGCTCTGCCGGGCCGGAGAACTGCCAATCCGGTCGGCGAGGGTTTGCAGGACGCTGTGGTTGGTGATCCATCCCCGCACCTGCCGCCCGTCCCCGGACAGCACCGGCAGGCCGTCGCGGCCGTAGGCCCTGAGCTGGCGCAGTGTCTGGGCCAGGGACTCGCCGGCGTACACCGCCTGCGGGTCACCCTGGTAGATGAGCCGTCCGGGCAGCGGCCCCACGCTGGCAGGAACGTCATCGGCGTCGTGGTCGTGGCCGTCGGGGACGGCCAGCGGGACCGGGAACGGCCGCATGGCGTCGGCGGCCCTGAGGTCGGCGAAGGCGCGCCACGGGGCGGCGCGGTCGATGTCCTGGCCGCGGCGCAGCAGCTTCGTGGTGTAGACGGTGCCGTAGCTGAGCGCCCGGGAGGTCGCGGTGGCGATGGCGACGGCGAGCATCACCGGCAGCGTCAGGGTGAAGTCGCCGGTCATCTCCACCACGCTAGCCACCGACGTCAGCGGCGCGCGGGCCGCAGAGGTGAAGACCGCGCCCATCGCGACGACCGCGTAGAGCGCGGGCGGGCCCGCAGCCGGGCCGAAGAGGTGGCCTGCGATCTCGCCGAACGCCATGCCCGAGGTCGCGCCGACGAACAGCGACGGCGCGAAAACGCCGCCGGAGCCGCCGATGCCGAGGGTAGTGCTGCAGGCGATGATCTTGCCCGCGGCGAGCACCAGCAGGAACCACAGGACGTAGTGGCCCCCGACCGCCTTGTACATGACCGGGTACCCGACCCCGTACATCTGCGGCAGGCCCAGCAGGATCAGGCCTAGCGCGATTCCGCCGATAGCGGGCCGGGCCCATTCCGGCCGGTTCTTCCAGGCGGCGTCCCACAGGTCTTCCATCTTGTAGACGACCGCCTTGAACAGCAGGCCGATCAGGCCGGCGAGCACGGCCAGCACCGCCACCAGGAGGTAGTCGGCGGGGTGGACGAGCGTGATCCCGGCCGGGAATCCCTGCAGGAATGGCTTGTCGCCGAGGATCGGGATGGCGACCGCGTCGGCGATCATCGCTGACAGCATGACGGTGAACATCGCGTCGATGGAGAACTCGCGCAGGATGATCTCGACGCCGAAGAACACGCCGGTGATAGGGGCGTTGAAGGTAGCGGCGATGGCGCCGCCGGCGCCGCACGCGACGAGGATCCGCATCCGGTTCTCGGGCATCTTCACCAGCTGGCCGAAGCCGGAGGCGAGCGCGGATCCGATCTGCACGATCGGCCCTTCCCGGCCGACGGACCCGCCGGTGCCGATGCAGATGGCGGAGGCGAGCGCCTTGACGACGCTGACCTGGGGCCGGATCCGGCCGCCGTTCTCGGCGACGGCGACCATCACCTCAGGCACCCCGTGGCCGCGGGCCTCCCGCGCGTACCGGTAGATCAGCGGCCCGTAGACCAGACCGCCGATGACGGGGATGACGACGAAGAACGCCAGCCCCAGCCAGGGCAGATGGGAGCTGCCGACATAACCGGCCTGGCCGAACTGAGCACGGCCAGTGGCCAGCCAGGTGAAGAAGTAGATCAGGTACCGGAACACGACCGCGCCGAGGCCGGCCCCGGCGCCGACCACCAGCGCGATCACGAACAGCCCGGCCCTGGATTCGCGCAGCCATCCGGCCGCTCGGTCCGCTAGTACCGCGGCGCTCCGCTCGGCCCTCGCCGCTTCGGCTCTCATCCACGCTCCCGTACGCCGGCCCCGGCCTCGGAGCCGCCGTCCGTGCCGTTCCCAGCAGGCTTGTCCGGTCCCGGATCGGCCGCGCGGCAGGCCGGCCGCGGGCTGTCCGGGGTTTCCCCGGCCGCCGCGAACGCGCGCAGGGCGGCAGCCACCGCTGGCTGCTGCCCGGCAGGCAGAACGCGCGGAGAAGCGCGGTTGCCGGCGCGAGGCTGCTGGCCTGTCATGAGGCACGTGCGTGACCAGGGCGGGAATGGGCAGCTCAGAGATGCGTACGCGTACACAAGACTCGATTATACGCGTACGCGTACGCAACCTGGGTAGGGTAGCGGGCATGGCTGAACCAGCCCCGGTCAGCAGGCCCCCCGGGCAGCAGCAGGACGATACCCCGGCCGCTCGCGCCCCGTGGGGGTCAATCTCCCGCGAGGACATCGTCGGCGCGGCGGTCAGGATCGTTGAGGCCGGCGGATATGAGGAGATGTCGATCCGCAGCCTGGCGGCGGATCTGGGTGTCGCGCCGATGTCGCTCTACCGGCATATCCGCGACAAGGACGACCTGCTGGACGAGGTCGTCGACCGGCTCCTCGCGCAGGCCTGGCGCCCGCCTGCCGGAGCGGACGGCTGGCTGGCCTGGGTTATCGAAGCAGCCGTCAGGCTGCGGCAGTTCCTGGTGACTCAGCCCGCGGCGCTGCACGTCTATCTCCGGCATCCGGTCGTGTCGCCGGCCGCCGTCGAGCGCATGGACGCCATGATGGGCGCCCTGCGGCGGGCCGGGCTTGACGAGGCAGCCGCCCGCAGCGCGTACGGGGCCCTGCACACCTACACCATCGGCTTCGCGGCGCTCGAGGCCTCCCGTGCCGGGTCGGCTGGTGACGGGAACATCAGCAGCCGCGCGCACCAGCTTGCCGCCTACACCACCGCCGGGCAGTTCATGGAGGGCCTGCGCTACCTGCTGGAAGGAATCGGCAGGCAAGCCCGGTCAGGCCGGAACCCGGCTCGTGACAGCTGAGGGGCGGCCGCCGTGCTAAGCATCCCGCTTGCTGCCTGGTGAGGCCGAAGCGTCCGTCGGCCCCGGCAGGCGCCTCGCCAGCTGGGTGGACGCCATCGCCGGCGACACGACACGACGGAGGGCTCTGGTCGGCCGCGCGGGAGGCCGACGCCCACCACGCGGCGACCGTCGCCGCGACCCTGGCAGACCAGCGCACGCCGCCGCGCCGGCAACAGCATGCCGGGTCGCATGCGATGGCGCGACCGGGTTACGGGTCTCTAGAATGGGACGAGGTGAGCCGGGAAGCCTGGTCGGCGTAACGTCCCTCGATGGGCGGAACCTGCGTTCCGCGGCAGGAGTACCGGCCATGACAATAGGCGCACCCTCCGGCAACCGACCACGCCACGGCGGTCCCGCGCAGGACCTCGCTGGCGGCTGCGGCCATCGCCTGTGCTGGTCATCACAGAGCCAGGGCTGTTGCGGCGCTATCCGCCGCGCGACCTGTGGGCGCTGGCAGCCGCGCTTGCCGGGCCGGTGGCTGCAGGACTGGCGGTTTGAGTACGGCTCGCTGCGCAGCCATCCGGCGCGCAGGCCCGCGCTGCAGGCGCGGCTGGTGGCTGTGGCGCTGGCCGAGCAGGTCGGGCACGCTTACAGCGCTGCCCGGGCTGTCCGGGAGTGCCCGCTGACAGTCCGGCCGGCATCGCGGCGATGTTGCCGGCCTGCGGTGATGCGCTTGCCTGCGGGCTGCCGGCGACGTCGCGGGTGTGGCGGGACAGGAGGAGAGGCTAGTGCTCGTTGTCGTTTTCGCGGCTGGGGCAGTGGTCAGCCTGCTCGCGAGCTGGCTGCTGGTGTCCCGGCTGGAGCGGATCGGCGAGCGGCTGGGCCTGTCGGAGGCACTGCTGGGAATCGTCGCGGCGCTGGCGGCTGACGCACCGGAGATAACTGCCGCGATCGCCGCGCTGACCAGCCACCAGCAGCGGATCGGCGCGGGTGTGGTGCTCGGCTCGAATGTGTTCAACCTTGCAGCCTTGCTGGGTCTTGGGGCGGTGGTGGCGGGGCGGATCGGCCTGCACCGCCGGGTCGTGGCCCTCAGCGGGACGGTCGCGGTGTGGGTTGCGGTGGTCTGCGTGCTGGTCGTGGGCGGCGCGCTGCCGCCGCTGGCCGGCCTGGTGCTCGCGGCGGTGGTTGTCGCGCTGTACGTCGTTGTGCTGGGGACGGGCGGACAGGGCTTGCGCCTGCCCGCGCCGTGGCGGGCGTGGCTGCGGTCGGCGGTCGCCGAAGAGGAACTCGAGCTGGAGGACGCCATCCGGCCCGGTCGCGGGCGGTGGACCGACGCGGCCACGGCCGCGGCGGCGCTGATCGTGGTCGTCGTCGCGAGTATCGCGATGGAACGGGCTGCCGTCAGCCTCGGCAGGTCCCTGGGCGTCCCGGAGATCGTCACCGGCGGGCTGGTGCTGGCTGCGGTGACCAGCCTGCCCAACGCGGTCGCCGCCGTGTACCTGGCCAGCCGGGGCCGTGGTGCCGCGACACTCAGCACGGCACTGAACAGCAACACCCTGAACGTCATCGCCGGGCTGCTACTGCCCGGCGCGCTGCTCGGCCTCGGAGCGTCATCCGGGCAGGCACTGCTCGTCGCCGCCTGGTACGGCGGGCCTCACGCTGGCGGTGCTCGCGCTCGCCTGGCGTCCACCAGGGACTCAGCCGCCGTCAGGGCGCTGCCATCATCGCCGCGTACGCCGCGTTCACGGCCTGCCTCATCATCAGCGGCTACGCCGCGCCAGGCGGCACCGCCCTGATAGCCGGGCTCAGCTGTCCTGTCGGCAGTGGCGCTGGCGGCGGCCATAGCGTCGGCCGCGAGACGCGGCCATCGCGGCTGGGCATGGGCCGGTGCCTCCTTCGGTGAACGGGCAGAAGCCGGCCGACGGCGCGACCGCCGATGCGGCTCCCCGCCGCGCATCGCTGCTGCCCGGCTGGACCGCCCGGCGGCTGTGGGCCGCCAGCATGATCGCTGCTTCCGCGGTCGCCGCCATCGACGCCGCCACCGGCCACCGGGTGGTCCTGATCGGGCTGCTCATCGTCGGGCCTTGTATCGCCCTGCTCACCGGGCGGTGGCTTCCGGCCACGATCAGCCGGCGTGTGGGCGTGCGGCCTGGCCGTGCTCCTCGGACTGCCCGACGGGATCTGGGCAACCGGCACTCACCTGGCATTCATCGCGGCCACCGCCATCGTCGCAGTGGCCGCGGCCGCCGGTGCGGCGATGATCGACCGCGCAGGCCGGCGGCACGGGACTGAGCGGCTCCGCTGATCGATGCCCGGATCTGAGCACCTGCCGCCTGCGGGACGGACCCTGCGACATTGAAGTGCATTGATATGCCTGATATTTGACGGCATTCTGACATTAGTTTACGGAGCACCCGCCAGTCAGGCTGGTGCCACGGCGGACCGGAGACCCTCATGCAAACCCCCGATGCTCTGGCGAGCGAACCGGGAGCCTCGATTGCTCCTGGCCCCCAGGCGCAAGCGCGAACGGGTCGGCCGTTGAGATCTCGCATCTGCGTAAGACTTACGGTCCGCTGGTCGCGGTCGACGACGTCTCGTTCTCGGTCACCGAGGGCGAGATCTTCGGCATCCTCGGCCCGAACGGAGCCGGGAAGACGACCACAGTTGAGTGCGCCATCGGCCTTCGGTCCCCGGACTCGGGGACGATCCGGCTGATGGGCCTCGATCCGCAGGCCGACAAGGCCCAGATCCACGAGATCACCGGAGTACAACTGCAGTCGGGCGCCTTTCCGGCCAAGCTCAGGGTCGGCGAGATCATCGACATGTACCGGTCCTTCTATCCCCATCCGGCCGACGACGGCGAGCTGGCCGGGGCGCTCGGGCTGGCCGATAAGCGCAAGTCCTACTACCGATCCCTGTCCGGTGGCCAGCAGCAGCGCTTGTCCGTGGTACTGGCGCTCATCGGCGCGCCAAAAATCGCCGTCCTGGACGAAATGACAACCGGACTGGACCCGCAGGCCCGCCGGGACGCCTGGGAACTCATCGAGCATGTCCGTGACCGCGGAACGACGGTCCTGCTGGTCACGCATTTCATGGAGGAAGCCGAGCGGCTGTGCGACCGGGTAGCGCTCATCGACTCCGGGCGCATCGTCGCGCTGGACACTCCGGCGGGCCTGACCGACCGCGCCACGGGCGCGAAGACCGTCCGGTTCCTGCCGTCGGCGCCGTTCGACGAGAGCCTGCTGGCTGATCTGCCGGAGGTGACCGCGATCGAGCACGACGGCCACCACGTTGTCGTCACTGGCAGCGGCGAGCTCGCCACGGCCGTGATCGTCGCCATGCACGCGGCGGGCGTCGAGGCGCAGGACGTGCGGATCGACGCATCGACTCTGGAGGACGCCTTCGTGCGGCTCACCGGCAGGCACCTGCACGAAGCAGCAGAAGACAGAAGGAGCGGCACAGTCATGACCGCACTCACGCTGACCAGGCCGCGAGCGCCGCGGGCCGCGTTCGGCACCATGGTGCTCAACGAGGCCAGGCTAGCCTGGCGGCAGCAGGCCGGGATGATCGCCGGCACCGGGATCGCCCTGCTGCTCCTGGTCATCTTCGGCGAGATCCCCGTGTTCAGGCAGCCGTCGGCCAATCTGGGCGGCTATTCGGCGTTCGACATCTACATCCCGATCCTCATGGCGTTCTCGATCGCGATTATCGCCTTCACCTATCTTCCCGGGCCGCTGGTTTCCTACCGTGAGCTCGGCATCCTGCGCCGTCTGTCGACGACGCCAGTGCCCGCGTACTGGGTGCTGGCCGCGCAGATTGTCGTCCAGGCCTGCCTGATGGCGGTCACGCTGGCACTGCTCGTCACCGTGAGCATCGTGTTCTTCGGGATCAGCGCCCCGAAGAACCCTGCCGCGATGGTGCTGGCGATCGCGCTCTGCATGGCCGCGCTGTTCGCGATCGGGCTGTCGATCGCGGCCCTGGCCCGGACCTCGGGCGCCGCCCGGGGCCTCATGGCGGCGGCGCTCTACCCGATGATGTTCTTCTCCGGGCTGTACTACCCGGTACAGCTGATGCCGGCCGTGATCCAGGACATCAGCAACTACACCCCGCTCGGCGCGGCCGTGCCGGCGATCGGTGAGTCGTGGGTGGGCCAGTTCCCTCCCGCGCAGCCGCTGCTGGTCCTCGCGGGATACGCGCTAGTGTTCGGATTCCTCGCCAAGCGCTTCTTCAGGTGGGAATGAGCCCAGCGTCCTGGACGGGAGGGGGTACGGCATGGCCGAATCGAGCCGTCCGGGAACGGGCGCCAAGGACCACAACGCCGGCGTCGCCTATGCGCTGGGCAGCAGCCCGGCGGAGAGCGCGCGCCTGCAACGCCAGGCCGAGGAGCTTGCCGCCGACAGCGCGGCACTGCTGGATCGGGTCGGCCTGGGGCCCGGACAGGCTGCGATCGACCTCGGATGCGGCCCGCGAGGGATCCTGGACTTGCTCGCTGGCCGAGTCGCGCCAGCAGGGCGCGTCGTGGGCGTGGACGCCGACCCCGCACATGCCGCCATGGCCGCTGAGTTCGCCGCCGCGCGAGGGCTGAGCAGTGTGGACATCATCACCGCTGACGCCAGGAGCACCGGGCTGCCGACGGGCTCGTTCGACCTGGTGCACGCTCGCACTCTGCTGGTCAACCTCCCCGACCCGTCTGCGGTGGCGGCCGAGATGATGCGGCTCGCCAGGCCTGGCGGCTGGGTCGTATCCATGGAGCCCGACACCGAGCACACGCTGTGCTACCCGCCCCACCCAGCCTTCCACCGGCTCAGCGAGATCTTCAGCGTGGTCTACCGCCGCAACGGCGCCGACCCGTGGATCGGCCGCCGGGTCCCCGAGCTTCTCCGCCAGGCCGGACTGACAGACGTCGGCGTGCAAGCCAGAGCCCAGGCGTACCCGCCCGGTAACTCGCGCCGCACCCTCCGCCTCGACTTGGTACGCAGCATGCGCCCGCAGGTACTGGAGATGGGGCTAGCCACCGCTGCCGAACTTGACGAGCTGGACAATGCAGCCCGCGCCCACCTCGATGACCCGCACACGGTAGTGATTTACGGCCTGCTCTTCCTCACCTGGGGCCGCAAGCCGGGCGGCGGCTGACGAGTTTAGGACCGCTGGGCACCTCGGAGATCAAGGGCATGACTGAACCCATTCATACGAACGTAACCTCTGCCCGCGCACTGTTTCATACCGCGCCGCGCTGCGTGGATATCAGGGACGTGCGCCTGCCGCGGCCTGCGGCCGGTGAGGTCCTTGTCCGGACCGTGTGCTCTGGCATCAGCGGTGGCACCGAACGACTGGTGTACCGCGGGGAGGTCCCTGCCGACCTGGCGCTGGACGAAACGATCGACGCGCTCGGCGGCACATTCTCCTACCCGTTCGCCTACGGGTATGCCTGCGTGGGCGAGGTAGCGGATTCCGGCCGGGCCGTTTTCGCGTTCCATCCGCACCAGGACGTATTCGCGGCGCAGGCCGATGACCTGATCCCGCTGCCTGCCATCGATCCCGCCGCCGCAACCTTGTTCCCGCTGGTCGAGACGGCGCTGCAGGTGACGCTCGACGCCGGGACCGGATATCGGGACCGGGTCATCGTGCTCGGCGCCGGCGTGCTCGGGCTGCTGACCAGCTTGCTGTTGCAGCGTTCCGGGTGGCGCCCGCTGGTTGCCGAGCCGCAAGCGTGGCGCCGGGCCCTGGCCAGCAGCCTCGGCGCGCCCGCCGTGGCACCGGAGGAACTGGCGGGACGGTCGGTTCCGCTGGTCATCGACGCGAGCGGTAACCCGGATGCGCCAGCGATGGCGCTGAACATGCTGGCCCATGAGGGAACCCTGCTGATCGCGTCGTGGTTCGGCACGACGCAAGTGGTGCTGCCGCTCGGCGGCGCGTTCCACCGGCGGCGCCTGGTCATCCGCAGCACGCAGGTTTCCACCGTGCCGGCCCGGCTGTCCGGGACCTGGACGCGGTCGCGGCGCCGCCGGGAGACCGTTGAGTTGCTCGCCGAGCTACCGCTGGCACAGCTGTGCACTCACGTCTTCGCATTCAGCCACGCAGCCGAGGCGTTCCGGGCCGTGGACGAGGGGATACCCGGCTTGATGCATGCCGTTCTTGATTACGACAGGAGTGCTGCCGGTGACCTGTGAAGTCGGGCTGAGCCGAAGCGTCCGTGCTTTCCATATCATGCCGGGACTTCCCGGGCCGGAGGGGCAGCTGCATGATCATGACTACCGAATCGACATCGTGGTGGACCGCGAGCAACTCGACGGCCGGGGCATGGTCTGTGATCTGGATGTACTGGAAGCGGCGCTGACCGAGCTCACCAGCCAGCTCGAAGGCCGCAACCTGGAGGAGATACGCCCAGCCGGGACCGAGGCGGTCACCGTCGAGGTGTTCGCCCGCTGGGTGCATGACCGCCTCGCGCCTACTGTCGCTGCCGAGGGCGGCGAGGCACTGGCGGTGCGGGTCTGGGAAACTCCCGTCGCGTTCGGCGGATATCACGCGCGATGCTGACGCGCTGCCCCGCTATGGCCCGGCCGACCTGGCCGGTCGCCCTGGCGGCAGGAGGAGACGGGGCCGGCCCGGTGAGTCAGGGGAGGTGGCTGGTGTCGTTAACGCGATGGACGGCGCCAAATCCGTGGCCGTGCCATTGGATCTCGTTAATGCAGGCGGAGCCGAGATATAGCCGGTAAAGGGTGCCGAGCGGGACGCCGAGAGCGCGGCAGAGCAGGATCTTTATCGGGGTGATGTGACTGACTACCAGGACGTTCTGCCCGGCGTGGTCCCGCAGCACCCGGTCACACGCCCGGTCTACCCGGTCGGCAGTTTCGGCGAAGCTCTCCCCGCCTGGCGGGGCCTGTCCGGGGTCGCGGCGCCAGGCTGCGGCGGCTCCCGGCCAGCGCTGCTGGATTTCTGCCAGGGTGAAGCCATCCCAGTCACCGAAGTCGGTTTCACGAAGATCATCATCGATGACGGCGGTGAGGCCCAGTTCGCCGGCTGCGATGGCGGCGGTGGCGACGGCACGCTGCAACGGCGAGCTGATCACGGCGTCGATCGGCGCACCGGCGGCCAGGCGGCAAGCGGCCGCCTTGGCCTGCCGGGTTCCGTTAGCACTCAGCGGAAGATCGCGCAGCCCGCTGAAGCGGTGCTCGGGTGACAGTTCGGTATCGCCGTGCCGCAGCAGGACGGTGGTGGTCGGATCTGGTGTGGGGTTGTCCCAGCCCAGTGTCATATGGCTGTCCCGCGACTGTGATGGGTTAGTGTGTCGGCCGGTCCCTTTAACGGCAATACGAACGCATCAGCACAACGGTTCAGCGCTCACCGTGACAGTTCGGGTGCTGCTGGTCAAGGGGCCGACGCCGTCTGGGACGTGACCGTGCTGAAGGCGCCGAGGAACTGGTTGCGGAAGGCGCTCATCAGCTCAAGCGGAGCAAAGCGGCCGGGCAGCAGCCCCTCCTGCCACTTCCAGGACGCAATCTGCCTGAACACGGCAGGGTCGCGGGCCACGATCGAGATCGGCACGGCGTGGCTGGCGCCGGGGCCGGTGATAGGGCTTGCAGGCTGCTCGTCGCCGAGCAGGATGAGCACGAGGTTGGGATCGTGGAGCTCGGTGACCCATGAGGTGAGGGCCTGCATCGAGTACTGGATCGACTTCCCGAAGGCCTGGCGCTCCTTGCTGGCGCTGCCCAAGACGGAGAGCGCCGTCTCGCCGCGCGCGGGCATCGGGTCGAAGACCGAGCCGTTGCCGACCTTGCTCCAGGGAACCATGGTCGGCAACGGGGCCCACGGCGAGTGCGAGGAGACCAGGTCGATCTCGGCCATCACCGGCTTATGACCAGGGCCGAGCTCGAGCCGCTGGAACTCGGCAAAGATGTACTGGTCGGGCATCGGGGCGTAGCTGAAGGCCGGGCCGTGGTAGCCGACGTTGCGCCGGTCGTAGAGCTTGTCGTAGTGGTAGAACGCGTGCCGGCCGGCCAGGCGCGGTCGTCGGCGGGGCTGTCGCTGACGGTCCGCCAGCCGGCCTTGTCGAAGGCGTCGCTGAGGGTGAACCGGCTGCTGGCTGACGAGCTGGGCATACCGCTGCTGGCTGTTGACCCACAGCCCCGACTGCAGGGTGGAGTGCGCGAGCCAGCTGATCCCGCCGAAGCCCGGAGCGGTGAGCCAGGCGCTCTGAGAGGACCAGCCCGCCCGTGCCAGCGACGCGGTGCTGCGGCGCAGGAAGGCGTCGACGCCCGGAGAGAAGCTGGTGCCCTGGATAGCGCTCTGTCCGTAGCTTTCGACAAAGGCGATGATGACGTCCTTGCCGCGCAATCCGGTGAGCAGGTCCGACGCGGGGATGCTGCCCTCGGGGTCGCGGCTGTCGACGAGCTGCGCGAAATGACGCTGGTCGCTGAGCGCAGCCTGGGTGGCACGCACTTGCCCGACGGCCAGCGCGATAGCGCTGGTCGAGGCGACCGGGAAGCCCGGCATGAGCTGCAGCGACAGGCCCGCGCATAGCCCCCAGGCCGCGGCGGCGGCAGCGAGGCTGCGAACCGCGCCGCGGCGATGCCGGGCGGCGACGCTGGTGATGTGAATCGCTGCCGCGGTGATCGCGGCAACGAGCAGGAGGAGGCCGACCGCGAGCGCGGCGAGCAGAAGATTGGTGCGGGTACGCCCGATCGCGTCGCGCACCACGCCCACAGCCGGAGGGATTTCGCCCCAGTCATGCACCGGGTTGAACGCCCGGTCGACGAACTCGAAGAACGCGAAGTTGAGGATCTTGGCGAGAGTGAGCACGCCGAGCAGGAATCCGATGACGGCGGCCACGATCCGTCGCGGCCAGGCCGGCAGCACCACCGCCACGGCAACCAGGAGCAGCCCCTCCACGGGGATACGGACAAAGGCCGCAGGGCTGAACAGCCAGGCACGGTCTGGTACGAGCAGGTCCGCCCACACGAGAACGACAGCAAGGAGCGTGATGGCCAGCCGCAGCGCCTGGCGGGTGCGTGGGCTGGCGCCGGTGCGGTACAGCCAGATCACGTCGCGGCCGAATGACTCGGCCAGCAGCAGCAACGCGACGGCGACCGCGATCATCCCGGCCACGCGATCGACCACTCCGGATACGGCGACGGTGAGCACGATGCCCTGGACGGCGGCCACGACCTTGCGCCAGTACCGGGGTGGCAGCGGCGCGGCCAGCCACGGTATCAGCCATCCCGCCACCAGCAGCACGTAGCGGGCGGCGCCGATGATCAGCACCCAGCTGCCGTAGTCCCGCGACACGGCGATGCTCAGCAGCAGGATGAGGAAGGCGTCGACCTCGCCGTCAAGTCGGCCGCCCAGCGGGGTGGCGGTGCCGGTCCGCCGGGCCACCTGCCCGTCCGCCGCGTCGAGGGCCAGCGCGACGGCGGCCAGGATGACCAGCGCTGTGACCGGCACCGGCCGGCCGAACGAGTCGGCAACGAGGCCTGCGACCCCGGCGCACAGCAGCGCTCGTGTCAGCGTGACCCAGTCGGCCGGGTGGATAGCCGGGTGGTCGCTGCGGCGGCGGACGGTGGTAATCAGCGCCGTCGCCGCGGCGCCGGCGGCCAGCCCCGCTATCCAGCCCGCGACGCCGAGACCAGCGGTGGCGGCGACGACGCCGAGCACGGCGGCTGTGGCGGGCATCCCGAGGATCGTCGCGAGCCGAATCGTAGCCAGCGCGCCGTGGTCCGCCGGGCTCTCCGGCGCGGCCTGTCCGTGCATCGCGCCAATCGCACGCACCGCGCCTCCGTCTGTGCTCAACCGTCCGCCGCATCCGACAGGGACAACGGGACAGCAGTCACGCTGGTTCACCGCGACCGTTCCGCACAGGCTGCCACAGCCAGCCGGTTGAACTATCTGACCGGTCGGCCCGTGTAACCCGGTGTGGCGTCCGTGCACTCAGTTCCGGGCGGGATCGGCGCGGCCGTCCGCCGCCGCGGGGCGTCGTTGCTGCGCCTGGCGGCCGGCGCCTGCGTGCTGTGGTTCCTCGTCCGGCTGCTGGGCGCGGCGCCGTTCGAGGCCGGTCTGCGCGCGATCACCTGGCCGGCGGTCGTGGCCGCCAGCACGCTCACTGTGCTCACCACGGCGTGCTCGGCCTGGCGGTGGCGGGTCGCCGCCAGGGCGCTCGGCATCGACATTGACCTGCCGAGCGCGATCGGCGCCTGCTACCGTTCCCTGTTCCTCAACTCCGTGCTCATCGGCGGGGTTCTCGGCGACGTGCACCGGGCGGTCACGCACGGTCGGCGGGCCGGGGACCTGGCGGTGGGGCTGCGCTCGGTGGCGTGGGAACGGCTGTGCGGTCAGATCATCCAGGCCGTGGCGACCGCCGTCGTACTGCTGACCCTGCCCTCGCCGGTCCGGCCCGCGCTGCCGTACATCCTGGCAGGTCTCGCGGGCGTAGCCGGGTGCGCTGTGCTGGTCGTGCGCGGCGCAGCTCGGCGCGGCCGGTCGCGGCTGGCACGCGCAGCCGGTGCGGTCGCCGCAGACCTGCGCTGCGGACTGCTGGCAGCAGACGTGTGGCCCCAGCTCATGCTGGCCTCGGTGCTGGTCGTGGCCGGGCACACGGCGACGTTCGTCATCGCTGCCCGGGTTGCCGGGTCCACCGCACCCCTGGGCGAACTGGTCGCCCTGCTGCTGGTCGTCCAGACTGCAACGGTGATCCCCCTGAGCATCGGCGGGTGGGGGCTGAGGGAAGGAGCCGCCGCCTGGGCCTTTGCCGCAGCCGGGCTCGGCGCGGCCACCGGGGTCACGATCGCTACTCTCTATGCGGCACTCATGCTGGCGGCCGTTGCGCCGGGCGCTGGCCTGCTGCTGAGAGACGCCGCTCGCCGCCGGCGCAACCAGCGGCAACCGGTCGAGTCGAGTCGACCCGATCCGGTGCCGCGGGCGTTGGATGTCGCTCGTGACTGACCGGCCAGGCCCGGTGACCGGCCTCGGCGCGGCACTGACGGCACCCCTCAGCGCAGCCGGGCGGGTGCGCACGAATCCTGTCATCCTCGCGGCCGTCGTGCTGATCGCGGCGCAGTTGTGCTGGAAGGCGTACCTGCTCTCGCGCTTCTATTTCCGGCAGGACGACTTCCTGCTGCTGGATCGCGCGCTGACGCGCGGGCTGAACCTGAACTACCTGTTCAGTTTCAGTGGCGGCCATCTGAGGCCTGGCGGCCTGGTCGTGTTCTGGCTGACGACCCGGCTGTCGCCGTACGACTGGCAACTCGCCTCCATCGTGACCATCGCGGCACTGGCGGCGGCAGGCGTCCTGATGCTGCGGCTGCTGCTCATCCTGTTCGGCAGCCGCCCGGCGATCCTGATCCCGCTGATCATCTTCCTGTTCACGCCGCTGACGCTGGCCGGGCTGTCGTTCTGGACCACTGTCACGGACTGGCTGCCGTTGCAGCTGACCATGCTGGCGGCGACCTCTTCTCACCTCAGGTACGTCCGCTCTGGTCGCGCCGGCCATGTCGTCGCCGCAGCCGGGTGGCTCGGCGCAGGTCTCCTCTTCGACGTGCAGGGCGCCCTGGTGCCGCTGCTTCTCTTCGCCCTCACGTCGGCCTATCTTGTGCCTGGCCGCTGGCCGGCCGCGGCCAGGCGGACCTTCCGGGGTTTCCGGCGAGCCTGGACGATCTACGGAGTGCTGACCGCCGGGTACGTCGTCCTCTTCCTGATCAGGCTGCAGACATCGTCCCAGCAGCCGATCAACCCGAGACATGTCTCGAGCGTGCTGTCGCTGGCTGCGACCATGCTCCGGGTCGGCTTCGTTCCGGCCGCAGTGGGCGGATCGTGGCGCTGGTTCGTGCCTGGCGGCGACTACGGCTTCGCGGCCGAGGCTCCGGTACTAACCCAGGTCACCTGGGTGCTGGCTGCACTCATCGTCGGCGCGAGCCTGTGGTACCGGCGGCATGCGCTGCGGTCCTGGCTGATCCTGGCCGGATGGCTGCTGCTGGCCGATTTCGGACCGGTCGCGATCTCGCGGCTGACCGAGCTGCCCGCCAGCCTGCTGGGTGCCGAGACGTATTACCTGGCCGACTCCGCACCCGTCCTGGCTGTCTGTGTCGGGCTCGCGTTCTGGCCCGTCATCGGCGAGCAGGATCCCTACCGCGCCAGACGGCCGCGATCGGTGCCGCTGGCGGTCAGCGCGGTCGCCCTGACCGGAGCGTTCCTGGCGGGCTCGATCTGGTCCGGGGTCACCTACCTCAGCCACACCTCCAGCGCCAGGACGCGCTCGTACATCGACACTGCCCGGTCCGCGCTGGCTAGCGCGAGACCCGGCACGGTGATCCTGTCGGCGCCCGCTCCGTGGTACGTGATGTATGCCGGGTTCCGGGGATCGGTAACGCAGACGTCGCACGTCCTCGGGCCGCTCGCGCCGGAAGGCGCCGGGATCCGGTTCGTGTCGGTTCCCGGCGGCGCCGTTCCGAACCCGATGATGTTCGACAGCCTTGGCAGATTGCGGCCGGCGCTCGACGCCGGCGCGTCAAGCGTCCGGCCCGGCCGCTCAAGGACATGCTGGCCGGTACGGCCGGCGGCGACGAGGATTCCGCTCAGCGGTCCGGTCTTCCGCTACGCCTGGATCATCCGGCTCTCGTATTCCGGCCCCGCAACCACGGTGCAGCTCGAGCTCGGAAGAGCCGTCAGCGACATCGTGCTGCCGGCCGGCCAGCGCGACATTGACATTCGGATGACCGGCGAGGCCAGCGCCGTGCTGGTGCGCAGCATGAGCGGAGAGCCCGCAGCGTGCATCTCATCGCTGAGGCTAACTCCTGACTTGCCTCCCGCTGCGCTGGCAGAGCACTAGCCGGGCCAGCAGCCCACGAAGTCAAGCTGGTGAGCGATGTAGACAAGCTCGCCTGCAGCCAGCTGCTGACAGCGCACCGCCAGCCAGTCGGCCAGGTCTGCCGGTTCCACCCAGTCCGGGCGAGTCCGCAATGCGTCCCGGATCGTGTGAAGGATGCTGCGCAGGAAGTAAGCCTCGTCGGCCGGGTAGGTCCCGTCCGGGGCCGGGTACACAACCCAGTCCGACGAACCCGCCGCCAGCGCGGGTGCTCCCGCATCCCGCAGGTGGTGAAACAGGCCTCGGCCCGTGCGGCTTTCCGCCGGCCGGCCGTAGCGGACGCGCTCGTCCATGTCGCGGTGGTAGGCCCGCATGACCTGGTCGTCGTGGGGGTGACCGGGCGTGAAGATGCTCTCGCCGTCGTAGTTGATCGTGAACCAGTAGACGCCGCCGGGGACAAGCAGCCGTAGCAATCCGGGCAGCACGGCTGGCACGTCCACCAGGTCCAGGACGGCGTTGGCGATCAGCACATTGGCCAGCTCCCCGTGATCGGCCTGCAGGTAACCGCCGAGCTCGGCGTGCACCAGGCGCACCCGCAGATCACCCAGCTGCAGGCCATCTGGCAGCAGGTCGCTGCGCATACCCCGGCTGGCGGCCCAGCCGTGCAGCCACCGGCGCGAGCAATCCAGTAGCTGCCGATCCGCATCCAGCACGACGTACTCGCCGGTGCCGGCAACGCCCCAGTCCAGCAGACGGGCCACCATTGTCCCCAGGCCGGCGCCGACCTCTAGCACCCGCGGCGTCCCTGCGGGCATCAGGCGGCACAGCTCGGTCAGCACCTGCCGGTTGAGCGCCCGGTCATCCACGGTCGTTTTCGCGGCCAGGTAGCGCGCGTAGCCGGAGGTCGCCGACGCTTCATCGAAGCAGGTCATTGCTTCTCGGCTACCATCGCGAACTTTCGCACCCGCCCGCTGCCGAGCCAGTCACTCCATAGCCGATGCGAAGTGATCAGGTCGGCGGTGGCCCGCGTCCCGATCTGGGCGGCGATCTGGAGTGAGTGAGCGCGATAACAGCGCAGCAGCGCCGCGGCTGTCGCCTGATGGGAGGAGCTGTACTCACGCCGCCACGTCACGGTCAGCCCGGCTTCGCGCAGCACACCTGTCAATGTCGCCAGCTCAATGGGCCAGACCGTATCAGCGCCGGGCATCAGGGCTCGCTCCTGCTCGTTGAGCCGCCGGCCTTCCTCGACCGTGAAGGCGAAACGCCCGCCCGGCTCCAGCACGCGCGCCACCTCGCTCGCCAAGGCATCCTTGTCGGGGAAAGCCAGCATTGTCTCCAGCAGGAGCACCACCGCAAAGCGGCCCTGGGGTAGTGGCGGGAGATGAGCCTGCTCGAAGCGGCAGGGGAGACTCGAGGCCAGCTCCCGGGCGATGGCCAGTGCGCTGGCGGACTGATCGACGCCCAGGTAGCGGCAGCCCGACTCGGCCGTGATCATCCGGCCGGGTCCGGCCACTCCGCAGCACAAGTCGAGCACCGAGACGCCACCGCCGACCCCGGCCCGCTGCGCCAGCGCACGGACCTCGCCCGCTCGCATGAAGCTCTCCTGGCCCGCGTACTCGCCCACCGGGAAGGCGGCTGCCCGGGCCAGGTCCAGCGCCGTCGCCTCGGGTCGAACTGTGTCCACCGGTTCTCCGTTCCATCCTGTGTCAGATATGACGGATCACCGGCGGATGTCGTTCAGATCGGCCGGAGGCTGCAGGCTGGCTTAGTGTGGCAGGCGCTCTGGACGGCGGGAGTATCGTGCGGGTCCACGTAGTAGTCCCCGAGGGTTTCGACAATCCCGGCCAGCCTTCCGGCGGCAACATCTACGACCGGCGGGTCTGCGCGGGACTGGCAGAGGCCGGCTGGGACGTGCGGATAGCGACCGTCGCCGCGGCGTGGCCGGTACCCGACCCGGTCGCTCGCGCCGATCTGGCCAGCGTCATTGCCGCCATCCCCGACGATGAGATCGCCCTGATCGACGGACTGATCGCTTCGCCGACCGCTGCGCAGCTGCTGCCACACGCAGGCCGGATACGAATGACAGTGCTGCTGCACATGCCACTGGCCACCGCCCTCGGCACACGCCATGGTGCCACCGCGCAGCGCTCCGAGCGAGCCGTGCTTCGCGCGGCCACCGGCGTGGTCGTTACCAGCGAGTGGACCGGCGAGCAGATCCGGACCCGATTCGAGATCCCGGCCCGCCGGGTGCACGTCGCCCGGCCGGGCGCCGATCGGGTCGATGTCCCCGCCCGGCCCGTCCGCGGTCAGCTGATCTGTGTCGGAACGCTCGGTCGCCACAAGGGGCAGGACCTCCTCGTCGAGGCACTCGCCGAGCTGGGTGACCTGGACTGGCATTGCCTGCTGGCCGGACCGCTCGACCGCGACCCGGACTTCGTCGACCAGTTGCACACCCGTATCACTCGCCTCGGCTACGCCCACCGCGTTCGGCTCCCCGGCGTCCTGACCGGCGCGGCGCTCAGCCGCGCGTATAGCACCGCGGACCTGCTCGTCGCGCCGTCCCGTTCGGAGACCTACGGCATGGCTGTCACCGAGGCGCTCGCCCACGGCGTGCCCGTCATGGCCGCCGCGGTGGGCGGGCTGCCCGAAGCGCTCGGCTTCAGCACCGATGGCACCCGCCCCGGCCAGCTGATCCCGGCCGGCGATCCGGCTGCCCTCGCCGCCGCGATCAGGGTCTGGCTCGGCGACGAGCGCCGCCGGCATCGGCTGCGAGCCGCCGCCCTGGAGCGGCGGTCGAACCTGCGCGGCTGGGAGCACACCACCCAGGAGATAGCGAGCGCACTGACCGCCGACAGGCGCAGTAAGCCCGTGTCGCTCGGATTGGCCAGCAACCCCGGGAAGACCGGCGGTCGGGCTTGAACCGCTTGCCGCCTCGGCTCGTGACACCAAATGCGGCCCCCGCAGGTTCGGCACACGTTCCCTGCTGCTTGCACAGCGTGGCGGCGGGATCTGCATGATCCTGGCGCCATCGGAACGCGCTGGCAGGCGTCTGCGTCAGGATGTAACGTCGCGGGAGATTTTATGCAACGGAAGGTGATCAGCACAAAGTGCGCTCGATGACATTCAGGACCGAGAGCCGCATAACGATTGCCAGCAGCATCGGTGCGGTGTGGGCGTATGTGTGTGACGTCGGGCGCTGGCCGGAGTGGGCGCCAACGGTGCTCGAATGCCGGGTTCGCGGCGCGGCTCCGCTTCAGCCCGGCTCGCGGGTGGACCAGCGGGCGAAGGGGATACTCTGGCTGACTCGCGGCCGGAGCCAGCAGGTGACTGCCGTCGAGGAGCCCCGCTACGTGGCGTTCGCCGGGCCGATGGGTACGTCCGCGGCGCGCTGGGCAATGGAACTCGAGCCGGTGGACGATAGCCAGACCGACGCCACGATGTGGATTGAGGTCGACCTCGCGGGCATCATGCGCGCGGTCCCCCGCACTCTCAAAGGCAGAGTTCAGCGCGTGAGCGATCAGGAGATGGCGGCGATCAAGGCTGCGGTCGAAGCCGCTACGCGCACAGGCGCGGAGTCTTAGATGGGGGCGCGCGGGTTCTGCCGTGTCGCTACCGAGATCGAGGAGCGCACCGTGAGCCAGCTTGACGACACGCGAGCGCACCTGATCGAGACATACCGCAAGAAGGCGAAGCACTACGACATCACCTCCCGGCTGTACCCCGTGCCTGGCTACCCCCAGCGGGCCCAGCGCCTCCGGGCCGTGCAAGCGCTCGGCCTCCGCGCGGGTGACAGCGTCATCGACATCGCATGTGGCACCGGTCTGAACTTCCCGCTGATTGAGGAGGTGATCGGTCCCGACGGCCAGATCGTCGGCGTCGACCTGACCGACGCGATGCTCGCCCGGGCCCGGGATCGGACAGAGACGAACGGCTGGGGCAATGTCAGCCTCGTGCAAGCCGACGCGGCCGACTTCGACTTCCCGGCCCAGGTCGACGCGATCCTGTCCACCTATGCCCTGTCGCAGGTGCCCGAGTGCGCACGAGTCATCGCCCACGGCGCCGCGGCCCTCGCCGCAGGCGGACGCTGGGTCGTGCTGGATCTCAAGGTTCCCGACACCACGCCTGAGCGGCTAGCGAAGCTCGGAACCGCCATTGTGCGCCCGTTCGCCTCCATCGATGAGTGGATCAGGCGCCGTCCATGGGAGGAGATTCGCGCAGCCATGCACGAAGAGCTGGCTGACGTCTCCTGGACCGAGCTGTTCTTCGGAACCGCCTTCCTCGCTGCCGGGTCCCGCGCGGCCCCGGAACCCTCGGAGTACGACCGCGGGGGAGTGGCCAGGCCAGGGCGGCACCAGGGTCATTTGACGGGCACGGTGTAGGCCACCACCTGCGGATTGGAGCCGCCGCCCGTCTTGCCGGTCGCCGGGCCGCCAGCGGGGACGATCACCGTGTTGCCGGCGATGGCGATCGGCGCATTGGCTGAGGTGGGCAGCTGGCGGCGGAACACGATCGCGCCGGTGCTGCGGTTGAGGGCGATCAGGACACCGTGATACAGCGTCGTGAAGACAAGATCATTCGAGACCGTGGCGGCACCGACCGGCAAGTCCGGCACCTTGGTGTCCCATTCGACCTTGCCGGTGGCGAGGCTGAGCGCCTCCACCTCTCCAGCGGCAGCGCCAGCGGCTTTGATCGCGACGGGCAGCTTCAAGCTTGTGTAGGTGAGCGGCAGGTCGATGGTGACCACGTAGATGCTGGAGCCCGCGAGGGCCATGTCGGTCAGGATGCCGCCGACCGAGCCGGGAAGAATCGTGAAGGGCACCTTGAGCGTGATCTTATGTTCTAGCGCCAGGAGCGAGTCGTTGTCGTGGCCGTTGTGCTCGCCGACCGGCGTCTTCCAGAGCAGCTCGCCGGTCTGGGCGTTCATCTCGTAGACGTAGCCCATCTTGCCGCCGCCGAGGACGACCGATACCCCGTTGACGCTCGCCGAGATCGGCGAGGCCTGCATGTCGTAGTCCTTGAAGTCGTTGGGCACGCCCTGGTAGTACCAGCGCAGTTTCCCGGTCGTCGCGTCGAGGTTCACGTCGCTGTCGGTGTACAGCTGCGCGGAGGGATGGGCGATCGCGGAAGCGACCGACTGATAGGGATTGCCGATGCCGAACGTCACCGATCCGTCGCTGCTGACCAGCGGCGTCTCCCAGGCGCCGCCCGAGCCGAGGCCAACAGCCGCAACGCCAGAGTCAGGGCCACGAACAGTATTGAATCTCCACAGCAGTCCGCCGCTCGCCGCGTTGAGTGCGAAGAGCACCCCGCCGCCCGGCCCCGAGCCGTACGCGCTGGCCAGGTACACCCGCCCGGCTGCCACTTGCGGCTGGATTTCGAAGGTCCCCTGGCCCTTGCTGAGCAGATGGCTGCTGACCCAGATCTTGCGGCCGGTGGCCGCATTCAGCGCGAAGACCGTTGTCGGCGAGACTCCGTAGACCGTGCCGCCGACGACCGCGACGCCGTCCGGCCCCGGTCCGGTCTTCATCGGCGTATTGAGCTGGTACTCCCACTTCAGCTTGCCGGTAGCAAGGGCCAGCGCGTACACGTTCGCGTCGAGGTCCTGGATATAGACCACGCCGTTCACCACGATCGGATTTGCGGCCAGGGCACCGTCGGAGCCGACGCCTGCCGCTGCGGATCCCGTGATATGGAACGTCCAAGCCTGCGTGAGCCGGGACACGTTCGCCGACGTGATCGTCGAGCCCGCGGCGTCGCGGGTGTTCGAGAGATCGTTATTGGAATACGGCCAGGACCCAGACGCCAGCGGCTTCGGGGCAGCCGTGTTGGTGACGGTGACCGGCGCGCTGCTGCATGCTGCCGTCACCACGCTGGCCGTCACAAGCACGGCCCCAACGCTGACGCCGTGCGGGATCAGGCGGGCCACGCCGGACCGCGGGGGAGAGGCCCGCAAGCTGTGCAGACCTAGCGGAGCGGTGTCACGGGATGCGTTCATCGGGGTGCCTCCGACCGGCTGCGGTGCTGGCCATCCGGTTGCCTTCTAATGTGATATCATATTGATAGCTGCCCTGTCAACGGTTTGGCTTCCGCACGGGCCGGTAGATTGGGATTTCGATGGTAGTGTTTTCCCATGGAAGCTGTCATTGACCAAGCGGGCCGGATCGTATTGCCCAAGCCCATTCGTGACGCGCTCGGCTTGCTGCCCGGCACCACGGTTGACATCTCACCGTATGGCGCTGGCGCGCAAGTGGTGCCGGCGGGAAGGACGGCACGGCTGGTGGAGGAGGACGGCGCGCTCGTCTCCGCCGGAGACACGCCGGTCGATGATGATGTCCTCTTCGCTCTCATCGACGCCGGCCGCAAGTGACCATCGCGGTGGACACAAGCGTCGCTATACCGCTGGTTGTCCGTTCACATCATGCCCATGCGGCCGTCGTGCGCTGGTGGAACGGGCAGGAGGTCGCGTTGAGCGGCCACGCTCTCGCGGAGACCTATTCTGTTCTCACCAGGCTGCCCGGCGACGCACGACTGGCGCCTGCCGACGCGGCGCGACTGCTGAAGGACCGGTTCTCTGCCGCGCTACTGCTGAGCAAGCTGGGCGCACGGGAACTGCCGGACACCCTGAGCCGCCTCGGCATTGCAGGTGGTGCCGTCTATGACGCGCTCGTGGCGCTTGCTGCCAAAGAGCACGAGGTGGCCCTCGCGACCAGGGATTCGCGAGCACAGGGCACCTATGACGCCGTCGGCGTCAAGGTCATCGTCGTCACATAATCGCCGGCCTCGCGGCGGGCCAGCTCGCGGCGCGCTAGCGCCGTAACCAATGCCGTAGTGTCCAGGAAGACAGGTGCCCGATGGGCATTCGCAAGTCGGCAATCGATCTGACAGCCCGGCCCGGCGAGCCGGCGGCTTAGCTCGCGCGGGCTTGGGAGCACGACTCGGCAGCACGGACAGCATCCTTGGTTGGCAGCCTGTCGGTGCCCACTGACGGCAGGCCGACGTTGCTGTCGGCCGCGCGGGCGACGTCGCCGTGGCTGGCGCCGACTGCGAGCAACGCGGCGCCTACCACCGTGGCCGCGAAGCCGAGGCCGCGCAGTGCGCCGGCCAGGCCACCGGGCATGACCTCGCCGAACACGGCTAGTCCAGCCGCTATGGGCAGGGCGTTGGTGAGCAGGGTGGATAGCCCGGCGGTGGCCAGCGCCGAGCCGCGCTGGAATGCCAGCTGCAGCGCGACGAATGCCAGGCCGTGGGAGATCAGAAGCAGGACGAAGAACAGGGCGATCGGATGCGTTCCGCTCGCAAAGGCCTTGGTGGCGACGTCGCCGCCGGAGTACAGCAGACCGGCCGCGGCGCCGAGGGCCGCGCCTGGTCGCAAGCGACGGGCCAGCGGCCCAGCGGCCGCGCCTGCCAGGCAGATGGAGATCAGCGCCCAGGTTAGCGGTTGCGCCCAGCCGGCCGGCCCGGCGCGGCCCGCGCCGGGCATGGACAGCGGCAGCGACAGGCCTAGCAGCACAAGGCCGGCGACCGAGACGATCACGCCGGCGCGGTCTGGCCGCGATACCCGGCCGCCGCCACGGCGTACGAGCAATGCGAGCAGGCCGACGCCGCCTGCGGAGGTGGCCTGAACCAGCGACAGCGGCGCGAAACGCAGCGCGACGACATACAGTGCCCAGCCGCCAAGGCCGATGATGAATCCGGCCAGCCACCGCCAGCAGCTGAACAGCGACGCTAGCGACCGGAGCGGATGGCGCAATGTGAGGGTCGGCAACTGACCGGATGCTGTGTGCTGGCGGTAGAAGCCGTAGCTCAGGGCGGCAGTGGAGGCCAGCGCGAGAAGCAGGCCGGCAGCGAGGTTCATGGCTGTGCCAGGCCTGATTCGGCGGCGGCTGGCCGACTGCCGATCTGTGCTGTCGCGGCCACCAGCTCCGGCGCTGCGGCGGCTGGCGGGCCGCCGCGGGTGCGCGGGGCATCCGGCATGGCTTCCGGGACAATCCAGCCGCGGCCACGGACCAGGCCAGCGAAGGGCAGGTAACCCTCGGCGGCCATTGCGGCCAGCGCAACTCGGGGCAGATCCGCCCGCGCTTCGAGCACGATGAACCGCGGCTGCCGTAGCGGGCCGAACTGCTCGTTGAACCGAAGAAGATTGTCGAGCTGCAGGGCGAGAAGCTGCTTTACCCGGAGCAGCGCCCGCCGCTGCAGCCGCTGTCCGGCAGCGAGCTCGCCGTCACCGGCGAGCAGGCTGGCGAACGGAGAGAAGTTCAGCGACAGGTGCTTATGACCGTGATCGCGAGACCACGAGACGGCTTCGACGATGAGCCAGGAGGTGAAACCGTTGGGCGCCTCGGCCAGTCGCGGCATCGTGGACAGCGACAGCGACCCGCCGGCCCCGCACTCGGCCAGGTGCAGGAACCCGAAGACCCGGCCCTGCGGATCACGACCAACGACGAACAGCGCCTGCTCGCCACCGAGCCCGAACAGGCTGTCAAGTTCCATGCTGAAGCCGGTCCGCGGCCGGCCGCGCAGCCATGCCCGCTCGACGGCGATGAGCTCTTCCCGCAGTGGTGCTGGTATATCGCCGGCCGGAATGACGTCAGCGTGGAAGCGGGCCCGCTGCAGGCGATGCACAGCCTGGCGGACCGCGCGCATCGGCCGTCCGGTCAGGCTGAAATCGGTGGTGTCGATGACGGCCTCGTCGCCGTGGTACACCGGGATCAGCCCCCGGCTGCGGTACGTGGCGGCCAGCCTCTCCGAGGCGCCCAGGACGGCGGTCCGCCAGCCGCGCGCCCGGGCGTACGACAGGAACGTGTCCAGCGCGGCGCCGTCGGACTCTGGCGGGCCGACCGGGTCGCCGCTGACCAGCGCAACGCCACGGACCACCCGGTAGGCGATCAGCGTCTGCCCGGTCATGAACCACTCCTTGTCCGAGCGCAGCGCAAACGGAGCCAGCGTGTCGGTGCCCCACTGACGCACGATCTGGCAGGCCTCGCGCCGCCGGTCCGCATCCGGCCGCAGCCGTTGCTTCCAGGGGCGCAGCCAGGCTGCAGCGGCCCAGAGCACGCCCACGGTGAGGATCGACAGCACCGACAGGGGGTACCAGTCGGCGAACTCGCCTGGCAGGAAGTCGATGTCGCGAGGCAACTGGCCGCCCATCGCCCGCAGCGTGTCAACCAGGGCAGGCCAGAACCGGAAGCTCTGGCCGGCCGCCCACCGGTAGGCCCAGAATGCTGCCATGCCGTAGCCCAGCGCGACCAGCAGCATGCCGACGAGGCGGCGCCATGCCGATGGCCTGGCGGCAGGATCACCTCGGAAGGGGAACGCCTCCCTGTTGGCCGCGAGCGCGATAGTCAGCAGGCAGGCGAGCATGGTGCTCGGGTAGCCGGAGCCGCCCACAAGTTGCAGCAGCGCCAATGATCCAGCGGCGATGACCGCGAGGAGCCAGGCCCGCCGGTTGCGCCGCAGCAGCCCGCGGGAGGTGATGACCAGCAGGATCCCGGCTGGGACGACAAGCACGTGCGCGGCGCGTGATGCGACGTGCGGTGAGAGCCCGCTCGGGCCGACGGCCAGCGCCGACCTCGGAAGCAGAGAGGCGACGAGTACGACCACACCGCTGGCTGCGGTGAGCCACGTCAGCATCCGGTGAGTACCGGCGCCGGTCGGCCTTCCCCGTCCGAGCAGAGCGCCGGCCGCTCCGGCCAGGCCCGCCGTGAGGTAGACCGCAGGCAGGCCCGCCGCGGCGTGAGCGGCTGCGCCGAGCGGCACCTGCCGCACGACGTACAGCGAGAACGCATCCACGGCGAACAGCCACAGTCCTGCCGTTGCCGCCAGGCTCAGCCCGGCCGCCCCCCGGCTGATCTTCGCCGCTCTCGCGGTGAGGCCGGCGAGGATTCCGGCGACAGTGAAGACGCTGACGTAGGCGATCAGCGAGATGCCACCCTGACCAGGCAGTTCATCGAGCGGCAGCGCATCGGCGATCGAGCGGCCCTGGCCAGTGGGCGACGTCGCCGCGGATCCAGTACAGCCAGCCCGTGGCTAGCGTTGTCGCCGCCACCGTCGCGAGAACGGTGGCAGAGCAGCCGCAGGGCGGCGACGGCGGGTCGGCGAATCCGATTAGGCATGGTGCATGTGCTCCGATGCGGTGATAAGGGCGAGCTCGATCTGGCTGCGCCACAGGCCCCAGGTATGATTTCCGGGAATGGTGTAGAAGTGGTGAGCGACGCCCAGCGAGCCGAGTTCGGCGGCAAACACGCGGTTCTGTGCGGCGAGCGGATCAGATCTCCCGCTGTAGAACCAGATATAGGTGTGGTGCGCCCGGACCTGGGCGACTACGGAGCGAACCCACACCGCCGGGCTGTTGTAGCCGAGCAGGGACGTGCCAGCGCCGAAGACGGACCGGATGTGAAAGGCCGTCATGTAGCCCGACCAGCTTTCGAGCAGGCCGAATTCGCCGGGGTGATGCAGGCCGATGTTGAGCGCACCGTATCCGCCTTCGGACAGGCCGCCGATGCCGCGCGCTGCACCGGTGGCGATGGTGCGGTAGCGCGAATCGATCGCGTGCACCAGCTCCCGTGCGACGAAGGTGTCCCAGGCATTGCCCCGGCCGATGCCGTTTGCCCACTCGGTGTCGGTCAGGAACGCGCGGGTGCCGCCGGGCATGACCAGGATCAGCGGCTTCATCCTGCCCTGCGCGACGAGCGTTGCCTCGATCGAGGCGACCCTGCCGATATTGACGAATGCTGATGGCTGCCCGGGGAATCCGTGCAGCAGGTAGAGGACGGGATACCGCTGGCGCGGATGCGCGGAGTAGCCCGGCGGCAGGACCACCTGTACCTGGTCGCGGTAACCGGAAAGCGCGGGGCTCGGCACCGAATAGACCTGGATGGAAGGCATGCCTACAGCCACCCGCCGGGTACCGCTTGCGGTCTTGACCACCACGCTGTGCGGCGTCGCGGGCGGTCCGAATCCCCGGTACAGCCAGTACCCGGAGAAGTAGCGGCTGAGGCCGGCCACGCCCGCCACCGTGAGCGCCGCGACGACCACGGTCACCGCGACTGCCACGCGCCACCTGCGGCCTCTGGAGCTAGCTCCCCGGCTGCGTCGCTGCCCGGCTGGAGGGCGACTGGAGTGTCATGCGGTGGCTCCCGGAATCGGCGTACCAGGTGCCGGTTAGCGGCACCTGCGCCGGCTACGATGCCGCCGCCAGATGTCGAGATCGTGAGAGCACCATGAGAGCGCTCTCATACACGCCGGTAACCCGCGCGCAAGGGCATGCGGCGGTCCCCGCCGAGAGCCGCATCGAGCCATACCGCAGCAGCCCGCCGTCACGCGGCACCTGTGCCTCTCCGGCACCCGATCCCGCCGCTCGCTGATGAGATGGCTCTCATCAGGTTCTCACGCCTGGCTCACGCCACCTGGCGAGGCTGACGGCAGGGCAGCGAAGGGAGGTGAGCACACATGGCCAAGGTCGAGACTTCAAGCCGCGGGTTCGAGCGGGAGCGCAGGGACCGGCGCGACGCGCACCGCGAGGGCACCGCCGGGGACAGTCGCCAGGACGACTCCAGGGACCCTCACGACAACTAAGCGGGTACTTCTCGGCTCTGGGCCCGGTCGCGGGTCCAGAGCCGAGGCATTTTCCAGCGGCAGGTTCGCCGTGGCCCCGCCTCAGCCGGGAGGCACGGCCCGGCCTGACGCTGCGGTCGCGGCCTCCCGGACAAGCCGGTAGCCCGCGCCCCTGAGCGTCACGATCCGGGCTGAGCCGATCTTGTTGCGCAGGTACCGAATGTAGACCTCGACGATATTTGAGCCTGGATCGTAGTCGTAACCCCAGATGTGACTGAGCAACTGCTCTCGGCTCAGCACCTGACCCGGATGGCGCAGGAACATCTCGGCAAGCGCGAACTCGCGAGCCGACAGGTCGATCACGCGGCCGCCGACGTCGGCCTGCCGGGTGCGCATATCCAGGGTCAGGTCGCCGTTGCGCAGCACGAACTCCTGCCGGGAATTCTCCGGCCGTAGCCGGAGCCTGACCCTGGCCAGCAGCTCGGCCAGCCGGAACGGCTTGCTGATGTAGTCATCGGCGCCGTGGTCCAGGCCGGCGACCACATCAGCGGTGGTGCTCCTGGCGGTGAGCACGATGATCGGCAGCCTGACGTGCTCGCGCCGCAGTTCGGTCAGCACGTCGAGCCCGTCCCGGCCGGGCAGGCCGAGGTCGAGCAGCATGAGGTCGAAATCCCCGGTCTGCGCCAGATACAGCGCCGTCGGGCCGTCGGCCGCGGGGGTGATCGCATGACCCTCGGCCTGCAAGCCCTTGGCAAGGAAGCGGACGATATTGGGCTCGTCCTCGGCTATCAGGATCCGGCTCATGCCACGGCTCCGCTCTCTGCCGACGTTCGCGCGGCGGTAACCGCGTCGTCCCGGACTGCTGCGGTAGCGGCCGTTACTATCGGCAGCACGATCACGAATGCCGCACCGCCACCGGGTGCGCCGGCGACCTGCACCGTGCCGCCGTGCGCGGCGGTGATGGCGGCGACGATGGACAGCCCGAGCCCAGTGCCAGCAGTTCGCGGTGTGCTCAGGCGCGCGAAGCGCTCGAAGATACGGCCTCGCTCACCGACCGGTATGCCCGGGCCGCGGTCGGAGACGGTGAATTCGAGCATGCCGTCCCGCAGGCCGGAGCTGATTTCCACCGCGGTGCCAGCCGGTGTGTGCGCGGCGGCGTTGGCTGCCAGTTGCAGCAGGGCCTGCGTCAGGCGCTGCGGGTCCAGAACTGCTGTGCCCGTCGCAGCACCTGCCAGCAACCACGGCCGGTCATCGAGCAGCCGCGCCTTCGCTAGTACCGAGCTGGTGAAGGATCCGATGTCGACAGGCTGGCAGCGCAGGAAATCTGGCTGCTCGCTGCTGGCCAGGACCGTCAGCTCGTCCACCAGCCTGCTCATCCGCGCCAGTTCGTCGGCGACGATCGACAGCGTCTCGGCGTCATCCTGGGTGCCCAGCTCCAGCGTGTCCAGGTTGCCTTGCACGATGGCGATCGGCGTGCGCAGTTCGTGCCCGGCGTCGGCGAGGAAACGCCGCTGCGTTGCCAGCGCCGCCTCCAGCCGGTCCAGCATGCGGTTGAAGGTCTTCGCGAGCTCGGTGACCTCGTTGTGCCCGCGAACGGGTATCCGGCCGGCGATGTCAGTGTCGGTGATCTGCCGCGCCAGGTCGGTAGTGTCCCGGACTGGCCGGAGCACCCGGCCGGCGATCAGCCAGGCCAGCGCCGTGCCGGCCAGCAGTGCGATTCCGCCAGTCTCAAGCTGCAGCTGGGTCACCCGGCTGATGCTCGCCTCGCCCGGCCTGAGCAGCACGGCCGCGACGAACGTGCCATGTACAGGATCGCCCGGTACGCGCACCGGGACCACCGTGTACCGGATCGGACCGATCGCGAGAGTAGCCGATCCGGCGGTCTGCCCGCTGCGTGCCGCCCAGGACGCGCGTATCCCGGCCGGTACCCCGAGGGTGGCCGGGCTGTAGTTCCGGCTGGTCGCGACCACCCTGGTACCCAGCAGGCCGATGAGCACGGTGTCATGCTCCAGCACTGCCTGCTGGGTACGGGTTCGCAGCAGCGCCGCCACCTGGCCGGGCTGGCCGCCGCTGGCCGCCGAGGTGCGCCGGGCCGCGAGTGCCCTGAACTCGCCGATCTCATGCGCTAGCTCGCCGTGGACCTGCGCATTCATCCCCTGCACCAGCAGCACTCGGGTAGCGACAGTTGATGCCGTGATGCCAGCGGCGAGCAGCAGGACGGACCAGCCCAGAATGCGGCCGCGAGCCGAGGCGAGCGGACGCCAGCGCGCCCGGTGCTCGTGCCTGGCAGCGGTGCCCGGTCCAGCGCAGCTTCCGCCCACAGCAACAACGGTGGACCCCGCCCCGCTGCGCAGGCTCTGCGGAAGCTCTCAGGTTCCTCTCAGTGCGAGCGACGCTGGGTGAGCGTCTTCTCATCCGCGGCTCAGCACCGGCTCACGTGCGCTGCCGAGTATCGACGACAGGAACACGCTGACCTGGGCGAGCTGGTAGCGGAGAGCATGCCGCCCTGCCGGGCAGCCGAGCAGGCACCCAAGGAGCGGGAGACGATGATCACTTTCATGATCGCAGGAGCGGCGGTGTGCGTGGCGTCAGTGGCCGCCGGTTTCGCGCTCCGCGCCCGGCTGATTCGCTCCGGCGGCAGCGGACATACCCGGCACGCCGGTGCGGACGGGCCGGCGCTGAACTTGCAGCGATGGGCGGGAATCGGGCGGTGGCTGCTGCGCACCGACCGGCCCGCTGTCAGCCTGGCCGTCTGGCTGATGATCGTGGATACGGTCCTGGCGCTTGCCGCGCCGTGGCCGCTGAAGGTCGTTGTCGACTATGGTCTCGGCCATCAGAGATTCCCGCCATGGCTGGCCGGGCTGCACGGCTGCCCGCCGCTGGCCCTGGCGGCGCTGGCCGCTGCCGGCGGCCTGCTGCTGCTCGTCCTGAGCAGCATCGCCGGGTACCTGGTCGTCTTCCTCGTCGGCGCCGTGGGCGAGCGGATGGGCAGCCGGCTGCGCGTGCACGTGGTCGGTCAGCTGCTGCGGGCCGCGCCGGGATCGGTGAACCGGTTTCCGCTCGGCGAACTCTCCAGCCGCCTCGGCTCAGACGCCAGCAGGGTGAGCGACACGATCACCGCCGCGATCGAGACGCTGATCCCGGACCTCGCGGTGCTCGCCGGGATGACGGTTATCACCGCCGTACTCGACTGGCGGCTGACGCTGATCGTGCTCGGCGTGGTCCCCCTGTACGCACTGGCCGCCCGGTTGCGCAACCGCTCCTTGCACGGCGCTCAGCGCCAGTCACGCGCCCGGGCCGGGGAGCTCTCGGCGTTCGCCGCGGACCTGCTGGCCCGGATTCCGGCTGTGCACGTGTTCGGGCGCGCAGACAGCGAGATCGCGGCCTATCACCGGGCCAGCACGACCGCGGCCACCGCGGCCGTCACGGCGCTGGACGCCAGTGCCCGGTTCGCGCCCGTCACCGATTCCCTGCCCGGCATCGCCCTAGCCGCGGCGCTGATCGGCGGCACCGCGGAGGTATCAGCGCGGCGCCTGACCATCGGAGGCCTGCTGGTGTTCCTTGCCTACCTGTCGAGCCTGACCGGCCCGGTCCGGTCGCTTGCCCAGCTGAGCACCTCGATCACGCGCGGTTCGGCGAGCCGCGACAGGCTGTCGGAGCTGTTCCGGCTACCGCGACTGGCCGCAGCGGGCGAGTCACTCCACGATCCCGTTCCCTTGGTGAAGGTCCGGCACTACCATGCCATCGCGACCAGGCAACGCGGCCAGCCCGCGCCGCCGGGCGCCGGGACCGGAATCGGCGCGCCGGTGGAGATCGAGGGAGTCAGCTACGCCCACCGTCCGCACCAGCAGGTGCTGAGTGCCGCGAGCCTGCGGGTGGAGGCGGGGGAGTTCGTGTGCATCACCGGGCCATCCGGTGCGGGCAAGTCCACGTTGCTGGCTCTCATGGTGCGGCTCGCTGACCCGGACTGCGGCGTGATCAGGGTCGACGGTGACGACATCGCCGGCCTGCCCGCTGACCGCCTGCGGCGGCTCGTCACGCTGGCACCGCAAGACCCGTGGCTGCATACCGGGAGCATTGCCGCCAACATCGCCTACGGCAGCCCGGCGGCCAGCCGGGGCCAGATCCAGGCTGGCGCGGACCGAGCCGGCGTGACCAGCTTCGCCAGGCTCTTGCCAGCCGGACTGGACGCGCCGGTCGGCGAGCACGGCAGGCAGCTTTCGGGTGGTCAGCAGCGCAGGATCGCCATCGCCCGTGCGCTGGTAGCCGACACCCCGGTCCTCCTGCTCGACGAGCCCACCACGGGACTGGATCCGGCTGCGGAGATAGCACTGATCACCGGCGTGCTGGACCACGCCCGCGGCAAGACCGTCGTCGTCGTGACCCACTCGGCGCGACTGGTCAGCCTGGCCGACCGCGTGCTACGGCTTGACCACGGCAGCTTCGGTGACGGCAATTTCGGCCGTGACGCGGTCGGCATGGGCGATGCGGTGATGGCCGCCGATGCCGCGCTCATGGCCGGTTAGCGCTCTGCCGCTGCCGAGGCTGGGAAGAAAGGAATGTCCTGCGGGCATGATGCGGAGTCACGCTGTGCTGCCTGGAGAATGCACAATGTCAGCGTGGGGGATGTCCTGTGCCCGGTGCTGGTCGGGCGCCAAGCTGAGTGCTCGGCGCTGGCAGGCCGGCTGTCTGCCGCCATGGCCGGCTCCGGCAGGCTGGTGTTCCTGGCCGGCGAGGCTGGCATCGGCAAGTCCCGCCTCGCCAGGGAGGTAACGGACTGGGCAGGCGAGCGCGGCGCGGTCGCCGTGACAGGCCGCGCGGTGCCGACGGGCGGCAGCACCGCTTACCGGCCGCTGACCGAGGCCTTGCTCCGAGCGCTGCGTGATCGCCCGGTCGGCCACGCCACCGGCCTGGGGCCGTGGCTGCCCGCGCTCAGTGCCATCATCCCGGTCGCCGCGACCGGCGGCGATGACAGCGGGAACGGCGACGTCGCGAGGTACCCCGCCGCTGCCTCAGCGCCCGTGCGAGCAGAGGCGGTGCTGCGTCTGCTGCGCTGGCTCGCCAGTCCGGCCGGACTGGTCATGGTGCTGGAAGACCTGCACTGGGCCGATCCCGACACACTGGCCGTGGTCGAGTACCTCAGCGACAATCTTGCCTCGGTACCCGTGCTCTGCCTGGCGACACTCCGGGAGGAGCCAGCTACCAGTGCGCTCGACGTTGCTCGTCGCCTGCATGCTGGCCGGGCGGCCGACTACATCGCGGTTGCGCGGCTGGATAGCATCCAGACCGAAACCATGGTCAGGGCGTGCCTGCCCGACGTCGGTGACGACGTGGTCAGGCGGGTGCAGGACGCGGCGGACGGGGTTCCGTTCCTGGTAGAGGAACTGCTCGCCGCACCGGGGCTGCCAGCTTCGTTCCGGGACACGGTGCAGGCACGGTTCGACCGGCTGGACGACGCTGAGCAGCTCATCCTGCACGCGGCAGCGGTTCTTGGCCGGCATTTCGACTGGCGGCTGCTGGCGGCCGTCACTGGCGAGCCAGCGCCGACGGTTTCCCGCGCGCTCGCGCATGGCGTTGACCAGATGCTGCTGTCCTTTGATTTCGATGAGTTCAGGTTCCGGCACGCACTGACCAGGGAGGCAATCGTCGCGGCCATCCTGCCGACCGCCCGCGTGACGCTGGCAGCGGCCGCGCTAGCCGCACTGGAGGAAGCCCGGCCAGGGCTGCCGGGTCAGTGGCGTGAGGTCGGCGCTGACCTCGCCGAGCAGTCAGGACAGCTGGCCAGGGCTGGCGAGTTGCTCGCAGCATCCGGTCGCGAGGCACTCAGCAGCGGCGCGCTGGTGACAGCAGCGGCAACGCTCCGCCGGGCCGCCACACTGCTCGACGACACCGGAGCGGGCAACGCAGTCGAAGCTCAGCTGGTCGAGGCACTCGCCTTCGCCGGGCGGGCCGACGAGGCAGAAGCGGTAGGCGCGGAACTGCTGGCGCGGCTGGCAGCCGATCCTCACGCTACGCACATGCGGGCGCAGGTGCACGTCCATCTCGCCCAGGCGGACGTCGTGGCGACTCGCTGGGCGGTAGCCGCAGTGCATGTCGCGACTGCCGCCGAGCTGCTGGCCGCTGACCCCCGGGCCGCGGCGCCGACTGGCAATGGCCGAGGATCACCTCAGTCGGATTCAGCGCTGACTGCGCAGCTCCTCGTGCTCCAGGCTGAGATCGCGTTCGCTGACGGGCAGCCTGACCGTGCCCGCCAGCTCGCCGGACTCGTGCTTGGCCGGACCAGCACCGCAGCGGAAGTGCGCTGCCACGCTCTGGAGATTGTCGGGCGGACCGAGCGATTGCGGGACACGCCCAAGGCCAAGGACGCTTTCGAGAGCGCACTCGCCATCGCTGACTCAGCCGGGCTGCCGTTCTGGCGGCTGCGCGCCCTGCACGAACTCGGCACGATTGAGATGTTCGACTATGCGGGCACGCGGAGACTGACCCAGGCCAGGCAGATGGCCGATGAGCTGGGCGCGATGAGCACGGCCGCCGTTCTCGAGCTCCAGCTGGCAGCCTCTGCGGACGCGAGATTCGAGCTGTCCGGGCTAGCGCAGCACGCTGCGGCGTCGCTGGCCATCAGCGAGAGACTCGGCCTGCACGAGGTCCGCACGAAGGCGCTGCTGTTCCTGGCGGAGTCCTACGGGCTCGGCGGTGACGGCGAACGCCTGGAGCAGTGCCTCGCGCAGGCCATCGCCGGAGCCAATGGCGATCCGGTCATCGAGGCTTTCGCCTGGGGTGCGGGCCGTGCCATGTACGCGCTGCTCCAGAACGAGCAGGCAGCGGCGTTGCGCGCGTTCGAGCGCAGCGCGGCGATCCTGCAAGAGTGCCCGAACGCGGATCCGGCGAACTTCCGCGGAGTCTGGATCCTCGTGCTGGCCGCGATCGGAGACGAGCGTGCGGCGGCCGAACTTGCCGCCGCCCATCGCTCGGTGCTCGCTGCGGTCTTCTCGACCCGCGGGCTGATTCAGTGCGCGACGGCTATCCGCGCCGGCCGGCGCGGCGAAGCCAGCGAGGCGGAAGCCTGCGCGGCACTGGCCGAGCAGAGCCTGGCCGGCTATCCGGTCTGGGGCGATCTTGGCCTCCTGTACATAGCGGAAGCCGCACTGGCCGACGGCTGGGGTGAGCCGCGGCGCTGGCTCGCGAAGGCGCGGGATTCCTTCGCCGCCCACGGCGTCCACAAGCTGGCGCAGCGCTGCCAGGCTGCCCTCGACGGCACAGATCCCGCCCCGTGGGTGAGGTTTGGCGTGACAGCCAGGGAGGGGGACGTCCTGCGTTTGGTGGCCGACGGGCTTGCCAACAAGGAGATAGCTGCCCGGCTTTACCTGTCGCCCCGGACGGTCGAGAAGCATATCGAGAGCCTGCTGCGCAAGACCGGCGCGAGGTCCCGTACCCAGCTGGCGGTCATCGCGGGCTCGCGGCCAGGCTAGACCGGCGGCCATCGAGAGTACGTAGCCGGCGCGCCCGGCGGGATTACGTGATCTCACCGATGTGGCGAGTGCCCGGCTAGCGCGAGGCTCTGGGAAAGGAACTACCCGACCTGGAGGCAATGCCATGACACTGGCCGCCAAGAACCTCGACACTCCGGATGAGAAGCGCAGCTTCGAGCACGGAGACATGAACCTCGTCACCCTGGCCGGCGCGACTATCGTGCGGGCCGTCTTCAATCCGGGCTTCCGCTGGACCGCGGACGTCAAGCCGGCCGCGGGCACCGACTCCTGCCAGGGAGCACATACCGGCTACGTGCTATCCGGCCAGTTCGCGGTCAGGATGGACGATGGCACCGAAGCCGTCTTCGGGCCGGGCGATGCACATGTGGTGAGCCCCGGCCACGACGCCTGGGTGGTGGGCGAGGAACCCTGCGTGCTCATCGACATAGCCTCGGCGCAGCCCGCAGCGAACCCAGCGGCCACCGCGCGACGGGTGACCTGCCATCCGTGCGGCGTCGAATTCCGCGCCGAGCGATCAGACCAGATCGACGAGCTCGTCGCGGCCGTCCAGCAGCACGCGCTGGGCTCGCATGGGCACGAGGTGGCCCGCGAGCACATCATGTCGGAGCTAGTCCCGGTCTGACGTCGCAGCGTCGGACGGGCTATTGGCTCGGCATGATCCCGCGCCCGTGCCTGACCCATCCCCTGGCGACGCGCGGGTGCCGCACGGTCTGGGTCAGGCCAGCGGGTTGATCCAGCGAACGCCCGGGAACCGGGCGAAGTCGGTGTCGTTCGAGTGGATGTCGGCGTCATATTCCAGTGCGAGCGCTGCCAGCTGAACATCGGTCGTGAGGTTGCCGCCGGTCCCGATTTGCGTCAGCAGGCTGAACGCGATCGCAATATGCTCGGCGCCGGGGGCGATATGGCTGACGTTCGGCTGGCCCAGCCACGCGGATACGTAACCGGTCGCGGCCTCGACCGACAGTGGCGGCGACAGTACCCGCGGATTCGTGGCTATCCGGATGAAGCCGAAGATAGCTGGTGAAGCCAGGCCGATCTCTGCCGCTGAATTTATCGTTCCCTCCCACCACTCGTGCGCGTGCTGGTGCTCGGGAAAAGCGGACACGACGGCGTAGAGCAGCAGATTGACATCGGGGATGATCACGAATCCGCGCGCTTGCCTGCAGTCAGGATTGCCTCGTCTTCGAGTTCGTCTGTCAGCCGGTTGAAGCCCGCCAAGTCGAAACCAGGCTGGAGCGCTGCCTGGTGGACGGGAAGGTGATAGGTCTCCCGCCGAGACGGTGGCGGCGCCAGGCCCCGGCGCAGCGCATCGTTGATCACCTGCTTCATCGGCCGGCGCCCGCGGTGGACGGCGTCCTCGACGAGCCGGGCGACGTCAGGGTCCAACGTCAAGGTGGTACGCATGCAAGCATCTTAGTGCCGGATTTTCGACGCATCAAGATGCGGGCCGGTGGCACGACTCACGGGCTTTCAGCCCCGTCGGCATCGAGCTGGACCGCGGCCCACCGCAGCAGGCCGATGTCGGCCACCATGATCACGTGGCGGCGCATTGCCTGACGCGCTCCGGGTGCGTCACCGCGGCGGATAGCTTCCAGGATGCGGCGATGGGCGCGCAACGATCGGCTCGGCCGGCCGGGCTCGCCCAGAGAGCTCCGCCGGGTCTCCCCGATTGGCAGGGCGAGCGCGGCCATGAACTCAGCGAGCAGCGGACTGCGAGCCGCGTTTGTGACGGCCTCATGAAACAGGCGGTCACCTTCCTCGCCGAAACCGCCCGTCTCGATATCGGCTGCCATGATGTCGAGGGCCTCGTCCATCTCCGCTACCTCTGCCTCGGACCTCCGCGCAGCGGCGAGCGCGGCTAGCTGCGTCTCCAGCGCTTCCCTGGCCTCAAGGATGGCTGGCAGCCGGTGCCGCTTGGTCAGCAGCTCCATCAAGTGGCCCGAGTCGTTGGGCAGTGACCGCAGGTAAATGCCATCGCCGTGCCGGACTTCGAGCGTGCCGCGTACCTCAAGCGCGACCGTGGCCTGCCGCACAGATGCCCGGCTCACCTGCAGGGCCGAGGCGAGGTCTCGCTCCGATGGCAACCGGTCACCAACACGCATGCCGGTGACCTCGACGTAGTCGAGCAGCCTCGCGGCTAGCTGCTCGTAAAGGCGGCGCCGGTCAGGAGCTCGCAGGGCGTCCGTACTCGGCCTGGCCGCTCGCTGACTCGCTGCCATAGCGTCGCGTCGCCTCACTCCTCTAACCGGCTCCAGCCGGGCCGCTGCCGGCCAGCCTGGCTGGCAGCAGGCATTGCGTGTCACTCGCTGTTCCCAGCGGTCGCACAGACCCCGTTGACACCCAGGATAGCGGACATTATGGTCGGGCTACTGGCTCAGCCACTTACTGTTTGTCCCATGTGCCCCCAGCCGACGGGATGACATGAGCACCTTCTTGGTTAGCGTCGGAGTCGGGCTCGCGACGGCGGCGATCTTGTCGCTGTCCGCGGTGGCGTTCACGCTGGAGTACGCGGTGAGCCGGATCGCGAACTTCGCGCACGGCGAGTTCCTCACTATCGGCGCCTACGCCGCCTATACCGGGCAGACGTTCTTCCATCAGAACGTCGCGGCCGCAGCAGTGATCTCTGCGCTGGCCGGGATGCTGGCCGGATTTGCGCTGAATGCCGGGCTGATCGAGCAGTTCCGCGGCCGCAGCGCGATCACCGTCTTTATCGCGACGCTCGGGGCGGCAATCGTCATCGAGAACATCCTGGTGATGATCTACGGCGCCGCCAACGTGACCTACACCTTCGCGCAGGGCGGCTTGCACCACGTCGGGCCATTCCTGTGGACGACGTCAGACATCGAGGTGATCTTCTCCGCACTAGCCGTGGCCGGCCTGCTCTACCTGCTGTTGCAGCGGACGCGATTCGGCAAGGCGGTGCGTGCTGTCTCGCAGGACCGGACGCTCTCTCGGGTGAGCGGGATTCCCGCGCGCCGGATCGTGATGCTGACCTGGGGCCTGGCGGGTGCGGTTTCCGGATTCGCCGGGTTCGTGCTTGCTGACACCATCGGCACCTTCGGCCCGACGCTGGGCTTCACCTTCCTGCTGCTGACGATCACCGCGGCGGTCGCTGGCGGCATCGGCCGCCCGTACGCGACCCTTGGCGGCGCGCTCATCGTCGGCCTGGTGCTGCAGATAGGCGGTACCTACACCAGCTCGGCCTATGAGCTTGTGTATGCCTTCCTGCTGCTCGTTGTGCTGATGCTGTTCCGCCCGAACGGCGTCTTCGTACGCCGCAGCGCGACGGTTGTGCGGGCCTGATGTACTGGGTCAGCGTCTTCACCGAGGCGGGCATCTTCGCCATCCTCGCGCTCGGCCTCGACATGGTGTGGGGCTGGAGCGGCGACTTCGACCTCGCGTTCTACGGATACCTGGCCCTCGGCAGCTACATGACCTTCGTGCTGACCATCGGCAAGCCCGTCGCGCCGGTCGAGTACATCATCGGCTGGCACCTGCCGGTGGTGCTGGCGATGCTGCTGGCCGTTGTGGCGGTGGTCGGCCTCGCGGCCATTATCGGGGCGATCGCGCTGCGGAACCTCCGCGACATCTATTTCGCGGTCACCACCCTTGGCGCTGTCAGCGCGCTGTACCTGCTGGTAGAGAACTACACGCCGCTGTTCGATGGCTACAACGGCGTTTACGGGCTGATCAACCCTGGCCAGACGGCACTGCGCCTGACCTATAACGGCTACCGGATATTCCTGCTCGGCGTCGTCCTCGTCGTCCTGTTCCTGGCCTACCTGCTGGTGCAGCGGTTGTCCCGCAGCCTGTTCGGCCGGATGGTGCGCTCGATACGCGAGGACGAGCGCGCCGCAGCGGCCTACGGGCGCAAGGTGTTCTTCACGAAGTACCGCACGTACCTGTTCGGCGCGGCGCTCGCCGGACTGGCTGGCGGCCTGTTCGCGATCTTCATCAGCGCTTTCAACCCGTCGGCGTGGACACCTCAGGAACTGCTGGTGATCTATGCCGCGATCCTGATCGGCGGCCGCGGCAACCCGCGTGGCGTCATCGTCGGTGTCTTCGTTGTCTACGTTGGCCTGATCGAGCTCACCCGGTTCCTGCCGTCGCCGGCCTCGCGGCCGGATTTCAGCCCGGCGATGCGCCAGGTGATCATCGGGCTCATGATCATTCTGATGCTCAGGTTCCGGCCCGAAGGGCTGTTCCGGGAGCGGCCGGGCGTGGACAAGGCGGGCCGGCAGGCCCGGCGGCTGACCCCGTTCCGGCCAGGGGCGGTGGCGGCACCTGTCGCCGCGTCACCGGCCGGAGGAGCGGCAGCTGCCGACCCTGGTGCGCTGCCCTCGCGTACCGGCACGGAGCGCGGTGCTGACGAAAGAGGTGCTGGATGACCGCGGGCCTGCTGGAAATCGAGGAGCTGACCAAGTCATTTGGCGGCGTCCACGCGGTCCGCGACTGCACGTTCTCGGTGCCCGAAGGCCAGGTCGTCGGCCTGATCGGACCGAACGGGGCGGGCAAGAGCACGGTGGTCGACCTGGTGTCCGGCTTCGGGCAACCGGACTCCGGGCGCATCACGTTCGCGGGGGAGCAGCTGATCGGGAAACGTCCGGATGTCATCTCGCGGCTCGGGCTGATCCGTACCTTCCAGACGCCGCGCGAGTGGCGCAACCTGACCGTCATGGACAATGTGCTGCTCGCGCGGCGCCGATTTGGCAGCGAGTCGCTCTGGCGGTCGGCGATGGGCTTGCGCAGCATCCGAGCCGAGGAAGCGGAAGACCGCGTGGCTGTCCGCCTCATCCTGGAGCGCTTCCAGCTCGCGGAGCTGAAGAACGAGCTGGCTGTCCGGTTGAGCGGCGGTCAGAAACGGCTGCTCGAATTCGCGCGGATCGCCGCAGCCGAGCCCCGCCTCATCATCCTTGATGAGCCAATGGGCGGCGTGAACCCGGTGCTCGGAGCCCGGATCGGCGAGGCCGTCGGGCAGTTCGCCAGGGAGGACCGCACGGTGATCGTGGTCGAGCACAATCTCCCGTTCATCGAGAAGACCTGCGATCAGGTGATCGTGATGGACCTCGGCGAGGTCATCGCGCAGGGACCGTTCGCTGGCCTGCGCGACAACCCGCGGGTTGTCGAGGCATATCTCGGGATGGACCTGAGCCATGGCTGAGCCGGCGGCCGAGGTCGTGCTGCGCGCCGACGGGGTCACCGCGGGATACGGCGGACCACCGATAGTCGAGGATGTCTCGCTGACCGTCCTGGCCGGGAAGATCACCGCGATTGTGGGGCCCAACGGCGCGGGGAAGTCCACATTACTGAAGGCGCTCAGCGGCGTGCTGCGAGTGACTCGCGGCGACATCTACGTTCGGAACGTCAAGACAACAGGCCTCTCGCCGGAGAAGCTGGTCAGAAGCGGACTCGGCTACGTTCCCCAGGTCGCTAACGTCTTCCCCGATCTGACCGTGCGAGAGAACCTGGAGATGGGCGCCTACACGCGCCGCCGCGGCGTGCCTGCGCGAATCGACGAGCTGTGCGAGCTGTTTCCTGATCTCAGCAAGGCGCTGCGCCGCCGGGCTGGCCTGCTCAGCGGGGGCCAGCGCAGCATGCTCGCGCTTGCCAGGGCGCTCATGCTGGAGCCGGCCGTACTGCTGCTGGACGAGCCAAGCGCCGGGCTGGCCCCATTGCTCCAGGGCGTGCTCTGGGAGCAGATAGAGAAGATCGCCGCCACTGGCGTCGGGATCTGCGTGGTCGAGCAGAACACCCGGCGCACACTGCGCCACGCGCACTGGGGCTACATCCTCGTGCTCGGGCGCAACAGGCTCGACGGTCCAGCAGTGGATCTGCTGCACGACGACAACGTCGTGGAGCTCTACGTCGGCCGGATGAGTTGATCAAAATGAACCCTCCCACGGGTTGAAGGAGATCCAGCGTGAAACATTCCATGATCTACAAGGCCGTCGGCTCGTGCGCTGCGGCCGCGCTGCTTGCCGCCTGTGCCTCGTCAGGCACCAGCGGATCGGTGGCCAGCTCGTCTGGTCCGGTTACCTACGGTGTGCTGTCCTGCTTCACCGGACGGCTGGCGAGTCTCGGCCAGGCGATGCTCCAGGGCTCCAAGGTCGCCCAGAGCGAGATCAACGCAGCCGGTGGCGTACTCGGCCGCAAGGTGCAGCTGGTCACCGGAGATACCAGCTGTGACGTTGCGGACGGGGTGACCGCGACCAACCAGATGCTGACCCACAGCATCAGCGGCGTCATCGGCCCGGAGACGCAGGAGATTAACGGGGTAGAGCCGATCCTGGATAACAATCACATCGTCGACGAGTTCCAGGGCGGTGACACCGCCCGTGATCACCAGGCCGATCCGTACTTCTTCCGCGATAGCCCGTCCGACTCCCAGCTCGGCGTGGCCATGGCGCTGTATGCGCACACGAAGGGCTACACCAAGGCGGTCATGCTGTTCTACTCTGACCCGGCCGCGCAGACGTTCCTGAAGCCTGTCTCGCAGACCTTCACCAAGCTCGGCGGCACCATCCTGAAGACCATCATCGTGACCCCCGACCAGACCTCGTACCTGAGTCAGGTCCGCGAGGCGATCGCCGCGCATCCGCAGGTGATCTTCACCCAGGAGGACCCGCCTACCGCGGCCGTGCTCTTCCGCGAGTTCAAGCAGCTTGGCGGCCAGAGCATCCCGTGGGTGGGGACCGACGTCACCAGCGGCAGCGACTACCTGAAGGCAATCGGCATCCCGACCGCGCACGCGCACCTGATCTCTGTCTTCGGCACTTCGGTCACTGGCGCAGCCAGCTCCGCGTTCCTCAGCAAGTTCAACCAGCTGTACCCGAGCCAGAAGTCAGCAGGGCCGCTGGCGAACGCGAACTACGCCTACGACGCCGTCATCTCGCTGGCGCTGGCAGACGACTACGCCAAGACCACCGACGGAACGACCGTGGCTCACGACATGACCAAGGTGACGAACCCGCCCGGCACCCCTTGTTACACCTACGCCACCTGTCTCGCGCTGCTGAAGGCCGGAAAGAAGATCAATTACCAGGGAGCGAGCGGGAACCTCGACTACAACCAGTACAACAACACCTTCGGTCCCTACGGCGCCTTCCAGGCCAATACCGCCGGGATCGAGCAGCAGGTCTACGTGATGACCGCGACTGCGCTCGCGGCGGCCACGCCGTAGCCGTTCCGGTTCTGGCCCGCCGTGCCGCTGCGGCGCACGGCGGGTCAGGACCGGCGCAGACCAGCCGGGGCGGCTGCACGAACCAGGAGAGGATGCGATGTCGCAACCGCAGGCCGCCGGCCCGCTGGCGGGCGTGCATGTTCTTGACCTGGCCCGGGTGCTCGCAGGTCCCTACGCGGCGATGCTGCTCGCCGACCTGGGTGCTGAGGTGATCAAGGTGGAGCGGCCAGGATCCGGTGACGATACCAGGCACTGGGGGCCGCCGTTCATGCCGACCAGTGACGGCGCCGAGAGCACGTACTTCCTGTCGATCAATCGCGGCAAGCGCAGCGTGGCCATCGACCTGAAGGATCCGGCAGAACGCGCCTTCACCGAGGCGCTGGTGCGGTGGGCCGACGTTCTGGTCGAGAATTTCCGTCCCGGCGTCATGGAGCGGCTGGGACTCGGCGACGACCGCCTTGCCGAGCTGAATCCCGGCCTAATCCGGCTGGCGATCAGCGGCTTCGGCGAGTCAGGCCCGGACAGCCACCGGGTCGGCTACGACCAGATCCTGCAGGCAGAGGGTGGTGTCATGAGCCTGACGGGAACCGCGGCCAGCCAGCCGGTGAAGGTAGGCGTGCCGATCGCGGACGTCAGCGCGGGACTGTTCGGAGTGATCGGAGTACTCGCCGCGCTGGCGGAACGCGAGCGCAGCGGGCTGGGCCAGCGAGTCACCACATCGCTGCTGGCAGCGCAGATCGGCATTCACACCTTCCAGGCCACCAGGTACCTGATCGCCGGTGAGGTGCCGGGCCCGTCCGGCAATCACCATCCGAGCGTTGCCCCGTACGGCATGTTCGAAGCCGCAGACGGCCCGATCGTCATCGCGGTCGGCAATGACGACATCTGGCGGCGCTTCGCCCCGCTCGCGGGCCTGGACCCGGCCGACGGCAGATTCGCCACGAACGCTCTGCGGCTGGCGAATCTCGCCAGCCTGCAAGAGCTCATCGCGGCCGCGCTCGCGCGGTACCCGGTTGCGATCTGGCTGGATCAGCTGGACCGGGCTGGCGTCCCGGCAGGCGAGCTGAAATCCCTGGACCGGGTGTACCAGAGCGCTCAGGTCAGCGCGGAGAACCTCGTCTGGGAGGTCAGCCATCCGCGCCTCGGCAGGATCAGGCTGCCCGGAAACCCCGTGCACTACAGCCGCAGCCCGCTGTCGGCCGGCCTGCCGCCGCCGTTGCTGGGCGAGCACACTGATGAGCTCCGCGAGGCCATGCTCGGCCAGCCTCCTGCGGCCGATGCCGGCTGAACCGCCCGGCCCGGCGCGAGCCGGCCCGCGCCCGCTGTATCAGGACCTGGCCGATGACGGTCACCTCAGCCGGTTCGGTGAGGAGATAGCAGCGGCCAACCCGAGCGGCTGGCCTGGCTATTGCGAGCAACTGCAGGCCGCGACGGCCGCGACCGGTGCCCGGCATGCCGTGACCACCGGCCTGGCCGCCGTGGCGGGGGAGCCCTGCGTGCTAGCAGGCTTCGACTTCGGCTTCCTCGGCGGCTCGGCTGGCGTCGCCGAAGGTGCCAGGATCAGGCAGGCATTCTCGGTTGCGATCGCCGAGCGACTGCCGGTCGTCTGCGTCGCGGCATCTGGCGGTTCCAGGATGCAGGAGGGCACCAGCGCGCTGGTCCAGATGCAGGTCTACGCCGCGGCCATTGCCCGCGCGCGGCAGGCCGGAATCCCCTATATCGCGGTCGCAGGCGATCCCACTACCGGCGGCGTCTGGTCCTCTCTGGTTGCTTGCGCAGACCTGATCATCGGCGTGCCGGGAGCCAGGGTGAGCTTCTCTGGTTCGCGGACCCGGCCGCAGGGCGCAGACCCGGATTCGCGGGAGTACCTAGCCGACGGCAAGTGGGACCGCGGGTTCGCGGACGTCCTGACGCCTGCCAGCGGACTGCGCACCGAGGTCGCGACCGCCATCCGGTTGCTGTCGCCCAGGTCGCGCGGGTCCCTCGATCGCGCCCCGGTGCCGCGCTGGCCCGATAACTCCGAGCCGCCCGATGCACCGCCGGACGGGACGGTGCCGACGGCCTGGGCTCAGGTCAGTGGTGCGCGCAGCCGGCACCGGGCCCGGGCTGACCAGTGGCTGGCTGGCTATTTCACCCAGGCCCTGGAGATCCGCGGTGATCGCTGCGGTGCCCTGGATCCCGGCCTGCGCTGCGGGTTCGGCAGCCATGCCGGCGCCACCATCGGCTACATCGCGCAGACCGGCGGGCCGACGACCGCCGCAGGCTATCGGACGGCGACCCGCCTGCTCGGCCTGGCAGCGCGCTTCGGTGTGCCGGTACTCACGCTGATCGACACTCCCGGCGCTGCGGGTCAGCCTGCGGATGAGGCTGCCGGCGTGGGCACGGCGATGGCCGAGCTGTTCGTGGCCATCGCTGCCAGCCAGGTGCCGATAACCTCGGTAGTGATAGGCGAGGGAGTTTCCGGCGGTGCACTCGCGCTCGCAGCCCCCGCCGACCTCTGGATAGCCGAGACCGGCTACCTCGCCGTGACAGCGCCGGAGCTGGCCGCGTCGATACTCAAGCTCAGCCCCGCTGACGTGCCCGAGGTGGCCGAACGGCTCCGGCTCACCCCGGCCGACCTGCTAGCCCGGCGGATAGTCCGCGGCATCATCCGGCCCGGCGGGGCGCGCCAGCAGTCGGATCAGGCGGCCGAGCCGAGATAGTCGAGCGCGCTGGCGACACCGTCGCGGGAGATCGGCAGGCCGGCCCCGGTCAGGCCCATCTCGACGCCGCACAGGGCGCCGGCCAGCGACAGATCGCCCAGGTCGCCGAGATGCCCGATGCGGAATGCCCGTCCGGCCAGCCGGCCAAGCCCGGCCCCGAGCGACATGTTGTAGCGGTCCAGCACCAGCCTGCGCAGCTGGTCTGCGTCATGCCCGTCCGGAACCAGCACCGCGGTGAGCGTGCTGGAGTAGTCCGCCGGGTCCTGGCAGACCAGGTCGAGGCCCCAGCCGCGAACGGCCCTTCGGGTTGCCTCTGCGTGGCGCGCATGCCGGTTAAAGACGGCGGGCAGCCCCTCCTCGTCGAACATCGTCAGGGCCTCACGCAGCCCGAACAGCAGGTTGGTGGCGGGCGTATACGGGAACAGCCCGGTATCCGCGGCGGCGAGCAACGGCTGCCAGTCCCAGTAGCTGCGCGCCAGCCGGGCCTGCTGCGCCGCGGCCAGCGCTTTCGCGCTGACCGCATTCAGGCCGAGGCCAGGCGGCAGCATCATGCCTTTCTGCGAGCACCAGATCGTCACGTCGACGCCCCATTCGTCGTGACGGTAATCGATCGATCCCAGCGATGAGATGGTGTCGACGATCAGCAGTGCCGGATGACCGGCGCTGTCGATCGCCGCCCGGATCAGCGGAATGGCACTGGCGCAGCCGGTCGACGTCTCGTTCTGCACGATTGTCACGGCCTTGATCTGGTGTCCGGCGTCCGCCGAGAGCTCGTCGTGCACCTGCTCGGCATGCACGCCGCGGCGCCAGTCACCGGGAACGAGGCTGACGTCCAGGCCGAGCTTGGCTGCCAGCTGCGACCACAAGGTGGCGAAATGGCCGATACCGAAAGCGAGCACCCGGTCGCCCGGCGACAGCGTATTCACCAGCGCGGCCTCCCACGCTCCGGTGCCCGAGCTGGGATACACCGCGACCGGCCGGGAACTGCCGCAGAGCCGGCCGACGCCGGACAGCACCTGCCTGGCCAGGGCCGCGAACTCGGGACCGCGATGGTCGATCGTCGGCGCGGCCATCGCCCGCAGCACCCGGTCCGGGACATTGGTAGGCCCGGGTATCTGGAGAAAGTGCCTGCCGCTCTGATACGTCATGGGTATGTCCTCTCGCATCGGCGCAGACACGGAACAGCCCTCGGCCGCCGGATCGGGCCAGCTGGGGGAGAGCGGGTACATTGCGCAGGCGCTGCGCCGGGCGGTCAGCGGTGAGGTCCGGTTCGACTCCTACAGCAGGCACCTATTCTCCCGTGACGCGAGCATGTATGCCATCGAGCCGATCGGGGTGGTTTTTCCCCGGCACGCGGACGACGTGGTCGCCGTTATTTCCACGGCCGCCGCATATGACGTCCCGGTGCTAGCCCGCGGCGCCGGTACCAGCCTGGCCGGCCAGACCGTGGGGCGGGCTGTCGTGATGGACTTCTCCCGGCACCTGAACGGGATCGTCGAGATCGACCCCGAGCGGCGAGTGGCACGAGTGCAGCCCGGCGTGGTGCAAGAGCAGCTCAACAAGGCGGCGGCCGAGTACGGGCTCATGTTCGGCCCGGATACCTCCACCAAGAACCGGGCCACGCTCGGCGGGATGATCGGCAACAACTCGGCGGGCAGCCAGTCGGTGCGCTACGGCATGACGATCGACCATGTACGCACTCTCGATGTCGTGCTCTCCGATGCCAGCAGGTCCCGCTTCGGCCCGCTGACCGCTGCCGAGCTGGCTAGCCGCGCGGCCGCGCCGACTCTCGACGGCGCGATCTGCCGTGAGCTGGCCGGCATCGCCGAGCGCAACAGCGAGGCGATTGCCACCGGATTTCCGCGATTCTGGCGGCAGTCTGGCGGCTACCGCCTCGATCGGCTGGCCGGCCAGAGCGTCCTTGACCTGGCGAAATTCGTCGTGGGCTCCGAGGGCACCCTGGTCACCGTCGTCGAGGCGGCCGTCGGGCTGGTGCCAGCACCACGGCACCGCACCATCGCGGTAGGGCACTTCATGTCGGTGCAAGCCGCGATCGAGGCCACCCAGGACGCGCTGGCGTGCGAGCCGGCCGCCGTCGAGCTGCTGGACCGGACCATACTCGAACTGTCCCGGCAGAAGATCCAGTACCGGACGCTTGGCACCATGCTGGACGGTGATCCGGAGGCGCTGCTGTTCGTGACGTTCTTCGGCGACACCGCTGCCGAGGCCGCCGCCGGGATCGACCGGCTGGAGGCGCGCTGGCAGGCACACGGCCACGGCTACCACACGCTCCGGGCGGTGACCGCCGCCGAGCAGGCTGCGGTGCTGACGGTGCGCGAGGCAGGCCTTGGCCTGCTGATGGCGGCGAGCACCGGAGCTCGCCGTCCGCTCGCGTTCGTCGAGGACACCGCCGTCGAGCCAGCCAGGCTGGCTGGCTACGCCGCCGCGTTCCGGCAGATCCTGGATTCGCACGGGCTGAAGGCAGGGTTCTACGGCCACTGCTCGGTCGGATGCCTGCATATCCGCCCGTTCATCGACCTGAGTCAGCCAGGGCAGCCGGAGCTGATGCGCGCGGTCGCCGAGCAGGTACGTGACCTGGTCCTGGCGTACGGCGGCGTTAACTCCAGTGAGCACGGCGACGGGCTGGCGCGCAGCGAGTTCAATCGCCGCGTCTTCGGCGACGGGCTCTATGCGGCCATGCAGGAGACCAAGCGACTGTTCGATCCAGCCAACCGGATGAACCCCGGCAAGATCGTGGACGCAGCCCCGATGACCGAGCACCTGCGGGATGCCGCGGGGCGTGCTGCTACCCCGTTCCCCACCCGGCTCAGCTTCAGCGGGCCCGGCGGAATGCGCGGCGCGGCCGATCGGTGCATGAACATCGGGCTGTGCCGCAAGGAATCAGCCGGTGTCATGTGCCCGTCGTATATGGCGACGCGTGATGAGGAGCATTCCACCCGGGGCCGGGCGAACGCGCTGCTGCACGCGATGTCGATGCCGGATCCGCGGGCGGCGCTCGGTGACGACAGAGTGCACGGCATCCTGGACCTCTGCCTGGAGTGCAAGGCATGCAAGAGCGAGTGCCCGCTCGGCGTCGACATGGCCGCGCTCAAGACCGAGGCGCTGGCTGCGTATTACGAGCGGCATGGCACTCCGCTGCGGTCGCGGTTGTTCGGGTCGATCCGGATGCTCAACCGGGCCGGCTCGGCCGCGCCCGCGGTGTCCAACCTGCTGGCCGGCTGGCGGCCGGCCCGGCTGGCGGCCGAGCGCCTGCTGGGTGTCAGCGCCGCTCGGCCGCTGCCGCGATTCGCGCGCCGGAACCTGCGCAGCTGGTACCGGCACCGGCCGCCTGCGCCGGTGCCGTCATCGCAGGGCGAGCTGATCTTCCTGGCCGACTCGTTTACCACCTTTACTGATGTCGCGGTGGGCAGCGCGGCCATTGACCTGCTGCAGTGGGCCGGCTGGCAGGTCCGGCTGGAGGATGCGGGCTGCTGCGGCCGGGCCAGCCTGTCCAAGGGACTGATCGACCAGGCCCGGCGGATGGCGGCCGGGATGACGGAGCGGCTGGGTGCTGCGGCAGCGCTCGGGGTGCCGATCGTCGGCGCGGAACCGTCGTGCCTGCTGACGCTCCGCGATGAGTACCTGGCTCTGCTGCCGGGTGCGGCCGCCGCACTGTCCGTGGCCGCCGCAACCAGGCTGCCCGAGGAACTGATCATGGAGGCCATTACCGCGGGCAGGATCACGCTGCCCCGGCTCGCTGCGTTCCGCGGGCGCCGCATCCTGTTCCATGGTCACTGTCACCAGAAGGCACTGACGGGAACGGCGGCCACGGTCGGCCTGCTGCGCGCTATACCGGGTGCCGAGGTCGTCGAGCTTGACGCCGGGTGCTGCGGCATGGCTGGCTCCTTCGGGTTCGAGCGGGAGCACTATGACCTGAGCATGCACATTGGCGGACTCCGGCTGTTCCCCGCCGTCCGGGCCGAGCCGGAGAGCACGATCATCGCCGCTACCGGCGTGTCCTGCCGGCAGCAGATACAGCACGGCACCGGGCGCCGGGCACGTCATCCAGTCGAAATAGTCTGGGAAGTCCTGCAGGGTGCGCCAGATCACTGACGTGGCCGGGAACTCGCCTTCGATGGCTTTGGTCAGCGCGGGCCGGGACCTTCGGCCGTGGCCATGCCGAGGATCGCTCACCAGCCTGGGTGTATGGCGAAGCGAATTGTGATCCTGGGTGGCGGTACCGGCGGGACGCTGATCGCGAACAGGCTTCGGCACCTGGTGGCAGCCGATGACCTGATCACGGTGGTTGATCGCGATGATCACCACCTGTACCAGCCAGGCCTGCTGTTCGTCCCGTTCGGGCAGCTCGGCTCCGAGCGCATTACCCGCTCGCGGGTGCGGCAGCTGCACGATGGCGTCGGCTACTTCCTCAGCGACGCCGACCGGGTGGACATCGACGCGTGTCAGGTCTACCTCAGCAGCGGGGTTGTGCTGCCCTATGACGTGCTGGTGATCGCGAGCGGGGCGGCGCTGCTGCCGGACGAGACCGAGGGCCTGCCCGAGGCCATGGAGCAGGGCAGGGCATTCACGTTCTATGACCTGCCGGGCGCGGTGGCGCTGCGGGAGGCGCTGGCGCGCTTTGATGGCGGCCGGATCGTGGTGAACGTCGTGGACATGCCGATCAAGTGCCCGGTCGCACCGATCGAGTTCAGCTTCCTGGCCGATGCTTACTTCCGCAAGCGGGGGATCCGCGACCGGGTCGAGATCACCCTCGTCACCCCGCTGGACGGGGTGTTCACCAAGGCCGTCTGCAACCGCGAGCTGAGCGGGATGCTGACGGACAAGCGGATCCAGGTGGTCACCGAGTTCAACACCGGCGAGGTCGACGGGAGCGGCGGGCGGCTGGTGTCCTTCGACGGCCGCGAGGTTGGCTTCGACCTGGCGGTGATGGTGCCCGTGCACGGCGGCCAGGCCTATGTCGGCCGGTCACCGGGGCTGGGTGACGCGCTTGGCTTCATTCCCGTCGACGAGCGGACCCTGCAGGCCAAGGCCAGCCCGAACATCTTCGTCATCGGCGACGCCGCGGACGTCCGGGCCTCCAAGGCCGGGTCTGTCGCCCATTTCGAAGGCGAGATCCTGGCCCGGAACATCGTCAGCTTCCTGACCGGGCAGCCGCTGGATGCCAGTTTCGACGGCCACACCAACTGCTTCATCGAAAGCGGCTTCGGCAAGGCACTGCTGATCGACTTCAACTACGACACCGAGCCGGTCACCGGACGGTTCCCCGGTCGCATCGGCCTGCCGTTGCTGCGCGAGTCGCGCCTGAACCATGCTCGGGAAGCTGGCGTTCCAGTGGATCTACTGGCACCTGCTGCTGGCCGGACGCGACATTCCCGGCGTCGGCGCCGACATGCCGCTGGCAGGCAAGCGGCTCGGTGCGAGCCAGTCCGCCGGCATCCCGCCGGCCAGCCCGCTCGAGAGCACGAGAGAAAGGGCCTGACCATGCCCGTCAAGGTTTACGCAGGCACCGATGTCAGTCGTCAACGACGAGGGCTTCTTCACCGATCCGCAGCAGTGGCGCGAGGACATGGTCCCCGAGACTTGCCGCTGAGGCCGGTATCGAGCAGCTGACCGAGCCGCACTGGCAAGTCATCAAGTTCATGCGGCACGAGTACGAGGCGAAGGGCACCGGCCCGAGCGTGCGCGCGCTGAGCAAGACCTCCGGCGTGACCATCAAGGAGCTGTACGAGCTGTTCCCGAAGGGGCCAGCCAAGCTGGCCGCCAAGATCGCCGGCATTCCCAAGCCGCGCGGCTGCATCTGAACCACACGACAGGACGGTGCGTCATGCCTGACAACCCAGCCAGCGCCAACGGCAGGATCGAGAAAGTCTCCATCATCGTCTCCAAGGGCTCCCTGGAGGGCATCTACCCGGCGCTGATCATGGCCAACGGCGCCCGCGCCGAGGGCATCGAGGCGAACCTGTTCTTCACCTTCTTCGGGCTGGATGCCATCCACAAGGCCCGGCACGAGCACATCAAGCTCGCCACCGTCGGCAACCCCGGACTGCACATGGCTACCTGGGCCGGCGGTCTGCCCGGCGTGTCCTCGGTGATGACCCACTACATGGCGCACAAGATGGGCGGGCTCGATATCCCGCCGATCCCGGAGTTCATCGAGATGATCGCCGACACCGGCGCGGGCCTGTACGGCTGCAAGGCATCGGTCGACCTGTTCGGCCTGACCAGGGACGACTTCATCGACCAGGTCAAGGACATCATCACCGTCGGCGAGTTCTACGAGATGGCGGCCGGCGGCCAGATCATCTTCACCTGATGCGGCCGGGGTACAGATCCCCGGCTCGGGCCGCCGGGAGGTCGCTGAGCACGATGTGACCGAATGTGACTGGGCCGTGCTCGGCGAATGAGGCCCGTGCAAGGTGCTGGAGCCGTGCACGCGGGTAGGCCAAAGAGGATGGCAGGCCTCTTATCCTTTTTATCCAGTAAGGTCGTTGTTATGAAGCTGTCGATCCTGATGCCCGTGTACAACGAGTACTCGACGCTGGCCGCTGCGGTGAAGGAGGTACTCAGCGTCGAGTTCCCGTGCGAGACCGAGCTTGTCATCGTCGATGACGGCAGCACGGATGGCACGAGGGAACTGTACTCGTCCATGACCGGCGATCCGCGGGTCAGCGTGCACCTGCATGACGCCAACCAGGGCAAGGGAGCCGCGATCCGGACGGCGGCGTCGGTGGCGGCCGGCGACTACGTGATCATGTGCGACGCTGACCTGGAGTACTCGCCGGCCGAGATCCCGGCGCTGCTGGCCCCGGTGCTGGCTGGCGATGCCGCGGTGGTGTACGGGACGCGGACTTTTGGCAGTCATAACTCGTATTCCTACCTTTACGTGCTGGGCAATAAGGGCGTCACGACATTCGCGAACGTCCTGTTCGGCTGTTACATCAGTGATCTTGAGACCTGCTTCAAGCTCATCCCCGCGCGGCTGTACCGGGACCTGGATATCCGCCAGACCGGGTTCGGCATGGAGGCTGAGGTGACCGGCAAGCTGCTGCGGCGCAAGACGCCGATCTATGAGGTCCCCATCACCTACAAGGCCCGCAGCCGCGAGGCGGGCAAGAAGCTGACCTGGCGGGACGGCGTCGAGGCGATCTGGATCCTGCTCCGGACCCGGTTTACCCGCATCAGCCCGCAGGCGTAGCCGGCTACGCGTCCCCGCCACAGCGCGCGTACTGACGCAGCCTCCGGTAGAGCGGCGCCGTTAAGACCGGACATGTCCGGCCCCCCGGTGTTCTATGCTGGCGGGTACAAGGGGGCAGATTGCGCTCGAATCCAGTCTGGACGGGGCGCTATCAGGAATGTTGATGCGGAAGAAGGTCGTGCTCGGCCTTATCGGCGCAGTGCGCCAGTAGCTCGAGGCGAGGTAACGGGGCTTGGTCCAGCTTTCACGTAAGCCTGTCCGGGCGGCGATCGACAAAGCCCGGTCTGCGCGCGCCCCGCGGCTCAGCGGTCAGGCGCTCGTCCTGTGCCTGTACGTACTGATCGCCTTCTGGCTGACCCTGGGTCTGTGGGCTAACCCGGCTGTGCGCGTGCCGGCGCTGTCTCCCGGTGGCATCTCCAATGACATCTTCCTCAACGACTGGTTCATGAGTTACGCGGCGGCCGCGGTAGCGCATGGTCACCTGCCCGCGCTGGTGACCACCGCGCTGAACGCGCCGCAGGGCATTAACGTGATGTGGAACACATCGTTCCTGCTGCCCGGCGTGCTGCTAGCGCCCGTGACGCTCCTCGCCGGCCCGCAGGTGAGCCTCACCATCGCCGTCACGGCCGGTTTCGCCGGGTCGGCGGCCAGCATGTTCTGGGTGCTGCGCCGATGGCGCGCCAGCATCAGCGCGGCCGCGATCGGCGGCGCCGTCTACGGGTTCTCCCCCGCGCTGCGCATGGCTGCGCAAGATCATTACCATCTGCAGTTCGCCGTGCTGCTGCCGCTGATCATCGATGCGGTGCTGCGCATACTGGTGGGCCGCGGCCGTCCTTGGCTGACCGGCATCTGGCTCGGCGTGCTGCTCGCAGCGCAGCTGTTCATAGCCGAGGAGATGCTGGTCGCCGTCGGACTAGCCAGCGTGCTTGCGGTGGTCGTGCTGATGCTGAGCAGGCCCAGGTCAATCCGCGGCCGGCTGCTCGGCGCGCTCACCGGCCTGGGTGTCGCGACTGGCGTGCTGGCGCTGCTGGCCGGATACGCGCTCTGGGTGCAGTTCTTCGGACCGCTCACCGAGCACAGCAGCCCGTGGAATGTCCAGCGCTACAGCGGAAGCCTGCAGGATTTCGTCACGGCGCCGACCGGGATGCTGTTCCACGGCTCCGGATTCCTGCAGTTCCTGCTCACCTCGGACCAGCGGTACTCCGAGTACTTCGGCTACCTGGGCTGGCCGCTGCTGGGGGTACTGCTGGCCGTGGCCGTGGTCGGCTGGTCCGACGTACGGATCCGGATCTCTGCCATCGCGTTCGCCGGCCTAGAACTGTGCAGCCTCGGCGCCCACCAGGTCGTATTTGACGGCCGGCACCTGCCGGTGACGTTGCTGCCCTGGCACTGGCTCGGCGGCCTGCCGATGCTCAGCCAGGCCCTGCCGAACCGGCTCTCCATCGTGGCGGATGCAGCCGCGGGCGCCATGCTTGCCTTCGCGATTGACCGGGCCCGTGCCTTCCTTCCTGACTGGCCGCGGCGATGGCGAGCGCCCGCAGTGGCGGCCGTGACCGCGCTGGCACTCCTCCCGCTGATTCCGCTGATACCGCTGCGCCTGCCGACGACTCCGATGACCCTGCCGCCGCCCGCCTGGGACAAGGTCCTGGCCGGGCTGCACCTCACCGACAATGCGCGACTGCTGGTGCTGCCCCAGTCGGACGCCGTCACCATGAGCTTTGAAGCCAACTCCGCGAACCCGTTTTCCATCATCGGCGGATACTGCATCGCGCCCCGGCCGGACGGCCGGGCTGCGGGCTGCGACCTGCTGACGAACCCGGTCGAGCATCAGGTTCTGCTCAAGACACACCAGATGACGACCGGCGCGCCGTGGGCGAGGCAGCCGAGTCACGCCATGATGAGCGCCGCGCTGGCCGACTGGCAGCCCGCGGCCGTTGTCGCCGAGGTCAGCCCGCGATCCTGGCTCGGCCGGTACCTGACCGGCTATTTCGGCCGGCCAACGGCCCGGGCAGATGGCATCCTCGGCTGGCGGGTCACCAGTCTGGCGCCCCTCGCGGTGCATGCTGCGCGCGATTCCGGCAGCCGGGCTTGACAATTCGAAAAGTGATATCACAATGATAGACAGATAACCGGACGGCCACTGGGTTCACTGCGCCAGCGGCCTCGCTGTCGAGGAGGCAGGCGTGGGCGAGCCAGCCATTGCGGTGCGCGGTCTGCGCAAGAGCTTCGGGCCGAAGGAGGCAGTGGCCGGAATCGATCTGACGATCGCGGCCGGCTCGCTGGCCGGACTTGTCGGCCCGAACGGAGCCGGGAAGACCACATCCCTGTCCATGATGACCGGCCTGCTGCGGCCGGATGGCGGCCAGGTCGTCATCAATGGCCTGGACGTATGGGCCAACCCGGCGGCCGCCAAGGCGATCATCGGGGTGGTGCCGGCCGAAGCCCGGCTGTTCGAGCGGCTGAGCGGCGCGGAAATGCTGGAGTACGCCGGGCGGCTACGCGGCATGCCGGCCGCGGAGGCGCGCTCGCGGGCCGGGCAGTTGCTGGACGTGCTCGACCTGACCGCGGACGCGAAGCGGCTAGTCGCCGACTACTCCACCGGTATGCGCAAGAAGGCCGCGCTCGGCTGCGCGCTGATCCATAACCCGTCGGTGCTGTTCCTCGACGAGCCGCTGGAGGGCGTGGATCCGATCTCCGCCGACGTGATCCGCCGGCTGCTGACGCGTTTCGTCGGTTCTGGCTCGACAGTGCTGTTCTCCAGCCATGTGATGGAGCTGGTCGAGCAGGTCTGCGATCACGTTTCCATCCTCGACAAGGGCAAGATCGTGGTGACGGGCACCATTGACGAGGTGCGGGGCGCTAAGACCCTGCAGCGGGCGTTCATCGACCTGGTCGGACCGCGGGCGAGCGATGAGGAGGTGCTGTCATGGCTCGGGTCCTCGTCCAGCTGAAGCTGCGGCTGCTGCTCAACGCGCTCCGCTCGTCCACGGCTGCCCAGACCTCGTTCATCATCAGCACGTTCTTTGCCATCGTGGTGGCCATCGGCGGCTTCTACGTCCTGGCCCTGTTCCGTGGCCTGACCGCGTCGGTAGACCTGACCACGGTCATCTTCACCATGTTCGCGTTCGGCTGGCTGATCGCACCGGTCATGTCCTTCGGCCTGGACGGCACTCTCGACCCGGCCACGCTGCAGTTGTATCCGCTGCGTACCCGGCCGCTCGCCGCGGGGCTGCTGGCCGCATCGGCCGCCGGCGCCTGGCCGGTGGCCAACCTGCTCGCCCTGCTCGGGGTCATCGTGGGGCTGGCCAGCGGCGTGCTCGGCGTGCTCGTCGCGCTGATCGCCGTGCCCCTGCAGGTGCTGTTCTGCATCACCCTGGCCCGGCTCGTGACCACCAGCATGGCCAGGATGCTACGGTCGCGCCGCGGCAAGGACCTCGCCGCGTTCCTGGTCATCCCGATCTTCGCGCTGGTCGAGTTGCTAGGCCAGGTGATACCGCGGGCGGCGGCCCAGGGCGGGATCACCGCAGCGAGCTTCGCCGGTGTCGACGCGTGGATGCGCTGGCTGCCGCCGGGCCTGGCCGCGCACGCCATCCAGGACGCCTCGCACGGCCGTCCTGGCACCGCGCTCGCGCTGCTGGCGCTGCTCGCCGCCGTCATCGTCGTGCTGGGCTGGCTCTGGGTACGGTCACTCGGCCGCGCCCTGGTCACGGCCGACACCACCACCCAGTCCTCGCGGGTCCGCCGCGGGACGCTATCGCTGGACCGGTTCGGCCTGCGCGGCACCGTGGCGGCACGGTTCTGGATCTATCAGCGCCGCGAGCCCTCGTCTCTTGTCTACTGGGTCATGGCCGCGGTCATCATGGTCGTCGTCTCCATCAGCACCATCATCGGCCCCCATCAGCATCCGGCCGTGGTTCTGGGCAGTGCGGTGGTTGGTGCCGGGTTCGTCGGGGCGTTCCATGCCAACCCGGTCGGGCTCACCGGGCCGCCCTTCGCCGTCGAGGCTCAGGCGCTGGCGGGCCGCCGGGAGCTGCGTTCCTATTTCTCCGGCCAGGACATCGTCTTCGCGGTCATCGCGGTGCCGGCGCTCACGGCCATCTCGTTCGGCCTCGCGGTCGGGGTAGGCAGACCAGCAGAAGGTGTTGCGGCAGCGGCGATAGGGCTGGCCGCACTGGGCGCGGCGCTCGGCATGAGCAATATTCTCGCTGTCGTTCTTCCGTATCCGGTGGCCAAGCGAGCCGGGAATCCGATGCGCCAGGCCGCGCAGGGGTACGGCGCATACGGATTCGGGAGCATCGTCGGCACCGTGGGCTGCGCGGCGGTGGCGGCGATCCCGGTGATCGTCGCCGCCGCGCTGACGAGCTCCGTACCGGCAGCAGCACGGGCGTCGCTGCTGCTGCCGTGCGCTGGCGCGTACGGCTTCGGGCTGGCCTGGATCGGCGTGCGAGTTGCGGCGCAGGCGGCCGAGGGCAAGCTGCCGGAGCTGTGCCAGGTCGCCGCCGTCAGCGAGCAGTAGGCGGCCGGAGAGCGCTAGCCGGCCGGGTCGTAATAGTGGGCGTACTGCCAGCTGCCGCGGGAGACCAGCGCTTCGTCGGTCAGCGGCCCGAACCTGGCAGGAGACAGCGCGCTGATGTCGAGCCTGGAAGCCGAGCCGCAGATCCATCCCGCCACCGCCTCGCCGAGCGCGAGCGAGGACGAGAAACCGGAACCGTTGCAGCCGCTCACCACCCACAGGCCGGGCACGTCGGGCAGCGGACCGGCGACAAACCGTCCGTCCGGGCTCATGGTGAACAGCCCGCCCCGGTGCTCCGCTACTGGCGCCTGCCCCGGCAACGGTGCCTCGGCCGCCACCTGGGCGGCCAGTTTTCCCAGCACCTCAAGGTCGAGGTCGACGTCATCGGTGCTGAACGCAGCGGGCTCGGCGCGCGGATCCACCGGCAGAGGACTGTGCTCAAAGCCGCCGAACATCAGCCCGCCACGCGCGGGCCGAAGGTAGACGGCCGCGTCCACGACACGCAGGATCGGGTCGGCCGGATCCAGATCCGCAGTCGGCTCGGTGATCAGCAGCTGGTGGCGGACCGGCGCGACCGCTACCCAGCCACCCGCCAGCTCGGCCAGCTGGCGGGTCCACGCGCCGCCCGCGTCGACCGCCACCGGAGTAGTGATCGTCCGGTTAGCCGTCTCGACGCCGGTTACCTTGCCCGCGCAGAGCGCGATCCTGGTAACGGCTTCGGATTCGAGCAACTGGACCCCGTGCAGCTCGCATGCGGCCAGGTAGGCCCGCACCAGGGCGGCGGGCTCTTCGATGTAGATGTCCTCCGGACACCACAAGGCCAGCTCGGTACCGTCGCCCTGGTAGTAGGAGAGCCGACCGGCCAGGCCGGCCGCGTCAGCTTCCTGCACATCAGCTCCCCAGGCGCGGGACTGCTGCGCTTCCCGGCGCAGGTACTCGCGATGCGCGGCGGTCCTGGCCACCAGGAAGCTGCCCGACCGGACGACCTCGAGCGGGACGCCCGCCCAGTCCGGGAAGCTGACCGCCCGTTCGATGCTGCGCCGGGCCAGCCCCGTCCGCAGCTCGTCTGCCTGCACGGACTTGAACAGCCCCGCTGCCCGGCCGGACGCCTGCGAGCCGGGGGAGTGCCGCTCGACCAGGATCACCGACCGGCCGAGCAGTGCCGCGTGCAGGGCTGTACTCAGGCCCAGCGCGCCCGCGCCGATGACGACTACGTCGGCCTCCATGCCCTCAGTCTGCCGGACAAGCCCGGCCAGCGGTAAGTCCGGCTGGTGCCAGCGAGGCGGCTAAGGGGCCGGCTGACTCAGGCTGGCTTGCGCGGTTTGCCGCAGGAAGCCGGCCGCCCGGCTGAAGGTATCCCCGATGCGCTGGCCGGCGAGCTGGGCCTGGTAGGCCCGGTACCGGGTCATCTCCCAGGCCCGGCCACGGCGCGGCCGCGAGATCAGCACAGGCGGCGGGACTGATTTCCAGGTCCAGGCTGCAATCCGGTCCGCTGCGGGGCCCGAGCTGGCCTGGCAAGACTCGATGAAATCATCGGGATCGGCCTTATAGCCCATCTGATTGCGCACGAACCGCAGTCCGGCGAAGGTGTCCTCGATGACGTGCCGTTCCGCGGGATCGCGGGCGGCCAGCGCGGCCCCGTAGGTGTCCGGGTGATAACGCACGAGGTTCGCGTCGACCATGGTGCACCACCACACCGCCTCGGTGATGACCACGTAGCCATCCGGCCGGTCCCGGCAGCTGGCTTCCTGCAGCCGCTCCGTGGTCTCCTGCATCGCGGTGAAGGACCAGTCCAGCACGTCACTGCCGGCGTCAGGGCTGTCGGCTAGCTGGCGGTTCCAGGCCACCCGGCAGCGCGCCGAGCAGAAACGCGCGTGCTCACGCCGCGGCGCAAACAAGCCACCGCACTGCGAGCACTCGCGGGTCTCCACCTCACCCATGGTATGCGCGGCGCTAGCCGGACTTCAGCGCGGCCAGATCCGCCAGCGCGATAGCGAGTTCGCCAGCCGGAGTCGGATGGAACGGAGCCGGGTCACCGAGCCCCTGGACGTAGGGATCGGGATCGCAGAGCGCATGCCCGCTGAAGTCCGGGTGGACCGTGATCAGCCCGGACGCCCTGGCGCCCCGGGCCAGCACCTCGTTGAGCGCGGTCAGCAGGACGGTCAGGGACGACTCTTTCGCGGGCGTCAGCCCGGCGCCGTCCAGGCAGTGCTGCTGCGGGTCGAACGGGTCGTAGTACAGGTTGATCAGCACCGTCGGATGGAACGCCAGCTCGGCCAGCTGCCGCAGGAGCTGGTAATACTGCACCGCGAACGTCGCCAGGCGCTGCTGAAAATACGCGGTGGCGGCATTGTTATCGCACGTCGGCGTGACGGTGCACAGCCGCAGCAAGGCCGACCAGGCCAGGTCGTCAGCCCCGACGCTGACAATGAGCACCGAGGCATGGGTAGCCTCCTTGGCCACCGACAGCTGCGCCGCCGTGGTCAGGCTGGACAGGCGCTGTGGCCCGAGTATCCCGGCCGCGATGGTGGCGCCGCTGCACGCCAGGTTCAGCACATGCCAGTTGGCGATCTGACCAAGATCGTCGGCGTAAGCCTCGGGGCTGCGATAACACTCCTGAGCGAGTCGGCTCGGGTGCGCCGCCAGCGGGGTGCCTAGCCCGGAAGCTGTCGAGTCGCCCATGACCACGGCCTGGACCGCCGGGCGGAGCGGTCCGGCCGCCGACCGCACTGGCGGCAGCTGCGCGCGGCCCACCAGCGCTTCGACGGATCCCACCTGTCGCAGCCGGGCCGGGGCCGTGTAGGCGGTGACCATGATGCCGCCCACGTTGACCAGCTCGGCAACGGCCAGGCACGCTGCCATCAGCACGATCGTTTGCCGTGCGGGCAGGCGTGCCCAGCCGGCCAGCGCGCCGGCCAGCAGCAGCGCGCAGCCGGCCGCGATAACGATCTCCCAGCCGAAGTACCTGGTCCAGCCCGCGGCCAGTGCCTGGCCGATGGCCTGCGCCGGCCTTGCGTCGCGGTTGCCGCTGAACAGGGCGCCGAGTTGCTGCCCGAGGGTGATGTGGGTCAGCGCGAGCCGTGGCCGCACCGGGCCCGCGAAGCTGATTTTGGTGGCGAGCCGCTGGCCGAACAGATCCAGTTCGCCGGGCCCGGACAGGCTCAGCGACGGGGCTGCCGCGCCGACGCTGACGGTCTGGCCGGCCACAGCTACTTGCTGCATGGGGGTGACCAGCAGCGCCACGGCGATGGACACCGCGGTCACCAGCACGGCCGCCGCAGCCGCCGCCAGGCCTTTCCGGCCGCCGGGTGTCAGGGTTCTGATCAGCCACTCATCTTGTTCTGCCCGGCCGGCGGCAGTTAATCCGGGCAATCTCGGTGCGACAGCAAAACCGCCGCCACTGCGACGCAGCCCGGTGCGCTCCGAGCTATCACTCTTGCAGTACCGCATCCGGCCCGCGACGTATACAGTATGCGGAGAACATTACCTACGAAGGTAGGGATGCTCGTCGTGAACCGGAGGGACCCATGAGACGTGTAGACCTGCATGCCTATCCCGGCACCGCAGAGTGGATTGCGTCGCAGGGGCCCTATGTCGAGCCGCTCAGCCGGTACTGGAAGAAGCAGTGGACGGCCCGGAGCGAAGCGGAAGTGGTAGCCGACTTCCAGTCGCACGGCGTCGAGGCGGTACTGGTCGCGTTCGACAACGAGTCCATCACCGGAGCGCCGCCCTGTACGACCGCGTACGTGGCCGGCCTGCGGGATCGCTACCCGGACACCTTCATCCAGGCCTGGGGTGCGGTCGACCCGCTGCGCGGCGCGGCGGCGATCCGGGCAGCCGAGGCCGCAGTGGCCGAGCACCAGGTGCTCGGCTTCCACTTCCATCCGATCATGGGCCGGTTCGCGGTCGACGATCCAGCGCACGCGCCGCTCTTCGCGGCGATCACCGACCTCGGCGTGCCGGTGCTGATCGACGTCGGCACGACCGGGATGGGCGCGGGCATGGCCGGAGGGAACGGCTCCCTGATCGAGCACGCCCATCCGCTGGCTGTCGACAAGCTTGCGGCGAGCTTTCCCGACCTGACCATCATTGCCGCGCACCCCGGCTGGCCGTGGGTCGAGGAGATGACGGCCGTGGCGCTGCACAAGGGCAACGTGCACTGGGAGCTGTCCGGCTGGGCACCGAAGCACCTGCCGGCCAGCCTGAAGACGGACATCAGGGGACGGCTGCAGGACAAGATCATGTTCGGCTCGGATTACCCCAGCCTGCCGTTCGACCGGCTGCTGCAGGAATGGCAGGACCTCGGGTTCACCGACGAGATCATGGACAAGGTGTTCCACGCCAATGCCGAGCGGGTACTCAGCCTGCCGGTCGGCCAGCCGGCGGACGCCGACAGCGACGCGCCGATGACCGCCTGAGTCAGCTGAGATCAAGGTCGTCAAAGGGTTCCTCGCCGCGCAGGTGGGTGTCCACCGCAAGCTGCACACCGGACAGCGGGCAGTAGAACGCGGTCATCGCGAGATCGTGGTGCAGCTCGATGCCGTGGCTCGCCGCGTCGACCTGGCGGGCCACCGCCCCGCCGCGCCAGCGCGTGCTGCCGCGGCTCAGCACGGCGCCGGCTGCGGTACGTACGCTGATCCCGTCCGGGCCGTCGACAAGCTGAAGCTCCGGGCCCAGGCCGCGCCTGCCGCCGACCGGGACAGGCGGCGGATCGACGACGTCGTGCCCCACGCGCTCGGCCCGGGCCTGCTGGCGGGCGCGTGCCGTAGCGGCGGCATCGACCTGCCCGGCCGCTAGCACGACGCCATAATGACGCGCTGCCTGCGCCGCGGACAGCAGGCCCGCCTGCACGTCGGCGAGCACCTGCTCGGCCTGGCGCTGCAGCGGGTCAGCGTATCCGCCGCCGCCTTGCCAGGACACCAGGAAGACATCGCCAGGGCGCATCGGCAACGGGCCGGGCTTGGGGCCAAGCGGCGCAGCCTGATCAGGGCCCGCGCCAGCCGCGACGTCCTCGGCGGTAATGAACCGCTGGCTGACGGTCGTGCCTGGCCAGCCGCCGAACAAGCCCGCTGAGTTAGGCACCTCAGCGCCGTGCGTCATGACCAGCGCCGTCGCGCCCGCGACACCGCGCAGGGTCAGGGCAACCTCGGCGCTGTGCCCGCCGCGGTGCCGCCCGGCGCCGCCCGATCCCGGCAGCAGCCGCCGGTGCACGTAGAACAGCGGCGATACCTGCTCGTTGGATTCGACGTCGGCGATCGAGGGCATCGGCACGGCCACCGGGCCGCCTGCGTTGACCCCGTCGCGTCCCGCGAACGCGCCGGACCCGCCGGCCAGCGGGTCGAGCAGGTGCAGCCCGAAACGCTCGCCGAACTGGTTCACGCCGCCGAGGTTGAAGGTCGCCATGGTGCCTGAGCTGACCGCCTGGGCCCGGCAGGCGAAGTCCGGCGAGCAGGCCAGCAGCAGGTTGAGCGCCTTCTGCACCACGTTCGTCACGGTCCAGATCGTCTCCACGGTCGCGCTGCCGACCGGAGCGGGATGCTGTGCCGTGCAGATCAGCCCGTCCGGTGCGGTGATGGTGACCGGCCTGAGCAGGCCAGCGTTCCACGGGATGCCGAACCCCAGGGTCGGGATGAGCGCGCCGGTCACGCCGCCGGCCAGGCCGTGCCTGGTCGCGTTGATGAAGCCGGGTGCCTGCTCGCTGGAGCCGCTGAAATCCAGCGTCAGCGCGTCCGCGGTCTTGGTCGCGACCAGGTCGACGATGTACAGCCGGTTCTGGTGACCGTCGTGTTCCAGGAAGTCGCGGACGTGCACGACGCCGTCGGGCAGTGCGGCAAGCCGCTCGCGGACCGCGCTCTCGGAGTTGTCGATCATCCGGCCCATGACGTCGCAGACCAGCTCAGCGCCATAGCGCTGGAACAGGCTCGCCATCCGGCCGCGAGCCACGTTGATGGTGGCGATGAACGCCCGGATGTCGAGCCCGAGTGCGGCCGGCAGCCGGGACGCGGCCAGGATCATCTCGAGCACGTCAGCTCGCAGCTCGCCGCGGTCCACGAGCTTGACGCCGGGAATGCGCAGGCCTTCCTGGTAGATCTCGGTAGCGGTCGGGCACCAGGAGGCGAAGTTCATGCCGCCCATGTCCGTCTCGTGAGCCATCACGCCCGCCCACGCGGCCAGCCGTCCGCCGGCGAAGATCGGGCCGGTCATCTGGACGTCGTTCTGGTGCAGGGCACCGACGTAGGGATCGTTCCCGATGAACATGTCGCCGTCGTTGATGGCACCGCCGGTGCCATTCAGGTGCCGGATCAGCGCGCCGACCGGGGGGGCTTCGTGGGTCACCTGGAAGCCCATCGTGGCGAACGAGCCATCCGGCAGGTAGATGCCGGTAAAGAAGTCGGTCGCCTCGGTGACGGTCGGCGAGCCAGATACGCTCTGCAACGCGATCCGCATCTCCTCGGTCACCGCCAGCAGCCGGTTGCGCACGACTTCATAGACCACCGGATGAATAGCCCGCGCGGACATGCCTACCTCCTGACGCCGGGCTGGGCCTGCTCGTCACCGGCGAGGGTCACGAAGAAGTTGCCGAGCTCATCGGCCCGTGCCGTCGCGCCTGGCGGGATGACCAGGGTCTGACCCGGGTAGCGCACGATCGCGGGTCCGCTGAGCGCCAGGCCGGCCGCCGGGCACTCGGTCACCCAGACGGGGCAGTCCACCGGCGCGGCCGGATCGGCGAAGACGACTGCCCGCCGGCCGGCCGGCGTGAGGTCGCCGGTGGCGGCCAGCCGGGGGGACTGGCGGAGCCGCGCGGTGACCGCGGCGCGCGCGGACAGTAGCTCCAGGCCAGCCTCGCGGAACGCCGAGCCGGCACCGAACAGCGATTCGTACTGTGCCTCGAACCGGTCCACCAGCTTTTCGAAGGCACCAGGGCTGAGGTCGCCGGCCGGCACCGCCACGTCCAGGTGGTGCGCCTGCCCGCGGTAGCGCAGCGCCACCGAGCGCTCGACCGTCACCGCATCGCCGGCCGGGCCGGCCAGGCCAGCTAGCACCCGGTCGCGCGCCGCTGTCACGGCCGCCTGCAGCTCGCGCTCCAGCGTGCGCAGATCCGCGGCTGCGATCGCGGTGCCGGGCGGGATGCGGACGAAGCACGGGCGCTCGGCCGACTGGCGCAGGTCGCTGGTGCCGGTACCGAGCGCGGACTGCGCGGTCGCTGCGGGCGTGACGACGAAGGTGGAGATGCCCAGCTCGCTGCATAGTGACCAGGCGTGCGACGGGCCCTGCCCGCCGCTCGCGAACATCACGAACTCACGCGGGTCGTGACCGCGCTCGATGGTCACGCTGCGCAGCAGGTCGGCCATCTTGCTGTCGAGCACCTGGCGAACCCCCCACGCCGCTTCCAGCACCGGCAGCCCGAGCGGCCGGGCGATCTGATCGGCGATAGCCGCGAGTGCGGCGGCGCGTGACAGGCGCAGCGTGCCGCCGGCGAAGCCGTCTTCGGCGAGGATCCCCAGCACCAGATCCGCATCGGTGGCGGTGACCTGCGTGCCGCCACGGCCGTAACAGACCGGCCCGGGTACCGCGCCCGCGCTGTGCGGCCCGACCAGCAGCACCTGCCGGTCGACCCTGGCGATGCTGCCGCCGCCCGCGCCGATCGTGCCCACGTCGAGAGCGGGACGCTGGATGTCCGCGCCGGCCACGGTGAGCTGGCTGCGCATGAGCGGCTGGCCGTCGATGACGACGCCGACGTCGAAGCTGGTGCCGCCGACATCTACCGTCAGCAGCCGGTCGATGCCGAGGCGCCGTGCCAGCTGCTGGCAGGCGATCACGCCCGCCGCCGGACCCGACATGATCGCCGCCACCGGCTCACGCGCGACATCGGCGGCCGGGACGACTCCGCCCGCGCTGGTCATGATCTGCACAGGTACCTGCAGTCCGGCACGCTGCAGCGCGGCGTCCAGGCCGGCCAGGTAGGCACCCATGACCGGGCCCAGCGCGGCGTTGGCCGCCGTGGTGGACATCCGGGCGTACTCGCCGACGCTCGGTGCCACCTCGTGCGACAGGCTGACGAACAGCGCAGGCAGCCGCTCGGCAAGAAGCTCGCCGATCCGCCGCTCATGGGCCGGGTTGGCGATGGACCACAGTGTGCAGACGGCGACCGCCTGCACGCCCGATGCCGCGACCTGCTCGAGCACGCGGCAGACCTCGGTGTCCGTGAGCGGGATGACAACCTCGCCAGTTCTGTCCACCCGTTCGCTGACCTCGAAGACGAGCTGACGCGGCACCACCGGCGCCCACCGGCCGCGATTGGCGTAATCGCCGACTTCCACGCCGGTCAGGCCGGCCACCTGTCTCTTCAGCCGCCCGATCTCCAGCGTGTCCCGGAACCCCGTGGTCGTGATGACCGCCGTGGCGGCGGCGCTGCCGGTCAGCAGGGCGTTCAGGCCTGCCGTCGTGCCGTGCCCGAAGTGGTCGATGCGAGCGCAGAACTCGGCGGCTGCCACGTCCAGCTGCCGGGCGGCCAGCCCGATCGCGTCGAGGATCCCGGTGATGATGTCGGGCGTGGTCGGTGCCTTGACGACGACCTGATGGCCGCCCTCGCTGATCGCCCACAGGTCGGTGAAGGTGCCACCGACGTCGGTGCCGACGTGAAACCGTGGCACGGGCCGCGGCGGCGCGAACCGCAGCGACATCAGACCGCGGCCGGCTGGCGCAGGCCGAGCATGCTGCGCGCCTCGGCCGGACTGGCCGGCTCGAGGTTGAGCTCGTGCAGGATGCGAACCATCCGCTCGACAAGTTCCACGTTGGTAGCGAGGCGGCCGCGCGAGTAATAGACGTTGTCTTCCAGCCCGACCCTGGCGTGCCCGCCGAGGATCAGGCTGTGCACCGAGGCCGGCAGCTGGGCTGGCCCGACGGCGCTGACGCAGAACAGTGAGTTCTCGGGCAGGTCCTCCACGAACCGCTGCAGGTTCCTGGGAGTGTAGGGAGTGGCACCGGACATGAGCTTGTTGGTGCCGAGCACGATGTTGACGTAGTACGGCGGCTCGTCATAGCCGGCCGCGATCAGGTCCCTGACCCAGTTGAGGTCGGACAGCGACATCACCTCCCACTCCGGCTTGATGCCGCGCTGCCTCATGGCCTCGGCCAGCTCGATGCAGCGGCTCCAGGAGGTGTCCAGCAGCAGTTCCAGGTCGTCCCGGTGCATGCACTGCATGTGCGGGTCGAACGTGCACATCTCGGCGCCGGCCATCGTTCCCTTGATGCGCTGCTCGAAGGCGATCTCGAGGCGCCCGCCGCCGAGGTCGGCCACCATGTCTCCGCTGATGCCGCCGCCGGTGCTGTTGTTGATGATGATGTCGCAGCGGCCCCGGATCAGGTCGTTGATCTGCCGGTACACCTCCGGGTCACAGGTGGCGCCGTCATCGGGCAGGCGCGCGTGCGCCGCGACTACGCTCGCTCCGGCCTGCCAGCAGCGGTACACGTCGTCGGCGATTTCCTCGGGCTGAGTTGGCAGGTGCGGGGTCACGGACTTATCGGCCATCCCGCCGGTGGGCGCGATGGTCAGGATCACCTTGCGGTCGGACATGACGGCTCTCCTCTGTCAGCAGTTAGCCGCGCAGCGCGGCGGCCTCGGTGAGGTAGTCGACCCGATTAGCCATCTGCGCGGTGTCGCCGGCCAGGTAGCAGTCCAGGTTGGGGGTGATGATCTCCAGCGCGAGCTGGACGTAGTGCTCGCTCATGCCGGCCATGTGCGGGGTGATGAACACGTTCGGCAGCTCCCACAGCGCACTGTCGGCCGGCAGTGGCTCGACCCGGAACACATCGAGCCCCGCCCCGGCGATCTGCCCTGCTCGCAGCGCGTGCACGAGCGCGTCCTCGTCCACGATTCCGCCGCGGGCGATGTTGACCAGGAATGCGGTTGGCTTCATCGCGGACAGCACTGCCGCGTCGATGAGTCCCTCGGTACCCGGCCGGTAGGGCACCGTCAGGATAAGGAAGTCAGCTTCGGCGGCTACCTGCGGCAGCGATCGGTAGTCATGCACCGCGTCGAGACCGAATCGCTGGCCAGCGGTCCGGGACACGCCGACCACGCGCATGCCGAGTGCCCTGCAGAGGCGCACGATCTCCTGTCCGGAGATGCCCAGGCCGACGACGGCGACGCACTTGCCGCGCAGTATCTGCGGGTTCCAGCGATCCCAGGAACGACGCCGCTTGTTCAGCACTGTCTGCTGCACGCCGCGGGCCAGGACGAGCATGTGGGTCAGCGCCATCTCCGCCATCTGCGACGCGTGCATGCCCCGCGTCGAGGTCAGCACGATGCCCGGCCGGGGCGCCAGCACCCGGACGAACCGGTCCACGCCCGCGATCAGCGACTGGACCCAGCGGAGCTCGGGAAGCTCACCGACGATGTCGGCTCGCATCGAGCCGCCCTTGGTCATCAGCACGTCAGCGTCGCGGAGCTCGCCGAGCCTGGGCAGCATCTCGTCGACGGACCGGATGCCGGTGAAGTGCACGCCCGGAAACCGCGGTGCCAGTGCGTCGATGTAGTCGCTGGCGTCCGCGTCCTCAATCACGACGCTGCTCATGGTGATCGCCGCCTACAGCTCGAAGATGCGCTGCGCCGTGGCGTGCAGGCGCTCGCTGCCGCCGGCAGTGATGAGGAAGCCGTCGGTCAGTGAGCAGAACGCCTGCGCGCCAAGGAAGTTGGGATGACAGGCCACGTTTGTGCCGGCCGAGATCGTCAGGGTCTCGTCGAACCGGATCAGCGGGCGTTCCACCAGGTCATATCCCTGACCGTGACAATGGATGCGCTTCTCCGGCGGGCGGCCGTTGTCGCGCATGAAGTCGCTGTAGGCAGCCCAGACGTCGGTGGCCGCGGCGCCCGGCTTCATGAGCTGCATGGTGTAGGTCTGCGCCTCGAGCGCGAACGCGTAGTCCTCGATCATTTCCTGCGGCGCGGCGCCGACCACGATGGCACGTCCGACCTCGCTCCACATCCCGCCGGGGCCGCTGTTCTCCACGAGCAGGCAGACGATGTCACCTTGCTCGATGACGCGGCCCTGCAGATGGGAGTGGACGAAGACCGCAGGCTGGCCGGGCGGGGCGGACGCGCAGAGGGCAAAGCCCTGATCACTGCCGAGCTCGCGGCTGATGTTCTGGGCCACGACGGCGACTTCGCGATCGGTCTTGCCCGGTTCTATCGACTTGATGGCTGCCTCGATCGCGATGTCCTGGATCGCGGCGGCCCGCCGGATCATCTCGATTTCCTCGGCCGACTTGACTACCTTGATCGGGTCTACCAGGTCAGACGCATCGATGAAGGTGGCGCTGTCGAGCGCGGACCGCAGCTGATCGACCGTCGCTGACAACATCTGGTAGGGCCCGACCAGGCCGATGCGATCCCGCCGGTACGGCTGCAGGGCCTGCGCCAGCAGCCTCGCCTCATACGACCTGGTGTAGCCGACAGCGGGGAAGTAGGCCGTGGAACTTACCACCTTCACGCCACGGAAGATGCCGTCGCCGTGCGGGCCGAGCTCGCGGCTGGTGTCCAGCCCGCCGTGACTGACGACAGTCATGTCCTCGTCACGCGGGAAGACCACCGCCAGCGGCATGCCGTCCACCGCCGGGATGCCGGTAAACCACTGGACGTAGCCGCCGACGGAGTTGTTGTTGTTCTCGATCACGAGCGCGGCGATGTTCTCGGCCGCCATCATGGCCCGGGTGGCCTGCCAGCGGCGCTGCAGTTCCTGATCGGACACCGGTGCGATGAGTCGTTCGCTGAGCCGGGACATGGCCTTCCCTTCGTTAGCGCGCGGTGGTCAGTGGCGCGACGTGGTCAGTGACGCGGTGCGGATGTATCGCCAGATGCGCTCGGGGCCGAAAGGCATCTGCACGTCGCGGACGCCCAGCGACCACAGCGCGTCCGCGACGGCGTTCGCGGTTGCGGCCGGGATCCCGGTGGTGCCGGTCTCGCCGATGCCCTTGGCGCCGACCGGCGTCAGCGCCGGGCCCGTCTCGATGAACTCGCCTTCCATGCCGGGCACGTCTGGCGCCGCGAGCATTCCGTACGTCATCAGGCTGCCGCTGATGAGCTGGCCATCCTCGGCATAGACCGCTTCCTCGCTGAGCGCCTCGCCGAGACCCTGCACGACGGCGCCGGTCACCTGGCCCTCCGCGATCTTCGGATTCAGGATCCGGCCGCCGTCGTGCACCCCGGCAATCCGGCGAATGGTGATCTTGCCGGTGTCCGGGTCAATCTCCAGCTCGACGGCGAACGCGCCCGCCGCGTACAGCGGCGTGTCCAGGGTGAACCTGGAAGCCGCGGTGAAGTCCCTGGCCAGCGCGGCGGCGTCGAGGCCGCCAGCAATGTCCGCGCTGCTGACTTCGCGGCCATCGGCGGCCACGACGCGGCCACCTTGCCAGCTCACCGCGGCGCGCGGCAGCTCCAGCTGGTCCGCGCCGCGCTGGCACAGCCGCTCGCGCAGGTCCCTGGCCGCAAGCACCAGCGCCGACCCGGCCAGCATCGCCGACCGGCTGGAATAGGTGCCCATGCCGGCCGGGACCTCGGCGGAGTCGCCATAGGTGATCGCGACCTGGGCGGGGTCGAGCTCCAGTTCATCCGCGAGCACCTGCGCAAACGCGGTCGCATGTCCCTGGCCATGCGAGGACGACCCCATCCGGGCCAGCATCGTGCCGTCCTTGGCCACCTCTACCGATGCGCTCTCCCACAGGCCGCGGCCGGTCGGCTCCGAGAAGACCGCGATCCCGAGCCCGGGCAGCCGGCCGGCCAGCCGCTCGGCTGCGTGGCGGCGCCGGGTGCCGTCGTAGTCAATGAGCTCGCATGCGCGCTCCATCAGCCGCGGGTAATCACAGAAGTCGATCCGGTCGCCCAGCGCCGTCTGATACGGGAAATCGGCCGGGGCGATGAGATTGCGGCGCCGGATCTCGACCGGATCGATGCCGAGCCGACGGGCGGCGAGGTCCGCCATCCGCTCGGCGATGTAGGCACCTTCCGGCCGGCCAGCGCCGCGGTACGGACCGGTCGGGACCTTGTTGGTTGCTACCCCGGTGACGGTCACCTCGACCGCACCGGTCTTGTACACGCCCGCCACCAGGCCCGCCGCGAGCAGCGGCGGGGTGAAGGTGTTGAAGTGCAGGTAAGCCCCGAGATCGGCGAGCAGCTGGACGCGCATCCCGAGGAAGCGGCCGTCCGCGTCCACCGCCAGCGCGACGTCCGCCGACTGGCCGCGTCCTTGCGGCGCCGCCAGGAAGTTCTCCGAGCGGGTCTCGGTCCATTGCACCGGCTCCCGCAGGCGCATCGCGGCGAACGCCGCCACTGCTGCTTCGGCCGGGAGAGCGCCCTTGCTGCCGAACGCGCCGCCGACATCCGGCACGACGATGCGGACCGAGTCAGGCGGCCGGCCGAGTGCCGCGGCCAGCTGGGCGCGCGGCCGGTGCGGGTCCTGGGCGGACAGCAGGACGGTGACGATGTCATCGGCGGCGTCGTAGCTGGCGATCGCCGCCCGCGGTTCCATCGGGGCGGCCACTAGCCGGGGCATGCTCAGCGTCGCCTCGATGACGTGCGCTGCGTCGCGGAACGCGGCGTCGACATCACCGCCGCGGCGGACCGTCCGGAGCAGGATGTTGCCTGGTGCCTGGTCGTGCAGCGGGTCAGCGGCTGCGGCCGAACGCGGATCGATGACCACGGGCAGTGGCTCATAGTCGACGTCGGCGTAGTCGGCCGCGTCGGCGGCCTGGGCGCGCGTCTCGGCAACCACGGCGGCCACCGGCTCGCCGGCGAAGCGCACCCGGCCGGCTGCCAGCAGTGGCGTGCCGATGGCCACGACGTGGTCGGCGTCAACCGGCATCACGCCCAGCGAATGCAGTCCGGCGAGATCGGCTGCCGTGAAGACGGCGCGAACCCCGGGCATCGCTGCCACGGCGGTGAGGTCGATCGATGCCAGCCGGGCGTGCGCGACCGGACTGCGAACCAGCACCAGCTGCAGCGGACCGTGGTCGGTGTGGTCCGCGACGTAGCGGCCGCGGCCGGTGATCAGCCGCTGGTCTTCGAGCCTGGGTAGTGACCGGCCGACCCACGATCGCGCCATTCGTCCTCCGGCAGTATTACCTTCCTTGGTAGTTAGCTACTGTAACAGCCGGGGTCGGACGCGGAAACGGAGTCAGCGAGCCCGGTTAGATCGGTGCGGCCAGCGCGGCCCAGCTCTCGTCCGAGAGCCGGGCATGCTCGGATGCCGGGACGCTCGGGTCCTGCTCCCAGGCTCCGAGCTGAGCCGAGTTCTCCACCACGAGCCGGCACCGGTCGAAGCGCCGGGCCATGAAGCCGGCCAGCGCCTTCTCGACGGTGGATTCCCCGGCCAGCGCATCGGCCAGCACGATCCCGTCCTCGATGGCGATGCCCGCGCCCATGGCCAGGTGGGGCGTGGTCGAGTGGGCGGCATCTCCGATCAGCAGCACCCTGCCCCGGTACCAGGGCGGCGCCATCAGGAATACCTGCAGCGGGCGGAAGTCGACGAAGCGCGGGTCTCGCATCTGCTCGCGAGCCCACCCGATCAGCCCGCCGTAGTCGCTGAGCTGCTCGCGGATCAGCTCCGGCCACTTCTCCGCCGGCGGCCGCGGCCGCCGGACGTCGTTCTCCACCAGGAACACGTAAGCCTGATCGTCGGACACCGGGTTGAAGCCCGCCTTGTTCCGCGGGCCGTAGTACATGCCCATGTCGTCGGACAGCTCAGCCGGCCGCGGCACGACCGCCCGCCAGACCGTCTGGCCGTTGAAATACGGCTCCGGCGCGTCCGGGAACACCATCGCCCGCACCGGTGAGTGCAGCCCATCGGCGGCGATGACCAGGTCGTACCGGCGCTGGCTCCCGTCGGACAGCGACACGTCGACGCCATCGTCATCTTGTGACAGGGCCGAGATCGTGGTGCTGAGGTGAATCGGCGTGCCGGCCCGCTGCGCCATCTCGGCCAGGATGCCCCAGAACACCGGCCGGGTGATGCCGAAGCCGCCGGGGAAGTCGGCGCCGGCCGGCTGCGGAAGCTGCACGCGCTGCAGCACGTTGCCCTCGGCGTCGCAGAAGGTGATGGCCGGGTGCCCGGCCCCCAGGCTGATGCACTTCCGCAATGCGGCTTCGTCCACCGTGTGCAGCGCCCGCAGCGTCGGGCCCATCATCGTCAGCCCGGATCCGAGCGGCCGCAGTTCCGCATTGATCTCGACTATCTCCGCCGCGATGCCGCGCTGACGCAGCGCGGTTGCCGCGGTCAGGCCGCCAGGACCACCGCCGACGATCAATACGTTCTGCACGACTGCCATGACGACTGTTCCTCTCCTAGATGGGCGGCGGCACCCACAGGCCGTTGTCCTTGCCGCTGCTGGCGAACAGGGCGAACAGGTCCGCGCCCGGACCTCCGGTACCCCACCGGTCGGCGTAAGCCTCGGTGGGCGACCACACCCGCGGCACCCACGCGTCCTCGTCGGTGACACGCTCAAGCTCGGTGGTGTACTCGACCACGTTCCGGTCCGGGTCAGCGAAGTAGGAGTAGGTGTTGTCGCCGGCGCTGTGCCGCCCGGGTCCCCAGAGCGGCCGGTGGCCTGCCGGATAAGCCGGCCGGTGGCACGCAGGTACTCCTCGATGCCGCGCATCTCGAAGGAAACGTGGTTCAGCGTCGGCACCTCGTGGTGCGCGATGGCCAGGTTGTGATGCTCCGGCGAGCAGCGCAGGAAGCACATCTGGTCGGCTAGCCAGTCGGACAGCCGGAAGGACAGATGCCGCTCGTAAAACGCCATCAGCCCGGCCACGTCCGGGGAGTTGATCACTACATGACTGATCTTCCTGGGTACCGACTCACGCTCAGCGAGCGCGCGGTACGGCTTAGCGACCACATCGCTGGAGACCTCGATGATGCGGCCCTCGGGGTCGAAGAAGCGCAGCCCGTACCCGCCGCCGGGGCTGCGCAGCCGTCCCGGCTCGCTGACTAGCTGGACGCCGTCGGCCGCGAGGCGGCCCGCCAGGTCATCCACCGCCGCCGAATCGCGGGCGCCGAACGAGATGATGTCGGTGCGCGAGGTCTCGGCGACCCTGAGCCGGACAATGAACGGCTCGGGTGACCCCACTGCGCCGAGGAAGGCTACATTGCCATCGTCGGCCACCCGGTACAGCCCCCAGACCTGCTCGTAGAAGGCCAGCGACCGGGCAAAGTCAGGCATCGCCAGGCCGACGTAACGCAGGTGCGTGATGACGCACTGGGCGGCGATCTCGGAGGCCGGCGGCCCGGTCCGCACGACTGGCGGCGGCAGTGGCAGGTCCGCCGCAGGCGGTGGCGGCAGCACCTGATCCAGGGCCAGGCCGGCGAATGACGATTGCGCGGTCAATGCAGACTCCCCTGATCAGGCTGGCCGCGCAGATTGCGGCGGCTGTCTCCGGAATGTTGCGGCTGTGTCTCGAAACGGTAGGTACCGCCAGTCGCATGGCCAAGATCCGGTTTACGATAATTGCCATCGACGTCGTCAATAGTGCCTGGTAACGATGAACCTCAAGAGCGTTGACCTGAACCTGCTGGTGGCGCTCGACGCGCTGCTCGCCGAGCGGAACGTCACTCGCGCTGCCGAGCGGCTTTCGCTCGGGCAGCCGGCTGCCAGCGCTGCCCTGCGCAGGCTGCGGAGGCTTTTCGGTGACCCGCTGCTGGTCCGCCGCGGCCGGACGATGGAGCTGACTCCGCTGGCCCAGTCCCTGGTCGTGCCGTTGCGCAGCGTCCTGGTCGGCATCGATGACCTGGTCTCGGCACGGCCGCGCTTCAATCCGGACTGCGACCAGCGGACCTTCAGCCTGATCGCCAGCGACTACGTCGCGCTCGTCCTGCTCCGCCCGCTGATCGCCCGGCTGGACACCGTGGCACCGAACGTACGGGTGTCGGTTTCCCCGGTCACCCCCCGGTTCCGCGACATGCTCGGCCGCGGCGAGGTCGATCTGGTGCTGTTCCCGATAGAGGTAGACCCGGCACTGCGGTCATTTCCGCACCGGGAGCTGTTCAGCGACCGGTACGTGTGCGCGGTCTGGGACCAGCACCCGGAGGTGCGCGGCGAGGTGTCACTCGACATGCTCAGCGCGCTGCCGTACCTGAGCTACAACCCGGATGTGCTGACCTCCTACGTGGAGGCCCAGCTCGACGCCGCCGGGGTGGAGCGCAACGTCGAGATCTCTACCCAGACATTCGTGGTAGCGCCGATGCTGCTGCGCGGCACCCGGCTGGTCGCCATGCTGCACGAGCGACTTGCTCGCGAGCTGCAGCAGGCCGCCGAGCTGCGGCTGCTGGAACCGCCGCTGCCGCTCAAGCCGATCACTGAGGTCATGTTCTGGCACCCGCGGTTCGACAGCGATCCCGGCCATCGCTGGCTCCGCGATCAGGTGGCCGGCCTGGCCGCTGCCATCTGACCTGGCCGTCGGCCGCATCGATCCGGTTAATATCTTCGATCACGGACACGCCACTTTCTCGCCTGGCGACCCGGCCGTAGGGTGACGAAACCAGCCAGCCCGCGGAGGTGACGTGCGTGCCGACAGCCGGCAGTCCGCCTGGTCCGTTCGTGCTCGGCCGGTTCCGCCGTCCCGGCGGGTCCGAGTTCGCCGGCCTGGTCGCGGGCGGCTACGTGGCGCCGCTGTCGGACCTGCTGCCGGGGGCTGGCCGGACGGGTGCCGAGCTAAGCATGAACGACGTGCTGGCCGACTGGCCCGCGGCCTTCGCCACCCTCGCCCGGCAGGTGCCCGAGCTTCGGCCTGCCGCCGGCCCGCCTGCGGACCTGTCCGCGGTCACCCCGGTGGAAGACCTGGAGATCCTGACGCCGGTCACGCCCCGGCAGGTATTCCAGAGCGGCGCGAACTACCGAACGCATGTCATCGACCTGATGGTGGCGCAGCGCAGCGACGCGCAGCCGGGCGAGTCTGACGAGCAGATCCGGCACCGGGCCGCGGCGATGATGGATGCGAGGGCAGCTAACGACAAGCCCTATGTCTTCATCGGCCTGCCGAGCGCGCTGTGCGGTCCGTACGACGATGTTGTCCTGCCGGCCACCGGCGCCGAGCACGACTGGGAGCTGGAGCTGGCGGCGGTTATCGGCAGGCCTGCTTACCAGGTTGCCCGTCAGGATGCGCTCGACTACGTGGCGGGTTACACGATGGTCAACGACGTCACCACCCGCGACCGGGTGTTCCGCCCCGACCTGCCGGCCATCGGCACCGACTGGCTGGCCGGCAAGAACGCGCCGACCTTCCTGCCGACCGGGCCGTGGCTGGTGCCGGCGGCCTTCGCTGGCGATCCGGCGAGGCTGCGGATCACCCTCAGCCTGAACGGTGAGCCGATGCAGGACGAGTCCACCTCAGACATGATCTTCGATGTGCCGCGGCTGATCGAGCACGTGTCGGCGATCGCGACGATGCTCCCCGGTGATCTGCTGCTGACCGGCTCGCCAGCCGGGAATGGTGCCCACTACGGCAGGTTCCTGCGGCCGGGCGACGTGATGGAAGGCGCCATCACCGGTCTGGGCTGCCAGCGTAACGTGTGCACGAGCGGCAGGCCGTCCCGGTGACCGCGATGACGGCCGTGGTGGACGTGCATGCCCACGCCCTAGTACCGGCCGCCTTGTCGCTGGTCGGCCGGCCGGGCTTCCTCGACGAGCAGGACGATCAGCTGCGCACTTTCGGCGCCGAGTCGGTGCGGCGGAATGCGGAGCTTGCCGGGGGCGAGTACGTGCCGCCGCTGACTGACCTCGAGACGCGACTGCGACTTATGGACGCGGCGGGAGTGGACGTCCAGGCGGTCAGCGTCGTGCCCACTCAGTACCACTACTGGGCTGACCGCGGCCTCGCGGCCGACCTGGTCAGCACCGTGAACGAGCAGCTGGCGGCGCTGGCGCAGGGCCTGCCGGACCGGATAGTCGGGCTGGCGACTGTGGCGCTGCAGTATCCGGACCTGGCTGCCGAGCAGCTGACGTACGCGATGCGGGTGCTGGGCCTGCGCGGCGTGGAGATCTCCACCAGCGCGGCCGGGCGGGATTTCTCCGATCCCTGCTACGAGCCGTTCTTCGCGGCGGCCGAGGCACTGGGTGCCTTCGTCTTCGTGCATCCGTGGGGCTGCGGACTGGGGCACCGGCTCAGCCGCTTCTACCTCGGCAATATCGTCGGCCAGCCGGCCGAGACCACGCTGGCGCTGTCGCACCTGATCTTCGGCGGGGTGCTGGACCGGTACCCAGAGCTGGTCGTCTGCGGCGCGCACGGCGGCGGCTACCTGCCTCAGTACATCGGCCGCGCCGACCATGCCTACCAGGTGCGGCCGGAGAGCGCGGCCATGCTGCGGCCGCCCAGCGAGTACCTGGGACAGCTGTACTTTGACTCGCTCGTCTACCGCGCCGATACGCTCCGCCAGCTCATCGATGTGGCCGGGGCGGGCCAGGTACTGCTGGGCACCGACTACCCGTTCGACATGGGCGTCACCGATCCGCTCGACCGGCTGTCGGGGCTGCCGGACCTCACCGCCGGCCAGCGCGCAGCCATCGCCGGCGGCACGGCCGCGGCACTGCTCGGCCTGGCCGCCGGACCCCGGACCGGCCCTGATCAGCACCCCGAGTAACGGAGCCAGCCATGAACGATGCGCAGACCGTGCAGGTGAGCGAGGGCATCTACGCCTACGTCCAGCCCGACGGGAGCTGGTACATCAACAACACCGGGTTCCTGGTTGGCGCGCACGGCATCGTCAGCATCGACACGTGCTCGACGAGGCGGCGGACGCGAGCGTACCTGGACGCCATCGCCGCTGTCAGCGACCAGGCGGTCCGCACCCTGATCAACACTCATCATCATGGCGACCACACCTACGGCAACTGCCTGCTGCCGGCGGCGACGATCGTCGCCCAGGAACGCTGCCGGGATGAAGTGCTGGCCAGCGGGCCGCCGGCCAACAGCGGCATCTTCGCTGCGGTCGAATGGGGTGAGCTCACCGTCGCGGCTCCGTTCCTCACCTACGAGACTGGCGTGACCCTGTGGGTCGACGACCTGCGCTGCCAGGTGAGCTACGTGGGTACCCCCGCGCACACCACGAACGACTCGATCATCTACGTTCCGGACCGGTCCGTGCTGTTCGCCGGTGACCTGCTCTTCAACGGCGGCACGCCGTTCCTGCTGATGGGCTCCATCAGTGGCGCCATCGAGGTACTCGACCAGGTCGTACGGCCTCTCGGCGCCCGCACGATCGTGCCGGGTCACGGCCCGGTCTGCGGCCCGGAGCTGATCGACGAGATGATCGGCTACCTGCGTTTCGTCCAGGACGTGGCGCGGCAGGGCCGCGACGCCGGGCTTGCTCCGCTCGATGCGGCGCGCGAGGCCGACCTCGGTGGGTACGCCGAGCTGCTCGACGCCGAGCGCATCGTCGGCAACCTGCACCGTGCCTACGCCGAGCTTGACGGCGCCGGCCGGGGCGCGCCGATCGACATCGTGGCCGCGCTGACCGACATGGTCGCCTACAACGGCGGCCAGCCGCTGACCTGCCACGCCTGAGGAACGAGCATGCGCTGGTGCACCTATATCTCGCCGGCCGACGGGGCCGAGCACGTCGGCCTGCTGGAGGCCGGTGAGATCCGCGGCCTGGCGCGGCCGGGGTCGCTCATCGAACTGCTGGGTGACGACGGACAGCGGATGGCTGACGCCCGCGACCGGGCCAGGGCCGATCCGGCAGAGGTGCTGCCCGAGTCATCGGCCCGCCGGCTGGCGCCGGTGCCGAGGCCACCGTCGATCCGGGATTTCATGGCCTTCGAGGAGCACGTGCGCACCAGCAGTCAGGCGCTGGGGCACGATGTCAACCCGGTCTGGTACGAGCTGCCGCTGTTCTACTTCAGCAATCCGGCCGCCGTGCACGGGCCGGACGACGAGATCCCCGTCGCTCCCGGTTCGCGGTGCTTCGACTATGAGCTGGAGATAGCCGCCGTCATCGGGCGCGGCGGCACGGACCTCGACCCCGTGTCGGCTGCCCAGCACATCGCGGGCTACCTGGTCATGTGCGACTGGAGCGCGCGGGATATCCAGGAACAGGAGATGAAAGGCCACCTCGGGCCGGCCAAGGGCAAGGATACGGCGACCAGCTTCAGCGGAGCCCTGGTCACCCCGGATGAGCTCGAGCCCTACCGGGCCGGCCATGCGTACGCCCTGGAGATGACCGCTTCGGTCAACGGGACGCCGTACTCGCGTGGCAGCTTCGCCGCCATCTACTGGCGATTCGGCGAGCTGCTCGGCTATGCCTCGCGCGGTACGGCCTTGCGGCCCGGCGACATCATCGGCAGTGGCACGGTGGGCACCGGCTGCATTCTGGAACTGTCCAGGGTGCATGGCAGTGACGCCTATCCGTGGCTGCAGCCAGGCGACGTGGTGCGGCTGGAAGTCGAGCAGCTAGGGGCCATCGAGTCGACGGTCATCCCTGGCACGGCCGTCGTTCCGCTGCGATGAGCGAGCAGGCTGGCCACCGGCCCGCCACTTTGATCACCGGCGGGAGCAGCGGTATCGGAGCGGCCATCGCACGGCGGCTGCTGACGGCGGGCCACCGGGTCGCCGTCACCGGCCGCGATCCGGACCGGCTGGCCAGCCTGGCCGCCAGCGTCGGCGCCGGGAACGCGCTGCTGACCGTGGCCGGGGACGCCGCGGACTACGCCGCGGTGAGCCAGGCAGTGCAGGCCGCTGCCGGCAGGTTCGGCCGCCTGGACAACGTCGTGGCCTGCGCAGGCACCTCCGGGAGCGACAGCCTGGCCGACGGTGACGCTGAGCAGTGGCGCGAGATGACCCTCACCAATGTCCTTGGCCCGGCGCTGCTGATCCGCGCGGCGGTGCCGGCGCTGCGGTCCAGCCGCGGGCGGATCGTGCTCATCGGCAGCGCGCTCGGGCTGCGGAATGTGCCGGGCAGTTTCTACTCGGCGACCAAGTGGGCGGTGACGGCGCTGGCCGAGAACGCCAGGATGCAGCTGGCCAGTGACGGCATCACGGTCACGCTGATCAGCCCCGGCCGCACCGATACGCCGTGGTGGGACCGGATGCCCGCCGGCAGTGGCGGGTCCGGCGGGAGCGGTGCTGGCGCCGCGCTATCGGCAGCGGCTGTCGCCGACGTGGTCGCCTGGGTTATCAGCCAGCCGGCCGGAACCGCGGTGAGTGCCGTCGTCGTCCGGCCGCAGGGACTCCCGCCGCAGGGACCGGGACTTGGCCCCGTCGCCGCGACCGGGCCGGACGCGGCAGCCGAGGCTGGACGCGCACTGTCAACTAGAGTAACCTCACTACCCGAGTAGTGATGCTGCTGACCTGCACTGAGAAGAGCTGAGCTCACACATGGATGTATATATCGAGGCGATCGGCTTCGGCATTATCGCGGCCGCGAGCATCTCGATCGGTGCCATGGGGTTCACTCTGCAGTTCGGTCTCACCAACGTGCTGAACGTGGGCTACGGCGCGATCATGACGCTCGGCGGCCTCGTCGCCTACATTGCCCACTCGGCCGGCATCAACATCTGGCTGGGGCTGGTGCTCGGCGGCCTGACCAGCAGCGTGCTGACGCTGCTGGTGGCCAAATCCATCCTGGCCGTCTACGTCCGAAAAGGCGCGCAGCTCTTCGAGATGGCGATGATCACGTTCGGGGTGGCGCTGATAGTCGAGTACGGCATCGCGTCGCTGACCAGAAATAACACCTACAGCCTGATTCTGGCGCTGCAGAAGTCCCATGCCATAGGGCCGGTCCGGTACACCTCGATCCAGCTCACGCTGGTGCTGATCGCGCTTGCCGTTTACGTCATCTTTGATCTCTTCCTGCACGTGACCAAGCTCGGCAAGGCGCTGCGGGCGACGGCGGTAGATCCGGACCTGGCCCGCTCGTGCGGAATCTCGACCAGCCGGGTAGTGGCTGTTGCCTGGATCTTCAGCGGTTTCCTGTGCGGGCTGGCCGGCGGGGTATTCGTCATCAACATCCTGACGGTCAACGCGTTCACCGGCGACAGCCTGCTGGCGCTGGTGATCGTCGCGGCGCTGATGGGGACCGCGGGCTCGGTACGGGGGGCCGTGATCGCGTCCCTCGTGCTCGGCATCATCACCCAGGTGGTCAGCGTGGCTGGCGGATCCGGCTACGACACCGCGGTCGCCTACGGCGCGCTGGCCATCGCGCTGCTGGCGCGGCCGCGCCTGATCCAGGGAGGGCTGGTAGCAGAGCGGGTCCAGATCACCGTCTAGACGTCAACGGCCGGCCGGGTAAACCAGCATCGTAGGAGAGAGACTGTGAACGCCTTCATCTCCATCTCACTTGTGTATCTGGGTATTTACACCCTGTCGACCTGGTCGCTGAACCTGCAGTATGGCTATACCGGGATCATCAATTTCGGCTGGATAGTCTTCCAGTCGATAGGCGCGTATATCGCGGCAGTGACCTCACTAGGACCGAAGAACAGCCTGTCCTACCAGACTTATATCTTCGGCGCGAGCCTGCCGTTTCCGCTGCCGCTGATCATGGGCACGCTGGCCGGTGCCGCGCTCGCGGCGATACTCGGCGTCCTTATCCTGACCAGGAAGATACGCCCCGACTTTCAGGCCATCACACTGCTCGTGGTCGCCATCATCGCGTCGCAGGTCATCGTCACGAACGTATCGATCTTCAACGGCGCCAACGGCCTGTCGAATGTGCCGCAGCCGTTCATGAGCGCACTCAACCTGTCGCAGGATGGCTACCAGTGGGTCTACTTCGGCTGGGTAGCCGTGCTCTGCGTGCTGGTGTACTTCGGCCTGGAGTGGGCCTGCAACTCGTCCTGGGGCCGCGCGCTGCGAGCGATCCGGGAAGATGACGTGCTGGCCGCGCACCTGGGCATCAACGTGCAGGTAACCCGGATCGTGGTCTTCACGATCGGCGGCGCCATCGCCGGCTTCAGCGGCGCCCTGCTGGTCGAGTTCCTCGGCACCTGGTCACCGGATGCCTGGAGCTTCGTCGAGACTTTCGTGGTGTTCGTGGCGCTGTATGTTGGCGGCCGCGGTAACAACCGGGGAGCCATCATCGGCGCCTTCCTGGTGCCGGTCGTGTTCGGCACGATGCCGTCGTTCCTGCCGTCGTTCGGCTACCCCGGCCTGGCGGCGAACCTGGAGTGGCTGGTCATCGCGCTGCTGTGGCTGACGACCTTTTACCTGCGGCCGGCCGGGATCCTGCCAGAGGGCCGCTTCAAGGCACCACGCGACGTGACGCCGAAGCGACAACGGCGCCTGCGGCGGCAGCCGCAGCCGGTCGCGGGCGGGAGCACCGGGTGACGCGCGCAGTGGCTGGCCGTGCCGCGGCTGGTCGGGCAGAGCGGCCGTGCCGGGCCGGGCGAAGAGGAGAAGGCCCATGCCTGTCGACCTGAAAGTTGCCGACGTCCGGGTTCAGTACGGCGGCGTCTTCGCGGTGAACGGCGTCAGCCTCACGGTGCAGCCAGGGGAGGTGGTGGGCCTGATCGGGCCGAACGGCGCTGGCAAGTCGTCGCTGCTGAATGCCGTGTCCGGGGACGTGCGAGCCTCGCATGGGTCAGTGCACCTCGGCGCGAAGGACGTGACGAGGCTAGCGCCCTTTCACAGGGCCCGGCTGGGCATGGCCAGGACGTCGCAGACGGCGCGGGTATTCGAGGGGCTCACGGTCTTCGAGGGACTGGTAACCGCGGCGCGCGGTGGTCCGGGCGCGTCGTTCAGCCGGATGGTGCTGCGCCGGCGCGAGCCGCGAGCCGAGCGTCAGGCGGCAGCGCGGGCCTGGCAGATGCTCGATCAGTTCGGCCAGCAGGGTATTGCGGACAGCTTCGGCCGCGAGCTGAGCGGCGGTCAGCGGCGGTTCGTGGACCTGGCAATGGCGCTCATCCGGCAGCCGGATCTGCTGCTTCTGGACGAGCCGAGCGTCGGCGTCTCGCCCGCGCTGGTCCCTGGTCTGCTCACGGAACTGCGGCGAGTGGCCGGAGCGGGCACCGGAATTCTCATTGTCGAGCATGCCCTTGAGGTGATCGCCGCGCTCTGCGACCGGGTGATCGTGATGGCGTCCGGAGTGGTGATCGCGACCGGCAGTTACGCAGAGATCATCAAGTCCGAGCAGGTACGGCACGCTTACCTGGCCTGACCGTTACTGGCTTAATCAGGCCATTCTGCATTACCAATGTTGACGCAATTCTGCCGGTAAAACTTCATGTACTCCGCTGATTAATGCTGATTGACTGGGCCGTCCGATCGTCAGCCTGAATAGGAGTGCAGATGAAGTTCAGGTACCGTCTCACCGCAGTTGCCGCGGCGGCAGGCACGTTCGCTGCTATCACGCTGGCCGGCACCGGCCTGGCCTCGGCCATCCCCAGTCAGTGGGAGTGGTGCAATAGCGCCGACAACCTCTGCATCGTCGGTCACGGCGTCAATCAGGGCCTGACCTACGCGGGCGAAGGCAGCGCGTCGAATTTCCACTCCGAGAACGGCGTGAGCCACGGCGGGATCGAGTACGTCGAGTACAACCAGGTCGGGACGAGCCGATGCCTGGAGCTGCACACCAACGACGTGGTGGTGATGGCTACCTGCAGTACGTCGGTCATTGCCCAGCACTGGCGGTACCTGAAGGCAACCTCAACAACGGCTCGTCGGGTCACGGAATCATCCAGAACCTGTACGCGGTCGAGAATCCCAGCTTGTATCCGGCCGGACCGTGCCTGGACATGTACGCGCCCAACAACCACCCGGACGGGGCGGTCGTCGGCGCCTGCAGCACGATCCCAGTGAATTACGCCCAGTGGTGGGGTTTCTAGACCTCGCACCCGCAGGCCTTACCGCGTCCGAAGCTCCCGTCCGGCTGCACCTGCCGGGCGGGAGCTTCGGCGTCTCGCCGGCCGCCCGGCCGGGCCAGGCATGCCCCGGAACGCCTGGCCCGCGCGGACGACCTCGTCATCGTGCGACCAGCCTGCCGGTGCAGTGAGCGGTCAACCATGAATTCAGACCGGCAGAATTTCCGGTAGAATCCGGGTCTTCATCGGTCAATCTCGCCGGCCGCCTTCGCCAGCATCGATGCCGGGAGGGCGCATGCGCTCAGACCAGGCTCCACCGGACGCCGGATTCGGAGCGCAGCTGCGGCGGTACCGCCTGATGGCCGGCCTTAGCCAGGAGGAGCTCGCCGAGCGGTCCGGGCTGAGCGTCCGGGCGATCGCCAACATGGAGCGCGGCCGGACCGCCAGGCCGCACCGGCGATCATTGTGGCGGCTGGCGGAAGCCCTGGAGCTGGCCGAGGCTGCCCGCGAGCAGCTGATCCGCGCATCCCGGCTGATGGCCGGCCCCAGCGCGGCACCAGAGTCAGCAGCCCCCGGCGGGGCCGAGAGCGGCGGAGCCGTGAGCACCGGGCCTGCCAGCACCGGGCCTGCCAGTGCCGAGGCGGCGGCGATGCGGCCGGGTCCGCCAGCGCTCAGGTGCTCGCTTCCGCCGGACACGGCGGCGTTTACCGGCCGAGGCGCGGAGCTGAGCCGGACCGCCGCACTGCGGACGTCGGCTGCCCGATGCGGCCGCTGTCCGGCGGTGTGGTGGCGATCCGCGCGATCGACGGGATGCCCGGCGTGGGCAAGACCGCGCTGGCCGTTCATGCGGCGCATCTGCTCGACGGCGCAGTTCCCGGACCGGCAGCTGTTCGTCGACCTGCACGGCCACACGCCGGGCCGCAATCCGGTCGATCCTGCCGTGTGCTTGCCGACCTGCTGGGGGCCGCCGGAGTCGATCCGCAGTACCTTCCCGGCCAGCGTCGAGGGCCGGGCAGCGCTATGGCGGGACACGATGGCCGGGCAGCGGGCGCTGCTGGTGCTGGATAATGCCGCGAGCAGCGCCCAGGTTTCCCCGCTGCTGCCCGGCATCTGCTGGCTGCCTGGTGCTGGTCACCAGCCGCCGCCACCTGGCTGACCTGCCAGGCGTGGTCGTGCCCGTGCTAGTGCAGACGCTGCCGCCCGACCAGGCTCAGGAGATGTTTGCCCGGCTGGCGCCCCGCGCCGTCGCCGATCCGGCGCGCCGTCGCTGAGCTTGCCGCGATGGCCGGGTTACCTGCCGCTGGCGATCTGCCTGCTGGCCCGGGTGTATGCCCGGCATCCGGCGTGGACGCTGGCGGACCTCGCCGCCGAGACCCGGGCCACGCTGCTGACGCTCGACCGCCGAGCATGCCAGCATCGCCGCCGCATTCGAGGTGTCCTGCCAGCACCTGGAGCCGGCCTGCCGCGAGTTCTTCGACTGCCTGGGCTTGCACCCTGGCACCAGCCTGGACCCGTACTCGGTCGCCGCCGCTGGCCGGGAGTCCCGGCGGAAGCGCGGCGCGGCTGCTGGACGAGCTCCATGGCGAGGGCCTGCTCACCGAGACCGGCCACCGCCGCTACGGCATGCATGACCTGATCCGCCGGTACGCAGCAGACCGGGCCGCCGCGACGATGACGGCCGGCGCGCGCGAGGCGGCAATGAGCACGGCTGCTGGACTACTACCAGCAGACGACCGCGCGGGCGAATGCACTGCTAGCCCGATGGGCCGGCCGTGCGCGCCGGCCGGGATGCGGTGATGCCGCCGCGCGCCGGGCCGCCATTTGCCGACGCCGGCCAGGCGCTGACCTGGATACGAGCGGAACGGCCGGCGCTGCTGGCCTGCCTCGACCACGTCACCGTGGCCAGGCAAGCGTGGCCGGGTCGTCGCGCTGACCGCAGGGATCGCGGAACTGCTGCGCCGGGACGGACCCTGCGACGAGGCGCTGACCCGCCATGCTGCTGCCCTGCAGGCCGCTCGTGACCTCGGTGACCGGCCCGGTCAGGCACATGCGCTGCTGGACCTGGGCCGGATGCGGCAGCTCACCGGCGATTACCCGGCTGCTGCGCAGCTGCTGGCCGAGGCGATCGCGGTGTCCGGTGACCTGGGTGACCGGGCCGGCAGGCGGCCGCGCAGGAGTCGCTCGGGCTGCTGCGGCTGCAGACTTCGGACTACGCGGCCGCGACCGAGATACTGGCTGACGCGCTGATCACCTGTACCGACCTCGGCGACCGGCCCGGACAGGCCACCGTCCTCCTCCAGCTGGCGCAGGCGCGGCTGCTGACCGACGACTACCAGGGCGCCGCTGACGATCTTGGCCGGGCGCTGACGATCTTCACTGACCTCGGTGACCGGCTCGGCGAGGCCAACGCCCTGCTGCGCATCCATGCTGCCCGGATTGGCGGCGGCGACTTCTCCGGTGCGGCCGAGGCGCTGGCCGAAGCGCTGGCCATCTTCACGGCCGAGGGCGACCAGCACGGTCAGGCCGGCGCGCACCTCGCGCTGGGTAACCTTCGGCTGGATACCGGGGATTACCCGGCCGCCACGGCGAACCTGGACAGCGCACTGGCCATCTACCGCGACTTCGGCAACCGGCTCGGCCAGGCCAACGCCCTGTTTGTTCTTGGTGGCGTGCGGCTGCAGACCGGTGACCTCACCGGTGCGGTCGAGATCCTGACGCAGGCGCAGGGCATCTTCCGGGATGTTGGCCAGCGACTCGGCCAGGCTCACGCGCTGCACCGGCTGGGTGAGGTGCAGCTGCGAGACCGGCGACTACCCGGCTGCGGCAGCCAATCTGGCCTCGCGCCCTGGCCATCTACGCCACCATCGGCAGCCGGGCTCGGGCAGGGCATCGTCCTCATCCGGCGCGGCCGGCTGGGCCGGCTGACAGGCGATTACCAGCGGCGCCGCTGACGATCTTGGCAAGGCGCTGGACATCTGCCGTGACCTCGGCTACCGGTCCGAGCAGACGGAGGCGCTGAACGAGGCAGGAGCGCTCCGCGCTGGTTCGCGGTGACCCGGACCGGGCGGCCGCGAGCTTTCAGCAAGCCCTGGATCTGTCCCGGCGGATAACCATGCCACTGCAGGAAGGCCGCGCGCTGGCAGGCCTCGGCCGCTGCGCCCGCGCGGCGGGCGACGTCGCCGCCGCATCCGCTTACCTGGGCCGGGCACGGGCAATCCTGCAGCGCATCGGCGCGGCAGATGCCGTCGAGGTGGCCGCCGAGCTGGCTGACCTCACCAAGCCCAGTCCGCAGCAACGCGCGGTGTGACGGCTCACTGCCTTACCGCGTCCGCTGCGGATGAGCACCCGCCACTGCGATCAGCCCGCGGTTACGGCCGCAGGCCGGCCACGATCGGCTTGATCTCGGCGTCGGGTCGCAGCTCATCGCCAGCGCCGGCGAGCAACTGCTGCAGGCGGGCTACCTCTGCCGCCCTCGGCTGCGGCAGCGGCGCGCGCATGAACGGAAGAGAGATGAGCCCGCGCAGCCAGGCAGCCGTCTTGTAGCGGATGTGCAGCCGGGTGAACTCGCTGTAGATGTACTCGCCGAGTTCCGCCAGGCCGTCGGCCCAGATCTGCTGAGCCAGCGCGATGTCGCCCGCGCGCCAGGCAGCGATGTGCTCGACATGACGCTCCAGCGCGTAGTTGAAGGAGCCGCTGGCCGTGCCGTCGAAGTAACCGTTCGCGAGGTACTCGTGGAAGTGCACGCCCATGGCGCCGAGCACGCCCACATGCCGCGGGTAGTTGCGCAGCGTTCTGGCGATCAGCCGATAGCCCTGGTAGGCGTAGGTCATCTTCCAGCCGGCGATCTGCGGGATCTCGTCCAGCATGGCGATGGTCGCTTCCACCGGCAGGCCGACACCGTAGAGCATGCTCAGGGACGCCACCGGGTGCAGCACCATCGGCAGGTCCGGCGTGGCGTCGGCGATGGCGCGGACCATGTCCACCCAGATCTCCGGATAGCTGACGGCGTCCCAGCAGGTGGTGATGTCCTGGGTGCCGATCGGCGGCAGCACGAACAGCCCGTCGGCGCCCGCCGATGCCGCCCGCCGCGCTGCATCCACAGCACCGGCCGTGGTGAGCGCGCAGACTCCGGCCAGCACCGGCGTGCGGCCCGCGACGGCCTGCACGGTCGTGGCGAGCACCAGGTCCTGCTCCTCGGGGGTCAGGTAGAAAACCTCGCCGGCCTCGGGATTGGCGATGATGGCGATACCCGCAGCCACGTACTCGGGCTGCAGGAAATAGTCGACCAGCTGGCGGAGTTCGGCCTCGTCGATCCGGCCCGCCGCGTCCTGCGGCGTCACCATCGCGACCCACAGCCGGTCCATCGGGAACTCGCTCGCGCTCACTATTACCTCCCGGTGTCAGGAGGCTAATGATGATCACTGCGGGTGGTCAATCAACTGGGACGCATGGTTCGTATCACGGATGTCGATTGGACCTGTAGCAAAGTAGCGCGCACGCTGCCATTACCTCTTGCAGCCCTATTGCGCACGGTGGTAACTTCACTACGCTAGTAGTTAGGTTTACTACGCGAGAAGTTACTACGGTCGGCGTCTTGGCAGAGTCGGCCACCAGGCCGTGATCTTCACTCGGCCATCGGCCCAACGCGGGCCATAGATCAAGCAGGGATGGTGGCGATGATGCGCCAAGTCAGATCATTGCGGCTGGTAGCGCTGGTCGGGGTGGCTGCGCTCGCGGCCGCCGGCTGTGGCTCCTCCAGCTCGGGCGGGTCAGGGAACAGCGGGGGAGTCAGCAAGGGATCCACGGTGGTCGAGGCGGTGGTGTCCGCCTTCACCGGAGCAGAGTCATTTATCGGTGGCGTCAACTCGGCCGGGGTGTATCCCGCCGTCTACGCGATCAACCAGGCGGGCGGCGTCCTCGGGCACCAGTTCAAGGTCGTCACGGTCGACACCAGAGGCGACCCGGCAGATGCCCTGCCGCTGGTGGAGCGCTTCATCGGCTCGCAGGGAAATCTCGTCGGCGTGACGGGGACCGACGGAGCCACCGTCAACCAGCTCGTGCCGCAATTCAACACCCACAAGATCACGATCACCTCGCAGGCTGGCTCGTCGGCATTCGACCGCAGTACCTACCAGTACTTCTGGCGATCGACGCCGCCCGATGCCGCGAACGGCCTGGCCATCGCCCTGTGGGCGAAGAAGGAGGGTTATACGCGCATCGGCTTGGTCTTCGGCACCGATGCGACCGCGCAGACCGACCTGCCCGGCATCCTGTACGGCGCGAAGAAGCTCGGCCTCACGGTCGTCGACAACCTCGGCCTGACGCCCGATCAGCCGTCGTACCAGTCAGACGCGGCGAAGCTGCTCGCGGCACACCCGCAGGTGATCATGACCGAAGAGGACGCCACGACCGGCGGCACCTTCTTCGGCGAACTGCAGCAGCTCGGTCCGGTGCCGCCGATCATCGGTGACTCGGGCACCGTTCAGTCGCAGTGGATCAGCGCGGTCAGCAACGCAATCGGCAAGAGCACCTTTGTCAGGCAGTTCTCCGCGGTGACGATCCAGTCGCTGGCGCCGAGTGCGGCGAACACGACCATGAACAACGCGCTGCAGCACGTGCAGTCGCAGATCGTCAAGCCGTGGACGCAGTGGGAGAACGAGCCGTATGCGGAAGCTGCCTACGACGGCGTGACTATTCAGGCGCTCGCCATGCTCGCCGCGCACAGCGTGCTGCCCTCGGTCTACAACTCGTACATCCCGTCAGTCTCCGAGCCGGGCGCAGGCAAGGTGAAGGTGTACTCGTTCGCGCAGGGCAAGCAGGCACTCGCGGCCGGCAAGAAGATCGAGTACATCGGAGCCGAGGGACCGATCGCGTTCAATCACTTCCACAACTACTACGGCAACCAGGTCGCCGTGCGGTTCCCGTCCGGCAGCATCAGCAAGGAAACCGTCCAGTACGTCGTCCCGGCAGCCCAGCTCGAGGCTGCCGGCTGAGATGACGAGCCTGTCGCCGCGACGTAGCCGGCTGCTCGCCGCGGCACGCGAGCACACCAGCACTGCCTGCGAGGCGGTGCTGGTGTGCTCAGCCGCGCGGCATTCGCTGCTCGCCATGGACGGCGTGTGGTGGGCGACAGGCTTCAAGCCGATGGGCGAGTGTGCCGTCGGGATCGCGCCCGACGGTTCGGCGCGATTGTGGGTCAGCCCGGACTGGGACGCGCCGCGGGCCGAGTATCAGGCCGATGCCGGGGTCATGGTGGCTGCCGCCAGGGCCGGCGGCAGCGTCTTCGGGGCCGCCGGGGAGTGGTTGTCGGGCCTCGGGATCCCGGCTGAGCGGCTGCTGGTGTGCGGCAGCGAGCGGCTGGCGGCGCACCAGCATCGCGAGCTGCGGCACGCTCTCGGATCGGCCTGCACGCCAGGTGACCGGCTGCTGCTGGAGGTAGCCAGGAACCGGGACGCGGCAGAACTGGCGCTGGCCGGCGAGGCGGTGCGGATTGCCGAGCTGGCGTACGAGCGGCTGCTGGCGGAACTGCGGCCGGGGCTCGACGAGTTCGAGGTGGTGGCGAGCCTTGACGCACTGCTCCGGGAGCTCGGCTCGGAGGACAACTTCGTGCTGGTATCTGCCTCCCGGCGGAACCGCTCGGTGCATCCGCCTACGGACCGGATGATCGCCGGCGGCGACGTGCTGCTGGCCGAGATCTCGCCAGCCTGCTCCGGCGTCTTCACCCAGATCTGCCGCAGCGTGACCATCGGCACCGCCACCCAGCAGGTCTGCGACGACTACGACCTGCTGATGGCGGCCCTGCGCGCCGGGATGGCCGCGGCCCGGCCCGGCGAGCCTGTCGCGGCCGCGGCCACCGCCATGGACGAGGTGCTCGGCCAGGCCGGCTTCGCCGATTACTGCCGTCCGCCGTACATGCGGGCGCGCGGTCACGCCCTCGCGCTCGGCTCGTCGCTGCCTGGCGACGTCACCAGGGCGAGTAGCGAGGAGTTCTGCGAAGGCGACTACCTGGTGCTGCATCCCAATCAGTACCTGCCGACGTCCGGCTACCTGCTGTGCGGGGAGCCGGTCGTCATCGAGGCGGCCGGGGCAAGGCCACTGAGTTCCGCGTTCGGCCAGCTGGGCCAGGTGGCGGGCTGATGCGATGCTGACGATGCGGCCCGCGATCGAGCACGGACGGATGACCTGGGATCGCCGGATCCTGCCTGCCGACGAGTTTGACGAGCGCCGGCTGGCCGTCGACCAGCTCACCGCCGCGGCCGGGCTGCGGGCGCTGATCGGCTTTGACGACGCGCCGACGCCAGGGCTCGTCAGCTACCTGACGAACTACCGCGGCGGACTCGCCTCGGTCATCGCCGTGCCGTCCGTGCCGGCCACGATGCTGGCCGGACTCGGCGGCGGGCGCGACCACCCGTTCATCAAGAGCGTCTCGTGCGTCAGCGACGTGCGCTGGTTTCCAGCGCTCGGTGACGGCGTGCGGACGGTGCTGGCCGAGCACGGCGTGGACGGCGGGCCCATCGGACTGGCGGGCGTCGCCGAGAGCCTGACCGAGAAGGCATCGGACCAGCTGCTCCGGTCGCTGGACGGCTTCGACGTCAGGCACCTGGACGGCGAGGTTGCCTCGATCCGCCGCCGCAAGAGCCCGCGCGAGCTCGTCGTCCTGCGGCGCTGCACGTCAATCGCCGACCAGGCGGGGTCCGTCGTCACCTCGGCGCTGCACGACGGGCGCTCGCTGCACGACAGCCTGGTCGCCGGTGAGCGGAGCGCACGCATGCAGGGCTGCCATGACGTGCGCATCCTCGCCTCGGCGCGGTATGGCGAGCTGGCTCCATGGCCGTCTGCCGGGCCGCGCCAGAGCACCTGGCCGGACGGCTGGGTGACCGTCTACCTGGCCGTGGAGTACCTGGGCTACTGGGGCGAGACGGGCTTCACCGTGACCCGCCCGGATATGGCGGCGGTGCGGCCGGTGCCGGATGCCCAGCCTGTCCTTGATCGCCTCAGGCCGGCGCTGCGAGCTGGCGCGACTGGCGCCGAGGTGCGGGCCGAGGTGCGGGCCGAGCAGGCGGCGGCCGGGCCGGACGCCGGCATCACCGTCGAGATCGCCGGGGTTGGCCTGCGGCCCGCCGAGGCTCCACTGCTCACCCGCGACGACAGCTCGGCTGCCCAGCCTGGCGACGCGGTGAACGTTCGCGTCACGATCCGGCGCGGCGGGGTCATCGGGCTGGCAACGAGCCTGGCCATCATCCAGCCTAAGGAGACCGACGATGACGATCAGTGCCGGCGATGACGAGCGGGCTGGCCGCCCCGATCCATGCCTGGTCGCTCGCGGGGTGAGCTTCGGGTACGGGCCGCTGCGGATCGTGGACAACGTCAGCATTCAGGTCGGACCGGGGGAGACGGTTGCCCTGCTCGGACCGAACGGGGCCGGAAGAGCACCCTGGTCAAGGGCATAGTCGGCCAGCTTCCGCTGCTGGGCGGGGAGCTGACGCTGAACGGAGCACCACTCGGCCGGGTGGCACCGCAGCTGCGGATGCGGCAGGGAGTCGGTTACGTGCCGCAGATCAGGGACGTGTTCCCGACGCTCAGCGTCTGGGAGAACCTCCAGATGGGCGGTTACCTGCTCGACGGCAAGGCGATACATTCCCGGGCCGCGGAAGTATTCGAGATCTTCCCGGCGCTGAAGAGACTGCGGCGCAGCCGGGCCGCGACGCTCAGTGGCGGCGAGCGCAAGATGCTCGGTATCGGCCGCGCGCTGATGACCGGTCCCAGCGTGCTCATCCTCGACGAGCCGACCTCCAACCTCGCGCCGAAGGTCGCGGCCACCGTGCTGCGCGAGGTGGTCAGCCGCTGGCGCCGCCGGCCGACGCGGTGCTCATGATCGAGCAGCGGATCGAGATGGCGCTCGAGGTAGCCACCTGGGGCTACGTGATGGTGCAGGGCCAGATGCGGCTCGACGCAGACGTGCTGGCGCTGCGCGAGAAGGAGGAGCAGCTCGGCGGTCTGTTCCTGGCCGCCGGGGCCACGCTGCCCGCCGCGTTCGTAACCGGAGGCGAGTAATGCTGACTGTCGCGCTGGACATCGGCGGCACTTTCACCGATCTGGTTGCCTATGACAGCGATTCGCGCCAGCTGACCCAGGGCAAGTCAGCCACCACGCCAGCCCGGCTGATCGACGGCATCCTGCAGTGCTTCGCCAAGGCCGACCTGGCGATCAGCGATGTCGGCGACTTCGTGCATGGCTCCACGATCGCCATCAACACCGTGCTGGAGCGAAGCGGCGCGCAGACAGCGCTGGTGGTGACCGAGGGAATGCGGGACGTGTACGCGATCGGCCGGCAGAACCGGCCGGAGGCCTACGACGTCTACTTCCGTCGCCCGCAGCCGCTGGTCGCCAGGCAGCGAACGTTCGAGCTCCCCGAACGGCTGGCGGCTGACGGCCGGGTGCTGCGGGAGTGCACAGCCGAGGCGATCGAGGAGATCGTCGGCCAGGTCCGTCACAGCGGTGTACGCGCGGTGGCGATCTGCCTGCTGCACTCCTATGCGAACGTCGCACACGAGGCAACCGTCGCCGCAGCACTGGAGCAGGCACTGCCCGGCGTCTATGTCACCAAGTCACACGACATCGTGCGCGAGTACCGCGAGTACGAGCGCATCTCGAGCACCGTGCTGAACGCCTACGTGGGCCCGCGGGTTGTCAGCTACCTGGCGGATCTGCAGGACGCACTGGCAGACCGCCAGTTCGCCGGGCAGCTGTTCCTCATGCAGTCCAATGGCGGGGTCATGTCACCCGAGGTCGCGCGCGCGGTGCCGGTGGCGATGATGGAGTCCGGACCGGTGGGCGGCATCGTCGCGGCCGCGAACCTGGGCCGGGATCTGGGCCTGCCCAACGTGATCGCTTTCGACATGGGCGGGACCACGGCGAAGGCAAGCCTGGTTGCTGACTACCAGCCGACTGTCACGCAGGGGTACTACATCGGCGGTTACGCCACCGGCCAGCCGCTGATGCTGCCTGTCGTCGACGTGATCGAGGTCGGCACCGGCGGTGGCAGCATCGCCGAGCTCGACGACGTCGGCGCGCTCCGGGTCGGCCCGTCCAGCGCCGGCGGCCATCCGGGCCCGGTTTGTTACGGCTGGGGCGGCAGCAAGCCCACGGTCACCGATGCCAACCTGGTACTCGGGCGGCTGAGCCCGGACCGCTTCCTCGGCGGTGAGATGCCGCTCGATGGCGATGCTGCCGCGCACGCCATCGAGCGTGACGTGGCCAAGCCGCTCGGACTGAGCCTGGCGGACGCGGCTCACGGCATCGTCGACCTGGCGATGGCATCGATGGCGCTGGCGGTGCGGGGAGTCTCCGTCGAGCGCGGCCACGACCCGCGCGAGTTCACCCTGGTCGCGTTTGGCGGCGCCGGGCCGTTGCACGCCTGCGGCATCGCCCGCGAGCTGCACATCCCGTCCGTCGTAGTGCCGGTCTGCCAGGGCACTTCTCCGCGCTGGGGATGGTGAGCTCGAGCTACCGGCACGACCTGGCGCGCACCGTCTACGAGGCACTGGAACGGGTGGACTTCGGCTCGCTGCTAGCGATCGTCAGCGAGCTGGAAAAGGCGGGCCGAGCGACGCTGGCAGCCGAGGGCGTGCCCGACAGCGCCATCGGTGTCGAGGTCGGGCTCGACCTTCGGTACCTGGGGCAGGAGTTCGCGGTCACCACGCCGGTCACGACGCAGTTGCTCGCGGCGGCGGACGCTACGGCGCTGCGGCACCGGTTTGCCGAGCTGCACCAGCAGCGATACGGGCACTCCGCGCCCACCGAGGCGGTGGAACTGGTCAATGTCCGGGTCGTGGTCCAGGCGGGACGACCGAAGCCGCCGCTGACCGTCCCGGACGGCAGCGGCGGGCCGCGCCGCGAGACCCGGCCGGTCCTGCTCGCCAGGGGCGCCGACCCGGTCGAGGTGCCCGTCTACGACGCGAGCGGAGCTGCGCGCCGCCGACGAGATTGCCGGGCCGGCGGTCATCGAGGAATACGCCTCCACGACATTCATCTGGCCGGGCGACCGGCTGCGCCGGCTGCCGACAGGCGAGCTGTTCATCGACATTGCCGCGCACCAGCAGACGGCCGGCCAGGACTGACGGAGAGACCGCGATGAGTACAGCCACATCCGACCCGATCACCCGCGAGCGTCATCCGCAAGATGCTGCCCGCCATCGCCGACGAGATGTCCTATCGTTCTGCAGCGCAGCTCCTACAACATGATGATCTACGAGGTCCGCGACTACTGCTGTGCGCTGGTCGCGCCCGATGGCGCCCTGCTGTCGCAGAACCTTGGCGGCGTCTCGCACTTCGTGGCCGATCTCGGGGTCGTGATCAAGGACGGCGTGCAGCGCTACGGAACGGACGGATTCCAGCCTGGCGACGGACTTATCACAAACCACCAGCGGGTGGCAGGCCAGCACCTGAACAACATGGTGACCTACACGCCGGTATTCGTGGACGGTGAGCTGATCTGCTTCGCGGTGGTGCGGGCCCACTGGATCGACGTCGGCGGGCTCAGCACCGGCTTCGGCGGCCGGCGGCGCCGGGGCCCTCGACCCGTGGGTGAAGGGCCTGCAGCTGGATCAGATCAAGCTCTACGAGGCGGGCGAGCTCGACAAGAAGATGCTCGCGCATGATCAGGACAACATCAGCTTCCCCGAGTCCTCGCTCGGGGACATGCGGGCACAGTTCGCCGCCTGCCGGCTGGCCGAGGAGCGGCTGACCGAGCTGATACGCAAGTACGGCGCGCAGACGTTCGCGCAGCACCCTCACCGAGCTGTTCACCGATAGTGAGGCGAGGTGCCGCCGGGTGGTCGAGAGCATCCCGGACGGCGAGTACTTCGCCGAGTCGTTCCTCGACGGCGACCCGGTCGATCGCGACACGCCGATCCGAGATCAAGGTTCGGGTCGTCGTCGACGGCAGCGACATGACCATCGACCTGTCCGGCTGCTCACCGCAGCGCAAGGGAGCGGTCAACGCGCGCACCCTGGCGGGCGCCTATATCGCCTACAAGGCGCTCACCACACCGGACGAGCCAGTGAACGAGGGCTCGTTCCGGGCACTGACGGTACGATACCGGAAGGCAACTTCATGATGGCCGCCTTCCCGGCGCCGATGGCGGCCTGGAGCGTCGCGCTGCCGACCGTCGTCGATACCGTGCTGCGGGCGCTGGCCACGCCACTGCGCGACTGGTCGCCGGCCGCGCACTTCGGCACGCTCGGCGGCGTCATCGTGTTCGTCGGCACCAATCCGGAGACCGGGGCCCGCTTCGTCACCCAGAGCATCGAAGGCGGCGGCTGGGGAGCCCGGCCGGTCGAGGACGGGCCAGCCGCGTGCGTCTCGGTGTGCCAGGGTGACGTCCGCAACGCCCCGGTCGAGGCCATGGAGCTGAAGTGGCCGGTGCGGGTCCAGCGACGCGAACTGCGCCAGGACTCCGGCGGACCGGGCCGCTTCCGCGGCGGCCTCGGGCTGGTTACCGAGGTCACCAATCTCGTCGACGGGACCTGGCGGCTGGGCGGCCAGAGCATGCGGCAGAAATGCCCGCCGTGGGGCCTGTGGGGCGGCGAGCCAGGCGCGATCAGCGGCGAACTGCTCCGGCTGGGGCCGACCGAGGACTTCACCCCGGTCGTGCAGGGCAGTACCTGGGTCCACGCCGGGGCGACCGCGGTGATCATGACGGCCGGCGGCGGTGGCTGGGGCGATCCGTTCCAGCGCCCGGCCGAGGCCGTGCTGGCGGACGTTCGCGAGGGCCTGGTGTCTGTCGAGGCCGCGCGAGACCGCTACGGCGTGGCAGTCGACGCGGCGACCTGGACCGTGGACATGACGGGAACGGAGTCGCTCAGGACGGGCGGCCGCCGGTCCGCGGAGGCAGCCGGTGCATAAGATCAGGCTCACGCTGGCCTGCGGTGACTACGAGATCATCCGGGCGCTCAAGGACGGCCGGGTCGAGCCCGACGGAATCGAACTACAGGTTCTCACCGGTGACCGGACTCGCATCCTCAAATGGGTCCGCCGCGACGAATGTGATCTCGCCGAGTTCAACATCGTCGGTTACCTGGCGGACCGGGAGACTGATTCCTCGATCACCGCGCTGCCCGTCTTCCCGCACCGCCGGTTCCGGCACGGGTTCCTGTTCTGCAATCCGGCGGGCGAGATCCGGACGCTGGCCGACCTTCGCGGCCAGCGAGTCGGCATCATGGGCGAGCGCCCGGCGGCCGCGGTCTGGGTCCGGGGCATCCTGTCGGACTGCTACGGCGTCGACTACTCGTCCGTGCGCTGGATCGACAGCCGCGGCATCATGGGCGAGGTACCCGAGAAGGTGCCAGCTGACTGGCTGGCCGGCGACGCCGATCCGATCGAGCAGCTGCTGCTGCACGGGGAGCTGGCGGCAGTCGTGGCGCCGAGCTTCCCGCGGTCGTTCCTGCGCGGGGACGAGCGGATCGGCAGACTGCTGCCGGACTTCAAGCACGCGGAAATCGAGTACTACCGGACGACCGGGCTCTTCCCGATCATGCACACGGTCGTTATCAGGAGACGCGTCGCCGACGAGCATCCGTGGGCGCCCGCCGCCCTGGCGCAGGCGTTCGAGGAGTCCAAGCGGCTCGCCTACGAGCGCATCCGGAACCCGCGAACGCTGCCGCTTGCCTTCTTTCAGAGCACCTGGGAAGAGCAGACGGCCCTGCTCGGGCCAGATCCCTGGCAGTACGGCCTGGGCGATGCCAACCGGCGGAACCTCGGCACGGTGATCAGGTACGCCGCCGAGCAGCGACTGATTCAGCAGGCACCGGACATCGACGCCGCGTTCATCCCGCTGGATCAGTCGGCCTTCGTCGGCACGCCGGGCTTTTAGTGCTCGAGCCGCTCATCGACCAGCTCGCCGCGGTGGTGCCCGCCAGCGCCGAGCTAGCGGCGGCCGACCGGCGTGCTTTCGACCTGGCGATGGCGGTGAGCCTCGGCGCGACCATCGATCACTGGCCGGCCGTGCGCCGGATCATCGGCCGCGCGGCGGGCCAGCCGGGTCAGGGGGCCGCGCTGGCCATGACACTCGCGACCTGCAGCCGGGCTACCGAGGTAGACGACATCCACCTGCGCTCGTGTACCACGCCGGGTTCCGTCGTGGTCCCGGCCGCACTGGCGTGCGCCACCCTGGGCGCGCCTGCCGGGCGAGTCCGGGCTGCGATCGTTTCCGGCTACGAGGCCGTCGTCAGCCTCGGCGAGCTACTCGGCGGCCCGGCGCTGCTGGCGCAGGGGATCTGGCCGACCCGGGCCGTGGCGCCGGTGGGCGCAGCGCTGACGGCGGCTGCGGCGCTGGGCCTCGGTGCGGCGGAAACCCGCGCGGCCGCGGCGCTTGCGGCGGGCGCGCGGCTGACCGGAGTGCTGCCGGAACCCGGCCGCGAGCTATCCGCCGGTCTCGCCGTCTTCGCCGGGGTGACCAGCGCGATCGCGGCCGCCGAGGGAGTGCGCGGATCCGCCCGGCTGCTCGCGGACTGGCCGCTGGCCGCGAGCTCTGGCCAGCTCGCCGCGGCGCTGCCTGCCAGCGGACGCGGACTCGCGGCGGTGCTGGACACGTGCGTGAAGCCGTTCTGCTCGGCGCGGCAGGCGCTGGCGGCCACCGCGCTGCTGCGGGGCGTCGCGGCAGCCGAGCCGGAGCTCAGCGCGCGAGTCCGCGCTGTCACTGTGGGCGTGCCCGGCCAGCATGTCGCCATGGTGGACCGGCGGCAGATTGCCAGCCGCCTGGACGCCATCACCAGCCTGCCGTTCTCGATCGCGCTGGCGCTCGACGCGCCGGCCTCGCTGGACGACGTCCGGCGGCTGACGCGGCCGGCCGACGGCCGGTCGCGGGAGCTCATGGACTGCGTCACGATCGTCGCTGACGGCGACGTGCAGGCCGCGTTCCCCGCCCGGTGGGGAGCCAGCGTGCGGATGATTCTCCCGGACGGGGAGCGGACGTGGCGGGTGGACGGAGTGCCGGGCGAGCGTGATGACTCCTGGGCGGCGCTGGAGGAGAAGGCGGCCCGCCTGTTCGGCCGCGCGGGCCTGAGTCAGCGGCACGCGGACGAGCTGCGGCAGCTGGCGACGGGTGGCGCTCACCCGGCCGAGCTCGCCGCCGTGCTGGCTGAGGTGTCCAGCGGTACCCGGACCCCAGCGGCTGCCTTGCACGGCCCGAACGGGCCGGGATAGGCTCCTAACTGCAGTAGGGAGTAATCCTCGACCTGGTACCGGAGGCGCGGGCATGGCTGAGCTGGGCTCATCGGGTTCGTCGGTTCGGCTGGGGGATGGGGAGCTGGGTGCGGATGCGGTGGTGGACCGGGATGTGATGGTGGTGATGCGCGATGGGGTGCGGATCGCGTGTGATGTGTACCGGCCGGCGGCGCCGGGCCGGTATCCGGTGCTGTACGGGGTGTCGCCGTATCTGAAGGACTCGGTGTACCTGCCGACGATGAGCGTGTACCGGTACCGGGAGACCGGGGATATCGCCGGCTGGGTCAGCCGGGGTTACGTGTACGTGCACGCCGACGCCCGCGGCTCAGGTCAGTCCGAGGGGCTGTACGTCCGATTCTCGGCCGAGGAAATGCACGACCTGTACGACATGATCGAGTGGTGCGCGGCGCAGCCGTGGTCGACCGGGAAGGTCGGCATGATCGGCGAGTCCTACTACGGCATCGTGCAGTGGTTCGCCGCCGCGCAGCACCCGCCGCACCTGGCCTGTGTCGCCCCGTACGACGCGCAGACGGATCTCTATCGGCACTCGGTATTCAAGGGCGGGGTGTATTTCACCGGGTTCCAGAATCACTGGTATAGCAACAGCGTGCGGAACCGGGCGTTCTTCGATTACCCGGAGCGGCCGCGGCGTGCTGATTACCTGTCGCATGACTACCTGCTCGATCATGCGCATCATCCGGCGTTCGATGAGTTCTGGCAGGCGCGGCAGGCGGACCTGGCGAGCATCGAGGTGCCGGTGTTCTCGATCGGTAACTGGGCCGGGACGATCTCGCACCTGCTGGGCAACATCCAGGGGTTCATGCAGTCGCGGGGGCCGAAGAAGCTGCTGATCAATGTGGGTGACCCGCAGCTGATCTTCCTGGAGCCGCAGATCGAGGAGCAGCTGGCCCGCTGGTATGACTACTGGCTGAAGGGCATCGATAACGGCATCATGGATGAGCCGCCGGTGCGGATCTTCATCCGGAACGGGGCGGGTTACCGGGATGAGCCGGACTGGCCGCTGCAGCGGGCGCAGCCGCGCAGGCTGTTCCTGGCGCCGGGTCCGTCCGGGGCGGCGGAGTCGCTGAACGACGGGAAGCTGACCTGGGAGCCGCCGGCCGCGGCCGCGGCGCCGACCAGCTACACCTACCCCGACCGGGCCTGGACGTTCCCCGGCACCGGCACCTCGGTGCGGTCGGCGATGGGCCTGCTGCACACCACCCGGAAGATACTGACCTTCACCAGCGAGCCGTTCGGCGAGGATACCGAGGTGACCGGGCCGGTCGTGCTGAACTTGTGGGCTGCCTCGTCGGCTGCCGACACCCAGTTCTGCGTCAAGATCATGGATCTGGCGCCGCTGACCGAGGAGGTCGCCCGGGCCATCAAGGTGCTGGACGTCGCGGCGCCGGCCCGGCAGGTCACCGAGGGCTGGCTGCGGGCCTCGCACCGGGCGCTGGATCCGGACCGCAGCACCGAGCTGAGCCCCTACCACTCCCATGCCAGTCCCGAGCCGCTGCAGCCGGGCACCATCTACCCCTTCGCCATCGAGATCTGGCCGACCAGCTGGGTGTTCCAGACAGGCCACCGGCTCCGCCTCGACATCGCCGCCCTCGACCAGCAGGGCCAGTACTACCTCGGCCACCTGCGCGCCACCGACACCATCTACCACGACCCCGACCACCCCAGCCACCTCACCCTCCCCGTCATACCGCAGTGAATGGAGGCAGCCATGACACAGGCAGTACCACCGGTTCGGCTGGGGGATGGGGAGCTGGGTGCGGATGCGGTGGTGGACCGGGATGTGATGGTGGTGATGCGCGATGGGGTGCGGATCGCGTGTGATGTGTACCGGCCGGCGGCGCCGGGCCGGTATCCGGTGCTGTACGGGGTGTCGCCGTATCTGAAGGACTCGGTGTACCTGCCGACGATGAGCGTGTACCGGTACCGGGAGACCGGGGATATCGCCGGCTGGGTCAGCCGGGGTTACGTGTACGTGCACGCCGACGCCCGCGGCTCAGGTCAGTCGGACGGCATCTACCAGATGTTCTCCGCCGCCGAGGCGACCGACCTGTACGACATGATCGAGTGGTGCGCGGCGCAGCCGTGGTCGACCGGGAAGGTCGGCATGATCGGCGAGTCCTACTACGGCATGGTCCAGTGGGTGGCGGCGGCGCAGAATCCGCCGCACCTCACGTGCGTGGCGCCCTACGATGCCTGCGCCGACTTGTACCGCCAGTTCGCGTTCAAGGGCGGGGTGTATTTCACCGGGTTCCAGAATCACTGGTATAGCAACAGCGTGCGGAACCGGGCGTTCTTCGATTACCCGGAGCGGCCGCGGCGTGCTGATTACCTGTCGCATGACTACCTGCTCGATCATGCGCATCATCCGGCGTTCGATGAGTTCTGGCAGGCGCGGCAGGCGGACCTGGCGAGCATCGAGGTGCCGGTGTTCTCGATCGGTAACTGGGCCGGGACGATCTCGCACCTGCTGGGCAACATCCAGGGGTTCATGCAGTCGCGGGGGCCGAAGAAGCTGCTGATCAATGTGGGTGACCCGCAGCTGATCTTCCTGGAGCCGCAGATCGAGGAGCAGCTGGCCCGCTGGTATGACTACTGGCTGAAGGGCATCGATAACGGCATCATGGATGAGCCGCCGGTGCGGATCTTCATCCGGAACGGGGCGGGTTACCGGGATGAGCCGGACTGGCCGCTGCAGCGGGCGCAGCCGCGCAGGCTGTTCCTGGCGCCGGGTCCGTCCGGGGCGGCGGAGTCGCTGAACGACGGGAAGCTGACCTGGGAGCCGCCTGCCGCGGCCGCGGCGCCGACCAGCTACACCTACCCCGACCGGGCCTGGACGTTCCCCGGCACCGGCACCTCGGTGCGGTCGGCGATGGGCCTGCTGCACACCACCCGGAAGATACTGACCTTCACCAGCGAGCCGTTCGGCGAGGATACCGAGGTGACCGGGCCGGTCGTGCTGAACTTGTGGGCTGCCTCGTCGGCTGCCGACACCCAGTTCTGCGTCAAGATCATGGATCTGGCGCCGCTGACCGAGGAGGTCGCCCGGGCCATCAAGGTGCTGGACGTCGCGGCGCCGGCCCGGCAGGTCACCGAGGGCTGGCTGCGGGCCTCGCACCGGGCGCTGGATCCGGACCGCAGCACCGAGCTGAGCCCCTACCACTCCCATGCCAGTCCCGAGCCGCTGGAGCCGGGCACCATCTACCCCTTCGCCATCGAGATCTGGCCGACCAGCTGGGTGTTCCAGAAAGGCCACCGGCTCCGCCTCGACATCGCCGCCCTCGACCAGCAGGGCCAGTACTACCTCGGCCACCTGCGCGCCACCGACACCATCTACCACGACCCCGACCACCCCAGCCACCTCACCCTCCCCGTCATACCGTCAGGTACTGGGAATCACACGGATATTGACACTACTGTCTAGGGTAGGTAGTGTCGCCCGTACTCGGGCTGGGCACTCGCTGGCCACGATCTGAGGAGGCAATGCCGGATGGACGTAGGTTCCCTCGCACGGCGACACCCGGGTCGGCGCCCAGTCGCGGCCGCGCTGATCGGCGCGGCTGCACTCGTCGTTGCCGCCTGCGGCTCGTCGGGCTCGTCGCCATCCGCGGGCTCGTCGCACAGTACCCTCAACATCGCCGACATCGCGCCGCTGACCGGGTCGCTGGCGCAGCTCGGCCAGTTCACCGAGGGTCCCTGCCAGGGCGCCGTCAACGTCATCAACGCAGCCGGCGGGGTACTCGGCCACAAGCTCGCCTGTGACCCGATTGACGACCTCGGCGACCCGGCGGACGCGGTCGCGAACGTCAGCAAGGCACTGGCGACCAGCTCGGGAATCGTCGGCGCGGTCGGCATCACCAGCAACACCGCGGCGACCGAGGTGCCGATCGTGAATACCGCCAAGATCACGATGGTCTCGCAGAACGGGCTCAGCCTGTACTCCAACACCACGGACACGTACTTCTGGCGGATGACCCCGCCTGACCTGCTGGCCGGCGTGGGCATGGGGCTGGCCGCGGTCAACGGCGGATACAAGAGCGTTGCGGTGATCTTCCAGAACGACGTCGGCGACACCGGCAACAAGCCAGGAGTCGTGTCGGCCCTGCAGAAGAAGGGCGTCACCACGACCGCCGACCTGACGATCCCCGGCGACGCGTCGTCCTACCAGAGCACCGTCAGCCGGATCATCCACGGGCACCCGCAGGCCCTCATCATCTCGGCCGACCAGCAGACCACGGACACGCTGCTGTCGGAGTACAGCGGGCTGAACAACGGCTCGGTGCCGCCGCTGATCATCCCGACCGACATCCTGTCGCCAGGCCTGTTCACCTCGATGAAGAAGCTGCTTGGCATCTCCTACCTGACGACCAAGCTGTCGCTGGTAGGAACCTACGTGAACCAGAGCACGCCGGAGTTCACGACGTACTACAGCGCCGTCCGGGCGACCCAGGCAGGCAAGAACGAGGCCGTGCAGATCGTCGCCACCCAGGCCATCGGAACGATCTATGACGGGATCATGGTGATGGCGCTGGCGATGGAGGCCGCGCACAACACGTCGCCCACGGTGTACAACTCATACATGACAAAGGTGACAATGCAGCGGGCGGGCGCAGTCGAGGTGCATTCCTTCGCCCAGGGCGTGCAGGAGCTCAAGGCCGGGCACCAGATCTACTACGTCGGCGTGACCGGCCCGATCCTGTTCAACAAGTTCCACAACTCGAGTGGTGAGTTCGCTTCGTTCGCTTTCACCGCCAGTGGCGGCGTGAAGACGCTGACCGTCTTCCCGCCAGCCCTGGTGGCCGCGGCGGCGCCTTGATCATGCGGCGCGGGAACACCGAGTGAGTACCTTCGTCGCAGCTGTCGGATTCGGGATCGCCTCGGGCGCCGTGATCGCGCTGGCCAGCCTCGGGTTCACGCTGCAGTTCGGCCTCAGCAACACGCTTAATATCGGTTACGGCGCGTTCATCACGCTGGCCGCGTTCCTCGGTTACGGCCTGATCCAGCTTGGCATCGGCCCGTGGCTGACCATGGCGATCATCGCGGTCGTAACGGGCGTCCTGTCGGTGCTGTACTACCAGCTGTTCGTCCGCCGCCTCATTCTCCGGTCGGTGGGGCTCGGGCCGATTGCCATCGCCACGGCGGCGGCCCTGATCTTCATCGACTACGCGATAGTCGCGGTGGCCGGCACCGACGTGAAGAGCTACGGGATAACCTCCGGCCGCACGCTGCACCTGTGGGACTTCATCCTGTCGAGCACGCAGGTGGCGATCATCATCCTGGCGCTGGCCCTGATGCTCGCGTTCCAGCTGCTGCTGCGGTTCACCCAGCTCGGCAAGGCACTGCGGGCCACCGCGGTGAACAAGACCCTGGCTCGCAGCTGCGGGATCAGGGCGGAGCGGATCACCAGCGTGGCCTGGCTGATCTCCGGCGTGCTGTGCGGCATCGCCGGCATCGCGCTGGCGATGACGACGCAGGCGTTTGACTTCAACCTGGGCTCAACGTTCCTCATCCTGATCATCGCGGCTGCGGTGGTGGGCGGTATCGGCGAGCCGTACGGCGCGATCGCCGGCGGGTTCCTGGTCGGGATAACGACCGAGGTGTCCGCCGCTTACTGGAGCCCCGCCTACAGCGAAGTGATCGCGTTCGTGCTGCTCATCATCGTCCTGCTCGTCCGGCCGACCGGCATTCTCGGCGGGCAGGCACGGCGACGGAACGTGGCCACGTGAAGGGAGCGGGCAGTTACCGGCATTGAGTTCTATGTGGTGGTCCTGCTGGTCTACTTCGGCACGGACGTGCTGGCCGCGTGGGGGCTGAACCTGCAGTACGGCGTTGCCGGCGTGCTGAACTTCGGGTACATCGCCAACCTGGCTCTCGGTGCCTACTGCTACGCGGTCCTCACACTGGGGCCCAGCTCGAACAACGGCGGCTTCCAGAGCTACATCGTCGGGCTGCACCTGCCGCCCGTTGTCGCCGTCCTGGTGACCGTCGTCATCGGCTGCGCCTTTGGCGGCCTGGTCGGCACCATCGGAATGAAACGACTGCGTCCCGACTACCAGGCGATCGTGCTGCTGGTCGTGTCGATCGTCGCACTCACTATCGTCGAGGCGAACTCCGGGCTGTTCAACGGCAACGCCGGCCTGGCGCTGCTGCCGAATCCGGTCGGCGGCACCGGCCCGACCACCCCGAACGGATGGCTGTACGTCGCCATCATCTTCGCGGTGTGCCTGGCCGGGTACCTGGTCCTGCGGCGGTTCAGCGACGGCCCGCTCGGCCGCTCGCTCCGCGCCGTCAGGGACGACGACCAGGCCGCCCTGGCGATCGGCAAGAACGTGATCGGGCTCCGCATCCTGGTGCAGGTCGTCGGCGGCGGGTTCGCCGCGCTCAGCGGCGCGCTGCTGGCCGGCTTCATCGGCGCCTGGTCGCCGTCGGCCTGGCAGTTCGCGGAGACGCTGTCACTGCTGACCGCGATCATCGTCGGCGGCGTGGCCAGCAACCCCGGCGTGGTGGCTGGCGTGCTGCTGGTCCCGGTCATCTTCGAGCAGGCGACCCAGTACGTACCGGGCCTGTCGTCCCGGCCGGAGCTGGCGGGCGAGATCGGCTGGATGATCACCGCGCTGCTGACCATCGTCTTCATCTGGTGGCGGCCGAGAGGTATCGTGCCCGACCGCAGGCCACTGTACGGGCCGGCCGCGAAGCGCTGGTCGCGGTTCAGCATGGCACCGCTCGGGCCGCCGCCGCCGCCGGCCGGGAGCGGCTCCGCCGCTGCAGGCGGACCTGGCCCTGGCGCCATCCTCGCCAGGTCCAGGCAGCGGCCGGAGCCCGCTCCGGAAGCCGGCACTGTGCTGCTGTCCGCGTCGGACGTGACTGTGCACTACGGCGGCGTCGCCGCGCTCGACAGGGTGAGCTTCGCCGTGGACGCGGGCGCGGTCACCGGCCTGATCGGGCCGAACGGCGCCGGGAAGTCGACCTTCGTCAATGTGGCCAGCGGGTTCGTCAAGCCCGAGTCCGGCCGGGTCGTATTCAGCGGCCGGGATATCACCCGCGACTCGCCGCACCGGCGGGCCAGGGCGGGCCTGGTCCGGACGTTTCAGCTGCCGCGGCAGTTCGGCCGGCTCACTGCGATGGAGAATCTGCTGGTAGCCACGGCGCGCCATCCGGCTGAGTCCGTCACCGGGATCATCGCCGGGCTGCCTTACTGGCGATCGGCGGAAGAGGAAAGCGTCGCACGGGCACGGCAGCTGATGGCGACGTTCGAGATGTCCGACAAGACCGACGAGCCGGCCGGCAACCTGAGCGGCGGCGAGCGCCGGATGCTAGAGCTCATGCGCGCGCTGATGACCGACCCCATGATGCTGATCCTGGACGAGCCGCTGGCCGGCCTGAGTCCCCGGTGGGCCAGCCGCTTCGAGGAAGCCGTCGGCTGGCTTCGCCAGGAGGGCCTGACCTTCCTGCTGATCGAGCATGAGCTCGGCATCGTCGAACGGCTCTGTCAGTCGGTGGTCGTGATGGCCCGCGGGCAGGTGCTGTCCATCGGCACCATGTCCGAGCTACGGACGCAGCGAGAGGTGCAAGCGGCTTATGTCGTCGGATGAGGCGCCAGCGGCAGTCGGCCGCCAGCTGATCTGCGAGGACCTTGTCGCGGGCTATGGGGACGCGCCCGTGGTCAAGGGCATCAGCCTGACCGCCACGGCCGGCCGGGTGCTGTGCGTGGTTGGCCCGAACGGGGCGGGCAAGAGCACGCTGCTCAAGGCGTTGCTCGGCCTAGTCCGGGTACGGTCCGGCCGGGTCATGCTGGACGGGACGGACGTCACCAACAAGCCGCTCGAGGAACTTGCCCGCAACGGGATCGGCTACGTGCCGCAGGGCGAGGACGTGTTCGACACCCTGCGGGTGACCGAGAACCTGGACATGGGCGGGTTCATCCTGAGCCGGGCGGAGCGGCAGTCGCGGATCGATGCGGTGCTGGAGATCTTCCCGGCGCTTCGCAAGCTGACCCGCCGCTATGCCGGCACCCTCAGCGGCGGCGAGCGCAAGATGGTAGCGCTCGCGCGGGTGCTGATGTCCGACCCTGCGGTGCTGCTGCTCGACGAGCCGACGGCTGGCCTGGCCGCCGAGCTCACCAGGATGGTGCTGCAGCAGCAGGTGCGGCTGCTGGCGGAGATCGGGAAGGCAGTCATCCTCGTCGAGCAGAAGGCGGAGGCCGCGCTGACCGTTGCCGACGACGCTGCGGTGCTGGTCGGCGGCGAGATCGCGCTCGCCGGAACGGGACCGGAGATCCTCGCCAACGAGGATGTGGCGGAGATCTTCCTCGGCGGTGCCCGCCGGGCCGGCTCGAGCTGGATGCAGAGCATGTGGCCAGGCCCGGACCGCGGCCAGCCCGGCACTCCCGCGGTGCAGAACGGGACTCCCGCACAGGTAGTGCCGGGCGAGAGCAGCGGCGGCTAGAGCCTGTCCGGTCGATCGTGTGACTTGGGCAGTCGGGCTCGTGTCCTGGCATGTGGCTGCGAGCCGCGATTCTTTTTTGTGAGGAACGCTTGCCTTTATAGGCGGGCTACGATCTCTTCGTCTATCAGGGCTGTTATAGAGGTTCGCTGGGAGCCGCCCCCTTCCACGTGGGCGGTTACGGTTACCACCGCTTCCTTATCCGGGGAGATTATGCAGAGCTGGCCGTAGAGGCCTGCCATTTTGTACGTTTTTTCCCCGGGGGTGCACCAGACGCCGAGGCCGTAACTGTCCGAGAGGCGGAAGCCTTCGTCTGTTGGGTCCGTCACGGTCGGGACGGTTTCAGTCGCGATTCGTGCGCAGTATTCGGCGGGCACCAGCTGGCGGCCTTCGTGGCGGCCCTCGTCTAGCAGGAGGCGGCCGAAGCGGGCCAGTTCGGACGTCCTCAGGTAGAGGGCGCTCTCCGCTACCGGATGGCCGAGGGGGCAGGTGTGCCACTGGGGGTTGTGGATGGCCAGCGGGGTGAAGAGGCGGGACAGCAGGTAGTCGCGGACGTTGGCGCCGGTCGCGGCGCGCAGGGCGCGGGCCGCTACGTACGGGCCGATGCCGGTGTACCTGAAATACGTGCCGGGCTCGTGCGCCAGCGGGGTCGCAAAGAAGTCAGCGGCTAGATCCGGGACTACGACGGGGTCGTAGGCGGACCAGGAGTACGGGCTGCCGGACGTCATCATGAGCAAGTGCCGGAGCGTGACCTGGTCCAGGCGGGGCGCGGCAGAGCCGGCTAGCTCGGGGTAGTACCTGAGGGCGGGGTCGTCCAGGGCGAGGCGGCCTTCGGCTTCGGCGATGCCAAGCGCTACGGACGTAAAGGTCTTCGAGACCGACCGCACGTCGACTCGGTCGTCCGAGCGGAGCCTGCGTTCGACCGGCTCGGCACCGCGCCGGTAGATGTGCACTCCGTAGAGTTCCATGCCCTCTCGTTCGGCGGACCGGACCAGGGCGTCAATGAGCTCTCGCATGGCGGGGAGCCTAGTAGCGGTGTCTGACATTCGCGGCTGTCTGCGCCGCGTCACTATGGCCCCAGGACTCCGGAGCGTTCCGTGCCTGACCGGGCTTGACGCGACCGACACATGATCGACCGGACAGGCTCTAGTCGACGACGTGCATCCGGCAGGGGAAGCTGTTGAGTTCCTCGGGGCCGGACCGCCCGACCGCAACAGTTCCGCCGATGTTGACCCGCGTCCGGCCGCGGCACGCGTTCGGCTCGAACGCGAACAGCATGCCCTCGGCGAGTACCGCGTCGGTCACCGGCGGCATCGTGTGCAGCCATGGGTACTGGGCGGCGAAGAACTTCTCGGCGTCGCCATGCAGGGTGCCGAGCAGGTACGCCGGGCTGACGCCGTGGACGAGCGGAGACAAGTGCCAGCAGCCAGCCTCCCGGAGCGGCACGGCCATGGCGTCGCACAGCTCCCGGAAGGTCTTTCCCGGCTGCAGTGCCGCAAGGCCCGCATCGTAGGAGCGCCGTGCCACGTCCTCGAGCTGGCGCCACTCCGGATCCACCGGCCCGGTAGCGATCATCATCTGCTGCTGCGTCTCGACGCCTCCGTACGTCGGCATCATCTCGCTGGATACCAGCTCGCCACGGCCGACAATGCGGGCAGGCACGGCGCCGGCGCCCCATTCGGGCGGACCCCAGGACAGGCTGTCCCGGCCGGACTTGACGATGAAGGACGGCGGCGTCAGGGTCGCGCCGGCCCGGTAGATCGTGCTGGTGACTTCCGCGAAGATCTCGGCTTCGCTGACGCCGGGGCGGGTGATCTCGAGCATGCGCTTGCACGCCTGCTCGCCCACGTCCGCGGTGAACCTGGCCAGGGCCAGCTCGTCCGCGCCCTTCTGCGCCATCATGTAGGAGAACGGCACCGATACTTCGGTGAAGCTGGCGGCTGGCAGGTCTTCCACGACCCTGGACCAGATGGCGTACGGGATGTAACCGTCCAGTTCCATCGGACCTCGGCTGCGCAGCCCGACGATGCCGATCCGGTCGGTGGCCAGGCCTCGCTCAGTCAGCACCGAGACGATGCCCGGCCCGAGAGGGCCGGCCCGCAGGTCGCTGATCCAGTACTCACGATCGTTCTGCGGATCGTCCCTGCCGATGACGCGGAACGCGATCCAGGTCAGGTACACCGGGTCACCCTCTGCCGGGAACACGACGACGCCCTGAATGGACTCGTTGCTGACCCAGGGTTCGAAGCCCTCCCGGCCACGCAGGCCGGCCACGACAACGGCGGACAGGTTCTCGGTGGCCAGGAACTCGCGGATCCGCGACCAGCGGCGGTCGCGGTCGGCCAGGGTCAGGGTCGGCGTTGCAGCCAAGGACATGTTTGCTCCTACCGTCTCCAGTAGGTAGGAGCCTACAGGGCAGGCCCCGAATGCGGCAAGCCGGGACTTGCGGCGCACCCTGACACATCGGTCGCTGCTTGTCACATGAGATTTACAGTTCGTTAACGCCGAGTCGCGCTGCCGCGCTGGCCGGGCAGCATAAGCTATGGTTATTACTGGCGTAGTTGATAATTGCCGGGGTAGCAAGTATCGGCGAGCTTCCGGTCGGCAGAACAGGGACAGCAGTGACGAAAACGGACAGTTCGGTCGTGGATCGGCTGGTGAGACTGGGGTTCTCGGTCTACGAGTCGCGAACCTATGTCGGTCTCCTCACGCTCGGCACAGCCACCGGGTACAGCGTCTCGAATGAGACCGGCGTTCCGCAGCCCAAGGTGTACGAGACGTTGCGACGGCTGGCCGAGCGGGGCGCGGTGATCCAGACGTCGGATCACCCGGCGCGCTATTCCGCGGTGCCTGCTGACGTGCTGCTCGAGCAGCTCGGGCAGGACTTCGCCGAGCGGCTGCGGTCGGCGCGGGACGATCTGGCGGCAGTAGTCGCCAGCGAGACGGCGGCCGAGCCGCGCGTCGTCTGGCGTTACATCGGCCTGCCGGCCATCGCCGAGCGGGCCAGTGCCATGATCGGCGCGGCCAGCGCGCACGTCTACCTGTCCGGGCGGGCCTCCGATCTGGGCTTGCTGGCGGCCGCGGTCGCGGACGCTGACGCCCGCGGGGTCGAATTCACCACGCTGCATTTCGGCAAGCTGCCCTTCCCGGCGCCGCGCGGGCGCACCTTCCGGCACGCGAGCACCGATGCGGCGCTCTATCCGTCGCACCAGGCCCATCACCTGGCGGTGGTGGCCGACTCGCGCGAATCACTGTGGGCAATCGCCAGGGACGGGCGCTCCTGGGAAGCGGTCTTCTCCGAGGATCCGCTGCAGGCTGCCGTGGTCAAGGGCTACGTACGGCACGACATCTTCGTCCAGCGGATCTACGGTGACCTGCCGGCGGAGCTGGAGGGCCGCTACGGCAAGGGCCTGCTGCGGCTCGCCGATGTGTCGCCGGAGCAGCCGGAGAAGGTGCCAGCCGGGGCGCGCAAGAAAGTCGGCTGATCCCGCGCTGGCGTTATGACAGCCGCCTCGTCGGCCGCATCCCGGTCAGCCGCAGCCCGGTCAGCCGCAGCGCAGGATCCGGCTGATGTTGGCGTGCAGGATGAGTTCGCGGTCGGCTTCCGGCACGTCCAGGGCACGGACCGACGCGAGGATCTCGCCGGGCCAGCGCTCTCCGTCTTGCGGGCCCATCGGGAAATCCGTCCCGTACATCACGTGGCCGGGGCCGAAGAAGTCCAGTCCGCACTGCAGCGCTGACAGCGAGCCGCTCACCATGGTGTCGTTGTAGAACTTCCTGAAGTAGTCCGAGGGCTTGCCGGTGAGCTCGACGGGCGGATCGTCCGGCACGGCCCCGGCGTGACGGGCGCTCGCTGGCGTCATCGCGTCCGCGCGCTCGGCGTAGTAGGGGATCATGCCGCCCAGATGATGCGTCACGAACACCAGGTCGGGGTACTTCTCCAGGACTCCGCCGTAGACCAGGCGGGCCATCGCCAGGGTGGTCTCGAAGGGCCAGCCGAACAGCCGGTCCAGCAGGTTCTTCTTCAGCCACGGGTAGGACTGTGGATGCTGCGGATGAATCCAGATCGGCAGCTTGCGCCGGGCCGCCTCGTCGTAGAGCGGCCACATGATCTCGTCGTCCAGCGCCCTGCCCTCGATGTTCGAGAAGATCAGCACTCCTGGCAGCCGCAGCTCTTCATCGATGCGCTGCAGCTCGCCGAGCAGGACGTCATCCATCGCGGGTAGCACGCCGACGCTGACGAACCGGTCCGGGTGAGCCGCTGCCATCGCCGCGAGCCCGTCGTTGGCGATCCGGGTGAGGCGGTGCAGGGTCGGCCGGTCCATGCCCAGCCACATCGGTGGCCGGACTAGCACCAGCACCTGCTTGTCGATGCCGACCTGGTCCATGAGGCGCAGCCGGCGATCGGTGTCCCACAGGTAGCTGTTCGTCAGTGCGCCAGCCTCGGCGCTCGGCGCCGCGGCCATGATGGCCTCGATCAGCTCGACAGGGCAGGCGTGCGAGTAAGAATCGATGACCATAGCTGTCCATTCACCGCACTGATCGGCCAGAGTCGTAATAACTATCTGAGTAGTGAGGATAGTTCAAGGCGTGCTGAGGCGGCAACCTCGGCAGCGGACGCGAGCTGACGGACCGCAGGCGTAACGCTGCCCGCAGTCAGGCGGACTAGGTTGCTGAATGCGGGGAAGCGTAGCTGTCTGATCGGCTGGGCCGGATGCCGACAGGCAGGGAGGCGTGCTGTGAGCAGCGACCTGGAACCACCCGCGTTCCTCGACCGCGACGTGGCCATCGCCTGGCTGCAGTGCGAGGCGGTCAAGCAGGCTCGCCGGAAATACGGGCCGGCAGTCCACGCGAGTATCGGCCGCAACAGGGATCCCCGGGTTTTGTGTAACTATCTGGGCCTGGACCACCGCAAGGTGCTTCCCGTGCTGCGCCGCTCACGCCTGCCCGCCCGGTAGACCGCCGCCCCGGCAGAAACCGCCAGCCCGGCAGAAACCGCCAGCCCGGCAGAAACCGCCAGCCCGGCAGAACCGCCTGCGCCGGGGCTGAGTAGGTTGCCGGTGGAAGCCAAGACGCCGGGGGGTTGAGATGCCGTGGTCTCCGGACTTCGCCAGCGCTCCCGGCTACCGGGCTGAGCCGACTTCCGGCCGGGTATTCGCCGCGAGACGCATCGTGCGCAGCACTGATGTCACCCCGTCGGGCAGGCTGCGGCTGGATGCGCTGGCACGCTACCTGCAGACGGCAGCCGAGGACGATGTCGCTGACGCTGCCCTTGCAGAGCCTGTCGTCTGGCTCGTGCGCCGTTGCCAGCTGGCGGTCAGGTCGCTGCCGGCGATGGGGGAGCGACTGCAGATCCGGACGTTCTGCTCCGGCACCGGCGCCAGATGGGCCGAGCGGACCACGACCCTGTACGGATCCGGTGGACCGCTGGTCCAGGCCATTGCGGTATGGGCGGCCGTGAGCCGCCACAGCGGCCGGCCAGTCCCGTTGTCGGACGCCTTCCTGCGCAGCTACGGTGGCGCAGCGGCGGCCGCACCGTGTCGGCACGCCTGTCCCATGATCGCAGCGGTAACGGCACGGCAATCACAGCCGGGACTGGCCGCTGCGAGCCGCGGACTTCGATACCGCCGGGCACGTCAACAACGCGGTGCACTGGGCCGCGGTCGAGGATGTGCTGGCCGCAGCCGACTGGCTGCCGATCGCTGGCCGAGATGGAGTACCACCGCGCGATCATGCCCGGCTGCACACCGCGCCTGTCTGTCCGGGAAGGCGAGCGCGACACGCAGGTCTGGCTGCTAGACGGCGACCGGCTGCTTGCCTCGGCGCGTCTGACCCGCTGAGCTAGGCAGTCCAGGACCGGGCCGACCGCGCCGACCAGTACACCTCCGCAGGCTCGGCCAGCTCCAGGCTGAATGCCGCCCCGGTGACCGTCAGCGCTGCCACGTTCGCGGTCAGCTGGGCCGGCGTCACCGCGCCGGAGAGCACAACGGTCGCCCAGGGCTGGGCCAGCACCGCGGCCAGCGCGACAGCGTCCGGGCTGACCTGCTGCGCTGGCAGCGAGGGCAGACAGCGCCGACGACGGAGCGGCAGCGTCGCCGCCGGGAGCCAGCCTGCCGTTGGCGACCGCTTCCTTGACGATGATGGCCAGGCCGGCCTCGGCCGCCGCTGCCGCCGCTGCCCCGACCGACGGCTCAAGCAGGTTCCAAGTGACCTGGGCGGCTGCGAACAGCGGTTCACCCTCCACTCGACGGCGAGCGCACGGCGGAGCGTCTGGTCCTGGCGCGGTCCGCTGGTCGACAGGCCGACCCGCACCCCACTGTCGCGCAGCCTGCCGAGCGCGGCCAGCAGGTCGCGATCATCGAGCAGCGCCGGACTCCTCGGTGAGCGAGTGCACCTGGTAGAGCGCGAGCGCCCGGCCGAGCCGGGTCGCGGGTCTGCGCCGAGCTGCCTGCGGAACATCGCCAGCGAGTGCTCTTTGACCTCGTGCTGACGGGCGTCAAGGCGCCAGTCACCGGTATAGCGGTAGCCCCACTTCGATCCGGCCACGGCATCCGGGTGCGCGCGCTCACTGAGCCAGTCGCCGAGGAACTCCTCGGCGCGGCCGTAGGACCTGGCCGCGTCGAAGTAGCGCAGGCCCGCCGCGTAGGCCGCGTCCAGCACGGCGAATGCCTGCGAGCGCAGCCCGGCTACGCTCCGGTCCGGCAGGTCAGCGTTCCGCCCGCTGGTGATGTAGGCCTGCGCGCCCGAGTGCGGCCAGGCCGAGGCCGATCCTGGAGACTACCGGGCCGCCCGCGCCTAGCGGCGCCATCGGCATCAGGTCAGCGCTCATCGCCGTCAGGTTACGATAATCGTGCCCGGCCGTGAGGGGACCAGCAGATGAGCGATGAGCTTGAGGAACTGCGCGGGGCGGCGCCGGGCAGCCGGGTGATCACCGATCCCGACCTGATGGACGCTTACCGGCGGGATCAGACACCGGCCGTCAAGCCCGGCCAGCCACGCTGCGTCGTCGTCGCCAGCAGCACGGATCAGGTAGCGGGCGTGCTTGCCTGGGCAGAGCGGCACCGGGTGCCAGTCGTGCCGCGGGGCGGCGGACGAGCCTGGCCGGCGGCGCGACTGCCAGCGACGGGTGCGTGGTCCTCTCGGTTGCCGGGATGACGACGATCCGGGAGCTCGATCCGGCCAACGAGTTCGCGGTCGCTGAGGCGGGCGTCTTCAACGCTGACCTCGACCGGGCCGCCGCCGGGCACGGGCTGATGTACGCGCCCGATCCGTCGAGCTATGAGATCGCCACGATCGGCGGCAACCTTGCCACCAACGCTGGCGGCCTGCGCTGCGTCAAGTACGGCGTTACCAGGGACGCGGTACTCGGGCTGGAAGTAGTGCTTCCCGGCGGCCGGGTGCTCCGGACTGGCCGGCGGACCGTGAAGGGCGTGACCGGTTACGACCTGACCGGCCTGTTCGTCGGCTCGGAAGGTACACTTGGCGTGATTACCTCGGCCACGCTGCGGCTGCGGTTGCGGCCAGCCAGCTACCCCAGAACCCTCGCCGCCGGCTTCCCCAGTTTCGCCGCCGCGGCCCGGGCGGTGACCGCCATCCTCGCCGCCAGGATCCGGCCGAGCCTGCTCGAGCTTATGGACCAGGCGACCTTGCGCGCCATCGACCACTGGAAGAGCACCGGCTTCGGCGACACCGTGACGGCGTTGCTGATAGCGCAGGATGACAGTGACTCGGCTGATGAGCGGGTCAGGCAGATGCGAGACGTGTGCGCCGAGCACGGTGCCACGCTGGCTGACGTGTCGGCGTCCGAGGACGAGTCACGCCAGCTCCTTGACCTGCGACGACTGGCCTACCCGGCGGTGGAGCGACTCGGCGTCGCTCTCGTTGAGGATGTGTGCGTGCCACGCACCAAGCTGCCGGAGATGGTGGCGCTGATCGAGCGGACCGCGCAGCGGCATGGCGTCTTCATCGCGACAGTCGCCCACGCCGGTGACGGGAACCTGCACCCAGTGTTCGTCTTCGCCCGCGGGCTGCCCGAAGTGCCGCCGGAGGTCTGGTCCGCTGCCGACGAGATTTTCCGCGCCGCCCTCGAAATCGGCGGAACCCTGACCGGCGAGCATGGCGTCGGCATGATCAAGCGCCGGTGGCTGGCGGCCGAGCTCGGCGAGGAATCCATGGCCGTGCATCATGCGATTAAGAACGCCCTCGATCCGGCGGGCATCATGAACCCTGGCAAGATGCTCTAGCCGGCGCCGGATTCCTGCTGACTGTCCACCGGCATGGCGGGCGTTCGTCGTAACGGCGTAGTCCCCCAGCAGTACGGCTGAACAGGATGGAGCGCTCGATGAAATACATGATGCTGATCTACATGGAGGACCTGGTACGGGACCAGGTCGAGGCAGGCGAGGCCGATGCCGTCGTTGAGTCGGTGGAGCCGTGGGTCGAGGAGATGGACGGCCGCGGTGTCCGGCTGATGGGCTACCCGCTCCGGCCGCTTGCGGAGGCCAGCTCGGTGCGAGTGCGCGGGGACGAGGTCCTGGTCAGCGACGGCCCGTATGCCGAGACCAAGGAATTCATCGTCGGGTTCGACCTGCTGGAGTGCGCGGACGTGGCCGAGGCTACCGACGTCGCGTCCAGGCATCCGCTGGCGAAATTCGCCCGGATGGAACTGCGGCAGCTCGTCGAGGACTAGCCAGCCGCGGCACGGATACCAGGCACCCGGCCGGCCGGGACGAGCGGCATCGAGCGCAGCCGGATCCCGCACGCGGCGTAGATGGCGTTGGCGATGGCCGGCGCGATCGCGATGATGGGCGCCTCGCCGCCGCCCGCCGACGGCTGATCGGGCCGGTCGAGTAGTACCACCTTCGTATCGGCTGGCACGTCCGCAAGCCTTGGTACCCGGTAACTGGTCATCGAGCCGTTCAGGATCCGGCCGGCCGCGAAGTCGATCTGCTCGAATAGGGCCGGGCCGAGACCCATGATGACAGCGCCCTCGACCTGATTCAGCAGTCCGTCCGGATGCACGATCGCGCCGCAGTCCACGGCGGTGACCAGCCGCAGCAGCCGGAATGTCCCGTCCGCGCCGACGCTAACCTGAGCGGCCGTGGCGACCCGGCCGCCCTTCTCCAAGCCGACAGCGATGCCGGTACCAGTCCGCTCACCGGCCTGGCCGGCGCGGTTCTGGCCGGCGTGGTCCGGGCTGGCCAGGTCGTCGCGTCGCCAGCCGATCTCGGCGGCGGCCGCTGCCAGCACTGCCGCCAGCCGCTCGTCCTCCAGGTGCCGCAGCCGGAACTCGACAGGATCGACGCCGGCCGCGGCGGCAATCTCATCGATGTGCGACTCGCGGGCAAAGTTGTTCGCGGTCGCTGCTAGCGCCCGGTAGGAACCGCGTGCCAGCGGCCCCTCGGTCGGCTGGTAGGCGATCCGCTGGTGCTGGATCCGGTAAGGCGTCTGCAGGCCGAAATGCCCGGAATGAAGGTTGGTGCACGTCCACGCGGTCAGCTGGCCGGACTCGTCCGTGCCGCTGGCTACCTCGATCAGCGCGTACGGCCGCAGGTAGCCGGCCGCGAACTCCTCCGCCCGGCTCCACTGCACCTTCACTGGCTGCCCCGCAGACCGGGCCAGCAGCGCCGCCTCGAGCGCCACCGCGGATCCGTGCTTACCGCCGAACCCGCCGCCGAAGTCCGGCACGATGACGTGGATGTCCTCCTCGCGCACGGCCAGGCTGTCGGCGAGTTCCCGGCGAGCCCGGAACGGGGTCGAGGTGGCTGCCCAGACGGTGAGGCGGTCGCCGTCCCAGCGGGCGATCGCGGCCCTCGGCTCGAGCGGCACATGCGCGATGTAGGCGGCACGGTACTCACCGTCGAGCCGCAGCGCCGAGCCGGCCAGCGCCGCATCGGGATCGCCCTGCTGCTCGCGGAACGGTGCCATCCAGCCCGCGCCCTCGACCGGATGCTCGCGGAGATAAGCATCGAGCTCGGCCGGCCCTGGCCCAGCCTGCTCGGTCCAGTCAGCCTCGATGGCGGCAACTGCCCGCAGCGCCGTCGGCTGATCGGCGGCGGCAACCCCGATCATCGATCCCGCCCGGATCACCCGGACGCCGGGCATCGCCTCGGCGGCGGAGGTGTCGGCCTGGCGCAGCGTGGCCCCGTGCGCTGGCGGCCGCAGCACGCAGCCGTACAGCATCTCGTCGGCGCGCAGGTCAGCCGGGAACAGCTTGGCGCCGGTGACGACGCTGGCCGCGCCTGCGGCGCGCGCAGGCCGGCCTGCCGACCGCCACGCGGGAGCCGGGGTCACCGGGCCGTCAGCAGGTACAAGCTCGGCTCGGCGCAGGCCGGCCACCAGCTCGCCGTAACTCGCGCTCGGCGCCCCGTCCGGCCCGGCGATCATTCCGTTCCCTGCGGTGAGGTCGCCGGCGGGTAGCCCGAACCTGGCGGCGGCGATGTCCGTCAGCAAGCGGAGCGCGCCGGCGGCAGCGGCGCGCAGCGGCGGCGCCGCATACGGCATCGAGCGGCTGCCGAAGGTGCCCAGGTCGAACGGTGAGGCGTCAGTGTCCGCCATCGCCACCGTGACCGCGGCTGGCGGCACGGCGAGTTCCTCGGCCACCAGCATGGCCAGCGCGGTCCGGGTCCCCTGGCCTGCCTCGACCTTGCCGGTGAACGCGGTGATCGAGGAATCAGCTCCGATGTGCACCCAGGCGTCGTCGGGCATGGCGCCACCCTGGTCGCCATGGGGTGCCACCACCGCCATCAGGCCCTCGGGCATCGCGGCGGCGAACGAGCGGGCATTCTCTCGGTCCAGGTCCCGTGGCCGAGCCGGGCTGCCGCCTGGTGGCCCTGGCTGCCGGGCCTCCGCGGCGTCGGGCACGGCCTGGAGCAGCTCCGGGTTCTCCATCAGCTCTGCGGCGCGATGCACGGCCCGGCGGATCCGCGGATACGTGCAGCACCTGCAGACGTGCGCGTCCAGCTCGGCATCGATCCGGTCGTCATCCGGGTGCGGGACTCGCGCCAGCAACCCGGCAGTCGCAGTCAGCCAGCCCGGCGTGCAGTAGCCGCACTGCATGGCCCCGGTCTCCAGCCAGGCCTGCTGCACCGGATGCATGATGCCGTCCTCGGCCAGGCCCTCGACAGTGGTGATGCGCTGTCCGGCTGCCGCTGCTGCCGCCAGCTGGCAGGCTTGCACGGCCCGGCTGCCGATCAGTACGGTGCATGCGCCGCACGTGCCCTCGCCGCAGCCGAGTTTCGGCCCGGTGAGGCCGAGGTCGTCGCGCAGCAGCTCCAGCAGGCTCTGCCCGGCTCGCCCGGTGAACTCGCGCGGCTGTCCGTTGACGATGATTCGGGAAGGCATAGCACTAGCATCTCGCATCACGGGCTCCGCTACTGCGGAACTATGGCCGTAATGGGCCATTTGCGCGCTAAGTTGTGCTGGTGACGCAGACTCAGCAGGGCGGTTCCGCAGCGCCGCTCGACGGCCACCACCGCAAGCCACCCACAGACGCGGCGGCCCTGCGGGACATCCGGCACGAGCTGCATCACGTGGCCGAGCGCGCGGATGCGATCCGGCAGGCGCCGGAGGACCACAAGCCGAAGCTGGTCACCTCTGAGCATGTCCGCGGCAGCAGCCTGCTAGACAAGATTGCCGACCTGGTGAACCGGATCTGCGGTTCCATGTGGGTGTTCCTCGGTATCACTATCGGGATCGTGGCCTGGCTGTTCCTCGGCAACGTGGTGGGCTTCGACAAGACACCATGGCCGCTGCTGCTCACCTTGCTGAACCTGCCGCAGCTGTCGATCATGATCTCGCTGCAGGTGAGCGCGAACCGGGCGCAGGCGGCCAGCGACAAGCGCGCCATCGCCGACCACGAGACGCTCATCGCCCTGCACGAGATGGCCAAGCAGCAGATCGATATCCTGCATCAGCAGGACGCCGTGCTGGCCATCCTGAACAACTTCGCCAGCAAGGACATGCCGGGGCGGCAGCAGGAGATCCAGCAGACCGTGAACCAGATACTTGCCGTGGTACAGCCCTGATGAAGCTACTGGTGCTGTCCGCTGCCGAGGTGCACGCGACGCTCGGCTATGGCGAGTGCGCCGACGCGATGCGCGGCGCGCTCATCGCGCTGGCCTCGGGGCAGGCGCAGCAGCCGCTGCGCACGGTACTGCAGCCGGTTGGCGCGGCCGGCCTGGTCGCGCTGATGCCCGCATATCAGGGCGGCGAAGAGGCGGCATACGGACTCAAGGCCATCTGCATCACGCCGGCCAACCCGGCCGCCGGGATGGATACCCATCAGGGCGTGGTACTGCTGTCCAGCGGCCGGACTGGCGAGCCGCTCGCGGTGCTCAACGCATCGGCGGTGACCGAGATACGGACCGCGGCCGTCTCGGTAGTGGCGACCGAGCTGCTGGCCAGGCCCGACGCCGACGTGCTCGCGGTGGTCGGCGCCGGGGTACAGGCACGAGCTCATATCCTGGCGCTCGACCAGGCCAGGATGCTGCGGGAGATCCGGGTCGCCAGCCGGAACCCGGTGAATGCCGCGCAGCCTCGCGGCCGATGTCGGTGGCCTGACCAGGGCGCCGGTGCTGGCCTGCGGTACGGTCCGGGACGCGGTGTCGGGGGCCGGGATCATCGTGACCGCGACCAGCTCCGCGGTGCCGGTGCTCAGCCGCGACTGGATCGCGCCGGGAACGCACATCAATGCTGTCGGAGCCTGCCTGCCCGGTGCGCGCGAGCTTGACACGGCCACGGTCGCGGCGGGCGTCCTGGTCGCCGACCGGCGGCAGTCGCTACTGGCCGAGTCCGGGGATTACCTGCTGGCGGCCGCCGACGGAGCGGTGACCCCGGAGCACATCCGGGCCGAGCTCGGGGAGCTGCTGACCGGCGCCGCGACCGGCCGGGCAGGCGACGAGGAAGTGACGATCTTCAAGTCGCTCGGGCTTGCCGTGGAGGATCTCGCGGCGGCGGCCTGGGTCTTCCGGAAAGCCAGCCAGAACGGCGCCGGCAACTGGGTGAACTTCTGACGGAACCGCGCGGACGCGGGCTGCGTCGCAGTGGCAAGAGCCTTCCCCGCGGAGCAGGAGTCGCGACATGTCCATCAGCACCCATCCCGGATACCGCGCTGCGGCGGTCGGCGTCGCCGCGGCCGCGCTGCTTGTCGGCGCGTTCAGCATCGGCGCGAGCCATGGCAGCCCGGCGGCCGCCAGCCAGCGGCGCAGCTCACGCACACCGGCCGCGAGGATCACCGTCACCGGAGTAGGCACCGTCACCGGGACACCCAACCAGCTGTTGCTGTCGATGGGGGTGTCGGTCAACGGCGCCTCTGTCAGCTCGGCTCTGAGTCAGGCTAACCAGGCAGTGCGCACAGTGACCGAAGCGCTGCGGGCGAGCGGCGTTGCCGGGCGCGATATCCAGACGTCCGGGATGTCGATCTCACCCAACTACCAGGGCAACTCGCAGGTCCCGGTGAGCTACGGCGTCTCCGAGTCGCTCACCGCCACCCTTAATAACCTCGGCCAGGCCGGCGGCCAGGTGGAGGCTGCCGTGCACGCGGGCGGTAACGCGGTGACCGTCGACAACGTGTCGCTGAACCTGCCAGACACCGGCAAGCTGCTGGCTGCGGCGCGAGCCGCGGCCGTCCGGGACGCGCGGGCGCAGGCCGGGCAGTTCGCCGCGGCTCTCGGTGAGCCCCTCGGGCCGGTCGTCAGCATCACGCCCGAGCAGCAGGTGTCCCCGGTGTTCTACGGTGGCGCCCAGTCGGCGGCGCGACCCAAGGCGTCGTCAGTGCCGATTTCGCCCGGAACCCAGCAGATCAGCGTGTCCATTACCGTCGTCTACTCGGCCTGAGGCGGGACGAGCAGCGCGCTGCCAGCCCCATGCAGGTTTCGTTGCCGCAAACCAGGCCAAATCCACCGCGAGAATGACTGGAAGCCTCATGGTGACGCTGATTCAAGCTGCGGAGTCGCGCGCCGGCTCAAGCCGGGTTAAGCTTCCGCGCATGACAGCGCATCCGACCGCAGGCTGGTGGCGCCGCCCGCAGGCGGTGCCAGGTTCGCGCTGAGCAGGACAGCTAGCAGACCAGGAAAAGGCGACCGCCAGGATCGGCGGCCGCCTTTTCGTTGCGACCGCGAGGCTGGCGGGCATGACACCCGCGAGGCCGAGATGAATGAGACAGTCAGTTACCTGACCCCTGGCGGCGTGCGCGTGCACTGCCGGACCGAGACCTTCGACCCGGCCGAGCTTGCCGCGATTACCCGCCAGGTGCAGGACCGGCGCGGCGGCGTGCTCAGTTCCGGCATGGAGTACCCGGGCCGGTATAGCCGCTGGCACCTGGCCTATCTCGACCCGCCGGTGCAGATCGTCGCGCGCGGACGCTGGATCAGTGCGACCGCCCTGAACGAGCGCGGAGCGGTGCTGCTGCCGGTGATCGCCGCGGCCCTGCGCCGCGCCACGGCCGGCGGTTCCGCCAGCACTGGTTCCGCCAGCACTGGTTCCGCCAGCACAGGTACCGCCAGTGCTGATGCCGGCGTCGGCTCAGGTGCCGACACGGCGTACGTCGAGGTGCTGATCCCGGCGAGCGACGAGATCTTTACCGAGGAGCAGCGCAGCCGCAGGCCGACTGTTTTCTCCGCCCTGCGCGAGGTCATCGCCGCTTTCGCCGGCCCCAACCCGCACCTCGGCCTCTACGGAGCATTCGGCTACGACCTCGCGTTCCAGTTCGAGCCGGTGCGGCAGCGGATCGAGCGCGACCAGACCGCCCGGGATCTGGTGCTGCACCTGCCCGACCTGGTGTTTGCCGTGGACCGCAAGCGGGAGACGGCGAGCAGGTTCAGCTTCGAGTTCGAGACCGGCACAGCCGCGACGATGGGGCTGCCCAGGCGCGACCGCTCGGCGGCGGACAGCACCGCCAGCTCCCGGTCTCCCGTCGCGCACCCGCGTCACGGACACCGGGCTGCCGGCCGATCCGGTGCCCGGTAGCTATGCCCGCGTGGTGGCCCAGGCCAGGGAGAAGTTTGCCCGCGGCGACTTGTTCGAGGTGGTGCCGAGCCACACCTTCCACGCCCGCTGCCCGGCCCCGGCCGCGTTCTTCGAGCGGCTGCGCGAGCGCAACCCGGCGCCCTACGAGTTCTTCCTCAATCTCGGCGACGACGAGTACCTGGTGGGCGCGTCGCCGGAGATGTACGTGCGGGTGACTGGTGACCGGGTGGAGACCTGCCCGATCGCCGGCACGATCGCGCGCGGTGCCAGCCCGCTGGAGGACGCCGAGGCCATCCGCACGCTGCTCAGCTCACCGAAGGAGGAGTCGGAGCTGACCATGTGCACCGACGTGGACCGTAACGACAAATCGCGGATCTGCGTGCCCGGCAGCATCAAGGTCATCGGTCGCCGCCAGATCGAGCTGTATAGCCGGCTCATCCACACCGTCGATCATGTGGAAGGCACGCTAAGGCCGGGATTCGACGCGCTGGACGCCTTCCTTACTCACATGTGGGCGGTGACGGTGACGGGCGCGCCGAAGAACTGGGCAATGCAGTTCATCGAGGACCACGAGGCGGCACCGCGCCGCTGGTACGGCGGTGCGGTCGGCATGATCGGCTTCGACGGCGGCATGAATACCGGCCTGACGCTGCGCACTGCCCACATCACCGGTGGCGTGGCGGCGGTCCGGGCCGGTGCCACGCTGCTATTCGACTCCGACCCGGACGACGAGGAGCGGGAGACGGTGCTCAAGGCGCGCGCCCTGCTGGAGACGCTCGCTGAGGCGGCGCGGGCCGACCAGGGCAGCGAGGCTCCCGGCTGGGAACGGGGCCAGCCCGCCAGGCTGCCGGGCGATTCCGCAGCGGGTGCTGCTCGTCGACCATCAGGACTCCTTCGTGCACACGCTGGCCGGGTACTTCCGCGAGCTAGGCGCCGAGGTCACGACCCTGCGCGCGGGCTTCGATGCCGGGCTGCTCGACGAGTTCGGGCCGGATCTGGTGGTGCTGTCGCCTGGACCAGGCCGCCCGGCCGACTTCGACTGCGACAAGCTGCTGAGCGCCCTGGACGAGCGCGGTCTGCCAGCGTTCGGCGTATGCCTGGGGCTGCAGGCCATGGTGGAGCATGCCGGAGGTTCGCTCAGCCTGCTGGACACACCGGTGCACGGGAAGCCAGGGCAGGTACAGGTGCTCGGGGGCGCGCTGCTGGCGGGCCTGCCAGCGCAGTTCACCGCCGCGAGGTACCACTCATTGCATGCCCGGCCACACCAGGTGACTGGCGGATTCGAGGTCACGGCGGTGACCGGCGACGGAGTGGTGATGGCGATCGAGGACGCTGGCCGGGGCCGGTGGGGCGTTCAGTTTCATCCCGAGTCGATTCTCACCACGGCCGGCGGAGCCGGTCATCAGATCATCGCCAACGTGCTGCGCCTGTGCCGGGACCGGACAGGCGCAGCACGCCAGTGATCAGGCCTTCTTCAGCTTGCTGGCGAAGAGCCAGAGCTTGTAGCGGGAGAAGTCGTGGGACGAGGCCGTGAAGTAGTGCGTCTTGTCCTTCCATACGAGCCAGAGCTCGATGTCGGTCCAGGTGCACGGCGGCGCCCCATTGAGATCGCAGTAGCCGTACATGTGCGCCTTGATGCCGTGGATCTTGTAGGTGCCGAGCTTGGTTCCGGCGATGGCGCCCTGGCAGGCGCCGGACGCGTTGTCCTGGACCAGGCCGAGAGCGCGGTGCAGGAGTGAGCCGTAGGCGACGGTGACGACGCGCTTCTTCACGTGGTTATAGCACTTGTTGTTCATGGCCCGCGAAATGTAGATGAAGTGCTCGAAGAACTTGCTGGCCACATCCTCGTACGCGGGATCTTCGCGCGCCAGTTCAGTCGCCATCGCCAGCATATCCAGGCAATACATGGCCATCCAGCTGGTGCTGTCGGATTGCTCGATGAAATTCCCGGTCCCAGCTGCTGCGACCGGTCGAACATGCCGATGTTGTCGAGGCCCAGGAATCCGCCCTGAAAGACGTTTTTGCCTTCGGGGTCCTTCCGATTCACCCACCATGTAAAGTTCAGCAACAGTTTGTGGAAGACGCGCACCAGAAAGTAGCGGTCCGCCTTTCCCGCGAATACGGGCTTCAATCTTGTAAATCCGCCACGCTGCCCACGCGTGCACCGGCGGATTCACGTCTGAAAAATTCCACTCATAGGCGGGGAGCTCGCCGTTTGGATGCATGTACCATTCCCGCAGAAGTAAAACGAGCTGGTCCTTCGCGAACTGCGGATCGATCAGCGCCGTCGCCACGCAGTGAAAAGCCAGATCCCACGATGCGTACCACGGATACTCCCACTTGTCCGGCATGGAAATTACATCCGAGTTGTATAGGTGCGTCCAATCATGATTCCGCCCGTTCTTGCGCGCGGGATCGGGAGGCGGCTGCGTCGAATCGCCTTTTAGCCAGCGAAGCACGTCGTAGTGATAGCTCTGCCTGTTCCATACCAGGCCGGCGAATGCCTGGCGTTGCACCCGGCGCGCGTCTTCACTCGATCCGGGAGCGATCCGTTCGGCGTAAAACTCATCCGCTTCCCGGATGCGCTTTGCGAACACCGCCTCAAACCCCGGGCCGAAAAACTCCGGCGCGGCGCGAAGTTTCGTCCGCCGGGTTGGAATCTGTAAGCCGCAGGCGGACGTCCAGCTTGCCCCCGGCTGTATTTCCGCCGAATAATGCGCCGCGACCTTTGTTCCTTGCATCGCCGGATTCACGGCTTGCGTCTCGCCGTTAACCAGGTACCGGTGAAATGCGTCCTTCACATACGGAGTGCGGTTTTTCTCCTGGTACAGCCGCTCGGTGTTCGTCTCGTTTTCCGTGAAGAGCAGCTCCGGTGCGCCTTCGGCCAGCAGCCACCGCCGCCCGTAGTGGAATTCATGCAGTTCCAGAAGCGTGACCCAGCTGGGCCAGGGGACTTTTTCACCACTGGAACGTCGAACTTATCTCCCCAGTCCCAGCGGTTGCGAAACCAGAGTGTCGGCAGGAGGTGCAGACGCTCCGCTTCCGGCCGCGATTCCATGCGGTAATCCGGACCAGAATCTCCTCGGAGATCCCTTGGCGTATTCGACGAAAACATCGAAGTAGCGGTTCTCATTGAAGACTCCGGTGTCGATCAATTCGTATTCCGGATCGTGATGCGTTGCGCCGGGCGTTCTCCGCCACCAGTTGGTCGTAGGGAAAAGCTGCCTGCGGATACTTGTATTGATACTTCAGATAGCTGGCGGTGGGCGTGGCGTCGAGGTAGTAGTAATACTCTTTCACGTCCTCGCCGTGATTGCCCTCGCGATTTGACAGCCCGAAGAGACGCTCCTTGAGGATCGGGATCCTTCTCGTTCCATAGCGCCAGAGCGAAGCAGATATGCTGATGCCGGTCGCAGATTCCGCGCGATGCCGTCTTCGCCCCAGCGGTAGGTGCGGGACCGGGCGTGATCGTGGGGGAAATAGCCCCATGCATCGCCGTTGGGACTGTAGTCCTCGCGAACCGTGCCCCATTGGCGCTCGGAAAGATACGGCCCCCAGCGCCTCCAGTGTGATTCGCGCTGCTCGCTGGCTCGCAGCCGCTCTTCTTCGTTCGTCATTGACCCTGCAGTTTCGCTACGCTTTTTTCGTTAAAAACGGTCGGCTCCGTCCGGCGCGCGGAGCAAGTCTGCCCATTCCCAAATCAATTTAGCGTGCCCCAACGGCGCGAGGCAAGTTACGCGGCCACTTTTTTTCGTCGAGTGGCGCACCCCGGCTCGATTCGGTATTCTCGACGAGATCGAATTTTTCGAGGTGGTGTCTCATTTCGCAGCAGCGACAACCGAGAGTCAGCTTCCCCGCAAGAGAGCCGAGCAGCTCCTGCATTCCTGCTGTCGCCGTTATCCTTTTCGCGGCGCCACCGCTGTGGTCGCGCCCATGGTTTTTCGTGGGAATGCCTCAGGGCACGACTTCCAGTTTCACCTCGCCTCGTGGATGGACGTCCCGGGCCAGTGGCGAGAGGGCATTGTTTACCCTCGTTGGGCGGAGTGGGCCAACTGGGGATTTGGCGAGCCACGCTTCATTTTTTATCCGCCGGCCTCTTGGATGATCGGCGCACTCCTCGGCTCGTTGCTGCCTTGGAGAATGGTTCCTGGGGTTTACATTTGGCTGGCGCTGATCGTTGCCGGGCTGTCGATGTGGACGTTTGCACGCGAATGGCTTCCGACAGCCGCAAGCGATCGCCGCCGCCGCGCTGTTTATGGTGAACCCGTACAATCTGGTCACCGTCTATTACCGCAGCGATTTCGCCGAGCTCCTGGCCGGTGCGCTGTTGCCCTTATTGTTGTGGGCCGCTCTTGCTGTCTTTCGCGAGGGGAACGGCGCGCGTTCCCTTGCTCGCGGCCTCTTTGCGGCAATCTGGCTTTCCAACGCCCCGGAAGCGTTATCGCCACCTACTCGCTTGCCCTGTGCGATTGCGTCGCGTGCGCCATGCGTCGCAGTCTCACGCCCTTGTTCTGGGCGCGGCGGCGATGGGCGCCGGGTTCGGACTCGCAGCCTTTTACATTTTGCCCGCGGCCTTCGAACGGCGCTGGGTGCAAATCGGGCAGGCCGTATCCGACAACCTGCAACCCGTGCACAATTTTCTCTTCACTCAGCGCAACGACCCCGACTTTGTCCTCTTCAACTGGAAGGTTTCCTGGGTCGCGCTCGGCTTGATTCTTGTCACCGATCGCGGCCGCGCTTTTGCCGCGCGCAGGCGGCGCGAGCTTCGCGGACGTCTGGTGGATCGTCTGCTCGCGCTCGGAGTCGCCGTCCATCTGCGCTGATGTTCCGCCGAGCGCGATCTCTGGCGTTTCCTGCCGAATTTGCAGTTCATGCAATTCCCGTGGCGATGGCTCGAGGCCATGGGCCTCGGCTTCGCCCTATTCATCGCCGCAGCGATTGGACGCTCGTCGAAGCCGGCGAGCGTGGCTGATCCCCGCGCTCGTCCTGGCCGCCACCGCCGGAACCGCCACTGCGATGATCCGCACCGCTTGGTGGGACAGCGAGACTCCGCCGAGTCTCGCCGAGCCATCACCTCCGGCCAAGGTTACGAAGGCACCGACGAGTACATGCCCGTTGGCGCCGACCGTTACCGAGCTTCCCGGAAATCCCGACGACAATTCTCGCCCCGACGACGCCTCAGCCGACCCCGCGCCACATATCGCCATGCTCGATCCACAATCCGGCGCAATTGTTCCGGTGACGGGCGCGCAAATCCATGTCGACGGATGGACGGCGGAGCGAGAAATCATCGAAACGCAAAGCGCGACTCCGATGCAACTCGCGCTCGCGCCTGCTAGTCTATCCGGCGTGGCAGGTGGAAGTGGATGGCCGGGAAGCGCGTTACGATGCGCAGCCAACCACAGTCGAATGCTCATGCCGCTACCCGCCGGCAACCACCGAGTCGAAATCCACTTCACGCGCACCTGGGACCGAACCGCAGGCGACGCCATCTCGCTAGCAACAGTTGCGGCGCTACTAGGCTTTGCAATCAAAGCCGACCAATCGTTGGAAGCGCGAACCTTTAGGTCCGTGAAAATATGGGGAATGAGAGAGGCGTCAGCCCCGGGGCCGTCGCCTTTGATTTTCCGGGTGCCCCATCCTCGGTTTGTGAGGGTGGGGCTTTTGACCTGCATTCGAAGGACAGCTTCTACTTCAAGCGCCGGTGCTTGAACCTCTTTCGCCTTTGCTATAGGGCGCAACGGTCTGTCCGCTACCGTAGAGCTTGTACTTGTAGGTGGTCAGTCCGTCAAGCCCCATCGGCCCGCGAGCATGCAGCTTGTTGGTACTGATGCCGACTTCGGCGCCGAATCCATACCGAAACCCGTCGGCAAACCGCGTCGACGCATTGTGGAAGACGCCGGCGGATCCACTTCGTTCATAAATTTCTTCGCCGCCCCGGCATCCTCCGTGACAATCGCGTCGGTATGACGCGAGCCATAGCGATTGATATGCTCGATCGCCTCATCGACGCCCGCGACAACTTTCATCGAAAGAATCAGGTCGCTGTACTCCGTACGCCAATCGCTGTTCGGTCGCGGGCACGATTCCCCCTTCGGCAGCAGCGCCAAAGTTTTTGCGTCAGCCGCGAATTTCCACTCCAGCTTCTCGCAGCTTCGCCACCATCCGCCGCAGGAAATTTCGGCGCAATCGTGTCGTCCACCAGCAGCGTCTCGGCGGCATTGCACACCGCGGGATACTGTACCTTCGCGTCATAGCTCACGATCGACGGCCTTCTCAATTTCGGCCGCGCGATCCACGTACACGTGGCAGAGCCCTTCGCCATGCCCCAGCACGGGTATGCGGCTATGCTCCATGATGTACCGCACCAGC
>CAWCHF010000012.1:0-159693 GCA_963795265.1 uncultured Actinomycetota bacterium | reverse complement strand
CTGGATGACTTCCTGCCGTGACCCGGCCGGATTTCGCCGGACCTGGCCTGGATAGCCGCCGACATGGTGAACGCGCTGGTCTGCGCCGACGTGGCGGAGCCGCCGATCATCGCGACCGGCGTACCGGCGCGCTTGGCCCAGCCGGACTGCAGCGGACCGATAGCCACGAAGCCGATGGTGGCGAACACGAATGCCCAGGTGGCCAGGATCCCGGCTACCCGGCGGCCGGTCAGCGGCGCAAGCGTCAGCCGCCACACCACCGTGGCAGCGACGGCAACGACGCAGACCGCGTCCAGCACCAGCAGCCAGGACAGCTTGCTGTCAGTGCCGGTGCCGAGCCCGTGCCAGAGCGCGACCGGCCAGGATGCGTAGGCGAGCCAGTGCACCGCGCGCCAGGTCCGGTGCGACAGCCGCGACCTGACCAGGCTGCTGATGACGATGGCGAGCAGCAGGTCGAACGCGATCGTGCCCATGCTCAGCCATAGCGGTCGGTAGGCCGAGCTGAACGGGATGATGGCCGATGCGAAGCCGATCGCCGCGTAGGGGTCGAGGACCGTCGTCAGCACGTGTGTGGCGACGAAAGCCACGGTCAGCAGCGACACGTTGCGATGCAGGCCGGACCGGACGAGCCGGGGCAACCGGGGCGAGGAGTAGCGCGCCGTGCCCGCCACCCCAAGCGCCACCGTCATGGTCAGCAGCACCAGCGCGACAACGCCGGTGGCGCGGGTGGTAAACCACAGCGGACTCGGGCCAGCGCCACTCGCCGCCAGCAGGTGGCCTGCCGCTAGCGAGTGACCGGCCGCAACGACCGCGGGCAGCACAGACGAGCTCACCATGCGATCACGATCCGCCAGAGCTGACCACCGGCGGCGGGGCCGGAGTGCTGGCAGGCTGCGTCGGGGCCTGCGCTGGCCGAGCCAGCGCGCGCCGGTGGTGCCGGCCTCCCGCCGTGCGGGCAGTCGACTTCGGGTGGGGTACCCGACGTAACGCTTCCGGCAGGCTGCTGCGAGCCGCCCGCGGTCGCTCCGGTCCCGGCCGTGCTCGTGGCCGCGCTGGTGTGGCCTGGCAGTTCGTGGGCGAAAGCGGTGCCTAGGCCAAGGGACGCGGCTGCGGCACCGCCGGTGATCCAGAGTGACAACTTCCGGATCCGGGCAAGCCTCTCGTCACGGCGCTTTGACGCGTAGTGCATGTGCTCTCGCATACGGAGAATCCTCCTGCGGTTGGTCAGGGCGGCGGGCCGCTGCTCAGCGGCTCGGTGCTCGCTCGCCACGGACGCCCGGGCAGGTCAACCGGCCCCGGGCGCTGTCTCCCGGCCAGAACTGCCGGCTTGAGGGGCGCGCGGCACTCCTGGCCGGGAGAGCAACGTCATCAGCTTGCCCGCCGCAGACCGGAAGACCGGTTCAGGAAACGTTCAGAACTGGTAAATCGTGGTCAGACAGGCGGGTGATGGTCGTCACCAGGCCGGCCGGACCGCCGTTGCCACCGCTGCTGAACAGGCGGCTCAGCCTGGCCGGAGCCACCTGAAATCGCGGCGATACCGCGCCGCTGAGCACGGTCGCGAGCGGCCGACGGCAAGTCAATTGTCACGGTTAGTCCGCCACCCGGAGTGTCGGAGAGCGTCGCCATGCCGCCGTTGGCGACCGCCAGCCGATCGACGATCGCCAGGCCGAGGCCGATCCCGCCGGCGTCACCGGTGGCAAACCGGCGGAAGGCCAGTCTCTGCTGCTGGGCCGGCATGCCGGGGCCGTTGTCGGCCACCGTGATGACGGCCCGGTCGGCCCAGGCCACGCAGCTGATCGTGATGCTTCCGCCGGAATGCAGCGCATCGAGCGCGTTGGCGATGAGGTTGTCCAGGATCTGCTCAAGGTGACCATCGCCGAGCCTGGCCACAACCGGCTCTACCGCCGCGATCAGGGCAATGTCGCGCTCGTCGGCGGCGGGCCGCCACGCCGCTACCCGGCTGCCTATCGCCGAGTCGACGGCCACCAGCACCGGCGCGGCCGTGATGTTCTCCGCCCTGGCCACCGCCAGCAACCCGTTAACCAGCCTCGACAGCCTGGCTATTTCTTCCTGCGCGCCGGCCAGCTCGCTGGCCGTCTGCTCGTCGCTGTCTTGCGCCAGCAAGTCGAGGCGCAGCCGCAGAGCGGCGAGCGGGGTGCGCAGCTGGTGCGACACGTCAGCCATCGTCGCCTGGTGACCATGCACCAGAGCCTCGAGGCGAGCGGCCATCTGATTGAAGTTGGCCGCTAGCCTGCGTACCTCGCTCGGACCAGAACCAGCCGGAGCGCGGGTGGCAAGCGCTCCGTCGCCCAGGTCCCTGGCCGCAAGCTCCAGCACGCTCAGCGGCTTGGAAACCCAGCGGGCCAGCCCGATCGCGACTAGCGCGGCCGCCACCAGCCCGGCCCCGGCGACGCCCGCGATCAGCGTCCACAACAAGGCCACCCGCCGGTCCACGGCCATCGTTGGCCGCTCCAGCACGATGGTGCCGAGAATGTTCGCGCTGATGCCCGAGTCGCGCCGGACCGGCATCACGACCAGGATCCAGTCGTCACCGGCGTACACGCCAGTTCTGCCGGTGGCCATGGACCGGGACAGCTGTGCCGCGGACACCGCGGGCCGGGGCGAGGTACCGGCAATGGTCACCCCGGCCGCGTTCAGCACACTGACCGAATCACCGTTGCGGCCAAGCTGCGCGACGGTCCGGGCCAGTGCCACGCCGCCGTTCCCGTCATCAAGCCGTTCCTCGGCAACGTTGGCGAGCGTCGTCGCCGAGGCAATCGTCTCGTCCCGGAAGTCGTGCATGTCCTGCGCGGCGGTGAGCAAGCCGAGCGGGACAGCGATGAGGCCGAGGACCGCCGCTATCAGCGCCAGGACCGACAGTACGATCCGGCGGGCCACCTAGGCCTCGCCGAGCCGGAACCCCCGGCCGTAAACAGTCTCGATCAGGCCGGGAATGCCGAGCTTGCGGCGCAGCGACGCGACGTGCACGTCGAGCACCTTCGTCGGGCCGTACCAGTGCGCGTCCCAGGCCGTCTCGAGGATCTCCTGCCGGGTGACCACCCGGCCCGGGTCGGCCGTCAGGCACTCCAGGATGTCGAATTCCTTAGGCGTCAGGAAGACTTCCTCGCCGGACACGGTCACCCGGTGCGTGCGGATATCCACCACCAGCGGCCCGTGCCTGACGACGTCCCCGCCGGGCCGGACGCGCCGGAGCACCGCCCGGATTCTGGCCTGCAGCTCGGCCAGCCCGAACGGCTTCACCAGGTAGTCGTCGGCACCGGCATCGAGCGCCATCACCCGGTCCGGCTCCTCGCCGTGCGCGGTGATCACGATGATGGCCGCGGCGCTGCGCTCGCGCATCTTGCGGCACACCTGAACCCCGTCCAGGTCGGGCAGCTCCAGGTCCAGCAGCATCACGTCGGGCTCGCCCCAGGCCAGCGCCTCCTGGCCGGTCATAACGTGGTCCACCTGATAGCCGCCCCGGCTCAGCCCGCGAACGAGCTGAGCGGCGATGCTGGCATCGTCCTCGACGATGAGCACCGTAATGCCCTGATCGTCGGCAGCCGTGCCGGGCCGGCCTTCCTGGCGCTTTCATGTCCCCTACGGTAGGCGACGGCACCGGTTACTGCCGGCCGGACACGACCTGCGGTGCGACCCTGTGCGCTGGCTCCGTCAAGCGGTCCGGCAGTCATCCCGGATACCACCCGACTGGCGTAGATTGCACCCTTATGCGCAGAACTAGGCGCGGATCTCTGCGTGCACCGGACGTCTGCGTGCACCGGACGTCAGCGAGCAGTGCGGATGTCAGCGAGCAGTGCGGATGTCAGCGAGCAGTGCGGGCGCCGTCTGGCAGCCGGACCAGGTCGGGCGTGAGCTCGCTGATCGACCGGACGCCAGCAAGCATCATGACGTGACCGAGCTGATCGGTGAACGCGGTCAGCAGCTCGAGCACGCCGTCGCAGCCACCCTGGCCCGCCGGGCCGCCCGCGGCGAGCGCCCACAGCACCGGGCGGCCGATGAACACGCCATCGGCCCCGAGCGCCAGCGCGGCGAGCACGTGCTCCGCGCGGCGGATCCCGCCGTCGACGTAGACCTCGGCGCCGCTGCCGGACAGCGCAGCCACCACCTCCGGCAGTGCCTCAGCGGTGCTGACCGCGAGGTCCAGCTGCCGGCCACCGTGATTAGACACCTGCACCGCCGAGGCGCCGGCCGACACGGCGGCGCGCGCGTCGTCGGCCCGCAGTACGCCCTTGACCACGACCGGCAGCCCGGTCGCGTCGCGCAGCCAGCCGATGACATCCGGAGTGAGATCATCGGCTTTGTCCAGGCCATCTTCCGGCACCGTCGCGTCGCCGACATTGACGAGCAGGTAATCCTCGGGCACGACTTCCCAGATGGTCTTGCCGACCGTGCGCTTGCGGCCCACCACCGGCGTATCCACGGTCAGCACCAGCGCGGACGCGCCTGCGTCGACGGCGCGATCCAGGATGGCCTTAGTGAGACCGCGGTCGCGCAGTACGTAAACCTGAAGCCACCATGGCGCGCCGGTCGCGCCGATGTCGGCAAACAACGAGCCCGAGTTGGTGGACACCGCCATCAGCGACCCTGCCGCGGCAGCAGCCTGCGCAGTGGCGACCTCGCCGTCCGGATGGGCGGCACGCTGCATCGCCGTCGGCGACACCATGACCGGTGTGGCTAGCTGATGGCCCAGCACGGTGGCGGCGGTCGAGACGGCCGACACATCCCGGAGCATGCGGGGACGCAGCCGCAGCCTGTCCCATGCGGCGGCCGCTTCGCCAACGGTCAGCCCGGCCCCGGCGCCCTGGTCGAAGTGCTCGCACACCTCTGGCGGCAGCCGCCGCACCGCGCGGTCATGCAAGTCATCCAGGCGCATGGCAACGATCCTTCTGCAAGCCCGTAAGCGACGCAACAACCTGGCGCCCCCCGACAGCCGGAGCGACACGACAATCTCGCCGCAGCCGGCCAGCCGCTCGCCATCGCTATCGCCGCGATAAGTGCTGCCGCCTTCTTCGGCCTGCGGCTCTGCCGCTCATCAAAGGTGCGGGCGACCTGATACGCCATGGCTCGACCGCGGGCCGCCCGGCGCGGTTAGATCGGCGTACCCGGGTTAATCCGAGCCGCCGGCCGATCGAGGAGACGTCGTGAACTACGTCCTGGTGATGCGCAATGAGCAGTCAGATCTGGTCGCGGTCGGTCCGGTTTCGATCGAGTATCAGGCGGCCATGCTGCGGGATGAGCTGGAGGAAAGCTCCGGCTGGACCACCGTCGGGATCGCCAGGGTCATGACGCAGGAGCAGGCGCGCCAGGCGAGCAGCCCCGCTCCCGCCTGACGGGGCCGACCCGGACTGACTGGGCAGACGGGCCTGACCCAGCCATCCAGCCGGAGTCAGATAAGCATTTGCTCCACCCGGCCGGGGCATGGCATGGTCAACCGGACACGGCCGCATCAGCCATGCCCAGGCGCGAGCTGCTGGCGCGAGGAGGAGGAGGGGAGCACATGGTGAACGTCGATCTGAATTTCATGCTGCCCTTCCTGACCTCATGCCCGAGGAGCTCTGCCCGTGCCGTCATCTGCATCCGGCCGCCGCGGTAAGCGGCGTTTCGACGACGACGAACCTACTTTCGCAAAACGCAACCGTCACCGGCTCACACTGCCCACGCTCGATGAGCTCGGTGCGTCGTACGGGCTCACCGCCGGTGACCGCTGGTCGACCTGGGACCAGTCCACCGCCGGCGAGCGCGGTCCGCGACCACATCCGCGCTGGCTGGTAACCGAGCTCGCGGCGACCGACACCGAGCTGGGCATTCTGAAGACCGGCAAAGAGGCCGACGTCTTCCTGCTGCGGCGCGGCATTCCCGACGGCGGCAGGTCCTGCTTGCTGGCCGCCAAGCGCTACCGCTCCGCAGAGCACAGGCTCTTTCATCGCGACAGCGAGTACCTGGAGGGCCGCCGGGTCCGCGAGTCGCGGGCCGGCCGTGCGATGGCCAACCGGACCGCTGTCGGCCGCGAGATGATCGCGACCGAGTGGGCGGCGGCGGAATTCTCCGCGCTGTGCCGCTTTTACCAGGCCGGACTGCCGGTGCCGTATCCCGTCCAGATACTGGGCACCGAATTGCTGCTCGAGTTCATCGGCGATTCAGACGGTACAGCCGCACCGCGGCTGGCTGAGACCGGCGAGCGCGCCGCCGACCTGGCCGGGCTGTGGCGTCAGTGCGTGCAGATCATCACCACGCTGACCCGGCTTGGCCTGGCGCATGGCGACCTGTCGGCCTACAACCTGCTGGTCCACCACGGACGGCTGGTCATGATCGACACTCCGCAGGTGGTCGACATCTTCGCTCACCCGCGCGGGGCCGAGTTCCTGGATCGTGACGCCGCCAACGTGAGCAGGTGGTTCTCCTCGCGAGGTCTCACCGACGACATGTGCGGCGCCACCGTCTGCCCCGCCGACCTGCCCGCGCTCTTGCACCAGGAGGCCGGGCGCTAGGTGAGGCGCGAGACCCACCAGGAGCCAGACGCTAGGTGAGGCGGCGCTCCGCCGCCCACCGTGACAGCTGATGCCGGGTGGACAGCTGCAGCTTGCGTAGCACGGAGGACACGTGGCTCTCGACCGTCTTGACCGAGATGAACAGTTCCCTGGCGATCTCGCGGTAGGTGTAGCCGCGGGCGATGAGCCTGAGCACTTCCCGCTCCCGGCTGGTGAGCTGATCCAGCTCCGGATCGAACGACGGACGGTCGATGCCGGAGGCGCCCCCGCCCGCGAACGCGTCCAGCACGAATCCGGCGAGCCGCGGCGAGAAAACCGCGTCGCCCGCCGCCACCCGCCGGATCGCGTCGATCAGCTCCGCACCGGAGATGGTCTTGGTGACGTAGCCCCGCGCACCCGCCCGGATCACCGCGATCACGTCTTCCGGCGCGTCCGACGCTGACAAGGCCAGGAACTTGACCTCGGGGCGCACGGCTTTCACCGCGGTGACGACCTCCTGGCCGTTACCTCCGGGCAGGTGGACGTCCAGCAGCACCACATCCGGCTCGCTTTCGGTGATCTCGGCGATCGCCGGACCGACGTCGGCGGCTTCACCGACGATGTCGACCGCACCCGACAACTCCGACCGGACGCCCGACCGGAACATGCCGTGATCGTCGACCAGGAACACCCGCGGCGCCGCGCCCACGGTGCCAGGACTGTCCCGGCCGCTCATGCCTGACCTCCCAGGGCTACCGGACAGCCGCTCATGTCCGCCTCGGCAACCGGTCCGCCGCCGCCCTGGCCATCGTCAGGGTTACCTCGGTCCCCTCGCCTGGACTGCTACGGACGCTGACCACGCCGCCTCGCCTGGCCATCCTCGCGTGCACCGACTCGGCCAGCCCTTTCCTGTCGGCGGGCACGGCGCCCGGATCGAAGCCACGGCCGCGGTCTCGCACGAACAACGACACGGCGTCGGGCTCGACCTCCGCGAACAGCGACACCACCTCGGCCCCTGACCACTTGGCGGCGTTGACAGTTGCTTCCCGGGCTGCGGCCAGCATCGCGGTCAGATCGTCATCGAGCGGGCAGTCCCCGACGGTAACGGCCTCGACCGCCATCCCGTGCTGGGCCTCCACTTCCTGCTGGATCAGCCGTATCCCGTCAGCGACCGTGGTCGCCTGGCCATCCAGCGAGCCCGGCGCGCGGCCGTCGAACAACCAGGCGCGCAGTTCGCGTTCCTGCGCCCTGGCTAGCTGCACAACCTGGTGCGGGTCGGCGGACCGGCGCTGGATCAGCGCGAGGGTCTGCAGCACCGAGTCATGCACCCTGGTGGCCATCTCGGCCCGCTCCTCGGCCCGGATCCTGGCCTGCCGCTCCTCCACAGAGTCTCTGGCGATGCGCAGCCACCAGGGTCCGAGTACCACCGCGATGGCCGCGATAACCAGCACGATCCCCGCCAGCGGCTTCAGCGCGGCGAACCGCTCGTGGCCCTTGAGGAGCAGATAGAGCCCGGCTATCAGCAGCACCGTCGCGATCACCAGCCGCCATACCGGCCGTACGCCGCGGACGCCGCTGCCGACGCCCTGCAGCGGGCCGGCCATGCGATGAAGCGCCACCTGCTCGTCAGCCGGGCGCGTTTCGCCAGATCAGCACGAAGCACGCGGCGCACACGATAATCGGGAACGCCAGCGACGTGATCCAGCCAGCGTTCAGCGCGGAGGCGGCGATCAGCCCGACCCCGATGAGTGACGCCAGCGCAACCGCCTGGGCGATGCCCCGCTTGTCGGACAGCGCCTTGCTCCCGATGCTGGACTCGGCTCCAGCTGCGGGCACCACCAGCCAGCACAGGACGTAGGCGACTGCGCACAGCCCGTAGGTCACCAGCGTGGCCACGATCAGTACGAGGCGGACCGCGCTGACGTCGAAGCCTGTCTTCGCCGCGATTCCGGCCGCGACCCCGCCTGCCAGCTGGTTGTCCCGTTCCCGCCGGAAAGGCCCGTCCTTGCCGGGGCCACGGGTCCAGCGCCTGCCGAGAGTCTCCAGCCGGCTCGGCCAGTGCCCGCCGGGAATCGGCTGCGAGCCATCCCCCCGGTCGGCGGCCGGGCTCCAGGACGGCGCGGAGCTGGCATGTTCCTGCATGCACTCATCATCCCGCCCGCACCGGGCAGTCCGCCATCCGGGCAGACCCTGGTCATCGCCGGTCGCGGTCAGGGGCGCGTCAGGGTAGTTCCCGATAGCGCCGCCAGCCGCCAGCCGGCAGGCTGGAGCCATGAACACCACTGAAACACCAAGCGAGGCTGGCCGCACCGAGCAGCCGCCCGAGTCCGAACTGCACGTCCGGGGGCCAGTACTGTCCCGCCCCAACCATGACCGGATGCTGGCGGGGGTCGCATCCGGGATAGCGCATTACCTCCGCGTCGATGTGCTGCTGATACGGATCGCGCTCGTTACCCTCGTCTTCGTTGGCGGCATCGGCCTGCCCTTGTACGTGGCGTGCTGGCTGCTGATCCCGGATGAGGGCGCAAGCCAGTCGATCGCCAGCGACTTCGTCCATAGCCTGCAGGCACGGCGGACCTGACCGGGAGAGGCACATTCATGTCTGTTCCGGTAAGCCCGCCGCGCCCTGGCGCATCGGCGCGGCATGGCGACTGGCAGCAAGCGAATGTCCGGATCGGCGACGCTGAGCGGACCGAGGTCGCCGACTGCCTGGCCCGGCATTTCAGCGCTGGACGGCTGGACGAGGCAGAGTTCAGCGACCGTCTGGACCAGGCCATGCGGGCCAAGACGATGGCTGACCTCACCGGTCTGCTGTCCGACCTGCCCGATGGGGAGCCAGTCCCGCCGCTGCCCGAGGCTGGCCGCGGCCGCCGGCACCAGCGCAAGCTGCTCAAGCTGCAGGTCGAGCGGGAACGGCAGCGGCTGAAGAACGAGCGACGCGCCTACAAGCACGCCGAGCGTCAGCAGTGGCTGCGCGTGCTGGGCTGGCTCCCGCTGGTAACAGCGCTGGTCATCGCGGTCGCGATCTTCGTGGATACGCTGCGGCACTCGGTCGGCGCCTGGCTGCTGGTCGGCCTGGTGATCTTCGTGTGGCTGCGGCATCGCACCACCGGAGGCCATCACGACGAGTAGCGACGACGCCAGGCTGGCAGAGGCAGTCAGTCCGGGTTCAGGTACTGACCGCCCCACGTCTGCGGGTCTGTGTCCGCTAGCGTCTCGGTGAACGTCCACCGATGACCGGCGAAGTCCTCGGCGCCATACTGCCGCTCGCCATACATGTAGTCCGCCGGCTCCGCCAGGATCACCGCGCCATGTGCCCGGGCGCGCTCGCAGTGAGACCGCGCGTCCGGGACCCGCACCATCACGTACTGGGCCACCGCCTCGCGACTCGGCGGGCGGTGATAGCCGCCTGGCTCGGCCACGATCACGGCCCCGTCGCCGACCCTCAGCTGAGACCGGTGGTTCTCGCCGATCCGCAGCCGCTCGGCAAACCCGAATGCCGCAGTCAGCCAGGCAACCGCCTCGCCGACGTCCGGATAGATCAGAACCGGGATGACCGTGGCCGCGGGGACCGAGCGGTTGACCTTCATTCCGCCAGGCTAACGACATGCACGCCGGCAGGCCACGGACCGCACGGAAGCACTCGTCTAGATCGCATCACGTGCCCGCACCGGACAAGATCTCGGGCTGGTCGAGCCGGCCAGTTCAGCCGGCCTGCTGACGTCGCGAGGTCAGCGGCTGAGCAACCCGTCGATCGCGGTTTGGATGCGCTTCTCCGAGACCGGCACCGGGGTGCCGAGCACCTGGGCGAACAAGCTGACCCTGAACTCCTCGATCAGCCACCGAACCGCCTGCACATCGGCGCCTGTCCGGGCGGCGGCCGGCAGTTCCCGGATCGCCGACTCAAGATCGGCAGTGACCCGGTGCACCACGGCCATGCGCTCGGTATCGCGGCTCTGCTCTCCGGCCAGCTTGTCCAGCCGCCGGACGATCGCGCGCAGATAGCGAACCAGGTCGGGTAGCCGCCGAGCGCCGGCCTTCGCGACAAAGCCGGCATACACCAGGCCAGCGAACTGGGCACGCACGTCGGCCAGCGCAGACGCCAGCGCCGGCACCGGATGCGCGGCGCTGGCGAGCCTGATCTCGACCTCATGCGCTTCGGCAAGTATCTGTGCTACCAGGTCGAGCACACGCGCGGTGCCGGGTGCGAGGCCGTCACGCGCCGCCTCGACGAGCCGCGCGAAGCCCGCCGCGTCCCAGGCCGGGCCGCCCGCGTCCGCGATGACCTGATCGGCCGCAGCGGCCACGCAGTCGTCGAGCAGGGCGGCTGCGCTGGGGTACGGATGCCGGCTCATCGCCATTTTCGCGGTGACGGGCAGCCGCCCGGCTATCGAGCGGACGCCGGTCGGCACCGCCAGCAGGACCAGCCGGCGCGTGCCTGCCCGCATGGCCTCGGCGGCCTCAGCCTCGGTGTCGAAGAGCCGGATGTCGACGGAGTTGCCGGCATCGACCAGCGCCGGGTAGCCGCGCACCCGACCGCTGGTAAACACCCGTGGCAGCGCGCCGAAATCCCAGCTCCGCAGCCCGGTCCTGGTGAGGCCGGCGGCGGCCTCGTTGAGCACCGCCTCCAGCCGGGGCCGGAGCTGCCGGCGCAGCGCGGCCAGGTCCTTACCGGTCGCGAGAACCTGATCACCGTCGAGCACCCGGTAGGTCACCCGCAGGTACCCGGGCAGACCCGGCACGTTCCATGCTGACCTGGGTACCGGTACGCCGCCCATCCGCCCGAGTGCCGCACTGAGCGCATCCAGCAGGTCACCGTCGGGTTCGCCCAGCGTCGCCAGCACCGCCCTGGCCGTGTCGGGTACCGGGACGAACGCCCGGCGCAGGTCTTTGGGCAAGCCACGGATGAGTTCGGTGATGAGCTCCAGCCGCAGGCCTGGCACCTGCCAGCTCAGATTCACGTCACTGAAGGTAACGAGGTCCGGCAAGGCTACGTCAGCCGTTACCCCGTCATCCTCCTCACCGGGGGCGAATTCGTACGACAGCGGGACGCCGCCCAGACTGGCCGGGTAGTCAGCGGCGCTCACCTCATCGGCCGCAGGGCCGGCCAGGTCGGCCTGACTGAGGTCCAGCAAGCCGGGGTCGGCCACCCGTGCCGTCTTCCACCAGGCGTCGAAATGACGACCCGACGTCACCGTCGCCGGGATCCGGCGGTCATAGAAATCGAACACGACAGCGTCATCGGCGACCAGGCCGCGTCGCCTGGCCTTGCGTTCGAGTTCCTCCGCATCCTCGCGGGCCTGCTGGTTAGCGGCGAAGAACGTGTGATGGGTCTGCCAGTCGCCCTCCACCAGCGCATGCTGGATGAACAGGTCCCTGGCCGCAGCCGGATCGATAGTGCCGTAGTTAACTGGACGGGCGGCCACGATCGGCAGCCCAAACAGGCTCACCTTCTCGGCGGCCATGACAGCGGCGCGGCTGGCATCCCAGTGCGGCTCACTGTAGGTTCGCCGGACCAGGTCACCGGCGAGCGACTCGGCCCATTCCGGCTCGATCCGGGCTGCCATCCGGGCCCATAGCCGCGATGTCTCCACCAGTTCCGCTGCCATCACCCATTGCGGCGGCTTGCGGGCCAGCGCCGAGTCCGGGAAGATCGCGAACCTCGCGCCCCGAGCCCCGGCGAACTCGGCTGGCCCGCGCCGCCGAGGCTGACCGGCCGGGGCGCGCTCAGCCACCGTGCGGCCGGCGGGTTTGCGATCAGAGTCCTGCATGCCGATGTGCGACAGCAGGCCCGCGAGCAGCGACTGGTGCACCCGGTCGGCCAGGTCAGGCGGGTAACGGCCGTCGACCGCGCCAGCTGCCGTGCTCGCTGACGCCCGGCCTGGCCGGCTTGCCTGAGTCCGCCCGGCTCGCGGAGTCCGGCCGGACTGGCGTCGTCCGCTGCGGTCGCGGGCTCGGCCGGTACCGTCGCGGCCAGCCGCGTCGCCGGCAGCCCCGTCGCTGGCGGCCCCGTCGCGGCCGGCCCTGTCGCGGCCCGCGACTATGCCCAGATCCCTGGCGGCCTGCTGTAGCTGCACGTACAGGTCCTGCCATTCCCGGATCCGGAGGAAGTGCAGGTACTCGCGGCGGCACAGCCGGCGGAACGCGGATCCCGACAGCTGTCGCTGCTGGTCGCGCAGGTAGTCCCACAACGTCAGCAGTGCCAGGAAGTCTGAGCCTGGCTCGGCGAAGCGCTTGTGCATGGCGTCCGCGGCCTCGCGGGCATCAGCGGGCCGCTCCCGCGGATCCTGGATGGACAGCGCGGAGGCAATGATCAGTACCTCGCGAACGCAGCCGTTGCGTTCCGATTCCAGGATCATCCGGCCGAGCCGGGGATCGACCGGCAGGTCGGCCAGCTTGCGCCCGGTGGCGGTCAGCCTGATCCGGCCGGAAGCGGCGCCGCGGCCGCCAGCCGGGACGGCGCGAAGCTCCTCCAGCAGGCGCAATCCGTCGGCCACGTTTCGGGCGTCCGGCGGGTCCACGAACGGGAATTCGGCGACGGCACCGAGATCGAGCGCTGCCATCCGGAGGATGACCGAGGCCAGGCTGGTCCGCAGGATCTCCGGCTCGGTGAACGCGGGCCGCGAGTCGAAGTCGTCCTCGGTATAGAGCCGGATGCAGATTCCGTCGGAGGTGCGGCCGCAGCGGCCCTTGCGCTGGTTGGCCGACGCCTGCGAGATAGCCTCGATGGGCAGCCGCTGCACCTTGGTCCGCTGGCTGTACCGGGAGATCCTGGCAGTGCCCGGATCAACGACGTACCTGACGCCGGGCACCGTCAGCGATGTCTCCGCCACGTTGGTCGCCAGCACCACCCGGCGGCCGCCATGTGGCTGGAAGACTCGGTACTGCTCGGCCGCCGACAGCCGGGCGTACAGCGGCAGCACCTCGACGCCCGGCTCGTCGGCCAGGGCGTCAGCGGCATCCCGGATTTCCCGCTCGCCGCTCAGGAACACCAGGATGTCGCCAGGCCCTTCGGCGCGCAGTTCGCCGACGGCGTCGCAGATCGCCTGGACCTGGTCCCGCGGCTCGATATCCGGCTGGTCGGGGTCGGCGAGCGGCCGGTAGCGCACCTCCACCGGGTACGTCCGGCCGGACACCTCGATGATCGGAGCCGGCTCGCCGTCGGGCTGGCTGAAATGCCGGCTGAACCGCTCCGGGTCGATGGTGGCGGAGGTGATGATGACCTTGAGGTCGGGCCGGCTCGGCAGCAGTTGCCTGAGGTAGCCGAGGATGAAGTCGATGTTCAGGCTGCGCTCATGCGCCTCATCGATGATCAGCGTGTCGTAACGGAGTAGCTGCCGGTCCCGCTGCATCTCGGTCAGCAAGATGCCATCGGTCATGACCTTGATCAGCGTGTTGTCGCTCGAGGTATCGGCGAACCTGACCTTGTACCCGACGGTGGCACCCAGCTCGGTCTTCAGCTCGGTGGCAATCCGGTCGGCGACGGTGCGAGCGGCAATGCGGCGCGGCTGGGTGTGGCCGATCTGACCAGTGATTCCGCGGCCAAGTTCCAGGCAGATCTTCGGTAGCTGCGTGGTCTTGCCGGAGCCGGTCTCCCCGGCGATGATCACGACCTGATGACGTGCTATCGCGGCGGCAAGCTCCTCCTTGTGCTGGCTGACCGGCAGCTCAGGCGGGTAGCTGACCTCCGGCACCGACTCGCGGCGGGCTGCTACCCGCGCGGCCGCCTCAGCCACCTCGGCCGCCAGCTCGCCAACGGCCTGGCTGCGCGCAGCCGGGTCGCGCAGTGAGCCCGCGCGATCCGCGCGCCTGCCGAGTCGGCGCTGGTCGCGCAGCGTCAGCTCGGGCAGGCGGGCTCGCACCTGAGCGAGCGGGGTAGTCACGGCAGAGTCTCCAGACAGCGCGGAACCTCGATAAGGATGTCGGGTCAGCGCCCGCGCCGCCAACCGCATTTCCAGCCGGGCTCCGCAGGGCAGGCTGGCATCCTCGAACCGGCGGGCCGCACACCGGGCTGCGTGGCACCCGCCGCCAGCTAATACGGTAGGAATAGCCCGAAGGAGGCAGAGCTACCCGCCGTGACCAGGAGCAGACAGGCAGCGCGCGGCCGAGTCGAGGATACCCAGCCAAGCCCGGCAGGCAGGTCTGCCCGGCGCGGGGTCCTGCTGGCGGCCTGGCTAGCCAGCCGCCCGTTGTCGGGGCTCGCCGCCGTCTACGCTCTCTCGGCGACCGCCTTCTGCCTGGTGCTGGCCACCGGCACGGCTCATTTCCTCGACCTTCAGGTCTACCGGATGGGCGGCCTGGCAGTCCTGCACGGTGGCCGGCTGGATGGTGCGGCGCTGTACACGCTGCGCCACCTGGGCTTGCCCTTCACTTATCCGCCGTTCGCGGCCGTGTTGTTCGCCCCGCTGGTGGCCATGCCGCTCACGGTGTCAGCCGCGCTGATGACGGCAGGCGGTGTCATCGTGCTGCCGGTGCTCTTGCACCTGGCCTTGCGGCTGCCGCCGGTGGCCGGCTGGCTGGACCCGACCCAGGCCTGGCGGCTGGCGTTCGCCGCTGCGGCCGCTGCGATCTGGCTTGAGCCAGTGCAGAGCACCCTGGCCTACGGTCAGGTCGACCTCTTCCTGGCCGCAGCCGTCCTGTATGACCTGAGCCTGCCTGATTCCTCGCGGTGGAAGGGCGTGGGCATCGGGCTGGCGACGGGATTCAAGCTCACCCCGGCGGTGTTCGCGATCTATTACCTGGCGACCCGCCGGTACCGGGCAGCAGCCACCAGCGGGGTCGCATTCGCCGCCAGCGCGGCACTCGGCTTCACCGTGCTGGCCGCCAGTTCGGTCAGGTACTGGGGCGGGCTGTTCCTCAGCACATCGCGGGTCGGCCAGCCCGAGGTCGGTGCCAACGAGAGCCTCGCCGGCGCGCTGGCCCGCACCCTGCACACGCCATCGGTGACCTGGCAGTGGCTGCCGCTGGCAGCTGCGGTCGCGCTGACTGGCCTGGTGCTCGCGGCAATGGCGCAGCGCCGCGGGAACGAGGCCGCGGGGTACTCGCTGGCCGCACTGACCGGCCTGCTCGTCTCCCCGGTCTCCTGGACGCATCACTGGGTCATCGCGGTACCGGCGCTGCTGCTCGGCGCGGTCGCGGCCTACCGGGCCAGGTCCACCCTGGCTGGCAAGCTCGGGCTCGCCGCCGCCGCGGCCGTCGTCCTCAGCGGCTGGACCCGGCTGGCCCGGATCCCCAGCACGGACTGGCTGCACCTCAGTCTGCTGGCGATGCTGACAAATGAGGTGTATGTCATGACCGCGGTCGCTGCCCTGCTCATCGCCGGCTGGCTGGCGGCGTGGCGGCCGCAGCGGCCCGAACTGGCAGGCGTGCCGGCCACCGCGCCGGACCGGGTGATGCCGGGTCAGCCACGCGGCTAACTGGTGGCCGCCTGGTCAAAGTACCGGCCGCATGCCGATACTGGAACCTGCGAACCGCAGGCCAGACAGGGGGCGTGGATGACAAACCCGAAGGGCAGTTCAGCACCCGGCGCCGAACGCTCCGGCGGTGCGGCCGGGCAGGTCGGGCAGGACAACGCTGGCGACTTTGCGGGCGCTCTTGACCTGTTGCTCACCGACGGCGCGCTCGGCGTGCTGCGCAGGTTCCGGCCAGGTGGTTCGGTGCTGCGCCTCGCTGCCAGCCTGGCCGCGCGGCCGGCGGTGCTGGCCGGCCATGCCGCGAGCCTTGGCGCCGAGCTCGCCCGCGTCATCGCGGGCAGTTCGCAGCTCGCGCCCGAGCGGAGAGACCGCCGGTTCGCCGATCCGGCCTGGAGTCAGAACCCGGTGCTGCGGCGTGCGGTGCAGGCATACCTGTCGGTGGCGCAGACAGCCAGCGACACGCTGGCCGCCGCCAGCCTCGACTGGCGCGATGATGAACGGCTCAGGTTCGTGCTGACCAATGTCATTGCCGCCGTGGCACCGAGCAACAACCCGCTGCTGAACCCGGCGGGCCTTAAGGCCGCCCTGGACACCGGCGGCATCAGCGTGCTGCGCGGCGCCAGGGCGCTGGTCAAGGACCTGGCGCAGGCACCGCGCGTGCCCGCGATGGTAGAGCCGGACGCGTTCACGGTAGCCAGGGACCTGGCAGTGACGCCGGGATCCGTCGTTTTCCGCACCGAGATGTTCGAGCTGATCCAGTACGCGCCGGCTACGCCGCAGGTGCGCGAGTACCCGCTGCTCATCGTCCCGCCGATGATCAACAAGTACTACATCACCGATCTCGCTCCGGGCCGCAGCATGACCGAGTACCTGGTGAGCCAGGGTCATCAGGTGTACGCGATCAGCTGGCGCAATCCGGATGCCCGGCACAGCGACTGGGACCTGGACAGCTATGGCAGCGCTGTGATGGCGGCGTTCAGCACGGCACTGGAGATCAGCAGGGCCGCCAAGGGCAGCATCTGCGCGCTCTGCTCGGGCGGCATCGTGTCGTCGATGGTGGCATCGCACCTAGCCGAGACCGGGCAGCTCAGGCGGCTGGCCAGCCTGTGCCTGGGAGTGACGGTGCTCGATCAGGCGAAAGCGGGCACTGCCGGGGCCATGATGGACGAAACCGCGGCGACAGCCGCCGTTGCCGCCTCCCGCGCGAAGGGGTACCTCGATGGCCGGACGCTCGCCGAGGTCTTCGCCTGGCTCAGACCGGACGACCTGATCTGGAATTACTGGGTCAACAATTACCTGCAGGGCAAACCGCCGCCGCCGTTCGACATCTTGTACTGGAACGCCGACACCACCCGGCTGCCCGCCGCACTGCACCGCGACTTCATCCGGCTGGCCCTGGACAACGCGCTGATCAAGCCGGGCGCCGCGACGATGCTGGGAACTCCGGTCGACTTGTCGAAGGTCGACGCCGACGCCTACGTCGTGGCGGGCCTGGCTGACCACCTGTGCCCCTGGCAGTCCTGCTACCGCAGCACGCAGCTGCTCGGCGGCGAGACCACGTTCGTCCTGTCGACGAGCGGGCACATCGCTTCCATGGTCAACCCGCCGACGAATCCCAAGTCGTCCTTCCAGACAGCGCCCGCCGAGGCTGGCCACCCGGCCGACCCGAGTGCGTGGCTCACCGGGGCGCAGACCGTCAGCGGAAGCTGGTGGCCGCACTACTCGGCGTGGCTCGCCATGCGCAGCGGCGCGGCGCGCGACAGCCGCCTCAGGCCAGGCAGGAAGGGCTTCCCGGTGCTCGCCGAGGCTCCGGGAACCTACGTCCATGACCGCTGACACGACCGTCCTGGCGGTCGGCGGCCAGCTGCTGCACGTCTCGGTGCGACCAGCCCGGCCAGCCAAGCGGCCGGCTACGCTCCGTACTGGGCCGGGCCGGGGACCCGGAGCGGCGGCTGCCGCTACTGCTGATCAACGGGATCGGCGCGAGCCTGGAGCTCCTGCAGCCTTTCGTTGACGCGCTCGATCCGGCGATCGAGGTCATCCGGTTCGATGTACCGGGAGTTGGCGGCTCGCCGCTGCCGCGCGCCCCGTACCGGTTCACCGGCCTGTGCCGCCTCATCAGCGCCATGCTGACGGAGCTCGGCTACGACCGAGTCGATGTGCTGGGGATTTCCTGGGGCGGTGCGGTAGCCCAGCAATTCGCCTTTTCTCAGCGCTCGCGGTGCCGCAGGCTCATCCTGGTGAGCACCGGAGCGGGTGCCCTGATGGTGCCAGCGAAGCCTGCCGTGCTCGCTCGCATGCTGACGCGGCGACGTTACACCGATCGCAGCCATCTGGAGCGAATCGCCGGTGAGCTTTACGGCGGCAGCGCCCGGGCCAATCCGGCCGGCGTGGCCGCGGCCATGCACACCCGGGACAAAACCGGCTCATCCCGGGGCTACCACCTTCAGCTGGCGGCGGGCGCCGGGTGGACGAGCGTGCCGTTCCTCCCGTTGCTCCGTCAGCCGACGCTCATCGTGTCAGGTGACGATGACCCGATCATCCCGCTCGTCAATGCCAGGATGATGCGCAGGCTGATCCGCGATTCGCACCTGCATGTGTTCCACGGCGGCCACCTTGGCCTGGTGACGGAGGCGGCGCAGCTGGGACCGGTCGTTGCGGGGTTCCTGTCGCAGCCTGGCTGGCCCGCGCCAGCAGCGGCGGGCGATCCGCCAGAATCGCCGGCGCCAGCACCCCGGCGCCAGCCACCCGGTGAAGGGAGACCCTGATGGACCCCGCGCTGGACGCCGACTTCTATGCGCTTGAGCAGTTGCTGGATCCGGCCGGGCTAGCGGTGATCCGGCGGGTCCGGGAGTTCATGGAGCGTTCCGTCGAGCCCGTCATCAACCAGTACTGGACCAGGGAAGAGTTCCCGCACGACCTGATACCGGCGATTGCCGAACTGGGTATTGCGGGCACGGCCTGCTCCGGCTACGGCTGCCCGGGCGGCAGCAGTCTGCTGGATGGCATGATCGCGCTGGAGCTGGCCAGGGTCGATCCGTCCATCGCGACCTTCATGGGCGTACACGGCGGACTGGCCATGGGGTCCATCTACCTGTGCGGATCAGAGGAGCAGAAGCAGCGCTGGCTGCCAGCGATGGCGCGGATGGAGAAGATAGGCGCGTTCGCGCTGACCGAGCCCGAGGTCGGCTCGGGCGTGGCCGGCGGGCTGACTACGACCGCACAGCGCGATGGCGACATGTGGGTTCTCAACGGCGAGAAGAAATGGATCGGCAACGCGACGTTTGCTGACTACGTCATCGTGTGGGCCCGTGACGTGGCAGACAACCAGGTCAAGGGTTTCGTGGTGGAGGCAGCCAGCGAGGGCTTCACGCCGGTCAAGATGCGGCACAAGATCGCGCTGCGGGTTGTGCAGAACGCCCAGATCACCCTCGACAACGTACGGGTGCACGAGTCCAGCAGGCTGCAGGCAGCGGACTCGTTTCGGGACACCGCGAAGGTGCTGCGGCTGACTCGGGCCGGCGTCGCCTGGCAGGCGACGGGATGTGCGCGGGGTGCCTACGAGCACGCACTTGCTTATGCCACCAGCGGCACCAGTTCGGCCGGCCTATCGCCGGATTCCAGCTGGTGCAGGACCTGCTGGTCCGGATGCTCGCCAACGTCACCGCGTCGGCGTGCCTGTGCATGCGGCTGTCCCAGCTGCAGGATCAGGGCGAGGCAGCAGATCACCATTCGGCGCTGGCTAAGGCGTTCTGCACAGTCCGGATGCGTGAGACGGTCGGTTATGCACGCGAGTTGCTCGGCGGCAACGGCATCCTGCTCGACTATCAGGTCGGCCGGTTCGTCGCCGACGCCGAGGCCATCTACTCCTACGAGGGCACGCGCGAGATCAACACGCTGATTGTGGGCCGCGCCATCACCGGCCTCGGCGCGTTCGTCTGAGGCGCCGGGCAGGCCCGACGCGGGGCGGCGGCCAGCTTTGCCTCGGGCTCCTGGCCGCCCGCCGTGACCGGTCCGGTCATGGACCATCGTGCGTGCAGCGCGACATCGGCGCTGCGCCGTCACCGGGATTCTCAGCACGTCCCGCCGGGTCGGCTACAGCGAGCACGGCCGCGACGCGGCCGGGCAGCAGTCCGGCAGGCACCTCGACAAGCTGGAAGCCGAGTTCGGCGTACGTCCGCTCGTGCACCTCCTCGAACGCCAGCGAATCGACGAAGCTGATCTGGCGCGCGGCCGTCGGCGCGACGAAGCCCTGGTTCCGCACCAGGAACACTTCGGTCTGGTACGCCTGCTCCCCTACCAGCCGCGCCACTTCGGCGGTCAGCCGCAGCGGCGGCGGGACGCCGAGGAACCTGGCCAGCGCCAGCGTGCATACTGGCGACCGGTCGAAGAAGACCGGGACGGAACCGGCCGCGCACGCGGCCTGCCGCGCCTGCCGCGCCCGCTGCAGCGCGACGATCTGGTCGATGAAGCCGGGGCTACGCCATGGCTCGCTGGTGCCCAGCGCCTGCTCGAGCGCGATGACGTCGGTGGCGGCCTCCTCCACTACCGGGTAGCCACTGCGCTCAAGCTGTCGCAGCACCGCGGTCTTGCCCGAGCCCGGCGCGCCGGTCAGCACGTATCTGGGCATGGGTGACTCCTCTGCAGGCTGGTACGGAAGGGAGAGAAGCGCGGGCTCAGGCCGCGGGATCGGCCGGCACCGGCTGCACAGCCGGGATGGTCGCAGCGGCCGAAGCGGCGGCGGCCAGCCGGGCGGCGACCTCGATGACCGACTTGGCCAGCCGCGAGACACCCCACACCGCAGCCAGCACGGCGATCACCTCAACGGCGATCCGGCCCGAGCCGCCGCCGACATGCTCATGGTAAATGAACAGGCCAAGGAGCGAGCCGACGAGCGGTTCCAGCACTGCGAAGGCCGGCAGCGACGCTGCCAGGCCGGCCGCCCGGTACCCGTTCTGCTGCATCGTGAACGTCAGCAGGCCAACCGCGGCCAGCAGGTACAGCCGGACGTCACCGAAGACGCCGATGCGGTGCAGGCCGGCCACAGTTGCCACGGTTTTCGTCACCGCGTCGGTGACGCCAGCTCCGATCCCGCCACCGACGCTGAGTGCGAGCGCCCGGTGGTGGGCGGTCACCCGGAATGCCATCAGGCAGCACAGCCCGGCCACGCAGAAGGCCCCGGTCACCGCCAGGCTCAGCAGCCCCGCTCCCGCTGTCCGGTTGCCACCAGACGGCTCGGCCGCGACCAGGAATGCGGCCAGTCCGGCCACGGTCGCCACCGCGGCGGTCCACTCCGAATGGCGCAGCCGGCGGCCCTCCACCCTGGCCGCAAGAAGCAACGCGAAGAGCAGGCCGATCGGGAACACCGGCTCGACCACGACCAGGCGGCCGAGGGCAAGCGCGGCCGCCTGGAAGCCGAACCCGGCCGCCACCGCGATCAGGCTGAGCAGCCAGCGGCGGGCTCGCACCAGCCGGACCAGGACGGCCGGGTCGAACGCAGTCTTTGAGGCCAGCTGAGCCGCCGAACGCTGCTGAACTACCGAGGCCACGGCATAGCAGGCAGCTCCCGCGATCGCGAAGGCTACTGCCAGGGACTGCTGCGGCGCTCCGGTCACCGAGCCGGCCACCTGCCTTCCTGGCCGCCCGAGCCGCAAGGTAACCCAACGACGATTACCCCGTACGGTCGCATATTGAATCGTCGTTCGCTAGTCCTGCAATTCGTGAAAGTGCTCAGCGGCTGCCGCCGCAAACCGTGGCCGGATCAGCGCTTTGCGGCCGTGAGCCGGTAGCGGAGCCGGAACGGCAGCCTCGCGACCGCGGCGGCCATCCGGGCATCCCTGCCGACCAGGTACCGCGGCCGCGGCCTGTCCGCGGTCAGGGCCGCGAGCACAACCCTGGCTACCACCTCGGGATCCGAGCCGTGGGCCGCCGACCGCGCGGCGGAGGCTCTCGCGTCGTCGATCTGGGCGCCGTAGACCTGCCGGCCGGCCGCGCTGAGGTGCGCCAGCAGTTCGTCGCCGGCCGCGGCACCCCGCTCCCAGATCGGCGTCGCGATGGCACCCGGCTCGACCAGCACGACGGATATCCCGGACGGCGCCAGCTCGGCGCGCAGCGTGTCAGTCAGCCCGACCAGGCCGAACTTCGAGGCGTGATACGGGCCAAGCATGGGCCCGGCGATCCTGCCGCCGATCGATCCGATCATCACGATCCTGGCCCTGGCGCCGCGCTCGCGTGCCTGCCGGAGCGCCGGGAGCATGGCCTGGGTGACGGCGAGCTGACCGACGACATTGACCTCAAGCTGCCGCCGGAACACCTCCAGCGGGATGTGCTCCAGCGGACCGGGCAGCGCCACGCCCGCGTTGTTCACCAGTCCGGTCAGCGGTCCGGCCGCGCGGAGCCGTTCGCCGGCGGCCAGGATCGAGTCTGCGTCGGTGAGATCCATCCGGATCACGCTGACTGCCTCGCCATGCTGCTTACGGACCGATTCCTCATCGGCGTCGGTCCGCACGGACGCCCAGACCATGGCCCCAGCGCCGGCCAGCGCGGCGACGCAGGCTCTGCCGATCCCGGTCGATGCTCCGGTCACCAGATAGGACGAATCGCTGCTCATCCGCCCAGTATCCGGGTGGCCGGGCCGATCGCATCCGGCGGCCACCCGGACACCGGGCATGGCCTCGGGTTACGGCACGCCGATGCCGGGAGTCACCGGGTAGACGTGCATGAAGACCTTGTTCTTGCAGACCTGGACGCTGAAGTTGAAGACGAGCTCCGAAGCGGTCTGGTTCGGCGGGTAAACCTTCAGCCCGGCACCGGTCGCCTTATGGCAGCCAGCGATGAAGCCGGGATCCACGATGCCGAGCGCCGCGTGCGCGGTCTGGCCGGGCTTAAGGGTTACGTTGTGCGGCGTTGCCTTAAAGCGGCCTGCGGCCGGCCCGAGGTGAACTGCCGTCTTGCCGACCACCGATACGCCCGGGTAGCCGAACAGGACGCACTTGGCGGCACCGGTGTTGGTGAACTCGACCGGGTAGTAGATGGTGCCGGCCGCGCCATTCGGGGCCAGGGCCAGCCAGACGTAGGTGTGCGCGGACGTGCATCTCGCGACCGCCGGGTGTGACGGCGAGCTGGCAGCGGCGAGGGCCGCGGCGGGCAGGCCGATGGCGGCGCAGGCAATGGCTGCGGCGACGGCTAGGCGACGGCCGGGCCGACTTCTGAGCTGCATGGTGATCCCCTCCACGGACGCGTTACCGGCTACCGGATGTGCAGTCAGTATGGCGATTTCGCCCACCGAGGGGAACCGCTGATGCCGAGGGAATCCGCGCAGGCAAGGCCGTGTCAGTTCCAGTCACTCCGCCGGGTCATATGTACCGGTTTGCTGAAACGGAACCTGCATGCTGTGGCGTGCCGGGCTCCATGCGCGGCCCGGAACCACGATTACGTCGCCGCAGCGCCGGGGTCGGCGAGGATCTGGTCCCGCACGGCGGCCCAGCGCAGCGAGTCCCGGATGCCGTCGGCAATGGTGTGGCTGGCCTGCCAGCCGAGCAGCTCCCTGGCCCGGTCACTACGGGTATATCCGCCGGCCGTATCGCCCGGCCTGGGTGGCGCGTCGACGGCGGCGACCGGCGGCTGCACGACCGTGTTGAAGGCAGTGACCAGCTCCCGGACCGTCGTGCCGGTCCCGGTCCCCAGGTTGATGGCGAGCGAGGTCGCCTCGCCGAGCACGTCGTCGAACTTCCGCAGCGCGGCGATGTGCGCCGCAGCGAGGTCCCAGACGTGGATGTAGTCCTTGACCCCGGTGCCATCCCTGGTCGGATAGCTCGTCCCGGTGATGCGGAACGGCTGGCCGGCCGCGTGCGCCTCGATCAGCTTGCCGACGGCGTGAGTCGGGTACCGCGTCTGGAGTCCGGTGCGCAGCTCGGGATCGGCACCGATCGGGTTGAAGTAGCGCAGCGAGAGGACCTTGACCGGCTGCGTGGCGGCGATGTCGGCGAACATGCCCTCGCACACGGCCTTGGTCCGCGCGTACGGGCTGGCCGGCCCGAGCGGCGAGTTCTCGTCTACGCTCAGATCCGCGGCGACCTCGTAGATAGCGGCGGACGAGCTGAAGAGCAGGCGGCCGCAGCCGTTGCGGATGAGGTGCTGGAGGAACTCCAGGCTCTTGGCCACGTTCCACAGGTAGTAACGCACCGGATCGTCGACCGACTCCGGCACGACGATGAGCGCGGCACAGTGCACGACAGCGTAGATATCGGGGTGCTCGGCGAAGATCTTGTCGACGGCCGCGCCGTCAGCGATGTCGCCCTCATAGAACTCGCGGCCGCGCACGAACTCCCGGCGGCCGGTCACGATGTTGTCCAGTATCACCGGGGTGATCCCCGCGTCCTGGCAGGCAGAGGCGACGGTGCTGCCGATGTATCCGGCGCCCCCGGTGATCAGGACTTTCACGTAGCCTCCGCTTGACCCGAATTTTGCCGTCTGACCTGCTCGGCTATCCGCCAGTCCGGGTTGGAATGGTACCCGACGCAGGACGGCTGGCCAGCCATGGCAGCTCGGCTGCTCCCATCGGCGTCGACGGGGCGGCCCGCATGAACGGCCAGATCTCCTCGGCGATCGCCCGCCAGTTGGCGGTCGCCTTAAGCTCGCCGAGCAGCGCGAACAGCCCGAGGTTGATTCGCTGCAGGATCACGTACGAGCGCGGGATCCTGGCGTACTGCGCCACCGGGCTGCGCACGTCGAAGAAACGGCGCACGACGGCTGAGGCATAGTCCGTGGTCACTGTCAGCGTCCGCGACTCGCGGATCAGCTGGTAGAAGACGGCAAGGTGATCGGCGATCTGGGCATCGTCAAGCGGCGCGCCCGGCACCAGGAACCCCGCTTCCTCCAGGCTGCGGCGGAACTGCGCCGGATCATCGTCGACGCAGAGGTTGCGCGCCATCTGCATCAGCGGCATCAGGTCGTCGTCGGAGAAGTGCTTGACCATGCCGAAGTCGAGAAAAGTGACCTTGCCGCCGCCGTGGAAGATGTAGTTGCCCGGATGCGGGTCGCCGTTGAACGCGTGCACCTCATACAGGCTGCGGAACACGAACCGGTAGAGGGTCTCCCCGGCCAGGTCGCGCTCCTGTTGCGACCAGACGGCCAGGTCCGCGAAGCGGGCGCCGGTGACCAGCTCGCTGGTCACCACCCGCCGGGTCGACAGCTCAGCCAGGATCGGCGGCACGCTGATGGTCGGATGGCCGGCGAAGTAGTCGTGCAGCGCCTGCTGGCTGGCGGCCTCGCGCCGGTAGTCGAGTTCCTCCAGCACCCGCTCCCGCAGTTCGTCGATCAGGCCGTCGACATCCTGGCTGGGCGCCGTGACGCGCAGCATCCGGCGCAGCAGCGCGACGTTGTCGAGGTCAGCGGCCATCATCTCGGCGATGCCGGGATACTGCACCTTCACCGCGACCGCGCGGCCGTCGTGGGTGATAGCCCGGTGCACCTGGCCGATCGACGCGGCCGCGATCGGCTCGGGATCCCATCGGGCGAACGCGCGCTCCGGCGGCAGGCCGAGCTCCTCGCACACCACGCCGGCAGCTAGCGCCGCAGTCATCGGCGGCACGCTATCCTGCAGCCTGCTGAGCGTCCGGCGCACTTGCGGGGCCAGGCCGTCATCGACGTAGCTGGCCATCTGGCCGAGCTTGACCATGACGCCCTTCATGGTGCCCAGCGTGGCCGCCACGTCGTCGGCTGTCTGCATGGCCAGGTCGTTGCGCAGCCGCTCCCGGTTCTCCCCGGCGGCCGCGAACAGCCGAGGTGCGCTGCCCGCGTAACGCAGGCCGCCTCGCATCGCCAGCCGCGCTGCCGCCAGGCCTCGCTCGAACCGCAGCCGGCCGACCCGGCGGCGGACCAATGCGACGCCGAGCGCGGTCGCGGCAGTGCCCGCCGACAGCGCGAGCAGCGCTCTTCGCAGGCCCCTCATGCGCGCACGGCAGCGCGCGTCCGCACGGTGATGCGCTGCCTGGCCTCCAGCACGCCCGGCTGGCCCAGGAACACGGCGTCAAGAACTCCGAGGGCTTGCCGGATCTCCTCCCGGCGCATCGCGGTCAGCGACGGTGCCTGGTATCCGTACATCTCCCGCGCCCAGGCCGGCAGGGACAGCACCGCCGCATCGCGGATGTCCCGCCAGATCTCACCGAGTTCCTCGGTCAGGCCCGGCGGGTCCAGCAGGTAGGCCATCGACTCCCGGGCCGCGAGTGTGCACAGCAGCTGCGGCCGCACCGATTCGATGTACCGGTCCAGCGCGACCCGGCTATCGGGCACCAGCTCCGCCGAGACGCCCAGCAGCTCGGCTGCGACCACCATCTCCTCCACGTAGCGGTCGGCGTCCGCGGCCGCCAGCGCGGTGCTGAACAGCTCGCGCGCCGCCAGGTTGGAGTCGACAAGCGCCGCATGTACCCACAACAGCAGCGCCGGATCGCTGGCCGCGTACGGACGGCCGGTCTCGCCGTCGATACCGGTTACCCGGTCATGGATCCGCCGCACGCGTGCCGCCGCACGCTGCGCCACGCTACGTTCCCCGAAGGTGAGGGTTGCCAGGTACGAGGAAGTCGCCGCCAGCCTGCCGACCGGATCGGCGCGCCAGTTGCTGTGCTGGTCCACGCCGGCCATGGCGAGCGGGTGCAGCGCCTGGATCATCAGTGCCCGCAGGCCGGCCACCGGTGACGACAGGTCACCACTGATCCGCCAGGTAACGCTGCCGGGGCCGAAGAATCCGTCGTCGGCTGGCTCGCCGGGAATGCCCTGAACGAAGGCAGCCGCCGAGCGCTCGACCAGTCCGTCCGCATCCGCGTACTCGTCCATGTCAGTCACGCTACCTCCGCCCGCCAGTCCAGCAGCGGGCCGTCCGGCACGATCCTGGACGGGTTCAGGCGCGGGTGGGTGCCGTAGTAATGCCGCTTGATCTGGTCAAACTTTGTCGTGTCCCGGAATGCGGGCAGCGCGTACAGTCGCCGCGCGTAGGCCCACAGGTTCGGGTAGTCGCTGACCCGGCGCAGGTTGCACTTGAAGTGGGAGTAGTAGACAGCATCAAATCGGGCCAGTGTCACCCAGAGGCGCACATCTGACTCGGTGAGCGCGTCCCCGATCAGGAAACGCCGCCCGGCCAGCCGCTCTTCGAGCAGGTCGAGCGTCTGCGAACAAGCTGGTCACAGCCTCGTGATAGCTCTCCTGGGTGGTGGCGAACCCGGACCGGTAGACGCCGTTGTTCACCGTGGTGTAGACCAGCTCGTTCAGCTCGTCGATCTCCGGCCGCAGCCCGGCCGGGTACAGGTCATACGCCGGATCGCGCCCAGGCGCCGAACTGAGTCTCCAGGTCGATCGTGATGTCGGGGAAGTTATTGCTGACGATGCGGCCGGACTGCTTGTCCCAGAGCACCGGGCACCGAGACGTGGCCGTCGTAACCCGGCTCGGTCGCCTCGTAAGCCTCCCGCAGCAGCGCGAACCCGTTCACCGGATCCAGGCCGTAGCCGTCACCGGCCCGGAACGCCCAGCCGCGGCCGTCCCTGACCGGGTCCACCGCGGACAGCGAGATAACGTCGGTCAGGCCGAGCAGTTCGCGCACGATCGCGGACCGGTGCGCCCACGGGCAGGCCCAGGAAATGTACAGGTGGTACCGGCCGGCTCGGCCGGGTAGCCGCTGGATCCGTCCGCGGTGATCCGGCCCTGGAAGGGATAGGCCGCCCGGACGAAGTCACCCGGCTTGGTGCCCGCCGACTGCTCCGCCTGCCTGGATCCGCCTTCTTCGGACGGAAGTCGCCATAATCCCCGAATGTCGGCGAAGTCCACCGGACTCGCGCCGCCGGCCTGCGTCGTGCTCGTCATCGGAGCCTCCGTAACCGCTCAGTCTCCGCAACCGCAACCTCCGCAGCGTCTCAGTCTCCGCAGCGGACCAGCCATTCGCGGCCAGGTCCCTCGCTGGCAGCAACCACCAGCCTGCCGCACCCATTCCGCCGGCCATGGGGAAAGATAGGCGGGTGAGCATTGACGCGGCAGGCGCGGCCGCCGAGACCGTCCGCGCCAGCGGGCACCAGGCCGAAGCGGGCACCGAGGCCGCCCCGCCTGGCGTGCCCGCCGAGCCGCAGGCCGTCGTCGCGCCGCTGACCAAGTGCCGCGATCTTTCTGGTCGCGCGTGGTCAACCCGGATGCGCGGCAGCGAGGACAGCCGCCAGGAGCCTGTGCGCCGACCTAGCCGGGCTGGTCCGCGCCGTCGGCTTCCGCGACCTGGGCGGCCGCCTGAGCTGCGTGACCGGTTTCGGCGCCGCGGCCTGGGACCGGCTGGCCAGGACGGCCGCGGCCATCCGGGCTGCACCCGTTCCGCGAAATCCGGGCGGGCGGCCGGCATGCCGTCACGACTCCGGGCGACCTGCTGTTCCACATCCGCGCCATGCGGATGGACCTGTGCTTCGAGCTGGCCCAGCAGATCATGGCCAGGCTGGACGGCGCGGCCACGATCGCTGGACGAGGTGCACGGGTTCGCGTACTTCGATGAGCGGGACCTGCTGGGCTTCGTGGATGGCACCGAGAACCCGACCGGCCAGGCGGCAGCAAGGGCCGCGCTGATCGGCGACGAGGAGCCTGCCTACGCCGGCGGCAGCTACGTCATCGTGCAGAAGTACCTGCATGACCTGGCCCGGTGGAACGCGCTGCCGGTCGAGCAGCAGGAGAAGATCATCGGCCGGACCAAGCTCTCCGATATCGAGCTCGACGACACGGTCAAGCCTTCCTATGCGCACAACGCGCTGACCACGATCATCGCCGACGGCGAGGAAGTGCAGATCGTGCGCGACAACATGCCGTTCGGCACGGTCGGCGCCGGCGAGTACGGCACGTACTTCATCGGGTACGCGCGCTCGCCGTCGACGACCGAGCAGATGCTGGCGAACATGTTCATCGGCGCGCCGCCGGGTAACTACGACAGGCTCCTGGACGTCAGCAGGCCAGTCACCGGGTCCTTGTTCTTCGTGCCGTCGCAGACCTTGCTGGACCAGATCGACGAGCCCGCCACGGCCGGGCCAGCGCAACGTGACACGCCCGACCAGCCGGCTGGACCGGCGGGGAACGGTGCCCTCAATATCGGCAGCCTCCGAGGAGATGCATCGCCATGAACAACCTGCACCGCGAGCTCGCGCCCGTCTCCGACGAGGCATGGGCGCAGATCGAGCAGGAGACCACGCGCACGCTGAAGCGGTACCTGGCCGGCCGCCGCGTCGTCGACGTGCATGGGCCGCACGGCGACTCGGCCTCCGCAGTGGGCACTGGCCACCTTCGCGCGATCGACGCGCCGGCCGACGGCGTGCGCGCGCGGCAGCGCGAGGTGCTGCCACTGGTCGAGCTCCGGGTTCCGTTCACGCTGAGCCGCGAGCAGATTGACGACGTCCTGCGCGGCGCCGAGGACTCCGACTGGCAGCCCGCCAAGGACGCGGCCAGGCAGATCGCGCTCGCCGAGGACCGGGCGATCTTCGCGGGTTATCCGGCGGCCGGTATCGGCGGCATCTGCACCGCCGCGAGCAACGCGCCGCTGACCCTGCCCGCCGCGATTGCCGACTATCCGATGACCTTCGCCCAGGCCGCCGAGAAGCTGCGCGCCGCGGGCGTGGAGGGACCGTACTCCGCGGTGCTCTCGGCCGAGGCATATACGGCGGTCAGCGAGGCCAGCGACCACGGTTACCCGGTCATCCGGCACTTGCGCAACGTACTCGACGGCGAGCTGGTCTGGGCTCCGTCTATCAGCGGAGCGGTGGTGCTCACCGCGCGCGGCGGTGACTTCAGTCTCCACCTCGGCCAGGACCTGTCGATCGGCTACCAGTCGCACACCGACACCGAGGTCGTGCTCTACCTGCAGGAGAGCCTGACCTTCCAGCTGCTGACCGCTGAAGCAGCCGTCACGCTGGTGCCGGCCAGCTAACGGCGGTACGGCCGCGCCGCGGGCTGCGGGCAGCCGCTACCGCCGGCCGGCTGGAACCGGCTGGCTGGGGCCGCGCCCCGGCGGTGCCGCCGGTGCAGCCTGCGGCGTCGTCGAGATCTGCGGCAGCCACTCAAGCCAGCGCGGCAGGTACCAGTTACGGTGACCGAGCAGCTTCATCGTCGCTGGCAGCAGCAAGGCCCTGACGATTGTCGCGTCGAGCAGTACTGCCGCGGCCAGGCCGACGCCCATCTCCTTCAGCGACACCATCGAGAGCGTCGCGAAAGTGAGGAAGACGAAGACCATGACGACGGCGGCAGCGGTGACCACGCCGGCCGTCGACTTGATGCCGCTGGCGACCGCCTCGCCGGTCCGACCGATGCGGTCGTAGTCCTCCCGGACGCGGCTCAGGATGAACACGTGGTAGTCCATGGACAGGCCGAAGAGCACCACGAACAGGAACAGTGGCAGCCAGCTGGCGACGGCATGAGCACTACTGAAGCCGAGCAGCGACTGCCCCCAGCCCCACTGGAAGAGCGCGACGATGACGCCGTAGGCGGCAGCCACGGACAGCAAGTTAAGGATGACTGCCGTGATCGGTATGACCACCGACCGGAACGATACGAGCAGCAGGATGAAGGCAAGCAGCAGCACGAAGCCGAACACCAGGAACGAGCGCTCGCGCATCAGGCTGTTGAAGTCGGCGGTGCCAGCTGTCTCCCCCGTTACCGCGACATGAACGCCCGGCACCTTGCCCAGTGTGGCCGGTATGACCGTGTCACGCAGAGTGGCGAGCGCGCGGATGGATGTCGCGTCGTCGCCACTACCGGCGAGCGGGACCTGAATAATCGCGGCTGTGCGTGCCGCGTTGGGGATTACCGTGATCGGCTGATGCATCTGGCCGGTCGCCAGCGCCATCCGCTCGAAGGCCGGCGCCGGCCGCAAGCAGCGCGGGAGCGGTGATGTCGCGGGCCTCGATCACGACAGCGGCTGGTGAGCCGCCACCGGGAAACACCCGCTGGATCCGGTTGTATGTCTGCAGCGCGGGGACATTCTGAGGCAGGTCGCTCGCGCCAGGCGTGGCGGTATGCAGGCGAAAGGCCGGCACCGCGAGCACGACCAGGACGCTGCCCGCAAGGACGGCCGTCAGTGCCGGGCGCGCCAGCACCCGGTCGAGTATGGCAGTCCAGACCCGGCTCTGGGCCGCCGGGCGGCGCAGCCGGCTGATGAACGGCAGCTGACCGCGGTTCACCCGGTCGCCGAGCAGCGCCAGCAGGGCCGGCAGCAAGGTCAGCGACCCGGCAACGGCAACGGCAACGACCAGCATGGTTGCCTGCCCGATGCCGTAGAAGATCTTGCTTCCAGTCAGGAACATCCCGGACATGGCTAGCAAGACTGTAAGTCCGGAGATCAGCACCGACCGGCCGGAGGTCGCCGCTGCGACCTCGATCGCATCTAGTACCGGCAGGCCGGCCGCGCGCTCCTCGCGCTGGCGCTTCACGTAGAACATCGAGTAGTCGACTCCCACGGCCAGGCCGATCAGCAACATCACCGAGGTGGCCTGAACGCTCACCCCGGACAGGTGGCTAGTGAACGCAACCAGGCCGTTCGCGGCGAGGATTGAGATCGTGGCGAGTCCGAGCGGTAGCAGCGCCGCGACGACTGCGCCGAAAGCGACGAGCAGGACCACCAGCGTGATCGGGAAGGACAGCAGCTCGGCCCGGTGCAGGTCGGTGAGGACAGTGTCATTGACGGCCTTGTTGATGGTGGCGTCCCCGGCCTCGGCAATCTGGATCTGCGGATGTGCCATCGCCGCCGCGTGCACGGCTGCCAGGACTGGCACCACGGCTGTGGCGGAGTCGATGAGGCGCCCGGTGATCTGGAACTCGAGCAACGCGGCGTGCCGGGTCGGGGAGACCTGATTCGCGAAGCGGGAGTCGAGGGGTGACTGGATCTGGGTGACCCGCCCTGTCGCCGCTATCCGCGTCAGGACGTCCCGGATAGCTGCCTGGAAGGCCGGTGAGCCGACCTGCAGCGCCTGGCTGTCGAACAGCACAGACTCGTTAGCGCGCTGGGGAAAGTTCTGGCTGATCATCTGCTGGGCCTGACCCGCCTGACCGACCGCGGAATCGGCATTGGTCAGCTGGCGCATGCCGACCAGATGCCCGGTCAGCAGGAGGACGACGACCGCGCCGAGCCAGGCCGCTATCGCCGTCCATGGATGGGTCGCACTCCAGCGACCAGCAACTCCAGTCAATCGTGAACTGGCCATGCCGCCAGGCTTCAGCACGCAATGAAGGGCAGGCAGGGTCCAGCGTCCCGTGCTCAGAGCCGAAAGTCCCCGGTTTGACCTGCCAGCCGATGCTTAGTTCTGGCTGTAGGGCGAGTAGCGCAGTCCGGGCGCCGGCGCCGCGGTGAGCGACCGCAGCAACTGCGTCTCCCTGACCAGCAGCGCGCGCTCGGCGGCCAGCCGGCGGACTGCGTCCGGCTCCTCCAGCAATGTCTGCTTGGCGGGCACGTCAACGACCGCGGCGGCGGCCACCAGGTACGACAGCAGCACCGGCTCGTCCGGCAGATCAGGCAGGCTGACCTCCACGCCGCCGCGTTCCGACAGAGCGTCGAGGTAGCTGCGGAATGCCTGGTGCACGCCAGGTACCGTGACTGCGGCGGCGGCGTCGTCGCCAGGCTCGTCCGGCAGGAAGTCGACCTCTGCCCGCAGGTAAGGGTCGGCCGCACCGAGTGCCACCAGCCTGAATCGCCGGTCGCCTACGGTCATCAGCTCATACCGGCCATCGTCGTAGCGCTCAACCTGGCGCACCACTGCGGTGCAGCCTGTCTCATACAAGGCTGACACGCCGTCGATCCCGGTCTCGCGACCACGCCTGATAGCGACGACGCCGAACTCCCGCGGCTCGTCGTCGGCCAGCAGGTCAGCGACAAGCTGCCGGTACCGCTGCTCGAAGATGTGCAGCGGCAGCACCAGGCCGGGGTAGAGCACCGAGCCCAGCGGGAACAGCGGCAGTGTCGTGCTCATGACTGGAGCCTATGCCGCGGTCATCCGCTGGCCCAGGACCGGCGCCCCGCCGCCAGCAGCGCCCCGGCGCCAGCGCCCTGACGCTCGCCGTCAGCGGGCGCGCTGCCGGTAGGTTGCGGCAAGCTGAGTCCGTGGCGACGATCGAGGATGCGCGGGCCATTGCGAGGCAGTTGCCCCGCGCCTACGAGGCAGTGGTCCGGGACCGGGTGAAGTTCCGCGTCGGGCGCATCGTGTTCCTGGCGTTCTCCAGGGACGAGGAGGTCATGGGCTTCGGCTTCCCCAAGGAGGAACGCGACGCCCTGGTGGCCGCCGAGCCCGGCAAGTTCCTGATGCCGGGCAAGTCTGACCTCCGCTATCACTGGGTGCACGTCCGGCTGAGCGCGATCGACCGGCCGGAGCTAACCGAGCTCATCGTCGACGCCTGGCGGATGGTGGTGCCGAAAGGTGTCGCCGCCGCCTATCGCGGGTAACCTGCTGGGCCGCGGTTGCCACTACCGGTTAAGCTTGCGTCCACAAGGCAGTGATCCGGCAATCACCGGGGAGCCTCCGGAAGAAAAGGCCAGTTCAGCCGCTATGCGGTGGGCAGGCCTGAGTAGAACCGGGCGGGTCCGGCCCGTCATCAGCCGGCCAGACGAGCGGTCGCGGGATGCGACTCGCGCTCCGGCGGAGCCGCCTCGCGGCCAGCCGGAAAGCGGGACGGGCCGGCGGCAAGCGAGGTGGTACCGCGGTACGCCCGCGCGGGAGCGGGCGCATCGTCCTCGCACCGAGCACCTAGCCCGGTTGCCAGCGCACCGATTTCCGGACACCGGCAGCCAGCAGACCGCGTCGCAAGGACACCGCCGATGACTGTTTACCCTCGCGCCGAGACCGCCAAGGCCGCCGGCCAGGCCGCGGGCGGAGTACCGGCCCAGCCCAGCTTCCCCGAGCTTGAGGAAGGCGTCCTCGCCTACTGGGCGGCGAACGACACGTTCCGCGAGTCCATCGAGCAGCGGCCGGCCGACAAGGAGTTCGTCTTCTACGACGGCCCGCCGTTCGCGAACGGCCTGCCGCACTACGGCCACCTCATCACCGGCTACGTCAAGGACCTCGTGCCGCGGTTCCGGACGATGCAGGGACGCCGGGTCGAGCGCCGGTTCGGCTGGGACTGTCACGGGCTGCCCGCCGAGGTAGAAGCCGAGCGGCTGCTCGGCATCTCCGGCAAAGCGGAGATCGTGGCCATGGGCATCGGCACGTTCAACGAGGCCTGCCGCGAGTCGGTCCTGCGCTATACCCACGAGTGGCGCGACTACGTCACCAGGCAGGCGCGCTGGGTCGACTTCGATCACGACTACAAGACGCTGGACCTCAGCTACATGGAAAGCGTCATGTGGGCGTTCAAGCGGCTGTGGGACTCCGGCCTGATCTACCAGGGCTTCAAGGTACTGCCCTACTGCTGGCGATGCGAGACCCCGCTGTCCAACCACGAACTGCGGATGGACGAGGACACCTACCGGGACCGGCAGGATCCGTCGGTCACCGTGCGATTCAAACTGGAGTCCGGTGAATGGCTGCTGGCCTGGACCACGACGCCGTGGACGCTGCCGTCCAACGAGGCGGTCGCGGTCGGCGCCGACATCACCTACACCGTGCTGGAGAAGGACGGCGAGCGCTACATCCTGGCCAGGGACCGGCAGGCCGCCTACGAGCGAGAGCTGGAAGGCGCCGCCATCGTCGGCGAGGTCACCGGCGCGGAGCTGGCCGGCCGGCGGTACGAGCCGCTGCTCCCCTACCTCACCGACGCGGAGAAGTACGGCACCGAGGATGCGTTCCGCGTCATCTTGTCCGATGACGTCACCACCGAGGACGGCACCGGCGTCGTGCACATGGCGCCGGCCTACGGCGAGGCTGACGCCGTGGCGTGCAACGCGGCCGGAATCCCGACGGTGCTCACCGTGGACGAGCACGCCCGCTTCACCAGCGTCGTGCCCGACTTCGAGGGCCAGCACGTCTTCGACGCGAACCCCGGCATCACCGCCAGGCTAAGAGACCAAGGCAGCCTGGTGCGCCGGGAGACCTACACGCACTCCTACCCGCACTGCTGGCGGTGCCGGAACCCGCTGATCTACAAGGCGGTGTCGAGCTGGTTCGTCGAGGTGACCAAGTTCCGCGACCGGATGGTCGAGCTCAACGAGCAGATCACCTGGGTACCTGGCCACGTCAAGTACGGCCAGTTCGGCAAGTGGCTGGAGAACGCGCGCGACTGGTCGATCAGCCGGAACCGGTTCTGGGGCTCACCGATCCCGGTCTGGCAGAGCGACGACCCGAACTTCCCGCGAACCGATGTGTACGGCTCCCTGGACGAGCTGGCGCGAGATTTCGGCGTCCGGCCCGATGATCTGCACCGGCCCGGCATCGACGAGCTGACCCGGCCCAACCCCGATGACCCGACCGGCAAGTCCACCATGCGCCGGGTACCCGAAGTGCTGGACTGCTGGTTCGAGTCCGGCTCGATGCCGTTCGCCCAGGTGCACTACCCGTTCGAGAACGCCGACTGGTTCGAGAGCCACTATCCCGGCGACTTCATCGTCGAGTACACCCCGCAGACCCGCGGCTGGTTCTACACGCTGCACGTGCTGGGTACCGCGCTATTCGACCGGCCAGCGTTCCGGGACTGCGTCTGCCACGGCATCGTGCTCGGCAGCGACGGTCAGAAGATGTCCAAGAGCCTGCGCAACTACCCGGACGTGAACGAGGTGTTCGACACCTTCGGCTCGGACGCGATGCGCTGGCTGCTGATGGCCAGCCCGATCCTGCGCGGCGGCGACATCGCGGTGTCTGAGTCGGGCGTGCGGGACGCGGTCCGGCAGGCAATCCTGCCGCTGTGGAACAGCTATTACTTCTTCGCGCTGTACGCCAACGCCGAGTCCTACCAGGCCAGCGCGTCCACGGCCAGCGAGCACGTGCTGGACCGGTACATCCTGGCCAAGACGCGCAGCGCGGTAACCGAGATGGAACAGCTGCTCGACGTCTACAACGTCGGCGGCGCGTGCCAGTCGCTGCGTGACTACCTCGAGGTGCTGACTAACTGGTACATCCGCCGGTCACGGGACCGGTTCTGGGCCGGCGACCAGGCAGCGCTCGACACGCTGTGGACCGTCCTGGAGGCGGTCTGCCGGGCGGCCGCGCCGCTGCTGCCGCTGACCACCGAGGCCATCTGGCGCGGGCTGACCGGCGAGCCGAGCGTGCACCTCGCCGACTGGCCGCGGCTGGAATCCTGGCCCGCCGACGACGAGCTGGCCAGTGCGATGGACCTGGTGCGCGCCGTCTGCAGCACCGCGCTCGGCCTGCGCAAGGCACGGCAGCTGCGCGTCCGGCTGCCGCTGGCCAGGCTCACCGTCGCCCATCCGGATGCCGGCCAGCTGGCCCCGTACGCCGGGCTGATCGCCGACGAGGTCAATGTCAAGGACGTCGCCCTGTCGGCCGATCCGGCCAGCCTCGGCACCTTCGAGCTGGCCGTCAACCCGCGCGCGCTCGGGCCGCGGATCGGCGGCCGGGTGCAGGACGTCATCCGCGCGGTTAAGGCAGGGAACGTGGTCCGGACGCGGCGATTCGGTCATTGCGGCCGGAATCGAGCTTCAGCCCGGCGAATACGACGTCCGGCTGGTCGCGGCTCATCCGGAGTCCACCTCTGCGCTGCCGGGCAACCTCGGCCTGGTCGAGCTGGATACGACGGTCACGCCGGAGCTAGCAGCCGAGGGCACCGCGCGCGACGTGGTCCGGATCGTCCAGCAGGCCCGCCGCGACGCCGGCCTCGCGGTATCTGACCGGATAACCCTGACCGTAGGGGCGGATGGCGCGGTCGCTGATGCGGTGCGCGCGCACGCCGGGTTCGTGACCAGCGAGACTCTGGCTGTCGACATGTCGGTGCTGCCGCTCGCTGAGGTGGCCGCATCGGCACAGCCCGTCGGCGATGGCGGCCGCGCCAAGGTCGTTGTCACCGCAGCCGCCCGGTAGCGGGACGACGCCAGCCGCCGCGCGCTGCGAAAGGCGTGGCGTCCGCCATTACCCCTGCCATTTCCATTACGCTCCGTATTCGCAAGCACGCACAGCGTGACGATGCGAGGTCAGCGGAGGAGCGATGGAAGACCGCAGGTGGAACGTCGGCCAGCTAGCCGGATCGGCTGCGTGGCAGCCGGACGGGCCGCTGCAGGCACGCCAGTCGCAGCCGGGTCAGCCGCGGCGCGACTTCCTGCACGCATCCGGGACTGCCGGTGCTGCGCTGCTCGCGGGAAGCCTCCTTGGCGGCCGCCTGCCTGCCAGCCAGCATGCGCCGGACAGCGCGCGCGCTGCCACTGCTCGCCCGGTCTGGCTGGCCAGCAGCGATACGAAGCCAACCACGGCGGACTGGAACGCACTGCGCCGCAGCCTGTCTACGCACAAGCTTTACCAGCCCGGTCAGTCCGGCTATAACTTCGCGCACGAACTGTTCAGCCCGCAGTTTGATTACCTCAAGCCGGCAGGCGTCGCCTACTGCAAGCGCAACTCGGATGTTGCCGCCTGCCTGAGCTTCGTGACCAAGTTCAAGCTGCCAGTCCGGATGCGGTCCGGCGGTCACAGCTACGGTGGCTGGTCGAGCGTCAACAGCGGCCTGGTCCTCGACGTCTCCGAGATGAACTCGATGAGCGTCGGCAGCAACACGGTAACCGTCGGTACCGGCATCGACCTGATCAACTTCTACGGCGGGCTCGCTGCGCACGGCAAGGCGGTCCCCGGCGGGTCCTGCCCGACGGTGGGCATCGCCGGTCTCACCCTCGGCGGCGGGATCGGCGTGCTGGCCCGGATCTACGGCCTGACCAGCGACAACCTCAAGTCCCTGCAGGTCGTGACTTGCCGACGGCAGCACCGTGACCTGCAATTCCGGCAGCCACAGCGACCTGTACTGGGCCAGCCGCGGCGGCGGCGGCGGCAACTTCGGCGTCGCCACCTCGTTCACCTTCGGCACGCATAACCTGCGCACGCTGGTCCTGTTCTTCCTGAGCTGGCCGTGGTCACAGGCGGCCAGGGTCGTCCACGGCTGGCAGTCCTGGGCGCCGCATGCGCCGGACAACCTGTGGTCCAACATGCACTTGTCCGCGCCGTTCGGCGGCCTGCCCTCCATAGGCGTCGGCGGCAGTTTCGTCGGCTCGGTGGCGGGCGCGCGCGCCCAGCTCGACAAGCTCTACCACCTGGTCGGGACCGCGCCGTCGTTTGCCACCGTGACCGAGCATTCCTACCTCAGCGCGATGCTGCTTGAGGCCGGCTGCGCCAACGTTTCGGTGCACGCGTGCGATACCCCGCCAGGCGGCAACCTGCCCCGCGTCCCTTCTATGCGAAGTCCGACTTCTTTACCAGGCCACTGAATCGAAGCTGGCATCAACGCGCTGCTCGCCGGGATCGAGCGGCTGCGCGGCATCAGGGGCGCGGCCGGCGGGGCAGGAAGCATCGCATTCGACGCTCTGGGCGGCGCGGTGAACCGCGTGCACCCGCAGGCCACCGCGTTCGTGCACCGGAACGCGCTCTTCGATGCGCAGTACTACACCGGGTGGAACTGGCCGGGGACCGCTTCGGGCCGGTCTAACCAGTACAAGTGGCTGACGGCGTATCACAACGCGATGCGCCCGTTCGTCAGCGGGCAGGCCTACCAGAACTACCCCGACCCTAGCCTGCAGAACTGGCGGCAGGCCTATTACGGCGCGAACTACGGGCGGCTCTCGCAAGTCAAGGCCACGTACGACCCGCACAAGCTGTTCACGTTCCCGCAGGGCATCACCGCGCCAGTCAGCGTGCCCTGCTACGACGAGCCCAGCTGCTGATCCCCGGACGCCTGCGCGGGCCGAGGGTCACTCGATCAGACCGCGCGGATGACAAGGGCTGGCTTGCCGCCGGCGCAGATCGCGAGGGCCGTGATGTCCTGCGGGTCTAATGTCCAGAGAACTGCGCGCAGCGACGCGCCCAGCACCACGACGGTCGCGTCGACGACATCAGAGCTGGCAGCCTTGCCGCACAAGACACCGGCCGCTTTGGCTGTCTCCAGGCCGACCGGATCCACCCGGCAGCTTGCCAGCACCTTGCCGAGGCGCGCCTGCCTCCGAGCGTCACGCCATGCCTGCCCGACGACGATGGCCGGGACGTGGATGTCCCGGCCCTCTTCCAGCGCAAGATGGTGACGCGCCCACATTCTCCGGTCATCCCGGTCGAAGGCGATCAGCCCGCCCGCGTCGTAAACAAAGGGCGGGATCATGCGGCACCTGCTGCGCCACCGGCCCCCCGGAAATACTCGTCATCTGCCGCGGCTATCTCAGCACGTGCAGCGGCGAGTTCTTCCGGTGTGAAGGCGCCATGCTCTTCCTGCCACTCAGCCAGCACTAGCCGCCCGATGTGCAGGCGCATCTCACGCTCGGCGGCACTCGCGATGAACCGCGACAGCGGAACTCCCGCCGCGCGTGCCGCGACGCCCATCGCGGCGACAAGATCATTGTCGAGAGTGATCGTGACCTTCCTAGTCGCCATACAAATACCATACCAGAGTATGGCGACGGTATTATCGGGCGACCGTGGGCTGTTTCGGTTGAATAACGTGCCCGGCTGTGCTGCGCTGTTGGCTTGGGATGGGCGCCCGTTGTGCTGGGTTGCCGAGGGGGTGGGACCGGGTGGCCGCAGACAGCGATCCGCCGCCCCGGCCATCGGATGAGCAGTCGGCGGAGCTGCCCCGGCGAGTGCCGGGTGCGGGCGGGCTGACGCCCGCCCAGGTACGGCGGGGCTACCTGCCCGCGACGCGGATCCCCGCCGCCGGCACCAGCGGCACGATAGCCGCGCGCGCAGGCACCAGCGGCACAACAGGCGCCGGCGCCGCCACCCGGCCCGCGAGACCGGACCGCCAGCGCCGGCCACCTTCGCCGCGTCGGCGGCAAGGCTGGTAGCCGCCATGGCGCCGGACAACGGCCGCGATGAGCACGTCGCCGCCACCGCCCCCGCCGTCCCTGCCACCACGTCGCGCAATGAGCAGCACGGACATCCCGGCCGTCGCTGGCGGCTGGCCGGCGTCCTCATCGCGGTGATTCTGGTGACAGCGGTGGTGGCGACGGCGCAGCTAACCGGGCGCAACCAGGCGACCGGCACGCGGGGCGCCACACCGGGCAGCCAGAGCATCGCGGCCGAGACGGCTGCCCGCGGCGACGCCGTCGGCTGGATCACCAGCCAGGTCGGTACCGACATCGTCATAGCCTGCGACTCGGTCGTGTGCTCAGACCTGGCTCAGCACAGGTTCCCGGCCGGCAACCTGAACGTCCTGCAGCCAACGGCGCCCGATCCCTATGGCTCCGGGCTGGTCGTCGCCACAGCCGATGTCCGAAGTCAGTTCGGCGGCAAACTGGAGCGCGTCTACGCACCCGAGGTCATCGCGAGCTTCGGCACCGGCACCAACCGGATAGACATCCGGGTGATCGCTCAGCAGGGTCCGTCAGCCTTCCGCGCCGCGCTGACCGCGGACCTTACGGCACGGCGGTCATCCGGTGCTCAGCTGCTCCGGAACCGGCGAGTGACGGCGGCACCTGGCGCGCGCGTTGAGCTAGCTGCCGGCCAGGTCGACGTGCGGCTGCTGACGACGATCGCATTCCTGGCCGGCCAGCAGCCGGTGGACATCGCCGGCTTCAGCACCTCGGCACCGGGCGCGAGCCTGGCGCTGCCGCTGCGGTTCGTGTACCTGGCGGCAGCCGACACCGCCGCGCACCTGACCGGCGCGGCCTACGTGCACGCCCTTATCGGGCTCATGCGCTCGCAGAGCCCGCCATACGTTCCGCTGCGCATCGGGATGGTGCGCCTGCCCGACGGTCAGCAGGTCCTGCGGGTCGAGTTCGCCGCGCCAAGCCCGACCGGCCTGCTCAATTCCTGAACTCCCTGGTCAGGCCGCGTGTGACTTCCGGCCAGCCGGATAGGCGGCGACGAAGATCGTCGCCTGGGTCGCATCCCGCGGCCACCGGTAAGCGCGGCAGCGCATGCGCGGCGGCAGCACCAGCGCCTCTCCGACGCCGAGCAGCCGATCGGGCTGATCCGACGCCTCGAAGTCGACTTTCAGCTGCCCCTGGACGACCAGGATCACATCGGCCTCGTGCGACCAGAACCAGTTGTCATCCACCGACTCGCCGAGCTTAGATACCCAGACCACTTCGATGCCGTGACCGGAGAACATCGTGCCGACGTCGCCGAACGGGCCTGGCCGTAGCTGCATCGCGCCGCCGTGCAGCACGTCGAAGATCTGCGGCACGGCGACCTCGGCAGCCAGCCCGGTTTCGGCACCATAAGCGTCCGCCGCGGTCACGTCCGCGGCACTCTCGTCAGCAGCCGGGCTGGCGACGATGTCCGGGCCGCGATCCGGTATCAGCCGGCCTGTTACCGATGCGGGGCGGATCCGGACCCAGTAGGGCCGCTCCACGGCGTCCGGCCACGGATGCACGTCCAGGTGATCGAACGGGAAGATCTCCGCGTCTTCGTACACCGCCTCGGCGTGGCCGTTAATCACCACGCTCCAGCCGGTCCTGGTCGTCCGGTCGTACTCGTCCGCCTCGAACACGACCAGGCTCTGAGCCTCGGCCGCGGACAGCTTAGATCCTCGGGTCGTCCGGAAAATCACGTCCTGTCCGTCGACAACATGATTTACCGGCAGAACGGAAAGCTCACCGTCCGCCTGGAAGCCGAGGCGCCCTACGGGCACCGAGGCGACGAGCCGCAGGCACTCGTCCAGCGGCAGGATCTGCAGGCCAGTGTGATCGGTCGCGAATGCAGGCATGTCATCCTCACAGCTCTCATTGGACCGGTGGCGCTCGTCCATCGGCTGATCGGCCTATGCCAGCGACACTGCCTGCCTGCGGCCGTCCTGACAGCCGTCAAAGGTCCCTGCCTGCAGGTCCTTCGGCCCCTAGTTCCGCAGACCTGGGCGAGCGATCAGCTACTCGATGCGGGTGGCGATCGGAGTGGGCAGCTCGACGGTGCGGCCGACCGTGCACAGCTGATCGTGTGACCGCCGCACCGCTTCGGGCAGGACCGCGCGGGCGTTGTCGCCATCGGCTCCGGAGGGGAACGAGATCCGGTAGGTCACCTCGATGTCAGCCAGGTGATTCCCGCCTGAATCCCGGACCTTCGCCGCGTCCACGACTATGTCAAAGCCGGCCGGCTCGGCGCGGCGTGAGGTCAGGATGTCGACGTCGATCGCGGTACATCCGCCGATCGCGGCCAGCAGCAACTCGGTCGGGGTGAACTCGTCGTCGCCCCCGGTACCGAAGGCGATCCGGCCGCCACGCGAATTGACAGCGACGAACCGGCCGGCGGCAATGCGCTCGATGATCACGTTCCGGTGCGCAGAATCAGTCATGCCTCCACCATGCCATGCGCTCAGGAATAGTTGCGGAAGGCCAGCCAGGCTCTGACCCATGGCGACCGCAGGCCCGTGGCGAGGTAGATCTGGGCGCCCTGCTCGTCGTCGCTGACGCCAAGCCCGTTGGAGAAGGTGGCCACCTGCCGGACGGTGGTGAACTCCCGGTGCAGCAGCCGCGGGTCCACGTTCACCGCGATGGCCGCGGTGTCGCCAGCTGGCGGCGGACCCCACAGCCAGAAATTGTTGCTCCCGCTGAACGCCGGCGGCAGGCCGAACTGCGGGCCGTACCGCTCGACCGCGCCCGCCTCACCGTAGTTTCCGGCCAGGATGGTGGTCTGCCGCTGCTGCACCGCCGGCAGCGCGTGAAACTCGCGCGCGATCAGCGCCACCTCGCGAGGCCAGCCGATGGACTCGGCCAGGTCGTAGTTAATCTTCTGCAAGGGCAGCACGCGCAGCGCAGCGGCAGGCAGTACCGGCAGCGCTACCGGCAGGAAGATCAGCGCTGACGCGACCATGACAGCGCCCATGGCGGCGGCCGGCCGGATGCGGGCACCGACACTGCTGCGGCAGGCCAGCCACTGCTCGACCGGGACGCAGCCGGCCGCCAGCAGGAAGGTGTAAGCACCGCCTGAGTAATACGGCTTGCCACCCAAGGCGAACTGCAGGCCGATGACGATCGCACAGCCAATGGCCGCAGGCCGGAACCGGCGGGCCAGCCCGCTGCGCAGCGACCAGACCAGTCCGGCCAGCCAGACCGGCGTCAGCGCCAGGCCGGTGAACAGCACCTGAGCTGGCCAGTAGGTGACCCGGTTATGCCCGGCCTGACCCTGCAGCGCGTGGAACACCTGCAGGTTCGGCCAGCCGTGTGCCGCCTGCCAGACCAGATCCGGCGCCGCAAGCGCGGCCACCAGCAGTGCACCGATCAGCAGGTAACGACTGCGCAGCAGCGGCCGGGCATCGGTCGCCGCGAACCCAGCCAGCAGTGCGGCCATCAGGAAGCCGATGTTCCACTTGGCCTCGCTGGCCACTCCGACGCAGCCGCCGATCGCCAGCCACCAGCGCGGATCCTGGCTCTCCAGCAGGCGCACGACCAGGTACAAGGTGACTGCCCAGAACAGGAAGTCGGGTGTCGTGGTGGTGAGTTCATGCGCCGCGCCGACGAACTCGCCGCAGGTCGCAGCGGCGAGCGCAGCGAGCAGCTGGCCCGTCCGCCCGGCACCGAGACGCCGGCTCATCGCGGCGGTCAGCAGCACCATTGCGGCCAGGGCGAGCGCGGGCAGCACCCGGAGCCCGGTGACAGTGTCACCGGTCAGCGCCGATGACAGCCGGGCCAGCAGTGGCGTTAGCGGCGGCTGGTCGACGTAGCCGAATGCCAGGTGCCGTCCGGCGGCCAGGAAATACAGCTCGTCGCGGACGAATCCGTATCGCACGCTGACGGCGAGCTCGACAGCTGCGGCGGCACCGGCGATGAGCAGCAGGCCAAGCCGTGGCGCGGGCGCCAGCGCAGCGGCGGCCGGTTCGCCCGCAGCGGCGGCCGCCGATGCCGGCCCGGCTGACGTCGGCCCGGCGGGCACTTCTGAGGTGGAGGTGGCTGACACTGAATCTGCTGACACTGACTCTGCTGACACTGGTTCAGCTGGCTTGGCGGTCATGCTGGCATCGTGCTAGGTCCGCTGGTTCCCGCGCATCGGGCAGCGAGCCGATCCCCGTGCTCCCCCGCGCGGCCGAGAACGGGGCCACCACCGCGCCCCGAGTCATGCTGAGGCATGAGCCGCGTATTACGACTCACGGGCGATTCCGCCACCAGGCCCGCCACCATACGATCAAGACGTGATGACCGCCGACGCCTGGATGTCTGCCATCCGGCACGGGTTCGCAGCACGGTTCAGCGCGCTGCCGGCGGCCCGGCAAGAGCGGATCCAGGATGCCGGCCTGGCGATCGCGCTGGCCGGCATCAACGTGGTCTCGCTACTGCCATATCGTTCCCGGCTGCATCCGTTCTGGCTCGCCCTGCTGCTCGTGGTGGGCCAGGCACTGCCGCTCATCTGGCGGCGGGCGCGACCGTTCGGCATCGGCCTGGTGATCGGCGCAGCGCGACTGGCATACGACCGCATCGGTTTCGGCTTCGCGCCGATTCCGCTCGGTCCGGCCATCGCCGTTTACACAGTGATCGACCGGCGCGGACCGGTCTGGCGCTGGATCACCTGCGCTCTGGTGATCGTCGGCGTGACGATCTCGGAGGCCGCGCCGGGTCACAACGAGCCCTATGACGCGATCTTCCAGGGCCTGATCTTCCTGACCGCGTGGGTTGCCGGAACCCTGAGCCGGGCGAAGCGCGCCTCCCTGCAGGCAGCCCACGGCCGCGCGGACCGGGCCGAGGCGGAACTGGACCGGCAGGCGTCCAGGGCGGCAGCCACCGAGCGCACCAGGATCGCGCGGGAACTGCACGATGTGGTTGCCCATCACGTCAGCCTGATGGCGGTGCAGTCGGAGGCAGCCGCTTCGCTGCTGCCTGAGCACCCAGCCGAGGCCCGGCGTTCGGTCGACATCATCGGCCAGACGGCCCGCCAGGCGCTAACTGAGCTACGCCGTCTGCTTGGCGTCCTGCGCGGGCCGACCGAGCCACTGGACATGGCGCCTGCGGCGACGCTGGCCGACCTTGATGAGGTGCTGGCCAAGGTACGGGCCGCCGGGCTGCCGGTTGACTTCGAGGTCACCGGCCGCCGGCTGCGCTGGCGCCCGGTGTCGAGCTGACTGCGTTCCGGATCGTCCAGGAAGCGCTCACCAACACGCTGCGCCATGCCGGCCCGGCCAGCGCGGTCGTTCGCCTCTGCTATGAACCCGGCTTCGTGACGCTCTCGGTAGCCGACTCCGTACCCGGCGGGTTCGAACCGCACGTCCCGGTGCGCGACGGCTCGCTACGGACCGACCCGGGTCTCGACGGCCTGGTCCGGGATGGCTCGCTGCCGGACCGATCCCGACCCGATGGCATCGTGCCGGACGACCTGATGCTCGACGGCTCCGTGCTGCCTGGCTCCGGGCCAGCTGGCTCCGGGTTCGGGCTGGCCGGCATCGCCGAGCGGGTCGCGTCCTGCGGCGGTAACCTCACCGTCGGCCCGACAGCCACTGGCTTCGCGCTGACCGCACGACTGCCCGTCCGATGACCGGCCCGTCCGATGACCGGCCCGTCCGATGAGCGGCCCGTCCGATGACGGCCTCCGGCAGATGACCGGCCCTATCCGGTCAGCGCCCATCAGGGTGCTGGTGGTTGACGATCAGGAACTGGTCCGGGCCGGCTTCAGCGTCATTCTGTCGGCTGCGGACGGTATCACCGTGGTTGCCGAGGCCGCCGATGGCGAGGCTGCGGTCGCACAAGCGGCCGAGCACCAGCCCGACGTCGTGCTCATGGACATCCGGATGCCTGGCATGGACGGCCTCGAAGCGACCAGGATGATCACCAGCGCCACGCCCGCGCCGAAGGTCGTCATCCTCACCACCTTCGACCTGGACGACTATGTCTATGCCGCGCTGCGGGCCGGCGCCAGCGGCTTCCTGCTGAAGGACTCCCCTCGCGGCGACCTGATCGCCGCGGTCCGGGTGGCGGCGAACGGTGACGCGCTGCTTGCCCCCTCGGTGACCAGGCGGCTGATCGAGGCGTTCGCACGCAGGCCGCCGGAGATGTCGCCGTCGCCGTCCCAGCTGGCTTCGGTGAGCGCACGCGAGCGCGAGGTGCTGATGCTGCTGGCGCGCGGGCGCAGCAACGCCGAGATCGCAGCGGCGTTGGTTGTCTCCGAGGCGACAGTCAAGACGCACGTCGGCAGCTTGCTGAGCAAGCTCGGGCTGCGGGACCGGGTGCAGGCGGTCATCCTCGCCTACGAGACTGGGCTGATCGTGCCCGGTGAGGGGCAGCCGTGAGTGTTACGCAGCAGGTCTTGTCCGTGAATGCCACGCAGCCCCGTCAGCGGATCGCCAGCGACTGCACGAAGTCGCCGATCTCGCGCAGCGTGCTGCACTGCCTTACCTGCGAGCACCAGGGCTCGTACCGGCCCATCACCGAGTCACCCTGGTTCCAGTACCGCCGCTGTTCCGGATTGAGCCAGTACAGCTTGCCGACCCGGCCGCTGATCTCGGCCAGCGCGCCGACCGCGGGATCTGAGTAATTGGTGCGAGCGTCACCGACCACCAGCAGCACAGTCCGCCGGGAGAACTGCCGCGCGTAGCCGGCGGCGAAGTCGCGCAGCACGCCGCCGTAGTCGGAGCTGCCATGCCACCGGATCGCGCCGCGTGCGGCCTCTGCCGTGGTCAGCTGCCGGCCGGCCGACCTGGCCTCACCGACGAGTTCGGTGATATCGGCCAGGCCGTCCACGAACGAGAACGCGCGCAGCTTGCTCAGCCGGCTGTCCAGCGCGATCAGCAGGTTCAGCGTGAACCGGGAGAACGAGGCGACCGAGCCGGACACGTCGCACAGCACGACGATCTCCGGCCGGGGCGGCCGACCCGGCTCGGTCCCGATCCGGAACGGCACGCCGCCGGTTCCCATGGCCAGATGCAGCGTTCGCCTGATGCTCAGCCGGCGCTTCCTGAACTCCTGCTGGGCCAGGATCTTGCTCAGCCGGTGCGCAATGGGACCGATCGCCGCCACCATCGCCGCAAGCTCGCTCGCCGATGCACTGGCGATCTCCACATCCTCGGCCAGCCGGACCCGCATTGTCCTGGTCACCGCCGGCGCGCCGCGGTCAGTTACCAGCGCCCGCCTGATCGCGGCCCGCAACTGAGCGCGGAACGCGTCGACGGCACGGTCCGCAGCCGCCCGGTCCAGCCGGTCCCGGATCGCGCCGGACCCGGACTGCCAGCCGCCGCCAGAACCTCCTCCGCCGCCGCCAGCGCCGTCACCTGCCCCGCCAGCACCGTCACCTGTCCCGTCACCGGCGTCAGCCTGGATCGCCAGCAGGCCTGCCCGGATGGCATCGAGATTCGCGGCCTCGTTGACCGCGATCTCGGCGAACACGCCGGCGACCGGCGCGCCGGGTTCCAGTCCGCCGAACCGCCGGACGTACTCGTCGGCCAGCAGCCGCTGCACGGCCGCGTCGCCAGACTCGATTGCCGCGCGCAGCGCGGCCGCCAGCTCCGCGTCGGTCATCCCGGCGGTCAGCCCGTCCGGTGGCCCCGTTCCCGCGAAATAAAGCTCGAAGAGAAGGTTGAAAGCATCGACATGCTCGGCCCGCTTGATCAGCGCGCACTGCAACGTCGAACGGACGATCTCCACGTTGGCGAGCGGGACGGTGGCCAGCGCGCGCGCCGCATCGAGGTGCTCACCGACCGAGACCCCGACACCCGCCCGGCGCAGCTCATCGACCAGCGTCGCGAGCGTGCCCTCGGGCACTGGCGGGATCGGCGGCATCGGCATCAGGCCAGCGACAGCTCGGCACGCGCAACGGCGATGTCGCGCTCGTACTTCAGCAGCACAGACAGCGTCTGCCGGGTGACATCATCAGAGAGTTCTGCTGCCCCCAGCGCGAGCAGCGTCCTGGCCCAGTCCACCGACTCCGAGATCGACGGCGGCTTCTTCAGGTCCGCCGACCGCAGCACCGCGACCAGCGCAGCGATCTCGCTGGCCAGGTGCACGCTCAGTTCGGGCACGTGCAGCTGCACGATCTCCGCCTCGCGGTCCACGCTCGGGTAGCCGAGGTGCAGGTACAGGCAGCGCCGTTTGAGCGCCTCGGACAGGTCCCTGGTGTTGTTCGAGGTAAGGAACACCTGCGGAATGTGCCGGGCCGTGACGGTGCCCAGTTCCGGGATCGAGACCTGGTACTCCGAAAGCACCTCCAGCAGCAGCGCCTCGCTCTCCATATCCAGCCGGTCGACCTCGTCGATCAGCAGCACGACTGGTTCGGCGGACCGGATGGCTGCCAGCAGCGGGCGGCTGAGCAGGAAGTCCTCGCCGAAGATCCCGGACGCGGTCAGGTCGGCGTTCGATCCGCCTTGCTGCAGCTGGAGCTGGAGCAGCTGACGGCGGTAATCCCATTCGTAGATCGCCTTCGACTCGTCCAGTCCCTCGTAGCACTGCAGCCTGATCAGCGGCTTGCCGGTCATCAGTGCCACGCTCTTGGCCAGCTGGGTCTTGCCGGTGCCAGCCGGACCCTCGATCAGGATCGGCTTGCCCAGAACGGCGGCCAGGTGCACCACCGTGCCGGTTGCCGTATCCGCGAGATAGCCCGCCCCGCGCAGCTGGTCCTGCACGTGGTCGATGGGACTGGGAGTATCCGCCATGGGCTAATAATCGCCAAAGCGTGATCATCCGGGAAGAGCGGGGTCCTGCGACAAGTCAGCTGCCACCGCTGATCGAGGCCGGATCCGGCGGCTGGCCGCCTCGATGCAGGCGGCAGCTGGCGCCAGCGCCGCGGCACCGGCCAGCAGCGCTACCCGGATCGAGGCGAAGGTGCCGATGGCGCCCACGACCGGGCCGCCGATGATCTGCCCGGCGCTGTCGAACATGGCTTTCGCCGACAGCGCTGTCGCCCGGACCGAGGGCGCCACCCGGCCGACCAGCCAGCCATCGGTGAGCGGCACGAGCACCGGACGCAGTACCGAGACGATCAGGTACGCCGCCACCACGACCGCGAAGGTGTGCGCGGTGGCCATCAGCACCACCGAGGCGCCAATCGCCAGCGTTATCAGCAGCATCGCGCCGACGACCGAGTCAGGCCCAAGCCGCTCAGTGCGGCGCTTGGCCAGCTCGGTGGAGCCGAGTGCGAGCGCCGCCGCCGCGCAGGCGAACAAGCTGAACCACATCGCCGGATGCAGCCCCGCCAGCTGCGGGAACGTGATGTCCCGCAGCAGGAATGCGCCCCAGAGCCGGTCGAAGCTCTCGCTCCACAGTCCGACGAACAACGTCATCGCGAACAGCAGCACGAGGCCGGGCACCGCGACGATCGCGTTGCGGGTCGACCGCGTCTGATCGGCTAGCGAGCCGCTCGCCTGCCGCGCGATCTGGCCGGCCTGACCAGCCCAGCCGGCCCAGCCGACCCCGCCGACTCGCCCGGCCCGGCGCGATCCGGCCGCCGGGCGGAAGTTGCGCTCGGGCATCACGAAGGCCGCCGCGACAGCGAGCAGGCAGATCAGCGTGCCGCCGGTGAGCAGCGGCACGTTCAGCCCCGCGAGCGCGATCAGGCCGGCCAGCAGGCTGCCGGCGATGGTGGCGATCAAGCCGACCTGAGTGGCGCGCAGGTAGACGCCGGTCATCTGATCCTCGGCCAGCTCGTCGGCGATCCAGGCCTGCTGCGCACCGTCGCTCAGCGCGGCGCCCAGCCCGAGCACCGCCTGAGCGCCAAGCAGGTTCGGGAATGACGGCGACAGGCCTTGCATGATCAGGGCCAGTCCCACGATGAACAAGCCCGCCAGCACGCACAGCCGCCGGCTGACCATGTCGGCTAGCACCCCGGTGGGCAGCTGCAGCAGGAAGTAGCTGATCTCGAGCGCGGTGCCGAGCAGCAGCAACTGGAGCGGATTGAGGTGGCCGGCCGTCACCCAGTAGACCGTGATGGTCGCGTAGCTGATGCCGAGCAGGAAGCTCATCCCGCACTCGAGCACCAGATAGAGCCGGTACGGGCTGATCGGATGACGCCCGCGCATCCAGCCTCCTCGCGGCGGGAACAAGTCTCCCGTCGCCTTTGTTAGACTGTCGAACTGTAAGTGCACCGTACCAAAGGAGCTGCGGTTGACTGACGCCACCGAGCAGGCAGGATACGCGCCGGCCGCTGCCGACGACAGGCTGGCCGAGGCTGTGGTCACCGTGCTGCGGATGGCCAGGGTCCTGGAGCGGATCGATGCCGGCGTGAGCACCCATCAGTACCGGATGCTCAAGCTCATCGGCGGTGGCGGCGAGCGGTCGGCCCGGCTAGCCGAGAAGCTCGCGGTAGCCAAGCCCACACTGACCGCCACCGCCGACAGCCTGGTGGCCGCGGGCCTGGCAACGCGGCACGCCGAGCCCGGCGATCGCCGGGTAGTGCGGCTCTGCATTACGCCGGCCGGCCAGGCCGCGATCGAGCGGGCCGACGCAGCTTATGCCTCCTGGTTCGGCCCGCTGCTGGAGCACACCAGCCGCCCCGACCAGATCCTGGCCGGCCTCACGATGCTCGGCGACGCAATGACGGAACGGCACCGGGCCCGGCGGGCCGCCGACGCCACGGCGCGGCCATGAGGGTGCGCAACCGCAAGCGGCCGGCAGCCACGCTCGGATCCGGTTACGGCGAAGGCTGGCTGCGCCGGCTTGCCGCGAACTGCTGGCGGCACAAGGGCCTGACCCTGGTCGCATTCGGTGCGTCGGTGCTGGCCACGCTGGTGACCACGGCGATCCCGCTGATTCAGCGGGACATCATCGACAACGCCATCCTGACCCACAAGCAGGCCATCTGGCCGGGCGCGACGCTGCTGATAGTGGCCGCGCTGATCAGCTTCGGCTGCGTGTACCTGCGGCGGTACCGCGGCGGCCAGCTGTCCCTCGAGGTGCAGCACGACCTGCGAACAGAGCTGTTCAGCTCGCTGAGCAGGCTGGACGGCGCGCGGCAGGACCAGCTTCATACCGGCCAGATCGTGAGCCGGTCCATCTCCGACGTGAACATGGTCCAGAGCCTGCTCAGCATGATGCCGATGCTGATCGGCAGCGCGCTGCTGTTCGTGACCTCGATCGTGGTGATGTTCCTGCTGTCGCCGCTGCTGGCGCTGATCTCACTCGCGGTCGGTCCGGTGCTGCTGGTGCTGTCGGTCGCCTCGCGGCGGCGGCTGTTCCCGGCGAGCTGGGACGCTCAGCAGAAGGCCGGTGAGGTAGCCGGCGTGGTCGAGGCTGCGGTCACCGGCGTCCGGGTGGTCAAGGGCTTCGGTCAGGAGGACCAGGAGATCGGCCGGCTGGAGGCCGTCAGCCGCGTGCTGTATGCGGCGCGGGTGCGCACGGTCAGGCTGATGGCCAAGTTCAGCCCGGCGCTTGGCGCGATTCCCGCGCTCGGCCAGGTAGGCGTGCTGGCGCTGGGCGGCTGGATGGCCATCAAGGGCGAGATAACCCTCGGCACGTTCCTGGCATTCGCTTCTTACCTGGCCCAGATGGTGAACCCGGTCCGGGCACTTACCGGACTGATCACGATCGGCCAGGAAGCACGGGCCAGCGTGATCCGGGTGTTCGAGGTGATCGACTCGCGGCCAGTGCTGACCGAGAAGCCGGGCGCGGTGGCGCTGCCCGCCGGCCGCCAGGACATCGAGCTTGACGACGTGCATTTCGGCTACCTGCCGTCCGAGCCGGTGCTGCGGGGCCTGTCGCTGCGCGTCCGGCCCGGCCAGACACTGGCGGTGGTCGGCACCTCCGGCTCCGGTAAGTCGACGATCTCGCTGCTGCTGCCCCGCTTCTACGACGTGCGGTCCGGCGCTATCAGGATCGGCGGGCATGACGTCCGCGATGTCACCATCGACTCGCTCCGTGCCTCGATCGGGCTGGTGCTGGAGGAGAGCTTCCTTTTCTCGGACACGGTAGCGAGCAACATCTCCTACGGCCGGCCAGACGCCACCCGTGCGCAGATCGTCGCGGCGGCCCGGGCGGCCGAAGCCGAGGAGTTCATCCTCAGCCTGCCGGACGGCTACGACACCGTGGTGGGCGAGCAAGGGCTCACCCTGTCCGGCGGTCAGCGTCAGCGCGTCGCGCTGGCCCGTGCGCTCATCACCGACCCGTCGATCCTGGTGCTCGACGACGCTACGTCGGCGATCGACGCCCGGGTCGAGGCCCAGATCCACGCGACCCTGCGCACGGTGATGGCCGGCCGTACCACGTTGCTGATCGCGCACCGCCGGTCCACGCTTGAACTCGCCGATCAGATCGCCGTGCTCGACGAGGGCCGCCTGATCGACCAGGGCACGCACGACGAACTCGCCGGCCGCTGCCCGCTGTACCGGCTGCTGCTGGCCGGGCCGGGCGACGATGCCGAGGGCATCGACGCGGGTGAGCTTGAGTTCTATGCGGGTAACGGGGACCGGCAGCAGGCCGCGGCCGCCGCGACCAGTGGCCGGTCCGGCGGCATCACCGCGGGCCTGTGGCCGTCAGCAGGTAACCGGCCGGACCACTCAGCCGGGAGTGCGCAGCTGGCGGCAGCGGCCGCGGCCGGTATCGGGCGTGGTCAGATCTCTGGCGGCACTGGCGGCGGGCGCGGCGGCGGTGCTGCTCAGCGCGGCGCCGCACTCAGCGGCGCTACCGGCGGTGGCTGGATGGCCGGCGTACCGGCCTCGCCCGAACTGCTGGCCAAGGTCGCCGCGCTGCCGCCCGCCACCGAGTCGCCAGGTGTCGACGAGTCGGTCGCGCGTGCTCCCGATCCCCGCTTCACGCTGCGCAAGCTGCTGCGGCCGGTCGCGATCGCGCTGGTCATCGGCCTGGTCCTGGACGGCATTGATGCACTGGCTGCCACGGTGATGCCGCTGCTGGTCCGCGGTGGCATCGACAACGGCGTGGAGAATCAGCTGCTCAGCACCGACGCCCGGGTCAAGATCATCGCCCTGGTGTCGATCCTCGGTCTCGGCATCGTGCTGGCCGACTGGGCGGTGAACTGGGCACAGACCATCGTGGTCGGACGTAATGGCGAGCGGCTGCTTTACACGCTGCGGGTCAAGATCTTCTCTCACTTGCAGCGGCTCGGGCTGGACTTCTACGAGCGCGAGCTGAGCGGCCGGATCATGACCAGGATGACCACCGACGTCGACGCACTGTCGTCGTTCTTCCAGACCGGCCTGATCACCATGGTGAATTCGCTGCTCACCTTCCTGGCCGTGCTGACTCTGATGCTGATCATCAATGTGCGGCTCGGCCTGGCGCTGATGACACTGCTGCCGGTGCTGATCGTGGCCACCGTCGTGTTCCGGTCCAAGTCGGCCAGGGCGTACACCGAGGCGCGGGAGAAGGTCAGCGCGGTCAATGCCGACCTGCAGGAGAACGTGGCCGGCCTGCGGGTGGCCCAGGCCTACCGGCGCGAGCAGGTGAACACCGACCGGTTCGCGGGCCTGTCCGATGCCTACCGGGTGTCGCGGCTGCGGGCACAGCGGCTGATCGCGCTGTACTTCCCGTTTGTGCAGGCGCTGTCCACCATCGGCGGAGCCATCGTGCTGTTCGCCGCCGCGGGGCAGATCAGCACCGGGGCGATCACCGTCGGCAGCCTCATCGCCTACCTGCTCTGGGTCGACTCGCTGTTCTCGCCGGTCCAGCAGATGTCGCAGGTGTTCGACGGGTATCAGCAGGCCAATGTCGGTCTGCAGCGGATCAAGGCGCTGCTGCAGACCCCGACGAGCACGCCTGCGGCGGCCGCCCCGGCGCGGCCTGGCCGGCTGCGCGGCGCCATCGAGCTGCGCGACGTGCACTTCGGCTATCAGGGCCAGCGCACCGAGGCACTCCGGGGGATCAGCCTGTCGATCGCACCCGGCGAGACGATCGCGCTGGTCGGCCAGACCGGCGCCGGGAAGTCCACGCTGGTCAAGCTCGTCGCCAGGTTCTACGACGTGACATCAGGCAGTGTCCTGGTCGACGGCCTGGACGTGCGCGACTACGACCTGCCCGGCTACCGGCAGCAGCTCGGCGTCGTGCCGCAGGAGCCATACCTGTTCGCCGGCACCGTGCGGGACGCGATTGCCTATGGCCGGCCAGCGGCCACCGATGCGGAGGTGGAGGCCGCCGCCCGTGGCGTCGGCGCTATCGAGATGATCTCCCGGTTGCCGGGCGGCTTCGGCCACGAGGTATCCGAGCGCGGCCGTAACCTGGCAGCGGGCCAGCGGCAGCTGATCGCGCTAGCTCGCGCCTACCTGGTGGACCCGGCGATCCTGCTGCTCGACGAGGCCACAGCCGCGCTGGACATGGCGGCCGAGGCGGCGGTCAGCCGGGCCACCGAGGAACTGGCAGCGCGCCGCACCACGCTGGTGGTGGCGCACCGGCTCACCACCGCGTCCACGGCGGATCGGATCGTGGTCGTGGCTGACGGCCAGATCGCCGAAGTCGGCGGTCATGACGAGCTGCTCAGGCGCGGCGGGTCATACGCGGCAATGTGGGCCGCGTTCACCGGAGCTGGCGAGCTTGTGGCCTGACAGGCAAGAGCGCTGGGAGGGCTCCGCCCCCCGGGGCGGACGGCGTTCAGGGGGTGCCGCCGACCGACCGGGCGGGGGTGCGGGGGGCGGAGCCAGGTCGCGATTTCCGTGTGCGGAGAGCGAACACTTCGCTCAATTTGAAGTACAGATCTTCTCGCACAACGGATTCGGTTAATTTTCGCCTAAACGGCCACCGATTCCGCAGCCGCGTCGGGTGCGTACGCGGCTAGCCTGGTTCTGAGCTTGGCCCGCGCCCTCGACAAGCGCGACATAACAGTTCCAATCGGGACGCCGATCATCTCTGCGATGTCCCGGTAGGTATAACCCTCGACATCGGCCAGGTAGGCCACCGTGCGGAAGCACTCGGGCAGCTCGGTGAGTGCCGCATAGAAGTCGGAGTGCGTGAACCTGCCAAGCACCTCGGCTTCGGCGGACGGCGCGCACCCGTCGGGGCGGGTAGCAGCGTCCGGCACCAGGGCCAGCTGAGGGTTGTCGAGCTCGGGGCTGAGCACGTGCATTGGCTCACGCTTGCGTTTCCGGCAGCTGTTGATGAAGGTGTTGGCCATGATGCGGTACAGCCAGGCACGCGCATTGGTGCCAGGCTGGTAGTGCCGCATTCCGGCATAGGCACGGATCATGGTTTCCTGCACCAGATCCTCGGCGTCGCAGGGATTGCGGGTCATCCTGAGCGCCGCCGGGTACAGCTCAGTGCGGCGGCCGAGAACTTCTCGCTCGAAGGTGAGCCGATCTTCGGATCGATGGGCGCCGATTTGCATGAGAGTTATCCCCTCCTCATCTCAGCGACATCCCTTTGGCCCGTTCTGTGGCGCGCTAGTAACGCCGTGCAATCGTGTGCGGGCATGGGCTAGCCCATGCAGTTACAACACAGTGAGTGCGCAGACTTGTGGGGGGCTGGCACGTCGCCACCGGGTTTCGGTGAACTCGAAGTATTTTTGCCGCTACCGACCGTCACGTCAAGATTAGCGAAACAGAATAAATCGGTCACGACTACGGATTCCGTAGCCGTACGATCACAGGACGCACAGGCGGTCGGAAACCGAACGGTTACGCTCTGTCGCGGACCAGCGGTTATCCGAGCGCCTTGGCGGCGCGCCGCCAGGCGGCGATCGCTGACTGAATGTCACCGCGGCCGACCCCGACGTGGGTCAGCATCCGGACCCGGCCGCCAACGATCGTGACCAGCAGCCCCTCGGCCGCCAGCGCGTCCCGCCAGGCGGCCGCGTCATGGCCGCTGGCCGCCACGTCAGCGAACACGATGTTGGTCTCGATGGACTCCGGGTCCAGGCTGCCAGCGAGCACTCCGGCGACTCCATGCGCGAGGGCGCGCGCGTTCTCGTGGTCGTCGGCCAGCCGGGCTGGTCCTTCGTCCAGCGCGATCAGGCCTGCCGCGGCCATGATCCCGGCCTGCCGCCAGGCAGCGCCGAAAAGGATCTTCAGCCTGCGCGCCTCCCGGATGAACTCGCGGTCGCCCACCAGCATCGAGCCGATAGGCGCGCCCAGGCCTTTCGACAGGCAGAACATCATCGCGGTCACGTGCCTGGCGTAGTCCGCAACCGGCACGCCGGCCACCGCGCAGGCGTTGAAGATCCGCGCTCCGTCCAGGTAGAGCGGGACACTCGCCCGTGCGCAGGCCGCGGAAATCGATCCGAGCGCGGCCGGAGACAGCACCGAGCCGCCGCCAACCTGGTGGGTGTTCTCGATGGTGACCAGGTCCACGACGCAGACGTCATAAGGATCCGGCCGCAGCGCATCAGCCACCTGCTCGGCGGTGAGCAAGCCGCGGCTGGCCGCCGCCACGTACTGGAAGGCGATCCCGGAAAGTGCTGCCGCGGAATGCGCCTCGGTCCGGCCCGCGTGCGCGCTCGCCTCGCAGACGGCGAAGTGGCCGGACCGCACGTACGCGTGCATCGCAACCTGATTGCACAAAGTGCCGGTCGGCAGGTAGATAGCGGCTTGTTTGCCGGTCAGCTCCGCCGCACGGTCCTGCAGCAGGTTCACCGTCGGGTCGTCGCCGTACCAGTCGTCACCAACCGGTGCTGCCGCCATCGCCTGCCGCATCCGGTCCGACGGCTGACTGACGGTGTCTGACCGAAGGTCGATGCGCGTATCCATGGCGGGTCCCTTTCCGCGGGGGCCCCAGCAGGATACGGAGCCCCGGCCCGGCCGCGCGGGCCGGGCCGGGACCTGCCAGCGTCAGCTCTGCTTGCGCTGCCTGCGGGTACCCCATGCCAGGCCGCCCGTGATGGCGCCGCCCGCACCGACCAGCGACAGCCCAGCCAGCCCGAATTGCGCGAAGGGGAAGCCTGTCACTGGCAGCGGCGACCCCGGCGATGGCGAAGGCGACGGTGTCGGGGCAGGCGTCGGGGACGTCGTCGTAGGCGTCGGGGTTGGTGTCGGCGCTGGCGCCGGCCTCGGCCGCCGGTGCCGGCCCCACTCGATCACCACCTGGCCGTTGCCGCCGTTGGCCGCGCCGGTCATCCCGCCGCCCCAGCTGAGGCCGGGTACGTACAGCGGGTTGCGCACCGCCGCCGCGGCGGGCGCCGCGCCGTGATCGAGGCCGGCGCTGACGCCGTTGGTGCCTGCCACCGTGAAAGCCTGGCTGATCGCGGGCGCGATGAAGCCGGAACCGCCGCCGCCGGCACCATTGGGGAAGTCAGTGTTGCGCACCATGCACCGGCCGCCGCCGCCACCGTAGTAGCCGCCGCCACCACCACCGCCGCCGTAGGACACGGCGCCGAGGCCCGCTGGCGCGGGGTCGGCTCCGCCGCCACTGCCTCCCTCGAAATCCGACCCGTCTTCCGGCGCGGTGCCGCCGATGCCAGAGCCGAGGCAGGCGACCGGCGGCGAGCCAGCGCTGCCGCCGTACAGCTGGGTGCCCGCCCGGCCGGAGTAGCTGGACGAGTCCTCGCCACCGGTCAGGCCGCCGCCGGCACCGCCGCCGATGACCGCCGAGTACTGGCCGACGGTCCCGTGCGCCGATCCTGGTGAGGCGCCACCACCGCCGCCGGCTATCAGCAGCGGCGCGGTGCCATAGTCACCGTTCCAGAGCGCGGACATGCCGCCGCCGGCGGCGCCGGTGTAGCGTCCGTTACCACCCATCCCGCCACCGCCGTAGACGTACTGGTTATAGCCGTTGCCACTGGCATAGCCCCCGCCGCCGACCGTGACTGTCAGCTGCTGGCCCGGCACGACAGCCACGTCGCCGGCGGTGTAGCCGCCGGCGCCCGCCGAGAACTGCGGGCTGTCGAGCTTCGCGCCGCCACCGCCGGCTCCCCACACCAGCACCTTGATGGCATGTACCTGTCCGGGCACCACGAACCTCTGGTCGGCGCCGGTGTAGGAATAACGCAGGCAGTGCAGATATCCCGGCGAGATGCAGCTGCTGACTCCGCCGGATGCCGCGCCGGTCGCCGCCATGGCCGCCGATGGTCCTGCTGCCAGGCACAGCCCGGCAGCTGCCGCCGCCGTGCTGGCTAACCTCACTCGATGATGTCGGCGCATCGGATTGTCTCCCCAGGCTCGGCGCCGAAGACGACGTCAATCTGTCGCTCTCCGTAGTCATGTGAACGCCGAGAGTTTACTGAGCGTCAGCTATGCACCGGGCTGAAACCGCGAATCGGGGAGAGTCCCGGCATCAGCTGCCAGTACCTGCCAGCAGCGGCGCAGCGGACTGACCGGTGGCCGGCCCGGCCAGCTGGTCGGCGCGCAGCCGCCTGATGTCCCGCGGGATCAGGGCGAGCGCTGACGCCGCCACGATCAGCCCGGCCGCCCAGTACTGCGTCACCGACACGCCCGCCCAGGCTGCTACCGGTCCGGCAATCACGGCCCCGACTGGCATCGCCATCATCGAGCCGAACGCGTCATAGGCCGACACCCTGGCCAGCTTGTCGGCCGGGATGTTCCTTGCCAGCGCCACCGTCCACTGGATCATCATGATTTCCAGGGCGATGCCGAGGGTGAACGAGGCAAGGCAGATGGCCGGCAGCGGCCAGAGCATCGCGAGCGACAACGGCGAGATCGCGATGCTGGCGCCGATCAGGACGATAAACCGCATCGGCCGCCGCGGGCTGAACCGCAGCGACACCAGGCCGCCGGCGATGAGGCCGAGCGACTCCGCGCCAGTGATCGCTCCCCAGGCAGCAGCCCCGCCCAGGTGCGCCCGCGCGACGGCGGGCCCGAGCACGCTGAACGACCCGTACCAGGCCATCAGGACGACAGCGAACTGCAGCACGATCACCCACAGCCAGGTGTGCGACCGGAACTCCGACCAGCCCTCCCGCAGCTCGCGCAGCATGCTGGCCTGCTGGGTCCGGTCATGCGCGGTGACCCGCAGCGCGAGCATCAGTGGCAGCGTGCCGAGCAGCCCGATACCGCAGAAGGTCAGCGCCCAGCCTGGCCCGCTCGGGCCGATCGCTGCGATAAACAGCCCGGCCAGCACGGCTCCGCCCATCTGGGCGGCATTCATGCCGAGCCGGGAGATCGCGCTCGCTTCCTGCAGTAGCTCCGCAGGCACGAGCCGCGGCAGCAGCGCCGAGGACGCCGGGTAGAAGATCGCCATGCCGGTCCCGGTGAGGGATTCCAGCGCGATCATCTGCCACAGCGCCGGATGACCGGTGAGTACCAGGATGCCGAAGGTGCCTTCGCCGACGGCCATCATGATGTTGGCGGCGATAATTACCTTCTGCGGCGCGATCCGATCGGCGATAACGCCACCGAGCAACAGGAAAATAAGCGACGGGGCAATCTGCGCCGCCAGCACATAGGACAGCTTCGCGGTTGACCCGTGAGTCTGGTCCAGGACCGCGAACGAGACGCCGACCAGCGAGAAAGCATAAGATGCGGGCGCCAGCACGCGGTCGGCGAGCAGCAGCCTGAAATCCCGGATCCCGAATACCGGCAGCCGGCTCGTGACCATGGCGAAACAGCGCCTGGTGGCACGCGCGAGCATGACGAATATCCGATCTTTTCCGAGGGCCGGTTTTTGAGCTTACCCGGCGGCCCCTGGCTGCCGGAACTGAGTTTTCCAGCGGTTGACCAGGCGGCTCTGGCCCGGCATGATCACCAATGCCGGGCAGGCACCCCGGTGGCAACCAGCTGGGCCGGCAATGGCACGCTCAGGAATACCGCACAGTTCCGCCGGGTTCGCGCCGTGTGGGCGCGTTGCCTCGGGCGGGCTAGCGAGAGGAGCTGATGGTCAGTTGAGCATCCTGGGCACCAGGGTTCTGCGGACAGAGGATCCCCGTTTCCTCACCACCGGCGGCGTCTACACCGAGGACGTGGTGGATGACCGCCTCAGCGGCGCGTGCCATGTCTTCTTCGTCCGGTCGCCGCTCGCGCACGCGAGGATCAACAGCGTTGACCTCAGCGCAGTCCTAGAAGCGCCCGGCGTGGTGGCCGCATTCAGCGGCGCGGACCTCGCCGACCTGCCGGTGATCCCGCCGGCCATGGCGGGTCTGATGAACGCGGAGATGACACAGCGGCTGCTGGCTACCGACAAGGTGCGCTTCGTCGGCGAGCCTGTCGCCGTGGTCGTCACCGAGGAGCCCTACCAGGGCGAGGACGCTGTCGAACTGGCCTCCGTCGACTACGACCCGCTGCCCGCGGTGCTCGGCTTCGAGCCCGATGACAGCACGCTGCTGTACGAGGCGGCCGGCTCGAACATCGCCGGCCGCTGGGGCGACCCGTCCGCGCTCAAGTCAGACCTGTTCGACGGCTGCGAGGTCGTGGTCAGCCGCACCATCATCAACCAGCGGGTGGCGCCTGCGCCGATGGAAACCCGGGCCGCGGCGGCCGTCTGGGGCGAGGACGGCCGGCTCACCGCCTGGGTGCCCAACCAGGGCGCGCAGGGCACCAGGGACGGTCTTGTCACGCTCCTCGGTCTCGAGGCCGGCCAGGTACGCGTGATCACGCCGGACGTCGGCGGCGCGTTCGGGGCCAAGTTCGGCGCCGACCCGGAGCACGCCATCGTCGCCTGGGTGGCGCGCAGGCTCGGCCGGCCGGCCCGGTGGACCGAAACCAGGTACGAGAACCTCATCGCGATGACGCACGGCCGCGCGCAGCAGCACACGATCACCATCGGCGGCAGCCGCGAAGGTGATGTCCAGGCCTACCGGCTGGAGATCATCCAGGATGCGGGCGCGTACCTGAAGATCGGCGCGATCCTGCCGTACCTGACCATGCTGATGACCACTGGGCCGTACCAGATCCCCAACGCCGAGTCCGTCGCCACGGTCGTCGTGACCAGCACGACGCCGATCGGCGCGTATCGCGGTGCCGGGCGGCCAGAGGCCACCGCCGCGATCGAGCGGGCTATGGACCTGTTCGCAGCCGAGATCGGCGTCGACCCAGCCGAGGTTCGCCGCAAGAACCTGCTGCCAGCGTTCACCGAGCCGCATCAGACCGCGTTCGGCGCGCTGTACGACACCGGCGATTACGTGGCCGCGCTGGAGAAGGCACTGGACGCCGCCGGTTATGCCGGGCTGCGCGCCGACCAGGCCGCCCGCCGGGCCAGCGGCGACGTCCGGCAGCTGGGCATCGGCCTGGCGAGTTACGTCGAGATAACCGGCATGGGCGACGGGGATGGCACGCCACCTGAGGAGAACGCGACCGTCGAGGTCCACCCGGACGGCACGGCCACGATTCTCACCGGCACGTCACCGCACGGCCAGGGACACGAAACGGCCTGGGCGATGCTGGCCAGCGAGGAACTCGGCATTCCGGTCGAGAAGATAACCCTGAAATGGGGCGACACCGACCTGATCCCGCAGGGCGGCGGCACTGGCGGGTCGCGCAGCCTGCAGCAGGGCGGCGCCGCGGTGCGGCAGGCATCGCAGGAGCTCATCGAGGTGGCCAGGGAACGGGCCGCGGCCGAGCTGGAGGCCAACCCGGCCGACCTGGTCTTCGACGCCAGCCGGAGCGCCTTCGCGGTCGCGGGCGACCCGGACGCCGCTGTCGGGCTGAGCAAGCTCGCTGAGGCAGAGCCGCTGCTGGTCCGTACGGTGTTCTCGGCGCCGGGCGCGACCTTCCCGTTTGGCACCCACGTCGCGGTCGCCGAGGTGGACACCGAGACCGGCAAGGCGACGCTGCACCGGGTGATCACCGTCGACGACGCGGGCGTGGTACTCAACCCGCTGCTGGCCGAGGGCCAGCGGCATGGTGGCATCGCGCAGGGCGCTGCGCAGGCGTTCGTCGAAGAGGTGGTGTACGACGAGGACGGCAACCCGCTGACGACCAGCTTCGCCGACTACCCGTTCCTGTCGGCGACCGAGGTACCCAGCTTCGAGCTGGCCGACATGGCCACGCCCACGACCTACAACCCGCTCGGCGTCAAGGGCATCGGCGAGGCGGGCAGCATCGGCGCTACCCCGGCGGTCCAGAACGCGATCATCGACGCTGTCAGCCATCTTGGCGTTCAGCACATCGACCTGCCTGCCACCTCCCGCCGGGTCTGGCAGGCCATCCAGCAGGCATCGGCAGCTAACACCGGATCGGAGCGCGCATGACACGCATCGAGCTCACCGTCAACGGCGACAAGCGGTCCGACGAGGTGGAGCCGCGGTTGCTGCTCGTGCACTACCTGCGCGAGGTGCTCGGGCTACGGGCCGCCAACGTTGGCTGCGACACGACGTCCTGCGGCGCCTGCACGGTGCTGCTGGACGGCAAGTCGGTCAAGTCCTGCACCGTGCTCGCCGTGCAGGCGGACGGCCAGGACGTGACCACCGCAGAGGGCCTGTCCGTGGACGGCGAGCTGCACCCGGTGCAGGCCGCGTTCCGGCAGAACCACGGCCTGCAATGCGGGTTCTGCACGCCGGGCATGGTGATGGCGACGGTCGGCCTGCTCGCGGAGAATCCGCACCCGACGGAGGAGCAGGTTCGCGCCGGGCTGGAAGGCAACCTGTGCCGGTGCACCGGCTATCACAACATCGTCCGCAGCGTGCTCGCCGCTGCCGATGCCCAGCAGCCGTCGCTGTCCGACTCCGAGGTGACCGCATGATCCCCGCGCCATTCGAGTACCTCCAGGCCAGCTCCACCGCGGCACGCGCTCGCCCTGCTGGCCCAGCACGGCGACGATGCCAAGCTGCTGGCCGGCGGTCACTCGCTGCTGCCGATGATGAAGCTGCGGCTGGCGACGCCGGCCGTGCTGATCGACATCGGGCGGCTGGACGAGCTGGCTGGCATTTCGCTGGCCGACGGCGAACTGGTGATCGGCGCCACCACCCGGCACGCCGACCTGGCCGCGTCCGAGCTGGTACAGGCCCAGGCCCCGCTGCTGGCCTACGCGGCCGCCCAGGTCGGCGACCCGCAGATCCGCCATCGCGGCACCATCGGCGGCTCGCTGTCGCATGCCGATCCGGCAGCCGACCTGCCCATGGCGCTGCTCGCGCTCGGCGGCACGGTCGAGCTCCAGGGCCCGGCTGGCACCAGGACCGTCGGTGCCGACGACTTCTTCCAGGGCTTTTTCGAGACCGCGCTGCAGCCGGACGAGATGCTCACCGCGGTCCGCGTTCCGGCCCGGCCGGGCGTGCCCTGGGGCTATCAGAAGTTCGTCCGGCGGTCCAATGACTGGGCGATTGTCGGCGTCGCGACGGTCGACGGCCGCATCGCGCTCGCCAGCATGGGACCCACCCCGGTTCGCGCCACCGCGGCTGAGGAAGCGCTGGCGGGCGGCGCGAGCCCGGCCGCAGCTGCCGCGCTGGCAGCCGACGGCACCGCACCCGGCGAGGACATGCACGCCGACCGGGAGTACCGGCGGCACCTGGCCAGGGTGCTGACTCGGCGCGCTCTGGAGCACGAGACAGGCTGATTCCGGCCGGCGCCAGGCGAGTCAATGCGGTTACTCCGGGTAGGTGCGGAACATGACCCAGCACGACGGAAACGGCGACCAGCAGCTCCCGGATGGCCAGCTCACGACCGAAGTGGCCGAGCTGGCCGGCGAGCTTACCGAGGCGCAGACAGCCTCCCGGCGCAAGAAGCTGGCCAGCCGGATACCGGCGCTGGCACGCCGTAGCCGGGAACGATCGGCTCGCGGGCTGCAGTCCAGCCGCCAGGCCGCCCGCAAGGGTCTGCAGACCGGCAGCGGCGCGGCCGCGCGACGGCTCGGGCCCGTCCGCGATCGCGCCAGCCGCGGCATCCAAGCCAGCGGTGAGTGGCTGACCGGCCAGGTCCTCGAGATGGCCCCGAAGGTCCCGATCCGGAACATCGCCACGCTCCGGGCTCAGTACCCGGGCCGGGACGCCGAGCAGCTCGCCAGCTTGCTGATCACCGGAGCGGCCCGGGCCTCCGCCGGAGTTGGCGCGGCAGTCGGGGTGGCGTCCGCGGTGCCATTCCTGCCGACCGCGCCGGTGGAGCTCACCGTGGAGACGCTGGCGCTGGTTGCGATCGAGCTGAAGCTGATCGCTGAGCTGCACGAGGTCTACGGAGTGGCGGTACCCGGCTCAGCCCCGGAGCGGATGGTCGCCTACGTCGGCGCCTGGACGCACCGCCGCGGCGTCCGCATCACCAGTGGCGGCCTCGCGCTCGTGATGGGCTCGCAGTTGCGGCGCAAGCTGGAACGGCGGCTCATCGCGAAGGCGGGCAAGAGCACGCTGTCGCTCGCGCCGCTGCTCACCGGTTCGGTGGCGGGCGCGATGATCGACCACCGGGAGACCCGGCGTCTTGGCACGCTGGTCCGCGACGACCTGCGCAAGCGGGGCACCGAGCACACCGGCATCACCGCGTAAGCACACCGGCATCACCGGGTAGCCGCCGCGCTCAGAGCGCGGCAAGCTCGTCCGCTAGGTCGTCCAGCCCGAGCGAGCCAAGCGACAGCGCGGCCATGTGCCACGATTTCAGGTCGAAGCTGTCGCCGCGGGCTTCGTGCGCGGCCTTCGCCGCGTCCCGGCCGGCCAGCCAGGCGCGCTCCCCCAGCTTGTAGCTGATGGCCTGGCCCGGCGCGCTCAGGTAGCGGACGATCTCGCTCTCCAGGAAGTCGCGCTCGCGCCCGCTGTGCGCCACGAAGAACTCCAGCGCCAGCTCCGGCGTCCACCGCTGTCCGGCCCCGGCTGCCCAGTCGGCCGGGATCTCGAGCTGCAGGTGCATGCCGATGTCGATGATGACGCGGATCGCGCGCATCAGCTGGGCGTCCAGGTACCCCATCCGCGCCCCCGGCGCCTCCAGGTAGCCGAGCTCGTCCATCAGCCGCTCGGCGTACAGCGCCCAGCCCTCCGAGCAGGCGCTCACCCCGCCAGCGCTGGTCTGGTACACCGACAACTGTGCTGACAGGTAACGCCACTGCGCGATCTGCAGATGATGACCGGGCACGCCCTCGTGGTACCAGGTGCTGATCAGGTTCCACAGCGGGAACCGGGTCCGGCCGAGCGTCGGCAGCCAGGTCCGCCCCGGCCGGGAGAAGTCCTGCGACGGCCCGGTGTAGTACGGCGCCGCCGCGCTCCCCGGCGGCGCGATCCTGGCCTCGACCACCTTGATCGGGTCGGCCAGATCGAAGTGCGTGCCCGCGAGGCTCGCCATCGCGGTGTCCATCAGTTCTCTGCAGCCTGTCCCGGATCTGCTCGACGCCCTCGACGGCCTCGCTGTGCTCGTCGAGATGGCGCATCGCCTGCACCGGGCCCGCGCCCGGCAGGATCCGCGCCGCCTCAGCGTTCATCTGGGCCAGGATCTCGCCGAACTGCGACCAGCCCCAGGCGTATGCCTCCGCCAGGTCCAGGTTCGCTCCGTTCCAGCGCCGCGCGCCCGCGTGGTAACGCTGCTCGCCCATGCCGTCCGGAGTTCCTGCTGCCGCAGGCAGGTACTCCGCCAGCAGCCAGTCGCGCAGCTCGGCTACCGCGGCGTCAGCCGACGTGCTCGCCGCTGCCAGGTCAGCCCGCAGCGCGGCCGGCCCGTCGGCCGGGGCGCCAGCGGCGAAATCGGCGAACCAGCCCCGGCCGTCGCCGGTGGCCAGCCAGTCCGTGAATTGCGCAGCGACGGTCTCGACCTGCCGTGGCGCCGCGAACAGCCCGCGCCGGGCGCCTTCGGCCAGTGACTCGCGGTACTCGCCGAGCGCGCCGGGAACGCAGCCGATCCGGCTGGCGATCACCGCCCAGTCGTCCGCCGTCGCGGTCGGCATCAGCAAGAACACGCCGCGCACGCCCTGCGGCGGGCCGAAGATGTTCGACACCGCGCGCAGGTGCTCATCGGTGCCGCTGATGGTCAGCTCGGTGTCCAGCCGCTCGCGCAGCAGCCGTGCGCACCGGCGCTCGTCACCGTCGGCGACGGCGCCAGCAGGACCGCCGGCGCGCTCGACGTCGTCGAGCGCCGCCAGCGTCGCGCGGCGCAGGTCGTCGACGGCCTGCCGCCCCGCGGGTGACAGATCCGGCAGCCGGTCCTGGCCGACCGGCAGGCCGAGCATGGTCGCGGTCAGCGGGTCGAGCTCGGCGAGTTGCTGTACGTAGGCGTCCGCGCAGGCGCGAACCGGGCGGGTGCTGTCCTGGGTCATGCAGGACATTCTGCCGTGCGACGGCTGCCCTAACCGGCCGGGGTCGCCGGACGCTAGGGTCAGCGGATGACCAATCGCAGGATTCTGGTAACGGGTTCCTCCCGCGGCATCGGCCGTGCTGTCGCCGAGGCGTTCGCAGCGGCCGGCGAGCGAGTCGCGATTCATCACCGGGACTCCGCCCGGCTGGCGGCTGAGGTGGTAGCGGCCCTGCCCGGCGAGGGCCACGTCGTGGTCCAGGCCGATATCGCCGACCCGCAGGCGGTCCGGACCATGGTGGACGCGGCCGCCGGTCAGCTCGGCGGCCTGGATGTGCTGGTGAACAACGCCGCCAGTTTCGGCCGCCTCGGCCACCCGGTCGGCGAGGTCTCCTACCAGCAGTGGCAGGAAGCCTGGCAGACCACGATCGGCCTCAACCTGATCGGCGCCGCCAACGTCACCTGGTGCGCGGTGCAGCACATGATCGCGGCCGGCGGCGGCCAGATCGTCAACGTCTCGTCGCGCGGCGCGTTCCGCGGCGAGCCCAGTCAGCCTGCCTATGGTGCGAGCAAGGCCGGCCTGAATGCCCTCGGGCAGTCCCTCGCCATCGCACTCGCGCCGCACAACATCACCGTGGCAGCAGTCGCGCCCGGCTTCGTCCAGACCGACATGGCGGCGGCTCACCTGGCGGGCCCGGCCGGGGACGCGATCCGCGCGCAGAGCCCGTTCGGCCGGGTGGCCCGGCCTGAGGAGATCGCCGCGGCGGTGGTCTACCTGGCCTCGCCAGCAGCGCAGTGGGCCAGCGGCGCCATACTCGACCTCAACGGCGCCTCGTACCTGCGGACCTGATCACATGCTGACGACAACGATCGAAGTCCGGACCGGCGGCCAGCCGGCCGTGCAGGACATCACCGGCCAGTGCGAGCGGTTCGCGCGCGAGGCGTCGGGCGGCGGTGACGGCCTGCTGCACGTGTTCGTCCCGCACGCAACCGCCGGGCTGGCCATCCTGGAACTCGGCGCTGGCAGCGATCACGACCTGCTGGCGGTCCTGGCCGAGTTGCTGCCTGCGGACAACCGCTGGCAGCACGCGCACGGTTCCAGGGGTCATGGCCGGTCGCACGTGCTACCCGCCGTGATCCCGCCCTATGCGACCGTGCCGGTGGTCGGCGGCCGCCTCGCGCTGGGGACCTGGCAGTCGATCGCCCTCGTGGACCTGAACGCCGACAACCCCGAGCGCCAGATCCGGCTGTCCTTCCTCGGCTAGGTCAGGCCAGGCTCACTCACGGCCGGCCCGTCGGCCGGTGGCTGATCGAAGCCGCAGTACTTGCACCGGCTCGCTGCCAGCGGCAGGTCGGTGGACAGGCACGCCGGGCAGGTCTTGACCGGTCCGGGAGCGCCGAACACCACCATGCCGCGGCGCGCCGACACCGCCTTGTACGGCAGCACGATGACGAAGTAGACGACCGCCATGAAGATGACGAAGTAGATCAGCGCGGACAAGAACGCGCCGATATTCAGGAACGTGGTCTTGTTGCCTGCCGAGCCCAGCTGCCACCCGAGTCCGATCGAGTTGGAACCCTCCGCGCGCGCGATCAGAGGGTCGACGATGGCCGCAGTGAAAGCGGTGATCAGCGTGCTGAACGCCAGCGCCACTATCAGGCCGACCGCGAGAACGATCACATCACCGCGCAATAGGAAGTTCTTGAAGCCCTTCATGACATCTCCGTTCTGCTGCCCGTCGCTGCGACATTACCGATCTGGCACCCGTTTGTCTGGCCGCCGCGCGGCCGCCAGTTCGCGCTGGCCTGTGACATGATCCGGTCAGGAATCTAGCGGGAGAAGGTGCCCAGATGGACGTCCGCGAGGCGCTGTATACGACCAGGGCGATGCGCCGGGTCAAGCCAGATCCGATTCCGGCGGCCGTCCAGGCGCGCATCCTTGACGCCGCGATCAGGGCGCCGAGCGGCGGTAACGCGCAGAGCTGGCGATTCCTTCTCGTCGATGATCCGCAGGTCAAGGCCAGGCTGGGTCCGCTGTACCGGGATGCCATCGGCAAGCTCTGGGAGACGGCCTACCGCGAGCGCCTCGACCTGGCCCGGTCCAGGCCCGACGATCCGGACAGCGCCTCATTGCTGCGGGTGCAGTCCTCGGCCCAGCACCTCGCCGACCATTTCGAGGACGTGCCGCTGTTCCTGATCGCCTTCTCCCGCGGCGACATGACCGGCGGGTCGATCTACCCGGCTGTGTGGAGTGCGCAGCTCGCTGCCCGGGCGGAGGGCGTAGGCAGCGCGCTGACCTCGGTGCTCGGCATCTTCCACGGCGAGGAGGCCGGCCAGATTCTCGGCGTGCCAGCCGGCAAGGGCTGGACGATGGCCTGCTGTGTCTCGTTCGGTTACCCCACCGGGCGGTGGGCGGTGGCGCCCAGGCGACCCGTGCACGAGGTCGCCTACCGCAATGCCTGGGGGAACGACATCGGCGTCGAGATTCCCGAGCCGCTCTGGCCCGTTCCGGACTAACGATGCGGCGCTGGCGCAGCCGGCTCCTGCTCGGCTGCCTCGTGCTCGCCGCGGTCGCGGTGCTCACCATTCACCAAGGCCCGGGCGCGGCGCACCACGGCAGCAGCGCGGCCCGGGCGACCGCGACACCGCGCCCGCGGCAGACCGCGCCAGCCAGGCCAGCGGCGCGGCTTCCCACGGTGCTCACTGTCGGGCATCACGTGCTCGGGGTGACGGCGGGCTGGGAGTTGTTCGCCCGCGGACCGGCTGATCTCATCGCCATTCAGCTTGCCCGCGGCCGGATTACGCTGACCGCCGTGCCGCAGCTAGTGACCGGCAACCCGATCGTGGCGTTCCTGGTCGGCCCGCACGAGGCCATCGTCCGGTCCGCAGACCTCGTTCCCGGCTACATGATCCGCGATGGCTCGCCGGCCCGCCAGCTCACCGGACCGCTCGCTGGCGGCGGCCCGCTGATTCCCGGACCAGATCCGGGGCATGCTTGGGTCATGTCGGGGACGGTCGTGCACCCGTCGCTATCGCTGGTTGGCCTGAACGGCAGTCCGACGGGGGTGTCCATCCGGGTCCCGCAAGGCGGACCTCAGCTGCCCGCAACGGCTTCCCCGGACGGACGCGGCTACGTGCTGATGCAGGACAATGTGTTCAACCTCTACGATGCGGGACCGACCTGGGATCGTACGGTTTCCGAAACCGTCCTCGCGACCGGGCCAGCCCGCTGGCTGGTAGTCGGCTGCGACGCCGCCTACCGGCGGTGTCACAACGAGGTGATGAACCCGGTAACCGGAGCCCGCCGAGTCCTGCCGGGCCGGCCGCTGCCGGGCCTTTATGGCCTGTTCAATCAGCAGCTGCCGCCCCTCGGCGTCGTCTCGCCAGATGGCACGACCGCGGCCGTGCCGGTGCCCGGCAAATACGGAAACGTCATGGTGCGCCTGGTCGACCTGAGGTCCGGCGTCAGTCACGCTATCCCCGTTCAGCTGGCCGCCGTCCCGAGCAACGAGTCCATGGTCTGGTCACCGGACGGCAACTGGCTCTTCGTGGTCGGCAGCGGCGGCAGGCTGCTCGCGGTGAACGCGCATAGCCGGCGGGTTCAGGGCCTGGGCGTTACCTTGCCTTACGTCACTCAGGTGGCGATCCGAGATGCACCCGGCTAGCGATCGACGGTGGCTGTCCACGTTGCTGCTGGCCTGCCTGGTGGCTGGAGCGGTCTTTGTCGTGATCCATCAGTCGGGGCCGCCGCGCCAAGCCGCCAGCGCCGGCCCCGTCACCAGCACCGCCGCCGCCGCCCGCGGTAACCGTCACCGACATCGGCCATCCGCTGCTCGGCGTGACCGCGGGCTGGGAGCTATTCGGCCTGACGGCCAACAGCCTGGTGGCGATACAGCCTGACGTCGGCCAGGTAACCCGCACCATCCTGCCGCCGCAGGAAGGAAGCGGCCCCGTTTCCTTCATCGTCGGTCCGCACCAGGCGATCATCAGGCCGCTCGACAACGTCCCCGGCTATCTCGTGCCGGACGGCCAGCCAGCGCGCATGCTCACCGGCATCCTCGCCAGCGGCAACTGGCTGCTGCCAGGCCCTGACCCGGCGCAGGAGTGGGTCGTCAGCGACACCCGCAGCTCCTTGCCGCTGCTAGGCCCGGATGGCCAGCCGACAGGAGTGCACGTCACGCTGCCCCGGCAGTGGGCCCCTCAGTCGGCCATGGCTGACGGACGAGGCGAACTCCTGGTCTTCGACGATCACGGTCAGCAATTCGACGCCGGACCGACCTCGCTGCGCCGCGTTGGCGCGCTGCTCGTCGCCACCGGACCGACCCGCTGGCTCGGCCTGGCCTGCCGCCATGGCCACTGCCGTAATGTCGTCATCGACATTGCCACCGGCGCACGTCGCCTTCTTCCCGGACCGCCAGTGGCCATCGTGACCTGGCCGTGGCCGTACGAGCCTGGCACCATAGCGCCCGACGGCTCGGCCGCCGCGGTGGTCGAGACGCACGGCAGCGGACGTGCCCGGCTCGACCTCATCAACCTCAGCTCGGGCGCCATCCGGGAGATCCGCACCCCGGTCACGTCGGCGATCTCCAGCCAGATGCTGGCCTGGTCGCCGGACAGCCAGTGGCTTTTCGTAGCCAACGCCAGCGGGAACCTGGTCGCCGTCAGCGCGCGAACCGGTCAGGTGCAAAGCCTCGGCGTCCGGCTGCCGCCGGTCAGCCAGCTGACCGTGCGGAAACCTGCTGGCTAACCCGGCACCCGCACCAGCAGCGCGCCGGGCCGGACCTCGGCGCTGAGGCTGCCAGCCGTACTGATGACCTCGCCGTCCACCTGCCTGGGCTGTTCGGTATCCGCGACGACCTCAACCCGCTGCGCCCGGAACCGAAGGAGCTGGCCGTCGTCGCAACGGCTGCGGACCAGCACGCGAAGGCCGACACTGGCCCAGCCACCCAGCCCGGCTGGCGCCAGCACGGCCACGTCCAGCATTCCGTCCTCGAGCCGGGCATCCGGCATGATCGGGAACCCGCCCGGCAGCAGGCCGCAGTTCCCTGCCACTACGGACCTGGCTGGCCCGATCAGCGGTGCCGCCCCGTCGAGCCGCAGCGTGAACGTCGCGGGACGACGGTGCAACTGCCCGGCGGCCGCGGCCGCGTAAGCGGGCCAGCCTGCCCGCCGCTTCGCGACGGCGGACGTCGCGCGCACCACGGCGGCGTCCAGACCGATGCCGGCCATCGCCGCGAACGTCAGGCCACCGGCAGGCGCCACGTCACCGGCAGGCGCCACGTCACCGGCCGACGCCAGGTCGATGCGGCGGTCCTGGCCGCCGAACGCGACCCTGATGGCTGGCTGAAGGCGGCCGGGCAGTCCCAGCGCCATCGCCAGCAGGTTGGCCGACCCGGCCGGCACGATCCCGAGCGGCACGTCGGTGCCGGCCAGCGCCTGCGCGCAGGCCCGTACGGTGCCGTCGCCACCAACCGCGACCACCATCGCCGCGCCAGGCCGAGAGCGCCTGTCCGGCCTGCCTGGCGCCGGAATCGGCGGCGGAGGTGGGCAGCAGCATCGGCTCTGCCCAGCCGTAGCGGGCTGCCGCGTGCCCGCAAACCTGGCGCAGCCGCCGCACGTCGCGCACCCGCGACCCGTTCACGACCACCGCCGCGAGTCTGGTCACGCGAGCTAGCGAGGAGCACGCCGGCCAGCAGTTCCTGCGCCTCGGCCTGAATCCGGGCCAGGTGACCGGGGCCGCGGAACGACTCCGCGTAGAGCTTGTAGACGTCCTCGGTGCCTGACGGCCGGGCGGCGAACCAGCCGGAATCGGTCACGACCTTGATCCCGCCCAGTAGTTCGCCGTTGCCCGGTGCCTTGGTCAGCCGGGCGATTACCGGCTCGCCGGCCAGCTCGGCTGCGCGGAACTGATCGGGTGACAGCTTTGCCAGCTCGGCCTTCTGCTCGCGGGTAGCCGGGGCGTCGATACGGGCATAGGCCGGGTCGCCCAGCCGTTCGGTGATCGACCGGTACAGCTCGCTCGGCGTGCTGCCCGTCACCGCGATGATCTCAGACGCCAGCAGGTCGAGAATGATGCCGTCCTTGTCGGTCGTCCAGACCCGGCCATCGCGGCACAGGAAGGATGCGCCGGCGCTTTCCTCGCCACCGAACGCGACGCTTCCATCGAGGAGGCCGGGGACGAACCACTTGAAGCCGACCGGCACCTCGTCCAGGCGCCGACCGCAGTCGTCGGCAACCCGGTCGATGATCGCCGAGCTGACCATGGTCTTGCCGACGGCTGCAGCAGCGGGCCAGCCGTCACGGTGCCGGAACAGGTAGTCGATAGCCGCAGCCAGGAAGTGATTAGGGTTCATCAGGCCGGCATCCGGCGTGACGATGCCGTGCCGGTCAGCGTCGGTGTCGTTGCCAGTAGCCACGGCGAAGTCTGCCCGCCGGCCGATGAGCGATGCCATCGCGCTGGGCGAGGAACAGTCCATCCGGATGCGGCCGTCCCAGTCCAGCGTCATGAACCGGAACGTCGGGTCGACCAGCGGGTTCACCACGGTCAGGTCGAGGCCGTACCGCTCCCCGATCTCGCCCCAGTAGCCGACGCTGGCGCCGCCGAGCGGATCCGCCCCGATCCGCACCCTCGCGGATCTCACCGCGTCCAGGTCCACCACCGCCGGCAGCGCGGCGACGTACTCGCCCAGGAAGTCGAACCGCCCGGCTGCCGCCCGCGCCCGGGCAAGAGGCGTACGCCGCACCTCCCGCAGACCGCTCGCGAGCAGCTCGTTCGCCCGGTTCTGAATGACCGAGGTGATCTGCGCGCCTGCCGGGCCGCCGTCCGGCGGGTTGTACTTGAAGCCGCCATCCTCCGGAGGGTTATGGGACGGGGTGATGACGATCCCGTCTGCCAGCCCGGCCGTCAGGCCGTCGTTGTGCGCCAGGATGGCGCGGGACAGCGCAGGCGTCGGCGTGTAACCGTCCCGGCTGTCGATGAGCACCGCGACATCGTTGGCTGCCAGCACCTCGAGGGCCGTGACCATGGCCGGCTCGGACAAGGCATGCGTATCCCGGCCCACGAACAACGGCCCGGTGATACCAGCGCCAGTCCGGTACTCGCAGATGGCCTGCGTCGTCGCGGCGATGTGATCTTCGTTGAAGGACAGCCGCAGCGCGCTGCCTCGATGCCCGGAGGTGCCGAAGGCCACCTGCTGGCCCGGCTCAGCCGGGTCAGGATGCTCGGCAGAAGTAAGCGGTGACCAGCGCCGCCACGTCGACCAGGTCGCTGGCGGCGGCCGGCTTGCCCGCGCGATCATCCAACCTGTGCCCGCCTCACCCCGGTGCCCGCCTGACTGCGATGCCGCCTGACCACGGTGCCTGCCCGACTACTGTGCCTGCCCGACTGGATGGCCCACCTTGTCCTGCACCGGCATCACGTCGGGCAGTTCGAGCGCGGCCGCGGACAGCTCGTAACCGGCTCGCCGGGCAAGGTCCGCGTAGACGGCTGAGCAGTGCGCTCGCACTAGCGGCTCCAGCTCGGCAAACCGGGCAGCGGTGGCCGTCGTTGCTGAGCGGGCCCTCCCGGTAGTCGAAGTAATACTTCAGCTTGGCCTCGGTGCCGGACGGCCGGACCACGATCCGGTAGTGCTCGCTGCTTAGCTCCAGCACGTCACGCGCGGCCTTCTCGCCCTCGGTCAGAGGCCCGTCAGTCCCGTCCACCAGGAAATCGTGGCGGATCAGCCACCGGCTCGCCGCCAAGCGACTCAAGCGGCCGCTCCCGCAGCGACCGCATGACCGACCTGATCGTCTGCGCGCCGTCCGCGCCGAGCAGGACGAGCGAACGGCCAAGCTCGATGTGCACCCCGGTCGCGGCGAACGCCTCCATCAGGTAATCCCACAACGTCTGACCGGAGCTGCGCAGCAGCGCGTGCAGGTGCGCGATGATGTAGGCACCCGAGGCAGCGTCCTTGTCCCGCAGGTCGGTGGTGGTCAGGTAGCCGTGGCTCTCCTCCGACGCCAGCACGAGGTAGGCGCCGCCGCCGGACTGCTCGGCCAGGTCCAGCTGCTGGCCGATGAATTTGAAGCCGATCATCAGGTCGTCGGTCACCGAGACGCCTGAGCCGAGCGACGCGATGGCGCGCAGCACCCGGCTTGTCGCCACCGTCGTGATCAGCGGCCCGGATAGCCGCGGGCCGGCCGGATCGCCGATCAGGAAGTAGGCGATGATCGCGCCGATCTGATTACCGGTCAGGTGCCGCCACGAGCCATCGGCTAGCCGCACCTCCACGCCAAGCCGGTCCGCGTCCGGGTCGGTGGAGAGCACCAGCTCGGCCCCGGACTCCGCGGCGAACTCGATGGCCGGGTCGGTGACGCCGGGAATCTCCGGGTTCGGCGACCGCAGCGGGATCGGCGCGAACGACCCGTCCGGGTACTGGTCGCGCGGCACGTGCACCTGGTAGCCGGACTCGGTCAGCGTCTCGCCGACACTGGCCAGCCCGGTGCCGCACAGCGGCGTGTAGACCAGCGGTACGCCGGACCGGATGGGCGCCGAGGATGCGCAGATCTCCGCATCCCGGCTGGTGTACATGCTGACGTACTTCTTGTGCACGTCGGCAGCGATCTCCGCGGCCGCGCCGGCGTGCTCGGCGACCAGCTCCTCGATCCGCGGATCGAGCGTGACCTTGCTCGACGGCTCGCGCCAGGTTCGCGTCGTCAGGCGGGCAGTACTGGCCACCGGTCGGCGTGTAGACCTTGAAGCCGTTGTCGTCGGGGTGGTTATGCGACGCCGACACGTTCAGGCCGCCGGCCGCGCCCAGCTCCCTGATCGCGAAGGACAGCTCCGGCGTCGGCATGTAGCCGTTCGGGTCCTCCGGCGCGGGCATGCAGGTCTGCACGCCATAGACCGCGTAAATCTGGCAGGCGAGCTGCGCCAGGCCCGCGCGCGGTGGTGCCGAGCAATGACCAGTCCGCCCCCATGAACGTCAGCGTGTTGCTGATGTCGGAGAACACCCGGGTATCGTTCGCGACGACCACGGTCAGGCCAGCCAGCACGGCCGTCTGGCGAAGGAACTCGCAGTGCCCGGCCACCGTGAGTGCGAGGGTGCGCGGATTGATCCGGTTCGGCCCGATGCCGACGCGCCCGCGACGGCCGCCCGTCCCGAACGGGATATCGCACCGGAACGAGTCCACGATGAGCGGGGCAGGCGCCAGCGCGACGAATCGCCTGAGCTCGGCGCCATCGACGAACGGCTGGTCGGCACTGAGCCATCGTCCAGCGTTTTCGCTGCCGCCGCACCGCCGTTAGGCTGGTCGGCTATCTCGGCAAGCCGCTGGCTGAGGTCTGGGTCGGTCATGACTCTCCCGCTGCACTCTGGCTACCCCGCACGAATCCTCCGCTGGGACACCAACCCTATGCGGGAACGGGGCCGGCAGTGCTGGCGGCCCCGTGCCTAGCTGGAGCGGCTTGGCTAACATCAACGGATGGACCTGATCACCTCGCCAGAGAAGGTTTACTTCGCCGAGCGGGGTGAGACCAAAGGCGATCTGGCCGAGCACTACGCCCGGGTCGCCGAGCCGCTGCATGCGAGCCATCGGCGGGCGGCCGGTGCTGCTGCAGCGCTTCCCCGACGGCGCCGGCGGACCGTCCTTCTTCCAGAAGCGGGTGCCCAAGAACAGGCCAGGCTGGCTGCAGACAACCACGGTGGCGACGCCTAACGGCACGACGTCGGAGGCGCTGGTCGCGGCCGACCTGGACCACGTGCTCTGGGCGGTGAATCTCGGCTGCCTGGGCTTTCACGTCTGGCCCTACCTGGCCGACGACCCGGAGCACACCGACGAGCTGCGCATCGACCTGGACCCGACGCCCGGCACCGACTTCAGTCACATCCAGCGGGCGGCTGCCGAGCTGCGCGTGCTGCTCGCCGAGGCCGGGGTGACGGGCTATCCGAAGACAACCGGCAACCGGGGCCTGCACGTCTACATCCGGCTGGCTGCGCGCTGGGACTCCTATCAGGTCCGCAGCGGAGCTGTGGCGATTGCCCGCGAGCTAGAACGACGGCGCCCGGACCTGATCACCGCGGCCTGGTGGAAGGAAGAGCGCGGCCAGCGCGTCTTCGTCGACTTCAACCAGAACGCGCCGCACAAGACAGTGTTCGGCGCCTGGTCGGTGCGGGCGCGGCCGGGCGCGCAGGTATCCACGCCGGTCGGCTGGGACGAGATCGACGATATTCATCCGGACCAGTTCACTATCGCGTCGCTGCCGGCCCGGCTGGCGACGGTGGGCGATCCGTGGCTGCCGATCAACGACCACCCGCAGTCGCTTGAGCCGTTCCTGGCGATGCACGAACGCGACACCGCTGCGGGCCTGCTCGACGCGCCGTGGCCGCCCGTCTATCCGAAGCAGCCAGGCGAGCCACCCCGGGTGGCGCCAAGCCGGGCGAAGAAGACCTGACCGGCTGCCCAAGGCCGGTCCTAGCTCGGTGTATCCGCCAGGTCGCTGGCTTGCGGCCCGGCCGCGTGGGAAGTCCTCCCCTTGTGTCCGGGCGCAGACGTGCAGCACCCTGGGTCAGACGCGGCGCATGCAGCGCGGCGGAGCCGCAGTGCGGCCGGAGTTCCGGCCATGACACGCGAGGGGCGTTGGACGGTGAGACTTTCCAGCCATGCGGCGGGCGGACTAGCCGCTGCGGCGGTTGCGGCTGGCGTGATCCTCCTTCCTGCTGCCATCGCGTCAGCCGGCCCGGCCGCCATCGCTCGATCCCCCGCCAGCCCTTTTCAGGTCACCGCCTTCGTCCTCAACGCTGGCTCGGACACGGTAACCCCGATCCTCGTCGGCACCGAGAAGCGCCTCCCGGTCATCCGCGTAGGGCCGGGGCCGAAGGTCGGCCCGGCCTTCATCGCGGCCACTCAGGCGTACGGGGCTTACGTCGCCAACCGCACTGACGGCACGGTGACACCGATCAATACGGTCAACGACACCACGTTCCCCCGGGTCAGGGTCGGAGCCGATCCAGGCTTCATCGGGCTCGTTCCGGCCGGCGGCAACACGCCCGCATACGTGGCCAACACAGGCTCTGGCACGGTTACCCCGCTCAATGGCCGCAACAACATGCCGACAACGGCAGGCCCGGCGATCAAGGTCGGCAGAGGTCCCGATGCGATCGTGTTCTCGTTCGAGGCCGGCTACATCGGCTGGGTCGTCAACCGCCTGTCGGGCACGGTGACCCCGATCTACACCACGACCAACACGACCGGTCCGGCGATCAAGGTCGGCTACCGGCCCGATGCGATCGTGATCGACTTCCAGAACGCGACGGCATATGTCGTCAACGGCGGGTTCCACGGCACCGTCACGCCGATCAACCTGTCCACCAAGACGGCCGGCCCGGCTATCAAGGTCGGCAGGTATCCGGTCGCCATCGCGATCACGCCGAGATGGCAGACCGCCTACGTCGTCAACCGCGGCTCGAACTCGGTGACCCCGATCAGCACGGCAACCAATACGGCTGGCCCGGCCATCAAGGTCGGCAGGAGCCCGGTCGCCATCGCGATCATGCCGAACGGCAAGACTGGCTACGTCGTCAACCGCGGCTCGAACTCGGTGACCCCGATCCGGATCGGCACCAATACAGCGTTCCGGCCGCGCGAGGTCGGTATCGACCCCGTGGCGATTGCCATGACCGACCAGACCGCCTACATCGTCAACAGCACATCCGGCACCCTGACGCCGATCGACACGGCCACCAACGAGACGCTCAAGGCCATCAAGGTCGGAAAGGATCCTGTCGCTATCGCGATCGGGTTCACGCGCTGACATTGAGGGTTCACGCGCTGACATTCAGACGGCCGGGCCCCGACAATCTGGCCACCTTCGACGCAAGGCGGATCGCCGGCGTACCGGCCTGCGCGGGCGGGCGTACCGGCCTACGCGGGGCGGGCGTAGCGCGCCGTGCACAGCGGGACGAAGACGACCAGCAGCAGCGCCGTCCAGCCGAGTGACGCGACGATCGGATGTTCGAGCGGCCAGGCTCCGTTGCTAGGCCCGGTCGGGCTGCCGAACAGCTGCCTGGCAGCGGCGGCCAGCGCACTGACCGGGTTCCAGTCGGCGAGCACGCGCAGCCAGCCGGGCATGCCGGACGTTGGCACGAACACGTTGGAGATAGTCGTCACCGGGAAGATCAGGATCGATGCCTGTGCTGCGGTCTCCTCCTTGCCGAGGATGAGGCCGAGGTACATGCCCAGCCACGTCATAGCGACCTGGAAGGCGAGCAGCAACGCCAGCGCCGCGACGGCGTCAGCCACGCCGCGGTGTATCCGCCAGCCGACAACCAGGCCGCACAGGGCCATCAGCACGAGGTTGCCAAGACCGTAGACGGCCGTAGCGGCCGCCTGGCCGAACGGCACTGCCGTCCGGCTGATGGGCATGGACCGGAACCGGTCAACCACGCCGCGGGTGGCGTCCCTGGCCATCGCGACCATCGACGGCACGATGTTGGCGGCGATCGTCACGAACAGGCCAGGAACCAGGAAGTCCCGGTAGCTGCCGCGCCCCGGCACGCTAATCGCGCTGCCGAAGATGTAACCGAAGATGAGCACCATCACGACGGGCGCGCCGAGCGTCAGGACGATGGCCGTCGGGTCGTGCCGGAGCTTGGTCAGCACTCGCTCGGAGGCGGCTAGGCCGTCTGTTACGGCCCAGCGGACCCGGACCTGCCGACCGGCGGCCTCCGAAGCCTGGCCGGACGTGCTGATGATGCTCATGACAGTCGCTCCGTCCGCTCGGTGCCCAGTGGCATGCCGCCCGTTCTGTCAAGGAAGACCTCGTCGAGAGTGGGCCGGCGGATACTGACGTCCTCGGCGCGCACGGATGCGGCGTCCAGCTGGCGGACGAGTTCTGGCAAGGTCACTGCGGCCGCCCGGATCGGCGCGGTGATCCGGGCCCCGGCCACGTCCAGTACCGGCGGCCCGGTGGCCCAGCGCGACAGCACGGCAGCTGCCGACTGAATGTCGGCGGCGGTCTCCAGGACGACGTCGATCCGGGTGCCGATCGAGTCCTTGAGCACGCCGGGGCTCCCGTGCGCGACCACTCGGCCCGCGTCCACGATCACCAGATCGTCGGCGAGCTGGTCGGCCTCGGCCAGGTTCTGCGTAGTCAGCAGGATGGTCGTGCCCCCGACGGCCAGCCCACGTACGGCGGACCAGATGTCCATCCGGCTGCGCGGGTCCAGTCCCGTCGTCGGCTCGTCGAGGAACAGCACCTGCGGTGACCGGATCAGGCTGGCGACCAGGTCCAGCCGTCGGCGCATGCCGCCCGACCAGGTTCTGACCAGGCGGCCGCCCGCGGGCGCGAGACCGAATTCGGCGAGCAGTTCGTCGGCGCGCTGCCGGGCCCGGCGGCGGCCCAGGTGGTACATCAGCCCGAGGATGACCAGGTTCTCCCGGCCGGTGAGGTCGTCATCCACCGCCGCGTGCTGACCGGCCAGGCCGATGGTGGCGCGCACCTGCGTCGGCTGCCGGGCCACGTCATGCCCGGCCACCTGCGCATATCCGGAGTCCGGGCGCGTGAGCGTGGCGAGGACGCGGATCGCAGTGGTCTTGCCAGCACCGTTTGGTCCCAGCAGCGCGCACACGCTGCCCTGCGCCACCGCCAGTTCCAGTCGGTCCAGGGCACGGACAACCCCGAAGGACTTCGTCAGCCCAGCTGCCTCAATGGCGAGCACGTGACGCCTCCTGAATTTATAGCGTACTAAGTACGTCGTACACTATACGATGATAGTCGACGCCAGCAAGCGGTGGCGCAACGGCAAGATGGGTGTCGTGCACCACACGCGGGCTCACTCGACCTGGAGGCGGAATGCCGGCTGACAGTCCGCAACTGCCTGCGGGTTCACGGCGGCGAGGACCGCGGCCGAGGCATAGCCGCCGCCAGGTTGTCGCGGCGGCCGTGTCGATAGCTGACGAAGCTGGCCTCGACGCCGTCACCATCCGGGCGGTGGCAGCCCGTCTGCAGGCCGGCACCATGTCGCTCTACAGCTACGTTCCGGACAAGCAGGCGCTGGTGTACGACATGGTCGAGCAGGTCAGTGAGGAACTCGAACTGCCGCCGGAACCCAGCGGCGACTGGCGGGCGGACCTGCACTTGCTCGCCCGTCGGCAGCGCGCGATGCTGCATTGCCATCCGTGGCTGCTCTCGGCCCTGTCGCACCGGCAGCCACTGGGACCGAGCACGCTCGCCTACCTGGAATTCACGCTCGCCGCGCTGGAGCCGACCGGGCTCGACGCCGGTTCGCGGCTGGAAGCGGTGGCCTTGCTGAATGGATTCGTCGTCAGCCTGGTGCGAGCTGAGCTCTCTGATCGCCAGGCCGGACTCAATCCTGCCCAGGCGGCCGCTGAGGCGGCGCGCTTGCAAGAACTACTCGGCACCGGCCGCTATCCGCGGTTCGCCGCGGCTATCGCCAAGGGCGGTGCCCCGGCGATTGACCTGGCCGAACAATTCGAGCGGCTGGTGGAGCGGACCTTGGACGGCCTCGTCCCGACGCTGCCGTCCTAGCAAGCCCCGGTGCATCGCGGGGCGAGTGCAGACCATAGGCCGCCCGGTTCCGTGCCTGGGCCGGACACACCTCCGCAATTGCTGTGGAACCGGGACTAGACGTCTGATCTGTTTAACTGCCATGCTCATGCTCCCGCAACGATCGGCGGACATGGACGTCACAAAGAGCGCGCGAGCGCTGCGCATCGCGCCGACGGCACTCCGCTATCGAGTCGCAACCGCGGCCTGATAGCGCTCGGCGGCGCTTTGGAGAGGGACGATCAGTGAGCAAGGTCAAGGTTTCGCTTCGCCCGGTCCGCTGGCTGGCCCCGGTAGCCGCTGCCGTGGCCGTCGCGGGACTCATCGTCGGCGTGACCACACCAAGCCGAGCGGCAGGCATGTCATCGGGCGCCGCCGTCAAGGGTGCTGTGGCCACGGTGCCCAACGTCGTGGGTGGCGGAGCCAACTGCATCCTGCCGTTGGAGTCTCTCCAGTGCTACAGCGTCACGAACTACGAGCAATTCCAGTACCTCATGGTGCGGCCGCTGTACATGTTCGGCGGGAACAACGACTCGATCACCGTGAACTTCGCACTGTCGCCCGCCTACGCACCGATTTACAGACACGGCGGTAAGACCGTGGTGATCAACCTCAAGCCGTGGAAGTGGTCAGACGGCGCGAGAGTGAACGCCAGAGACCTGATCTTCATGCTCAACATGCTGGAGGCGGAGAAGGCCAACTATGCGGCCTATACCCCGGGGCTGCTACCGGACAACGTCGTTTCTTACCAGGCGACCGGCGCACAGCAGGTAACGCTGCACCTCAGGCATGCCTACTCGGGCATCTGGTACACCTACAACCAGCTGGCGACCCTGTACCCGTTCCCGCTGGCCTGGGACGTGACCAAGGCCGGGACGAAGCCAAGCAGCGGCGGCTGCGAAACCGATACCCGCGCCGATGGGTGGGCCAGGTGCAAGGCGGTATGGAACTTCCTGAACAGGCAGAACATGCGCACCTCAAGCTATGCCAGCAATCCGCTATGGCAGGTGGTGGACGGGCCGTTCAGGCTGACGTCCTACAACATCGACGGCAACTACACCTTCGTGCCGAACCTCAGGTACTCGGGTAGCCCGAAGCCGTCGATCTCGAAGCTGAGGTTCACCGCGTACGCCAGCGAGTCCGCCATCTACGCCGGGTTGAAGACCGGCAGGCTGAGCGCGGGTCCGGTACCGGTGACCGACCTGCCGCCCGCCCGGGCGAACTTCTTGCCGGCCACCAACCCGCTGGCCGCGGCGCCGGGCGGCGGCTACAACCTGCAGGCCGGGCTATCCTTCGCGATCGGCTACTCCTACATCAACTTCAACAACCCGGCCTACGGCCCGGTGTTCAGGCAGTTGTACTTCCGCCAGGCGCTCATGATGCTGGACGACCAGGTGCGCATGAGCGCCGTAGTCGACCGCGGCTATGCGGTGCCGACCGTGGCCGGGGTGCCGAGCGAGCCGAAGAGCCAGTGGATCTCGCCGGTGATGAACAGGCACCACGGGCAAGGCCCCTACCCGTACAACCCGAAGAAGGCGTTCGCGCTGCTGAAAGCACACGGCTGGAAGGTCGTCCGCAGGGTGCTGACCTGCGAGCGTGCGGGAACCGGCACCGGTGATTGCGGTGCCGGCATCCAGCAGGGGCGGCGCGCGAAGTTCTCGATGCTGTACACCTCGGGGATCGTCACCCAGGCGCGCTACGTCGGCATCCTGAAGGCAGGACTGGCCACAGCGGGGATCGAGCTGGCTGCCAGAGGCGTGAGCTTCAACGCGCTGCTCGGCGACACTGTGCCATGCACGCCTAGCGAGTCGCGGTGCCGCTGGACGTTCCTGTACCTGGGCGGCTGGCTGTTCAACGGGCCCGGCTTCGAGCCGACCGGCGAGCCGCTGTTCCAGACCGGCTCGCCGAACAACGCGGGCAGCTACCACAACCGGACGATGGACAGGCTGATCCACGCAACACAGACCAGCAACAGCCTGTCCGCGTTCCACCGGTACGCGGACTACTCCGCTGAGCAGGTGCCGTCGCTCTGGCTGCCGTTCGGAGTCACGACCGAGGCCGTGTCGAAGCACATGCGCCATGTGTCGCAGAGCCCGCTGTTCGTGTTCTACCCGGAGTACTGGAGGTGCAGCACCAAGTCGTGCTGACGACAGCCCGCTCATCGCGACGGGCCACCGTCGTCGCGTAACGCGCTGCCCGCCAGGCCGGGCTACAGCCGGGGTCGCACCACGCTGACATCGGTAGCAGCGAAGTCATCGCCAGTACACAGGACTGGGTGGCCTGTTAGCTCGGCTAGCGCGTAAGTGAAGCAGTCGCCAAAATTGAGCCCAGCGGGGTGCCGTCCCTTGCCGTATCGCCGCCAGCCACTCATCGCACGAGCGGCCAGGTCGGCATCGACCGGCACGATGTCGATCTTTGCGTCGCGTAGGAATCGATCGACAATGTCCTGCCCGCCAGGCCACAGCCGAGCCTCGATGACGATGCCCAGCTCGACGCGAATGGCGGCCGGCATGAGCCGGGCGAGGGCATCCTCAAGGTGAGCAGCTAGCTCTGCGCTCCCCGGCTCGTCGAGGATGACCGCCACAGCCGCCGACGTGTCGACGACAAGGCTCCCCGGCGTCGGCGTCGGCCCAGTCAACGCGGCAGGCCAGTGTCGTCGTAGCCGATGATCTCCTCAGGCGTCCTGTTATCGGCAACCCGCAGAGCCGCCACGTCGGCCGCCAGGCGCCTCAGCCGCGTACTCATGCTGGCCTTGTGTCTGTCGTGCTCACGGTCAAGCCGCTCCTTGAGCGCAATCTCGACAGCCTCCGTCAACGTCTCGCCCGTCCTGGCAGCCAGCTCCCTGGCTAGGCGGTCCGCCTCATCGCTCTTGATGCTCAACGCCATGGAAGAAGTATAGACTGTATAGCAGACTTCTGCTAATACCGGACTGGTTTCATTGTGCCTGCCCGTCAAAGCGGCCTGGCGGGGCCGATGCGCAATGGGCAAAGGCGGCCAGCAGCGCCTTCTAGGTGAACTGATGTGGCGATAAGGCGTTCCGGCGGTCAAGCCGGCATGTGGTTCAAGTGAGTGCCGGAGCGCAAACAGCTCAGACGGCGCCAGTACAGCGATTTAGTTGCACAGCTGAACTCTCAGACACTGGCCGAGTGGGATTCCGGGAAAATCCGGCCGACCCGGCATATCACACAGCGGTAGCAGCGCTGCCGTGGGCTTCGTCAGCCGACGCTACAGCTTTAGGGGCTCGACGGTAACCGCGTTCCGTAGGCGACTACCTCGGACATGATGTCGCCGATCTCGTTGCAGTCGGACTGCGCATCGCTACCACGGCGTTCCCGCCTCGTGCCTTCGCCTCATCCCACATTCGCTCGCGGGCCTGCTTGCGCTGTCGGTCAGGAGCTTGGTGTATCCTAGGGACCTCGCCACCCACGAGCGTCCGCACCTGGCGCCCACATTGCCGAAGTAGTTTCTCGCCCGCACGATCAGGCCGAACACGTCACCGTGCACCGTCGTGAGCCGGTAGGCCGGTGATCTCGTCTGTGGTCACGATAGATCAGGGCGAGCAGGCGCGAAATCTGCCCTAGGTCGCCAGGCACGTACTCATCTTTCAGCCGGTCGTATTCGAGCTGAGCCGCCATACCTAGGTTTCCCCGCTTCAGGCCATAGTGCAGCGCGTCGAGGATAGCTTCCCGCTCCGGCTGCGTCATCTCCGCCATCAGCATCCCCTGTTAGCCCGCCGCAGCGGCCATGGCGTTGAAGCGGACCACCTCAGACTGGGCGGTCCGGATCTGCATGTTCCCGTCCAGCTTGCGCTCCTGAACTTGGCCGCTGGGAAACACCACAATGCAATCGACTGAGCCTGACCCGCTTTGACGGACATCCACCATCAGGGGTTCGCCCCCGGAAGGATGTCCGATCATGGAGAGCATGGGGAAGAAGCCCCGGCCGCGTCGTTCGTTCACCCCGGAGTTCAAGGCCGAGATCGTCGAGCTGTGCCAGCACGGCGACCGGTCGGTCGGCCAGATCGCTGCTGACTTCGACCTGACCGAGACCTCGGTCCGCGAGTGGGTGAAGCAGGCCGGGCGGGATGCCGGGACCATCAGTGACGGCGGCCTGACCACCGGCGAGCGGCAGGAGCTGGCGCAGCTGCGGCGGGAGAACCGGCGGCTGCGCGAAGACGTCGACATCCTCAAGCGGGCGACAGTTTTCTTCGCCAGGGAGACCCGGTGAACGTGTACCCGTTCATCGAGGCGGAGAAGGCATGCAGGCGCAACGTCAAACGGGCGTGCGAGCTGCTGAAGGTCTCCCGGGCCGCCTTCTACCAGCACCTGGCCGGGCCGTCGGCCCGCGAGCGCGCCGACGCGCAGCTCGCCGTGGCGATCGGTTCTGTGCACGCGGATTCGAGGGGCCGTTACGGCGCGCCGCGGGTGCACGCGCAGCTGGCCCGCGACGGGCATCATCATGGCCGCAAGCGCGTCGCCCGGATCATGCGCGCCAGCGGCCTGCGCGGCCGGGCGGCGAAGCGATGGAAGCGCACCACGATCGCCGACCCGGCCGCCGCGGCGCGGGCCGACAAGATCCGCCGGGACTTCACCGCGAACGCTGCGGCGGTCAACAGCCGCTGGTGCGGCGACATCACGTACATCTCCACCTGGGAGGGGTGGCTGTACCTGGCCACCGTCATCGACATCGCCTCCCGCCGCGTCGTCGGCTACGCGACGGCCGATCACCTGCGCACCAGCCTGGTCGCCGACGCACTCGCCAACGCGGTCGCGGCCCGCGACCCCGGACCGGGAGTGATCTTTCACAGCGACAGGGGCTGTCAGTACACATCGGCCGCGTTCGCCAGCCTGGCTGGCGACTTCGACGTCGAGCTGTCGCACGGCCGCACCGGCCAGTGCTGGGACAACGCTCTCGCCGAGAGCTTTTTCGGCTCGATCAAAGGCGAGCTGATCGACCTGCAGGCCTGGCCCACCCGGACTGGCGCCCGCCGGGCCGTCACCGAATACATCGGCTGGTACAACGGCACCCGCCTGCACTCCAGCCTCGGCTACCAGACACCAGCCGAGTTCGAAGCCACCCACCACAACCCGACCCAGAAGGTAGCCTGACCAAGCCATCAACCCTGTCCGTCAAAGCGGGGCAACCTCACGACTTCGACTTCTTACTCAGCAACGGCGCGAGCCCCGAGCAGCCCCCCAGTGGCAACAGTCGCCAGGCCTGCTGCCGCCACTCTTCGATGACGCGTGGGGTCGCCTAGCTCGGCATGCGCCCCAGCCAGCGGGCCAAGTTTGGCACCCTTGCCGAACGTTCCCTTGTAGACCTGACCATCCTCCACGATGACGCCAAGAGTAGGAAAGCGCTCAGCCATTCCACGTCCTTCCATATTGAGGAACGTCCGCAAGAGGTAGTGACCGCGTGAGCCTGTGGCAAGGAGTACGGTGCAGTTGGGACAGGCCTTCGCTGACCTGGGCGCCGAATCGCGGCCAAAGCGCCGGGTCGCTAACTGGCTGGCGGCACGACAACGCGTCCAGCCTACTCCTCATTGATCTGCGCACTTTGATGGCCGTTCATATTGCCCGCATCGCCGCTCACTTTGGCTCGGCTGTCGAAGATGACCTCTTGCAGATACTGCCGCTAGCAGACGAGGATGACCCTAAGCTTCATCCCCCGGACTCGAGGATGCTCAGGTCCGCGCCATCGAACTGGAGCCCACCGAGCCCGTTGTCATCGAACTGCTCGGCCTGGACGTCGTACGTGGAAATGAAGGGAGATCCGGGTGAGCGACGGCAAGATGTCCCAGGCCGACATAGCGCGCGAGTACATGATTGCTCGCGCCCGGCAGAGAGCTGAGGGAGGCTGGGTATGCCCGCGATGCGGGTGACGAACGGAGTTACGGAGGAGTTCTGCACGCAGTGCGGAGCGGACTGAAAAGGTGTGAGCCGGGCTGTTGCGCCAGAGCCGGTGAGGCGGTTTCCTTCTAGCCCTGAAGCTCGGCGTGCCATCCCTCTAAGACGTCACCAGGGCAACGAAACTATGCGCGGCCGTTCGACCGGGGCAGCGTGGCGCGGGTCAGCTTCGTCGGCACCGAGAGCTGGTCAGATTACGGCGCCGTTGTGCTGCAGATGGCATGCCGGACACGTGCTGTCGATCGAGGAAAGGCTCGCCGAGGTATTGCAGCGCCTGGGAGACGCGCCTAGCGCGGCCACCCAACCGCCAGGGACGCGATGAGTGGCGTCGCAGGACTCCGCGGAGCAATGACCGTACTCAGGGAGTGCCCGGGTCTGGGGCGGTCTGCAGGCTGCCAAGCACTCCGCCGTACGCGATCGAATGCCGATCCGCACCCAGCGCCAGCACTGCTCGCCGACGTTCAGCCACTCCCCGATCCCGTTCCGTGCACAGGAAAACTCCAGCACAGCTTGCTCCAGATGTCGCGGTCAAGGATCGGCTCGAGCCCACTACGGCGTGGCGATGGCCGACTCGGAGGGCAGCGAATGCGACATCAGCTGGGCTGGCTGCGGCCATGCCCGGCGGCACATTTCGCCTCGACCCGGACAGCCAGACCGCTGGTAGGTTAACCGGGAAAGCCTCTCAACCGACGGGAAGGACGCCGGGATGGATGGAACGCTGGCTGCCGCCGAGCTGGAGCTGCTGCGCAAGGATTTCTCCGCGAATCCGGCGTACCGGCTAGCCCAGAACGCCGTGACCAGGGTCTCGGTCAATGACGTCGCCATCAACCGCGAGATCGTCAACAACATCGACCACTCGCTGTCCACGCACCTGGACGACTGGAAGGTCACCAACCAGGAGCACAGCGGTCGCTGCTGGCTGTTCGCCGGACTCAACCTGCTGCGCGTCGGCGCCATGCGCAAGACCGGTCTCAAGGACTTCGAGTTCTCCCAGAACTACGCGATGTTCTGGGACAAGATCGAGCGCGCCAACTACTTCCTCGAGGCCATCATCGAGACCGCCGACCGCGACGTCGACGACCGGACGGTCGCCTTCCTGCTGGAGTCCGTGGCCAGCGACGGCGGCCAGTGGAACATGTTCGCCGCGATCGTGGCCAAGCACGGCCTGGTGCCGAAGAACTTCATGCCGGAGACGCAGAGCTCGTCCAACACCGGCCGGATGAACTCGGTGCTGCGCTATCTGCTGCGGCAGGGCGCGAAGTCAGTTCGGGCCGCCGTCGCGGCCGGCGGCACTGGATGCGGCCCGCGCCGAGAAGGCCGCGGTGCTGCGAGCCGTCTACCGGGTGCTGTGCATCCACCTCGGCACGCCGCCGGAGCGTTTCGACTGGCAGTGGACCGACAAGGACCGGCAGTTCCACCGCGACGGGGTGCTGACCCCGCAGGAGTTCGCCGCCAAGTACGTCGACCTGCCGCTGGACGACTACGTCTGCCTCGTGCACGATCCGCGGCCGTCCAGCCCGATCGGCAGGACGTTCACCGTCGAGTACCTCGGCAACGTGCTCGGCGGCCCGCCGGTCACCTATCTCAACGTCGAGATGGCGCTGATGAAGAACATTGCCGCCAGCACGCTCGAAGGCGGCGAGCCGGTCTGGTTCGGCTGCGACGTCGACCAGATGATGAGCAGCGACTACGCGGTCTGGGACGCCGGCCTGTACGACCTGCCCGCGGTCTACGACACCGAGTTCAGCCTGGACAAGGCTGACCGGCTTGCCTACCACGAGACGCTGATGACTCACGCGATGCTCTTCACCGGCGTCGACGTCCTCGACGGCGTCACCCGCCGGTGGCGGGTCGAGAACAGCTGGGGCTCCGACCGCGGCAAGGACGGCTTCTACACCATGCACGACTCGTGGTTCGACGAGTACGTCTTCGAGATCGCGGCCCGCCGCAGCGCGCTGCCGGCGGAACTGCAGCAGGCACTCGACGCCACGCCGATCGTGCTGCCGGCCTGGGATCCGATGGGCGCACTCGCCCGGTAAGGAAGGGACCGGGTCGCTCCGGCCGGCCGCAGGGCAGGGCGAACGGCGACTCAGGCGAGCGCGGTGTAGGCGGCCGCCTTGAGTTCGCGGTGCAGCTCCGGCAGTTCCGCCGAGTCGAACATGCGCTGGGTCAGCACGATCGACGGTCAGGTCCCGGCCGGGGTCGACGTGCCAGGTGCTGCCGAAGCCGCCATTCCAGCCGAACGCGCCGTCGTCCTGCACTGCCTGGCAAAACGACCACGACTGCCCGGTGAAGAAGTCGTCTCCGAGGCCGCCGCGCGCTTTCTGCTCGGGCGTCAGCTGGTCGGTTGTCATGGCCCGCACCGAGTCAGCCGACAGCACCGGGTCCCCGTCGCGCAGGAACATGCGGGCGAAGGCCAGCATGTCGTCGGCGGTCGACACCAGTCCGCCGGCTCCGTCCTCGAAGGCGGGCGGACGGCTGTAGTTGCCATCCGGCGCGTCCCATGCCTCCAGGCCGTCCGGCCCGGACCGGTACGCGGTCGCCAGCCGGTCGGTCTGGCCGGTCCAGAACGCCGTGTCCTTCATCCCGAGGGGATCGAAGATCCTGGTTCGCAGCACCTCGCCGAAGGACTGGCCGGCGGCCCGGCCGAGCAGCACTCCGAGCACCGATGCGCCGGTGTTGTACATCCACCGCTCGCCAGGCTGGGCAAGCAGCGGCAGCGAGCCTAGCCCGGCGATCCACATGTCCGGATCAGGCTGAATGCCAGGGTCCGGCGGCCCGATCGTCGACAACCGGGCCTTGCCGGCCGCGACGACCACGGGATACGGCTCGGCGGCCATGAACATCTCCACCACGAGCCCGAAGCCGAAGGTGAACGTCAGCAGGTCGCGGGTGGTGATCGCCCTGCGGGCCGGGACGGTGTCGTCCAGCGGCCCGCTCAGCTCCCGCAGCACCTGGCGGTCGCTGAGCTCCGGCAGCAGCCGGTCGACCGGTTCGTCGAGGCCGATCAGCCCTTCCTCGATCAGCGCCATCGTCGCCGCGCCGGTGACTGGCTTGGTCATGGACGCGATGCGGAACAACGAGTCCCGCTGGACCGGCGCGCCGCCGATCGACAGCGTGCCGCACGGCTCAGCAAACACCTGCTCACCGCTCGCGACAAGTGCCACCAGTCCAGGGACGTCCCCGTTCCCGACATGCTGATCAGCTACGGCCCGCACGGCTGCGACGCCGGCCGGGGTCAGGCGTGCTGCCATGTGTCCTCCGCGTTCAGATCGCAACTGCCAACGCGTAGTCTGCCGTAGAACGCTGCAGGCACCGAGCTGAATAGGACGAAGCGTGCACGAACTGACGCTCGCTGAGAAGCGCGCGGTCACCGCGATCGAGGCCGGGCTCGGAAAGTTCGCACGGTACGACGACGAGTCGATCGTGCACGACCGGTGGGTCCGCCAGCGATACGACTGCGGCTGCTACCCGAGCTTCGGGCCAGCACGCCAGGCGACCGTGCGGACCGCCTGGCATGAGGCTGGCCATGCCGTTGCCGCCATCACGACCGGCGCCCGGTTCAGCTCGGCGAGCATTCATCATGGCCACCGCAGCGAGGGCCGGGTGCACGCCATCACCGGCGGCGCGGCCGATCGCGCGTTCATCATCGACGCGGCCGGGCAGATCGCCGAGCGGCTGATGAACTGGACCATGCTGGATCGTGACGCCGACCTCCGCGCCTGGCTACCGGCCTGGCGCCAGGATGGCGGCGATGCCCGCCGGTTCCGCCAGTCGCTCTCGGCCGGCCCTGTTCGCGATGAGCTTGCCGCCTGGCGGCTTAGCGAGCAGGTGCTGACGCCGCTCCGCCCGCAGATCCGCGTACTGGCGCGAGCGTTGCTGGTGCATCCGCGGCACCTGCCGTACAACGTGGCGCTGACCCTGGCGGGCGTGAGCTGAACGACCCTGCCAGGCACTGTACGGAAATCGCGGCTTCGCCTAGTCTCGGGCGGGTGAGGGCAACGATGCCTGCTACGTCTGACAGCCGGGACGTGGCGCGGCGGCTGATGGACGACGGCTACGTGATCGTCACCGGCATGATGGACGCACCCGACGTCCAGGCCGCCCGCACCGACCTGCAGCGGGTGCTGAGCGTCACGCCCACCGGGCGCAACTCCTTCGAGGGCTACGACACCCAGCGGATCTACGCGCTGTTCGCCAAGACCAGGACCTTCGACCGGGCGGCCACCGACCCGCTGCTGCTCGGTGTGCTCGACGAAGTCCTCGGGCACTACCAGCTCAGCGCTCCGGTGGGGATCCGGATCGGGCCTGGCGAGCAGGCCCAGGTACTGCACCGGGATGACTCCATCTACCCAGTCCCCGAGCCGCATCCGGCACTGGTCGTCAACACCATGTGGCCACTGGATGAGTTCACCGACGACAACGGCGCGACGCGGTTCATTCCTGGCAGCCATCACTGGGCACCCGGACGGCGGCCGGCGGCCGGCGACGAAGTCATCGCGGCCACCATGTCGCCTGGCTCGGCCATGTTCTACCTCGGCAGCCTCTGGCACGGCGGCGGCGCGAACCGCACCGGGCAGCCGCGCCTCGGCGTCATCCTCGAATACGCAGCCGGCTGGCTACGGCCGCAGGAGAACCACTGTCTCGCCGTCCCCCGTGACATCGCCCGCGACTTGCCTAGTCGACTGCAGGAACTGCTCGGCTACAACATCTATCCACCGTTCGTTGGCTACGTCGACGGCAGCCACCCGCGGAAGGTGCTGTCCGCCGAGACCACGCCGGCAGCTAGTGCGAGTCGGCAGCGCACCAGGGCCATCGTCTGCCGCTTTCCGGCCAGATTTCTCACCGGGCGGTGTCGATCTGGCCATGGCCAGATCGTCTAGGGGGCGAGAAGCGACAAGCACTGAGGAGTCACGATGCCGAACTACCTGCTCAGCGTCTATCAGCCAGACGGAGACGCCCCGCCGCCCGAGGTTCTTGACCCGATCATGGAGCGCGTGGGCACCTGGAACGCCGGACTGAAGGCCGCCGGCGCCTGGGTCTTCACCGGCGGGCTGCACCCGCCGAGCACGGCAACGGTGCTGACGCCGGCCGACGGTGAGATCGTCATCACCGATGGCCCGTTCATCGAGGGCAAGGAGCACCTCGGCGGATTCACCGTGATCGCGGTGCCGGACCTGGACGCAGCGCTGGACTGGGCCCGGCAGTTCACCGAGATCACTGGCTTGCCGGTCGAGGTTCGGCCTGCGTACGACCTTGCCGATGGCTGATCCAGCCGACCCGGGCGTGGCCGCCGGCGACGTCGAGTCCATCTTCCGCCGCGAGTACGGACGTGCGGTTTCGGTCCTGACCGGAGTCTTCGGCGACATCGACGTCGCCGAAGACGCGGTCCAGGATGCCTTCGCCACCGCGGTTGAGCGGTGGCCAGCTGACGGCGTGCCGCCAAGCCCGGCCGGCTGGCTGATCACCACCGCGCGCAACCGGGCCATCGACCGGATTCGCCGGGAGGCCTCCCGCGGCGAGCGGCATGCGCAGGCTGCGCTGCTGTATGCCGCCGACCACGAAGCGAAGGAGCTGTCCGTGCGTGATGACCGGCTCCGGCTCATCTTCACCTGCTGTCACCCGGCCCTGGGCACTGGCGCCCAGGTGGCGCTGACGTTGCGGCTGCTCGGTGGCCTCAGCACCGCGGAGATCGCGCACGCGTTCCTGGTGCCCGAGCCGACGATGGCGCAGCGGATCGTCCGGGCTAAGGGCAAGATCCGCGCAGCCCGCATCCCGTACCGGGTACCCGCCGAGTCCGAACTCCCCGGCCGGCTGCGGGCCGTGCTCGCGGTCGTGTACCTGATCTTCAACGAGGGATACGCGGCCAGCTCGGGCGACACGCTGATCCGGGCTGACCTGTGCGCCGAGGCGGTACGGCTTGGCCGGGCGCTGGCCGAGCTCATGCCGGACGAACCCGAGGTCATGGGGCTACTTGCGCTGATGCTGCTAACCCAGGCGCGGCGGCCGGCCCGTACCACCGCGGAGGGCACACTGGTGCTGCTCGGCGACCAGGATCGGGGCCGCTGGGATCGGCACCTCATCGCCGAGGGTCAGGCCATCGTGCTGGCCTGCCTGCGGCGCGACCAGCCCGGTCCTTATCAGATCCAGGCAGCGATCAACGCCGTGCACAGCGAGGCGGGGAGCACGGCCGACACCGACTGGCAGCAGATCGTCCAGCTCTACGATCAGCTGCTCGCGGTGGCCCCCAGTCCGGTCGTGGCCCTGAACCGCGCCGTCGCAGTGGCCGAGACTGACGGCCCGCACGCGGCCCTGGCCATCGTGGACGGCCTGCAGCTCGATGGTTATTACCTGCTGCACGCGATCCGGGCGCAGCTGCTCGCCCGGCTGGGCCGGCTGGCCGAGGCGGCCGCGGAGTTCGACGCGGCCAGCGCGCGCACGCAGAGCGAGCCGCAGCAGGAGTTCCTGCGCCGTCGGCGCCAAGAGCTGCTGCCTGGCCAGTGAGGACGCCGGCCCGCTGGCTACGCCTGGCCGGTGAGGCGAGCCTGCATCCGGCGCATGCCGCGCAGCCAGCGCTCGCGGTCGTCGGCGCGACGCAGCTCGTAGGTGGCCACATCGGGATGCGGAAGTATCAGGAACTGCTCGGTGCCGACGGCGGCCAGCACGCTGTCTGCTACCTGCTCGGAGGTCAGCACCCCGTCGACCGCCGCCTGCGCTGATCCGCCGGTCGCCGCCGCTTCCGGCAACTGCCCGGCGCCTACCTCGCGCCTGCTGGTGCTGAGCAGGTTGCTGGTGAACGCCTGCGGGCACAGGCACGACACCGTCAGGCCTTGCTCGCCGTAGGTGATCGACAGCCACTCGGCGAACGCGACCGCTGCGTGCTTGGTCACCGCGTACGGCGCCGAGCCAAGCTGGGTGAGCAGCCCGGCCGCCGACGCGGTGATTTCCAGGTAGCCCGCTCCCCTGGCCAGCATGCCGGGCAGCACCGCGCGGGCAACGTAGATGTGGCTTTGCACGTTGATGGCCCAGATCCTGGACCAGGCCTCGTCGGAGGCTTCCGGGCCGCCAGCCACAATGATCCCGGCATTGGAGAAGAACATGCCGACCGGGCCGAAGGCGTCCTCGGTTCGTGCCACCAGCGCCTGCACGTCGGATTCCTTCGACACGTCGGCCGGCACTGCGAGCGCCTGCTGTCCGGCGGCCGCGATCTCGGCGGCCACCGCCGCAGCGCCGTCGCCGTCGATATCGCAGACGACCACGGCTACGGCGCCGCGGTCGGCCAGCCCGAGGCACAGCGACCTGCCGACACCACTGGCGCCACCGGTGACGACGGCAACCTTGCCCGTGATCTCCATGCTCAGCCCCTTGCTGTCGCGCGGACGGCGGCGTCGGCCCAGTTAGCCAGATCCTCGTCAGCTGCTATCAGGTCGGCGAACTTCTTCCGCGCCTCATCCCGCTTGGCCGGGATGTACTCGGTCGGCCACAGGCCGGGGTGCGGCTCATAGCCCTTCAGCACGTTGCGCGCCACGGTCACCTTATGCACTTCGTCGACGCCATCAGCGATCGCCATGGTTGGCGCCCCGGCCCACATCGCCTGCAGCGGCGTGAGGTTAGTGGTGCCAAGCGAGCCCATGATGTGCAGCGCGCGGTAGCTGACCTCGCGCAGCACCTTGCCCATCGTGTACTTGCAGGCGGCTATCTGGGTCCTGGCGGCCTGCGTGCTGGAGTTGTCGATGGTCCACGCGGTCCACAGCACGAGCAGGCGCAGCATGTTGATCTCCGCATACGAGTCGGCGATGGCCTCTTGCACCATCTGATGCTCGGCGATCACCTTGCCGTGCGACTCGCGGCTGAGCGCCCGCTCGCACATCATGTCGAAGGCGAGCCGGACCTGCGCGACCGTTCGCATGGCGTGATGGATCCGGCCACCGCCGAGCCGCCGCTGGGCCAGCACCTTTGCGCCGTCCTCCGGTCCCAGCAGGTTCTCGAGGGGAACGCGGACCTGGTTGTACCTGATGTGGTTATGCAGCGGCGGGTAGCCCATGATCTCGACCCCGGCCGTCTCTCGCGGCACCACGAACATGCCGTTGGTGCACATCACGAAGATGATGTCGGCCCTGGCGCCAGCGCTGGTGAACCACTTCTCGCCGGTGATCACCCAGTGGTCGCCATCCCGCACCGCATGGGTCCTGAACAGATTCGGATCCGAGCCGCCCTGCGGCTCCGTCATCGAGTAGGCAGAGAAGATCTCCTGGTTCATCAGCGGGTAGAGCCACCTGGTCTTCTGCTCCGGCGTCCCGTATGCGGCCAGCATCTCCATGTTGCCGGTGTCGGGCGCCGCGGTGCCGAAGACGACGGGCGCCGACCGGTACCGGCCGAGGATCTCGTTCAGCAGTGCCAGCTTGAGCTGGCCGAACCCTGGACCGCCCAGCTCCTTGTCCAGGAACAGGGCCCACAGCCCGCGATCCTTCACCTGCTGCTTCAGCGGGTCGGCGAGCATCCTGGCTTTCGGGTTGCGGGAGTAGGCGGCGCCGGGGAAGACAAGGTCGAGCGGCTCGACCTCGTCCTTGCAGAAGTCCGCCACCCAGTCCAGCTGCTCCTGGAACTCTGGCTCGGTCGAGAAATCCCACGCCACCGCTGCCTCCCGGATCCGGGCCGCCGACTGAGTCAGGCAGCACTAGAACCCGATTCTAGAGTTCGCCTGCGAAGCTAGCTACGGCTAGCGGATTCCGTGCCACCGACCGTGCCCCTGCACCTCGGCCCTGAGCCGGGCCGCGTAGGCGTCAGCGGTTTCGCCGGGGTCTCGCGCGGCTGGTCGTCGCTGCCCGGCTCCGACCGCGGCCTGAGCTCTTCACGCAGTGACTTGACCCAGAACGCCACGCCGCAGATCGCGAAGATCGGCCACTCGAAGGTGTAGGCCCAGCTCAGCTCGTTACCGGCTTCGGCGCGATGCAGCTGCCAGTGCCCAGGTACAGCATCCCGGCGGTTGCCAGCGACCGCGAAAAGATGCCAGGCCAGCCATTTCGGCCTGAGCAAGACCCGCCAGCGCGAGCCGCGCAGTGCTACCAGCCCCGCCAGGGCAGCAGCGCGGTGATCGCCACCACGGCGAACAGCAGCGTGAGATAAGCGATCGACAGGTGGAACAGCCGCATCGGCGCCGCAGCCTCGCCGGCCGCCACCCGTGACCTCAGCCGGTGCGCCTCGACCAGGAACCAGCCGCCGAGCCCGGCTGCGCAGCAGCCGTAGACCGGACCCGCATACACGGCCAGCGCCAGCGTCACGCCGACCATCGCGTAGGAGTAGCCGAGAATCTTCCGGGCCACGGTGGCCGCAGGCGCGACCACCGGCAGCATCGGGACTCCGGCCGCCGCGTAGTCGTCCTTGAACTTCATCGCCAGCGCCCAGAAATGCGGCGGCGTCCACAGGAAGATCACCGCGAACAGCAGCACGGCCGGCCAGCTGACTGTGCCGGTCACCGCCGCCCAGCCGACTAGCACCGGGAAGCATCCGGCCGCGCCGCCGATGACGATATTGGAAGCGGTCCTGCGCTTCAGCACCATGGTGTAGACGAACACGTAGAACAGGATGGCGCCGTCGGCCAGCGCGGCGGACAGCCAGTTCGCCAGCAAGCCGAGCATGAGCGTGGACGCCGCGCCCAGCAGGATGCCGGAAGCGAGTGCCTCGGCGGGCTTGATCGCGGCGGGCGTGCCCTTGGCCACCAGCGGGCGACGCGACGTCCGCTTCATGACCGCGTCGATGTCGCGGTCCAGGTAGCAATTCAGCGTGTTGGCGCTGCCAGCGGCCAGCGCGCCGCCCAGCAGGGTGACCGCCATCAGCTTGGCGCTCGGCAAGCCGTGCCGGGCCAGCAGCATCGTCGGCAGCGTCGTGACCAGCAGCAGCTCGATGATCCTGGGCTTGGTCAGCAGGAACAGCGACCTGGCAACCAGGCCGACAGAGCGCCGGGCCGGAAGCTCGACGCTGTGGCCGGCTAGTGCCGTGGGTCGCCTGCGTCACTCCTGCGCCCCCGTGTCCTCCGCTGCCGTGCCACTGTCCGCCGAGTCGTCTGCTGCGGTGCCGGCAGACGCGGTGTAGCCGGGAGCCGTGTCCCCTGCCGCGGCGTCCGTGCCGGTCACGGCAGCGCCGCCTGCCTCGGCGTCGGCGGCTACCTGCGCTCCGTGCGGCTCCGCGACCGACTCGGTGGTGCCGCCACCGGCAGCCACGCTCAGGCCGCCGGCCACCGACGCAGCGCGCGCCGTACTGGCGTCTGGCTGGCGCGAGCCGGCCGCAGCCGAGATTGGCTGCGGCGGCACCCGCCGGTGCGGCCTGCCGAACAGGTAATAGAGCACCCCGGCGATGACGATGAACAGCAGCATCGGGTACAGGAACGTCCAGTAATACCCGGATGATGTGTTGTCCGGGTTAATCGCTGCAAGGATCACACCAGCCACTGCTGTCTCCTGCCAGGTTTCATATCCGTTGTCACCTGATAACTGGCCTGGACGGCCAGGAACTCTTGCGGGGCGAGACTAGCCGGTCAAGACCGGCTGCCAGCCCCGCCGACTCCTCATCGGCGAACCACTGCAGCAGCAACGCGATACAGGCCACGATCAGCGCGGGCAGCATGCCCATCCACAGCACCGCGCCGGCCAGCTGCTGATCGTCGAGCACCGTGAAAACCTGATGCCCGGCCACAACGTAGGCCGGGTATACCACGTGCGGGCCGAATACCAGCACCATTCCCGCCACAGTCGAGACTATGACGGTGCTCACGACCATCTTTACCCGGTGCAGCGGGGCACTGTTCGGCCGTCAGCGGCCGTGACCCGCTGAGCTGGAGCCAGAACATGATCCCCGCGGCGAGGAAACTGGCATGTTCCGCTAGCGCGACGGCGCCGCTGTCGCGCGCTTGGTCGAACAACGCCGGTATCAGCCAGCCGACCCAGACCACGTTGAACACGACCACCCAGAGCAGCGGCCGTGCCACCGGCCATGGCGTCGAGGCTGGCCTGCTTGCCGCAGCACGGGCGGCCTGGCCGGATGACACGCTGGCGTGGCCGGCGCAGCCGCACCGACTGCGCCAGCGCCAGCCATGGCGCGCCCACGACGACGAGGCCGGGACCCGCGACGGCAAGCAACAGCTGCTGACCGGCCCGGACCCAGATGTACACGTCCGACCAGTAGCCGATGGGCCACACCAGCGCGACGAGGACGATCAGCAAGCCAAGCTGGAACAGCAGGCCCTCACGCCGCAGTTGCTGCCTGGCGGCATCGTCCGGCACTCCGGTGCTGCCGCCGCGCAGCAGCCCGCGCAGGCCGGCCAGGTGTGCAGCCGCGAGGACCAGATAGCAGACCAGCACCGGCCAGCTGGCCGACCAGTGCGAGAACGCTACGTCCACCGGGTTGCCTCCTGCTGCCGACCTGCCGCGTGCTGGCCTTGCACTAGTGGACCAGGTAGAACAGAATCCAGAACACCACCGCGACAACGGCCAGGTAGTTCCAGGTGACGGTGAACGCGCTCAGCGACGCCTGGAACCGCTGCACGGCAAACGCCTCGGCGTAGGTCGGCGGCTGCTCCACGAACGAGATCTCCGGGATCGCCCGGCAGCGCATGATGAGGATTTCCAGCCACACCATGACGCAGAACACGACCGTCAGGAAGATCGGGCCGTAGCCGACGAAGACGCTGGCGAATCCGCTGGAGCCGGGCCAGAACGGCAGGTCCGCGAGCTGGTAGATCTGGAAGCCCACCGCGGCCAGGCCGAGCACGAGTGCTACCAGCGCACCGGCCTGCCAGGGCGCCTTCTTCCCGGCCTTGATCCGTTGCAGTACCAGCGTCTGGATCGCGGCGCTGACCACCACCAGCAGCATGATCAGCACGCCTTGCCACATCTTCGGTGGGCTGAAGGAGGCCGTGCCGGTCGGATACCACAGGTGGTGCGAGTTCAGCGCCTTCAGGTAGAAGAACGCGAATCCGAACGCGCCGAACAAGAAGGACAAGGCTCCCACGGCCAGCCGGACGCCGGTCCAGGAGGCATTCAGCGCCGACTCGTGGTAAAAGCTCGCCTCCTCCTCGGCCGGGGTCATCGCCGACGGCGGCGGCGCGGTTGTCTCGGCCATGTCTTATGCCTCCGCTCGAACTGCTGCCGCGCCGGAGATAGCCGCGCTGAGCACGCCGGCCGGCGGGTTCAGGTCGGCGACCGGGAGCGCATCCTTGACGCCATAGTCGTACGGGCCGGACAGGACGACCGGCACCTGGTCGAAGTTACCGGGCGGCGGTGGCGACGAGACCTGCCACTCCAGCCCGCGCGACCGCCACGGGTTCCCGACTTCCGGCTCACGCACGATCACCGTCGACCAGACGAAGTTGATCACGAACAGCAGGATCGATCCGCCGAGGAAGAAGGACGAGATCGACACCCACACGTTCAGCGGCTGCAGGTTCAGCGCGTACTCGAACACCCGTCGCGGCTGGCCGGCCATGCCGATCGCGAACAGCGGCAGGAACGTGGAGTTGAACGCGATGAACATGATCCAGAACTGCCACTTGCCGAGCGTCGCATTCAGCTTGATCCCCATCATCTTGGGCAGCCAGTAGTACAGGCCGCCCATGAACGCGAAGATCAGACCGCCCATGATCGTGTAGTGGAAGTGCGCCATCACGAAGAAGCTGCCGTGCTCGGTCGTGTCGGCCGACACATCGGACAGGAACACGCCGGAGACACCGCCGATCAGGAAGTTGAAGTACATCCCCAGCGCGAAGAGCATCGGCACGGTGAAGCGGATCTTCGCCTTCCAGAAGGTGCCGAGCGCCACCAGGTAGATAAACCCGGTGGGGATCGAGATCAGCTCCGTCGTCAGCATGAACAGCGGCCGCATGTCCGGGTTGATGCCGCTCATGAACAGGTGGTGCTGCCAGACGAAGAAGCTCAGCAACCCGACGCCGAGCATGCCGGCCGCGGCCACCTTGTAGGCGAACAGCGGCTTGCGGCACATCACCGGGATGATCTCCGAGACGATGCCGAAGCCAGGTAGCGCCAGGATGTACACCTCAGGATGACCGAAGAACCAGAACAAGTTCTGGTACAGGTAGCTGCTGCCGCCCAGGGTGTCCAGGAAGAACGACGTCTGCGCGGTCCGGTCCATCAGCAGCATGTACATGCCGCCGACGAGCACCGGCGCGGCCAGCACCATCAGGAACGACGTCGTCACCATCGCCCAGACGAACATCGGCAGGCGGCTCCAGCGCATCCCTGGCGCCCGGTAGCAGATGACCGTGACGATGATGTTGAAGCCCGCCAGGATCATCGAGATACCCATCAGGCCGAACGCCATCGCGTACGAGTCAGCGCCGATAGTGGACTGAATCGACAGCGGGGCATACCCAGTCCAGCCAAACGGGAAGCCGCCAAGCAGCAGTCCGGACAGCAGGATCAGGAACGCGCACGGGGTCAGCCAGAACGACAGCGCCTCGATCCGGGGGAACGCCACCCGCTTCGAGCCGATCATGAGCGGGACCAGGTAGTTCCCGAACGGACCGAGGATGACCGAGGTCATCAGCATCATCATCATCGTGCCGTGCTCGCCGACGATCTCCACGTAGACCTGGGAGGTGAAGGTGTGGTGCACCGGCGACAGCAGCTCGGTCCTGATCGCCATCGCGAACAGCCCGGCTGTGCAGAAGTAAATGATCATGCCGACCAGGTACTGGATGCCGACCACCTTGTGGTCGAGCTCGTACCGGAAGTACTTGGCCATTCCGCCTCGCGACTCGGTCTCCTGAGTGTTAGCGACGCTCTGCGGTCGGCCGAGCATCTGGCGGACCACGTCGTTGAACACGCCGAGGCCCGCCAGCCAGCCGACGATGGCTAGCACGTAGCCGAGCACGATCGGCCAGTCCTTGGAGTCGGACAGCGACACGTTCGGATACAGGCCGTTGCCAGTCCCGGTCAGGTAGCTGCCCAGGAACGACCCGACCAGGTAGCCGATGACCGCCCCGATGACCGCGGTATGGATGGCTGGCCGCATCCACCAGGGCCGTGGCCCGGCTGCGGCTGAAGAGCCGCCGCCGCCGGACCCTCGCGTCTGCTCCGGCTGTGTCTCGATGGCCATCAGGTCACCTCTTCATCGCTGCGTCGGACGGGATCACGGCTGAACCGGGTCGTTCGGCGGGTAGTAGAAGCCATTGCCACCAGTGATGCCGCCCTTCTTCAGGGCCGCGCTGAGCTGCGGGATGACCGTCGGGTCATACACAGTGGCGTATGGCGGAAGGATCTTGGTCACCGAGGCCAGCTGGACTCGCGTCCTGGCCGCCCAGGCGAGGAATGCGGCCTGGTTGACGACATGCCCGTAGTCGAACATGGCGCCATGCCACAGGCCGCAGAGCTCGTCACACCGCACCGTGACCACGCCCAGCTGCTGCGGCTTGGTGAAGGCGACGTTGTTGACGCCGGGATTGGCATCGGCCTTCACGCCGAGCTGGTAAGCCCAGAAGCTGTGGATGACGTCGATCGAGGTGACGTTGAACTGCACCTGCTGGTCGACCGGAAGCATCAGCTCGGTCGTCTCGAAGCCGCCGAACTGCGGGTACCGGTAGGTGAATCGCCATTGCTGGCCGATGACCTGCACCACCAGCGGGTGAGCGTTGTTGTTGGGCAGCCAGATCGGGCTGGGCCCTTCCCCGGCCCCGGCCCCGGCGAAGCCGGTCCAGGCCAGCTCGTAGGTGCCGAAAACGGCCAGCGACAGCACGATCACCGCCGTGGCGGTGATCCAGAAGGCCTGGATCCTGGCGTGGCCGAAGATCGGCGGCCCGTCTTCGTCGTCGCCTTCGCGGTGCCGCCAGACGATCACCGCGTAGGCCATGAAGATGAGCACGAAGATCATCACTGGCGCCGCCAGCACGGCCATGACCTTGATGGTGAACTGCTGGCTCGCGGCCGAATCGGACATGGTCCCTGGCGGCAGGTGCGGACCCCAGACCAGGTAGATCAGCAGGTCTGCGGCCAGCGCGAGCGGCAGCCAGATGATGAACATGCGCAGGCCGTGATTCGGCCCAGCCGGGCCTGCCGACTGCAGCTCTTCCGGTGTCGTGGCGGCCATCAGCCCACCACCTCCATGTTGCCGGTCATGTAACCGATCGTCTGCATGGGACCGCCGAATCCGTCGATGAAGCCGCCGCCGCAGGGGACCCTGCATTGCCAGAAGTACGCACCGGTAACCCGCGGCGACCTGAACGCGAATGTCATTGTCTCGTGCGGGCCGGACGTGCACGGCGACGTCCCGCACAGGTTCGCGCTCAGCGGCGGTGAGGCCATCGGCACGTTCAGGTTGATGCCGGGGATCGAGAACGTGTGGCCCACGTTGCAGCCAGACCAGGCGTTGATGACGCTGGCCGGCCTGCCGTTGACGAGCGCAACCCCGCCGACGGTGCCGGTTACCTTGCTCCAGAAGTTGTTCCGCAGCGGCGTGCAGCCGTCGTAGCCGTAAATCGTCATGTGGATCACGGAGCCAGCCGGCACCTGGAAGACCGTCGTGTGCACCCACTGGTGCGTAGTCGGATCCTGGATGAAGTACGAGACCCAGTCCGGATGGGCGGTCACCGTGTTCTGCGGGTCCTCCTGCATGACGACATTGACGACGGCACCGGTGTCCGGCGTGACGCTCGACCCGAAGGCGACCGTCGGCGGACTGCTCAGCAAGTAATGGATCACCAGGAAAGCGACGCCGGCTGCCACGAGCACGAACGCCACGACCAGGGTAACGACACGGGCCAGCAGGGACACCGGCCATCACCTCGCTTCTGCGCGCGCCAGACGACCCAGCGGGTTCCCGGCATAGTTGCGCGACGTCTGAGCCATCACTGACGTTGAACGTGTCTGATCTTCGCGATCACCGGTCACCCCACGGCAAGCACGGCGCCCCTCAATGACGAAATTGTCATAGTTGCCCGACTGCACGTTTGGTAACTGGCTCACTGCTCAGCGTGAATCGTAGCGTCCGGGAGTTGACCTGGACCGGCCGAATGGAGTAGATCCTCTGTTGTCACCTGCGTGGACCTTCAGCTTTCGATGATGCGGATCTGGCCGGAGTCGACGCACCCGAGGTAATGAGCCCGATGACTGTTACGAGCGCTGAGCTGCTTTCGTCGCAGCAGCGCATCCTGGTAGTCGATGATCAGCCGGAGATACGCGATGTCGTCGCGCGCGCGTTGAGCGCGGCCGGCTATGCAATCGACTGCAGCAGCGATGGCGCTGCCGGGCTCCGGCATGCCCTGACCGGCGATTACCAGCTGGTCATTCTCGACCTGGTGATGCCGCAGACCGACGGCCGCACCGTACTGACCCGGCTCTGCCAGCAGCGTCCTGGCCAGGCCGTGCTCGTGCTGTCCTGCGTCGACGACGTGCCCACCAAGGTGGACTGCCTGGACCTGGGCGCGCAGGACTACCTGACCAAGCCGTTCGCGCTTGACGAGCTGCTCGCCAGGGTGCGGGTACGGTTGCGCGCAAGCCAGCGCAGCCACCAGGACGGCGGCTACCAGGACGGCGGGCACCAGCAGAGACGAGACCAGCACAGCAGCGACCACCAGCTCGGCGAGATCATCCGGGCCGGTCAGCTGGTGCTGGACCTCGGCCGGATGCAGGCGGATGCCGGGCTCGGCCCGATCCCGCTGACCAGGCTCGAGGTCCTGCTGCTCCGCGAGCTGATGGAACATATCGGCGAGTCAGTTCCGAAGGGCACCCTGCTGGCGACAGTATGGGGGATCGACTTCGACCCCGGTTCGAACGTCGTCGACGTGTGCGTTCGGCGACTCCGATCAAAGCTGGGATTTGACTTGATCGAGACGGTGCGTGGTGCCGGATACCGGCTCGCTTCCTGACGCAGCGCTGGCGACACCTGCCCACCGGTGGCAGGTGCAGCCCCGTCAGCTGCCCGACCTGGCCGACGTGCGATCCTGGCCGTACTGGATCGACCTGGCCTGGCTGCTGCTGTGGCTGCTCGGGCTCGTCTGCATCGTGCTCTTCGGCCGGTGGGAGGCCATCCCGTTCCACCTGATCTGGATCAGCTTCGCGCTGCTGTACAGCGTGGTCTGGGTCCTGATGTGGCATGGGCGCCGCCGCCACGCGGCCGGCGCCGAGAACCAGCGCATTGGCGCCGAGAACCAGCGGCTGCTCGCCACCCAGCGCCAGTTCCTGCAGGACGCGTCGCATCAGCTCAGGACGCCCATCACGATCGCGCTCGGGCATGCTGAGCTGCTCGCCAGGAACCTGGCGGACGGCCAGGACAAGCGCGATATCGACGTCGTCGTGGGCGAGCTGAACCGGCTGCGGAAACTGAGCGAGCGACTGCTGCTGATCGCCGCTTCGGCCAACCCGGATTCCTCGTGCCCGAGCCGGTGGCACTCGACGAGTTCACCGCCGAGGTGCTCTGGCGCTGGCGCCATGCAGCCGACCGCACGCTGGCAGTTCGGCCGGCTCGACCACGTCACGCGTGCACGCTGACCGGGAGCGGCTCGGGCCTTGCCGTCGACGCCCTGCTGGAAAACGCGGTGCAGCACACCGAGCCCGGCGACGTGATCAGGATGTCGGTCATCCGGGCCGACGGCGCCAGCCTGGCCAGGCTGACCGTGGCCGACGGCGGGTCCGGGATCGCGCCAGCCGAGCTCGGCCTACATCTTCGACCGGTTCGCGACGGGAACGGCATCGGACGGCCGCCGCGGCACTGGCCTGGGACTGCCGCTGGTCCGGGCGGTGGCCCGCGGTCATGGCGGCGAGGTGCAGGTCGTACAGCACGCTGGGCGCGGGCAGCACGTTCGCGATCTGCCTGCCGCCTGCCCCGGCAACTAGCCAGGCCGAGAGCAGGCACGAGCTCGCTGCCGATCCGTGCGGCAGGCTGGGGGCGCGATGAGCCAGCTTCGAGTCGCTGCGCGCTGGCAGACCAGGTTGCGCGCGATGCACCGGACCACCAAGATCGCCATCGCTGCGTTTCGCGTGCTCGCGGCGGTGATCGCCCTGGTGTCGCTGAGCGGCGAGCGCGGCCGGGAAAGCCGGCCGCGGCGCCGCCGCTGGCCCGCAGCTTCGCCCTGGCCGAGGTCGGCCAGCCTGGTCGCTCGGTATCGCTTGGACAGCTACCGCGGACGGCCGGTCGTCATCAACTTCTTCGCCTCGTGGTGCGCGCCGTGCAAGCGGGAGACCCCGATGCTGGCCAGGTTCTACCAGGCCAGCAAGGGCCGCGTCGACGTGATCGGCGTCGATGCCAACGACGCCACCGCCGCGGCGCTGCGGTTCCTGCACGCGGCCGGGGTCCGGTATCCGGTGGCCTTCGACCCATTCCCATCGTCGACCACGACCTCGTATGGTGTGCTCGCACTCCCGCAGACGTTTTTCCTGAACGCGCAGCACCGGGTCGTGAAGCACGTCATCGGCCAGATGAGCATGAAGCAGCTGACCGCTGGCGTCGCCCTGATGGACGCGAGATCTCACCAGAATCGAGGCTGAACCAGTGTCGTCGCCGACCCGCACTCCCCCGCGCCGCCAGGTCAGCCCCACCGGCTGGCCGGTTCGCCGCACCCCGAAGTGGGTCCTGATGGCGCTGGCCGGACTGCTCGTGATCGCGGCGGCGGTCGCCCTGGTGCACAAGCCTTCTCAGGCCGAGCGGGCCACCGACCTGCGCGGCGTGCTAGCGGAGATGACTACCGACATCCAGTCCTGCGCGGCCGGCGTCGGTGAGTCACTGTCCGCGCTGCGCCAGGTCCAGGCCGAGCACCCTCGCAACAGCACCGACGTGTCAGACGGCATCCTCGTCGCGCAGAATGGCGCGCAGGAGTGCGCCCCCGCCAACAACGAGCTGATCGACAACCTGGAGAGCTACCAGGTGCCCGAATCGCTGGCCAGCTTCCGGCTGGCCAGAGCCGTGACCGGCCTGGTGAACTGGGCCGCGCCGGATGCGGGGCAGGTCGATACGGCGGTGGCCGCCTTGCTGGCGGCCCGTACCCCGCAAGCCAAGGGCCGGGCGACGCTGGCACTCAGCCAGGCGCTCAGGAAGCTCAATGCCGACCGGGCCGGTGTGTACAAGCTGGTGAACACCGCGATCGCCGCGCTGGCCATGCATGCCGCGCCGCCTGCGCTGCCGGGATGATCGCCATGTCGCCGACCCGCCTAGCCGGAATGGGAGCGTGAGCCCCGTTGCCCGGCATGAACACTGGTCTCAGCAACACCAACCCGACGCTCGTCGCCGCGTTCCGGGCCGCGCTCCTCCACCAGGGCCTGATCGTCGCCGTCCTGCTGGCCGTGCTCGCGCTCGGCTGGGTATGCGTGCGCGACTTCAGCCCTGCCGCCCGGCACGCGGCGATGGCAGGCTGGGCGCAGGAGCCCGCCGCCAGGCGGCTGCTCCGGATCGGGTCCGGCATCCTGTGGATCTTCGACGGCCGGCTGCGGGCCCAGCCCGCGATGGCAGCCGGGCTGCCGGCTGGCGTCATCGAGAGACGGCGGCGGCACCTGCCTGGGTGCAGCACGTCGCGAGCGAGCTCGAAGTCGTCATTCGCCGGCCAGCTCAGCAGTGCCGCCCAGCAGGTCCTGAGGTCGGCGTGAGGGCGCGAACGCCATGGCCGGCGGCAAGCAGGCTCGGCCAGGCTCGCTCGGCGCGGCCTGGCTGGCGGTAATCGCGCTGGCGGTAACCGTGCGGGCCGGCTGTGGCAGTACCCCGGCGTGATCGCGTCCGTGCACGGCAGCTGGCAGGCTGCCGGGCTGCCGCTTCCCACCGCACTCCGGCGGCACGCCGGCCCGGTGGACCGTTCTGCAGACCCTGAAGATCCAGATCCCGTACGGGTCGTCCTGAGCGGAGCGTCATGAATAGCGTGCTCGACCACTGGTCGTTCGACCCTTTCCTGATCATCGTCATCGGGCTGGTCGGCTGGCACGAGATCGGCCTGGCCAGGCTCGCCCGCCGGTCCCGGCCGGACCGGACCAGGCAGCGGCGGCAGCGCTCGTTCCTGTTCTACGGCGGCCTGGCGGTGCTGCTGATCGCGGTGCAGTCGCCGGTGGACTACTGGTCGGCCGACTACTTCTACGTGCACATGATCCAGCACCTGCTGCTGATGTTCGCCGCGCCGACGCTGGTGGTGGCCGGTGCGCCGTGGCAGCCGCTGCTGGCCGGGCTGCCCGGCAAGACCGGCAAGGACGCCACGCGCGAGGTGATGACCAGCAACTGGGCCCGGCCGCTGCGCGCGGCCGGCGGATTCATGCTCAGGCCGTGGGTCAGCATCATCTTCTTCAACCTCGTCATGGTGCTCTGGCACCTGCCCGGCCCGTTCGACCTGTCCGAGCGGAACCAGGCTGTGCACATCTGGCTGGCACATTCCAGCTTCTTCATCTCAGGCGTGCTGTTCTGGCTGCAGTTCATCAACTCGCCCCCGTTCCGGATCAAGATGTCACCCGTCGGGCAAGCCGGCGCGCTGCTGGTGACCAACTCGTTCATGTGGGTCCTGGCCATGGCGATGGGCCTCCTGACCAGCACATCCTGGTATTCGGTCTATGAACACGTTCCCGGCGTGACCCTGCCGGCCTTCGCCGACCAGCAGATCGGCGCCGGCATCCTGTGGATCTGCGGCGACTTCTGGGCGATCCCGACCATGATCTTCGTGGTCCGCAAGCTGATGGCCGAGGACGGTAGCGTCAGCTCCGCGGTCGACCGGATGCTCGGCCGGGGCTCGCAGCGCTACCGGTGGGCGGGGCGCGGCTAACCCGCCCCGGCTGGGCGGCGCTGCCGTCGGCGGCACGTGCGGGTTCATGACGCTGTCAGTTGGCCGACGCTGCCAGCGGCCGGACGCTGCACGGGACCGTTACCGCCGGCCTTCGTGCCTCGCTGGTAGCCGCCAAACAGGAGCGACAGCACGAGCAGGATCACCAGCAGCGCCAGGATCCAGATCAGGCAGCCGCTGAGCCTGCCCATCCGCCGGCGCGGCTTACCACCAAAGCCTGCCCGGCTGCCAAATCCCGTGGGCATGGTTTCCTCCAGGCGTGTGCGGACGGCCGCGGCCCGCGGCCGTCGCTGTCAGTACCCAGCTAGAGCGAATGAATTCCCTGGCGTTTTCCGGGTAGTGAGCGGTCGCGATTACCGCCATGGCCGTCCTGGAAGGCGGAGGAACCGTGCCTCACATGCCGCGCGCCAGCCGGGTCGTCAGCCGGACGGCCGCCGTCGTCGTTGCCATCGCCGCGGTCATAGTCCTGCTGGTGGTGCTGTCCGCCATTCGGCTGCTGCCGCAGCTGCGTAATCCGTTCGCCGAGACGACGACTGTGCGCAGCCAGCCGGCCCTGCTCAAGTCGATCACCTCGCTGAGCCGGTATGAGGCGGCCAGCGGCGCCTTCCAGGTGGTCGTGTCGCTATCCCGGCATACATCGTTCCTGCCGTCCTTTATCGAAGGCAGCCAGACGCTCTTCATCGGCGACGGTACCGTCATCGCCTATGTCGACTTCTCCGCGCTCAAAGGCAGCGCTATCCGGGTCTCGCCCGGCCGGACCGCGGTCACCGTCAAGCTGCCGCAGGCCAGGCTCGAACCAGCGGTGCTGAACGTGGGCCAGTCGTACGTGTACGCCCAGCAGCAGGGATTCCTGACCCGGGTAGCGAACTTCTTCTCCGGCAACCCCAACAGCCAGCAGCAGGTCTACGAGCTGGCCCAGCGGCAGATCCAGGCTGCCGCCCGGCGCAGTGCGCTCGTCGCGGACGCTGAGCGAAACACCACCGCGATGCTCGACGGCATGCTCGGCTCGCTCGGTTTCAGGCACGTCACCGTCGACTTCGCGGCCCGCTGACGCGGCATGCCCGGCAGCCGATCACCGGCACGCGCCAGCAGCAGCGGTCAGTAATCCAGCAGCGTCCGTAGCGCGGCTGTCACCTTCGCCGTGGTGGGGATCACCTCATCCTCGAGCGCATCGGCGAACGGCAGCGGCACGCACTCGGCCGCGACCCGCCGGATCGGCGCGTCGAGCAGCTCGAAGCCCTCGTCCGCGACGATCGAGGCGACAGTGCCGCCCCAGCCGCCCTGGTAGGGGTTCTCCTCCACGATCAGCAGCCTGGAGGTACGGGCGACCGAGGACAGCACCGTCGCCATGTCCAGCGGCACCAGGCAGCGCAGGTCGATGACCTCGACCCGCACCCCGGAGCTCGCCAGGTCGTCAGCAGCCGCCAGCGCCATCGGCACCGTGGACGCGAGCGCGACCACCGTCACATCCGATCCTGGCCGGGCTACCGCAGCCTGCCCGAGCGGCACCAGATGCCCGTCCGGCGCCGCTTCGCCCCGGCTCGCGAACAGGCCCTTGTGCTCGAAGAAGACGACCGGGTCATCGCTCCGGATCGCGGCGGCCAGCAGGCCGGCGACATCCGCCGGATTAGACGGAGCCACCACCTTCAGGCCGGGCACGGCCAGCGCCCAGTTCTCCACGGCCTGCGAGTGCTGGGCGCCGAAGCCGAGGCCGCCGCCGTTGGCGGTCCGCACCACCAGCGGAATGGTCACCTGGCCGCCGGTCATGTACCGCATCTTGGGGATCTCGTTCGCCAGGTAGTCCCAGCAGCAGGCGAGGAAGTCGGAGAACATGATCTCCGCCACCGGGCGCATCCCGGTCATCGCCGCACCCATCGCCATGCCGACGATGGCCTGCTCGGAGATCGGCGTGTCCCGCACCCGCTGCGGGCCGAACTCCGCCAGCAGCCCGGCCGTCGTCTTGAAGACGCCGCCTGCCGTGGCGATGTCCTCGCCCAGGCATACCACCGACGGGTCCCGGCGCATCTCCCTGGCCAGGCCGTCCGCCACCGCATCGCGGTAGGTGATCAGGTCCGCCATTGGTACCCTCCGTCCGCCCACACATCGGTCAGTGCCTGCGCCGGGTCGGCCGCCGGTGCGGCCTTCGCCTCAGCCACCGCGTCCGCCACGATCTGCCCGGCTCGTGCGGTAACCGCCGCTACCTCGTCGTCCCCGACGCCAAGGTCGGTCAGCCGGTGCCGGGCCACCGTCAGCGGGTCGCGCTCCAGCCATTGCGCCAGCTCGCCGTCGGGCCGGTAGCTAGCCGGGTCGGTGCGGCTGTGGCCGAAGTGCCGGTACGTCTGCGCCTCCAGCACGGTCGGGCCGCCACCCGAGCGCGCCCTGGCGGCGGCCCGGCCGACGGCACCGGCCACCGCGACAACGTCGTTCCCGTCGATGATCTCCGCGGGCAGCCGGTAGCCGGCCGCACGGTCTGCCGCCGGGTGCTCAGCCGCGGTGACCGAGCCGATCGGCGTGTACTCCATGTACAGGTTGTTCTCGCACACGAACAGGACGGGCAGCGCCCAGACCGAGGCCAGGTTGAGCGCCTCGTGGAACGCGCCGATATTGGTAGCGCCGTCGCCGAAGAACGCGACCGCGACCTGGCTGGTGCCCCGCAGCTGCGCCGACCACGCGGCGCCGGCGGCTATCGGCAGGTGCGCGCCGACGATCGCGTACGAGCCGAGCATGCCCGCCGAGGCCTTGGTCAGGTGCATCGAGCCGCCCTTGGCCTTGCAGACCCCGGTTGCCTTGCTCATCAGCTCGGCCAGGCACTCGGCGGGTGTCACGCCGCGCGCCATCGCATGATGATGGCCCCGGTAGGTGGCGAACACGTAGTCGTCGGGCTGCAGCGCGGCGCTCGCGCCCACGGCCACCGCCTCATGCCCGGCCGCGAGGTGCGTGGTGCCCTTCACCAGCCCGGCGAGGAACAGGTTGTGTGCCGCCTGCTCGGTGCCGCGGATGACGGCCATCTGCTCGTACAGCTCGAGCAGCCGGCCGGCGCCGATGTCCGCTGCGTTCGCGATTCCGGCTGTCATCCGGTCGCCTCCTGGTTGCGGGCCCGGCGTAGCTCGCCGCGGCCGGCCGCGGTGTTCAGGTTCGACTGGCTCTCCCGCAGCGTGTCGAGCGCACCGCCGGCGGTCCAGTACTTCCGGCCGGCCGACCAGCAGCTCCTCGGCCGGGAACTTGGTGATGACCTCGCAGCCATCGGCAGTCACCACCACCTCCTCCTCGATCCGCGCCGCCGACCAGCCGTCGGCGGCGGGCCAGTAGGTCTCCAGCGCGAACACCATGCCCTCCTCCAGCGGCTCGGGATGGTCGAGCGACACCAGCCGGCTGAAGATCGGCTTCTCCCAGATCGACAGCCCGACGCCGTGCCCGTACTGCAGCGCGAACGCCGCGGTCTCGTCCGGGAAGCCGAACTCCTCCGCTCGCGGCCACAGCGACACGATGTCCCCGGTCGTGACGCCAGGCCTGACCATCGCGATCGCCTGATCCATGTACTCGCGGCAGCGGACATAGGCGTCGCGCTGCGCGCGGGACGCGCTGCCGACCGCGAAGGTCCGGTAATAGCAGGTCCGGTAGCCCAGATGGCTGTGCAGGATGTCGAAGAACGCCGGATCGCCCGGCCGGATGAGCCGGTCGGAGTACACGTGCGGATGCGGCGAGCAGCGCTCCCCGGAGATGGCGTTGACGCCCTCGACGAACTCGCTGCCCAGGTCGTACAGCACCTTGGCGACCAGGCCGACGCACTCGTTCTCCCGCACTCCCGGCCGCAGGAACTCATAAAGCTGCTGATACGCCGCGTCGACCATCGAGCATGCCTGGGTGAGCAGCGCGATCTCGTCCCGGGTCTTGGTCCGCCGGGCCTCCAGGAACAGCTGCTGACCGTCGACGGTCTCGATGCCGGCGTCGCGCAGCGCGGCCAGCACCGGCATTTCCGCGACGTCCACCCCGACCGGCTCGCCGGCCAGCCCGTACTCATTCAGCACACCGGCCACCTGCGCGGCAACCTCCTGCGCGATGCCAGCGTCCGGGTGGAAGGCGCCGCGCAGGGTAGAGATCCCGGCCCGCGCGCCGGTCTGCCGCGCACCTTCGGGCGTCGGCGGCCCGTCGGTGTGGTCAAGCCACGGGTTATAGATCTGGTGGTGGCGCGCGGCTGACCCGAAATCCCAGACCACCGGTTCGCCGCCGCGCGGCAGCAGCGCGAACCTGATCAGCTTGTCCATCCCCCAGGTGCCGATGTGAGTCGCTGTCATGTACCGGATGTTGCCGAAGTCGAAGCTCAGCACCGCACCCAGCGACGACGCCTCGAGCCTGCGCCTTCAGCCTGGCCAGCCGCTCCTCCCGCAGCCTGCCCAGGTCGACCCGCTGCTCCCAGTCCACCGCGTTCGTACCGTAGGTGTGAATCGCCATCGTCGGATCACCTCATCTGTCAGCGGGCTATGCCGAGCAGGCGGCTGGCGTTGCCACCCAGCAGCAGCTGCTCGTCGGTGCGGCTCAGGCTCAGCGAGCAGATGTCGTCGACGGGCTTGGCCGGCACCCATGTCGAACGGACGGTCCGAGCCGAGCAGCACATGCTCCGGCCCGGCGAACCGGACCAGGTCCCGGAGCAGCGACAGGTCGTGCGTCAGGCTGTCGTAGTACATCAGCCGCAGCATCAGGTCCGGGTCTCCGGCGCCGTCCGGCCTGGCCTCCGGCCGGACCGCGAACGCGTGCCGCAGCCGGCCGCGGAGCGACATCAGCGCGCCGCCACCGTGGGCCAGCAGCACGATCAGCCCGGGGAAGCGGTCAAGAATGCCGCTGACCACGAGCTGGGCCGCCGCGATGGCCGTCTCCAGCGGGTTGCCCACCGAATTCCACAGGTACTGACCGTCCAGCGCCGGGATGCCCAGCCCGGTCGTGGTCGGATGCACGAAGACGACAGCGCCGGCATCTGCCGCGGCCGCCCAGAACGGCAGGAAGAAGTCGTCGCCGAGATAGCGGCCGCCGACACTGGCGGGCACTTCGACCCCGCGCATTCCGGTCATCGTCATCAGGTGGGCGAGCTCGGCCGCGGCGAGCTCCGGATTTGCAGGGGAACGGCGCCAAGCCCGAACACCCGGCCGCCGGACCGGCTCGCCGCCGTGGCCAGGCTCTCATTCTGGATCCGGCAGATCCGCGCGGGCCAGTTCCAGCTCGGCCTGCAGCGGCAGCAGCAGCACCCACGGCGACACCAGCAAGTGGCTGACCCCGGCCGCCTCGGCCTGGTCCAGCATGGCGGCCACGTCCGCGAACTCGCCGGTCACCGAGGTCAGCAGCCTGCCCCGGAACGACACCAGCTGGCGGCCGTCCTGCACGCTGAGCGCTGGCCGCCACTCGTCCGGCACCGCGCTTGTCAGCATCCCGGCCGGGATGACGTGGCAGTGACAGTCGAGAATCATGGGCTGGCGCGCATCATGCCGCTGGTCCCGGCTGGCCACCCAGGTACAGCGACCCGATCTCCGGATGCTCGAGCACCTCGGTACCGCTGCCGGCCAGCCGGACCCGGCCGTTCTCCATGACGACGCCGTATCCGGCCATCCGCAGTCCGGCCCGCGCATTCTGCTCTACCAGCAGGACCGTCTTGCCCCGCGCGTTCATGTCCCGGACGGCGCTGAACACGGTGCGCAGCGTCTTCGGGGCCAGCCCCATCGACGGCTCATCCAGGATGATCAGGTCCGGGTCGAGCATCAGGCAGCGGGCGAACTCGACCAGCCGCTGCTGACCGCCGGACAGGCTGCCCGCCTTCTTGCTGCCCCAGGCGCCGATATCGGGGAACTGCGCATGGACGGCCTCCCGCCGCTGCGCGACCAGCGCCTTGCTGCCGAGCATGTACCCGCCCAGGTCGAGGTTCTCGGTCACCGTCATCTCCCGGAACAGGCTGTGGTTCTGCGGGACGAGCACCACGCCCGCCTGGAGGACCTCCCGCGGGCTCTTGCCGGTGAGCCGCTTGCCGCGATGCAGGACCTGTCCGGAGCGGGCCTTCAGCAGCCCGCTGATGACCGCCAGCAAGGTCGACTTGCCCGCCCCGTTCGGCCCGACGATGCAGGTGATGCTGCCCGCTGGCACCGCGAAGGACACCTCGTGCAGCACGTCGCCGCCGCCGTAGCCGGCCGTCAGCCCGTCGACGACCAGCACGTTCTCGGTGGTCTTGGGCTCGGTCACGACGGGCTCAGTCATCGTCGTCAGTCTCGCGGCCGAGGTAGGCATCCAGCACCCGCGGGTTCGCCCGGATCTCGTCGGGCGGTCCGGCCGCCACCACAGTCCCTGAGTCCAGCACCGTGACCTGATGACACAGGCCCATCACGAAGTCCATGTTGTGCTCCACGATCAGGAACGTCTTGCCTGCCGCGTTCAGCTCCCGGATCCGGTCGCCGATGTGATTGATCAGCGACGGGTTCACGCCGCCGGCTGGCTCGTCGAGCAGCACGATTTCCGGATCCGCGACCAGCACGTAGGACAGTTCCAGGAGCTTGCGCTGGCCGTACGACAGCGTTCCGGCCAGCGCCCCGGCGTGGGCGGCAATCCCGGTGAACTCCAGCAGGTCCATCGCGTGGCTGCGGGCCGTGGCGCCGCCCGCGACGGCCAGCGGGTTCCAGGAGCGATGGTGGTGCTGCGCGGCGACCAGCATGTTCTCCAGCACGGTCAGACTCGGGAAGATCCTGGTGAGCTGGAAGGTACGGCCGATGCCCGCGGCGAACACCCGGGCCGGGCGCAGGTTAGTAATGGCCCTGTCGCCCAGGTACACCTGGCCCGAGTCGGTGCGGGCATAGCCGGTGATGACGTTGAACAGCGTCGTCTTGCCCGAGCCGTTGGGCCCTATCAGGCCGGTGATGCGGCCGCGGGCGACCTCGAGGTTCGCGCCGCTGAGCGCCTGAACGCCACCGAACGCCTTGGACACTTCCTCGGTTCGCAGCAGGGCGGTCATGCGCGCTCCGATGCATGATCAGTCACGGCACCGGTCGTCCCGGCACCCGCAGCACCCGCGGAGCCTGCGGCCTGCTGGTTGCTGTCTCCGCGCCGACGGGCCCGCCACTGGCCCAGCTGTTCCGCCGTGGTCGGGATGATGCCGCGCGGCAGCGCCACGATGACAACCAGGAAGAGCACGCCGTAGAGGATCAGGTAGATGTAGCTGGTCTGCTGCTGGAAGTAGAGCCGCACGGGTTCGATCAGCAGTGCGCCCAGCACCGGGCCAGCCACCGTCCCGAATCCGCCAAGGAACGCCATCAAGACGATGGCCAGATCGAAGAGCGGGTCGAAGCCGGACGCCGGGTCGATCAGGCCGATGTAGTACCACAGCAGTCCGCCGACCATCGCGACTGGCACCGCGGAGATGACGAACGCGCTGAGCTTGACCGGCATCGCCCGCACGCCCAGGCCGCTGGCCCGGTCCTCGTCATCACGGATAGCGCGCAGCTGCAGGCCGAATCTCGATCGTCGGATCAGCCAGGATGCGGCGACTGTGACGACGGCAATAGCGAAGGCAGCGTAGTAGAACGGGTTGTTGTAGGTGGCCGCCTGGAAGTTGATAGTCGGCGCGAGCAACCCCGAGGTGCCCCCGGTCAGCGACGGCAGGTTGTAAGCCATGAGCTGGAATATGAAGAAAACAGCGATGGTGACCACGACGAACGTGTGCCGCCGGACGCGCAGCGCGACGATGCCGAACGGCACCGCCAGGATGGCGCCGACCAGGCCGGTCAGCGGCAGCAGCGCAAAGACGTCAGAACCCTGCAGGTGCCAGTCGTTGGTGGCGACCCCGGTGAAGTAAGCGCCAGTGCCGAAGAAGACTGCGTGCCCCAGTGAGATATAGCCGCTGTACCCGGAGAAGATGTTCCAGCCGGCCGCAGCGGCGACGAAGATGAGGGTGAGGACGCCGTAGTTGGTGATCGCCGCGTTGGTGAACACCAGCGGGAAGACCGCCAGCGCGGCCAGCAGGACGACCAGGCCGGCCGAGCGCGCCACTGGCGTCAGCCGCTCCGCCGTTGTCGAGGTCCCGGTGCCCGTGCTTCCCGTCACTGGGCCCTCGCCGCTTCCTTGCCGAACAGGCCGGACGGCTTGATGACGAGCACGATCACCAGCACCCCGTAGTACACCGCAGTGGACCAGGTGGGCTGCCAGATGTTCACGACCTCCTCGGCGGTGACCATGAACATCGCTGCCGCCAGCGCGCCGCCGATGCTGCCGAGGCCGCCGAGGATGACGATGGACAGCAGGCGGGAGATCAGGTCATAGCCGGTGTCGGGATTGAACCCGGGGTTCGTGATGCCGAATACCATGCCGCCCACGGCAGTCACCGCGACGCCGATGCCGAAGGTGAGCGCCGCGACCCGGTCGACGTTGATCCCGATCAGCCGGGCGGCCACCTTGTCCTGGACGGTGGCCCGGACTGTCCGGCCGAACGTTGTCCGGTACAGCATCAGGTAGATGCCGACCAGCGCCACCACAGCCAGCCCGAACCCGATCAGGTAGATGTACGGCAGGTAGAAACCGAGCACGTGCACCGTGGCTGACATGTACCCGGACTGAATCGTGACCGGCGTGCTGCCGAAAACCTGGTAGAGGGTTCCCTCGATGATGACCGCCACTGCATAGCTGACGAGCAGCGACATCGCGGTGCGCTCCCGGCCGCGCAGCCGCCGGATGAACGCCCACTCGATGAAGACGCCGAGCAGGAACATCACCGGGATCGTGATGAACAGGCCGACGAGCGGATCAAGGTGCAGGTGCACGGAGAGTGCGTAACTCAGGTAGGCCGCGAGCACGACGAGGATGCCCTGGGCGATGTTGATGATGTCCAGCACGCCGAAGATCAGCGTCAGGCCGGCTGCCATCAGCGCGTAGACCGCACCGCCCAGTATTCCGTCGACGATAGCCTCGGCGAACTTAGCCATCGGCCAGGACCGCCCTCGCTGACCTTACCCTCAGCTCTCCGTGCACCTGCTCGCTCACTTGCCCCAGGCTGCCTTCGGGTACTGCACCGCAACCGCGCCGTTGCCCGGCGGCAGGACCTGAACGAGCGAGCCCTTCTGCCACTGGAACACGAACGCGGTAGCCTGCAGGTTCTGGCCGACCGAGTCGAACTTCACCGGACCCTGGACACTGGTCAGCACCTTGCCGCTGTGCAGGTAGGTGATGATCTTGGCATTATCCAGGCCGTTGGTGGCCTTGACCGCCTGCGCCATCACCTGACCGACCGAGTACGCCTCGGCCACGTCGGCGTTCACGCCCGACGGCGTGCCGCCGTACTGGGCGATGTACTCGGCGACCATCGCCTTGCTTGCCGGGTTCGGCGAGCCGCCGTACCAGGCATTCGGCACCATCACTCCCTCGGTGTTGCCGATGCCGCCGACTGCCTTGACATACGTCGCGCCCTGGTCCGGGCCGGCAGTGGCGATGAACACCTTCGGGTTGTAATGCTGCTGCACGAACGCCTGGGTGAAGGCGGAGATGGTGGGCACGTCGACCGATCCGAGCACCACTACCTCGGCCTTGCTGGCAGCCACCTGGTCGGCGATGCCCTTGTACTGCGTCGGCTCAGCCGGGAACACCTTGCTGTACACCGACTTGATCCCGGCCGCGGCCAGCTTCTGCTGCGCGAACGTGATCTGCGGCTGGGTGAAGGGGTCGTTGCTGGTGGGGAATGCCGCGGTGGTCGGCCGCTGGCTGGCCGGCAGCGACGTCAGGTAATTGATCAGCGGCAGCAATGAGGCCGCGACCGGCAGGCTGACGTCGAACAGGTTAGGCAGCTTGGTAGCGAACACAGACGGCGCGCCGCCGGCGCCCTCCACGAATGCGTAGCCATACCGGTGCGCCACCTGCACCGACGGGCCGGTGAGCAACGAGGAGAACGGGCCGAACAGTCAGGTTGACGTGGTCCACGTTGATCAGCGTCTGGTAGTTCGTGACCGCCTGGGTCGGCGAGCTGGCGTCGTTGATGATGACCAGCTTCACCTTGCGGCCGAGCAGTCCGCCAGCGGCATTCTGCGTCTTTGGCCCACAGCTTGTAGCCCCGCTGGAAGGCCAGCCCGTCGCCGGAGAAGCCGCCGGTCAGGGACAGCGAGGCGCCGATCAGGATCGGGCTGGACGATGCAGTCGATCCTGACGTTGTCGATGGTGAACTGCTGCAGGCGGCAACGAACGCAGAGGTCATTACTGCCGTGGTGCCGAGAGCAAGAAACCGGGCGCGATGCGTAAGCAATCTCATCCCCGGTACTCCTTCCAGTGAGGAAAGGCCCGATCGATCGGAAAACCAACCGGGATTACCGGCAGGTTAAGGTAGTGAGACCGCCGCCTCACCCTGTTTTGTCTGTTCCGTCCCCCGAGTTTTCCCCGGGTGCGCCGACCGGCTCGAGCCCGTCGGCAACTACTGCGTTCTCACTCACCAGCTCGAGTCCGGCCGCACGGGCCTGCAGCTCGAGCAACGACGCGAAGTCCTGCTCTCCGTAACCCTGACCGACGAGGCTCTGCACGATCTGGTGCACGAGCGCGGCCACCGGCATCGGCACCTCATGCTCGCGTGCCGCGGCCAGGCCGAGGTCGAAGTCCTTGCGCAGCAGCACGGAGGTGAACGTGGCGTGATAATCCAGGTTCACCAGTGCCGGGGACTTGTACCGGGTGAAGGTTGAGCCCATGACGCTGTCGTTGATGCAGGCCAGGAACGTGCTCCTGCTGACGCCTGCCTTCTGCGCCAGCACGGTGACCTCGGCCAGCGACTGGGTGACCACGCCGAGGAGCAGGTTGTGGCACAGCTTGACCGTGCGGGCGATCTCGCCGGGGCCGACGTACCTCGCCCCGGCGCCGAGCAGGTCCAGATACGGGCGGGCCTCGTCGGCAGCGACCGGGGCTCCGGACACCGCGAACGTCAGCCGGCCGGCCGCGGCGACGCGCGGGTTGCCCATCACCGGCGCCGCCAGGAACTGCGTGCCGCGCTGCGCGAGTTCCGCACGCACCTGACTTGACGCTTCCACGGACACCGTCGACAAGTCGATCACGATCTCGGGTGCCTGCGTGCCGGCCATCAGCCCGGCCGGACCGAGCAGTGCGTCGATCAGGTCCTGCGAAGTGCCCACCATGACGAAGACCACCCTGGCCCCGGCCAGTTCATTAGCCTGGTCGACCACCTTGGCGCCATCGGCAGCCAGCGGTTCGGCGCGTGCCTTGGTCCTGTTATAGACCGAGACGTCCAGCCCGGCGGCAAGCAGCCGGCGGATCAGCATCGAGCCCATCCGCCCTGTTCCCAGCCAGCCGACCTGGCCATCAGGCTGATCGCTCATTACCGTCCTTCCGGAAAGCCGGCGCGGCCACAATCGTTTGCACAATGAAGGGTGGCGCACCAGCAATGCGGTTGTCAATGGCAGGAACCGGCCCGGTTAAGCGGGCGGACCAGTGGACCCGCGGACGATGAGCTCGGGCGCCAGGTAGAGAACTTTCACCAGGCCCTCATGACCGGCGAGCTGATCGGTCAGCAGCTTCGCGGCCTCCGTTCCGACCTGGTAATGCGGGAACGCGACCGTGGTCAGCGGCGGCCGCAGCATGTTGATGAATGGCATGTCGTTGAAGCCGACGACCGAGACCTGATCCGGACAGCGCAGCCCGGCCTCCTCCAGCGCCTGATAGCAGCCGACCGCCAGCATGTCGTTGCCAGCAGCCACCGCGGTACAGTCGGCACTGGCCGCCAGGATCTCGCGGGCGCAGCGGTAACCCTCGTCGATCGAGAACGCGCGGGCGAACACCACCTGGCCCGGTGCCACCGGCAGGTCGGCAGCGACCATGGCCGACTGGAACCCTCGGTACCTGGCCAGGCCGGTTGACACATCCTGCGGCCCGGCGATGCAGGCGATGTGCCGGTGCCCGAGCGCCGTCAGATGACTGACCGCCATCCGGACGCCGCGCTCGTTGTCGACGGTCACCGACGGGAAGCTGTAGTCCTCGGCTATCCGGTTCATCAGCACGACAGCCAGCCCGGCCTGTGCCGCCTCGGCCAGCAGCGGGCTATGCAGATGCGCGGTGGCGAACACGAACCCGTCGACGTGGCGCGCCCGCATCTGCTCGAACAGCCTGCGCTCACGTGCGTCATCGCCGTCAGTGTTACCGATAAGCGCCACGTAGCCGCTGGCGTCGAGCCGGTCCTCAAGACCGCGGACTATCGGCGGGAACAGCGGGTTGTTCAGATCAGGGATCAGCACGCCGATGGTGTGCGAGCGGCGCGTGCGCAGGCTGCGGGCCACGGTGTTCGGCAGGTACCCGAGTTCGGCCGCGGCCGCCAGCACCCGGCGGGCGGTTTCCTCGCTCACCAGTAGCCGGGTCTCCGGGTTGAGCGCACGGGACGCCGTCGCCGAATGCACGCCAGCACGGCGTGCCACGTCCTTCAGCGTCACGGCTGGCTCTGGCATCACCGCTCCCGCTCTGCGAGCTCGCCGGGCCAGCTCTGATCTGGCTCTCCGGAATCGTATCGTCGCATGCCCGAACGTGACAGGATGCGCTAGCGCTGTCGTGATCAGTTATAACTACCGGCAACGGGATGGCCGGTCACGCCACCAGGAGTTCTGCTGGGTGTTGACTCGGCCCCGTGACGGCCTAAAGTTAACAAAGCGCACTCATCCCGCCAGGAGGAAACTATATGGCGCCAACGCTCGGTCAGCGGTTGCGTGCGCTGCGGGTCGAACGCGGGCTCAGCCAGGCAGATCTTGCCGGCGACCTGGTGTCGCCGAGTTATGTCTCGCTGATCGAGTCGGGCCGTAGGTCGCCGGAGCGCGACGTGCTTGAGGGCCTGGCCCGCAAGCTCGGCTGCTCGGTGTTCTACCTGGAGTCCGGCGTGCCACCCGAGGAGCTTAACGAGCAGCGGCTCAGGCTGCAGTTCGCTGAGATCGCGCTGGCCAACGGCGCTCTGAGGGAGGCCAGGGACCGCTTCGCCGAGCTGGCGGCGCAAGCGCGCGGTGAGATCCGGCACTCGGCCAGCTGGGGACTGGTCCGCGCCGAGGAGGCCGCCGGTGACCTGGACGGCGCCGTTACCCACCTGGAGGAGCTGCTGACTGCAGCCCGGGCGAGCGAGCCCGGTACCCCCGGGCTGATGCTGCTGTTCAACACCCGCTGTCGCCTTTACTACGAAGCGGGCGACTTGTCGCGAAGCATCGAGGTCGGCGAGGATGCACTGCGGGAAGTCCGGGCGCTGGGGCTCGAGGGCTCCGAGGACGAGATCAGGCTCGCGACCACGCTGGTATCCAGCTACTGGGCACGCCGGGATCTGTTCTCAGCGCAGCGGCTTATCAGCCAGGTCATCGAGCAAGCGGAGAGCCTGGGGTCGCGGACAGCACAGGGCCGGGCGTACTGGAATGCGTGCCTGGTCGCCGAGGCCAGGGGCGACCTCACGCTGGCGCTGGATCTGGCACAGCGCTCGCTGGCGCTGATGTCGGAGTCTTCTCTCGACCTGAACCTGGCCGCCTTGCGGATCACCTACGGCTGGCTGCTGCTGCGCTGCGACCCGCCGCGAATCGAGGAAGCCGAGGCTGCGCTGGCTCGCGCGCATGAGGTACTGGCCGAACTCGGGCATGATCTCTACCTGGCGAACTGCGAGACCGAGATGTCCCGGTGTGCGCTGCTTCGTGGTGACCTTGACCAGGCCGCCGAGCTAGCGGGACGGGCCATCGCGCGCAGCACCCAGGGCGGCGAGACTGACAACGCGAGCGTCGTCGGCGGCCTCGCGCTCATCCTGAGCGGACGGACCGACCAGGGCATTGCCGAGGTGTCAGCCGCCGCCCGCCGGATCGAAGACGCCGGATCGCTACAGGACGCCGGGCAGGCCTGGCGCGAACTGGCCGAGGTGCTGCTGCTGCGGGACGACCCGCAGCAAGCCATCGCCGCGCTCCGGAAAGCCGCCGACTGCGCGGGCGCCCGCCCGATGATGATCCGCAGTGACGTGCTGCTGCGGCTGCACGATCCTGCGTCGGTGAGCTAACCGGCGGTCCTGGTCAGGCTCCGCAGCAAGAAGCCGACCGACTTCGCCCGGTAGTCCGACAGGTTCTGCGGCCGGCCGAAGCGGTGACCCTCGTCCTCGTAGATGGTCAGCTCGCACGGCTGGCCTGCCTGGTGCATCGCGTCGGCAAAGGTGACGGCGTGACTGACCGGTACCCGAGCGTCCTGGCGGCCATGAAACAACCGGACCGGGACGGTGATATCCGCCACGCGGTTCACCGGGGACGCAGCCCGCAGCCGGTCGACATCCTGGTCCGGATGCCCGATCCGGGCCGCATACGCCAGCCCGGCCGAGCCGCCGAAAGCCGTCAGGCTGGCGACATAGCCCGGCAGGTCAGTCGGCGCCGACGCGGCGACGACAGATCGGAGTGGCACGACCTCCTGCGTCGCCATCATCAGCGCCGCATAGCCGCCGTACCCGCGGCCCATGGCAGCGATGCGCTCCGCATCGACGACCTCGGCGACCTCGGGGGATCGGAGCGCATCCACCAGATCGTCCTGCATGGTCAGCGACCACTGCCCGTTGCCCGCATCGCGGAACTCCTTGCCGAAGCCGCGCGAGCCGCGGTAGTTGACCTGGACGCAGCACAACCCCGCGGTGGCCAGCACCTGGGCCCACGGATCCAGGCCGGCCGCGTCGCGCGCCCACGGGCCGCCGTGGATGATCAGCACCGCGGGCCACGGCGGCCTGCCGCCGGCCTGGTCAGGAATCCGGTGACGCGGCGGCCGTCCCTCGCCTCGAAGCTAACCGGATCCCGGCGCTGGATGCGCACCTTCTGCAAACCCGAATACCGGCCCAGCTGCCTGCTCACCGCGTTCGTGGTCCGGCCGAAGGTGACGTACGACGGACCGCCGACCGGAAAGCAGATCTCGGCCAGGCAATGGGTGTCGTTGTGGTCGATGATCCACGCAGGTGCGCCGTCGGCAACCTGCCGCAGCCGTTTCAGGTCCGCCGCGGCCTCGGCGGTCAGCGCAGACTGGGGATTAGCCGGGTCGGTGGTCGTGATCAGGCTCGGGCCGGTGCCATCCGGGGCCATCAGGACAGCGGTGATGTCGTAGCCCTGGTGGGCGCTCAGCACGGTCGGCGTCCAGGCTGGCGCGCACAGCCGGATCAGCGCGACCGTGTCCCGGCCAACCGAGCTGGTCGCGAACAGCGTGCAACCGTCAGCGGTGAACGCAACCGGACGAGACGCGCGGCTGTCAGCCGCCGGAATCTGCGCCACCGCGGTCCACGAGTTGCTCACCAGACTGCCTTGCCACCACTCGACCGTGCTGCCAGAGGCGCACACGGCAAGCGCCTGGCTGCCGTTGGCGAGCCAGTGCAGCACTGGCTTGCCGGGACCCTGCCATGCCTCAATGACAGCGCCGCTGGGTGTCACCGTCTGCAGCTCGAACTCGGCCGACGGCAACTGCCGTACGGCGGTCAGGACCGTCGGATTGTCCGTGCCGAGTTGCCCGACATACTGAGCATCCGCGGCATCAGCTGGCGTCAGCCTGGTGAGCGTGCCGGAACGCAGATCAAGCCAGGCTAGCCAGCGCGAATCGGTACCGGCGCGATCGAGCACCAGCACGAGACCGCGACCGTTCCTGCCCCAGTGAAAATCGCGCAGCCGCCACGGCCGCAGGTCTGAAGCCAGCCGGAGCGGAGCCTTGCCCGCGCCGATCCAGACGTTCGCAGCGCCGTCGTGCCAGCGCACTGCCGCCAGCCTGTCCCCCGCCGGTGCCAGTTTCGGCAGCGTCCAGCCAGGCCCGCCAAAGTGAGCATGACCAGTGCTCATTGAAAGCCGCCGCTACGTGCGGTCATGCTGTGACTCGCCGCGGCGGCGATGCGATCACCGATCCCGTCGCAGCGTCATCGAGCGTGACCTGTGAGGCGCGCACACCGACACCCTGATCTCAAGGCCGCCAGCGGCAACGCCCGCGACGGCCGGCCCTTTCTGCCGCTCCTAGGACGTTAACCGCCATGCCGACGAAGAGTCAAGTTCGGCCTTGACTGATCCCTTCATGCGTAACTGTGGTTTGTAGTGCAATGTAGTTGCAGTTTGACCGTTCTCGATGACAACGGTGCGTCCTGCGGCGCATCAGCCTCGCAACACCAGATGGGTGGAACATCACATGACCAGCATCCGCATCACCGTCGCCGCCGTCCTCGCCACTGCCGCCGTCCTCGCCGGGGCTCCGAGCGCCGCTCACAGCGCGCCCGCGCCGGCGAACCACGGCACGATCACGCTGGCCGGCCCGGTGCCGTGCTGCCCGGAGTAACCCCGGCCGGCCCGGCCAGCTGGTCTCCGGCTAGCTCTGGGTCACGGCCTCGACGTTCTCGCGGGCCGCCTGGGTCAGCGGGTGATCGGGGCCGAGCACGCGCTCGCTATCGGCCAGCGTCTGCTGGAAGATGGCAATCGCGTCTGTCAGCCTGCCCGCAGTGTGATAAGCGTGCCCTAGATTGCTGCGCAGAGTGAGCGCATCCTGGTGATCTGGGCCGAAAACAGCCTCGCAGTCCGCGATCGCGCGCTCGTACACGGGAATCGCATCCGCCAGCCGACGCGCGGAATGGTAGGCGGATGCCAGGTTCCCGCGCGCCGTCAGGGTGTACGGGTCACGCGGTCCGAGCGCTTGCTCGCAGTCCGCGACGGTGCGCTCATACTGAGCGATGGCCTCCCGCACTTTGCGCGCAGAATGATACGCGGCGGCAAGGTTGCTGCGGGCAGCGAGCGTGTCCCGGTGATGAGGTCCCTGCACCTGCTCGCGGTCGGCCAGGGTGCGTACGTAGACCGGGATCGCCTCGCGCATCTTGCCCGCCACCCGGTAAGCGAGGGCCAGGCTCGCCCGCGCCGCGATCGTGTCCAGATGGCGCGGGCCCTGCACGCGCTCACGGTCGGCCAGCGTCCGCTCATACAATTCGACGGCTTCCTTGAGCTGCCCGGCCTCGCGGTAGCAGTCGGCCAGGCTGGCCCGCGCGGTGATGGTGTCCGGATGGCGCGGGCCTTGCACTCGCTCGCGCTCGCTGACGTTGCGCTGGTGCAACGCGACGGCATCAGCGGTCCGGCCCACCGCGAGGTAGGCGTGTGCCAGCTTGGTCAGTGCGCCAAGGGTGGCTGGATTGCTCTGGCCGTGCGCCTGCTGGGCGTCGGCGAGTGCCGCTTCATAAAGGCCGATGGCGCTAGCCGGCTGTCCGGCGCGCTCAAAGCTGTCGGCCAGCTTGCTCCGGGCGAATGCCGTGTCAGCGTGAATGCCGCCGAGCAGCTGGCCGTTCGCCGCCAGCAGCGCCTGCCAGTACGAAACCGCCGACCCGGTCAGGCCGGCCTCGTCGAGGCTCTCGCCGACTTTCACCAGCACGGGATGACATGCCCGGTCCCAGAGCAGGCCACCGGTAACCTCGCGCAGCATCGCGGCGCAGTCCCGCAGCGCCTGAGCGACCGCAGGGCGCGGCTGCCCGGACGGCCACGCCTGCACGATGGCGTCAGCGGCGACCCGGCCTACCTGATCGCGATGCTCGGCGGAGATGAAACTCCGCACCGCGCGCTGCAGCGAAGCAGGCATCCGAATCGTCCTGGTACTGCTGGCGGCGTCGACGGACAGCAGGCCGAGCCGGGCTAGCAGCATGAGCGCGTTCCGGACCTGCGCCTGCGCCTCGGCCCGGGCGATCCCGTGCTGGCCGATGACATACCCGCAGGCCGCATCGCTCATCAGGACGGCGCCCGGAACGCCATCGGGGTCGAGCATGGCCACGAGCGCAAGCAGCGGCCAGGCCAGGCCTGCCGGAATGGTCTCGCTGGCCCGGTCCACCGCGAGCGACCACGCCACCAGCACCGGAGTCGGGCTGGAACTCCCCCAGGCCCCGGCGAACCGCTGGCGGCGCTCAGCGAAGACGGCACGATAGGCGCGGCAGTCGAGCCGCCGCCCGATCATCACGGCAGTGGCGAGGTCCAGGCCTACTGGCAGGCCACCAAGGTCGTCGGCGAGGTCCGGGGCACCGAGCCGGAGATCCGGATCGTCCTTGAGCCCTGCCGTCAGGAAATTGACCGCCTCCCGGTAACTCAGCGGCCCGACCTGCCGTAGCCTGCCCGCCTGGCGCCCGAGCGTGGCGGCGTTGCCGCGCATGGTGACCAGTACCCGGCGGCCGGCCCCTTGTGGCCACAGGCCATCGAGGTCCCGTGGGTCGACAAGTCCGTCGAGTACCACGAGCCAGGATCTGGTGCTGCTGGCCAGCCATTCGAGCATCGCGGCCGCGGCAGCCTCGATGCCGTTGCTGACCTCGGCAATGTTCAGGTCAGCAAGGGCTTGGGCGTACCCGGTCAGCACCGCGTCGCGGCTCGACGCGCTGACCCAGATCAGCACGTCAATGGCACGGTTGCGGAGCAGTTCCCTGGCCGCCGCAGCCGCGAGTTGCGTTTTGCCCGTGCCGCCAGCCGGAGCGGCGCCGGGCTGGTCGGCTGCTGCGGCGTCGCCAAGGATTAACACGTCACCCGCAAGCAAGCTCTCCGCCGGGCCGATGCCGGTCTCCGGCCGGAGGCAATAGTTCTCGGCGAGCGCGGGCACCGCCCCCGACCACTGCGGCCAGCGCGTTTGCTGGTCACCCTGGTTGTCCGCACTAAAACCGATGACCTGACTGTCCATATATGCGCGGTCACCGCCGTGCTAGCAAGCTGCCTTTACCTTGACGTCACATTATGATGCATTGGCCCTTCTCCCAGGCCATTTGCGCCAGCTTCTCGCACCTGCCAGGCGCACGTGCGCTCCGCTGCCGTGCGAGGAGCCGATTGCTGGGCACAACCAGCAGTGCGGGGCTGGGTGACCAGCGCGGTCGAGCGACCGCGGACATTGCCCGGCATAGATGGTCAATATGGAGATATTCGTGACGGCCTGCCGCATCCGGGCAGACGGAGGCAAGGCATGCTATTCGCCGATCGGGTTCAGGCCGGCCGGGAACTGGCGAAACGGCTGACCCAGCTGCGCGGCCAGCCGCTGGTCGTGCTCGGCTTGCCGCGCGGGGGGGTGCCGGTAGCGGCCGAGGTCGCCCGCTCCCTTGACGCTCCGCTGGATGTGATCGTCGTCCGCAAGCTCGGGGTGCCGTTCCAGCCCGAGCTGGCGATGGGCGCCGTAGGGGAAGACGGAGCGCGAGTCATCGACACCGACGTCCTGCGCATGGCCAGGGTGCCGGCCGACGAGCTCAGCGCGATAGAAGAGCGCGAGCGTGCCGAGGTTGGCCGCCGGGCCCGGCTGTACCGGGCCGGACGCGACCGCGTGCCGCTGGCCGGCCGGACCGCGGTGATCATCGACGATGGGATCGCGACCGGTTCGACCGCCAGGGCCGCGTGCCAGGTCGCCCGCTCGCTGGGCGCGGCCCGGGTGCTGCTGGCCACGCCGGTCGCGCCGCCCGACTGGCAGGAGCGGATCGGCGGCGCCGCCGACGAGATGGTCAGCGTCGCGACGCCGCAGCCGTTCTTCGCCATTGGCGAGTTCTACGGTGACTTCTCCCAGACCAGCGACGAGACCGTGGTCGCCTGCCTGGCCCAGCTGGCCGGGCACCCGGATCGGCGTCCGCAGCCGCCGGGCTAGGCTTGGCGAGGTGACCGAGCGCAAGCCGACGGGGATGACCTTCCGCTCGTGGATTGATCAGCAGATCAGCGAGGCGGCTGAGCGGGGTGCCTTCGATAACCTGCCCGGCGCCGGCCAGCCGCTGCCCAGCAAGCCGGACCCGGACGGCCTTGGCTGGCTGCGCGACTACGTCCAGCGCGAAGGGGTGCCCGCTGAGGAACTGCTGCCGACTCCGCTGAAGCTGCGCAAGCAGGTCCACCAGCTGACGGAGACGGTACCGAGCCTCCGGTCCGAGCAGGATGTCCGCGATGCCGCCGCGGAGCTCAATCGGCAGATCATCGAATGGCGCCGGATCCCGCTCGGTCCGCCGGTCTTCGTCCAGCTTGCCGACGTCGATGCCCTCGTCCGGACCTGGCGCGACAGCCGGCCAGCGCCGCCGCCGCAGCGGCTGGCAGCAGTCGATGACGGGGTGACCGAGAGCGTCAGGCGTCGGCACTGGTGGCGGCGGCGCGCTCCGCGCTAGCGTCAGGTCCGGGACGATCACGCAACAGGAGGGGACTGACATGCCGATGTTCATGGATTTCCATGACGACCTCAAGCTTCCGCCGGAGGCGGTCGACCAGATCGCGCAAGGGACGCGGGACGGCGCGACCGACGAGTTCGGCGTCCGGCAGGTGGAGCTGTACCACAACGCCGATGGCAAGGTCTACTGCCTTCTGGAAGGCCCGGATGAGGACGCCATCCGGAAGCATCACGCCGCGCTGAATGTACCGTGCGGCGACGTGCACAAGGTTGACGGCGTGCTCTGACCAGACCGCGCACGATGCCCGGCAGCTACCGGCGCTGACCGCACGAGCGAGTGCCCCGGCGAACGTTCTCGCCGGGGCACTTCGCCAGGCCCTTGCGATACACAACGGGCGAGTGCCCCGGCGAACGTTCTCGCCGGGGCACTTCGCCAGGCCCTTGCGATACACAACGGGCGAGTGCCCCGGCGAACGTTCTCGCCGGGGCACTCGCCCGCGAACCTCAGAAGTGGATCCGCCAGACTCCGCGTCCGTGCGTCGCGGCGTAGATGTAGCCATCCGGGCCGACCGTGAGATCGTCCACGACGACGCTGGGCAGCCCGGTCCCGAGCCGGGACCAGGACGTCGACCCGCCACGCCCCTCGCGCGCGGTGAACACGCCCTGGTCGGTTGCGAGCGCCAGCCTGTGATGGCTCAGCACCAGGGCATCCCCCGGCACATCGGGAAGGTTGCCGGAGATGTCGGTCCACGTCTGGCCACCGTCGGTGGTCTCGAACACGTGGCCGACGCCGCCGCCCGGCACGAACCGGCGGGAGTAACCGTTGAAGATGGCGTACGCGTGCGCCGGATTCCTCGGGTCGACGGTGACGCCGGCGATGTAGCGGTCCGGCAGCCCGGTCATGTTGACCTGGTGCCAGCTGCCGCCGTAGTTAGTCGCGATACCGGAGGCGAAGGACGGTCCGGGGTTACCGCCGCCCGCCACCCACGCGGCATAGATGACGCTGCCGCTGTTGGCCGACGACAGCGCGGTGACCGAATGCCCTGCTCCGGTGTCGTAGAGCTGCTGCCAGGAGCACGCCGTGTCGGTGCAGCTGGTGTTCCAGCCGGCAGAGGTCATCCACACGTACCGGCCGCCGGTGAGCCACACATCCGGGTTCTGCTGATCCATCGTGAGCGGGGTAACGAACCGCGCCGCGGGATCGCAGTCGGACCTCGGGGTCACCCCGACAGTTGCCTGGCCGACACAGGTCGGACTGACAGTGTCGAAGAACGTATGCCCGCCGTCCGTCGTGGAGTACATCGTGCCGTCGGTGTACTCGCCGACCCAGTTGTTCGCGTTCTGCGGATCGACCACGACGTCGAAGCCGTCACCGCCGGCCGGCTCTGCCATCTGGCTGCTGTCGCTGCTGACCACTGACGTGCCGTTGTCCTGCAGTCCGCCCACGACCGCAGTGGCGTGCTGACCGGGGAGCTTTCCGGCCCGGGCGTCGTAGTACTGCCAGGACCGCAGTGTTGCGTTCAGGTCGGTCCAGTCGCCGTACTGCTGCGTGTCGGATAGCGGCCTGCTGTAGACGCCACCGTCGTTCCCGATAACGATCTTGCCGTCAGTAATCATCATCGCGTGCTGGTCGGGGTGCGTGGTGTTCGGGCAGGTGTTGGTGGCATCGCAGGCGAACGGATAGTTCCAGTACGGACTGGCCGTCACCCAGGTGCTGCCGCCATCAGTGGACTCGAATACTTCCTCCAGCCCGATGTACACGTGGTTCGGGTTGGCCGGGTCCACAGCCAGGTCCTGGTTGTACCAGGCCTGCACGCCGACGCCGTAGCCAGACCCGACTCCCAGCGCCGAGCCGGACGCGGCCAGCTTGGCCTCGTTGCCGACCATCGTCCATGGCCCGGTAAGGCTGGCGGGACTGCCGGAGGACACGAAGACGCCCTGCAGCACCGACTCGTCGCCGGCCGTCAGCATGGACGGCGACTGGACGATCGCGTACAGCTTGCTGCCGTCGGCAGAGTAGGCGAAGGTGGTCCGGCCGATGTCGCTGGCGTTGATGTCGCCGGTCGGACTGACCTGGCTGAAGGTCAGGCCGCCGTCGGTCGACTGGTAGAAGCCGTTGTTCTCGGTGTTGCCCGGACCATGCCAGCCGATCGCCGCGATGACGACCTGGCCGCGTGAGCCGGGCTGCACCGCGACGTCGGTCACCTGCTGGTCATAGGGCGGGAAGTCGGTCGGGCCCGCGGGGTCCAGCACCTCGGTCCACGAGTTCCCGCCGGCCGCGAAGCGGAACAGTCCGTTGTCCGTGGCGGCGTAAGCGTCGCCGCTGGAGTCGAAGGCGATCCGGAACACGGTGTGGGACACCAGCGGGTTGCTGCCCGACGAGTCGTCGCCCACCCGCTGGAAGCTCCGGCCGTCGTTGGTGGAGCGGTACACGCCGGTGCCCGCGTAGGAGTCCTGCGAGACATTCGCCTCGCCGGTGCCGACCCACAGCGACCCGTCTGCCGGGTTGATCGCCAGCGCCCCGATGGACAGCGTCGGCATCGAGTCGAAGACCGGCCGCCAGTGCTCGCCGTGGTCTCGGGACCGCCACACGCCACCGTCGGCAGTGCCGGCGAACCAGGTGCCGTCCGGAGCCGCGACGAGTGCGGTGGTCCGCCCGCCTACCAGCGAGAAGCCAGCCCCGACGTTGGACCAGAACGGGTCGGTGTAGCCGGCCGGCTGGGCGTTGTAGGGCTGCCGGGTGAACTCCTGCCAGTCAGATCCCTCTGTGCGCAGCGCGGCCGCCTGCTGCTGGGCGATCACCAGCGCCTGCCCCGACACGACGCCCGCGGGCGCAGTCCGCTCGGCGTCCCACTGCGCGAACTGGTCGGCAAGATCGCCGTCGTCAGGGGTGTGGCTGGCGGTCGGCTGACTGCTGGTGTGGGCGCGCAGGTACTTGAGCTGAGCGTGCTCCCTGACGGCCGCCCCGCGCGGGCTGCTGCGGGCCCCGCCATGGGTCCCGGCTAGCCCCAGCCCGGTAAGAGAAAAGACCGTGCTTACCGCAATTGTTCCCACGAATACAGCTCGCCACGAGCCGGTCGGACGCCGCATACCGCCTCCATCTCGGAACCGCTGCAGCATCGCAGCGGATGGACAAATACTCACACGCGGTATGGCATCTCGCCACAGTTCACGGCAAATACCTAGACAGGCCTACGTATCGGTTGACAGCTGGCTTAAGCAGGCTAGCTGCGCGTGCCTATACAGTCGCGGACGGTCACAGGCAGTGCACGCAGCGAGCTAGGTTGGGCTGACCGCGCAGTCGGGCCGAGCTGTCAGGCAGAGCGCGCTAACCGGGCGGGCGCCTCGGCCGTCTCAGCAACAGGGGCAGAGAGTGAGGTGCACGATGACCGGACCTGGCAGGCTCGCAGCGGGCCGGCTGAGTGCCGGACTGGCGGGCGGAGCAGTGGCCGTCTGCGTCGGACTCACCGCATGCGGAAGCGCGACCGGCGGCCAGGCAGCCGGCAGCCCGGCCGTCACCAGCTTGTCCGCACCCGGTACCGCTCCACCGGTAGCGACCAGCCCGGCGGGCACTTTCAGTCCGCCCGGTACGACGCCCCCGGTCAGCAGCCCGGCCAGCCCGCCAGCCGCGGCTCCGCGCTGCGGCGCCGGGCAGCTGACGGCCACCTTCAAGCCACTGGGCGCGGCCACCGGACACGTAGGCGCCGAGATTATCTTTCGCAACATGTCGGCGCAAAGCTGCCACCTTGACGGCTTCGCTGGCCTGACGATGCTGGACGCCCACGGCACGGCCCTGGCGACCACCGTCCACCGGGGCGGATCTTTCCTGTTCCCGGCGGTTGCCCCGCACGTCGTCGGGCTCGCGCCCGGCCAGCAGGCCTCCTTCGACCTTGAGTACGCCGACAACCCGGCCGGGAGTCCGCCACCTCCGTATCAGCAGGCTTGCCCGGCAGCTGCCACCCTCAAGATCATTCCGCCCGACGACGTCACCGCTCTGAGCGCCCGCGTCACGATGGCTCCATGCGAGGGTGATGTGTACGTCTCCCCTGTCGTGCCGGGAACGGCTCCGATCCGGTTCAGCTGAGCCAGTACGCGCGCGGTTGCATCCCGGCCGAGTCCGCTGGGTAAACAGTCAGCACTGATCCAGACCCGATAAGGCAGCTCCATGAACCCGGACGGACCGGGCAGCGACGCGCTCGCTCCCTCGTGCCTGCGGCTGCGCAAGACTGTGGGCTGGATCGGGATGCTGTCGCCGTTCGCTCTGTATCTCGGCAACAGGTTCGCGGATCCCAACTTCCACCCGTTGTGGCCGTACTCGATCAGCGGCTATTACCACACGCATATGCGGAGCGTGTTCCTGTTCGCAGCCGGTGCCATCGCCGCGCTGCTCATTGCCTATCGCGGCTATGACAAGGCAGATCGGTGGCTCACCAACGGCGCCGGGCTGCTGACCCTCGGCGTCGCATTCTGCCCGACGACGCCGACCCGTCCGCCGTTCTACCACGGACCGCCTCTTCCGTCCGGCTACCAGCGGGTCCTGGGAGACCTGCACATAGTGTTCGCTGTTGCCCTGTTCATCACGCTGGCCGTGGTTGCGCTGCGCTTCACCAGCACCGGACCGGCCGACCCTGACCGGCCGGCCGCGGAGCTGCGGCGGCTGGTACGGGAACTGTGGTACTCGCCGCCAGGACCAGCCGACAGTCGCGGGCCGCGCAAGCGCAAGCGGGACGCGGTTTACCGGGTATGCGCCAGGCTCATGCTGGCTGCCATCGCGCTTGCGGCTGTCACGAAGGTGCTGCCCGCCGAGATCTACAACCACCATGCGGTGTTCTTCATCGAGGCGGTGGCTGTTTTCTGCTTCGGGCTGTCGTGGTTCGTGAAGGGCCAGGGATTGCTGGCGGACCCTCGGCCGGGAACGTAGTCGGCATCCACCACGTCCAACCGGCATGACCAGGAAAGGCAAGGCCGCCGTCGCGGCGGTGCTCGTTACATCCGCCCTCGCCGCCGGGTGTGCAGGCGCAGCGCCGGGTCGGCCGCGGCCGGGCGAGCCGCCAGGCCCGGCAGTCGTCCTGACGGCAAGCCAGGTCACGGCGCTGCGCGCGTTCGGCGCGGCTGACACCGCCTTCGGCCTGAACCTGCTGTCCGTCGCTCTGCCACGTCGCAGCCGGCCACCAACGTGGTGATCTCACCGGTCAGCCTGGCCACCGGACTCGGCATGGCATACCTGGGCGCGCGCGGGGCGACCGCTGCCGCGCTGGCTGGCGTCCTGCACCTGCCAGCCGCGGGCAGCGGCTGGCAGCTGGCCTGGCCGCCAGGGCCGCGCTGCTGGCCTCGCTGAACCGGCCCGGGGTCACCTTCAGCACGAGCAACCGGATCTGGGCCGACCCCACTCTGATCACCCGGCCAGGTTTCGTGGCGGCGCTGCGCGCCGGGTATCAGGCCGGCCTGACGCACGTGCCGCTGCTGGCGAACCCGGAGCAGGCTCGCGCCAGGATCAACGCGGTGGTGTCGGCGCAGACGCGGGGCCACATCTCGGCGTTGCTGCCGCCCGGCTCGATCCCGCCGCAGACGATCGGCTGGGTGCTCACTGATGCGCTGTACCTGGACGCCGCCTGGAAACATCCGTTCAACCACGCGATGACCCAGCCAGGGCAGTTCAGCACCAGCCGCGGCACAGTAACCGCGCAGTACCTGAGCGGACTGAGCTTCCCGGTAACCAGATCGGGCGGCTGGACTGCTGTCTCGCTGCCCTACCGCGGCAGCCGGCTGAGCATGCTCGCGCTGCTGCCGCCGGCCGCCGGGCAGGGCCAGGCTCGGCGGCTGCTCGCCGCCGACGCCCGCGGTAGCCGGCGCGCTGGCCGCTGGCCTTGCGGCCAGCAAGGCGCAGACCGCGATCGCGCTGCCGAAGGTCAGGCTCGCGTCGAGTTACTCACTGCAGGCTGCGCTGACCGCGCTCGGCATGGGCGTCGCGTTCAGCGGGCGAGCCGACTTCTCCGGGCTCTCGCCGCAAGCGTGCTGCATCGGGTTCGTGCGCCACGCGGCAACTCTCGCGGTGGCAGAGAAGGGCACAGTCGCCAGCGCCGCGACGGCGGTCGGCATCGTCGCGTCAGCGGGCTACGTCGTGCTCAGCTTCGACCGGCCGTACCTGCTGATGCTGCGCGACTCGCAGACCGGTGAGCCGCTGATGCTCGCATGGGTCGCGGACCCGGCAGCCAGCTAGCCGGGCCGCTCTTGGCTCAGACGCGACCCAGGCTGCCGGGCGGCGCGATGCCTGCGCTGCGAAGCCGCTGCACGCCGCGGTAGCTGAGACTGACCGGAGGCATCGCGGTGACGGCCCAGGCCATGGCGTCCTCTTCGGACATCGCGAAGACCGGCGTCGCAGCCTCAGCAGCGAGCCGGGAGGTGCTGGACGCGATCGCGTTGGCCGAGATGCCCAGCGATCCGGTGATCGCCGCGATGGAAGTCCACACCTCGGCGGCACCGCTGAGGGCGCTGACGGTGAGATAGAGAGTCCCGGCCAGGGCTGCGGCGACAACCAGCAACGCGGGCCAGTAATGCCGGAGCACCCGGCGGACGATGGCAGCCGACCGGCTCAGCGCCACTTCCCCGGCGGCGACATAACCTTCCGGGCTCAGCAGTCCGGCCGCCGGGCGGGCGCCGGTCAGCAGCTGGAGCCAGCTGTCGCCCTGCGGAAGCAGGTACTCGCACATCTGTGCTGCCACGGCGCGGCCATCGCCCTTGCTAAGCCGGGCACTAGCCGGACCGGCCGTTGCCGCCACGAGTTCGCTCCAGCGCCCGAGCGACGTGGCGACCACCGCGGCGGTGTGCTGCGGGAACTGCGTGGACAAGATGGCCAGCCATTCCTGCAGCCTGGCGATCCGGTCGCGGGCAAACTGCCGGGCGAGCGCGGGCCCGGCCGGATCCTGGCTCGTCGCCAGCGGCGGGCTGACGCTATCGCGAAGCGAGCGGCCAAGCTCGTAGGCCAGCTGGATCTCCGGCGGCCCGGCAGTGAGTGCCTTAAGGATCGCGAGATGGACAGTCGTCAGCCGCGGCCGCAGAGCGCTGCCGTCCGCGAAGTCGGCTGGACCGACGATCGCCAGCGCCGACTGCGCGATTCCCGGCAGATCTGTCAGTCCCGGCAGGAAGGACAGCTGGTGCAGCAAGTGGCCGAGACGACTGAACTCCAGTTCACGCCGGTCGGCCGGCTGCAGCTCGTGCGCTGTCGGCAATGCCGGAACGCCGCCGGGAGGTGGCGCCTGGATGTGCCCATACAGAACCGCCATGGTCCATCCGGTGCTGAGGGCCAGCTGGACGGCGGTCAGCGGCGGTGGTCCGGCTGGCGCCAGAGCGACCAGCCCCTGCCCTGCGGCTGTCCCCGTGCCGGGCACTGACTCTGCGGCCAGCGGGCCAGGCGCCGGAACTGCGAGCGCGGCGCCTGCGTCGGATGCGGCTGGCACGTCCTGGATGTCCGGCATCCGGGTCTCCTTTCGAACCGAACGGCATCACCTCGGCGCCCGGCACTCTGCCCGGCCGGGCCGACGGCCAGCGGCCGGCCTCATGCCCGCCATTGCCGGGCCGGCGCCGGCAGCTCCGGCGGGGTCAGGAACTGCGGCGGGTTCTGCAGGTCGAGAGCGTCCAGCGGGTCGATCGCTGCCGCGTCGCGCCTGGTGAGCGGTGGCAGATTCCACTTTCGCTCGATGAGCTTGAGAATGGAAGTGTGGTCGTAGACCTTGCTCGTCACGTACCCGGGCCTGGCGTACGGCGAGACGATGACGGCGGGTACCCGGAAGCCGAGCCGGTCGTATGCTGACGGGCCGGCGTCAGCCGCCTCGATCCGGCTGGCGTAGCTGGTGAACCTGAGCAGCCGCAGCAGGAAATTGCGCTGCATGGGGTTCTGGCCGGGTACGTCATCTGGCTCGACGGCGGCAGGCGGCTGGACGTGGTCGTAGTAACCGCCGTGCTCGTCATACAGCCAGATCAGCAGCGTCTTGGGCCAGCCTCGGCCGGTCATGACGGCGTTGATGACCCTGGCCGCAAAGCCTTCGCCGACCTGGATATCTTGCGGATTCTCTTCCGAGCAGTGACCGAAGTCCGGATCGACGATGCACACCGACGGCAGCTTGCCAGCCCGCGCTGCCTGCCAGAACTGGCTGACGGGCCGCAGGTGGTTGACCGAGCGCAGCAGCCCGAGCGGGTACAACCCGGCCGTTGCCTGCAGCTTGCTTTCCGCTGCCGGGAGCAACTGCGGAAAGATGGCCGCGAGCAGGGCGCCGATAGCGCGGAGGAAGCCCAGCCCGCGGGCATGCGCCAGCAGCCGCCAGTTGACCCGGACGGGCGCAAGGTGGTGGTAATTCGCCCAGCTGATGCCGTGTGCGGTCAGCAGGTCGAATATCGTGCCAGCGGCCGGGTAGTCGGCCATGCCGAAGGGCAGGTCATCGATGAGTCCGTGCGCGGTGCCCGCGATCAGGAACCGCCGGTTCGGGAACGTCGGACCGAGGCAGGACGAGAACCACCGTGTCGCCAGCGGGAAGGTTCGCGCCAGGCCGTGATAGAACGGCAGATCTTCCTGGGTCCAGTAGGTCATGGCTACCGAGGCATCCCGGCCGGGCAGCGTCTGCTCGATGCTCCGCACAAACCCGGCGCAGGCGCCGCCGTCCCACTGGATGTGACTGGCATTCCAGCTCTGCGTCGGAGCCTCGAGCTGCTGCCGGGTGCCCTCGAACCGGCGCATCCCGACGGCGGCGCCGTCACTGGCCAGGTTTACCGGCGAGGGCAGACCGTCCGCATCGAGCGGTAAGCCATCTCCCCGCCCGGCCAGCGTGCCGAGATAGTTGTCATAGGAGTGGTTCTCCATCATCAGCACCACGATGTGATCGATCTGGGGAATGCAGTCCGTACCCATCCGGTGAGCTGGCTGCGGGCGCGCGCCCAGGTCGGCCCGGCGTCGCCGCAGGCGTCGGCGGGCAGCTGCCGCCTCGATCCGGTCCAGCACCAGGACAGCCTCTCAGACCGGGCGCGACCTGCACTAGATGGCGGCCTGCACCTCGCCGGCGAATAGCGGCGGCAGATAGTGCAGCATCAGGACCGACCAGGTGAGATGGCTGAGCGCTGGCGCCAGGATGCCACCGGACCTGCGGCGCTGCAGGCCGAATAGCACGCTGGTCGCGGTTCCGGCGAGTACCAGCGCCGGATTGCGGGTTGCCGCCGTGGTCGCCGCATACGCCAGCGTGGTCGTGGCGATGGGGTGCGCGTCGGGCACGAGCGACCAGACCGCACCGCGGAAGAACAGCTCCTCGGCGACGCCGTTGGCGCTCGCCGTGAGCAGCACCAGCGGTGTTGAGCCTTCGTCCGCATACCGCAGGACGCTGCCGATGGCCCGGCTGAGCAGCGGACTGTGCCGGGCTAGCCGCGCCGCTCCATAGCACAGCCCGAATGCGCCGACACCAGTGAGCACCGGCATGCTGACGCCTCGGTACTTGCCGCCTGAACCAGACCGGGCTCCGTCCAGCGGCACGGGCCCCGACCTGAGGGCGCCGGTGGCCCAGGTGCCGGCCAGGCCCAGCGTCAGGACGTAGAACTCGGCGGAACCCGGCGTGGTGGACAGCGAGATCCCCAGCAGCCCAGCGCCGCTGACACCGGTGGCGATGACGACCCGCCGGCGGCGCCTGCTGGCTGCCGCTTCAGCGTCGGGCGGCGGCGAAATGGCGCGGCGGCGCGGCGGGATTCCCGCCCGACACCGGGCTCGGCGATCGCCCGTCATCGGCCAGCACGCTTCGTCTGCGAGCGCTCGCTGAGTGCCCTCCGGACGGCATCGTCGTAGGGCATGGGGTCGAACGGGATCAGGTCGCGGAGCGACGGGTCCCGCACGATGACCTCGTTGGTCATCGAGTCGACGAGCGCCCTGCCGGTGGCCGTGTCCACGTCAGTGACCAGCGTCAGCCACAGCGAGGACAGGGCCGGGGTGAGCAGCGGCACGGGCACGATCAGCAGCGGGCGGCGCTCGATAGCGGCGACCCGCCGCAGCATCGTGGCATACTGCAGCACCTCTGGCCCGCCGGCCTTGTAGATGTTCCCCGCCGCAGCAGGCAGGCCAAGCACTCCGAGCAGGTAGCGCACCACGTCATCGACGGCGATCGGCTGCGTGCGGGTCGCGACCCACCTGGGCGTGACCATGACGGGCAGGTGCTCGACCAGCTGGATTGTCAGTTCCCAGGAGAGGCCACCGGCTCCGACGATGATCCCGGCCCGGATGACCGTCACCGGGACACCGGCCGACCCCAGCAGCTTCTCGACGTCGCGACGGCTGCGCAGATGCGCCGACAGCGCGTCGCTATCGTTGCCCAGGCCACCGAGATAGACGATCTGCCTCAGTCCGGCCTGCGCTGCCGCCTGCCCGAAGGCGGCGGCGCCTGCAGCGTCCTTATGCTCGAAGTCCGCGTCGCTGAGCGAGTGCACGAGGTAGTAAGCGGACTCGCAGCCCGCCAGCGCCGGGCCCAGGCTCCCCGGGTCGTGCACGTCTGCGCGGACGGCCGTGCCAGCTCCGGTGTAACTAGCCGGGTTGCGGGTCATGGCGACCACGTCGTGACCGGCGGCGGTCAGCGCCGGGCACAGCCGTCGGCCGACGAACCCGGACGCGCCGGCCACCAGCACTCTCATCGTGGCCAGCCGGGAAGCTCCATGAACAGCACACTAAGCAATCCTCAGACATGAGTCCGACGGCGGCCTGGCGGGTAGCCAGCTACGGGTGATCCTCGCTGTGCCGGGCGGTCAGAACGGCACGACAGTAGAGAGCAGGCCGACCGGGTGTCCGCGCCCCGCAAGGTCGCGGCAGAAGTCAACGGCGTCAAGCGACAGATGCTCGGCCTGCGGGCGGTCCGGATGGCGGGCGTAGCTGCCGCCTGCGGGTCCGGTCAGGTGGAGCGTGAATGGCTGGCCGTGGCGGCGTGCCCATTCGGCGACGATGTCGGCGACGATGCGGCCGTCGTGGCCTGCTGTCAGCTCGACGGCCTGATTCACCGCACGGGCCGCGTCGGCGCGGTGCATCCACAAGTCGCGCAAGTAGATGGTGTCGATCAGGTAGCCGAGTGGCCAGGTCTCGTGCACCGGCCCGTCGATCGCGAGCTTCGCGTGATTGCGGACCAGAGCTGGCATGCGGGTGCGGCCGCGGATGGTCTTGGGTGCCGCCGCAGCGAGCCGGCCGATGATCTGCGCGGGAGTCAGAGTGGCCCGCTCGCGTACCTGTACGGCGGAGAGGGCGGCTTCCAGCGGCCCGCCGTGGCGCTTGCGGTACGCGCGGGCACGGGTCAGCTGCCGGATGTTATCGGCGACGGACGCGCCGGCTTCGCAGGCCCCGAGCACATGCTGGTACATGGCGCGGACGTCCCAGGCCGGGCAATCGGTCTGCGCGGCCCAGGCCGCGTCGTCGAGCGGCCCGAGCAGCGCAAGCGTGCGCTCCAGCTCGCGCGCCTGAAGGCGCATCGACTCCTGATGCGTCAGCGGCTCGATGGTCGCGACGTCTGTGGTGGTGGTGGTCATGCCGGGGCTCCCTCGGTTGCGGCTGTGCGGGACGCGGGCCGGTGCACGGCGCGGCCGGGCTGGCAGTGGGCCAGGAACATGTCGACTGAGTCCTCGATCAGCCGGGTCCATCGGTCCCCACCGGGGTCATTCGAAACCTGCTGGTCGACCAGGCCAGTCACCAGGGCAGTGGACAGGTCCAGATGCCGCGGATCAGTGATCCCGTTCAGGACCAGCAGCTCGCGTGCTCCCGCGAGCGCGCGCACGGCCGGCGCGTATGACTGCGCAGATGGCTCGAATCCGGGCAGCGTGCGCTGGAACAGCAGCTGGTAACGCGGCGGATCGCTCGTGCAGAACTCCGCGAACCGCCGGGCGCTGGCGACGAGAAGATCTCTGGGCTCATGACATTCGTAAGGCTCCGCCATCTTGTCGGCGAACTGGCTCGCTGCGCTGGCGAACATCGCGTCGTAGATCGCGTTCTTGGAGCTGAAATAGGAGTACACGGTCGGCGTGGTGATCCCGGCCCTGCTGGCCAGATCCCGCAGCGACAGCCCCGCCAGGCCTTCCTCGGCCACCAGAGCCCAGGCGGTTTCGACGATCGCCTCGCGGGCCGCGCGTCTGCGGGCTTCTCGCCAGCTGCCACTCTCGGCTGATTTTAGCATCGTTCGATATACTTGCACGACGTTAAGATTTCGTCAAATACCGTCTAAGCAACTGCGAATCGCGCCTGCCGGGTTGTTACAGCCAGTCTTTGCGCTTGAAGATGACATAAAGCACCAGAGCCGAGATGACCATGATGGTGATCGACGCCGCGAGGCCAGCCTGATGGCTGAAGCCCGGGTAGGGCACGTTCATCCCGTAGAAGCCAGTGATGAATGTCGGCGCGATGATCGCTGCCCAGCTCGTGACTTTCTTCGTAATGACGTTCAGCCGGTTGCCCTGGATGGTCAGGTTGGTCTCCAGGATGCTGGTCACCAGATCCCGCAGGCTGTCTGTCCACTCGGGGCGCGCAGTACGTGGTCATAGACGTCCTGGTAGTAGGGCATGAGGTCATCCCCGATGACATGCAGGTCGCGTCGCATCAGCGCGTTGACCACCTCGCGCATGGGGATCACGATCCGGCGCAGCAGCACCAGGCTCTTGCGCAGCTCGAAGCTGCGCCGCTGAACCTGAAGGTTCTGCGGAACGTCGGCAAACAGCTGATCCTCCAGTAGCTCGACGGCGTCGTCCAGGCTCTGGACTGCCTCGAAATGACCATCAACGACGTAGTCGAGCAGGCCGTGCAGCAGGTAGCCCACGCCGAATCTGGCCAGATCGGAGCTGGCATCCCACCGCTCGAGGACGGCGCCGATATCCAGCCCGTCGTCCTTGCGGACGGTGATCAGCGCCTGCGCGGTGACGAAGGCGGCGAGCTCGCTGGTGGCCAGCTCGCCGGTGCGAGTATCTAGCTGTGCCCCGTAAGCATTCAGGAACAGGTGGCTGCGGTAACGGTCAAGCTTGGGGCGCTGGCGCTTGTGCACGGCGTCCTCGACGGCAAGCGGGTGCAGTCCGAATTCCTCGCTCAGCACGGCCAGGTCGCCGCGATCTGGATTCTGCAGATCGAGCCAGATGGTGACCGCCTCATCGGTCAGGTAGTCGCTGATCTGAGCAACAGGGAAACCCTCGAGTTCGAGCGTGCCGTCCCGGTAGAGCCGGGTACGTGCCTGGCAGCCGGTCGGCGAGACGGCGCACATAGCTGCTGCGGCCGCCGTGTCAGGATCGCTGCCGCGCCCAGCCTGAGCTGTCATCGCTGACCGGGCACCCAAGACGCCGCCGGACCCGTGACCTGGATCATCCTGGCGGTCAGAGCGCCCAGCACTGGCCGGGCCAGGCTGCGGGTTCATAGTTCTCCTAGGTTGAGCTGGGGGCACTGGCGCGTAGCGCGCTCGACGAGGCCTCCCAATCAACCACAGGTGCGCGCAGCAGTGGCCATCGCATCAGGCCGCGCGGCGGCGGACCAGCCAGACGGTCGCGGCGAGCAGGACCAGCGAGAGCGCGAGCAGCCAGCCGCCCTCGATCCACTGGAACGGCCAGAACCGGCTGTCCGGCTGATAGGTCGTCAGCTGCGTGAAGCCGTGCTGCACGAGGTAACGCGACGGGATCGATACCAGCCCGGGCCGTCGGTCCTGGCTGGAACTGACCGGGCGTGATCGCCTGGACGTCGATCGCGTGCAGCGTCTGATTGATCATGGACAGGCTGGCCGGCTGGCCGCCGCTGGTCCACAGCTGGCTGATCACCCATACGCGACCGTGAAAGTCAGGGTTCGTGCTGATCAGCGGTGCTTCGTAGGACCGGCGCAGGAACGCCCCGGTCACGAAGGCAAGCCCGCCAAACGCGGCGAAGGCAGCGAACATCGCCGGGATCACCCGTCGGATCAGGACGCCGGCCAGGGCGCCGATCGCGAACGCGGCCAGCGTCCAGGCGGCGAGCGCAACACCGCGCAGGTCGAAGATGGTCGGATACAGCGGGCCGTTGTCGTCGCCCGCTGCCCAGAGCGGCTGTACGTACCAGGAGACGAGCACGCTGAACGCTCCGGCCGCGACAGCGACCGCAACCGCGAGCGGCACCAGCTTGGCGACGGTCCACCGCACCCGCCCGAAGCCCTGGGTCCAGGCGTAGCGGAAGGTTCCCGATCTCCAGTTCCCGCGCCAGCAGCGGCGCGCCGAGGAATGCCCCGATCAGGGCCGGGATCACCTGCAGCAGCCCCAGCACAGGACCGGCGCCGGGCGCGTAGGTATTCAGGAAGTCGCCGGCCACCCCCTGGCAGGCAACTGAGCCTGCCGGGCGGCAGGCGGCCACGGCCGCATAGGCATGGTGCATCTGCAGGCCCGCGATCACCAGGTACAGCGCAGCCACGCCGAACAGCACCGCCACCCCGGCCAGCGCAAGCTGATGCTGGCGCCAGGTGACCCAGGCCATCCGCCGCCAGGGCACCGGCCGCAGGGCGTCGTGATGTCCCGGCCTTGCGGGCAGCGTCCGCGTGGTCACTTCGATACCTCCGTCGATTCGGGATCCCTGGTCCGGGCCGGACCTGGCAGCGCCGCGGCTCCGGGCTCGCGCAGGTAGGCAAGGGTGAGCTCCTCGAGACTGACCGGATGCGCGTCCCAGCCAGGCGGCACCGGGTCAGCCGTGCTGCCGGTTCTAACCAGCAAGTGAGCCTGCGCCCCACCGCGGCGGGCATGCACCACCCTCAGCCGTTCGGCATGCTGGTCCGCTTCGGCGGCCGGACCGGTCAGCAGACGGTGGCAGGCCAGCAGGTCATCGACCTCGCCCGCGACCTGGACGCCACCCCGGGACATCACGATGAGGTAGTCGGCCACCCGCTCAAGCTCGGCGAGCACGTGCGAGGACAGCACAACGGACACGCCGTCGTCGGCCACCGCGGTCATCGCCGTGGCCATGAAGTCGTGCCGGGCTAGCGGGTCGAGCATCGCCATCGGCTCATCCAGCACCAGCAGCCGCGGCCGCCGGGCGAGAGCGAGGGTCAGCGCGAGCTGCGCTTGCTGGCCGCCGGACAACTGGGCCGCCTTCTGCTTGAGCGGGATGCCCAGGTCGGCCAGCCGGGCCTTGGCATACGCCTGATCGAATCGCCGGTTCAGGTTGCGGGTCAGGTGCAGGGTGTCGGCAGCGGACAGGTTCTTGTACAGCGGCGTGTTCTGGGCGACGAACGCGATGCCGTCCAGCGCCGCTGCCGACCCGGCCCGGCAGCCGCCGAGCACCGTCACGGTCCCGGCGGTCGGCTCCGCCAGGCCGACGGCCAGGTTCAGCAGCGTGGTCTTGCCGGCGCCGTTCGGGCCGACCAGCGCAGCCACGTGCCCGGCGGGAATCGCCAGCGCGCAGTCGCGGAGCGCCCAGATACCGCCGTACCGCTTGCCCAGGCCGCGGGCTTCAATGACGTTCATGCCACTCCCTTCGTGTCTTTGCTGGCCGCACCGCGACGGGTGCCGCCGCGGCGGTCACGAAAGTCGCGCAGCGCACTGGTGAACAGCGCCACCATCGCGTCCTCGTCCAGCCCCGCCGTGTCGGCGCTGGTCAGCCAGCCGAGCAGGGATCGGCGCAGACCGGTTAGCTCGGGCAGCGCGACCTGGCCGAGCGTGGCCAGGATGAACGTGCCCTGGCCGGGACGGCCAATGGCCAGGCCCTTGGTCTCCAGTTCGCGGTAGGCCTTGAGCACCGTGTTCGGGTTGATCGCGAGCGTCGCGACCACGTCCCTGACCTTGGGTAGCTGGTCGCCGGGCGTCAGGTAACCAAGTCGCAACGCATGCTCAACCTGCTGCACGAGCTGCAGGTAGGTCGGCACGCCGGTCGCCGCATCCAGCCGGAACTCGATCAGCGACGAAGGACCGCGCACTGCGTCCGGCAGAGCGCGGTCCGTTTCGCTGGCGTGCCCGGCACCGCTGACGTGGCCTGGACCGCTGGCCTGGCCAGCACCGCTGGCGTGGCCTGGACCGCTGGTCTGGCCAGCACCACTGGCGAGCGGGACAGCAGCAGTCCCGGCGCCCGGCCCCGGCGCGTTGTACCCTTTACCTATTGTCATAAGACAAGGCTACAACACCGCACCGCCCAGTCACAACACTTCGCGGGCTCTGGTGCGGAGCGCCAGCAACTTGCCAGCAACTGGGTCCGCCTGGGCACCGCTAACGATCAGCTGCGGCTTGGCCGCCCGCGGCATAACGGATCCGTGCCGCAGCGCTGGCCAGCGCTGGCAGCTCCGGCCAGCGTCAGCGACTGCGTGCGTCCAGACCGCCCGCGGCAGCCATGCCCGGGCCGGGCCGTGCCTTGATGCCTGCCAACCTGACCTGCTCATCGCAGGCGGCGCAGCGGATCTGCTGATGCAGCGTGCTGCCGCAGGAGGAGTGCTCGTAAACGATCGGCGGCCCGTCCGGGGCAGCGTACTGGTCACCCCAGACGGAGAGGGCGACGATCACTGGCGCAAGATCACGGCCCTTGCCGGTCAGCAGATACTCATAGTGCTCCGGATGCTCGGAGTACCGTCGCCGCTCCATCAGGCCAGCGGCGACGAAGGCGTCGAGCCGGGTCGTGAGAACATTGGGCGCCACACCAAGGCTCCGCTGGAAGTCGCCGAAGCGGGTATGGCCTGCGAACAGGGCATTACGGATGATCAGCAGGCTCCAGCGCTCTCCGACCAGCTCCAGGGCGCGCGCTGCCGAGCAGTTCTGGCTGTCATAGGTCCGGCCGAGCATGATCACAGGCTACCAACGGTGCTTGCATCATGAAACCACCCAGATCTCCTGCGAGATAGGGCACAGGATTGGTCAGCCGCGGCGCGGCTATCCCGCTATGCGCTGAGGAAACTCGTGATCACGGGCGCAACCTCCGCCGGGCTGTCTACCAGGACGAGGTGACCGCCGCCCTGGACCACGTGCAGCTGTGCGTGCGGCATGACGCTCGCGATGATCTGGTGATTGATCCGCGGTGTCACGGGATCGTCGTCACCGCACATGATCAGCGTCGGCTGGCGGACCATCCACAACCAGGGCAAGCTGGTCCAGCCGAAAAGCGGCGCCATTCGGTACATGCCCGCCACGATGTTGGTCGGACGCTTGATGTGCATCGACCGGACTAGCTCGGGCTCGGTTCGCATCCGGCCGCCGAACATGGTCCCCGCGACCTGTTCCAGCCGGACCGGATGATAGCTCCGCGGCTGCATGAAGTGCCAGAACGCGCCGAGGTTGCCTGGCACTGCGAAGCCCCCGAAAGAGGTGGAGACCAGAACCAGGCGGCGTACCCGGGCCGGATGCGACATCGCCATCTGCTGCGCAACCGCACCGCCGAAGGACGCGCCGAGCACATGCGCGGACTCGATGCCCAGCTCGTCCAGAACGGCTGTGCCGAAGCTGGCAAGGCCCCTCATGCTGAGCGGCAAGGACGGTAGCTGGGAGCGCCCGATGCCCGGCGGGTCGAATGCTATGGACTGGAAGCCGCGCAGGTACGGCAGCAGTGACTGCCACAGCTGCACCTCACCCCAGATGCCGGAGTACAGCAGCAGCGGCTCGCCCTCGCCGCAGATCTGGGCGTGAATGCGCAGGCCCCGGATCGTCAGCTGCCGGTCATGAGTGTGGCGATACGGGCCTGCACGCGCCGGATATACGGCGCGCCCGTGGCCAGATGACGCTGCCGACAGCGGACACCTGCCTGCTCGGCAGCTGGCGATGGTGAGCTCTCACCCTTCACAGCTCGCTATACCGAGCATATGCAAGAAATATTTTGCACAATAATCTACCGAACGTTCGGTTTATAGAGTAGGATAGAAGCAACATGAAGACTTAGCGGCGCTGCACTGCCAGCCAGACGGAGCGGCTCGCCTCGCTCTAGGAGGCAGCATGTATACCTTCGTCAATCCGCTGGACCGGGCATTACGCATCGCCCCGGATGCATGCGCCATTGTCTGCGAAGGCCGCCGCCGCAGTACGCCGAGCTCGCCGCGCGATGCCGCCACCTCGCCGGCGGGCTGCACCGGCTGGGACTGCGGCAGGGCGACCGTGTTGGCGTCATCAGCCTCAACTCCGACCGTTACCTCGAGCTGTACCTCACTGTCCCGGCGTCTGGGCTGGTACTGGTACCGGTCAACTCGCGGCTCGCGCCAGCTGAGATGCGCGCGATACTCGCGGACGCCGGCGTTTCGGTGGTGTTCACCGACGCAGATTACCCGGGCGCAGCGCAGGTCCCGCGAATCCTGAGCCTGGCTCGCGAGTTCGAGGAGATGATCGCCGCCTCAGCCAGAGCGCCCGCTCGGCGACGGGCCTAGCGAAGACGACATCGCGGTCCTGTTCTATACATCGGGAACGACTGGCACCGCGAAGGGCGCCGTCCACACTCACCGCAGCCTGGTGTCGAGCAGCTTGCATTTCATGGCTACCTGGCGATTCGAGACGACAACCCGCTGGCTAGTCGCCTCGCCCATGTTCCACACCGGCGGCACGATCGCCATGCTCGCGACGGTCTGGGGTGGCGGCACCCACGTGCTGATGCCCAGCTTCAGCGCCGACCTTGCACTCGACCTCATCGAGAGCGAGGCCATCACGCACACCCTGCTCGTGCCGACCATGCTGGCAGCCACGGTCATGGCCCAGTCAGAACGACCACGAGACGTCGGGTCCCTTCGCTACCTGAGCCACGGCGCCTCCCCGATCGCCGCGGAGACGCTCAGGCGAGTTCACCAGGCTTTCCCCGGTGCCGAGCTGCTGCACGTGTACGGAACTACCGAGACAACTCCGATCGCGACGTTGCTGCCGCATGAGGAGCGCATCATCGGGACCAGCCTGGACCGCTCCTGCGGCCAGCCGGCCATCGGTGTGGACCTGCGGATAATCGACAAGGACGGGGCTGAGCTGCCGGCCTGCCGAGGTGGGCGAGGTCATCATCCGCAGCCCGAGCGTGATGACCGGCTACTGGAACAATCCGGCCGGTACCAGCGAGGTGCTGTCGAACGGCTGGTATCACACTGGCGATCTTGGCTATCGGACCGGCAGTCGAACCTGTTCCTCGTAGACCGGGCCAAGGACATGATCGTCAGCGGCGGCGAGAACATCTACTCCACCGAAGTCGAGAATGCGCTGGCCGCGCACCCATCGGTCGCCGAGGCCGCCGTCTTCGGCGTGCCGGACGATCGCTGGGGCGAGAAGGTCTTCGCAGTAGTGGTCACCACGGTGGGCGTGACGCCGGACGAGCTCATCAGCCATTGCCGAAATCACATAGCCGGTTTCAAGGTGCCCAGGCAGATCGAGCTCCGAACCGAGCCGCTGCCCAAATCCGCCGCCGGCAAAGTACTCAAGCGCGACCTGCGCGAGCCGCACTGGGCAGGGCAGTTCACGCAAGGTCGCAGGGAGCTAACCATGCACAGCACGATGTCGGACTTCCCGCTCACGATCAGCCACATCTTCCGTCACGGCCAGGAGTGCTACGGCGACAGCCTCGTCGTCACCAATCACGAGGATCGGCTCAGCCGGATCAGTTTCACCGACCTGGCCGGCCGCGCGACTCAGTTCGCGGCTGCGCTGCGCCGCCTGGGCGTCGGGCCCAGGCGACCGGGTCGCTACCTTCGCCTGGAACAACCAGGAACATCAGGAGGCCTATTTCGCGGTGCCGTGCATGGGCGCTGTCATGCACACGGTGAATATCCGCCTCTCCGCCGAGCAGATCCGTTACATCATCGGCCATGCCGAGGACACCGTCCTGCTCGTCGACGCCAGCCTCGCGTCCGTGCTGGCACCGATCGTCGAGTGACCTGCCGATCAAGCACCTGATCGTGTTCGGCGAGGGCGACCGCTCGCTGCTGCCCGGCGCGATCGACTACGAGGAGCTACTCGCTGCGGAGCGCCCGGCGTACAACTGGCCGGAGCTCGACGAATCCGCAGCGGCAGCCATGTGCTACACCAGCGGCACCACCGATCTGCCGAAGGGCGTCGTGTACAGCCACCGGTCTACCTTCCTGCATTCCCTCGGTGTGTGCTCGGGTGAGGCGCTCGGCATGAGCCAGGCGGATCGCCTGCTGCCAGTCGTGCCCATGTTCCACGGCAATGCGTGGGGCCTGACCTACGCAGGCTGGCTGGTGGGAGCCGACCTGCTGATGCCGGGCCGGTTCATTCAGGCTGGCCCGCTCGCAAAGCTGATCCGGACGGAACGGGCCACGCTCGCAGCGGCAGTGCCCACCGTCTGGTACGACATGCTCGGCCTGGACCCGGCCGAGGTCGACCTGAGCTCGCTACGCATGATCATGGCCGGCGGTGCGGCTGTGCCCCGCAGCCTGATCGAGGCCTACCAGCAGCGGTTCGGGGTGCGCGTCGTCCAGGGCTGGGGTCTGACGGAGACCAGCCCGGTGGCAGCGCTCGCATTCCCGCCAAAGCACAGCTTGCCCGAACAGGCCATCGGTTACCGGGCCACGGCTGGTCGCGTCCTGGGCGGCGTCGAGGCACGGGTCGTCGCAGAGGACGGCACCGTGCTGCCCAATGACGGCCAGTCGGTCGGCGAAATCGAAGTGCGCGGGCCGTGGGTGACGGCTTCCTATTATCGCGACCCGGCGCCCGCCAAGTTCCACGACGGCTGGCTGCGGACCGGCGATGTCGGCCGGATGGATGTGCATGGCTTCATCACCATCAGTGACCGGGCGAAGGACATCATCAAGTCAGGCGGCGAGTGGATCTCCTCGCTGGAGCTGGAGGATGCGATCGTCTCGCACCCGGCGGTCCGCGAGGTGGCCGTGATAGCCACGCCAGACGAGCGCTGGGGCGAGCGACCGCTGGCGTGCGTGTGCCCGGCACCGGGCGAGTCCGTCAATCCCGAGGAGCTGCGCGCCCATCTGGCCAGCCGGGTTGTCCGCTGGTGGCTGCCGGAAAAGTGGGCGTTCATTGACCAGGTGCCCCGCACCAGCGTCGGCAAGTACGACAAGAAGCTGCTGCGCGCTCAGTACACCGAGGGCGCCATCGACGTGATTCTCAGCGCGCGCGACCCAAGCCACCGCGGGCGCAGAACCTGCCAGTGAGGACACGCCGCCGACCCTGTCAGCCTCCGTAACCGAGAAGTCGGGGAGTTAGGTCATGCCAGAAGCCGTCATAGCCGCCATCGGACGGACGCCAATCGGGCGCGCCGTCAAGGGCTCGCTCATCAATCAGCGCCCGGACGACCTCGGCGCATTTATCGTCAGCGAGGTCCTGCGCCAGGTCCCGCAACTGGACTACAGCCAGATTGACGACGTCATCTGCGGCTGCGCGCTGCCCGGCGGCGAACAGTCCCACAACATGGCGCGGATCATCAGCCTGCTGGCGGGCCTCGGTGCGCCCGGCACAACCGTCAACCGATACTGCGCATCATCGCTGCAGGCAGTGCGGATGGCCTTCCACGCGATCAAGGCAGGCGAAGGTGATGCGTTCGTCTGCGTAGGCGTCGAATCCAGTACACGTTCCCCGCTCGGAGTATTCGCCGACCAGCAGGAGACGCAGAACTTGCGGCTGTTCGAGGGCAATCGCGAGGGCCTGCCTGCCGCGTACATGAGCATGGGCGAGACGGCCGAGAGAGTCGCCGACGCTCACGGCGTCAGCCGCCAGGCGATGGATCAGTACGCGGCCCAGAGTCAGAGCAGAGCCGTGCATGCCAGCAAAGACGGCGTCTTCGCGGCCGAGATCATTCCGGTCCCGCTCCCCGATGGCACGATCATGACGGCCGACGATGGCCCACGGGCCGACACAACAGTGGAGCGGCTAGCCGAGCTACGACCGGTGTTCCGCAAGGACGGCCGGGTGACAGCAGGCAACTCGTGCCCGCTCAACGACGGTGCAGCAGCCACGGTCATCATGTCGGCGAGCCGCGCCGAGCAGCTCGGCATCCGTCCGCTGGCCCGGATCGTAGCGACCGGGGTAAGCGCATTGCAGCCGGAGATGATGGGTCTTGGCCCGATCGACTCCACCAGTCAGGCGCTCGGCCGGGCCGCGATGACCATCGGTGACGTCGACATCGTCGAGATCAATGAGGCGTTTGCAGCGCAAGTCATCCCCTCGGCGATCGGCATCGGCATAGAGCCGTTCGGCGACAAACTCAATCCACTCGGCGGCGCGATCGCGCTCGGACATCCGTTCGGAATGACCGGCGTGCGCATTCTCAGCACGCTCCTGAACGGGCTTCGATCACGCGACGAGACGATCGGGCTGGAAACGATGTGCGTCGGCGGCGGCCAGGGCATGGCCATGATCATCGAAAGGCTCTCGTGATGAACTCCACCGACAAGAACTCATCCGCACCGGCCCAAGCCAGGCCCGCTGCCCGCCAGGCGGCCAAAACCCGCAAGGCCGCCGCGAACGGCACAGCTGCCCCGAACGGCAAAGCCGCCGCGAACGGCACTGCTGAGACCCCCCCGCCAGTCAGGAAGCCAGCAGCGGCAACCACCCGGAAGCCGCGCCCGAAGTCACTGGCTGGCACCACTACCCGAACGCCAGCGAGCAAGCCTCCGGCGGCCAGCCCGCCAGCCAGGCAGCGGCCCGCGCCAGCGCGCCCGGCGGGCGATCTGTCCGGTCGGGCGGTGGCCAATGGCACCTCGCCGGTGACCGGAGCAGGGGCATCCCCGGCTGGCGACAGCCATGTCGGATTCGGCCTCGGTGCCGCAATCGGCGGGTTTCTGACTATCGGCCAGCGCCTGCTGCGCGAACCGCAGGCCCTGATGCAGGCGTTGCCGGGCACGGTCAGTGATCTCGCGCGTATCAGCCTGGGCAGTTCCGAGGTCAAGCCGGCTAAGTCAGACAAGCGCTTCAGGGATCCGACCTGGGACTCCAGCCGGTTCTACCGGACACTCATGCAGACCTACTTGTACCTGGGTGCGCGCGCAGACGACCTCGTGGGCGGACTCGGACTTGAGGGCCGCGCTGCCGACCGGGCCCGCTTTGCGGTCGGCCTCGCACGTGACGCGCTCGCACCGACGAACTCCATCCTGACAAACCCCGAAGCGCTCAGGCGTGCTGTAGACACCAGAGGCGGCAGCCTGAAGAGCGGGGTCAGCAATCTCGTTGCCGACATTCGCCACAACCACGCCATGATCGCCCAGGTAGACCGCACCGCGTTCAAGGTCGGCGTCGATCTCGCCTGCACACCCGGCAACGTCATCTATCGCAGCGAGGTCTGCGAGCTGATCCAGTACGCGCCGCAGCGCGCGACGGTTTACGAGCGGCCGCTGCTCATTGTGCCGCCGCAGGTCAACAAGTATTACGCGCTCGATCTGGCACCCGGCCGCAGCATGTGCGAGCACTTGCTCAAGCAGGGATTCCAGGTCTTCGCCATCAGCTGGCGAAACCCGACCGCTGCGCAGCGTGACTGGGGCTTCGACACCTACGCCCAGGAAACCCTGGACGTCATCGACGTCGTCCGCGAGGTCACCGGCTCGCCGGACGTCAATCTCATGGGCGGGTGCCTCGGCGGCATGATGGTCGCGATCGTCGCGGCGCTGCTCGCGTCTCAGGATGACAACCGGGTGTACTCGGCCACCGCGGGCGTGACGCTGCTGGACTGCGATGTCGACGCGCAGATGATGCTGTTCGCCACCCCGGCCACCATCGCGCTGGCGAAGCAGGCATCTGCCCGGGCGGGAATCCTGGAAGGCTGGCAGATGGCGGAGATCTTCTCCTGGCTGCGCCCGAATGACCTGGTCTGGAACTACTGGGTCAATAACTACCTGCAAGGCCGCCAGCCGCCGGCGTTCGACATCCTGGCCTGGAACGCGGACACCACCAGGCTGCCAGCCCGTTTCCACCATCAAGTCCTCGATATCGTGGCCGGCAATCAGCTGACCAGGCCCGGCGGGCTGACAGTGCTCGGAACGCCGGTCGACATCTCGCGCATCAGCTGCGATACCTACGTTGTCGGCGGGCGTACCGATCACATCACGCCGTGGCAGGGCTGCTACCGGACCACGCAGATGGTGTCCGGCAACTCACAGTTCGTCATGTGCTCGAGTGGCCACATCCAGACCGTCGTGGCCGACCCCAATCACCCGCGTCTGGGATACTTCGTCAATCCGGAGTCACCAGCGGACGCGGAAGCCTGGCTGACCGGGGCCAAGCGCTTCGAAGGGTCGTGGTGGGACCACTGGGCCAGCGTGGCTGGCCGATCGGTCCGGAGAGATCAAGCCCGCACCCGAGCGCATCGGCAGCAGCCAGCACCCCGCAGGAGACGCCGCGCCCGGTCGCTACATATTCCAGTGACCGCTGCACCCCGAATCGGAGGACCCCCATGAACGACTCACAAGACCGCGTAGCGCTGGTGACCGGCGGAACCAGGGGAATCGGCGCCGCAATCTCGAGACGGCTCGCCGACGATGGCACCCGCGTTGCCGCCGTCTATAACCGCAACACCGATGCTGCCGAGTCCTTCGCCAAGGAAGCCGCCGATGCGGGCCTGACCGTCTCACTGCATCAGGCAGACGTCGGCAACCCCGGCGACTGCCAGCGCGTAGTCGACGAGGTGCTGCGCCAGTACGGCCGAATCGACTACCTCGTCAACAACGCCGGGGTCGTGCACGACCGCACCGCGCTGAAAATGAGCATGCTGCAATGGGAGCAGGTAATCCGGACGAACCTCTCTGGCCCCTTCTTCATGTCCAAGGCAGTCCTCGAGCACTTCATCGAGCGGGGCTCGGGCCGCATCGTGAACATCAGCTCCTTCGTTGGCCAGACTGGCCGGATCGGTCAGTCCAACTACGCAGCCGCCAAGGCCGGCCTTTCGGGCTGACCAAGACCCTCGCGCTGGAGACAGCCGGCAAGGGCGTAACCGTCAACTGCGTGCTGCCGGGCGCCATCATGACCGACATGGTCGCGGCGCTGCCTGACAAGATCATTCAGGCCGTAACCGAGACCATCCCGATGGGTTCCATCGGAATGCCGTCGGATGTCGCGGCGGCCGTCCGGTACCTGGTGTCCGACGAAGCACGCTACGTCACCGGTGCGCTGGTCCCGGTCACTGGCGGGCTGCTGATGATGTGACGTCCCAGCTCCGGCCGGATGGCGGTGGTTACTGGCGATGAGCGCCGCCTGTCCGTTTCGGGCGCGCGGGCTTATGGTCGATTCATGCTCAAGCGCGAGATTGTCCTGCCACCGGAGCATCTGTTCCCGCCTGACGAATGGCGCCTCATAGAGGCGCGGTACTCCGACGAGTTTGCCGATCGGACAGAGACGGTCTTCTCGCTGGGCAACGGATTCGTCGGCATCCGCGGCAGCTTCGAGGAAGGCCGCCCCGCGCTGTCCCCCGGCACGTTCATCAACGGGCTCCATGAGACCTGGCCGATCGTCCACGCGGAGGGGGCGCCCGCGCTTGCGCGAACCGGCCAGACGATCGTGAACGCGCCCGACGTGACCATCTTCAAGCTCTATGTCGATGACGAGCCGCTGTTCCTGCCGACCGCGCAGGTTCATGATTATGAGCGCGTGCTGGACTTGCAGGCAGGAACGCTGACTCGCGAATTAGTGTGGGCCACCGCCGCCGGGAAGCAAGTCCGGGTCCGCTCGTGCCGGATCGTATCGCTCGAGTACCGACACGTGGTCGCCATGACCTACGAGGTCACGATGCTCGATAGCGCGGCACCCATCGCGATCTCCTCCATGGTGCTTAACCGGCAGGACGTTCACTTGTCGGCGTCGATGCACCAGACCCATCCGGTCGATCCCCGGCTGGCCACCATGCTGCCCCGGCGGGTGCTGAACGCACAGGTTGCCGAAAGTGCCAACGGGCGGCTCCTGCTTGGCTACCAGACCACCGGCAGCAAGATGACGCTGGGCGTCGGCGTCGACCACGTGATCGACACGGCGTGCGCGCATCATGTCACGGGCTCGGCTGACCAGGACTCAAGCCAGCTCGTCGTCACCGTCGATGCGCTGCCCTATGTCCCGATCCGGATAACGAAGTTTGCGACGTACCAGGCCTCGCGCACCGTACCGGTGCCCGAGCTCACTGATCGGTGCGCTCGCACGCTGGACCGCACTGTCGGCGCCGGATTCGACCAGATCGCCGCGGCCCAGCGCGAGAATCTCGACCGGTTCTGGGACCGTGCCGATGTCCGGCTGCAAACCCGGAAAAACCCCGAGCGGCACCAGCAGGCGGTCCGGTGGAACCTGTTCCAGGTCGCGCAGGCCTCCTGGCGCGCCGAAGGAGCGGGCATTCCGGCTAAAGGGCTTACCGGGCAGGCCTATGAAGGCCACTATTTCTGGGACACCGAGATATTCGTCCTGCCGTTCCTGACCTACACCCAGCCCAGGATTGCCCGTAATCTGCTGCGGTTCCGGCACAGCATGCTCGGGCGCGCGCGCGAGCGGGCGACGGAGATGTCGCAGCGCGGCGCCCTGTTCCCGTGGCGCACCATCAACGGCGAGGAAGCCTCGTCGAACTTCCAGCAGGGCACGGCCCAGTATCACATCAACGCCGATATCGCCCACGCGATCATGCGCTATGCCCAGGTGGAAGGAACCGGGCGCGTGCTCGCTGACATCGGCGCGCAGATCCTGGTCGAGACCGCCCGCCTGTGGGAGGACCTCGGGTTCTACGGCAACGACGGGCAGTTTCACATCCACGGCGTCACTGGCCCGGACGAGTACACCACGGTGGTCAACGACAACACCTATACCAACCTGATGGCCCGGCAGAACCTGACCTTCGCCGCGGCCACGGTCCGGCGGCTGCGCGACGAGCGGCCCGCGGACTATGCCGCACTCGTCCACCAGGTCAGGCTCGAGCCCGGTGAGACCGAGTCCTGGGAGCGCGCGGCGGCCGCCATGCACGTGCCGTTCGACGAGCCGCGCGGCATCCACCCGCAAGACGACACATTCCTGAACCGGGAGGCGTGGGACCTCGGCGCGACGCCGCGGGAGAAGTTCCCGCTGCTGCTGCACTACCACCCACTGGTGATCTACCGGCACCAGGTACTCAAGCAGTCTGACATCGTGCTGGCGATGTTCCTGCTCGGCAACGAGTTCTCAGCAGAGCAGAAACGCCGCAACTTCGAGTACTACGACCCGATCACCACGGGCGACTCGTCCTTGTCGGCCTGCGTGCAGAGCATCATCGCCGCCGAGATAGGCAAGAATCGCAAGGCCGCTGGAGTACTTCGAGTACGCGCTGCTGATGGACCTTGCCAACGTCGCCGGGAACGCCTCGGACGGAGTCCACATCGCCTCCGCCGCTGGCGTGTGGTCATCACTGGTCTTCGGCTTCGGCGGCGTACGCGACTTCGACGGACAGCTGTCCTTCGAGCCGAGGCTGCCGCCCGCCTGGAAGGAACTCGCGTTCTCGCTGCGGTTCTGCGACCGGCAGATCCGTGTGCAGCTCAGCGGCGACGAGGAACGCTACCTGATGGACGAGGGCGCTCCGCTCGAGATCCTCATCCGGGGCGAGCCGCACCTGCTCAGCCCGGGTACCGCGGTCGCGATCAAGCTTTCCCCGCCATGACGGCGGCGGCCGTGACTACTGAGCGCGGGCGTTCGTGCGCTTACTGGGCCGCCCTGGCCATGGCGGCAGCGAGTTCTGTGCGCGAGCGCACGCCGAGCTTGCGGTAGCCACGAGACAAGTTGGCTTCGACGGTCTTGGTGGACAGGAACAGCTGGGCGGCAATCTCGTGGTTGCGCAGCCCGGCGACGGCAAGATCGCAGATCGTCCGCTCGGTCGCGGTGAGCTGGTCAGGCCTGCCCCGGCGACCCGCGGCCCGGCCAAGCTCATCGCGCGCCACGGCGGCCCAGCCGAGCGCACCTGCCGAGCCGAGCACGGCGACCGCCCGCTCCAGGCACTCCTGTGCCTGCTGCCGCTGGTTCCTGCGCCTATGCAGCCGACCCAGTGCGAGCAGCGTCCGCCCTAGCTCAGCTGGCATGTCGAGGTTCTCGTGCGCATCGAGCGCACGCTGATAGTCGGCAAGCGCGGCGTCCAGGCCGCCTGCCGCGGCGTTCAGGAGTCCGCGGCATCGGGCGGAGACCGCGAGGATCCAGGGCCGGGGCAGAGCGATCGCACGCGCTTCCAGTCGCTGTACCAGAAGTTCGGCGCGGTCGATCTCGCCGAGTCCGATGAGCGCTTCGACGTGATCGGCCTGGAACCGCTGGTTGGCCGGCTCACGGTTGTGCACGAGCTCCTGGATCTCTTCGGCGCGGGACAGCTCGCGGTCGGCACCCGCCAGATCTCCGGCGGTGAGGGCCGCCTGCCCCAGGACGGTCCTGGCCATCCCCTCGAGCACATGGTCGGGATGAATCTCCAGATGACCAAGTAGCTCCCCTGCTGCCGCCTGCGCCTCGGCCAGCGCACCAGGGTCGCCCGCCTGCGCGTACACCTGACCCTTGGCGCAAAGCGCCATGTCGCGATAGGCGTCCTGCTCGGTCTGGCCGGCCAGGTCCAGCGCTTCGGCTACCAGCCCGCGAGCCCGGTCCATGTGCCCGGTCATGCACTCGACGCCGGCGAGATGAGCGAGCGCAGCACAGACTTGTGCCTCATCGCCGTGCTCGCGGAAACTCCTGATCAGCTCCTCGAAGCGTTGCCTGGCGGTAGCGAAGTCATCGAAGTTCCTGGCCCAGAAGGCCGGGACCGGGCTCACGTCCCATCCGAAGGCCTCGTGCTGAAGCTGCATGCCTGTCTCGATCGCCGCGTGGTCGGCGCCACGACCGGCGTAGAGCTTGAACAGCGCGACGGCATGCAGGGCATAGGAGTAAAGCTGCGGGTCGTGCTGCGGATCGAGCAGTTTCAGGGCAGCCTCGCCGTGTTCGACGGTGAGGTCCGCGTCGTCTGCTCCAGACGCTATCCGCACGTGTATCCGGGCGCGCAGTCCTGATGTCTCCGCTTCGCCGAGTGCCTGGATCATCAGCTCCCGGCCAGCCTCGGCCTCACCCTGAATCCAGCGCATGCTGCCTAGCTCAAGGAGTACTTCGGCCCGGCCCTCGCCGGCCGGAAGTGCCGTCACTAGTCCTTCGAGTTCCCGCCGCGCACCGGTCGGGTCGCCGGCGAAGTAGCGGAGGTCGGCTAGCTCGGTGCCGCGCCGGATCCTCGCCGCCAGGTCCGCCTCCGGGGTGAGCCTGGCAGGCCAGTTCTTTCCGATTACCTACATGCTTATGAAGTGGCTGAAGGTGGAATATTCCGTGGCAGCGCCGGGTGCGTTGATTGGAGCCAGTAACTTCTTCGAACTCGCCGTAGCTACCGCGATCGCCCTGTTCGGGCCCGCCTCGGGAGCCGCCCTGGCCACCGTTGTCGGCGTCCTCATCGAAGTGCCGGTGATGCTGTCGGTCTGCTCGTCCTGTAACCGCACGCGGCACTGGTTTCCTCCTCCGCTGGAGAGTAGCGCATGAAAAAACGTGTGCTAATTTTGTGCACTGGCAACTCGGCCCGCAGTCAAATCGCGGAAGGGCTTCTACGCCATGACGCGGGTGGCAAATTCGACGTAGAAAGCGCGGGCACCAAGCCGGGCGTAGTGCGCGCGGAAGCGATCACTGTGATGCGTGAACTCGGCATTGATATCAGCGGCCATCGTTCGAAGCATGTCGATGAGTTTGTGAACCAGAAGTTCGATTTTGTCATCACCGTTTGCGACAATGCCAAGGAAAGTTGTCCGTTTTTTGCCGGAGGAGCAACGCGCATTCACCAGAGCTTTGAAGATCCTCCGCCGACATCGGAAGGCTCGGAAGAGTATCGGTTAGCAATCTTCCGGCGCGTGCGTGATGAACTACGGGTTTTTCTCCAGCAATTTGCGCAGACTGGCTGCGGAGCCGCCGTCTGCCAAGGGCCTGTGGCACACGAACCGGAGTTCAAGTAAAACTTTAATGGACGAAGAGGGTCGCTGCGAGCATGGAATTGAAGTTTAGGAACTAATTGAGATATCGCCGATAACTCAATGATTCTAATGCTCTATCTTCAAAGCGATAGAAGGATCCATGCGTGCCGCGCGCCACGCCGGTAACAGGCTCGCTGCGAAGGCAACCAAGGCCAGCAGCGAAGGAACGGCGAGAAAGGTTTCAACATCGTATCTGCTGGTATCGTAAAGCAGAGCCGAAAGCGCGCGAGTCATAAAAATGGAGACCAGCAGCCCCAGCACAATGCCCGTCGCGGATAATCGCAGGCTTTGTTTGACCACCAAGAGTAAGAGGTCCCGGCGCTCTGCCGTCGTACGTCAGAAGCCGCTTGAGGAACCGTAGCTCGCGGCCGCAGACGGGCGAGCATGTTGTAGTCAAAATTATTCAAAACGCCTTGCCGGTCCTCTTGACTCCACGAAACAGGTACAAAAACATCAGCCGGGTTGCCGCTGAACGGCAATCCGCGCGGCGGAAATGAAAATGAGCGGGGCGCCCAGGCCACTGGGCCTGGTGGAGATCGAGACCGTGCGCGGCCTGGCCGACTCCGGCGCGCTCGTGGTCTGCGGGTGGAGGCGGCGGCGTACCGGTGGTCAGATCGGACGCCGGCGAGCTGACCGGCGTGGAAGCTGTGGTCGACAAGGACCTGACCGCGGCCGAGCTGGCGATCACGCTGAAAGCCGATCACCTGCTCGTGCTCACCGATGTGCCGGCCATCATCCGCGGTTACGGCACGCCGGACGCGCGGCCCATCCAGGCCGTCGACGCCGACGCGCTGTCGGCCATGACGTTCCCGGCCGGGTCGATGGGACCCAAGGTCGAAGCGTGCATCCGCTTCGTCAGGGCGTCCGGCCAGTCGGCCGCGATCGGCGCGCTGACCGATGCCGCCGACATCCTGGCCGGCCGGGCCGGTACCACCATCAGCGCCACGCGGCCCTCGTGACGGAGCCGTACCCCGGCCGCCTACCGCTCGACTTAACGCGCTTGAGGTTTGCCGAGAGCCTGCGCGACCTCGGCCTGCTGGCGCCGTTGGACTGATCGTCGCACCACGGTTCGTTCGGAAAAATCTATGTCTTCCGAACGGGCCGTGGTGTTCCGGTCCGGACGGCATCACGAGCTGTTGCGGTCCAGGCCACCCAGCGAGCTCAGCTCGGCCGCTAGGACCCGCCGTTGGTCCGCCGGCGACGAGTGGCCCGGATCGAGCGCGCTGTGCGCTCCGAGCCCGTGCACCAGGGTGACCAGCCGTCGTGCCACGACTTCGAGCTCGGCGCCCGCTGCCTGCGAACAGTGCTGTCCTCAGCAGCGACTCGATCCGGCGCTGCGCCGAGCGGACGTGCTGTGCTTGGGCCTTGGCCAGGTCCGGATCGCTCACTGCCATGCCCCAGTAGCACGTCAGCAGGCGCCACTCGGTCTGGCGCTCGGGGTCGAGCGGAAGCAGTGCCTCCAGGCACTCGCGCAGGCCGCCGCCGTGCCGCCGTGCCTCGTCGAACCGGGCGCCCGACCGCTCCGCGACGGCTTCGAAGGTGAACTGCAGCAGGTCGCGCTTGTCGGCGAAGTAATGCGTGAGGACGGTGGTACTCGATCCCGCGGCCTCGGCCACATTCCGGAAGGTCAGCGCCTCCAGGCCGCGCGTTCCGACGAGCTCGGCGGCGGTGGCGGCGATGTGCCTGCGCCGGGCGTCGTGGTCAACGTATCTGGGCATTGACATCCACCATACCGCTAATGTACAACAGCTGTAGTACAACAAATGTTGTAAAACGGGCGTCCGCCCTCCGACGGCCGACCCGAGAGGAGCACGTACCGATGCGTTATGAGCGGGACGTCGATGTCCTGGTGGTGGGATCTGGCGCGGCGGGTCTGGCCGCGGCGCTATCCGCGCGGGAAAGCGGCGCGCAAAACGTGTTGATTGCTGAGTCCGAGGGGCTGGTGGGGGGCTCGTCGCGGCTGTCCGGCGGGCTGATGATGGGCGCTGGTACGCGCTATCAGCGCGCGTTGGGCATCGAGGATGACGCTGGGGCGCTGTTTCACGACTACATGCAGCTCAACCAGTGGAAGGTCGACTCGGCCGTGGTCCGGCGGCTGGCCGAACTGGCGGGTCCGACGGTGGAATGGCTTGGCGATCTCGGGGTGCAGTACTACGACCAGCTGGTATTCGGCGGTGACGAGCCGCTGCCGCGCGTCCACTGCCCGATTGGGCGAGGCCAGGCCGTGGTAGACGTGCTCGCCAGCCGCTGCCGCGCCGCCGGAGTCGAGATCGCGCTCGGACGGCGGGTCGGCCGCCTGCTCACGCAGGACGGCGCCGTCGTGGGTGCCGGCGTCGGTGAGGACACGTTGACCGCCGGCGCCGTCGTGGTGGCGACGGGCGGCTTCGGCAGCAATCCCGAGAAGCTAGCCCGGTATTTCCCGTCGGCGACGGACACCGGATGGGCGTGGTACATCGGGGCGGAAGGCGGCCCGCGGCGACCATCTCGACCTCGCCGTCCAGGTTGGCGCGCAGGTAGCGGGGTTCGATCGGGGGCTGCGGCTGCTGCACGCGGACTTCGCGAAAATCTATGAGGCCTACCTGCCGGGGTGGCTGGTCCTCGTCGACCGTAAGGGCCGGCGTTTCTGCGACGAGACCGCACCGTACGGAATCATGGACGGGCTCATTCAAGAGCGAGGCGACGTCGCCTACGCCATCTTCGACCGGGCCGCCCTCGACGAAGCCACGGCGGCCGG